>NZ_JBIAJQ010000002.1:13554-506363 GCF_042872045.1 Streptomyces sp. NPDC005496
CCCCGCGCCCCCGACCGGGCGCCACCGGGGGTCGTGGAATCCCCGGACCGCCGTCGTGGCTGCTCGCGCCGTTCCCCGCGCCCCTGACCGGGCGCCGGGCTTGGCTCAGCCCGGGATCAGGCCGTCGTCGCTCAGGAGGTCCCGTACCTCCTCCAGGGAGGCGTCGGACGAGGGGAGGATCAGCTCGGACGGCTCCAGGGAGTCGTCGGGCAGGGGCGTCCCCAGGCGGCGGACCGCGTCCAGGAGGGCGGCCAGCGTGCGCCGGAAACCCTCCTGGTCGCCGCGCTCCATCTCGGCGAGCAGCTCGTCGTCGAGCCTGTTCAGTTCGGTGAGGTGGCCGTCGGCCAGCGTCACCTGCCCCTCCCCCATGATCCGTACGATCATGTCGCCCTCCTCAGGCGTGGGACCCGGCGGATTCCGGTGCGTGCCTACTGCTTGTCGAAGCGCGGAGTGTCCTGCGGCTGCTGCTGGGACCGGGACTGGCCGGAGCCGCCCTCGATCGCCTGCTGCGGCGAGCCGCCCGCCAGCTCCGCCTTCATGCGCTGCAGTTCCAGCTCTACATCCGTACCACCGGAAAGCCGGTCCAGCTCGCTCTGGATGTCGTCCTTGGCGAGCCCGGACTGGTCGTCGAGTGCTCCGGAGGCGAGCAGTTCGTCGATCGCGCCGGCCCGCGCCTGGAGCTGGGCGGTCTTGTCCTCGGCGCGCTGGATGGCCATGCCCACGTCGCCCATCTCCTCGGAGATGCCCGAGAAGGCCTCCCCGATCCGGGTCTGCGCCTGGGCCGCGGTGTACGTGGCCTTGATGGTCTCCTTCTTCGTGCGGAAGGCGTCCACCTTGGCCTGCAGCCGCTGGGCCGCGAGGGTGAGCTTCTCCTCCTCGCCCTGGAGGGTCTGGTGCTGCGTCTCCAGGTCGGTCACCTGCTGCTGGAGCGCGGCCCGGCGCGAGAGTGCCTCGCGGGCCAGGTCCTCGCGGCCCAGGGCGAGCGCCTTGCGGCCCTGGTCCTCCAGCTTGGAGGACTGCGACTGGAGCTGGTTGAGCTGGAGCTCCAGGCGCTTGCGCGAGGTCGCCACGTCGGCGACGCCCCGGCGGACCTTCTGGAGCAGCTCCAGCTGCTTCTGGTACGAGTAATCGAGGGTCTCGCGCGGGTCCTCGGCCCGGTCAAGGGCCTTGTTCGCCTTCGCGCGGAAGATCATCCCCATACGCTTCATGACACCGCTCATGGGCTTCGCGCGCCCCCTTCTGACGGACTACGGCTCCAGCACCTGCGACAGAACCCACAGTACGGGCCCTGCATCCATTACCGCACTGTTCGGGGACGGATGCGCTCATCCCCAAGGACGACTGCGTACGACCCCGCTCCGGCGTAGGGAGTAGGTGTCTCTCGGGGTCCCCCGGAGGTCCCGGCGGAACTCCCGGGCCGAACGACACGCAACGTCCCCCTTGTCCCAGTACAGACGTCCGGTGTTGCCGGATCGTTCCCCGGTCGGCCGCGGTCCATGCCCCGGCACCCCGTACCCTTGGGTTTTGTGTTCCGTAGCCGTGCCAAGGAAGAGAAGGCCCCCGCCGTCAAGGCGCAGGTGACCGACTCCAAGCAGCCCCGCGACCCGCAGGCCCCCAAGGGTCGCCCCACGCCCAAGCGCAGTGAGGCACAGACCCAGCGCCGCAGCGTCGCCAACACTCCGACGTCGCGGAAGGAGGCGGCCAAGCGGCAGCGCGACGAGCGCCGGACCCAGCTGGAGAAGCAGCGTCAGGCGCTGGCGAGCGGCGACGAGCGTTTCCTGCCCGCGCGCGACAAGGGCCCGGTGCGCAAGTTCGCGCGTGACTTCGTCGACTCGCGGTTCTGCGTCGCCGAGTTCTTCCTGCCGATGGCCGTGGTCATCCTCGTGCTGAGCATGGTGCGGGTGGGATCGCTGCAGAACATCGCGCTGCTGCTGTGGCTCGTGGTGATCGCGATGATCGTGGTCGACTCGATCGGCATCGCGATCCGCCTCAAGAAGCAGCTCAACACGCGCTTCCCGGACGCGCCCAAGAAGGGCGCGGTCCCGTACGCGCTGATGCGCACCCTGCAGATGCGCCGGCTCCGGCTGCCGAAGCCGCAGGTCAAGCGCGGAGAGCGGCCCTGAGCGCGACGTCTTTCTCCGGGGGCGCGGCGGACGCCTGGCTGAGCAGGCTGGGCGGGCTGCGTGATGTCGTACGGCAGGAGCTGGTGGCCCGGCAGCTCGACGAGCAGATAGCCGGGCGGTTCCCGGTCGGGCAGCGGCTGCGGATCCTCGACGTCGGCATGGGCCAGGGCACGCAGGCGCTGCGGCTGGCCAGGGCCGGGCACCAGGTGACCGGCCTGGAGCAGGACGCGAGGATGCTGGGCGTCGCCCGGGAGGCGCTGGCCGCCGAGCCCGAGGGCATCCAGAGCCGCGTCCGGCTGATCGAGGGCGACGGCCGGGAGACCGGGGTCCACTTCCTGCCCGGCAGTTTCGACGTGGTGCTGTGCCACGGCGTGCTGATGTACGTCGAGGAGCCCGACGCCCTGCTCGCGGGCATGGCGCGGATGCTGGCCCCCGGCGGGCTGCTCTCTCTCCTGGTGCGGAACGCGGACGCGCTGGCCATGCGGCCGGGGCTGGCCGGTGACTGGACGGGTGCCCTCGGGGCGTTCGACACCGTCGCCTACCGCAACCGGCTCGGTCTCGACGTCCGCGCCGACCGGCTCGCCACCCTGACGGCGACCCTGTTGGGCATCGGGGCACCGCTGCACGCCTGGTACGGGGTGCGGGTCTTCACGGACACGGCGGCGGACGGGGCCGAGGTCCCCTCCGACGTGGACGCCCTGCTGGCTGTCGAGGAACGCGCCGGACGCACCGACCCCTACCGCCAGGTGGCGGCGCTGCTGCATCTGTGCGGAGTGCGCGGCTGAGCGGCCGTCCGGGCGGGGGAAACGCGGCTGTGACACCGCCTGTTCGGGTGTGCAGCGCGGGCTGAACCACCTCCCGAAAGGGACACTTCGGGCATGGATGCCTTCCGTGCCCGCACTCGTGCGCGCCTGTCCGCCGCCGTCGTCTGCTCCGCCGCCCTGCTCGCCGGCTGCTCCGCGGCGGCGCCCTCGGTCACGGAGCGCCGCGCGACGACGGAGCGGGCCGCCGCGCCCAGGGCCGCCGGTGACCTTCAGGACGACTACCAGCGGGTCATCAGGGACGTCCTGCCGTCGGTGGTGCAGATCCAGGCGCGCAACGACCTCGGCTCGGGGGTCGTGTACGACGACCAGGGGCACGTGGTGACCAACGCGCACGTGGTCGGGAACGAGAAGACGTTCCAGGTGACGACGGCCAACAGCGAGGACGTGCTGACCGCCCGGCTCGTCTACGCCTACCCGCAGCAGGACCTCGCCGTCATCAAGCTGGACAAGGTGCCGGACGGGGTGAAGGCGGCGACGATGGGCGACTCGTCGAAGGTCGCCGTGGGGCAGATCGTGCTCGCGATGGGCTCGCCGCTCGGCCTGTCCTCCAGCGTGACGCAGGGCATCGTGTCGGCGACCGGACGCACCGTCAGCGAGGGCGGCCCGGGCGGCGGGACCGGCGCGACGATCCCGAACATGGTGCAGACGTCGGCCGCGATCAATCCGGGCAACAGCGGGGGCGCGCTGGTGGACCTGGACGGCAAGGTCGTCGGCATCCCGACGCTGGCCGCGGCGGATCCCAACATGGGCGGCGGCGCGGCTCCCGGCATCGGGTTCGCCATCCCGGCGTCGATGGTGAGGACGGTCGCCGACCAGATCATCGAGGACGGCCGGGTCACCGATTCGGGACGGGCCGCGCTCGGCATCACGGGCCGCACGGTCGTGGACGACGGCTACCGGGCCGCGGGAGTCGCCGTGGTCGAGGTCCAGAGGCGCGGCGCGGCCGACCGGGCCGGCATCGAACCGGGCGACATCATCACGCGGTTCGGCAGGACGGACATCGGGACGATCACCTCGCTGACCGAGGCGCTGGCCGCCGAGAAGCCGGGCGACCGGGTCCCGGTGACCTACACGCGCAGCGGCGACGAGAAGACCGTCGACGTGACGCTGGGCGAGCAGTGAGCCGGCGGGACGGCCCCGGGCGGGCGGTGGTCCCGCTGACCCGCGCGGGACGGGCGGTGGGCGGTGCTGCCGAGAGCCGGGCCCCCGGCAGCACCGGGGAGCTACGCCTCCTCGGCGTGCAGGCTCATCGGCCCGTAGATCTCCGTGCTGTCCTCGAACAGCCGCACCTGGTCGGCACCTCCGTCCGCAAGGTCCTTCCAGTGCTCACCGATCCAGGACTCGGCGTCCCCCTGCGTGGTGAACTCCTCGGGCACGACCGCGGGCGGGACCTCCGCCCCGTCGGCCTTCTCGAACCGCCACGTCCATGCCGCCATGTACGCCTCCAAGGTATGAGCACACTGCACAGCGGGGGCCGGACAAGATCCAGCCCCTGCCCGAAGCCTAGCCGGACGCGCAAGACCTGCACCGACAGGCGAAAATCAGCTCCGTGGAACTGACTCTGCTCGGCACCGGTGCCCCCGCGGGCCTCCCCCGCCCCGACTGTCCCTGCGCCGCCTGCGCCACCGCGCTCGGCCCCGACGCGCGGGCGGCGACCGCGCTGCTGGTGGACGGGACCCTGCTCCTCGACCTCACCCCCGGTGCCGCGTTCGCCGCCGCCCGCGCCGGCCGCTCGCTGGGCGGCGTACGGCAGGTGCTGCTCTCGCATCCGCACAACGGGCCCGCGGTCGAGGTCCCGGCGGGGCTGCCGCAGCCCGGACGGGTGCCGGACGGGCGGGAGTTGGCGCTGCTGACCGGGCACCGGGTGCGGGCGGTGCCGCTGGACGCGCCCGGCACCGGGTACGCGGTGACGGGGCCCGACGGGCAGCGGCTGCTGTATCTGCCGCCGGGGGCCGCGCCGGCCGGGCTCGACGCGAACGGCGGGCCGTACGACATGGTCGTCGCCGACGTGACCGGGCGGCCGGACGCGCTGGCGAGGCTGCGGGCCGTGGGCGCCGTCGGGCCGACGAGCGACGTCGTCGCCGCGCACCTGGACCACGACGTGCCGCCGGGGGCCGAACTGCGCCGCCGGCTCGCCGCGGCCGGGGCGCGGGCGGTGCCGGACGGCACGACGCTGACCGTCGGCGTGTACGAGGACGTGCCGGACGTGCCGCGGCGCACCCTCGTGCTGGGCGGCGCCCGTTCCGGCAAGTCGGTCGAGGCGGAGCGCCGGCTGGAGGCGTTCCCCGACGTGGTGTACGTGGCGACGGGCGGCACGCGCGCCGGGGACGGCGAGTGGGCCTCGCGGGTGCACGCGCACCGCGAGCGCCGCCCGGGGTCCTGGCGCACGGTCGAGACCTGCGACCTCGTGCCCCTGCTCGACCAGGACGGTCCCCCGCTGCTCGTCGACTGCCTGTCCCTGTGGCTGACGGACGCCATGGACGCGGTGGGCGCCTGGGACGACGCGGAGTGGGCGGGCGGCGGCGAACGGGCCCTGCGGCAGCGGACCGGCGAACTGACCGACGCCGTACGCCGCACGCGCCGGACCGTCGTCGCCGTCTCGAACGAGGTCGGGTCCGGCATCGTGCCGGCGACCGCCTCCGGCCGCCGCTACCGCGACGAGCTGGGGCGGCTGAACGCCGCCTTCGCGGCGGAGTGCGAGCACGTGCTGCTGGTGGTGGCGGGGCAGGCGCTGCCGCTGCGGCCCTGACGCCGGTTCACGCCCCGCGGCGGGCGATGATCCGGTACGCGTTCGAGAAGCGGGTGCGGCTGAACAGCGGGGCGAGGGCGTGGTCCAGGGCGGAGGCCGCGGCGAGCAGGGGGACGGTGGCCTTCATGAGGACCGCGCGGACGGCGCGCTGGAGTTCGGTGGGGGGCTTGGCCCGCCAGGGGGCGTCGACGTCGGGCAGCACACGGGCGAGCGCCAGCGCGAGGGCGCCCGTGAGGTCGTACGGGATGTGGGGTTCGCGGCGGTCGGTGGCGACGATCTCGCAGCCCAGGGACTCCAGTTCGGCCAGCAGGTTCGGCAGCGGCAGCAGGTGCAGGTGCTGCGGCTGGCCCGAGTTGACCCACCAGCGGCCCAGCAGGCTGCCGAACACACAGGCGGGGTCCGGGACTTCGACGAGGAGGTGGCCGCCGGGGCGCAGCGCGGCCAGCGCCGCGCGCAGTTCCCCGCGCGGGTCGGGGGTGTGCTCCAGGTGGTGGAACATGCTGACGACGTCGTAGCGGCCCCGCACCCGTGCGGCGATTCCCGGGTCGGTGAGACGGCCCAGGTGGGCCTCGTCGACGCGGCCTGCCGCATACGCCTTCTCGATCGCCACGCCGGCGTCGATGCCGTCGAAGGCGGTGTAGGGGTGCACCTGCCGGGCCGTCTCCGCGAAGTGGCCGTGCCCGGTGCCGACGTCCAGCCAGCTCTCCGGTTCCCCGAAGCGGAGCATCGCGCGGGCGGCGGCGCGGTGGCGTCTGCGGCTGCCGCGGGCGGCGAGGATCCGTTCCGCGAAGCCGTCGTGGCCCTCGTGGAAGTCGAGGTGGTAGAAGGCCAGTCCCTCCGCGGTGAGGCGGGGGTTCTGGAAGGCGTGGGCGCAGTCCCGGCACTCGTCGACGACGAAGGTGCCCGGCTGGTGCCGGCGCAGGTTGGGCGTCCGCAGCCGGGTGCGCAGCCGGGTCGAACCGCACCAGGGGCAGTCCTCCCGGCGCGGTTCGTGGAAGCGGTCGGTGCCCTGGGCGAGTTCGCTGAGGTATGCGGCTCGGCGCAGGGCGCTCGTCCGCGGGGTGGGGGTCATGAGCGGCTCCTGGACCCGGGAGGCAATTCGATGCAAACCGGAACGTATGGGATCCCGATCATGGGTGCAATGACGTGGCTCCGCCGTGTTCGATCGCGGCCGGTACTGTTCGGCGAATGAGCTCGCTTAATCTCGACGACTTCACCGATCTGATCGAGCGCCCCGACGGTGGTGTACGCCGTGACGCCGAGGCGCGCAGGGAGCGTCAGGCCGTGCCGCCCGGGTCGCTCGGCCGCCTCGACGAACTCGGCGAGTGGCTCGCGGCGGCGCAGTCGGCGGTGCCGGTGCGGCCCGTCGAGCGGCCTCGCGCGGTGCTGTTCGCGGGTGACCACGGGATCGCGGCGCTCGGCGTGTCGGCCCGGCCCGCGGGCACCGCCGACCGGCTCGTGCGCTCCCTCCTGGAGGGCGCAGGACCCGCCGCGATCCTGGCCCGGCGGCTCGGCGTGCCGGTGCGGGTGGTCGACATGTCCCTCGACTGCGACCCGGACGGGCTGCCGGACGAGGTCGTACGGCACCGGGTGCGGCGCGGGTCGGGGCGGATCGACGTCGAGGACGCGCTGACTCCCGAGGAGGCCGAGGCCGCGTTCCTGGCGGGCGTCGCCGTCGCCGACGAGGAGGCCGACTCCGGTACGGATCTCGTCGTCCTCGGCGATCTGAGCGTCGGCGGGACGACCGCGGCGGCGGTGCTCGTCGCCGCGCTGTGCGGGACCGACGCGTCCGTGGTCACCGGGCGGGGCGGGCAGCCCATCGACGACCTCGCGTGGATGCGCAAGTGCGCGGCGGTGCGGGACGCGTTGCGGCGGGCCCGGCCCGTGCTCGGGGACCAGCTCCAGCTGCTGGCCACGGTGGGCGGGGCCGACCTCGCCGCCATGACCGGGTTCCTGCTCCAGTGCGCGGTGCGCACGACGCCCGTCATTCTCGACGGGGTGGTCTCCGCCGCGTGCGCCCTGGTCGGGCAGCGGGTCGCCTTCCGGGCGCCGGACTGGTGGCTGGCCGGACAGAGCAGCGGGGAGCCTGCGCAGGCGAAGGCTCTCGACCGGATGGCGCTCGAACCCCTGCTTGATCACGGGGTCACCGTGGGTGAGGGGGCGGGGGCGTTGCTGGCGTTGCCGTTGGTGCAGGCTGCTGCGGCCTTGGCTGCGGAGTTGCCCGAGGTGGGGCTCGGGTCCTCTCCTGAGGGTGGGGTGGGGGCGGGGGCGTAGGCGCCGGGTGCGGCGTCTCTCGCCCCCTGACGAGGGCTCACCTGGGGTTTGGTGCGACCTGACTTGGGCTGGGCGCGGCATTCCTCGCCCCTTGCGGGGCTGGACGTTGAGTTTCCTGTGCCGGTTCGTGGGGGCTGGGCGCGCCGTTCCTCGCGCCCCTGGCGGGGCCATCCGTTGCGATTTTCCGTGCGGGTGTGTGGGGGCTGGGCGCGCCGTTCCTCGCGCCCCTGACCGGGTCCCGTTGGGTTTTGTCTGCGGGTGTGTGGGGGCTGGGCGCGCCGTTCGTCGCGCCCCTTGCGGGGCAATCCTTTGCGGTTCCCGTGCGGGTGCGTGGGGGCCGGGGGCGTTGGTCCTCTTGGCCCCTGAGCGGGTGCGGTCCGGGGGGTTTGTGGGTGGCGGCGGGGTGTGGGGACCTATCATCCCGGCTCATGGGAGATGTCCGAATTGCCACGGGTCGGGAGCGGGCTCCGGCCCGTCAGGGCGAGCGGGACCCCCGGCCCGCCGGCGTCCCGCGCCGGGCCGCCGCCTTCGCCGTCTGGTATCTGCGGGGTGTCGCGTTCGTCAACTTCCTGAGTGCCGGGTGGGTCTCCCTGGGGCAGGACGTGCGGCGGCACAACACGGAGAACTACTTCACGCCGTATCTGCTGACGGCGGGATTCGCCTCCGGTGTCTTCACGATGTTCCTCGCCCTCACCATGCGGCGCAGGAAGCGGGCCGCCTGGATCCTGAACCTGGTGCTCAGCGGCTCGTTCCTGCTGCTGTTCTCGTTCGCCATGACCTTCCCGGAGGTCCGGCGGTACCCGCAGAACTGGGTCTCGCTCGGCCTGACCGCGGCGTTCGTGGCATCGCTCGTCGTCGGCCGGCGCGAGTTCTACGCCAAGGGCGACCGGTCGAACCCGAGGCTGGCGGCGGCCGTGGGGGCCGGCGGGCTGCTGGTCACCTCGCTGCTCGCCGCGCTCCTGGTCACGGCCACCAACCAGGCGCCGGACGCCCGGATCTCGACGTTCACCGACCGCTGGCGCTACGGCACCCTGCGGCTCGTGTCCGTCGCCGCCGACGACGCCCGTTTCCCCGGGATCGAGACCCCCAACTGGGTCAACGTCGCCGTCAACGGGTTCAGCACGCTGCTGGTCCTCGCCGTCCTGTACGCGGCCTTCCGCTCCCGCCGCGCCGTCGACCCGCTCACCGAGGACGACGAGAAGCGGCTGCGCGCCCTGCTGGACCGGCACGGCGAGCGCGACTCGCTGGGCTACTTCGCCCTGCGCCGCGAGAAGAGCGTGGTGTGGTCGCCGACCGGCAAGGCGGCGGTGGCGTACCGCGTCGTGGGCGGGGTGTCGCTGGCGAGCGGTGACCCGGTCGGCGACCCCGAGGCGTGGCCCGGCGCCATCGAGCCGTGGCTGGCCGAGGCGCGGGCGCACGGCTGGATCCCGGCGGTGATGGGCGCGAGCGAGGAGGCCGGGACGATCTACGCGCGGCACGGCCTGGACGCGCTGGAGCTGGGGGACGAAGCACTCGTGGAGATCGCCGAGTTCACGCTGGAGGGACGTGCCATGCGCACCGTCCGGCAGGCCTTCAACCGGATCAGGCGGGCCGGGTACACGGTCCGTATCCGGCGGCACGAGGACATCCCCGCCGAGGAGCTGGCGTATCTGCTGCGGCGGGCGGACGACTGGCGGGACGGCGCCACCGAGCGGGGCTTCTCGATGGCGCTCGGGCGGCTCGGCGACCCCGAGGACGGGCGCTGCGTGATGCTCGAATGCACCGACCGGGACGGCGAGTTGAGGGCCCTGCTGTCCTTCGTGCCGTGGGGGCCGCACGGGCTGTCGCTGGACCTGATGCGCCGGGACCGGGACTCCGACAACGGGCTGATGGAGTTCATGGTGATCGAACTCCTGCGCAGGGCCCGGGAGATCGGGATCGCCCAGGTCTCCCTCAACTTCGCAATGTTCCGGTCCGTCTTCGAGCGGGGCGCCCGCCTCGGCGCGGGACCGGTGCTGCGGCTGTGGCGCTCGCTGCTCAGCTTCTTCTCCCGCTGGTGGCAGATCGAGTCGCTGTACCGCGCCAACGCCAAGTACCGGCCGATCTGGGAGCCCCGGTTCCTGCTCTTCGAGAAGAGCGCGGACCTGCTGCGGATCGGGGTCGCGGCGGCGCGCGCCGAGGGGTTCCTGGAGGCGCCGGGGCTGCCGAAGTGGCTGCACCGCAAGCATCTGCAGACGCACCGCTGAGCACGGTGCCCCGTCGGCGGCCGGTCAGTCGCCGCCCGGCAGGGAACGGACCGGCTCCGGGTCGGGCTTGCCGCCGATCAGGTCCTGGAGCCGGCGCCGGGGCTTCGCCCAGCGCCGGTCGTGGTGGTAGGCGCGCAGGCTGGAGCGGGCGCGGGCGCGGGGCCGGCGGCGGTAGAAGCGCCGGGCCCACGGGGAGCCGGGGCGGGCCAGGCGGATCGCGCCGACCAGGGCCACCACGGGGACGATCACCCCGAAGATCGCCGTGCGGGCCTTGCCCTTGCTGAGGGCGAGCAGCGCGAAGAGGAAGTTCACCGCGACGCTGATGATGACGCCGCCGCGGTCCTGGAGCTCCCGGTTGGTGAGGTCGTTGACGCCGAACGGCAGGAACCCGCTGAGCACGAGGCCGACCAGGGCGGCGGTGACCACCACGACCTCGACGCTCTTGCGTCCGGCCTCGGTCCAGTAGACGTCGTCCAGGTGCAGGATCAGCGCGAACTCGTCGAGGACGAGGCCCGCCCCCATGCCGAAGACCACGGCGAACGCGCCCGCGCCGAAGCCGTGCCGGCCACTGGCCACCGCGCCGAAGCCGCCGATCACGGTCAGCACGACACCGGGGACGACGTGGTGGATGTGCAGGTCGCCCGCCTTGACGTTGCCGAACGGCCCCTTGCCCGCCCTGATCATCCGGACGACGACACGGGTGATCACGAAGGTCAGCACGAAGGAGGCGAGCGCCAGCAGCAGGGGCAGCTTGCCCGGCTCGACGATGTTGCGATACACCCAATGACCCATATGCGAACTTTATCCATGGCCGCCGTCCTCGCTCCTCCGGTCGGCGGATAACCTGCGCCGGTGCCCAGGACCCCCCTTCCCGACAGCCTCCGCTTCGCCTTCGGCACCCTGACGGTGCTGCCCGTCCGGGTGACCCGCTGGGACCGCGACGCCGCGCGCGGCGGGATGCTGTGCGCGCCCGCGGCCGGGCTGGTGGTCGGGCTGGGCGCCGCCGCGGCCGGCGTGCTGCTGCTGGCGCTGGGCGCGGGTCCCCTGACGGCCGCCGTGGCCTCCGCCGCCGTACCGGCCGCGCTCACCCGGGGACTGCACCTCGACGGGCTCGCCGACACGGCGGACGGGCTGGGCAGCGGGAAGCCCGCCGAGGACGCGCTGCGGATCATGAAGCAGTCGGACATCGGCCCGTTCGGGGTGATCACCCTGCTGTTCGTGCTGCTCGGCCAGGTGGCCGCCCTCGCGCAGGCGTACGGCGACTCGTGGGGGCGCGGGGCGTGCGCGGCCGTCGTCTCGGCACTCGCCGCCCGGCTCGCCCTGACGCTGGCCGCCCGCGCCGGGGTGCCGCCGGCCCGCCCCGAGGGGCTGGGCGCGGCGGTCGCGGGCGTGGTCCCGGTGCGCGGGGCGCTGCTCGTGGCGGCGCTCGTCCTGGGCGTGGCGGCGAGCACGGGGGCGCTCTTCGGGACGTACGGGCCCGTGCGCGGCCCGCTCGCGGTCCTCGCCGCCTGTGCCGCCGCCGAACTGCTGCTGCGTCACTGCGTCCGCCGGTTCGGAGGCGTCACCGGCGACGTCTTCGGCGGGCTGGCGGAGACGGCGGCGACGACCGCGCTGGTCGTGCTGTCGCTGGGCTGAGAGCGGGGCCTGTCGGGGGGCGGACGCCTGGACCTCAGTCGGCCGCCTCCAGCCCGTGGGGCAGCGTCCCCCACGGATGGTCTCCGGCGCCGGGCACCGCGCAGTGCAGGTCGGCGCCGCGGGCCCGGGCCAGCGCGTCGAACCCGGCGCCGGGCGGCACCCCGTGGACCAGGTGGCACAGCTTCGCCCCGGCGCCGTCCCACGGTGCCGGGCGCAGCGCGCGGTACGTCTGCCAGGTGCCCTCGAAGGTGACGAGGACGTCCGCGACACGGGCGTACGAGGGATGCGGGAGCGTGCCGTGGTTGAGGACCAGGGTGCGGCAGCCGGCGCCCCAGGCGGCCGCCGCGAGGCCCCGGTAGTACCCGAGCTCCCCCGGACCGGAGGCGGCCTGGTCGAGGAAGGCGCCGTCGACGCCGTACCAGTCGCGGTGCCGGTCCAGGTCGGCGACGACGTCGGCGTGCGGGCGGCGCCCGTAGTCCGTGTCGGCGTACCCCAGCACCCGCACGTCCGCGGCGCGCAGCCCGGCGACGACCTCGGCGAAACCGGGGTCGGGGCGCTCGCCGGGTCCGCTGGCCGGGTTGAGGACGACGCTGTGCAGGCGAGGCGCCGCGGCGATGAGCGCCCGCCACTCCGCGGGCCGGACGGCAGGGTGCTCGTAGTAGGGCACGAGAAGCGTGCCCCGCGGGTCGGAGGCGGTCATCGGTGCGCCGTCGCCCTCCCGAGCAGCCCGCAGACCAGGCCGGTCAGCACGGTCGCCGCGACGCCGTGCACTAGGAGCGCCGCGCGGTCCGGTCCGACGGCCCCGGTGGCCAGGGCGGCGGTCTGGGCGAGGGCCGCGGCGCAGCAGACCGCGGCGGCGCTCACCACGGCACCGAAGGACTGCAGCAGCAGCCCGGTCCACAGCACCACGCCGAGCAGCAGGAGCCCGGCGAGGCGGGTGCCGCCGGTGCCGGGCGCGTGCGGCCACAGCGCGGAGGCGGCGACGCCGAGCACGAGCAGCGCCGCGAGGTAGCCGCTGAGGCAGCGGACCAGCGTGAGGGCGGTGGTCCGGCGGAAGTCCCTCGCCGTGCCGCTGGAGCGCAGCCCGGCGAGGCCGCCGCTGCGGAACCGGAAGAGCAGCCACTCGGCCGGGCCCATGCTGAGCGTCAGGGCCACCGCGGCGGGCGCGGCGGCCGCGGTGTGCGCGCCGGCCAGGACGTCGCCGAGCCCGGCGTACAGGACGAGGACGCCGGTGCCGAGTCCGAAGAGGGCGTACGGCAGCGATCCGGCGAGCGGAGGCGCGGGGGTACGCACGCCGGGCGCACCCGCGTCGCCGTACGCCCCGAACGGCAGCAGCGCCGCGAGCCCGGCGGCCCACCCGCCCCCGCCGGGCCGGTGCACGGCGGGGGCCACCTCGCGCAGGGCGAGCAGGGCGACCGCCGCCAGCGAGCCCAGGAGCAGCACCGCCCGGACCGCGCCGGGGACGGGGTGGGCGAGGTCCACCAGGGCGCCGGCGGCCATCGGCAGCAGGGCGGCGGTCAGGGCCCGTTCCCGGCCCATCACCAGGAGCACGGTGGCCGCGCCCAGGTAGCAGGACTGGCCGGCGGCGAAGACGACGGCGCCCGCGTCGGCGGAGTCCGCCGCGGCCAGGGCGACCAGGGAGCCGAGCACCGCCCCGGCGGGCGCGCCGGCGAGCAGCGAGCGCCGGGCGGCGGCGCGGTCGCCGAGGCCCAGCCAGAGGTAGGCCCGGTGGGCGAGCCCCTGGTTCCAGGTCCAGCCGCACAGCGCTCCGGCGAGGAGCGGCACGGTGCCGGCCGGGAGGCCGAGGCGGTCGTGGGGCCCGGCGAGGAACGGCGCGCCGAGGACGTAGCCGAGACCCGGCAGCGCGAACACGACTCCGCGCAGGAGGCAGCCGAGCAGACCCTCCTGCCATGGGTCGTGGACCGGGCCGGCCGGTTCGGGATGGCTGCGCTCGACGCGCTCGAAGAGCTCCTCGGCGAGCGCGAAGGAGTTGCGGCAGCCGTAGCGCTCACGGATCTGGTCGTCCGACATTCCGTCGGACTCCAGGAGGGCGGCTATCTCGTCCGGGTGGACGGCGGCCGCCACGAACTCGCCCAGGCGCTCGGCGAGTTCGTCGACGGGGTCAGGGTGCGGCCGGCCGGGCGAGCGGCGCTGGCGCGGCACGTGCGGGAGGACGTCCTCGTAGGTCCCGGGCGGCATCCGGAGGGAACCGCTCACCAGTCGGCTCCGTCCGTGGCGACGGCCTGGTACCAGGGGTCGCGCAGTTCGAGGGTCCAGTCGGCGACGGTCTCCACGGTCGGCTCGTAGACCTCGGGCAGGCCCGCGAGTTCCTGGTAGATCGTGCGGAAGGCGTCGACGGAGCGGCGCAGGGTGAAGCGGTCGATGACCCGCTGGCGCGACAACCGGCCCAGTTCCAGGCGTCGTTCGTCGTCGCGGAGCAGGGTCAGCGCGGCGGCGGCCATCTTCTCCGGCTCGCGCGGCGGCACCACGAGCCCGGTGTCGCCGACGGCCTCGCGCACCCCGCCGACGTCGGTGGAGACCGTCGTACGGCCGCAGGACATGGCTTCGATGATCGAGAAGGGGAAGCCCTCGGAGATGGAGGAGAGCATCACCACGTGACCGGCCGCGTACGCCCGCCACACCTCGGTGATACGGCCCTCGAAGGTCAGGCCGTCCCTGACGCCGAGTTCGGCGGCGAGCTTCTCCAGCCGGGTCAGGTACGCCTCCCCGCCGGGCGGCACCGGTCCGAACAGCCGCAGCCGGGTCTCGGGGAGCTCGGCGCGCACCATGCCGTAGGCGCGCAGCAGCGTCTCCAGGTCCTTGATCGGGTCGACGCGGCCGCACCAGGTGAGGGTCGGCACCTCGGGCTCGGGTCCCGCGTGCGGGAAGGCGTGCGGGTCGACGCCGTTGTAGACGGTGCGGATCCGGGCGGCGTCGGCGCCGCCCCGTTCCTCCCAGCGCCGGTTGTACTGGTTGCAGGGCGTGATCAGGTCGGCGGCGCGGTAGCCGAAGGAGTTGAGCGCGCGGTAGAAGCCGAGCATGAACGCCTTGACGGGCCAGCGCTGTTCGGCGCTGCGGTAGCCGAGGTAGCGCTCGCGCAGGTAGATGCCGTGCTCGGTGAGCAGGAACGGAACCCCGTCGAGGTGGCGGGCGGCCAGTGCGGGCAGGGTGGCCAGACCGCTGCTGACGGCGTGGGCCACGGATTCCTCGGGGACGCGTACGCCGAGCGGGCGCAGCGCGTGTTCCAGGAGGTCGGTGGCGGTCAGCGCGTCGTGCACGGTGGGCCGGGCCGTGGCGGTGGGCAGGTGCGGCATCGTCCATATCCACATCAGCGAGCGCAGCGCGCTCTCGGAGCGCAGGGCCGCCGAGAGCCGTCCGTCGCGGGCGAGGACGGCCAGTTCGCACAGCGCCTGGCCGAAGTCGCCCTGGGCGTCGGGGTCGAGGAAGGAGAGCAGGAGGCGCTCGTAGGTGTCGGTGAAGCGGCGGAGGGCCCCTCCCCGGGGTGCCCGGCCGCGTCCCGGGCGCGGGCCCCAGGTCGGTACCGTCGTGTGGCGGCTGATGTTGGGCGGCAGTTCCCAGGTCACGGGCTCGCGGCCGCTGCCGGTGAGCGAGACGACGTGGAAGTCGACCTCGGGCATGCCCTTGACGAGCTGGTCGCACCAGGTGCTGACGCCGCCGTGGACGTGCGGATAGGTGCCTTCGGTGAGCATGGTGACATGACGGCCTGTGCGCATCGTGCGCGTTCCCCCCTGTGGTGTGGTGCCTTCGGGGGCACCCCGGGCCCCCGGTCATGCGGCGGGCGTGCGTCCCGGCCGGTCGGACCGGGGCGCACGCCGCGCCGTCGTGCTGCTGGGCCTAGGGCAGCGTCAGCCTGAGGGCGGTCTGCAGCGCCTCGGGCGTGGTCCAGGCCGAGCGCCTGCCCGCGTACGGCGTCCCGAACACGCTGGTGCCGAGGAGCAGTTGCTTCCTGGTGCCCTCGGGCGCGGTCACCGGGATCTGGGTCCCGGACGGGGCGCTTACGGTGACGGTCTTGCCGACGCGGTACGCGGTGACCTTGCCGTTCGCGACGGCGGTCCGCCAGTCGGCGCGGCGCTTGAGCTCGGCGCCGATCGCGCTCTGCCGGGGGTTCTCCAGCGGGGCGTTGTCGGCGTACAGCGCCCGGTAACCGGCGAGCACCTTGTCCAGGACCGGGTACAGCAGCCGGTCCTCGGCCAGGTTGGACTGGTGCACGTAGTGCGGTCGCGGGTCGTTGCCGATGGCGTGCCCGAGGGCGGTGCGCGCCTCCTGCGGGACGATGTACGACGCGTAGCCGGTGGCCGTGTCGAGGGGCTCCGGCATGCAGGTGGACGTGGGGTTGTCCTCGCAGACGCCGCTGCCGCCGTCTGCCTTCGACGTGTAGATCCAGTTGTACTCGTCGGCCATCTCGGCGCCGGTGCCCACGTTGTAGTACACGTTCATCGGGTGGCGGGGCACGGTCAGCGCGCCGCCCACCGGGCGCTGCTCGGGCTCGCGGGAGTTGTCCGAGCCCGTCCACTTGACGCCGTTGTCGGAGAGCGCGCCGGCCAGGTTCGGGTTGTCGGCGGGCTGCTGCGGCAGCGTCTTGAGGCCCGAGTGCTCGCCGGTCACCAGCTCGGTGCGGTCCAGCGGCAGACCCTTGGCGACGCCCCAGGAGTGGTTGTCGCGGATCTGCGCCGAGATGTCGGAGCGGCTCATGTACCGGGTCGAGCCGTCCGCGTTCCGGGCGCACGTCCACGGCACCGTGGTGGTGTCCTGCACGCAGCCGAGGAAGGCGTGGGTGTAGGTGTGGTTGATCCAGCGGTACTTGGCCTTGTCCGCGAGCAGCTTGTCGGTGAGGGCGTCCGTGCCGCCGTTCTCGCTCTTCCACTCCTCGCCGGAGCCGGCGTTGTAGACCATGTCGAGCGTGAAGCCGCTGGACTGCTGCCACTGGGCGGCGTAGGCGGCGTCGGCCGCCGTCATCCGGACCGGGGTGGTGGTCTCCTGTCCGTCGCCGCCGACGCAGTCGAGGTCGCCCGGGGTGCAGTTGCGCTCGGTGTCCCAGCGGGCGTCGGGCGCGAAGACGTCGTCGACGTGCACCGCGAAGGAGTTGCGGCTGCGGCCGAGGTGGATGCCCTGGGTCAGCCATTCGACGATGCCGCGGGCGAGGACGCGGAACTGCTGTTGGTACTGGTTGTAGGCGAAGGTCACCACGAGTTCGCGGCGGCCGTCGTGGGCGTACTCGCCGACGAGGCTGGCGCGTCCGGTGCCCTCCGGCACGGCCGCGTCGACGTAGCTGGTGAAGCCGGCCCGGGGCTTCGCCAGGAAGCCGTAACTCTCGGGTGTACTCGGGGAGTTGTCCTCGAAGGTGAGCGGGCCGTCCAGGTAGCCGAACGGGCCCGACCGGCCCGCCGTGGTGACGGCCGCCTCCCGGCCGTCGAGGCTCCCGCTGTAGCCGCCGTCGCTGGTGTATTCGAGGCCGACCTCCGGGTGGGCCCAGGTGTAGGCGTCGACCTGCGGGATGCCGTAGGTCTTCTCGTACGCCTCCAGGGCGGTCTGCTCGGCCGAACCGGCTCCGAACGGCGCCTCGTTGGGAAGTACGACTCCCTGGTACCGGGCGCGCGGCGTGCCGCCGGCCGTGTCGCTCAGGAAGGCCGCGTCGATCGTCGGGCGGCCCGGGTCGTTCAGGTCCACCGTGGTGTACGGGACGCCGGTGCTCTTCAGCTCGGCGGCGATGGCCTGGACGGGGCTGTCGCCGTTGTCCACGAGCAGGACCTTCAGGTCGATGCGCGGCTCGGCCGCCGCCGAGGCTCCGGGCGCCGCCCCCAGGCCCGTCGCCAGCAGACCGGCGGCCGCCAGGGCCGCCGTCGTGTTTCTCCATCTGGGCGCACTTCGCGCCATGTTCGTCCTCCCCCAGAAAAAGATCCTCATGTGCTCGCTCCGAGGAGGATCCGTGGAAATGATGCAAAGCGGCGGGTCGGCCACTCGCCGGAACCCGACGAGTGTGTCCCAGGTCACCAGCATCGGGGGCGGCAAGCGGCCACGACGCCACCGAGGAGTGAACGCCCGCAGAAATGAGCGAACGCCCGGCCCGCGCGTAGGCTCGACCCCGGTACCACCGGGCCCGGTCCGAGCGGCCGCCCCCCACCGATCTAGGGTCTGTTGCACAGGCCCGGTCGACCCACCCCCGCTCGACCGTCCACATTTCAACGGAAGCGAGATTTCACCACCGTGACTGCTCTCACTCTCAGCACCTCCGCGGCGTCCGGCCTCCGCGCCGACGCCATCGTGGTCGGTGTCGCGAAGGGCGCCCAGGGCCCGGTCGTCGCCCCGGGCGCCGAGGCCGTGGACAAGGCGTACGACGGCAGGCTCGCCGACGTCCTGCAGACCCTCGGCGCCTCGGGTGCCGAGGGCGAGGTGACGAAGCTGCCCGCGCCGTCCGGCTTCAAGGCCCCCGTGGTGGTCGCGGTCGGCCTGGGCGCCCTGCCGGAGAAGGACGAGGCCCACACCGCCGAGTCCCTGCGCCGCGCCGCCGGTGCCGCCGCCCGCGCGCTGGCCGGCAGCAAGAAGGCCGCCTTCGCGCTGCCGCTGGCCGACCCGGCCGACGCCGGCGCCGTCGGCGAGGGCGCGCTCCTCGGCGCGTAC
Source organism: Streptomyces sp. NPDC005496 (assembly GCF_042872045.1). Classification (NCBI taxonomy): domain Bacteria; kingdom Bacillati; phylum Actinomycetota; class Actinomycetes; order Kitasatosporales; family Streptomycetaceae; genus Streptomyces; species Streptomyces sp. NPDC005496. The sequence goes on from NZ_JBIAJQ010000002.1 coordinate 32,024, forward strand.
TCCTTCGACGCCTACAAGGAGAACGGCTCCGCCAAGGGCGGCAAGGCCGCGGGCAACGGCAAGGCGCCGCTGGCCGAGATCGTGCTGCTCGGCGCCAAGCCCCGTGACAAGGCGTACAAGGCCGCCGTCGAGCGCGCCGTCGCCGTCACGGAGGAGCTCAACCGCGCCCGCGACCTGATCAACACCCCGCCGAACGACCTGACCCCGGAGGCCTTCGCGGCCGTCGCGCAGGCCGCGGCCAAGGAGCACGGCATCAAGGTGCAGGTGCTCGACGAGAAGGCCCTGGCCAAGGGCGGCTACGGCGGCATCCTCGGCGTCGGCGCCGGTTCCGCCGCCGCTCCCCGCCTGGTCAAGCTCTCGTACACCAGCTCCAAGGCGAAGAAGCACCTCGCCCTGGTCGGCAAGGGCATCACGTACGACTCGGGCGGCATCTCCCTGAAGCCGGCCGGCCACAACGAGACGATGAAGTGCGACATGAGCGGTGCCGCGGCGGTCTTCGCCGCCGTCGTCGCCGCCGCGCGCCTCGGCCTGGAGGTGAACGTCACCGGCTGGCTGGCGCTCGCCGAGAACATGCCCTCGGGCTCCGCGACCCGTCCCGGCGACGTGCTGCGCATGTACAGCGGCAAGACCGTCGAGGTCCTCAACACGGACGCCGAGGGCCGCCTGGTCCTCGCCGACGCCCTGTGGAAGGCCTCTGAGGAGAAGCCCGACGCGATCGTCGACGTGGCGACCCTGACCGGCGCCATGGTGCTGGCCCTCGGCAACCGCACGTTCGGCGTGATGGCCAACGACGACGCGTTCCGCACCGCGATCGTCGAGGCCGCGGAGGAGGTCGGCGAGGACTCCTGGCCGATGCCGCTCCCCGCCCACCTGCGCAAGGGCATGGACTCCCCCACCGCCGACATCGCCAACATGGGCGAGCGCATGGGCGGCGGCCTGGTGGCCGGCCTGTTCCTCCAGGAGTTCGTGGGCGAGGGCATCACCTGGGCGCACCTGGACATCGCCGGCCCCGCCTTCAACGAGCAGGGCCCCTTCGGCTACACCCCCAAGGGCGGCACCGGCTCCGCGGTCCGCACGCTGGTCCGCCTCGCCGAGCTGACGGCGGCGGGCGACCTGGGCTGAGGCCCGTACGACCGCGCCCCGGGCCGTGCGGCCCGGGGCGTGGTCGTCCGTCCGGGCGTAGGGTGATCGCGCCCTCGACGAAATCCGCACATTCGTGCGCAGTCCCACCCCCCGCACGTGATGGAACAGACGTCCCACACCCCGGCCCGGCGTCCCGCCTCCGTCCGACAAGTGCGAAGATGGGTTCTCGGCAGGACAGGGCCCCCACCACAGGGCCGACCAAGAGCGGCCGGACACCAGCCGCCGCCCGGTCACTGGAGACCGGCGTACGGCGCACATGCATGGAGGACGTGACGTGGCGAACGACGCCAGCACCGTTTTCGACCTAGTGATCCTCGGCGGCGGTAGCGGCGGTTACGCCGCGGCCCTGCGCGGGGCGCAGCTGGGCCTGGACGTCGCCCTGATCGAGAAGGGCAAGGTCGGCGGCACCTGCCTGCACAACGGATGCATCCCCACCAAGGCTCTGCTGCACGCCGGTGAGATCGCCGACCAGGCCCGCGAGAGCGAGCAGTTCGGTGTGAAGGCCACCTTCGAGGGCATCGACATGGCGGCCGTCCACAAGTACAAGGACGACGTGATCTCGGGCCTCTACAAGGGTCTGCAGGGTCTCGTCGCCTCCCGCAAGGTGACGTACATCGAGGGCGAGGGGCGTCTTTCCTCCCCCACCTCCGTCGACGTCAACGGCCAGCGCGTCCAGGGCCGCCACGTGCTGCTCGCGACCGGCTCCGTGCCGAAGTCGCTGCCGGGCCTGGAGATCGACGGCAACCGCATCATCTCCTCGGACCACGCGCTGGTGCTGGACCGCGTCCCGCAGTCGGCGATCGTGCTGGGCGGCGGCGTCATCGGCGTCGAGTTCGCCTCGGCGTGGAAGTCCTTCGGCGCCGACGTGACGGTCATCGAGGGCCTCAAGCACCTCGTCCCGGTCGAGGACGAGAACTCCTCCAAGCTTCTCGAGCGCGCGTTCCGCAAGCGCGGCATCAAGTTCAACCTGGGCACCTTCTTCTCGAAGGCCGAGTACACCCAGAACGGCGTCAAGGTCACCCTGGCCGACGGCAAGGAGTTCGAGGCCGAGATCCTCCTCGTCGCCGTCGGACGCGGCCCGGTCTCGCAGGGCCTCGGCTACGAGGAGCAGGGCGTCGCGATGGACCGCGGCTACGTCCTGGTCGACGAGTACATGCGCACGAACGTGCCGACCATCTCCGCCGTCGGCGACCTGGTCCCGACGCTCCAGCTCGCGCACGTCGGCTTCGCCGAGGGCATCCTGGTGGCGGAGCGTCTGGCCGGTCTGAAGACCGTTCCGATCGACTACGACGGCGTGCCGCGGGTGACGTACTGCCACCCCGAGGTCGCCTCCGTGGGCATCACCGAGGCCAAGGCCAAGGAGATCTACGGTGCGGACAAGGTCGTCGCCCTGAAGTACAACCTCGCCGGCAACGGCAAGAGCAAGATCCTCAAGACCGCGGGCGAGATCAAGCTCGTCCAGGTCAAGGACGGTGCCGTGGTCGGCGTCCACATGGTCGGCGACCGTATGGGCGAGCAGGTCGGCGAAGCCCAGCTGATCTACAACTGGGAAGCGCTGCCCGCCGAGGTCGCCCAGCTGATCCACGCCCACCCGACGCAGAGCGAGGCGCTCGGCGAGGCCCACCTGGCCCTCGCGGGCAAGCCGCTGCACTCCCACGACTGATCAGCCGACCCAGGCCGATCCGTCACTGCGTCGCACCCGGGCGCGACGACCACAGACTTCCGCACATTCGTAAGGAGCAACAGAAACCATGCCGGTTTCCGTAACCCTTCCGGCGCTCGGCGAGAGCGTCACCGAGGGCACCGTCACCCGCTGGCTGAAGGCCGAGGGCGAGCGCGTCGAGGCCGACGAGCCGCTGCTGGAGGTGTCGACCGACAAGGTCGACACCGAGATCCCCTCGCCCGCCGCCGGTGTGCTCGCCTCCATCAAGGTCGCCGAGGACGAGACGGTCGAGGTCGGCGCCGAGCTGGCCGTCATCGACGACGGCACGGGCGCGCCCGCCGCCGCCGCTCCGGCCGCCGAGCCCGAGCCCGAGGCCGCCCCCGAGCCCGAGGCCGCCCCCGAGCCGGCCCCGCAGGCCACCCCGTCCACCGAGCAGGCCGCCCCGGCGCCCGCCCCGACCGCCGAGGCCGCCACCGGCGGTGCCGGCGCCGAGGGCACCGACGTGGTCCTGCCCGCGCTGGGCGAGTCGGTCACCGAGGGCACCGTCACCCGCTGGCTGAAGGAGGTCGGCGAGGAGGTCTCCGAGGACGAGCCCCTCCTCGAGGTCTCCACCGACAAGGTCGACACCGAGATCCCCTCGCCCGCCTCCGGCGTGCTCCTGGAGATCGTGGTCGGCGAGGACGAGACCGCCGAGGTCGGCGCCAAGCTCGCCGTCATCGGCGCGCCCGGCGCCACCCCGGCCGCGGCCCCCGCCGAGGCCCCCGCGGCCCCGGCCGCCGAGCCCACCCCGGCCCCGGCGCCCGCCGCCGCGGCTCCGGCTCCGGCTCCGGCCCAGGCCGCCCCCGCCGCGCCCGCGCCGGCCCCGGCCGCCCCGCAGGCGCCGTCGGCCCCCGCGCCGCAGCAGCAGACCACCCCCGCGCCCGACCCGGCGCCGGCGGCTCCCGCCCCGGCCCCGGCTCCCGTCACCCCGGCCCCGGCACCCGCCGCGACCTCCGGTGACGAGGGCGCGTACGTGACCCCGCTGGTGCGCAAGCTCGCCGCCGAGAACAGCGTCGACCTGTCCTCCGTCAAGGGCACCGGCGTCGGCGGCCGCATCCGCAAGCAGGACGTCATCGCCGCCGCCGAGGCCGCGAAGGCCGCCGCCCCGGCTCCGGCCGCGGCCGCCGCCCCCGCCGGCCGGAAGGCTCCCGCGCTGGAGGCCTCCCCGCTGCGCGGCCAGACCGTGAAGATGCCCCGCATCCGCAAGGTCATCGGCGACAACATGGTCAAGGCCCTGCACGAGCAGGCCCAGCTGTCCTCGGTCGTCGAGGTCGACGTCACCCGCCTGATGCGCCTGCGCAACCAGGCCAAGGACTCCTTCGCCGCCCGCGAGGGCGTCAAGCTGTCCCCGATGCCGTTCTTCGTCAAGGCCGCGGCCCAGGCGCTGAAGGCCCACCCGGCCGTCAACGCCCGGATCAACGTGGACGAGGGCACCATCACCTACTTCGACACCGAGAGCATCGGTATCGCGGTGGACTCCGAGAAGGGCCTGATGACCCCGGTCATCAAGCACGCGGGCGACCTCAACATCGCCGGTATCGCCAAGGCCACCGCCGAGCTGGCGGGCAAGGTCCGGGCGAACAAGATCACCCCGGACGAGCTGTCCGGCGCGACCTTCACCATCAGCAACACCGGCTCGCGCGGCGCGCTCTTCGACACGATCATCGTGCCGCCGAACCAGGTCGCCATCCTGGGCATCGGCGCCACCGTCAAGCGCCCGGCCGTCATCGAGACCGCCGAGGGCACCGTCATCGGCATCCGCGACATGACGTACCTGACGCTCTCCTACGACCACCGTCTGGTGGACGGCGCCGACGCCGCCCGCTACCTGACCGCGGTCAAGGCCATCCTGGAGGCGGGCGAGTTCGAGGTCGAGCTCGGCCTGTAGTCCGCATCCGCTTGTACGGCGCCCCCGTCCGGAGCTCTCCGGGCGGGGGCGCCGTGTGCTGCCGCCCCGTGGTCCCGGGACCGCGCCCAACGCGCGCGGGGCGGACCGCCGGTCACCGCGTGTAAGTCTCGTCTCACCTGCGCGAAAGCGCCCCCGTGCGCCTCTCCCCCGCAGCGGCACGGCCTTATTGTCTAGACGTCAACGCCCTCGGGGCCCGCGCGTTCCAAAGGAGCTCTCATGACCGCGCCCGTCGTCCACTCGCTGCGCGAACAGATCCGCGAGCACATCGTGGAGGGGATCGTGAGCGGTCGCTGGAAGCCGGGCGAGCGGATCGTCGAGCGGCGGATCGCCACCGAGCTGGAGGTCAGCCAGACGCCGGTCCGCGAGGCGCTGCGCGAGCTGGAGTCGCTGCGGCTGATCGAGTCGGCGCCGAACAAGGGCGTACGGGTGCGCAACCTGACCGCCGCCGACCTGGAGGAGAGCTACCCGGTGCGGGCGGGTCTGGAGGCCATCGCGGCGGAGCTGGCGGCCGCGCGGCTGGCGGAGGACTGCTCGGCCCTGGAGCCGCACGTCGCGGCCCTGTACGAGGCCGACCGCAACGCCGACGGGACCGGCCAGGTGCGGCACACCGTGGGGTTCCACCGTGAGCTGGTGCGCGCCGCGGGCAACTCCGTGCTGCTGCACACCTGGGAGGGCCTCGGCATCGAGGTGTTCACGGCGCTGTCGATCCGCTGGCTCGGCACCGTCCAGCAGTCCTACGCCGAGGAGCACGAGGCCCTCGTGGACGCCTTCCGCCGCCGTGACCCGCTGATCGCGGACCTCGTCAAGGCGCACGTACTGGGCTGCGCGCCGCGCCCGTGACGGATGTGCGTCCCCTCGCTCAGACGTGCTCCGACCTGCGGGAACCTTCGATTTCAAGGCACCCGGTGCCTGCGCTGAAGGCACCGGGTGCCGACTTTGTCGATTCGAAGAGGTTTTCTCCCGCAACCCTTTGATCGATCATCGATCAGGGAGTTACAGTCACCGACGGGCTTCCACCGAGGCCCCACGCCCTGTCCTGCCAAAGACCTAGGGCACCCCCGAACCCTTGCCGATGAGGGAACCCCCTTCGACTGAGGAAGGCGGCGTAATGACCGACCCCACCGCAATCCAGCCGAGCGAGCTCGACCAGCTCCCGGACCGCGACCCCGAGGAGACCGCCGAATGGCAGGCCTCCCTGGACGCCGTCACCCAGGCGGCCGGGCCGCACCGTGCCGCGTACCTGATGCGCCGCACCCTGGAGCGCGCCGAGGGCAACGGCCTCGCGCTGCCCAAGCTCCTCGAGACCGACTACGTCAACACCATCCCCACCTCCGCCGAGCCCACCGTGGACGGCGACGAGGAGATGGAGCGCCGCATCACCGCGTGGAACCGCTGGAACGCGGCCGCCATGGTGACGCGCGGCGCGAAACACGGCGTCGGCGGCCACATCGCGACCTTCGCCTCCGCCGCCTGGCTCTACGAGACCGGCTTCAACCACTTCTTCAAGGGCAAGGAGGGTGACGGGTCCGGCGACCAGCTCTACATCCAGGGCCACGCCTCTCCCGGCATCTACGCCCGCGCCTTCCTCGACGGGCGGCTGACCGAGCACCACCTCGACCGCTTCCGCCAGGAGTCCGCCGGCGACGGCCTGCCGTCGTACCCGCACCCGCGGCGCCTGCCCTGGCTGTGGGAGTTCCCCACCGTCTCCATGGGTCTCGGCCCGCTCTCCGCGATCTACCAGGCGCGCTTCAACCGCTACCTGACCAACCGCGGCATCAAGGACGTCTCGCAGTCCCACGTCTGGGCGTTCCTCGGCGACGGCGAGATGGACGAGCCCGAGTCGACGGCGGCACTCGCACTCGCCAGCCGCGAGGGCCTGGACAACCTGACCTTCGTCATCAACTGCAACCTGCAGCGCCTCGACGGCCCGGTCCGCGCCAACTTCAAGATCGTGCAGGAGCTGGAGGCCCAGTTCCGCGGCGCCGGCTGGAACGTCGTGAAGTCGCTGTGGGGCAACGCCTGGGACGAGCTGTTCCGGCTCGACACCACGGGCGCCCTCGTACGCCGCCTGCGCCAGGTGCCCGACGCGCAGGTGCAGACGTACCAGACGCGCGACGCCGCCTACATCCGCCAGGACTTCTTCGGCGCCGACCCGGCGCTCGTCGAGATGGCCAAGCTGCTGTCCGACGACAAGATCCTGGAGTGCTTCCACCTCTCGCGCGGCGGTCACGAGGCGCGCAAGGTCTACGCCGCGTACCGGGCGGCCCTGTCCCACAAGGGCGCGCCGACCGTGATCCTGGCCCAGACGGTCAAGGGCCACACGCTCGGTCCCGGGTTCGCGTCGAAGAACGCCAACCACCAGATGAAGAAGCTGTCCACGGACGAGTTCAAGCAGATGCGCGACCTGCTGGAGCTGCCCATCTCCGACAGCCGGTTCGTCGACGGTGTGGTGCCCTACGGCCACCCCGGCGCCGACTCCCCCGAGGTCCGCTACCTCCAGGAGCGCCGCGCGGCGCTCGGCGGTCCGGCCCCGGCCCGCCGCACGCACGCGCTCGCGCCGCTGCCGGCCCCCGCCGACAAGGCGTTCACGTCCTTCGACAAGGGCTCCGGCTCGCAGAACGTGGCGACGACCATGGCGTTCGTCCGCCTGATCAAGGACCTCGTGCGCGACAAGGAGACCGGGAAGCGCTGGGTGCCGATCGTGCCCGACGAGGCCCGCACCTTCGGCATGGAGTCCCTCTTCCCCTCGCTCGGCATCTACTCGCCGAAGGGGCAGACGTACGAGCCGGTCGACCGCGACCAGCTGATGTACTACAAGGAGGCGACGAACGGCCAGATCCTCAACGAGGGGATCACCGAGGCCGGCTCCATGGCGGACTTCATCGCCGCGTCGACCGCGTACTCCACGCACGGCGAAGCGATGATCCCCTTCTACATCTTCTACTCGATGTTCGGCTGGCAGCGCACGGCCGACCAGATGTGGCAGCTCGGCGACCAGCTCGGCCGGGGCTTCCTGGTCGGCGCCACGGCCGGCCGCACCACGCTCACCGGTGAGGGCCTCCAGCACGCGGACGGCCACTCCCCGGTCATCGCGGCGACCAACCCGGCGGCGCTGACGTACGACCCGGCGTTCGCGTACGAGGTCGCGGTGATCGTCAAGGACGGTCTGCGCCGGATGTACGGCGAGGCGGCCCCGGGCGAGGACCAGAACGTCTTCTACTACCTGACGGTCTACAACGAGCCGCTGCCGCAGCCCGCGAAGCCGTCGGGCCTCGGCATCGACGAGGGCATCGTCAAGGGGCTCTACCGCTTCAACACCGCCGAGTCGGCCGGCCTCGCGCCCGCCGCCAACGCGGTGCGCATCCAGCTCCTCGGTTCCGGTACGGCGATCCACTGGGCTCTGAAGGCCCAGAAGCTGCTCGCCGAGGAGTGGGGCGTGGCCGCCGACGTGTGGTCCGCGACCTCCTGGACCGAGCTGCGGCGCGACGCGCTGGAGGCCGACGCGGCCCTGCTGCGCGGCGAGGAGCGGGTGCCCTACGTCCGCCAGGCGCTGAACGGCGCCGAGGGCCCGGTGCTGGCCGTCAGCGACTACATGCGCCAGGTCCCGGACCAGATCGCGCAGTGGGTCGAGCAGGACTGGTCCTCCCTCGGCGCCGACGGCTTCGGTCTGTCCGACACCCGTGAGGCGGCCCGCCGCCACTTCGGTGTCGACGCCGAGTCGATCGTCGTCGCCGCCCTGGCCCAGCTCGCCCGCCGCGGCGAGGTCAAGGCCTCGGCGGTCAAGGAGGCCCGGGAGCGCTACGGGCTGTAGGGCCGAGGGGCTCGATTCGCGGTGGAGGGGTACGGCGGTCGCCGTGCCCCTTCGCTGTCGGCGGGGCCCGGCATCATGAACGCATGCGCGCTGCCCGCCTGATCAAGATGGTGCTGCTGCTCCAGTCCCGGCCGTCGATGACCGCCGCGGAGCTGGCGCGGGAGCTGGAGGTGTCCGAGCGGACCGTCACGCGCGACGCGCAGGCGCTGTCCGAGGCCGGTGTCCCGGTGTACGCGGACCGGGGGCGGGCCGGCGGCTACCGCCTGATCGGCGGGTACCGGACCCGGCTGACGGGGCTGGCGCGCAGCGAGGCGGAGGCGCTGTTCCTGTCCGGGGTGCCGGGGGCGCTCCGGGAGATGGGCCTCGACGACGTCGCCTCGGCGGCGCGCCTCAAGGTGTCCGCGGCGCTGCTGCCCTCGCTGCGGGACGCCTCGCGGACGGCGGGGCAGCGTTTCCATCTGGACGCGCCCGCCTGGTTCAGCGAGCCCGAGACCCCGGAGCTGCTGCCCGCCGTCGCGGACGCGGTGTGGGACGACCGGCGGATCGCCGCGCGCTACCGGCGCGGCGAGGACGAGGTCGAGCGGGCCCTGGAGCCGTACGGGCTCGTGCTGAAGGCGGGTGTCTGGTACCTGTGCGCGCGGGAGCCGGCGTCGGGGTCCTTCCGGGTCTACCGGATCGACCGGTTCACGGCGGCCGAGCCGGGCGAGGAGCGCTTCGTCCGGGACGAGGGCTTCGACCTGCCCGGCTTCTGGGCGGAGCGGGCCGCGCAGTTCGCGGGGTCCATCCTGCGGGCGGAGGTCGTCGTACGGCTGTCGGCGACCGGGGCGCGGCGGCTGCCGTACGTGGTCGATGCGGAGGCGGCGAGACGGGCGCTGGGAGCGGCCGGCGAGCCCGACGGCCAGGGGTGGGTGACCGTCGCCCTCGCGGTGGAGTCCGAGGAGGTCGCGCACGCGCAACTCCTGACGCTGGGGCCGGAAGCCGAGGTGCTGGCGCCCGCCTCCCTGCGGGAGCGGTTCTCGGCGGACGCGGTGCGGCTGGCGGCGCTCTACCGCTGACCGGCCGCCGCTCGGCGGCGGGTGCCGCCTCCGTGCCGGGTCCCGCCCTGCGTGCCCGCCGGTGCCGGGCGGGCCCGCCGGGTGTCAAAGGCCCAGGTACCCGGCGGTCTTACCGCGGGCATGTGCGCGCATAACAATCTGCGGCACTCCGCGTGCGTCCCTCCCGTCCAGGCCCGATGCTTGACCCGTGATGGACGAGACGGAGTTCTGGGAGCTGGTGGACGCGACCCGCGAGGCCGCCGAGGGCGACCCCGAGGAGCAGGCGGACCTGCTCGTCGAGCGGCTGCTGCGGCTGGACCCCGAGTCGGTCCTCGATTTCGCCCGGCACTTCGAGTCCCGCTACAACCGCGCCTACCGCTGGGACCTGTGGGGCGCCGCCTGGATGCTGCTCGACGGGGCGAGCGACGACGCCTTCGACTTCTTCCGGTGCTGGCTGATCGGCCAGGGCCGCGAGGTCTTCGAGGGCGCGGTGCACGACCCGGACTCGCTCGCCGACCTCCTCGGGGACTTCGACGAGGAGGTGGACGGCGACGGCGAGGAGCTGGGGTACGCGGCGGACGAGGCGTACGAGCAGCTCACCGGGGTCGTCGCCCCCGACCTGGGGATTCCGCCCGCGCCCGCCGAGCCGGAGGGCACGCCGGTCGACTTCGAGAACGAGAGCCTGCTCGCCGAGCGGTACCCCCGCCTGTGGGAGCGGTTCAAGGACTGACACCGGGGGTGCCGGAACCGGGCCGGTCCCCGCGTGCGTGCGCGGGGCGCCCGGACGACCCGCCCGGTCGGGACGCAGCGCCTCACACGCTCCGGGGAGCCGCCTCGGAGCGGTCCGGGGCGTTCTGCGGGAGCGCTGCGTCCGGGCGGTCGGAGGCGTGCAGCCGGGGCGCCGCGTTCGCGCGGTCGGGGGCGTGCGGGCGGGGCGCCGACTCGGCGCGCTCAAGGGCTTGCAGCGGGGCCGCGACCTCGGCGCGGTCCGGGGCTTGCAGCGGGGGTGCCGCGTTCGCGCGGTCCGGGGCTTGCAGCGGGGGTGCCGCGTTCGCGCGGTCCAGGGCGGAGGCCGTGGCCGTCGCCGGGCCCACCACGACCGTCACCGCCGCGCACACGACCGTCCAAGGGCCGCGCAGGGCCCCGGTCCAGCGTCCCGTCCCGTACGCACGCCCGCTGTTCATCGTCCCGCCTCCGTTCCGCCTCGCCGTGCCCGCAGCGTAGGAAGCGCGGCTCTGCGTCCGCCCTGGGCCGCCTGTGCGGCCGGTGTGGACCTCACCGGCCCTGGAGGCGGGCGGCCAGCTCCCGAATGGCCGGGAGCCGTGCGGTCAGCGCCGCCCCCGGGCAGCTGGTCATGAACCCCGCGTTGTGGCCGGCCAGCGCGGGCAGGGAGGCGGTGGCACCGGCCTCGAAGCGGCTGAGGTCGTTGCTGGACACGAGCCGCACCCTGGTGCGCGGGTCGACGTTCCCGAGGCCGAGCTTCCAGGCGGCGACGGCGGCGATCGCGTCGGTCATCGCCTTCGGCACCGGCGTGCCCGCGGTGAAGGTGCCGATGGCGGCGATGCCGACGGTGCGGTGGTTGAAGCCCTGGGTGTGGGCGCCGGTGACGGGCCGGTCGACGCCGCCCGCGCGGCCCTCGTAGATCGTGCCGCAGCGGTCGACCAGGAAGTTGTAGCCGATGTCGTCCCACTGCCGGGCCCCTGTCTGGCCGGCGTACAGGTAGCGGATGATGCGGGGCGTGTCGGCGCAGTCGTACCCGTTCGGCGAGTCGGTGTGGTGCACGAAGACGGCGGCGATGCGGTCGTCGTAGCGCGGGGGCGGCTGGTGGGGCGCGCGGGGGTCGAACCAGCGCGAGCGCGGCACGATGGGCGGGCGCGGGGCCTTGTGCTCCACGGCGGCCCGGCCCGCGACGGGCCGGTCGGCCTCGTCTCCCCCGCCGCCGAGTCCCACGGTGCCGAGCACCAGCGCCAGGACGACGGCGATCCCCGGCAGGAAGAGCAGCGCCACCCGTGCGGGCGCCGGAAGCCGGGACAGGTCGAAGGGACGCCCGGCGGACCACGGACGGCGCTCACCGCCCGCAGGAGCCCCAGCAGCCTCCTCGGGGCGCGACGGGCTCTCCCCGGGGGACGGGGGTGACTCAGACCTGGACCCGGCCTGGCCGGTCCCCGGGGGCGGGGGCGATGGCGACCCGGGCGTGGACCCGGTCCGGCCGGTCCCCGGGGGCGGGGGCGGCCCGGGCGAGCGCTCGGCCTGGCCGGCTCCAGGGATCGGTGGCGGCCCGGGCGAGGTTCCCGCTTGACCGGCTCCAGGAGGCGGTGGCGGCGCGGACGTGGGCTCGGCCGGGGCGGGGCGTGTCGGGGACGGGTCCGGCCGCGGCGGGCGCGGCGGGGCCGTGGGCGGGGTTTCGGCGCGGGGAAGGCCGAGGCGGCGTACCGCGGCCCGCAGGCGCGCCGCCCGTGGCTGCCGCGTCCCGTCGGCCCGCGCGTGACGCGCGGTCCGTCGGAGCGCGCCGCCGGGTATTCGTGTCCCCCGCGCTCTGGGGAAGACACGCATGTCCCCACCCTCACCCGGGTCCGGTCCATCCGCGATGTGTGCTGTGCCACCCGGTGGAACCATCGTCCCGGTCCGGGACGTTTTTACAGGTCCACGCACGTGTGCCGGTTCCCGCGCCGCACGCGCGCGTGCCTGATCACAGGGCCCGCCCCGTGCGTACTACTGGGCCCGAGAGGAAGGCGGCTCCGTGGACCTGCTCGACTTGCTGCTGTCGCTGGTGATCCTGGCCTACGCGGCGTCCGGCTACCGGCGTGGCCTGGTCGCCGGCTGCGTCTCGCTGGCCGGTTTCGTGGGCGGTGCCGTCATCGGCGTGTGGCTGCTGCCGTGGGTCATGGACCTGGTCACGCCGGGGACCCCGGCGGCCACGGTGACCGCCGTCCTGACGGTGCTGATGCCCGCCGTGGTGGGCCACGAGCTGGCGGGACGGCTGGCGCTGAAGCTGCGCCGCGAGCTGCGGGGCGGCCCGCTGCGGGTGGCGGACGGCGTCGGCGGAGCCGCCGCGAACACCGTGGCGGTGCTGCTGGTGGCGTGGGTCGCCGCGAGCGTCCTGGGCGCCTCGTCGTCCACCGTGGTCACCCAGTCGATACGCGACTCCGCGCTGCTGGGCGCCGTGCAGGACGCGATGCCGGACGCCACCCCGACCTGGTTCTCGCGGGCCACCTCGGCCCTGACGGAGGCCGGTTTCCCGCAGGTCTTCAACCCCTTCGAGAACGAGCCGGCGGCCGGTGTGCCCGAGCCCTCCGGCGACAGCGTCACGGCGGCCGCGACGGACGCGGCCCGCCGCAGCACCGTGAAGGTCGAGGGCGCCTCCGGCAGCCAGGGCCGCGAGGGCAGCGGCTTCGTGTACGCCGCGCGGCACGTGATCACCAACGCCCATGTGGTGGCCGGCATCGACCGGCCCACCGTCCGGGTCGGCGGCGTGGGACGCGCGTACGAGGCGAGGGTGGTGCTGTTCGACCCCGAGAAGGACGTCGCCGTCCTGTACGTGCCGGATCTCGACGCGCCCGTGCTGCGCTTCGACGACGCCGCGGAGCGGGGCGACTCGGCGGTCGTCGCGGGCTATCCGCAGGACGGCGGTCTCGACCTCCAGGCGGCGACCGTCGCGAACCGTATCGACGCGACCGGTCAGAACATCTACAACACGGACACGGTGACCCGCGAGATCTACTCGATCCGCTCCACGGTCCGCCCCGGCAACTCGGGCGGCCCCCTGCTGACCACGGACGGGAAGGTCTTCGGTGTCGTCTTCGCCCGCTCGACCTCGGACAGCCGGACCGGCTACGTCCTGACGGTGGACGAGATCGCGGGCGACGCCGGACGCGCGGCGCGGGCGACGGTGCCGGTGGACACGGGCGACCTGGTCACCTCCTGACCGTCCGCTCCATGCCGGCCTGGCGAACTCCCCTTCGTGTAAGCGGAGTTCAGAGCCGGCGCCCCATCATGACGTCGTCCACGTACCCGCCTTCGAGAAGGAACTCCTCCGGCAGGACGCCCTCGACCGCGAACCCCTCGGACTCGTACAGCCTGCGCGCCGGGGTGTTGTGGCCGAGGACGCGCAGCGTGATGCGCCGCGCCCCCTGGCGCCGGGCCTCGTCCTGCGCGGCCCGCAGCAGCGCCCGCCCGACGCCGGCTCCGCGCGCCTCCTCGGCGACGACGAGCCCCTGGATCTGCCGGACGTGGGAATTGCAGGCGAGCGGGGTCGGGAACCCCAGCCGGATGTAGCCGACGACCTGTCCGCCGAGTTCGGCGACGAGGTGGTCCCGCGGGCCGAACCGCTCGCTGTAGAACGGCTCGTACGGCGGCTGGGGGCGGGGCTGGACGGCGTGCACCGGGGACCAGGTGACGCGGTCGAGCCGGCCGAGCGTCTCCTCGTCGTCGAGGGTGGCGTGGCGTATGTGCGGAACGGGCATGTCGATCACTGTACGACGGGGGTCCGGCGGCGCGGCCGGTGTTTTCCGGGGGCACCCGGCAGGATGGATCCATGAACTCACCGCTTGCTCCCGGCTCCCGCATCGCGATCTCCGGTGCGTCCGGCCTGATCGGCTCGGCACTGGCGCGCTCCCTGTCCGCGGACGGCCACGAGGTGGTCCGGATCGTGCGCCGGGCGCCCCGTTCCAAGGACGAGGTGCGGTGGGACCCCGCGGCCCAGCGGGTCGACGCGGCCGGGCTCGCCGGCTGCGCCGCCGTGGTGAACCTCGCGGGCGCCGGGATCGCCTCACGGCGCTGGACGGAGGACTACCGGCGGCAGATCCGCGACAGCCGGGTGCTCGGGACGGCCGCGCTCGCGGAGGCGGTTGCCTCGCTGGACACCCCGCCGCGCGTCTTCCTCAACGGCAGCGCGATCGGCTTCTACGGCGACACGGGCGACCGCGCGGTGGACGAGACCGCGCCGCCCGGGGACGGTTTCCTGCCGTCGGTGTGCGTGGAGTGGGAGGAGGCGGCGGGCGCCGCGCGGGAGGCGGGCGTCCGCACCGTGTTCGCCCGCACCGGGCTGGTGGTGGCGCGCGAGGGCGGGGCCTGGGCGAAGCTGTTCCCGCTCTTCAAGGCCGGCCTCGGGGGACGGATGGGCGACGGGCGCCAGTACTGGAGCTACATCTCGCTGCACGACGAGGTGGCCGCGCTGCGCCATCTCCTCGACACGGAGTCGCTGTCCGGACCGGTCAACCTCACGGCGCCCGAGCCGCTCACCAACGCCGAGGTGACGGAGGCGATGGGGCGGGTGCTGCGGCGGCCCACGCTCTTCGCGGTGCCGGCGCCGGTGCTGCGGACCGCGCTCGGCGGGATGTCGGGGGACGTCCTGGGCAGCCAGCGCGTCCTGCCGTCCCGGCTGCTGGACTCCGGGTTCGCGTTCGCCTTCCCGTCGATCGACGCGGCCCTGCGCTCCGCGCTGCGCTGACGGGCGTCGCCCCGCGGCCCCCGTGCCGCCACCGGCTCCTGACCCCGAGTCATACGCCCCGGGGTCTGGTTCCCCGTGCTCCCCCGTGCCACCGTGCGAGGGCCGTGTACGCCTTGCCTGGCGGGACGGCGGATCTAATCTCGACCGGAACTCGGGTATTCCGGGCCCCTGTCGGGGGCATGACGTCCCCACAGCCGCGCGACCTCCAGGAGGAGCACGTGCTAGAGCCGGCACGCGAAGCGCACATCTCGCAGGACGTGGACGTCGTGATCGTGGGGGCCGGGGCCGCGGGACTCGCGGCGGCCCACCACCTCACCAGGGCGGGCCTCACCACGGCGGTCCTGGAAGCCGCCCCGCATGTGGGCGGCCGCATGGCGACGGACAAGGTGGACGGCTTCCGCCTGGACCGGCTGGGCCGGCTGCTGTCCACCTCGTATCCCGAACTGCGCCGCACCCCAGGCCTGGACGCCCTGGCCCTGCGGTCGTTCTCACCGGGCGTCCTGCTCCACAGCGAGGGCCGGCACCACCGGGCGTACGCTCCCCTCAACCCCCGGAGCGCGAGGGGCGCACTCACCGTCGTACGCGCCCTGGCGAGCGCCCCCCGGCTCCCCCGACCCGCGGGCGCGGCCGTCCGTCCGGGCGGCCCGCCGGGCACCTCGGCGCGCCCCGTGGGACCGCTGGGCCGGCCCGTCGACCAGGCCCGGCTCGGGGCCGCCCTGGCGCGGCTGGCCGTCACCCCGCCGGAGACCCTGCTGAGCCGCCCCGAACTCCCGGCCGGGCGCGCCCTGTCGGCCCGGGGCTTCCCACCCCGCACCGTCGACGGGTTCCTGCGGCCCCTGCTCGCCGCCCTGTTGTGCGATCCCGCGCTCACCACCTCCAGCCGCTGCGCGGACCTCGCGCTGCACGCGTTCGCGACCGGGCGGCTGTGCGTACCCGAGGGCGGCGCCGACGCCCTGCCCGAACTCCTCGCCGCCACGCTCCCGCCCGGTACCGTCCGCACCGGCGTGCACGTCACCGCGGTCTCCACGACGTCCGTGACCACCCGGGACCACGGCGAACTGCGCTGCCGCTCCCTGCTGCTGGCCACCGGGGCGCGCGCCGCGGCCGGACTCCTGCCGGGGCTGCGGGTCCCCGCCTTCCACCCCGTCACCGTCGTCCACCACACGGCCGACGAGCCCCCGCTCGGCGAACCGGCGCTGCTCCTGGACGCCGACCGGAGCGGCCCGGTCGCCCACACCGCGGTGATCAGCCAGGTCGACCCGACCCGGGCACCGGCCGGCCGCGCCCTCATCACCTCGACGGTGCTGGGCACCCCGCCGTCCGCCGCCGACCTGGACACCGCGGTCCGCGCCCAACTGGCCCGCCTCTACGGCACGTCGACCCGCCGGTGGGAGCTCCTCGGCGTCCACCACGACCCCGAGGCGGTCCCCGCGATGCCCCCGCCGCACGACCTGCGCCGTCCGGTGCGCCTGCTGGCCGGCCTGTACGTGTGCGGCGACCACCGCGGCACCAGCACCGTCCAGGGCGCGCTGCGCTCGGGCCGCCGGGCCGCCCGGGCGCTGCTCACCGACCTGGGCGTGCGGCCGGCTCCCCTGGAGAAGCCGTTGCGGACGGCGGCCTGAGCGCGGCTCATCCCAGGGCGGACACCCGGTCCCGGTACCCCCGGACGGGAGCGGCGTCCCGGTACGGTTCGAGCCGGCGTTCGAAGTCGCGTACGTACTCGACCGCCCGCACCGACCGCATCTCCGCCGCCTGTCCGGCCGCCTCAGCCCCCAGTTGGCAGGCCTGGTCGAGTTCGCCGAGCGCGAGGCGGGCGGTGGCCAGCACGACGCGGCAGAACAGCCGGCTGCGGGCGTACACGGGCGCCCTCAGTTGCAGGGAGCGCTCGGCGTGCTGGGCCGCGGCCCGGTACTGCTGGAGGTCGCGGTGGCAGTGCCCGAACTCGTCGGCGAGCTGCGCCTCGTCGAAGAAGCGCGCCCAGTGCGGGACCTCGTCGGCGGGCCGGGCCGCCTCCAGGGCCCGCTCGGCGCGCACCAGGGAGGCGGTGCAGGCCCGCACCTCGCCCAGGACGCCGTGCGCGCGCGCCTCGACGGAGTGCAGCATGGCCTGCATGACGGGCGGGGCGGAGGAGCCGACGCCCTGCTGCGCCACCCGCGCGAGCTGGACTGCCTCGCGTCCGTGGCCGAGGTAGACCGCCTGCCGGCTCATCGTCACCAGCACGTACGACCCGTAGGCCCGGTCGCCGGCCGCCTGGGCGAGACGCAGCGCCTGCACGAAGTACCGCTGGGCGAGCCCGTGCGCGGCGATGTCGTACGAGGTCCAGCCGGCGAGGCGGGTGAGGTCGGCGGCGGCCGCGAAGAGGCGGCGGCCGGTCTGCTCGCCGTAGCTGCCGCGCAGCATCGGCTCGGCCTCGTGCTCCAGGTAGCGCACGAGGGCCTGGCGGGCGTGGCCGCCGCCGTACGCGTGATCGAGCGACCGGAACAACTCGCCGACCGAGCGCAGGGCCGCGATGTCGCCGCCGGTGACCCGCTGGCCGGGTCCGCGCTCGGCGGTCCCGCGCTGGCGCGGCACCGCGGGGCGGCCCTGCACGGGCACGCGGAGGGCGGCCGGTTCGCCGCGGCCGACCCGGTCGTCGGCACGTCCGATGAGCCAGTCCCGGCTGGGGACGACCAGTCCGGCCGGGGTGAAGGCGATCTTGCGCAGTTCGGCGTGGCTGCCGGAGTCCTTGCGCCACAGGCCGCTGACGATGTCGACGGCCTCCTCGGGGCTCGCGGCGAATTCGAGGCCCGCGTAGACGGGCGCGCACGCGTCGAGTCCGAGGTCCTGGGCGGTGAGCCGCCGGCCGAGGCGGCGGGTGAAGACCTCGGCGATGAGGGCGGGTGTGGTGCCCCGGGGCTGCTGTCCGCGCAGCCATCGGGTCACGGACGTCTTGTCGTATCTGAGGTCGAGGCCGTGTTCGAGGCCTAGCTGGTCCACGCGACGGGCGAGACCTGCGTTGGAGAACCCCGCTTCTGCGATGAGCGCGGCGAGCTGTCGGTTGGGGGTGCGCTGCGCGGGTCGTTCCGTCATGGTGCGGTGCGGTCTCCTGCCTTCCGGGCACGTCAAGTGCCCGGATTGCCTGTGAGCAGCCCTTATGGCCTCGTGAACGGCGTGAATGTAGCGGTCTGTAAGCACGCCATCGCACACTTCGACGTTCATTCATCCGATCGTGTGAGGATTGGCCCCGGGGCTGACGACCGCCGGCCGGACGTACAGTGGCGTAGGCGTGCTTCGTGCCTTACGGGCCTCGCCCCGCGTGTCACGCGGGCGCGTCCCCGGGGCGCGGCCCGGGGGTCCGGTGCCCGTTGGCCCGCGCGCCGCCAGTTCGTGCCCGTGGGAGCTTCTAGGGAGGCGCTTGCCGTGAGTGAGTTGCGGTTCGTCCGGATGGGATTCGGTGCGGAGGCCGTCGAGTACCAGGAGGCCTGGGACGAGCAGCGTCGCGTGCACGCCGCCCGGTTCCTGGACGAGGTCCCCGACACCTGCCTGCTGCTGGAGCACCCGCCCGTCTACACGGCGGGCCGGCGCACGGCAGACAGCGAGCGCCCCCTCGACGGGACCCCGGTCGTCGACGTGGACCGCGGCGGCAAGATCACCTGGCACGGTCCGGGCCAGCTCGTGGGCTACCCGATCCAGAAGCTGCCGCGCCCGGTGGACGTCGTGGCGCACCTGCGCCGGCTGGAGGAGGCGATGATCCGGGTCTGCGCCGAGTTCGGCGTGGAGACCAGCCGGGTCGAGGGCCGGGCCGGCGTCTGGGTCCTCGGCGACCCGGTGGAGCAGCGGCCTGCCCCGGGCGGCCTGTCGCTCGACTTCGACCCGCGGCTGACGGACGACGAGTTCGACCCCCGCCTGGACGGCCCGGAGTACGCGCCCTCCAACGCGGGCCAGCGGCGCGAGGACCGCAAGATCTGCGCCGTGGGCATCCGGGTCGCCAAGGGCGTCACCATGCACGGCTTCGCCCTGAACGTGAACCCGGACACCTCGTCCTTCGACAAGATCATCCCGTGCGGCATCCGGGACGCGGGCGTCACCTCCCTCGCGTACGAGCTGGGGCGCGACCTCACCATCGCCGACGTCCTGCCGGTGGCCGAGAAGCACCTGCGGGACGTCCTGGAGAACGCGGAGCTCAAGCCGCGCGAGGTGGAGCGGGCCTCGGCCTGATCCGTCGCCCCGGGCCCGGGAATGCACCCTCGGACCCGAAGGTTGCCCATACGCAGGGCCGAAAACAGCACGGGCGTACCCTGGTGTACGCCGACGAATCGAAGTTGTAGGGAGCCGGACGTGTCCGCAGTCGCACCCGACGGACGCAAGATGCTGCGCCTGGAGGTCCGGAACAGCCAGACCCCCATCGAGCGCAAGCCCGAGTGGATCAAGACCCGGGCGAAAATGGGTCCCGAGTACAACGCGCTGCAGAAGCTCGTGAAGAGCGAGGGCCTGCACACGGTCTGCCAGGAGGCGGGCTGTCCCAACATCTACGAGTGCTGGGAGGACCGCGAGGCCACGTTCCTCATCGGCGGTGACCAGTGCACCCGGCGCTGCGACTTCTGCCAGATCGACACCGGCAAGCCCGAGGCGCTGGACCGCGACGAGCCCCGCCGGGTCGGCGAGTCCGTCGTCACGATGGACCTGAACTACGCGACGATCACCGGCGTCGCCCGCGACGACCTGGAGGACGGCGGCGCCTGGCTGTACGCCGAGACGGTCCGCCAGATCCACGCGCAGACCGCCGGCCGCGAGTCGGGCCGCACCAAGGTCGAGCTGCTCGCCCCCGACTTCAACGCGGAGCCCGACCAGCTGGCCGAGGTCTTCTCCTCGCGCCCCGAGGTCTTCGCGCACAACGTCGAGACGGTCCCCCGCATCTTCAAGCGCATCCGCCCCGGCTTCCGCTACGAGCGCTCGCTGAAGGTCATCACCGAGGCCCGCGACTACGGCCTGGTCACCAAGTCGAACCTCATCCTCGGCATGGGCGAGACGCGCGAGGAGGTCAGCGAGGCGCTCCGGCAGCTGCACGAGGCCGGCTGCGAGCTGATCACCATCACGCAGTACCTGCGGCCCTCCGTGCGCCACCACCCCGTGGAGCGCTGGGTCAAGCCGCACGAGTTCGTCGAGCTGAAGGACGAGGCCGAGCAGATCGGCTTCTCCGGCGTCATGTCGGGACCGCTCGTCCGCTCCTCGTACCGCGCCGGCCGGCTGTACCAGATGGCCGTCGAGAAGCGCGGCGCCTACATCGCCTCGCAGGCGGTCTGACACACGTACGACCGGGGCGGTGGCACGGGGTGCCAGCCAAGTGTGTGAATCCGCGCACAAGCGGCCGACGCCCGGAAATGGCCAGTTCGACGCGGTTCTGACCGTCCTCGCAGATGAGGGCGTCCGTCAGGGCCGCGTCGGCGTTCGGCCCCTCCGCCTCCAGGCTTCACGGGCGTTTGACCGGTCGGTCACGCCCTGGTAACACCATTCAGTGACCCTGGTTCCACGCACCGTATCGCCTCCGCAAGAGCCGTCCCGAGGGGGGACCTCCATCATGCAGGCCGCGCCCGTACGCGCCACCGCCATTCCTTCGTTCACCGATGCACTGCGTGCCGTCGAGTCGCTGCTCATGAGCAGCGGACAGCGCACGGCCCGCCGCAACGCCTGGACCTCCGTGCTGGAGGACCGCCGCCGTGCCAAGGACCGGGTCGAGGCTCAGCGCGTCCTCGAGGAGGCCGTCGGGCCCCGCCTGTCGTAGCGGCGGCACCGCCGTCGTCGGCGCTTCCCGGGCCACGTAGACTCGTGGCATGGCGAGGAAGGAAACCGCAGCGGACGCTGCGAACCCCGGGCGACTCAAGCAGATCGCCCTGACCTACAAGATGACCCGCAAGGCCGACTCCAAGATCGGTCTTGTACTCGCGGCTGTCGGAATCGGCACCCTCGGTGTCTTTCTCGCGATCGGCTTCTTGATCGGCCACCCGGTCTATCTCGGCATTCTCGGCCTCCTGCTCGCCTTCCTCGCGTCGGCGATCGTCTTCGGACGCCGGGCCGAGCGTGCCGCCTTCGGGCAGATGGAAGGACAGCCGGGCGCAGCGGCGGCCGTGCTGGACAACATCGGCAGGGGCTGGACGACGACCCCGGCGGTGGCGATGAACCGCAGCCAGGACGTGGTGCACCGGGCCGTCGGCAAGGCCGGCATCGTGCTGGTGGCCGAGGGCAACCCGAACCGGGTGAAGAGCCTGCTGGCCGCCGAGAAGCGGAAGATGGCGCGGATCGTCTCGGACGTCCCCGTGCACGACGTGCTCGTGGGCACCGGCGAGGGCCAGGTGGAGCTGAAGAGGCTCCGCACGACCATGCTGAAGCTGCCGCGCGTGCTCACCGGCCCGCAGGTCACGACGACCAACGACCGGCTGCGCGCGATGGGCGACCTGATGAGCAACATGCCGCTGCCGAAGGGGCCGATGCCCAAGGGCATGCGGATGCCCCGCGGCGGCAAGACCCGCTGACACCCCTCCCACGTACGCAAGAGGGCGCCCGGATCACTCCGGGCGCCCTCTTCTCGTCGCGGGGGCTGCCGGGGCCCGCCCGCGCCGTCGGCCGGCGCGGGTCCCGGCGCCGTCAGATGCGGACCTCGACCGTGCGGGCCAGGCGGTCGTGCAGACCCCGGCCGTCGCGGTCCCAGATCAGGGCCGGCACGGCCACGCACAGCAGCGCCGTCCGCAGCAGGGCGCGCAGCGGGTTCAGCCGGCCGCCGCCCTCGGGGACGACACGCAGTCCGAACAGGCGCTTGCCCGGCGTGAAGCCGACCGTGCCGACGGTCAGGACGCCCAGGACGAAGAAGACGAGCAGCGCCCAGTTCCCCGTGGCCTGGTCGTAGCCCTCGGTGAGCAGCCCGTATGCGATCAACAGGCACAGGCCCCAGTCCACCGCCAGGGCGCCCAGACGGCGGCCCGGGCGGGCGATCGAACCCGGCCCGTCCTGCGGCAGACCGAGCTGCTCCCCCCGGTATCCGAAGTCGGCACCGGCTTCTTCCATGGCCTCGCGGGGGCCGGACAGCCACGATCCGATTGCTTGCCTGTTGTCCACCCGTCCACGGTACTGCGCCCGGGTATGTGCCCCACCGGCCGGGGTAGTCGTAGGCTGCTGTCGAACCCGGCCGGTTAACTTGCGCGAAACAAATGGGTCACGCTTGAGAAATCCCCCGTCCCTATGGTCGGGTCCAGCGTGTGCCACCGCACTGGCCGCACGAACGAACTACCACCCCGGTCCTAGTGGGCGGGAGTAGGAGGAGCTGGATGTTCCAGAACGCCGACGAGGCCAAGAAGTTCATCGCGGACGAGGACGTCAAGTTCGTCGACGTCCGCTTCTGCGACCTTCCGGGTGTGATGCAGCACTTCACGATCCCGGCCCAGGCCTTCGACCCGGCCGAGGAGCTGGCCTTCGACGGCTCCTCGATCCGCGGCTTCCAGGCCATCCACGAGTCCGACATGGCGCTCCGCGCCGACCTGTCCACCGCGCGCGTCGACCCCTTCCGCCGCGACAAGACGGTCAACATCAACTTCTTCATCCACGACCCGATCACGGGCGAGCAGTACTCCCGTGACCCGCGCAACGTGGCCAAGAAGGCCGAGGCCTACCTCGCCTCGACCGGCATCGCCGACACCGCGTACTTCGGCCCCGAGGCCGAGTTCTACGTCTTCGACAGCGTGCGCTTCAAGACCGCCGAGAACGAGTCCTTCTACCACATCGACTCCGAGGCGGGCGCCTGGAACACCGGCGCCATCGAGGACAACCGCGGTTACAAGGTCCGCTACAAGGGCGGCTACTTCCCGGCCCCGCCGGTCGACCACTTCGCCGACCTGCGCGCCGAGATCTCCCTGGAGCTGGAGGCCTCGGGCCTCCAGGTCGAGCGCCAGCACCACGAGGTCGGCACCGCCGGCCAGGCGGAGATCAACTACAAGTTCAACACGCTGCTCGCCGCGGCCGACGACCTCCAGCTCTTCAAGTACATCGTTAAGAACGTCGCCTGGCGCAACGGCAAGACCGCGACCTTCATGCCGAAGCCGATCTTCGGCGACAACGGCTCGGGCATGCACGTCCACCAGTCGCTGTGGGCCAACGGCGACCCGCTGTTCTACGACGAGGCCGGCTACGCGGGCCTCTCGGACACCGCCCGCTTCTACATCGGCGGCATCCTCAAGCACGCCCCGTCGCTGCTCGCCTTCACCAACCCGACGGTGAACTCGTACCACCGTCTGGTCCCGGGCTTCGAGGCGCCGGTCAACATGGTCTACTCGCAGCGCAACCGCTCCGCGGCGATGCGTATCCCGATCACCGGCTCGAACCCGAAGGCCAAGCGCGTCGAGTTCCGTGCCCCGGACTCCTCCGGCAACCCGTACCTCGCCTTCTCGGCGCTGCTGCTCGCCGGTCTCGACGGCATCAAGAACAAGATCGAGCCGGCCGAGCCGATCGACAAGGACCTCTACGAGCTGGCTCCCGAGGAGCACGCGAACGTGGCGCAGGTCCCGACCTCGCTCCCGGCCGTCCTCGACGCCCTCGAGCGCGACCACGAGTTCCTCCTCCAGGGCGACGTCTTCACGTCGGACCTGATCGAGACGTGGATCGACTACAAGCGCACGAACGAGATCGCGCCGCTCCAGCTGCGCCCGCACCCGCACGAGTTCGAGCTGTACTTCGACGTGTAAACCGTCACGGCTCCCGGCCCGAGCCCCGTCGCCGCCCTCACGGGTCGGCGGCGGGGCTCAGTCGTACGGCGGGCCGTCTCAGCGGCCCTTCTGACGCTCCTGGCGGCGCGCCTCCAGCGGGCGCTCGCGGCGGTAGCGGCGCTCCCAGCGGGCCTGCCGGTCACGGCGGGCCCGGTAGGCGCGGTAGCTGGAGTCCGGGCGGGCGGCGGACCCTCCCGAGGCGCCGGGAGCGGCCGGCGCGCCGGTCGAGGACGCGGTGGGCGCGCCAGTGGCTGCGCGTCCGTAGCGGACGTGGAGGAAGAGCACGGCGACCGCGGCCAGCCAGAGGCCGTGGTGGGAGAAGCCTAGGACGACCAGGACCGCGGTCGCCGAAAGGATCAAGGTGCCCATGACGGGACTCCTTGGGGGCGTGGGTAACGGGATCTCGACAAGTGCTCCGACGCGGGCGCTGGGGTGGGCGGCCGGCGTCGGTGCGTAGAGACTAGTCCCGGGACCGCCGGCTGATGCCTGTCCGGCGGGAAGCGGTGCGCGACGGCTCCGGAACGCATCCCCAGCGTAGGGAGCCGGTCTCTCCGCGTGCATCCCTATTTCCGGCGGGCCCGTCGGTCCGGCTTCGGTCCGGCCCCAGCTCCGGTCCGCCGTCCACCGCGTCGCGGGCCACCTCGGCCGGCGCCCGGGCCCCGCTCATCTCACGGTGGCGGGCCGGCGCGAACCCCGCGGCGTCGGAGGCGGGTGCCGTGCCCGGCACGCGCGGGCAGGAGGCGGGGGCCGGCGGGTCAGACGCCGGGGGCCGCTCTGACCACGCCCGCGGCCACGGCGGCGCACAGCGTCCCGTGGTCCAGGGCGTTCTGGTCAGCGTAGTGGAGGGCGAAGTCCGCCACGGCGCGTTCGAAGGCGTCGGCGCCGCCGAGGTAGCCGGCTATGGCGACGCGGTCGCCGGAGCGGGCGTGGGCACGGGCGAGGGCCGCGCCGCACAGACGGGCGTAGTCGTGGAGCTCGTCCGGGCTCATGCCGGCGACGTCCGGGGAGCCCTTCATGTCGCGTAGCCGCCGCCAGTAGTACGGCCGTCCCTGGGGTCCCGTCATCCAGCCGAGGAAGATGTCGCCGGTGGCCTGCAGCAGCCGCTGGCCGGCGACAACGCGGTGGCCGGGATGGTCGTAGGGGCCGGTGGGCAGGTGCTCCTCCAGCACGGACCGGCCGGCCTCCTTGAGCTGCAGGAGCAGCGGGTCGTCCTCGTCCCGGCCGGCGAGCAGCACGACGAAGCAGCGGACGCCCACGCTGCCGACGCCGACGACCTTGCGGGCGGCGTCCATGAAGCGGTAGCGGTCCAGGAGCAGCCGGCGTTCCTCGGAGAGCGTGGAGCGGTAGTCGCTGAAGATCTTCCGCAGGGCGCCCATGTCGGACGGTCCCGCAGTCTCCAGCAGGGGCGGGTCCTGGACGATACGGAGCCGGCCCTCGGCGGTCTCGGTGAGCCGGCCGAGCGCCTGGAGGCTGGTGCGGCGGCGGGCCCGCGAGAGGGTGGACTCCAGGCGTTTGCGGTGGTGGGCGGAGCGGACCAGCGGGAGCAGCCGGTCGGCGTCGATGCGCTCGTACCAGACGGACAGCTCGCCCCGACGGGCCAGCCCGCGCATGGCGTGGCGGTACTCGGCGGCCGAGGCGCGCGCCGCGCGGCGGGCCCGTGCCTCGCTGTGCCCGTTCTCGCGGGCGGCCACGGCGATGCTGGCGGCCAGCCGTTTGACGTCCCATTCGAAGGGCCCGGGGAACGTCTCGTCGAAGTCGTTGAGGTCGAAGAGCAGGGCGTGTTCCGGGGAGGCGAAGAGACCGAAGTTGAGCAGGTGGGCGTCGCCGCAGAGCTGCACGGTGAGTCCCGTGTGGGGGCGGGCCGCGAGGTCGGCGGCCATCACGGCGGCCCCGCCGCGCAGGAACGCGAAGGGCGAGGCGGTCATCCTGCCGTATCTGACCGGGAGGAGTTCCTGGAGCCGGTCCCTGCCCTGGCGTTCCAGTACGGCGACGGGGTCGGGGCGGTCGAGGGCGGCGAGCCATTCGCCGTGCGCGGAGCGGGGGAGGATCTTGCGGACCGCTCTGCCCTTCTGGGCGCGGTCGGCCGGCGTGGTCATGAGCGGGGGTGCGCGGCCGCGGCGGCCGTCGCGACGAGCCTTCGTCCACCCTGACTGCCCATCGCCGTCCCGCCTTTCCCCGCGCCTGCGGTCCCTGCTCTCCCCGGTCGCCCCAGTGAAGTCCGCCGGGCGGTGGGCACGCATGCCGGGTACGGCATTCGGGTGACGTGCCCCGGGGCGGCCGGGTGTTCGGGAGGATGGGGGGAAGTGCCGGGATTCCGGCGCACGGGCGGCCGGAGAGGTGGAGGCGACGTGGGAGCGCGGCGGCACATCGGGGTGGCGGAGCGGCGGGCCAGGCTGGCGCTGCGGCACCGGTTGGCGGGTCCGGCGCGCGCGGCGGGCCCCGAAGAGGTGGCGGACTCGCTGGTCGCCCTGCACGGGACCGATCCGGCGACGGTGTACCTGGCGGTGGGCGCGCGGCTGGCCGAACCCGGGAAGACCGTGGCCGGGCTGGAGCGGGCGCTGTACGAGGACCGCACGCTGGTGCGGATGCACGGGATGCGGCACACGGTGTTCGTGTTCCCCGCCGCGCTGACGGCCGTGGTGCACGCCTCGACGGGTCTCGCCGTCGCCGCGAAGGCGCGGGCCGGGCTGCTCGATCAGCTGGCGGAGGGCAGCGGGGGACGGCTGACGGAGGAGTGGCTGGCCGAGGTGGAGGCCGCCACGCTCGCCGCGCTGGCCCGGCGCGGGGAGGCCACGGTGGACGAACTCGTGGCCGACGAGCCGCGGTTGAGGGAGCGGTTCACCTACGGCGCGGGGCGCGGCTACGAGAGCGAGCAGACCGTGTCGTCCCGGCTGATGCGGGTCCTCGGGGTCGAGGGGCGGGTCGTGCGCGGGCGGCCGTTGGGCACGTGGACGTCGACCCGGTTCCGGTGGGCCGTCGCACCGCCGCATCCCGAACTGGCGCCGGCGAAGGCCCAGTCGGACCTGATGCGGCGCTGGCTGGCCGCGTGCGGTCCGGCCACGGAGGAGGACCTGAAGTGGTGGACGGGGTGGAAGGTCACCGACGTGCGCCGGGCGCTGGCGGCGGCGGGCGCGGCGGCCGTGTCGCTCGACGGCGGGGTGACGGGGTACGTCGCGGACGGTGACGCCGGGCCGGTGACCGGACCCGCGGAGCCCTGGGCCGCGCTGCTGCCCGGTCTCGACCCGACCGCCATGGGATGGCGGGACAGGGACTGGTTCCTGGCTCCGGACCTGCGGCCCGCCCTCTTCGACCGGAGCGGGAACGTGGGCCCGACGGTGTGGTGGAACGGGCAGGTGGTGGGGGGCTGGGCGCAGCGGCCCGACGGGGAGGTGGTGTGGCGGGTGCTGGACGCGGCGGGGCTGGGCCGGGAGGGCCGTGAGGCCGTCGCCGCCGAGGCCGCGCGGCTGTCCGCGTGGGTGGGCGGGGTCCGGGTCACGCCCCGCTTCCGGACGCCGCTGGAGCGGGAGTTGACGGCGGGGTAGGTGTGCGTGCCAGACCCCGCTCGGGTCGGCCTGATCCAGACGACAGGCCCCAGGTCCTCGCCACCGGCTCCGGTCGCTGGTGGGGCTCCGTCCGGGCCGCGCTCCTCGCGGGCGGGCGGAGCCCCGGTGCGTCAGCGGGCGTACCTCATCAGCGCCCTGACCATGTGGCACGTGGTGTCGGACGGCGGGTGGACGCCGATGAGCGCGGCGGCGCTGTGGATCGTCTCGTTGCGGGCGTGGTCGGCCAGGTAGACGCCGGAGTCGAGCAGGGCGATCGCCAGGCGCATCGCCTTGAGCCGGCGGTTGTGCGTGACGTACCAGTCGCGGGGGCGTCCCGGCGGGAGCGGACGCTTCTCCACGGGCTCGTACGGCAGGTCGAGCGGGACCGCCCTGCGGGCGGTGGACTGGGTGGGCTTCGGCTTCAGTGCGGCAGCGGGCACGGGCATCCTCCTGTCGCGGTCAGGGCCTCGCCGGAACGTCCGGCGGCACCCTCGAACACTGCTTCTATTCTACCGCCCGGCACTGACAAAAGCCGCTGGCCACAAGGGCTTTGACCTGGGGTGTGACGCAGGTGGGAGGGGGTGTTCCGGGTACCGTGTGAGCATGGAGATCTGGATCAACCCGGCCTGTTCGAAGTGCCGCGGCGCCATCGGCCTGCTCGACGCGGAGGGCGCCGACTACACCGTGCGCCGCTACCTGGAGGACGTGCCGACCGAGGACGAGATCAGGGACGTGCTGGAGCGGCTGGGGCTCGAACCGTGGGACATCACCCGCACCCAGGAGCCCGCCGCCAAGGAGCTCGGGCTCAAGGAGTGGGCGCGGGACGCCGGTTCGCGGGACCGCTGGATCACGGCGCTGTCCGAGCACCCGAAGCTGATCCAGCGGCCCATCATCACGGCGGACGACGGGACCGCGGTGGTGGCCCGTACGGAGGAGGCGGTACGCGACGCCCTGTCCCGCTGACCGCCCCGGCGCCCGCCTCTGTGGCCCACGTCACTCCGGCGGTCTCCGTGACCGTTGAGTGACCTCGTTCGATATCTCGTACCTAGCGGCGTACGTTCCCCCGGACCCAGGAGGCGCGCATGTCGCGTAGGAGAACGCTCAGCACCCCGAAGAAGCTCGCCCTGCTGGCCGGTGCCGCCGCCGTGGCCGGAGGCGGGGCCTTCGCCCTGGCGGCCACGTCGAACGCGGCGCCCGTCCAGAACGCGAACTCGACGGTCTGCCAGGGGCTGGCCACGGCGGTCGGCAACAACCAGCGGTTCATCGACGCCCAACGGGCCGCCCCCGACGCCCAGTCGGAGGCCCGCATCGCCAACCGCGAGGCCGTCATCAAGGAGATCGGGCGCCAGCAGAAGGCGTCCGGCTGCGAGGTCGGGGAGTCGGCTCAGGACTCCCAGGCCACCGCGCCGGCCACCACCGCCCCCGCCGAGACGGCTCCCGGGGAGGCCGCGCCCGGCGCGGCGGCCCCCGGCGACGAGGCCGGCACCGGGGGCGGGGGCGCCGCCGCCGGTGAGCAGGTCTGCGCCGGTTCGACCGTCACGCTCTCCGGGGAGAACGGCGCACCGGCCGCGTCCAGCAACCAGTTCCCCGCCGGGACGAAGCTCCGGGTGACCAACCTGGACAACAACAAGTCCACGACCGTGGAGGTCACCTCGGTCTCGGGCAGCTGCGTCCTGCTGAACAACGCGGCGTTCGAGCAGGTCAGGGAGCCCGGCAAGTTCCTGATCCGCAAGGCCCGCATCGAACGCGTGGGCTGACCCCGCGGAGTCCGCTGCGGTGCCGTGGCCCTTCCGCGGGGCCGTGCACGCAAGCGGGCGCCGGGGTCACCGGAGCCGGTCCGCTTCCGTGCGGTGGGCATCGCCCGTCGTACGGAAGCGGACCGGCGGAAGGCCGCCGGAGCGCCGGCGCCGGACAGCCGCAGGCCGCCCTCCTCCCAACGCGGCGCCGGGCGGGCGGGCTAGGGCCTGTCGTTTGGATCAGGCCGGTGTCGCGGGGTCTGGCCGACCGGGACGAACCGTCCGTCACGGCCGACCTGATCCAAACGACAGACCCTAGGCCGGAGCCGTCTCGCCGGCCCCCTCGACGCGGTCCGCGGCTCGCCCCCAAGGGCAACGGACCGCCCTGCCCGCCGCTCACCGGTCTCTCACCTGAGGGGTGACTCGCCCTGGCGGAGGGCCAGTTGCGCCTCGGCCTCGGCGAGGATCTCGGTCATCCGCACCCCGAACGCCAGGTCGCACGCGTGCGGCCGTCCGGTGCGCACCGACTCCACCAGCGCGTCCAGCGCCGCGTGAAACGAGCCGATCGCGTCCCCCCAGTCCGGCAGGGCGGCCGGTCCGTGCTCGCCCACGAGATCAACGCTCACCCCGGCGGCCCCCGGCGGCGCGCTCAGCCCGAGGGTCGCCGTGCTCGACGCACCGGACGCGTGCCGCAGGACCAGATGCGCGGTGTCCCGGGGTCCACGTGCCGCGGTCACCCCGGTCACCTCGCCGAGCACCGGGAGGAGCAGGGACAGCGCGTGGGGACCTACGTCCCACAGACCGCCCTTCTCCCGCCGCCAGGGCGACGCTGCGTACGGGCTGTCGCTGCCGTCCGCGAACAGCGAACCGAGCCAGCGCACATGGGCGGTGTACCAACCGCCCTCCGCCGCCCGGTCGTCGATCCAGGCGGCGGTTCCGGCGGCGAAGCGCAGCGTGCAGAACACCACGGACGCGACCCCGGCCCGCGCGGCGGCTCCGGCCGTGTCCCGGGCGGCGGCCACGTCCGTCGCCACCGGCTTGTCCAGGAGAAGGTGGCAGCCGGCCGCGGCGGCCCGCGCGGCGAGCGGTGCCTGGACGTCCGGCGGCAGGGCGAAGGCCGCGACGTCGCAGGAGGCGAGCAGTTCGTCGGCACCCGCTTCGCCGGTGTGAGCGGTCGTGCCGTGCGCCTCGGCCAGTGCCTTCGCGGCCTCGGGCCGCCTGGCCCACACTCCGGCGAACTCCACGCCGGCATGCGCGGCGATGGCGGGTGCCTGGGTGCGCTCGGCCCATGGGCCGGCGCCGAAGAGTCCGATACGCAGCTGATTCGAGGGGGTCGTCATGCGGGACAGTGTGCCCGGCGTCCGGCTGCCCGCACGCCGCCCTCCGGCGCGCTCCCGCACCGGGCGCTTCTCGTATACGAAAGAGCGCGAGCCCCGTCCGCCGGCGCGACAGACCCGCACCCGCCTGCTCGGACACGGGGTCGGGCGGATGGCCGGAGGCTAAAATCCGGGCACCACGGGGGGCGGCGCGGCTGGGCGGCGCCCGCGGCAGGTGAGCGGTAGGAGCAGACCGCATGACGCGCGTGTTCATAGCTTCCTCGACGGAGGGCCGGCCGTTCGCGCAGGCCGCGGCGGCCGTACTGGCACGGCAAGGGGTGGAACCGCTGCTGTGGTGGAGCCAGCAGTGCTTTCCGCCCGGGATGACGCTGCTCGACTCGCTGCTGCGGCTGCTCAACGAGGCGGACGGGGCGCTGATCATCGCCACGCCGGACGACCGGACCACGCGGCGCGGGGCGACGACGTACGCCCCCGCGAGCAACGTCCTTCTGGAGTACGGCCTGTTCACCGGGCGGCTGGGCCAGTCACGGGTGGCCATCGTGACCGTCGGCGATCCCGATCTGCCGTCGGACCTGGGCGGAGTCGTCCATCTGCGGCTGGGCTCGCCCGCCGCGTACCAGGACCCCTCGGTGTACGAGTCGGTGGAGATCGAGCCGAAGATCGTGCCGTGGCTGCGCACTCTGGACGCGGTGAGCAGCAACGGGGCGCGGATCGCGGGTCTGCTCACCCGTCTCGCCCCGCAGGCGAAACCGCGGGACCGGATACGGCTCAAGGCACGGGTGCTGTGCGACCAGCTGGACTCGCGTGCCTTCCCCAGACTGCCCGAGGCGCAGGTCCTCGACATACTGCGGAGATACGCCCTGACCTACGGGCACGAGGAGCGGGTCGGGCACACGGTGAAAACGCCGGTCGCGGGCTATCTCGACCTGACACGCGTCACTCCGGAATCTCTTGACCAGCGGGTTCTGGCAGGCCATCTCGCCTATCATGTGGCCGAACTCGTCAACCGAAAGGCAATGCGGCCGACACTCCTCGCCGTTTCCAAGGTGGCGGCCACCGGAATTTTGGGTGCCGCGGCCGACTTGCTACCCTTCCCTGCGGTCTATGTGAGCCCGTACGGACCCAACCGCGACAACCCTGTCGAGGGTTTTTACGAGAAGGGCGATCGCGCCGTCCTGTTGCACGATGTGGCACTGAGTGGCCATCATCTGGTCGATTGCATGACCGCCCTCCGGTCCGCAGGCATCAATGCCCGACATATCGTTGCGCTCGCCGAACACGACGGTCGCAACGAGGCGCTCGACTCATTGCTCGAAGAAAACGGGATCATCATGCACACCGCCGTGAAGTTCTCTCCTGGCACCGGCCGCCACCCGCAGGCGGTCGAGACGATCCAGCCCCTGGGCATCCCCGGTGCACTGGAGCCGGAGCCGGAGACCACCTCGCAGTGCCTGTTGTGCGACGTGCTGGACGACGCCGAAGCCACGCCCTTCCGCGGCCTGTTCGGCCGGGACGAGCTGTCGTGCGAGCTGCTGGCCCAGGGCGACGGGTTCGTGGTCGTCGCCGATGTCGCCCCGCTGACCCGGGGACATGTGCTCATCGTCCCGGACGAACACGTCCTGTCGATGTCGGCCCTGCCGGCGGCCTCGCTGGAGACCCTCGACGTGCTGCGCCGGAGGGTCACGTCGGTCCTTCGCGACGGCTACGCGTCGGACGTCGTCGCATTCGAGCACGGAATGTGCGACCCGAATACGAGTTCCGCCTGCGGAATCGACCACGCCCATCTGCACGTCCTACCCCTGGAGCAGTCCGTCACCGGGAACTTCCGTGACCGATTCTCATGTCGGCGAATCGGATCCCTGTCCGATTTGCCGGAGGCCAACGAAGCGCGGCAGGAATACCTTCTGCTGATCGACCAGGAGGGCGCGCACCATTTCGCCGCGACCGACGTGTCGACGAGTCAGTACTTCCGCCGGATGATCGCCGACGCGACCGGTGAACTGCTGTGGAAATGGAACGACAAACTCCTGCTCGGCGACCGCGCGGAGACCCGCGGCCGGATTCTGGAACTGCACCGGGTCTTCGCCGCCCGGGGCTGAACGGACCCTCACCCGCCGCCGGACCGGGCCACCGGTCCGGCGTAACGTGGGGTTCACACTCGGGCAACGGCCGGGAAATCACGTATTGCGAAGCTGCGCGGCATACCGCTGCACCGCAAAGGATGAGGCCCCGTGACCTTCAAGGCTGAGTACATCTGGATCGACGGCACCGAGCCGACGGCCAAGCTCCGTTCGAAGACGAAGATACTGGCGGACTCCGAGAAGGGGGCCGAGCTGCCGATCTGGGGATTCGACGGGTCGAGCACCAACCAGGCGGAGGGCCACGCCTCGGACCGCGTACTCAAGCCGGTCGCCACGTACCCGGACCCGATCCGCGGCGGCGACGACGTCCTCGTCATGTGCGAGGTCCTCAACATCGACATGACGCCGCACGAGTCCAACACCCGCGCCGCGCTGGCCGAGGTGGCGGAGAAGTTCGCCGCGCAGGAGCCGATCTTCGGCATCGAGCAGGAGTACACCTTCTTCAAGGGCGCGCGCCCGCTCGGCTTCCCCGAGGGCGGGTTCCCGGCCGCGCAGGGCGGCTACTACTGCGGTGTCGGCTCGGACGAGATCTTCGGCCGTGACGTCGTCGAGGCGCACCTGGACAACTGCCTCAAGGCGGGCCTCGGCATCTCCGGCATCAACGCCGAGGTCATGCCCGGCCAGTGGGAGTTCCAGGTCGGCCCGCTGGCGCCGCTGGAGGTCTCCGACCAGCTGTGGGTGGCGCGCTGGCTGCTCTACCGCACCGCCGAGGACTTCGGCGTCTCCGCGACGCTGGACCCCAAGCCGGTGAAGGGCGACTGGAACGGCGCGGGCGCGCACACCAACTTCTCCACCAAGGCGATGCGCGAGGGCTACGACGCGATCATCATCGCGTGCGAGTCGCTGGGCGAGGGCTCGAAGCCGCTCGACCACGTGAAGAACTACGGCGCCGGCATCGACGACCGCCTGACGGGTCTGCACGAGACCGCCCCGTGGAACGAGTACAGCTACGGCGTCTCCAACCGCGGTGCCTCGGTCCGTATCCCGTGGCAGGTCGAGAAGGACGGCAAGGGCTACATCGAGGACCGGCGTCCGAACGCGAACGTCGACCCGTACGTGGTGACGCGCCTGCTCGTCGACACCTGCTGCTCCGCCCTGGAGAAGGCCGGCCAGGTCTGATCCCCCGCTTCCCGTGAAGGGGCGCCCGCAGGTCCGGCGGGCGCCCCTTCCGCGCGGGAGGGGCCGTATCGCGCCAAGGTCCGTATCACGTGCCGAGAAGGTCCGTACGGGATCTGCTCCGGACCGGGCTCATCTGCTTCAATGGGGCCATGGCCAGCTTCCAGAAGGACACCGCGACGGGTCGCCACGACCTGGAGCCGTTCTGGCCGTCCCGTCAGCACCACGACTTCGACCGGGTGTGTTGCCGCGCGATGAACGCGCGGGCCCTCTAAAGCCGTACACCCCGGCCTTCGGCCAGCGCGCACGACGTACGTCCGACGACAGCCGCGACCAAGAACTCGCCGCCGTCGCCGCCACACGACGACTCCTCGCGCGAAAGAGCTGACCTCTCATGGCGAACACCCGTTCCTTCTCCACCGCCGGCACCCTCACCGCCACCTCCCCGGGCAGCGCACGCCACCGGCTGCGCGCCGTCGACCGGGACGAGGTGGTCGACGTCGCCGACTTCCTGCCGCCGGGCGCCACCTGGCTGCCCGCTCCCCCGCACACCCTGCCGACGCTGCCGGGCCGCCCGCCGATGGTCGGCTACCTGGTCCTCGTCCCGGCCGACCAGCAGCCGTTGCTGCCGGTCGCCGTGCCGGACGCGCCCGAGCCGGAGGTCCTCGGCGACGACGGCGCCCAGCCCCTCGTCCGCGTCGACTCCGTGCAGCGCACCGCGCGGGTCGACGGGCGGACCCTCGACCTGACGTACCTGGAGTTCGAGCTGCTCGCCCATCTTGTCGCGCACCCGCACCGGGTGCACACCCGCGACCAGTTGGTCACCACGGTGTGGGGCTACGGCCACGTGGGCGACGGCCGTACCGTCGACGTCCACATCGCCCGGCTGCGGCGCAAGCTCGGCGCGGAGCACCGCGAGGCGATCCAGACGGTGCGGCGGGTCGGGTACAAGTACGCCCCGCCGGCCGAGCGCTGACCGGGGATCTCCTGTCAGCAGATTCCCGTTCCGGCCGGCCGCCCCGTCGGGCAGAGTCGCCGGTATGAGGCTTCTGATGCTGGGCGGTACGGAGTTCGTGGGGCGCGCCGTCGTGGAGGCGGCGCTCGCGGCCGGCTGGGACGTGACGGTGTTCCACCGGGGCCGGGGGGAGGCTCCCTCGGGGGTGCGGACGCGGCACGGCGACCGCACCGCCCGGGACGGGCTCGCGGCACTCGCGGAGGGCGAGTGGGACGTCGTCGTCGACACCTGGTCGGCGGCGCCGCGGGCGGTGCGGGACGCGGCGCGGCTGCTGGCCGGCCGGGCCGGGCGGTACGTGTACGTGTCGAGCTGCTCGGTGTACGCGTGGGCACCGCCCGCCGGGTACACCGAGGACGCCCCGCTCGTGGCGGGCGCGTCGGCGGGCGCGGAGCAGAGCGACTACGCCCGGGACAAGCGGGGCGGCGAGCTGGCCGTGCTGGAGAGCTTCGGCGCTGAGCGCTCGGTGCTGGTGCGCAGCGGGCTGATCCTCGGGCCGTACGAGAACATCGGGCGGCTGCCGTGGTGGCTGAACCGGATGGCGCGCGGGGGCCCGGTGCTCGCGCCGGGTCCGCGTGACCTGCCGCTCCAGTACGTCGACGTCCGCGACCTCGCCGAGTGGATCGTGGGGGCGGCGGAGCGGGGGCTGAGCGGGGCGTACAACCTGGTCGCACCGGGCGGGCACACGACGACCGGCGGGCTCCTCGACGCGTGCGCGCGGGCCACCGGGGGGCGCGCGGAGCTGCGGTGGACCGACCCCGCGGTGATCCTGGAGGCCGGTGTCGAGCCCTGGACGCAGCTGCCCGTGTGGGTGCCGCCGGGCAGCGACCTGCACGACGCGCTGCACGGGGCGGACGTGTCCCGCGCGCTCGCGACGGGGCTGCGGGCCCGTCCCGTCGAGGAGACGGTGGCCGACACGTGGAGCTGGCTCGTGCAGCTCGGGGGTGTCGCCCCGCAGCGGTCCGACCGGCCGGTGGTGGGCCTGGATCCCGCCGTGGAGGCGAAGCTGCTCGGGGGGTGAGCCGGGGGTGCACCCAGGTACACCCCCGGACGGGGTGGCCGGCCCAGTGACCGGTGGGCCGGGCTCCGGAAGACTGGGCGCATGGAGACGAGGCGGGCCGGAAGTGACGACGTCCGGGCGAGGGCACGTGAGGTTGCCGTGGCAGCGGCGCGGGGGCTGGTCCTCGCCGTGGCGGGGTTCGTCGCGGCGACCGTCCTGTTCGTGCTGACGGTCGTGTCGGTGGCGCTGGTGCCGGTCGGCGTCGGGATCGTCACCACGCCCTGGGTGCTGACCGGCGTCCGCGCGTTCGCCGGCCGGGAGCGCGAGCTCGCCGGACGCTGGTGCGGGGTGCGGATCCCCTCGGCGTACCGGCCGCTGCAGGCCGACGCCAACCCGTGGGGGCGGTGCTTCGGCATGCTCCGGGACCCGGCGACCTGGCGGGACCTGCGGTGGCTGCCGGTCCGGATGACGGCCGGGTTCGCGACCGCGCTGCTGCCGGCCGCGCTGCTGCTCTACCCGCTGGAGGGCTTCGCGCTGGCGCTGGGGCTGTGGCGGGTCTTCACGGACGGTACGCACACCGGCTGGTGGTACGGCTTCGTGCCGGTCTCCGGACAGGCGAGCGCCCTCGCGGCCGGGGCCCTCGGCGCCGTGCTCCTCCTCGCCGCGTACCGGCTCTGCCCCGCGCTGCTGCGGGTCCACTTCCTGTTCGCCCGGTCGGTGCTCTCCCCGAGTCAGGTCGAACTAGCGAAACGGGTAAGGGTGTTGACGGACAGCCGGCGGGACGCGGTGGACTCCTCGGCGGCCGAGCTGCGCCGGATCGAGCGGGACCTGCACGACGGCGCGCAGGCGCGGCTCGTCGCGATGGGCATGGACCTGGGGACCGTGGAGGCGCTGATCGACAAGGACCCGGCCAGGGCGCGGGAGCTCCTCGCGCAGGCCCGCAGATCCTCCGCGGACGCGCTCACGGAGCTGCGCGACCTGGTGCGGGGCATCCATCCGCCGGTGCTGGCCGAGCGCGGACTGGGCGACGCCGTACGGGCGTTGGCGCTGCGCCTGCCCCTCGAAGCGGAGGTCGGGGTCGACCTGGACGGCCGCCCGGACGCCCCCGTGGAGTCCGCCGCGTACTTCGCGGTGAGCGAGGTGCTCACCAACGCGGTCAAGCACTCCGGTGCCGGGCGGGTCTGGGTGGACGTCCGGCACGCGGCGGGCGTGCTGCGCATCGGCGTGACCGACGACGGCCGCGGCGGGGCGGTGGTCGGGGCCGGTTCCGGGCTGACCGGGGTGGAGCGGCGGCTCGGTACATTCGACGGCGTCCTGGCCGTCAGCAGTCCCGCGGGCGGTCCCACGATGGTGACCATGGAGATCCCGTGCGTGTTGTCCTAGCCGAGGACCTGTTCCTGCTGCGTGACGGACTGGTGAGGCTGCTGGAGGCCTACGACTTCGAGATCGCCGCGGCCGTGGAGAGCGGGCCCGAACTCAAGCGGGCCCTCGCCGAGTCGGACCCGGACATCGCCGTGGTCGACGTACGCCTGCCGCCCTCGCACACCGACGAGGGGCTGCAGTGCGCCCTGGAGGCACGCCGCAGGAGGCCGGGGCTGCCGGTGCTGGTCCTCTCCCAGCACGTGGAGCAGCTGTACGCACGGGAGTTGCTGGCCGACGGCACCGGCGGGGTCGGCTATCTGCTCAAGGACCGGGTGTTCGACGCGGAGCAGTTCATCGACGCGGTACGACGGGTCGCGGCGGGCGGCACCGCCATGGACCCGCAGGTCATCCAGCAGTTGCTGTCCCGGCGGAGCGCCACCGACCAGCCGCTCGGCCGGCTCACGCCCCGCGAGCGGGAGGTGCTGGAGCTGATGGCGCAAGGCCGCTCGAACGCGGCGATCGCGGGTCAGCTGGTGGTCACGGAGCGGGCGATCGCCAAGCACACGTCCAACATCTTCGCCAAGCTGCGCCTGGAGGTCTCGGACGACGACAACCGGCGCGTCCTCGCGGTGCTGGCGTACCTGGACCGGGGTCGCTGAGGCCCGGTCCGGGTACGCCACCGGCTCGTCTCCCGGCCCCCACTGAACATGGTTCAAACCTCTTCGGGGAGATCAACTCCCTTTGATTCGACGGCGTTTGGGGCGGATGGTGCCGGAATCGGCCACGGGGATTTCCAAGTTCTTCCGGGGTTCCTGAACGCCCCACCCGCCTCACCCGTATGGAACGGAGCCGCTTCACTCCTGTCGGGCGCCTCGCTGCCCCGCAAGGAAGTCAGAGGAGTTCCATGGGACGCAACACACGAAAACGCCGTTCACCGCTTGCCGTCCGCGCCATAGCCGCATCGGCGGCTCTGGCGATCGGTGGTGGCGGGCTGGTCTGGGCGAATTTCTACGCTTCCGCGCATGAGGAGAACTCGGCGCAGAACGACACCAAGGCCGCCGCCGCTCAGGTGGCAACCATCAAGTGCCCGGACGTCGGTCAGCAGTTGACCAAGGTTCCGTGGCGGGCCCGGTCCGGCGTCGACAGGGAGCTGGCGACCCTCGACAAGCAGATCACCGAGGCATACGCCCGGCTCGCCGCCTCGCGCGACGCCGCGGCCAAGGACGCCAACTTCGTCCAGAACTCCATCCTCGGCCCGCTGAAGGACAAGCGGACCGCGACGATCGAACGGATCAAGATCGACTTCAGGCGGGTCGGCAGCACCGCGCCGAGCTCGCTGGACGGACTCGCCCCCTGCACGGGCGTACCGGCGGACCCGCCGGAGACCACCGACGGCCAGGCAGGCGACGGCCAGGACCAGAACGGGGACGGGCAGGCCGACGGCGGCCAGGACCAGAACGGCGACGGTCAGGACCAGGGCGACGGCGGCCAGGACCAGGGCGGCGGCGAGCAGGCCGGCAACGGCGGCCAGGCGGGCAACGGCCCGGTGGCGGCCGACTTCGTGGACATCACGAAGGTCCAGCCCAACGTGGCCCGCAAGCCCCGCACCCGCTCCGGCGGCTCGGCCGGCACCTTCACCAGCTCCTGCGGTGTGAACGCCAACAAGAAGTTCAACACCGACAACGTGATCGTGGCGCCCGGTGTCACCAACGGCGCCCACCACCTGCACGACTACGTCGGCAACCAGTCGAACGACGCCTTCGCCAACAACGACACGTTCGCCGCGGCCCAGACCAGCTGCGCGAACCCGGGCGACAAGTCGTCGTACTACTGGCCGGTGGTGCGTATCCAGAACGGTACGCAGGACTTCGACCAGAACAACGACGGCGGTGGCAAGGAAGGCAACGTCGGCCAGATCCAGCAGACCAAGCAGGCGTCGATCAAGTTCGTGGGCAACCCGCGGAGCAAGGTCGTCGCGATGCCGAAGTTCCTGCGGATCATCACCGGTGACGCGAAGACCACGACCAACGGTCTCGCCAACGCCAACGCCCACTGGAGCTGCACCGGCTTCGAGAACAAGGTGCAGCTGACCGAGCAGTACCCGATCTGCCCCGAGGGCAGCGACGTGGTCCGCTCGTTCTCCTTCCAGAGCTGCTGGGACGGACAGAACGTCGACAGCGCCAACCACCGTACGCACGTCGCGTTCGCCGACGCCCAGGGCAACTGCGCGAACGGCTTCAAGGCGATCCCGCAGCTGACGATGCGTCTGGTGTACGACGTGCCGGCGCCGACCATCGAGAACGGGCAGGTCAAGAACCCGTACGCGGTGGACGGCTTCCCCGAGCAGCTGCACAAGCCGAGCACCGACCACGACGACTTCATCAACGTCTTCGACGAGAAGCTGATGAACAAGATGGTCAACTGCATCAACACCGGCAGGAAGTGCAAGTGACCGGCTGAGCCGGTCCGCCCAAGAGGCCGGCGGTGGGATCCCCTCCCACCGCCGGCCTCCGGCGATTCTCCCCCTCGCCCGGGGGTGTTCCCCGGGGCCCCGTGAACCTGCGCGGTCAGCCGCTGTGGTGACCGGAGTGCGCGGTCTCGTCCCCCCCGCCACCACTGCCGCCCGAGTGGTGAGAGGCCCCCTCCTCCATGGTCCCGCCGAGCCGGCCGCGCAGCGCCGTGACCGTCCCCGGCTCCCCCACGGCGACCCACTTGCTGCCGACGAGGTACGAACCGCCGTAGTCCTTGGCCTCGTTGAGCCACTCGCGCTGGCCGCGGTCGGTGGCGAAGGTGGCGAGGATGAACTTGCCGTCGGTGTTCTTGCAGACGGCCTGGCGGATCTCGTCCGCGTCCGTCTGGATGTCCGGATCGCACTTCGCCTCGGAGGCCAGGTGCTCCAGGCTGCCGGTGGCCGTGGCCGGGACCTTGTCGTCCTCGGCGCCGGCGCCGCCCGACCCGCCGCAGCCGGTGAGCAGCAGCAGTGCCGCCACGGCCCCGGTCGCTCCGGCCGCGAGCCCCTCGCGCGTCACCCTCATACGTTCCTCCGGTCCCTTGCGGCGACCTGAACCCGTCGCCTCCGTACGCACCGTCGAGCACGGACGCCCGTCCGGTCAGCATGCCGCACCCGCCGGGGCGGGAGGCACGCGGACGGACAGTCCGTCGCGACGCACGGTGCCGGGCGCGGCCGGTGCCACCGGCCTCGGGACCGCCCTCGGGGTGACGGTCCCGGCCCACGCCGCAGGGAGCCCCGGCACAGGGGCCCCGCCTTCGATACGGCTCCCGGCCGCTCCGCGCTCAACGGGCCCCGTCCGGAAAGCGCCGGGCGGTCCGGGCGACGGGCCCACGGAAGGCGCCGGACCCGGCGACGGAGGTGCGTGAGACACGTACGCGCGCGGCGGGACGGTGGATTCCCGGGTCCGGCGGCCGGAAGATCACGTGCCCGATGGTCCGCGCCGGGGCGCTTGTGCGAGGGTGAGTGGATGAACGACGACTGGGACAAGCGCGTGGCGGCGGCCTGGGCCACCTTCGACGACTACGACCAGGACCGGGCGGGCGAGTTCCGCGCGGTGATCGACGAACTCGTCGCCGAACTCCCGGAGGGCAGCCCCGTCGGCCTCTTCGAGCGGGCCTGCGCCTGGGACTCGACGGGCCACTCGGACCGGGCGGTCCCCCTGTACCAGGAGGCGCTGGCCGGCGGCCTCGACAGCCACCGGACCCGGCGCACGAAGATCCAACTCGCCAGCTCGCTGCGGA
The DNA here is from genome assembly GCF_042872045.1 of Streptomyces sp. NPDC005496. Lineage (NCBI taxonomy): Bacteria > Bacillati > Actinomycetota > Actinomycetes > Kitasatosporales > Streptomycetaceae > Streptomyces > Streptomyces sp. NPDC005496. Next base: position 72,800 of record NZ_JBIAJQ010000002.1, read on the forward strand.
ACATCGGGCAGGCGGAAGAGGGCGTCAATCTCCTCACCCCCGAACTGGTGGCCCCCTCCGACGAGTTGGACGACGCGGTGCGCGCCTGTCTGGCGCTCTGCCTCGCCGACCTCGGCCGGGAACGCGAGGGTCTCGCCCTGGTGCTCGGCGCCCTCGCCCCCCATCTGCCGCGCTATCAGCGGTCCATGGCGAACTACGCCCGGCTGCTGGTGGAACCGGGAGCGTAAAGCCCTGGTCCGCTTCCCGCGGGCCGAGGTGACCAACCGACGATTCGCTCGTTCTGCTGAACGTGCAGTCACAGGATGTAGCCCCGCGCCCCGCACCCGAACCGGCCGTCGACGTCGAGCAGGCCGAGGCCGCGCTCGTCGAGCACTACCCGCGGCTCGTCCGGCTCGCCTATCTAGTGCTGCCGCCGAGCCTCGGCCGCAACCGCCGGGTGCTCACGGCGCACGCCCTCACCCAGCGCGCCCTGCCGCGCGGACGGACCGCCGCCGCCGTGATCCCCGCCCAGGCGAGCGGCCGTGACAGCGACCCGGGTTACGCCGTCGTCCGCCTCCACGTGGTGCGCAGCGCCCTGGAGGCGGGCCTGCCACTGAAGCGCCTCGCCTGGCCCAAGCGGGCGCAACTGCCGCCGCTGCTCCCGCAGGTGTGGGGCCTGCGGCTCTTCCCGCGCTCCGGCGGCGCCGACGAACTCGCCCTGGACCAGCGGCTCTCCGGACTCACCGGACCGGCCCGCGCGGCCTTCGTCCTGCGCGCCCTGGAGCGCATGTCCGACACCGACGTGCGCGAGGTGCTGGAGGCGGCGGGCGTCAAGGAACCCGGCGCGGCGCTCACCGAGGCCGGCACCGTGACGGCCGGGGACGACCTGCTGCTCTCCCCCGAGTTCGACCCCTGCTCGCTGCACGCCCGACCCACCGACCTGATGCGGCGCAGGCAGCACCTGAAGGCCGCGCTCGCCGCCGCAGCGGCCGTCGCGGTGTGCGGCGCGCTGCTCGGTCTGCCCGGCGACGGCTGGGGTCCGGACGGGGCCGCCGCGCCCTCGTACGCGCAGAACCCCGCCGCCCAGGCCGCGCTCGATCCCGCGCAGGTGGTGAAGGTGCCGCCGACGGCCTGGCGTTCCTCCGCGCGCACCGACTTCTCGGTGTGGCCCGCGCGCGGGAACCTCACCCGGGACAGCGCGCTGCTGCGGCGCGCCCTCGCCGTGTGGGCGCGCCCCGGCGAGACCGTGCAGGTGTCCGCCACCCCGGGCACGCCCTCGGGCGCCCCGCCCGGCCCACCCCAGCTGCTGTACGCGGGAGACGTCGACTCCGCGCGCGTGGTGCTCCTCTACGACGGTCTGCGCATCGCCCGGTACGCCGAGCCGAAGAGCGCGACGAACGGCGCCGCCCTCGACTTCGCCCGGGTGGACGGCGCGACCGACGCCGAGTCGAGCGCGGTGGTCCTCGACCGGGCGGACGGCAACGTCCGCTATCTGACGGCTCCCTGGGTGCGCCGGGCCGCCGAGCGGGACCTGCTGAAGCCGGCGGCGGCCCCGGTCGCCCTCGGGCTGTCGGCCGACGGCGTGACCGGGCCGCTGGCCAGCCCCGCGCAGCAGACCGGCACGTGCCGCTCCTGGAACACACTGCAACTGACGGGCGGCACCGGCGGTTCGCGCCCGCGCCTGCTGACCGACCTCGGCGAGCTCACCCCGGCGCACCTCACCGCGGGGCGGCCGTCCGCGCCGCGCGAGGCCTCGCCGCGCGGCTGGTCGGCGTACGCCTGCTCGCTCGCCTCGGTGCGCTCCATGGGCGTCCGGTCGGTGAACGCCTGGCAGTTCGCGCGCCAGCAGCTGCCCGACGCGAGCGGGGCCGCCGAGTGGGTGTGCACCCGGGCCGAGACCTGGCGGGGTGCGGATCCGCGCGTGCTGGCGCAGTTCCACACGCCGGGCGGACGCTTCGGGGCGGTCGCCGCGAAGGCGGAGAACGCGCCCGCCTGCGGCTCGCGCGACCCGCACGTTCTGGCGGGGGTGCTGTGGAAGTCGGCCGCGGGGTCCTGGTACCTGCTCGCCGCGGGCAGCGAGGACATGACGTCGGTCAGCGCGACCGGCGGAGTCCGCGGCACGGCCCAGGGCAACCTGCTCACCGTCCGCGCGAAGCAGGGGGCGCGGGCGGAGTTGACCGGCACGCTGGCCGACGGCGCGTCGATCGACGGCCTGCGCTAGAGCCCGTTTGCCTTCGTCCGGGGTGCCTTGGCGGCCCCGGGCACCCCGTCGCCGTGGACGCCCCGCAGTTCCGGGCACCCGTAGGTCCCGCCGTCCCGGACACCCGCCACCCCGGGCGCCCCAGCGTCCCGGACGCCCCGCCGCCCCTCCGTCCCGCGGCCCGGTGTCCCACCCGCGCCCGCTCCCGTCGCCGCCGAAGTGCGGTCGGCGGGAGCGCGGTTCGTGAAGTGAGGGGCAGGCGACCCGGGCCCCGCGGACCGCGACTCCGCGCCGCACGACTCCGTGGGACACCCCGTGGCACCCCCGGCACGGGCCCCCGAGCTAGCTGACGTTCATGTCAACAAGTCGGCGCACAGGGGTTCTCCCGAGGGCTACCCATCAGTACATTGACGCCATGTCCAACAAGCAGACGCCCCGCGAGCCGCAGCCGGCCGAGTCCGGGCGGACGACCCTCCAGGCGCGGAAGGTGTCGTTCTCCTGGGAGGACACCCCCCTGCACTGGGTGCCGGGCGATCCGTTCGCCACCCACACCATCAACGTGCTGCACCTGCTGCTGCCCGCCGGCGAGCGCTGGTTCGTGCACGTGTACCGGCAGGCGCTGCCCCTCATCCGGGACGAGCGGCTGCGCGCGGACGTCATCGGCTTCATCGGGCAGGAGGCGATGCACTCGCAGGCCCACGACGAGGTGCTGCCGCACCTCAAGGACCTGGGCCTCGACCCCACCCCGTACACCGCGCAGGTCGACTGGCTCTTCGAGAAGCTGCTCGGCGACCGCACCCTGCCGCCGGGCCGGGCGCGCAGGTGGTGGCTCATGGAGCGGGTCGCCCTCATCGCGGCCATCGAGCACTACACCGCGTTCCTCGGCGACTGGGTGCTGAACGCGGAGGAGCTGGACCGCAGGGGCGCCGACCCGACCATGCTGGACCTGCTGCGCTGGCACGGCGCGGAGGAGGTCGAGCACCGGTCCGTGGCCTTCGAGCTGTTCCAGCACCTCGACGGCGGCTACCGGCGCCGGGTGCGGACCTGGGCGACCGCCTTCACGGCCCTGGTCTTCCTCTGGCAGCGCGGCACGCGGTTCTTCATGGCGAACGACCCGACCCTGACGGCGGGCCGCGCCGGCTTCCGGGACTTCTACGTGAGCGGGCGGGCGGGCGTGCTGCCGTCGACCGGGGACATGCTGAAGTCGATCCCGCGCTATCTGAGCCGCGGCTACCACCCCTCCCAGGAGGGCTCCACCGAGCAGGCCCTGGCCTACCTCGCCGCCTCCCCCGCCGCCACGGCCGCCGAACGGAGCGCCTCGTGACGCCCCGGGTGCGGACCCTCGTGGCCGTCGCCGGTACCGCGCTGCTGGTCCGGGGCGCACTGCGCCGCCGGATCCAGGCGTCGCCGCTGTGGCCGCTGCCCGCCCTGGAGGAACCCGTCTCCGGCCGCCCGCGCTCGCGCGCCCTGCGGCTGCGCGTCGCCCGGCACGAGCGGATCGCCGACGGCGTGGTCCGACTGCGCCTGGAGGGCAGTGGTCTGCCCGCCTGGGAGCCCGGCGCCCACCTCGACCTGGTGCTGCCCTCCGGACTCGTACGGCAGTACTCGCTGTGCGGGGACCCGGAGGACTCGTCCGCGTACACCGTGGCGGCACGGCTCGTGGACGAGGCGGAGGGCGGGCGTGGCGGCTCGCGCGAAGTGCACGAGGAGCTCCGCGAGGGCATGGAGGTCGAGGTGCGCGGCCCGCGCAACCGCTTCCCGCTCGTGGACGCGCCCGCGTACGTCTTCGTGGCCGGCGGCATCGGGATCACGCCCGTCCTGCCGATGCTGCGCTCCCTCGGCGAGGACGTCCGGTGGCGGCTGCTCTACGGCGGGCGGACCCGGGAGTCGATGCCGTTCCTGGAGGAGATCGAGAAGCTGCCGGGCGACCGGGTCACCGTCGTCGCCGAGGACGTGGACGGACGGCCGGGCCTGGACGGGTTGTTCGCGGACCTCCCCGACGGCGCGGCCGTCTACTGCTGCGGTCCGCAGGGGCTGATGGAGGCCGTCGCCGACCGGCTGCCCGAGGGCGCCTCGCTGCACCTGGAGCGGTTCGGGGCCCCCGCCTCCGCCGACGGGAGCGACGGCGCCTTCGAGGTCGAACTGCGCCGCAGCCGCCGTACGGTGACCGTCCCGGCCGGCACCACCGTCCTCGCCGCCGTGCGGGAGGTGCTGCCCGACACCGTGTACTCGTGCGCGCAGGGCTTCTGCGGGACCTGCCAACAGCGTGTGTTGGAAGGGGAGATCGACCACCGGGACGAACTGCTGACGGACGCGGAGCGTGACGACTCGATGCTGATCTGTGTCTCGCGGGCGCGCGGTGGGCGCCTCGTGCTGGACATGTGAACACCCCTGGCCGGACCGGCCCGTTCCGGGTCCGAACCGATCGGTAAGGTGTTCGTATGACAACCGGGGTACGCCGCAGAATGGGCGTCGAGGAGCGACGGCAGCAGCTGATCGGCGTCGCCCTCGACCTGTTCAGCCGACGCTCGCCCGACGAGGTCTCCATCGACGAGATAGCCTCCGCCGCCGGCATCTCGCGACCGTTGGTCTACCACTACTTCCCCGGCAAACTCAGCCTCTACGAGGCGGCGTTGAAGCGGGCCTCCGACGATCTCGCGGGGCGTTTCGTGGAGCCCCGCGAGGGTCCGCTCGGGGCGCGGCTGCTGCGGGTCATGCACCGCTTCTTCGACTTCGTGGACGACCACGGGCCCGGCTTCTCGGCCCTGATGCGCGGCGGCCCCGCCGTCGGCTCCTCGACCACCAACGCGCTGATCGACTCGGTGCGCCAGGCGGCGTACGTCCAGATCCTCGCGCATCTGGGCGTCGAGAGGCCGCCCGCCCGGCTGGAGCTGGTGATCCGGTCGTGGATCTCGCTCGCCGAGTCCACGGCGTTGATCTGGCTGGACGGGCGGCGCATCCCGCGCGGTGAGCTGGAGGCGCAGCTCGTGCGGGACTTCGCCGCGCTGGCCGCGGTGAGCGCCGCCTACGACGCCGAGATGGCCGACGTACTGCGGCGCGCCTTCGAGAACGAGCCGGCCGAGGGTCCCTTCACGGACCTCGCGGTCCGACTGATCTCGCTGGCGACGCCCTCGGCGCCCTAGGGTCTGTCGTTTGGATCAGGCCGGTGTCGCGGGACGAACCGTCGATCGCGGCCGGCCTGATCCAAACGACAGACCCTAGCCGCGAGCCGTCACGCCCCGGACGTCAGAGCTCGAACTTGCGGTAGGACGGGTCGAGGTCGCGCACCTCGGCGGAGGCGTGCAGGGCGAGGCTGTCGGCGGGCTTCACGTAGGTCCTCAGCAGGTCCAGCACCTCCTCGGTCAGCTTCGCCTTGGTCTCCTCGGTCCGCCCGGCGAGCAGTCCGAGCGTGACGTGCACGACGGCGTGCCCGTCGGTGTCCTCCCCCACCGTGGTGTCCTCGGTGGGACGGAACACGGTCTTGCAGGCGCCGATCTTCGCCGCCGCCGTGTCGACCACGCGCGCGTGCAGTGCCCGGGCGAAGCCGCCACGGTCGAAGGCGGTGTCGAGCGTCGCGGAGTAGTCGACGGTGATCTGCGGCATGGGCACTCCTGTTCCAGGGGGACGTCCCGGTCACCCTAGCCGCAGGGCGAGCAGCGCGATGTCGTCCTCCCGGTCGTGGCCGAAGCAGTCGAGGAGGGTGTCGCACAGGGCGGCCGGTCCGGGCGGGGCGTCGGCGGCGGCGGTGCGCAGCTGCTCCATGGAGACGGCGAGGTCCGTGCCGCGGGTCTCGATCAGGCCGTCCGTCACCATCAGCAGCCGGTCGCTGGGCATCAGCACCGCCTCGGTGGGCGCCGGATGGTCCAGTCCGAGGCCGAGCAGCGGTCCGGAGGCCTTGACGTAGGAGGCGGTGCCGTCGTCGCCGACGAGCAGGGGCGGGATGTGGCCCGCGTTGGCGATCCGGACCCGTCCGCTCGCCGGGTCGACCAGGGCGAGGCAGACCGTGGCGGTGACGTCGGGGTGGTAGTGCTGGAGCATCCGGTCCAGGCGCCGGGCCAGGTCGCCGGGGTCGGGGTCCTCGACGCAGTAGGCGCGCAGGGCGTGCCGGATCTCGACCATGACGGTGGCCGCGTCCAGCGAGTGCCCGACGACGTCCCCGACGGCGGTGAGCACACCGCCCGAGGTGCTCAGCGCCGCGTAGAAGTCCCCACCGATCTCGGTCTGCCGGGAGGCGGGCACGTAGCGCACGACCACGTCGACGCCGGGGAGTTCGGGCAGCCGGTGCGGCTGGGGCAGGAAGCTGTGCTGGAGGGTGAGCGCGACGTGCCGCTCCACCTGGTACATCAGCAGCGGTTCGGCGGCGAGCGCGGTGGCCTGGGCCAGCCGCACGACGAGTGCCTCGGTCCGCGGGTCGGCGACCGAGGAGTGCGGGTGCCGCGCGGGCACGGCGAGGCACACCGGCGCCCGTTCGTGCCGGGTCCTGGCCAGCACCAGGCGGGCGTCGTCGCAGATCCCGGGCCGGAAGAAGCCCGCGGGCCACAGCGGCGCGGGGACGACGGTGCTGCGCACCCCGGTGTGGCCGCTCATGAAGGAGCGGATGAGCCCGGCCACCGCCTCGTGCGTGCTGCGGTCGGCGGCCGGCCCGCGGGAAGGGGGGTGCGACCGGACGGACGGCCGGTCGCCGGATCTCCCCTCGTACAGCTCACCGTCCTCGGAGAGCACGAACACGGCCGCCGGTGTGCCGGTGAGCCGGGCGGTGCCCTCGGCGGCCGCGTCGGCGAGTTCCGTGAGGCAGCGCGCCGTCTGGACGGCGACGATCGTCTCGGACAGCAGGGTCAGCCGCTGGACGAGCGTCTCGGCTCCGGAGAGCATGCGGGCGCCGCGCACCGCGGCCCGGACGACCGCCTCGATCTCCTCGGGTTCCGCGGGCACCGACAGGTAGGCGTCTCCTCCGGCCTCCAGGCCCCGGCAGCGGTAGCCGGGTTCCGCGGCGGCGGCGGAGAAGTGGACGACGGGCAGGGCGGCCGTGGCGGGCTGCGCCTTGATCCTGCGGCACAGCTCGAAGCCGTTCAGGTCGGGGAGTCCGACGTCCACGAGCGCCACGTCGGGCAGGGTGCCGGCGCGTACCCGTGCGTCGAGTTCGAGCAGGGCCTCCGTCGCACCGGCCACGGGGACGACCCGGTGACCGGCACGGCTCAGTACGGCGGCCAGCGCGTAGCGGCCGGCCGCCGCGTCGTCGACCACGAGCACGGTGGACGCCGTGCCGTCGGCCTGGTCGAAGCCGTCCATGTGCAAAGCCCCTCGGGGCACGGGGATGGGGACAGACCCCGCGGTCTGCCCCCACCAACGTACTGCGCTAGCGCGAGGTCCGGGCGAATACCGCGACGGTACGGCCCGGGACGGCGAACGTCCCCGATTCCGCCGCGTAGGCGGCGCTCTTCACGGTAGAGTCCGCGCCCGCCGCCTGCACCGGATGCAGCGCGTACGCCTTCCCGGCAAGGGCGCCGACCCTCTGCTCCTGCTTGTCCGGCGTGGCGTTGAACACGACGACCAGGTCGCCGAGTTCCATCGTGATCACTCCGGGAGTCTCGTCCTTGCCCGACAGGGGGAAGGAGAGCTCGGACTGGACGCGGCCCGCCGTGCCGAGGCCGAAGACGTCCTCGGTGCTGCGGATCCTCAGCAGGTCGCGGTACGCGGCCGAGGCGCCCTCGATCTGCTCGCATCCCACCTTGACGGACGTCAACAGGGGCTTGGCGTACGGCCACTTGGACTTGTTGTCGGCGGCCGGGGGCAGTCCGCGCCCGAAGCCGTTGCCGTCCTCGCAGTTCCAGTGGACGGCGTTGAACCAGTCACCGCTGTCGTAGGAGTTGCGGTCCAGGGACTTGGAGCGCAGCAGGTCCGAGCCCGCCTGGGAGAGGGACGGCCCCTGGGAGAGGGCGGCCGTCGCCATGGCGAGGACCTGCATCCGCGCCCTGCCGTCCGCCGAGGTGCCCTTCGGCAGCTTGTAGGTGAGGGCGTCGAACAGCGACTCGTTGTCGTGCGCGTCGGCGTACGCGAGGGCGTCGCCCGGCGCCTCGGCGTATCCGGCGGGTGCGCCGTTGTAGTCGACCTCGGAGCCCTTGACCTCCTTGCCGTCGGAGTTGGTGAAGCGGTACGCGGCGAGGTTGCCGCTCAGGCCCACCTTGATGAGGTCCTGGTAGTGCAGCAGGCGGGCCTTCTGCTCGGCCGGGGTGCCGTTGGCGGCCGAGGAGTTGGGGTCGGTGTAGAGGCCGGAGGCGAAACCCTGGACGCCGGGGTCCTCGTCGAAGGGGCCGCCGCCGCGTACGGCGTCACGGGCCCGGTCGGAGAACGTCGCGACGCCCGTGCCGGCCATGTTCTTCTGGGTGGCCTGCACGAAGCGGGCGTCGTCGGCGACCTCGCCGAAGTTCCAGCCCTCGCCGTAGAGGATGATCTTCTTCCCGTCGACGCCGTCCTTCCGGAGGGTGAGCGCGTCGAGAGCCTTGCGGACCGCCAGGATGTTGGCCTTGGGGTGGTGTCCCATGAGGTCGAAGCGGAAGCCGTCGACCTTGTACTCCCGGGCCCAGGTGACGATCGAGTCGACCACCAGCTTGCCCATCATGGCGTTCTCGGTCGCCGTGCCCGCGCAGCAGGTGGAGTTGGCCACCGAGCCGTCGGCGAGGAGCCGCTGGTAGTAGCCGGGCACGATCCGGTCGAGCACGGAGGTGTCGGCCTGGCCGCTCGCGGCGGTGTGGTTGTAGACGACGTCCATGACGACCCGCAGGCCGTCCTGGTTCAGCGACTTGACCATGTCGCGGAACTCGACCGTACGCCGGGTGCCGTCGGGGTCGCTGGCGTAGGAGCCCTCGGGGACCGTGTAGTGGTACGGGTCGTAGCCCCAGTTGTAGGCGTCCTCGGCGGCGGTCTTCGCCACGCACTCCTGCTGCTTCTCGGAGTCGGCGGGGTAGGAGGCGAGGTCGCAGTCGGTGCTCTGCCGGTCGGCCTTCTTCTCGGGGATGGTGGCGATGTCGAAGGCGGGCAGCAGGTGCACGTACGAGGTACCGGACTTCGCCAGCTCCCTCAGGTGCCGGGAGCCGTCGCTGTCCTTGTCCGTGAAGGCGCGGTAGGTGCCCTGGTCCTTCGCGGGGACGGTCTTGTCCGCCACCGAGAAGTCCCGGACGTGCAGCTCCTGGATCTGCGCGTCCTTCAGCGGTACGGCCTCGGGCTTCTTGAGCGAGGACCAGCCCGACGGGGCGAGGGACTTCGCGCGGAGGTCGACGACCAGGCTGCGCTCCGAGTCGGCGGTCAGGGCCACCGAGTACGGGTCGGTCACCTTGTTGGTGACGACCTTGCGGACGGTCGGCGCCCACACCTTCACGACGTAGCGGTAGGGCTTGCCCGTCCAGGACTTCTTCCCGGTGACGGACCAGACGCCGGTGGCGGCGTCCCGCTTCATCGCGACCGCGGACCCTCCGAGGTCCAGGCTCACCGATTGCGCGGTGGGCGCCCAGACGGCGAGGGTCGGGCGGCCCCGGTGGAACGTCGGCCCGAGGTCCGCCTCCGTCGCGTCGTACAGGTCGTCCAGGACTCCGGCGAGCTGCACGCCGGTCGCCGCCAGCACCGCGCCGTTGGCCGCGCGCTGGGTGGCGACGACCTGGCCGCGCAGGGCGGAGCGCACCCGGTCGCGGTCGCGCGGGTCCACGGACCAGGCCGTGTAGCCCTTCAGGTGCGGGAACGCGGCCTTCTGCGCGTCGGTGAGGGCGGTCTTCGACAGCCGCAGCCAGCGCTCGTCGTCGCTGGTCAGCGTGCCGTCCTCGACGGCGATCGAGCCGTCGCGGGAGGAGAGCAGCTGGGTGGAGGCGGCTCCTTCGGCGCCGTTCCAGGCGACCGTGTCGCGGTCGATCCAGACCGCCTTGGCGGAGGTCAGGTCGAGCGCGGCGGCGCTGCCCGCGGCCTGCGGGAGCAGGTAGTCCTCCTGGCCGCCGAGCATCCACACCTCGTGGCCGTCCGCCGTGAGGTCGAGCGACTGGTCGGTGGGGAGGTCCTTGGTGTCGCCCTTGTGCAGGATGTAGCTGAGGCTGATGGCTCCTTCGGCGAGCGGCACCTCGAAGACGGCGCCGTACGCGTCCTCGCGGGCCGGCTCCAGGGGCTTGGTCCAGTCGGTGCCGTTCGCGGCGCCCGTCCAGACGTGGAGTCCCCAGCCGTCGTAGTCGCCGTCGGCGCGGTGGTAGTGCAGGACCGCCTTGCTCTTGTCCTGCGCCGGGTAGTCGGGCCGCTCGGTGAGCAGGGCCTCCTTGCCCTGCTCGACCCAGACCTCACCCGTCTTGGTGACGTCGATGGTGCGGTCGGCGGAGACGTCCTTGTTGCCGTCCTTGTCGATGACGAGGAAGCCGACGCTGGAGGCGCCCGGCTTCAGCTTGACGTAGGCGAAGGCCCCGTAGGCGTCCCGGCCGACGAAGTCGTGGCCCGCGGGCCAGGTGGTCGACTCGCCGTCCGCGAGGTCGCCCCAGGCGTAGAGCCGCCAGTCGGTGTAGTCGCCGTCGGCGCGCTTGTAGTGGACGACCGCGTAGTCGCGGGAGGACGCGCTGGGCACCTCGGGCGCGGGCGGCGTGCCGGTGGTGCCGGTGGCCGTGTCGCTCGCGGTGCGTCCGGCCGAGTCGATCACGACGGCCTTGTAGCGCAGGGCGCTCCCGGGCGGTACGTCCTTGCCGATGGTCTGGGTGACCTTGTAGGGGGCGTGGTCGGCGGAGCCGAGGGTGCGCCACTTGCCGTTGCCCACCTGGGCGGCGAAGACGACCCGGTTCATCCGGCCGCCGTCGACGTCGGCGGAGACCTCGACGGTGCCGGTGGCGCCCGCGCCGGGGGCCTTCAGGGTCACGGCCGGTTTGGCCGCGGGGGCGGGGATGCGGCCCGCCGCCTTCAGGACGATCGCGGAGCCGGCCGGGACGGTGACCGTCACCTTCTTCTCGTCGTCGCTGGTGACGTCGGAGGAGATGCCGTGGATACCGCGGAACCGCATGCCGGCCGATCCGGTGGCGAACGTCGCCTCGCGGGCCTCGTCGGCGTTGTTCACGGCGACGACGTACTCGACGCCGGTCCTGGCGTCCGTGCGCGAGAAGGCGTACACCCCGGCGCCGTCGGCCGCGTAGCGCTCGGTCTGGACGCCGTCCGCGAGGGCCGGGTTGGCCTTGCGGAGCTCGGCAAGCGCGGCGATGCGCCGGTAGAGGGGCGCCTTGGTGTCGAAGGCGTCGTCGGCGTGCGTGCGGTCGGTGCCCAGCTCGTCGTCGTCGAGGTAGTCGCCGACCTTCGAGGCGAACATCGTCTGGCGGGCGTCCTTGTCGCCGCCGGCGCCGGTGAAGCCCTGCTCGTCGCCGTAGTAGACGACGGGGTTGCCGCGGCTGAGGAACATCAGCTCGGTGGCGAGCTCGTCCTTCTTCAGCAGTTCGGCGTCGCTCGCCTTCGGGTCGTCCTGCTTCAGGAAGGAGCCCATGCGGCCCATGTCGTGGTTGCCGAGGAAGGTGACCTGCTCGTACGCGTTGGCCTTGTCCGTCGTGTACTTGTAGTCGTCACCGAAGACGGCGGCGAGCTTCCTCGCGCTGCCGCCCTGGGAGGCGTAGGAGCGGGCCGCGTCCTGGAAGGGGAAGTCCAGCGTGGAGTCCAGGCGGCCCTGGGTCACGTACGGCGCGGTGACCGAGGTGTCGGCGGAGTAGACCTCGCCGAACATGAAGAAGTCGTCCCGGCCCCGCTTCTCGGCGTAGGCGTCGAGCGCCGTCGCCCACTGGGTCCAGAACTCCATGTTCACGTGCTTGACGGTGTCGATGCGGAAGCCGTCGATGCCGTAGTCGCCGACCCACTTCTGGTAGATCCGCTCCATGCCCCGCACGACCTCGGGACGCTCGGTCCACAGGTCGTCGAGGCCGGAGAAGTCGCCGTGCGTGGAACTCTCGCCGGCGAAGGTGGAGTCACCGCGGTTGTGGTACATCGCCGGGTCGTTGAGCCAGGACGGGACCTTGGCGTTCTTCTTCGCGGGGGGCACGACCGGCGTGCGCGGGAAGGAGTCGCGGTCGACCGGCGGGAACGGCTTCGTGCCGTCCGCGTAGGCGGCGTCGTCGAACGGCTCGCCGTCCTTCGTCAGATACGGGAAGGCGCCCTTGGAGAGGTAGCCGTAGGACTTCTCCTCGTAGTCGACGACGTCGGCCGTGTGGTTGGTGATGACGTCGAAGAAGACCTTCATGCCCTTGGCGTGGGCCTTGGAGATCAGGGTCTCCAGGTCCTTGTTGGTGCCGAAGTGCGGGTCGACCTGCGTGAAGTCGGTGATCCAGTAGCCGTGGTAGCCGGCGGAGGCGTCGGCCCCGGTGCCCTGCACGGGCTGGTTCTTGAAGATCGGCGCCATCCAGATCGCGGTGGTGCCGAGGCCCTTGATGTAGTCGAGCTTCTTCGTCAGGCCCTTGAGGTCGCCGCCCTGGTAGAACCCCTTGTCGGTGGGGTCGTACCCGGTCGCGAGGCGTGAACCGGTCAGTCCCCCGCGGTCGTTGGCGGTGTCCCCGTTGGCGAACCGGTCCGGCAGGACGAAGTAGAACTGCTCGCGGGTGGCGTCGTGACGGGCGGGCTCGGCGGCGAGCCTGGCGTCGGACGGGGGCGCGGGCGGCGCCGCGGCCTTGGCCGCGAGCGGCTGGACGAGGGCCGCCGCGAGGGCGGCCACCGTGACGGCGGCGAGCCGTCCGCGGTGCGGGGTCAGTCCGGAGTGCGCGGCGCGGCGCGCCCCGGGCGCCGGCCATCTCGGTATCAGGGCCACAGGCGTGAACTCCTAGCAGATACGGCTCTATTGGGTCCGACCCCACCGCCGCGGCACGGCTTCGATGCCGGGCGCCGGCGTGACCGTACCGCTTACGAAAGCTTTACAGCAAGAGTCTTGAAAGCAACGGAAAGAACTTTCACAAGGCGACGCCGGTCCGGCACGGCCCGGCCTGCCGTGGGGGTGGCGGGCCGGGCCGTGTCACGCGGCGTGCGGAGTCAGCAGGCCGACTTCCCGGCGTACACCGCGAGCGCGGTGTTGGCGCCGAGGGTGGCCGTGAGCTGGCCCGAACCGTTCACCGTGACCGTCGTGTTGTTCTGCACGTTGCAGTACGTCCCGGCCGGGAGCGAGGTCTGGTAGGTGCGGCTCAGGGCGCCGGACTCGTGGTTGATCGCCACGAAGCCCTTGCTGCCGCGGCCGAAGGCGATGGCGTCTCCGCCGTTGTCCCACCAGTTGGTGACGGACTGGCCCCGGGTGGCGTTGCGGAAGGCCACCATGGACTTGATCTCCGGCCAGGCGTGCTGGCACTTCCAGCCGTTCTGCCAGCAGGCGGTGACGCTGCCGCCGTTCGGCGGACCGGCGTCCGTGTCGGAGAACTCGTAGCCCGAGTTGATGTCGGGTGCGCCGTAGGGCCACGCCAGCATGAAGACGTTCGCCAGGGTGTAGTTGGCGCCGTCCTTGTAGCTGAGCGTGGAGCCGTTGCGCTCGGTGTCGTGGTTGTCGACGAAGACGGCGGAGACGCCGCTGCTCATGTAGCCCCAGCCCTCGCCGTAGTTCTTCAGGTAGGCGAGGTTCTCGTTGTTGAAGACCCGCTTGAGGTCGTAGGCGTAGCGGAACTCCTGGACGTCGCCGTTGCCGGTGTACTCGGTCGGCTGGACGGCCTCCCCGGAACCGTAGATGACCTCCTGCTTCCAGTACGCCCCCGGGTTGGTGAGCCGGGACTTGATGTTGGCGAGGTCGGCGGCCGGGATGTGCTTGGCGCCGTCGATGCGGAAGCCGTCGACGCCGTAGCCGAGCAGGGAGTTGATGTAGCCGGCGATGGCGGAGCGGACGTACTCCTCGCCGGTGTCCAGGTCGGCGAGCCCCACGAGCTCGCAGTTCTGCACGTTGGCACGGTCGCCGTAGTTGGTGATGGTGGCCGTGCAGTCGTTCATGTCGTTGGACGAGTACAGGCCCGGGTAGTTGTACTTCGTGTACGACGAGCCGCCGGTGCCGGTGCCGGAGCCGGCCGACATGTGGTTCACGACCGTGTCGGCGACGACCTTCACACCGGCCGCGTGGCAGGTGTTCACCATGTTCCGGAAGGCCGTGGCGTCACCGAGGCGGCCGGCGATCCGGTAGCTGACGGGCTGGTACGAGGTCCACCACTGGGCGCCCTGGATGTGCTCGGCGGGCGGGGACACCTGGACGTAGCCGTATCCGGCCGGCCCGAGGGTGTTGGTGCACTCCTTGGCGACCGAGTCGAATTTCCACTCGAAGAGGACGGCGGTGACGTCCTTGGTGCCGGGGGGTGATGCCTGGGCCACTCCCGTGGGGAGGGTGACCGAGGCCGCCAGAGCCGCCGCGAGGGCGGCTATGACGGCCGGAGTTCTCCTGGCCATGTGATCTCCTGCACTTCGTCGTGCGGGTGGGGGAGGGTGCGGGGGCCGGAGGTTGCAGACCGAACAACCCCGGTGTGGTCGGGACCGTAGCGCTTGCAGACAAGTTTCAGCAAGATGTCGCAAGAAATTCCAACTCGGTTCGCGACAGGGCCCCTTGGCACCCTCTCCCCCGCCCCCGGAAGCGCAGGAGGTTCACTCGTACGGTCAGACGGCCCACCAGACGGTCGTGTCCGCGGGCAGCTTCGCCTCGTCGTCCGCGATGGTCACCTCACCGCTGCACACCAGCACCCGGCCGTACGCCGGGACGGTGACCGACTCGCCGCCGGTGTTCGCCGTGCAGACGAACTCGCCCCGGCGGAAGGCCAGTACGCCCTCCGGCGCGCGCAGCCACTCCACCGCGTCGCCCGCGCCGAGGTCGGCCCGCTCGCGCCGCACGGCCAGCGCGGTGCGGTACAGCTCCAGGGTGGAACCCGGCGTGCCCGTCTGCGCCTCGATGCTCAGCTCGCCCCAGCCGGCCGGCTGCGGCAGCCAGCTGCCGCCGTCGCCGAAGCCGAAGGAGGAGCCCTCGCGGGTCCACGGGATCGGCACCCGGCAGCCGTCGCGGAAGCCGTCCTGTCCGGCGCCCCGGAAGTAGGCGGGGTCCTGGCGCACCTCGTCCGGCAGGTCCACGACGTCCGGCAGGCCGAGCTCCTCGCCCTGGTAGAGGTACGCGGAGCCCGGCAGCGCCAGCATCAGCAGGGTCGCCGCCCGCGCGCGCCGCAGTCCCAGCCCGCGGTTGCCCGCGGTGCGGATCTGCGTGCCGAGGCCGGCCTCGTTGGCGAAGCGCGTGGCGTGCCGCGTCACGTCGTGGTTGGACAGCACCCAGGTGGCCGGGGCGCCGACGGGGCGCATCGAGTCCAGGGTGCGGTCGATGACGGAGTGCAGCTCGGCCGCGTCCCAGTGGGTGCCCAGGTACTGGAAGTTGAAGGCCTGGTGCAGCTCGTCGGGGCGCACGTAGTTGGCGGTGCGCTCGATGGTCGGGGTCCACGCCTCGGCCACGAAGATGCGCTCACCCGCGTACTCGTCGAGGATGGTGCGCCACTGCCGGTAGATGTCGTGCACGCCGTCCTGGTCGAAGAACGGCATGACATCGTTGCCCAGCAGCTTCAGCTGCTCGTGGGATCCAAGGTCCGGCAGGCCCGTCGCCTTCACCAGTCCGTGGGCCACGTCGATACGGAAGCCGTCGACGCCCATGTCGAGCCAGAAGCGCAGGATCGAGCGGAACTCGTCGCCGACCGCCGGGTGCTCCCAGTTGAAGTCGGGCTGCTCGGGCGCGAAGAGGTGCAGGTACCACTCGCCGGGGGTGCCGTCGGGCTCGGTGACCCGGGTCCAGGCCGGTCCGCCGAAGATGGACTCCCAGTCGTTGGGCGGCAGTTCACCGTCCGCGCCCTTGCCGGGCCGGAAGTGGTAGCGGTCCCGCAGCGGCGAGCCGGGGCCCTCGCGCAGCGCGCGCTTGAACCACTCGTGCTGGTCGGAGGAGTGGTTGGGCACCAGGTCGACGATGATCCGCAGGCTCAGCTCGTGGGCGTCGCGGATCAGCGCGTCGGCGTCCAGGAGGTTGCCGAACATGGGGTCGACGGCGCGGTAGTCCGCCACGTCGTATCCGGCGTCGGCCTGCGGCGAGGCGTAGAAGGGGCTCAGCCACACGGCGTCGACGCCGAGGTCGCGCAGGTACGGGAGTCGGGAACGTACGCCCTCCAGGTCGCCCATGCCGTCGCCGTTGCTGTCGGCGAAGCTGCGCGGATAGACCTGGTAGATCACCGCGTCGCGCCACCAGTCGCGGTGGGCGGCGACGGTGGCGAGCGCGGAGGTCGGGGCCTGGTCGGCGGAGTGCTGGCTCATGGCGTCCTTGATGCGATGGGGGGTCCCCCCGGCGGGCAGGGCCGGCGGGAGGAGCAGTTCGGGTCGTGGAAGCGTGTGATGAGGCGGCCGCGACGCCGGCGGGGTCGGATGGACGCCGCGGCCGCCACCCGCGCGCGATGCGCGCGCGGGAGTCCTGCCGGGCGTCAGCCCTTGGTGCCGCCGGCCGTCAGGCCGCTCACCAGGTTCTTCTGCACCAGGTAGAAGAAGGCGGAGACGGGTATGGCGACGAGCACCGCGGTGGCGGCCATGAGGTTGCGCTGCGCGTCGTGCTCACTGACGAAGCTCTGCAGACCGACGGCGAAGGTGTACTTCGTGTCGGAGAGCATGAACGTCGAGGCGAACGCGACCTCGCCGAACGCGGTGATGAAGCTGTAGAAGGCGGCCACGGCCAGGCCCGGCTTGGCGAGCGGCAGGATCAGCCGCAGGAACGTGCCGAAGGGGTTGAGTCCGTCGACGCGTCCCGCCTCGTCGATCTCGAAGGGGATGGTGTCGAAGTACCCCTTGAGCAGCCAGGCGCAGTACGGCACCGCCGTCGAGCAGTAGACCAGGACGAGGCCGAGGTAGGTGTCGATGAGCTGCAGGTCCGAGAGGATCTGGTACATCGGCACGATGAGGACGGCGATCGGGAACATCTGGGTGACCAGCAGGACCCACATGAACTTCCGGTACCCGGGGAAGCGCATGCGGGACACCGCGTAGCCGGTGGTGGCGGCGAACATCACGCCGATGACCGAGGTGCCGAACGAGACGATGAGCGAGGTCTTCATCCACGCGAAGAAGTTCGTGTGCTGGAGCACGAACGCGTAGTTGTCGAACGTCATCTTGTCCCAGATGCGCCCGGGGTGGAGGTAGTCGTCCTTGTCCGGGCCGAGCGACAGGTAGACCAGCCACGCGACCGGGAAGAGCGCGATCAGGCTCGCGACGATCAGGATGCCGTGCGACACGACGGAGCCGGAGCGGCTGTTGTCGCCGCGCCTGCGGCCCTTGCGCGGGGCGGCGCCCGCGGAGACCTGGTCCGCCGCGGCGGGTGTCGGAAGGGTCGTGGTGCTCATGCGGGCTCCCGCCTCAGATCGCGAGCTGCTGGTCATTGCGGTTCAGCCAGCGGCGGTAGAAGGAGGTGAAGACGATCAGGATGGTCAGCAGCAGGATGCCGTAGGCGGCCGACTGCGCGAAGTCGCGCGGCTGCTGTCCGAAGCCCAGGTAGTAGGCCCAGGTGACGAGGATCTGCGCGTCCGGGGCGGTGTTGCCGAACAGCAGGAAGATCACGGCGAACTGGTTGAACGTCCAGATGACGCCGAGCAGGACGACGGTGGAGCTGACGGACCGCAGGCCGGGCAGCGTGACGTGCCGGAACCGCTGCCAGGCGTTCGCGCCGTCCATCTCGGAGGCCTCGTACAGCGTCGCGTCGATGGACTGCAGGCCGCCCAGCAGGGAGACCATCATGAACGGCACACCGCACCAGGTGTTGACCATGATCGCGGCGAACCGCTGCCAGAAGGTGTCCTCCAGCCACAGCGGTGTCGGCAGGTGCACCGATTCGAGCACGGAGTTGATGATGCCGCCGTCGGCGAGCATGAACCGCCAGCCGAACACGGTGACGAAGGTGGGCACGGCCCACGGCAGCACCAGCAGCAGCCGGTAGAAGGTGCGTCCGCGCAGCTTCTGGTTGAGCAGCAGCGCGAGGCCGAGGCCGATGACGTAGTGCAGCGTGACGCAGAGCGCCGTCCACACGATCGTCCAGATGAAGTGCGACCAGAACCGGTCGTACGACGTCGGACCCCACAGGATGTCGGCGTAGTTGTCGAAGCCGATGAACTCGTAGGTGGCGTCGATGTGGTTGACGCCGATCGTGCGGGCCGAGTTGAGGCTGTTGGCGTCCGTGAGCGTCAGGTAGAGGCCCCGCACGAGCGGATAGAGCACCAGCACGCCGAGCACGACGACCACCGGGGTGATCATCGCGTACGCGTACCAGTACTTCTGGTACGAGTGCTTGAGGCGCTCGATCCGACCGGGCCGGCGCCCGCGGTCACCACGCCGCTCGCCGGTCGCTCTGTCGATGGCGACTGTCATGATTCGACACCTTCTGGAAGATCAGGGGTTGGGCGCGCGCCCGGCGGCGGCTGGGCCGCGGTGCACAGGCCGGATGGCCGCCGGATCCGTCCCCCGGTGCGGGCGGATCCGACGGCCACGCGGGATCACTTCTTGAAGTCGGGGACCAGCTTGGCGATCGCGGTCTCCGCGTTGCCCAGGCCCTTGTCCAGCGACTCCTTGCCGCCGGCGATCTTCGGCAGCTCGGTGTCGAGCGGACCCCACAGCGAGCTGTACTCGGGCAGCGCCGGGCGCGGCTGGGCGGCGGCGAGCACCGTCTGGTAGCCGGCGATGCCCGGGTCGGCCTTGACCTCGGCGGTGTAGGCGTCGTCACGCGTCGGCAGCGTGGAGTTCTTCAGGGCGATCGTCTCCTGGGACTTCGCCGAGGTCATGAACTTCACGAACTTGAGCGAGGCCGCCTGGTGGGCCTTGTCAGAGCCCGCGTACACGGAGAGGTTGTGGCCGCCGGTCGGGGCGCCCGCCTTGCCGGTGGAGCCGGCCGGGACGGTGGCGATACCGAGGTTCGCCTTGTCCTTGAACGCCGAGCCCTTGTAGAAGTTCGTGATCTCCCACGGACCCTGGACGATCGCGGCGACCTTGCCGTTGACGAACGCGTCCTGGATGTGGGCGTACGCGTCGGCGGTGGTGTCGGCCTTGTGCAGGCCCTTGCCGCTGAACAGGCCCTGCCAGGTCTCGAAGCCCTTCTTGGCCTCGGGCGAGGCGACGGTGATCTTCTTGGCGTCGACGTCGACCGTGTCGGTGCCCTCGCCGTAGAGGAAGGACTGGGCGTAGTAGGCCTGGGTGGAGCCCCAGTAGCCGTCGACGCCGGTCTTCTTCTTGATCGTGGCGGCGGCGGTCTTGAGGTCGGCCCAGGACGTGGGCGCCTCCTTGATGCCGGCCTTCTCGAAGAGCGCCTTGTTGTAGACGAGCGCGAGGGTGTCCGTGACGAACGGCACGCCGTAGGTCTTGCCGTCGTACTTCGCCTGCTCGAGCAGGTTGGACTTGAACTTGTCCTGCTCGGCGAGGGCCTCGGTGCCGTCGAGCGGCAGGAAGTAGCTCTTCTTCGCGAAGGCGGGGGTCCAGCCGACCTCGGAGCGCAGCAGGTCAGGAGCACCCTTGGAGCCCGCGGCGGTGTCGAACTTGTTCTGCGCCTGGTCGAACGGCACGTTGACGTACTTGACCTTGACGTCGGGGTTGGCCTTCTCGAACTCCTTGACGAGGGCCTTGTACGTCGGGGCCTCGTTGGTGGCATTCGAGGTGTCCCACCACGTGATGGTGGTGGGGCCGTCCGACTTGTCGCCGCTGTCGTCGCCGCCGCACGCCGTCGCCGTGAGGGCGATGGACGCCACCAGAGCGGTGGCCGCTATGCCACGCCGCATGAGATCTCCTTGAGGGTGAAAGCCCGAGTGGTTGGGGAAGCGGTCCCGCCCGCACCCCTTGCCGACTTGCCGACTGCGCCGTTGCGTCCGCCGGGCGACGTGAACGTAACAGCGTTGTAAGCGCCGCGAAAGAGCTTGCAGCAAAAAAGTGCAAGGACTGCCGAGAGTTACGTGCCCGTGACCTCCGGGCGGCGACCCGGGGGCCCCGTACCGGGCCGATCAGCGGTCTCGTGACCGTCTGTGCAAGACTCTGCAAGCTCTTGCCACGGCAGCGGTATACGAGGATCATCGCCCCGTCAGCGCCTTGCAGGAGCCACCCCTTCCCGCGGCGCACGCGGGGGACGCCGAGCCGACCAGAATCACGAGGGAGCCCGATGACGCAGCAGCCCGGAGCGAGCCGTTCAACCGGCCGCGCACGGCGCCTGGTTGGTGGGCAACGCGATTCCCGGCCGGTACAGTCCAATCCCGTGACCACACGGCTTGCCGACATCGCAGCCCAGGCGGGGGTCAGTGAGGCGACTGTCAGCCGCGTCCTGAACGGGAAGCCGGGCGTCGCCGCGACCACCCGCCAGTCCGTCCTGGCCGCCCTCGACGTCCTCGGCTACGAGCGTCCGGTCCGGCTGCGGCAGCGCAGCGAGGGACTGGTCGGGCTGATAACCCCCGAGCTGGAGAACCCCATATTCCCGGCGCTGGCCCAGGTGATCGGCCAGGCGCTGACGCGACAGGGCTACACCCCGGTGCTGGCCACCCAGACCCCCGGCGGCTCCACCGAGGACGAGCTGACGGAGATGCTCGTCGACCGGGGCGTCGCGGGCATCATCTTCGTCTCGGGGCTGCACGCGGACACCTCCGCGGACATGCAGCGCTACGAGCAGCTGCGCGCCCGGGGCGTGCCGTTCGTCCTCGTCGACGGTTTCTCGCCGAAGGTGCAGGCCCCCTTCATCTCCCCCGACGACCGGGCGGCGATGAGCCTCGCGGTCACCCACCTCGTCTCGCTCGGCCACACCAACATCGGTCTCGCGCTCGGCCCGAAGCGGTTCGTGCCGGTGCAGCGGAAGATCGAGGGGTTCGTGCGCACGATGCAGGAGCAGTTGGGCCTGCGTCCCGACGACATCGAGGAGCGACTGGTCCAGCACTCCCTGTACACCCTGGAGGGCGGCCAGGCCGCGGCCACCGCGCTCATCGAGCGGGAGTGCACGGCGGTGGTGTGCGCGAGCGACATGATGGCGCTCGGCGCGATACGCGCGGCCCGGCAGCTCGGCCTGGACGTGCCGAAGGGCATCTCCGTGGTCGGCTTCGACGACTCGCCCCTCATCGCCTTCACCGACCCGCCGCTCACCACCGTCCGCAAGCCGGTGCCGGCCATGGGCCAGGCCGCGGTGCGCACGCTGCTGGAGGAGATCGGCGGGACGCCCGCGCCCCACAGCGAGTTCGTGTTCATGCCGGAACTGGTGGTGCGGGGCTCGACCGCCTCGGCGCCCGGGGACCGCAACCGTCCCTGAGCAGGCCACCCCCCGTACCCGGGTCGGTGCAGGGAGCAGGAAATGCGACCCGGACCCGACCAGGGGATCATCTGTGGGGGAAGGCTTTTCTGGCACACTCTGTCCTTATGGGTGAGACCACCGTGACGACACTGGAAGGCCGGAAGCAGGCCCCTCCCGCGTCCGTCGCGGACAGCTCCGACGACCGCGCGGACCGGGCCCTGCTGCGCCGGCTGCGCACCCCGCGGCGCCCCCGTCTCTGGTTCGAGATCCTGCTGATCGGCGTGAGCTACTGGACGTACTCGCTGATCCGCAACGCGGTCCCGGAGCAGCGGACGCAGGCGCTGCGCAACACGGACTGGATCTGGCGCGTCGAGCAGACGCTCGGGATCGCCGTCGAGGAGTCGGTCAACCACGCCGTGAACGCGGTGACATGGCTCATCGTCGGCATGAACTACTACTACGCGACACTGCACTTCGTGGTGACGCTGGGTGTTCTGGTGTGGCTGTACCGCAGCCATCCCGGCCGGTACGCGGCGACGCGCACGGCGCTCTTCGCGACGACCGCGGTCGCCCTCGTCGGCTACTACTTCTACCCGCTGGCGCCGCCGCGCCTGATGACCGGCGCCGGCTTCGTCGACACGGTCCTGGTCCACCAGACGTGGGGCTCGATGGCGTCGGGCGACCTCAAGAACATGTCGAACCAGTACGCGGCGATGCCCTCGATGCACATCGGCTGGTCCCTGTGGTGCGGCCTCACGATCTTCGCCCTGGCCTCGGCGCCGTGGGCCCGCGTCCTCGGCCTGCTCTATCCGGCGGCCACCCTCGTGGTCATCGTCGCCACGGCCAACCACTTCTGGCTGGACGCGGTGGGCGGCGTGATCTGCCTGGCCTTCGGCTTCGCCGTCGCGGGCCTGTGGTACGGCGCCCTGCCGTACGCCCTGCCCCGCCGGGTGCCGGAGCCGGGCGAGCCACCGGCCCTGCGGCTCGGGACCTGACCCGGCCGCCCGCCGGCCCGGTCCGGCGGTCGCGGGCGGCGCTCAGCCCCCGCCGGCGGTGTCCCTCAGGGCGTCCAGCAGGGCACGCAGCGCGGGCTGCGCCGGCGCCGTCTCGCGTACGGCGGCATGGATGGCCCGTACCGGCTCGGGGCCGCGGACCTCCCGTGTCACCACGCCGGGACGGGGTTCGCCGAGACCCAGGCGGGGGACGAGGGCGACGCCCAGCCCCGCCGCGACGAACCCCTGCGCGGTGACGTAGTCCTCGCTGTCCACCACGAAATGGGGCCGGAAACCGGCCGCGGCGCAGGCGTCGAGCTGGACGTCGAGGCAGGGCCCCGGCCGCTCGCTGCCGACCCAGGGCAGCTGGGCGAGCTCGGCGAGTTCCAGCGTCCCGCGCTCCGCCAGGCGGTGCCCCTCGGGCAGGACCACGCGGTAGGGGTCGTCGACGAGGTGCACCATGCGCACGCCGTCGGGTGCGGTGCCGTGCGGACGCACCACGAGCGCCAGATCGGCCCGCCCCTCCCGCACGTCCGGCAGCGGGTCCTCGGGGCCGCTCAGCCGCAGCTCCACCGCGATCCCCGGGTGCCCGGCCCGCAGGCGGGCGATCGCCGGGGCCACCAGCGCGGCTCCGGCGGTGGCGAAGTACCGCACCGCGAGCCGTCCGGTACGTCCGGCGAGCAGGTCGGCCAGCGCGGTCTCCGCCTCGGCGACCTGCCGCCCGATGGCGTCCGCGTACCCGGCGACGAGCAGCCCGGCGGGCGTGGGCCGCACGCCCCGGCCGATCCGCTCCAGCAGCGCCGTCCCGGTCTGCTTCTCCAGGGCGGCGATCTGCTGGCTGACGGCCGACGGCGTGTAGCCGAGGTCCGCGGCCGCCGCGGTCACCGACCCGGCGCTCACCACGGCCCGCAGGACCTGCATGCGTCGCACATCCATCATGCAGCGCAGCTTAACAGTGTGTGCACAACTCTTCACTTGTCCTCACGTGTTCTGTCGGGGACCGTGGGCGCATGCCTTCTCACCCGGCCTCGACCGTCCGCATGGGCCTGCTCGCGCTGCTCTGGGGTTCGAGCTTCCTCTGGATCAAGGTGGCCCTGAACCACGGCCTGACCCCCGCCCAGATCGCGGTCACGCGCTGCGCGCTCGGCGCCGCCGTCCTCGTCGCCCTGGCCCGGGCCCGGGGCGGACGGCTCCCCCGGTCCCGCGCGACCTGGGGCCATCTCGCCGTGGCCGCCCTGCTCTGCAACGCCGTTCCGTTCGCCCTCTTCGCCGTCGGCGAGCAGACGGTCGACTCCGGTGTCGCCGGTGTCCTGAACGCCACCACTCCCCTGTGGTCCCTGCTCACCGGCGTCCTCCTGGGGACCGACCGCGGGGTGCGTCCCGTCCGGCTGGCCGGCCTGGCGCTAGGTTTCGCGGGCACCCTGCTGATCTTCGCGCCGTGGCAGCGTGCCGGTCTGACGAGCTGGGGCGCCCTGGCCCTCGCGGGGGCGGCGCTGAGTTACGCGCTGGCCTTCGCGTACATGGGCCGTCACCTCACCGCGCGGAAGGACCCGACGGCCGTCTCCGCGGCCCAGCTCCTCGCGGCCACGGCGTGGACCGCGCTCGCCCTGCCCGTCGCGGGCCCCGGCCCCCTGCACGTGGACACCACGGGCGTCCTCGCCGTCGTCGCCCTGGGCATCCTCGGCACGGGTGTCACGTTCCACCTCAACTACCGGCTGATCGCCGACGAGGGCCCCACCGCCGCCGCCACGGTCGGCTACCTGCTGCCGGTCGTCTCGGTGACCCTGGGCGCCCTCGTCCTGGGCGAGGAGCTCACACCACGGGTCCTCGCGGGCATGGCGGTGGTCCTGACGGGAGTGGCCCTGACCCGCGGCCCGGGAGCGCACCGGCCCCGCCCCGCCCGCCGGCACACGCCGAGCGCCGCCCACGCTCAGGAGCGGTCGGCCGTCCCCGGTCGGGTGCTGTCGGGCCGGCCCGGGCGGGTCCCCGCCGGCCGGGCGGACGGCGCCTGACTCCGGCGGAGGAGGACGCCCGCCAGGGCCTGTCGTCCGATCGGGCGGGCCGTGACCGACGGTTGGTCCCGGCCGACCAGACCCCGCGGCACCAGCGTTTCTGCTCCGGCGACAGGCCCTAGCCTCCGTAGAACAGGTCGTCCACCACCGCGCGGGCCCGCCGCGTCGTACGCCGGTAGCCGTCCAGCAGGTCCCCGACGTGGCCGGCCTCGTACCCCAGGTACCGGCCCACCGCCGCCAGCTCCCGGCCGTCCGAGGGGAAGGTGTCCCCGGCCCGGCCGCGTACGAGCATCACCGCGTTGCGCACCCTCGTGGCCAGGACCCACGCCTCGTCCAGGATCTCCGCGTCCTCCTCGGACAGCAGCCCGGCGGCGGACGCGGCGGCGAGCGCGGCCCGGGTGCGCGTCGTGCGCAGCCCCGGCTCGGTGGCGCCGTGCCTGAGCTGGAGCAGCTGCACCGTCCACTCCACGTCGGAAAGGCCGCCCCGGCCGAGCTTGGTGTGCAGGGTCGGGTCGGCGCCGCGCGGCATCCGCTCGGACTCCATGCGGGCCTTCAGGCGCCGGATCTCCCGTACGGCGTCGTCCCCGAGCCCGTCCGGCGGGTACCGCAGCGGGTCGATCAGCTCGATGAAACGGCGCCCCAGGTCCTCGTCGCCTGCGACCGGCTCCGCGCGCAGCAGCGCCTGCGACTCCCAGCCGAGGGACCAGCGGCGGTAATAGGCCGCGTAGGACTTGAGGGTCCGCACCAGCGGCCCGGACTTGCCCTCGGGACGCAGGTCGGCGTCGATGAGCAGCGGCGGGTCCGAGCTGGGCAACTGGAGCAGCCGCCGCATCTCGGAGACCACGGTGTTCGCGGCGCGGGCCGCCTCCTGCTCGTCGGCGCCCTCCCGCGGCTCGTGCACGAACAGGACGTCCGCGTCGGAGCCGTAGTTGAGCTCGTGGCCGCCGAAGCGGCCCATGCCGATCACGGCGAAGCGGGTGGGCAGCGTCTCGCCCCAGGTGTCCCTGACGACGGCGCGCAGCGTCCCGGAGAGGGTCGCCGCCGTGAGGTCCGAGATGGCCGCGCCGACCCGGTCGACCAGGGCGCCCTGGTCGGCCACGGCGGGCGTCTCCTCGGTGCCGTACGAGGCGACGATGTCGGCGGCGGCTGTACGGAACAGCTCGCGCCTGCGCACCCCGCGCGCGGCCGTGACCGCCTGTTCGCCGCCGGAGGCGCGGCTCACCGCGGCGAGGACCTCCTGCTCCAGGTGCGCCCGGCTCCTGGCCTCCAGGCCGCCGGCCGCGCCGTCGCCGAGCAGCGCGACCGCCTCCGGGGCGCGCATCAGCAGGTCGGGGGCGAGGCGTCCCGCGGACAGCACGCGCGCCAGGTTCTCGGCGGCGGCGCCCTCGTCGCGCAGCAGCCGCAGGTACCAGGGTGTCTTGCCCAACGCGTCCGACACCTTGCGGAAGTTGAGCAGTCCGGCGTCCGGGTCGGCGGAGTCCGCGAACCAGCCCAGCAGCACCGGCAGCAGGGTCCGCTGGATGGCGGCCTTGCGGGTGACCCCGGAGGCCAGCGCCTCCAGGTGGCGCAGCGCGGCGGCGGGATCGGCGTACCCGAGCGCGACGAGCCGCTCGCGCGCCGCACCCGGGCTCAACCTGGTCTCGCCCGGGGCGAGTTGGGCGACGGCGTCGAGCAGCGGCCGGTAGAACAGCTTCTCGTGGAGCCGGCGTACGACGGACGCGTGCCGTTTCCACTCGCGGTTCAGCTCGGTGACGGGGTCGGTGCGCAGCCCGAGCGAGCGCCCGATGCGCCGCAAATCCGCCTCGCCCTCGGGCACTAGGTGGGTCCGCCGCAGCCGGTAGAGCTGGATGCGGTGCTCCATGGAGCGCAGGAAGCGGTAGGCCGCGTCGAGCTGCACCGCGTCGGCGCGGCCCACGTACCCGCCGGCGGCGAGGGCCTTGAGGGCGTCCAGCGTGGTGCCGCTGCGCAGCGAGGTGTCGGCGCGCCCGTGCACCAACTGCAGGAGCTGCACGGCGAATTCGACGTCCCGCAGGCCGCCGGGGCCGAGCTTCAGCTCGCGCTCGATCTCGGCGACGGGGATGTTCTCCACGACCCGGCGGCGCATCTTCTGCACATCCGGGACGAAGTTCTCGCGCTCGGCGGCTTGCCAGACGAGCGGGGCCAGCATCTGGACGTACTGCTCGCCGAGCGCGAGGTCCCCGGCCACCGGCCGCGCCTTCAACAGGGCCTGGAACTCCCAGGTCTTGGCCCACCGCTGGTAGTAGGCGAGGTGACTGCTGAGGGTCCGCACCAGCGGGCCGTTGCGCCCCTCCGGGCGGAGGTTGGCGTCCACCGGCCAGATGCTGCCCTCGACGGTGGACTCGGAGCAGATCCGCATCATGTGCGAGGCCAGCCGGGTGGCGGCCTGGATCGCCTTGCCCTCGTCGGCCCCGTCGGCGGCCTCGCCGACGAAGATGACGTCGACGTCGGACACATAGTTCAGCTCGTGGCCGCCGCATTTGCCCATCGCGACGACCGCGAGGCGGCACAGCGCCCCGTCGTCGGGCGCCGCGGCCCGCGCGATCGCGAGGGCGGCGCGCAGCGTGGCCGTCGCGAGGTCCGCGAGCTCGGCCGCGGTCTGGGTGACGTCGGTGGTGCCGCACACGTCACGGGCGGCGATGGACAGCAGGCAGCGGCGGTAGGCGACGCGCAGCGAGACGGGGTCGTCGGCCTCCGCGAGCCCGCGCTCGAACTCCTCCACCCCGGGGTGCAGGTCCCGCGGCTCGTACATGGCGAGCGCCTGCCAGTCCTGCGGGTGGCGGGCCAGGTGGTCGGCGAGGGCGGCGGAGGCGCCGAGCACGCCGAGCAGCCGGTCGCGCAGCGGCTTCGACGCTATGAGCGTGTCCAGCAGCTCGCGCTGCGCGGTGTGGCCGTCCTGCGCCTCGACGAGGCGGACCAGCCCGAGCAGCGCGAGGTCCGGGTCCGCGGTGGCGCCCAGCGCGTCGAGCAGGACGGGGTCGGCCCGCACGGGAGCCAGCTCGGCGCCGTCCAGGAGCCGCTCCGCGGCGGACGGGTCGGTGAAACCGTGCCGCAGCAGCCGAGTGAAGGTACTGCTTCTGCGCCCCGGCGCCGTCATCCTCGGCCTCCTGTCGGATCAAGGTCGTACGCGTGTGAGCCTAACCGCAGAGCGCCCGGGCGGCTCCGGGGGCGGGTTCGTGTGAACCGCGGCGCCCGGTTCGGCGCAAGCGGTGGCGCGGCGGCCCGCATTCGGCTTCGGTGAGGGGGAGCCGTCCGGCCGGACGCCACCGGGCCCGGCCGGCGTACGAGGAAGGGACGCATCCAGTGGACATGACCCTCGAAGTGATCGTGCTGCCGGTCTCCGACGTGGACCGGGCCAAGGAGTTCTACCGGGACAAGGTCGGCTTCCACGTCGATCTGGACGGCGAGGTGATGGAGGGGGTGCGGATCGTCCAGCTGACGCCGCCGGGCTCCGGGTGTTCCATCGCGCTCGTGGACGGGCTGCCGATCCCGACCGGGACGCCGCGGCCAGGGACGTACCACGGCCTGCAATTGTGCGTGGAGGACGCCAAGGCCGCGTACCAGGAGCTCAGGGGGCGCGGGCTCGACGTCAGCGAGCCGCAGGCCTTCGCGCCGCAGGACGGTGCCACCTTCATGTACTTCACGGACCCGGACGGCAACGGCTGGGCGATCCAGGAGTACCGGCAGCGGGCCACGAAGCCGCTCCACAAGCTCCTTACGGAGCTGGCGGCCGGGCGACAGTAGTTCACCCGCTCTTCACTCCTCGGGCCGGGGGACGTGGGCCACGGGAATGTTGGCGTGAGCATGCTCTGTCCGCACCGCTCTCGTCCTCGTCCTCGTCCCCCAACCGGAGGTCTGAAGTGTCCGGCAGAACCGTGTACCGCCGCAGCCGCACCCTCGTGGCGTCCGCCCTGGCCCTCGCCGCCGCCGCGGCCGGGCTCTGGACCGGGTTCGGCGGCTCGTCCCCGGCGCAGGCCGCGGGCGTGGTCCCGACCCCTGACCACGTGGTCGTCGTGGTCTTCGAGAACCACGCCTACAGCCAGGTGATCGGCTCCTCCAGCGCCCCGTACATCAACTCGCTCAAGAGCGGGGGCGCCAACCTCTCCCAGACGTACGCCGAGACCCACCCGAGCCAGCCCAACTATTTCGCGCTCTTCTCCGGCTCCACCCAGGGCATCACCGACGACAGCTGCTACACGCCGGGCTTCTCCTCCGCCCCGAACCTCGCCTCCGAGCTGATCGCGGCGGGCAAGAGCTGGGCCAGCTACAACGAGACCCTCCCCAGCCAGGGCTCCACCACGTGCAGCAGCGGCTCGTACGCCCGCAAGCACAACCCGTGGTTCGGCTTCAAGAACGTGCCGACGTCGTCGGCGAAGACGTTCGCCCAGTTCCCGACGGACTACACGACGCTCCCCCAGGTCTCCTTCGTCGTCCCCAACCTGTGCAGCGACATGCACGACTGCTCGGTGTCCACCGGCGACACCTGGCTGAAGAACAAGCTGGGCGCGTACGCGACCTGGGCGAAGACCCACAACAGCCTCCTCGTCGTCACCTTCGACGAGGACAACCGGCTCAGCGGCAACCGCATCCCGACGGTGCTCTACGGCCAGCAGGTGACCCCCGGTTCGACCTCGTCGACCACGTACAACCACTACGACCTGCTGCGCACCCTGGAGGACATGCACGGCCTCCCGCACGCGGGCAACGCGGCCTCCGCCAAGGACATCACCGGCATCTGGACGTCCTGACGTGTACGTAGCGGACAGCCAGGCCGGCACCCCGGCGACGGCGTCCGCGGAAGACGCCGCCCGGCCCCTCGCCGGGCGGCGTCGTGCCGCGGTCGCCCCCACGGTGCTCGCCCTCGGCACGGTCAGCCTGATCACCGACGTCTCGTCCGAGATGGTGACGGCGGTGCTGCCCCTGTACCTGGTGGCGGGCCTCGGCCTGTCACCGCTGGGCTTCGGGCTGCTCGACGGGATCTACAACGGCTTCTCGGCGCTGGTACGGCTGGCCGGCGGGCATCTCGCCGACCGCGGAGGCGGCCGCCACAAGTGGGTCGCCGGCTTCGGCTACGGCCTGTCGGCGGCCTGCAAACCCCTGCTCCTGCTCGCCCACTCGCTGACCCCGATCGGCCTGATCCTCGCCGCCGACCGGACCGGCAAGGGCCTGCGCACCGCCCCGCGCGACGCGCTGATCTCCCTGTCCAGCACGCCCGAGACGCGCGGCCGGGCGTTCGGCGTGCACCGGGCCATGGACACGGCGGGTGCCCTCCTCGGCCCCCTGGCCGCCTTCCTGATCCTGCGCGCCACGGTCGACGGCTACGACGCGGTGTTCACCGTCAGCTTCTGCGTGGCGGTGACGGGGGTGCTCGTCCTGGTGCTGTTCGTTCCGGGGCGCGCCTCGGCCGCGCCCGGCGCCGGAGACACGGCGAGGGAGGCAAAGGGGACGGAGAGAGGCCCCGGAGACAAGGGAAGAGGCGCCGGGGAGCCGGCGAAGGGCGCCGGAAGTGCGCGGCAGCCGCGGCCGACGCTCCGCGCCGCCCTCGGGCTGCTGCGGGACCGGGGGCTGCGCCGCGTCACCGTCTGCGCGCTGCTGCTGGGCCTCGCGACGGTCAGCGACTCCTTCGTGTACCTGCTGCTCCAGCGGCGCCTCGGCGTACCGGACCGCTGGTTCGCCCTGCTCCCCCTCGGCACGGCGGCGGCGTTCCTGCTGCTCGCCGTCCCGCTCGGCCGGCTCGCCGACCGGGCGGGCAGGTGGCGCGTGTTCCTCGCGGGCCACAGCGGCCTGCTCCTCGCGTACGGCCTGCTGCTCTCCTCCTGGCACGGCCCCGCCCTGCCGTACGCCGTGCTGCTCCTGCACGGCGGCTTCTACGCGGCCACCGACGGCGTGCTGATGGCCGCCGCGTCGGACAGCGTGCCCGAGGCACTGCGCTCGTCGGGGCTGGCCCTCGTCCAGACCGGGCAGGCGCTCGCCCGGTTCGTCTGCTCGCTCGGCTTCGGCGCGGCCTGGACGGCGTGGGGCGACCGCACGGCGCTCACCGCCTCGGCCGTCCTGCTGGCCGTCTGCGCCCTGTGCTCGCTCGGTCTGCTGAGGCCAGCCGCGACGACCCCGGAAGGCCCCGCATGACCCTTCGCAGCCGCATCCTGGTCCTGGCCCTGTCGCTGCTCGTCCTGGCCGGCGTCGCCACGGCGTCCGTGCTGCACGCCTCGGACCGCGCCGACCGCCGGGACCGGGCGCGACCCGGGGGTCCGCGGATCACCGCGGGCCCGGTCGCGCTGACCGGCGCGGGCGCGCGCATGGTGTTCCGGAACATGGCGTGGGGCCCGCACCGCGACGAGCTGACCTCGGTCCGGGCCGCCGACCCGTCGGGTCCGCGGACGGCGTCCGGGGTGAAGTGCCTGCGCTTCCACGCGGCGGCGGGCACCGGGGTATGCCTCCAGGCGGTCCACGGCCCCGTCCAGGACACCTACCGGGCGGTGGTCCTCGACGCCGGCCTGCACGTGCGGGCCCGCTACGACGTGCCGGGCATCCCGTCCCGGGCGCGGGTCTCCCCGAGCGGCCGGTTCGCGGCCTGGACGGCATTCGTGGGCGGTGACTCCTACGCGGGGACCGACTTCTCCACGCGCGCGGCGATCGTCGACACCCGCACGGGCCGGTTCACGCCCTCCCTGGAGACGTTCCGCGTCGTGCGGAACGGCCGTCCGTACCGCGCGGCGGACGTCAACTTCTGGGGCGTCACCTTCGCGGCCGACGACCGGCACTTCTACGCGACGCTGGCGACGAGGGGGAAGACGTACCTGGTCCGGGGCGACCTGCGCACGCGCACCGTCACCACGGTGCGTACGAACGTGGAGTGCCCGTCCCTCTCCCCCGACGGCACGCGGATCGCGTTCAAGAAGCGGGTGGCGGGCCTCCCGGCGGACGCCCCCTGGCGCCTGTACGTCCTCGACCTCGCCACGCTGCGCGAGACCCCCCTCGCGGAATCCCGCAGCGTCGACGACCAGGCCCTCTGGCGGGACGACCACACCCTCGTCTACTCGCTGCCCGGCGACTACGGGGCCGACCTCTACGCGATCCCGTCCGACGGCGCGGGAGGGCCGCGGCGCATCAGCGCCGCGGCCGTGTCCCCGGCGTTCCTGCCCTGACCCACCCGTCCCCGGACGCGCGGATCAGCGGACCTCCTCCAGCACCGCCCGGATCACGTGCCGGGCGTTGCCGGCCATCGACGGGTTCGTCGTGCGGTAGTACGGCAGGGCGATCACCGCCTGGGAGAGCGTGCGCGCCCGGCCGCGGGTCCAGGACGCCTCGTCCGCCCCGAGGGCCTCGCGGAAGACCTTCCGGGCCCCTGCGGGCAGCAGGTTCCAGGCCGGGAACAGGTCGCAGGCCGGGTCGCCCGCCCCCATGCACCCGAAGTCGATCACCGCGGTCAGCCGGCCCCCGTCGACCAGCAGGTTGCCCGGCATCAGGTCGGCGTGCAGCCACACCGGCGGCCCGTCGGGGCCGGGGGTACGCAGCGCGTCCTCCCACACGGCGGTCACGGCGTCGCAGTCGACGCCCTCCTCCGGGATCCCGCGCAGCGCCGTGATCGCCGCCCGCGTCTCCTCGTCGAGCGAGGCGAGCGGTCCCCCGCGGTGGGCCTGCGGCGCCCCCGGCAGGGTGACGCCCCGCATCGCGGTCACGAATCCGGCCAGGTCCTCGGCCAGCGGCTCCGGCGCGCTCAACGCCCCCGCCTCGGGCAGGGTGCCGGCCAGCCACCGGTACACCGACCACGGCCACGGCCAGCCCTCGACGGGCTCTCCGGCCCCCAGCACCTCAGGAACGGCCACCGGGAGCGCCGGGGCCAGCCGGGGCAGCCACTCCCGCTCCAGGAACACGTCCCCGGCCCCGCCCGCCGTCAGCGGCAGCCGGACGACCATGTCCTCGCCCAGCCGGTACATGGCGTTCACCGTGCCCCCGGACGGCACCCGCTCCACCCCGAGCCCGGCCCACCGCGGAAACTGCCCAGCCACCAGCCGGCGCACGAGACCGTCGTCGACGGGTCGCATCTCCCTCACACCCATGAGGCGCCATCCGACCGCCCCGCCCGGCAGACGTCAACCTCTTTTCGCCGGGCCCGCGGACGGGCGTCCACCCCGTTCCCACGCGAAGGGGCCGACGGTCCACGACCGTCGGCCCCTGTGCCGTACCGAGGGCCGAACCCGCCCTCACGCGCCTACAGCACCGGCAGGTTTTTCCGCAGCTCGAACGCGGTGACCTCGCTCCGGTACTCCTCCCACTCGCTCTTCTTGTTGCGGAGGAAGTCATGCGGCGCCGGGTGTCTCTCGAACAACTCGGGCCGAGGTGCCGACACCCGCGGTCGAGGTACCGTTCACGGTCGTTGTTGGTCGCTGTGGGCCGACCTGCGACGGTCCAGAGACGGCCCGGCTCTAGACCCGAGCCGCCAGCAGCTCCAGCCAACAATCCGATCGAGTTGGCAGATTTCCAGCGGGCTCCCACACCCTTCACGCGTACTTGGGCCGTCAAACCCCGTGAGTGTCCGCACCGAGGGCGCTCCGTCCTCGCCGCACGTGCGAGGGGGCTGCCAGGGCCGCCTCCGATCGCTGACGGTGAAGTAGCGGTGCCTGTCACCGGGCCCCTGAGGCGCACTCGTGGGCCTGGCGCCGTCGGCGAGGTCGAGGCAAATCTCTCGGCCGAACGTCGTCCGACGGATCCGAGATCGCGGCTCACTGGTTGTTACAGCGCTGCCTTTGAGGGCCGAGCACCCTTGTTTTTCCTATCTCGCACTGGCTGTGGATAGCCGCGAGCAGACAGAAAGGAGCTGCCGGATCAGGTCCGGCAGCTCCCTTGGACACAGCCGCAGAGTCACACACGAAAGAACGTGTCGCGAAGGGCGTTGCTTGATCTAAGAATTCACGCGTCGCCTATGGTGGCCTGAACGCCGGCGCGAAGCATGAAGACCCTCGGCCCTGCACGTGCCACGGCTAAGCCGACGCCATCACCGACCCGAACGTCATCAAGCTCCCCCCTTGGGTGCAAGGGCGGGAAGCCACGGGCATGGCCGACCACCGGCCTCACCCTCGTGGACCTCGACAACGCCGGGGCCATCGCATGGCCCGTGCCTGCCAGCTGAAGGAACTGGCAGGAAGCTCGTGTTGGCTGTTCCGAAACGCGAGGAAGAACGGGATGTGCCGCTCGCCGGCTCTGTCGCACGCGCTTTTTCCAGAAGCACACGGCTACTCACCTTGCCGTAGCAGTGACATTGCCGTGGCAGCGTCCTGACTGCCGCCCGGTCACGATGCAGCTCCTGTTCGTGCGCCCCGACGGCCGTGGCGCCATGCGCCATACGGACCTCAACACGCACTTCTAAGGGTCCACACTCATTGCGACCGGCGTCATACCTGAGCCCAGGCCGGGCGAACGTCACCAGTCCGCCCGCGAGCACGGTATGCACGCCCTAAGGCACTTCTACACATCAGTGCTCCTGGACGCGGGCGAGGCCATCAAAACTCTGAGCACCTCCCTGGGGCACGCAGACCCAGGCTTCACGCTCCGCGTATACATGCGCCTACTGCCGAGCCGCGAGGGCCGCAGCCGCAGGGCAATGCCTGGCGTGTGCAAGCGCACTGGCTCGGCGCCCGACCCGCCCAAAACGGCCTAGCCGCAGTCGAACGGCGAGAGGGGCCACAGACGACGACCGTGGCCCCTCTCGGAGAAGACAGTGGAAACCGTCCGACCTGCGCCTACAGCACCGGCAGGTTCTTCCGCAGCTCGAAGGCGGTGACCTCGCTGCGGTACTCCTCCCACTCGCTCTTCTTGTTGCGGAGGAAGAAGTCGAAGACGTGCTCACCGAGGGTCTCGGCGACCAGTTCGCTGCGCTCCATGAGCGTCAGGGCCTCGCCCAGGTTCTGCGGGAGGGGCTCGATACCCAGGGCGCGGCGCTCGGCGTCGCGCAGGGCCCAGACGTCGTCGTCGGCGCCCGGCGGGAGCTCGTAGCCCTCCTCGATGCCCTTGAGGCCGGCGGCCAGCAGCAGGGCGTAGGCGAGGTAGGGGTTCGCGCCGGAGTCCAGGGAGCGGACCTCGACGCGGGCCGAGCCGGTCTTGCCGGGCTTGTACATCGGGACGCGGACCAGGGCCGAGCGGTTGTTGTGGCCCCAGCAGATGTACGAGGGGGCCTCGCCGCCGGCGCCCGCGGTGCGCTCCGAGCCGCCCCAGATGCGCTTGTAGGAGTTCACCCACTGGTTGGTGACCGCCGAGATCTCCGCCGCGTGCCGCAGCAGGCCCGCGATGAAGGAGCGGCCGACCTTGGAGAGCTGGTACTCCGAGCCGGACTCGTAGAACGCGTTGCGGTCGCCCTCGAAGAGGGAGAGGTGGGTGTGCATGCCCGACCCCGGGTACTCCGAGAACGGCTTCGGCATGAACGTGGCCTGCACGCCCTGCTCCAGCGCGACCTGCTTCATGATCAGCCGGAAGGTCATGATGTTGTCGGCCGTGGAGAGCGCGTCGGCGTAGCGCAGGTCGATCTCCTGCTGGCCGGGGGCGCCCTCGTGGTGGCTGAACTCGACCGAGATGCCCATCGACTCCAGCATCGTGATGGCCTGGCGCCGGAAGTCCTGGCCCACGTTCTGTGGGGTGTGGTCGAAGTAGCCGGAGTTGTCGGCGGGGGTGGGCCGCGAGCCGTCCAGCGGGCGGTCCTTCAGCAGGAAGAACTCGATCTCGGGGTGGGTGTAGAAGGTGAACCCGAGGTCGGAGGTCTTGGCGAGGGCGCGCTTGAGGACGTAGCGGGGGTCCGCGAAGGACGGCGAGCCGTCGGGCATCAGGATGTCGCAGAACATCCGGGCGGTACCCGGGGCCTCGGCGCGCCACGGCAGCACCTGGAACGTCGACGGATCCGGCTTGGCGATCATGTCGGACTCGTATACCCGGGCGAAGCCCTCGATCGCCGAGCCGTCGAACCCGATGCCCTCGTCGAACGCCTGCTCCAGCTCGGCCGGGGCCACGGCCACCGACTTCAGGAAGCCGAGCACGTCCGTGAACCAGAGGCGTACGAACCGGATGTCACGCTCCTCCAGTGTCCGGAGCACGAACTCCTGCTGCTTGTCCATCTTCCGCTTCCACCCATCCTTGCCGGTCAGGCCGCCTGCTCCCACGCCTCGGGGACGATCGGGGCACATGAGCATCCCACCACAACACCATTTCGTGCGCGTTGCGGACCTTGATCGGCAGACCGACCATGGACTGAACGCCTCGCGTACGGCAGGTGTACTGCGCTGCTGCCCATACTGCCTGCTCACCCGGGTCCGGCGATACCGAGGAGCGGTGCGGGACGGGCTCCGGGCCGGGGCCGGCGGCCGGCGGCACCGGGCACCTTCGGACATTCCCGCGACCTCCCTCCATACCCCGCCCCCGTTCCCACTACGATCAGCAAACCCGTCCGTCCCACATCCACCAGCCCCCGAAGGACTCGCCATGGGTTCCGCCAAGAACAGCTCCAACGCCTCGCGCAAGGCGCGGATAGAGGAGATGCGTCGCGCAGACCGCTCCCGCGAGCGCCGCAACCGGATCCTCACGATCGGCGCGAGCGTGGTGATCGTCGCGGGTCTCGTCGCCGGCGGGACGTACCTCGTCACGTCGCAGTCCGACAAGGACAGCTCGGCGAGCGACTCCAAGGGGACCTCGGGCCACTTCGTGACCGGCAAGGA
The DNA here is from genome assembly GCF_042872045.1 of Streptomyces sp. NPDC005496. Lineage (NCBI taxonomy): Bacteria > Bacillati > Actinomycetota > Actinomycetes > Kitasatosporales > Streptomycetaceae > Streptomyces > Streptomyces sp. NPDC005496. The sequence continues at coordinate 108,946 of NZ_JBIAJQ010000002.1, forward strand.
CGGCGTGAAGACCTGGAAGGGCACGCTGGGCCGCACCCACGTCACCAAGACGGTGAAGTACCCGATGGAGCCTCCGGTCGGCGGCGACCACAACCAGGTGTGGATGAACTGCAACGGCGACGTCTACACCGAGCCGGTCGGCAACATGAACGCCGTGCACTCGCTGGAGCACGGCGCGGTCTGGGTGACGTACAACGACAAGGCCCCGGAAGCCGACGTCAAGGCGCTCGCCGCGAAGGTCAAGAAGACCCCGTACACGCTGATGAGCCCGGTCGAGGACCAGAAGGACCCGATCATGCTCAGCGCGTGGGGCAAGCAGCGCACGGTGACCGGGGCGAGCGACCCGGCCGTCGACGCCTTCTTCTCCGCGTACGTGCAGGGCAAGCAGACGCCCGAACCGGGTGCCGCGTGCACCAACGGCCTGTCGAAGTGAGCCGGACGAAACAGACGGGCTGGATCGCGGGTACCGCGGCGGCCGTGCTCGTGGCGGCCGGGGCGATCACGTACGCCGTCGCCGACGGCGGCGACTCCGGCCCGGGGACGCCCGCCGCGGACTCCGCGGACGCGGGTTTCGCGCGGGACATGGCCGTCCACCACCAGCAGGCCGTCGAGATGTCGTACATCGTGCGCGACCGCACCGAGGACGAGGAGGTGCGGCGCCTCGCCTACGACATCGCGCAGACGCAGGCCAACCAGCGCGGCATGCTGCTGGGCTGGCTCGACCTCTGGGAGCTGCCGAAGGTCTCCGCCGACCCGCCGATGACGTGGATGGACATGGGCGGCATGGCCTCCGGCAAGGACGGCGCGCTGATGCCGGGCATGGCGACCGACACGGAGATGGACCGCCTCCGCAAGGAGAACGGCAAGACCGCCGAGATCACCTACCTGCGGCTGATGTACGCCCACCACGCGGGCGGCGTGCACATGGCCGAGGGCTGCGTGCGCAGGTGCGAGGTCGGCGTCGAACGCCGGCTGGCCAAGGGCATGGTCGCGGGCCAGCGGTCCGAGATGGACCTGATCACCGACCTGCTGAAGGCGCGCGGCGCGACGCCGCCGGACTGAGCCACGGGCGCTCCGGCTTCCCTTGCGGTTCCTCGCCGACTGCTGCCTGGGGTTGTCCTGTTGGCGACTCACGACTGAGGGTGCCCTGTTGGGAATTCCAGTCTGCGGGTGCCCCTGTCGGGGCTTCCCGACTGCGGGTGCCCTGTCGGCGATCTCAGTCTGCGGGCGCCCTGTTTGCGACTCCCGCCTGCGGGTGCCGGTCGACGATTCCGGCCTGCGGGTGCCCTGTTGGCGATTCCGATCTGTGGGCGGGCGCCCTGGCGAGAGGCGGCCTCGACCGGTGACCGTCCGTCGGTGACCGGGTGGTCCCCGGCCGGTGACCGGTGTCCGTCGACCGGACTCCGGTGCGCAAGACCGCACATGACGGGCATCACTGCTCAATTCCCTTACGCATACGGTTCCTTGGGGTCTTCTTGGCCCCCGCATTCCCCTGGAATGAACGGTTCGTCGCGAGAGTGACCCCAGCGTGATCCATTCCCTGTGCACCTTTCCGCCCAGGGGTCTACGCGGATCACGACCGGCCACTACATGCGACGAACCGCATCGCAGGGGGTTCAATGAGATCCAACCGCGCCACAGCGCGCGCCGGAGTGAGCCTGGCAGCGACACTGCCGCTGCTCGCCGGCGCTCTGGCGCTCGGCATACCCGCGGCCCAGGCCGCGGACGGCCCGGGCCGCGACACCCTCACGGGCACCAGGCCCGCCTGGGCCACGCCCGCCGCGGACAAGGGGGCCACGTCCGACAGCTCCCAGGTGTCCGCCCGGGTCCACCTCGCCGGCCGCGACGCCTCCGGCCTGGCCGCGTACGCCAAGGCCGTGTCCGACCCCGAGTCGGCCTCGTACGGCAGGTACCTGAGCGCGAAGCAGGCACAGGCCCGCTTCGGCGCCACCAAGGCGCAGGTCGCCGCCGTGACCTCCTGGCTGGAGTCGGCGGGACTGAAGGTCACCGGCACGACGCGGCACTACGTCTCCGTGACCGGTGACGTGGCCGCCGCCGAGAAGGCGTTCGGCACGCAGCTGCACAACTACGCCAAGGGCGGCAAGACCTACCGGGCGCCCGCGAAGACGGCCTCCGCGCCGGCCGCCCTCAACGGCGCCGTCCTGACCGTCACCGGCCTCGACAACGCCCCGCACAAGGCGACCCACCAGGACCAACTTCCGCCGCCGGACGCGGTGTTCCGCAACTCCGGGCCGTTCTCCTCGTACCACGGCTCGAACATCGCGAGCACGCTCCCGGACGCCTACGGCAAGAAGATCCCGTACGCCGTCAAGGGGTACACCGGCAAGCAGCTGCGCGCCGCCTACGGGGCGGGCACCCGGACCGGCAAGGGGGTGCGGGTCGCCATCACCGACGCGTACGCCTCGCCGACCATCGCGTTCGACGCCGCCACCTACGCGAAGAAGCACGGTGACGCGAGGTACGTCAGCGGCCAGCTGCGCCAGGTGCTGCCCGCGAAGTACACGAAGACCGAGGAGTGCGGGGCCGCGGGCTGGTACGGCGAGGAGACCCTCGACGTCGAGGCCGTGCACGCGGTCGCGCCCGCCGCGGACATCACGTACGTGGGTGCCGCCTCCTGCTACGACGACGATCTGCTCGACTCGCTGAACAAGATCGTCGACGGTCGCCTCGCCGACATCGTCTCCAACTCCTGGGGCGACATCGAGGCCAACGAGACGCCGGACATCGCGGCCGCCTACGACCAGGTCTTCCAGTTCGGCGCCGTCGAGGGCATCGGCTTCTACTTCTCCTCCGGCGACAACGGCGACGAGGTCGCCAACACCGGCACGAAGCAGGTCGACACCCCGGCCAACTCGGCCTGGGTGACCGCGGTCGGCGGCACCTCGCTGGCCGTCGGCAAGGACGACAAGTACCTCTTCGAGACCGGCTGGGGCACCGAGAAGGCCGCCCTCTCCGAGGACGGCAAGAGCTGGACGGGCTTCCCCGGGGCGTTCACCTCGGGCGCGGGCGGCGGCACCAGCCGGACCGTGTCGCAGCCCTTCTACCAGAAGGGCGTCGTGCCGGACGCGCTCGCCCACGCGAACGGTACGACCGCGATGCGGACCGTGCCGGACATCGCGGCGATCGCCGACCCCAACACCGGTTTCAAGGTCGGCCAGACGCAGACGTTCCCCGACGGTTCGCAGCAGTACGACGAGTACCGGATCGGCGGCACCTCGCTCGCCGCGCCGGTGATCGCCGCCGTCCAGGCCCTGGCCCAGGAGGCGCGCGGCGGCAAGGCGATCGGATTCGCCAACCCGTCGATCTACGCCAAGTCCGGGTCGAAGGTCTACCACGACGTCACGGACAACCCGACGGGGTCCGGACTCGCCGTGGCGCGCGTCGACTTCGCCAACGGCTACGACGCGTCGGAGGGGCTCCTCACCTCCGTCCGCAGCCTCGGCAAGGACAGCTCCCTGAAGGCCGTGAAGGGCTACGACGACGTGACCGGCGTCGGCTCGCCCGCCGCGGGCTATGTGAACTCCTACCGAGTCCACTGACGTACCGTCACCCTCCGTGCGCCCGCCCCTGGATGAGGGGCGGGCGTCGGTGTTTCGGGGGCCGGGCGACTCAAAGGGCTTGGATGGGTTCGGGGGCTTGGGGGGCCGTCGTGGTGAGTACCGCCTCCGCCACGTCCTCGGGGCGGTCCAGCATCAGGAGGTGGCCGGAGGGCCGGCGGGTGACGTGGAAGGCCGCGTCCAGCCTTTCGGCCAGGGCCCGTTGGCGGTCGACCCACCGGCCGGAGCCGGTCGCGAGGACGGTGACCGGGACGTCCGGGAGGGGGAAGTGCCGCCGCAGGACGTCCAGTCGGACCGCCTCGTCGCGGTAGGTGGCGTTCTCGGCCAGGACCGCGTGCAGGGAGCGACTCGTGCCGTACGCGCTGCGGACCAGGTCGTACGGGGCGGGGTCGCCGCCTCTCCGGCGTCCGGCTCGCACCGCCGCTCGCCGCAGTGGCGCCCCCAGGGCCCGGGGGACGCCCGCCGCGGCCAGGAGCGTGGCGCACGCACGCGTACCGGCGTTCCGTGCCGCTCGGGCCGCCCGGGGACGCGGTGCCTCCTCCACGCTGGTGTCGAGGAGGACGAGTCCCGCCGTACGGGCCGGGTAGAGGCGGGCGAACGCCTCCGCGTGGAACCCCGCGAGGGAGTGTCCGGCGACGGTCACCGGGGCGGTGAGGCCCAAGCCGTCCAGGACATGTGCGATGCGCCGCGCCTCGGCGTCCAGGGTGGGCCACGTCCGCGCGGGTCCGCTGAGTCCCAGACCCGGGCGGTCGAACCGTACGACCGTGCGGTGCGGGGCGAGCAGGGGCACGACCGGGTCCCAGTCGAACCAGCACAGGCCGAGGCCCGCGCTGAGGACGCAGACGGGGCCGGTGCCGTCCACCCGGACGTGGTGGGGCACGCCGTCGATGCGCACGAAGGTCATCGGGCCGCCCGCTCCGTCTCCGGGGCGAGCGGGGGCCGGGGGGCGGGGGCCGGGGGTTCCGGCGCGGGCCGCCGGTGTCGGAGGACCGAGAGCGCGAGTGTCGCGAACCACGCGGCCATGAGGGCCAGTTGGAGGCGCTGGGCGAGGCCGAGGGACCAGTTGCCGTGTCCTGCCTCCAGGGCGGCGACGGCGGCGATGGTCCAGGCCGTGGCGGCCAGTTCCAGGGCGACGAGGGGTCGGCCCAGCCGCGCCAGGGAGGAGGCGGGGGCGTGGCGGCGGGCCGCGTGCGTGAGGGCCGGCATGGCGACGAGGACGGCGCACACCGCGAGGGCACTGCTCGTCGCGTGCGCGGTGTGGGTCACCGGGACGAGACCGGCGTGCTCCCGCTGGGCGCAGAGCCGGTCCACCGTCGGTGTGCAGCTCAGGGGCAGCCGTGAGTCCACGGTGGTGGCGACGCCGAACAGCACGACGGCCGTCCAGCCGACGGTCCCCCACCGGTCACCGGGCGACAGCCGCAGCAACGCCCACAGGCCGCCGGCGCACATCAGCACCCCGGCGACGAGGTCCGTCGTACGGAAGAGGCCGCCGAAGGGCTGGTCCTGGGCGGCCAGCTCACTGGCGTAGGTCCGCCCCGGCGCGAGCCCGGTCGGCAGGACGACCTCCAGCCCCCAGGCGCTGTAGGCGACGATGCCGAGCCCGACGAGCAGGGCGACGACGAGCGAGTCCCGACGATCGCTGGGGTTCGGGTGATCATCCTTGCGGTCGCTGCGGTCGAAGGGGGCCGTCGTCATGGGTCACATGATCGGTGGGGCGAGGGCGAGGGGCATGCCGGGCGGGGCCGGGTGGGCGGGCGACGGGCCGGGTCGGGGGCGCGGACGGTGATCTGTGGGGCGGGGCCGGGGCGGTGCATCCGCCTGTCGCGGGGCAGGCACCCACGTCCGTCACCAGGTCCCCTCGGCTGCGCGCCAACCCCGCGACAGGCCTTTGATGTACCGCCCCGTCCCCTCCCGCCGGACGGCGCCTGCGGGCAGTCGGGGAGGGGCGGCGGCAGCGAGCGGGACCCGTGTCGGGTCAGCCGGGGTGCCTGCTCAGGGCGTAGGCGATCTTCGTCAGCTGAGACTTCTTCGCCTTCGACGAGTAGGCGTACAGGAAAGGCCACTGGGGTCCGTCGAAAGGCGTCGGCGCCCATCCCATCTGCCGGGCGAGCCCCGACCCCAGCTGGTATGCCCCCGCCGCCATACCGGCGATCCCCATGGCGTTCCCGGGAGCCAGTACGAAGTCCACCGCCCCGGCCGCCAGGGCGATGCTGCCCACGGCCGCGGCCATGGGACGCTCACGCAGCTCGCTCACCGGGCTGCGAAAGCGGGTCCGGACCAGTGCGCGGCGCAGTTCCCGGACGATCAGGCCGTCGAGCTCGCGGCGGGGATGGTGCCGATACCGCTCGCACATGTCGCCGATCCACCGGACGAGTTCCTCCCGGCCCCGTCCCCGGAGGAACGTGTCGAGATCGCGCGGGCCGGCGTGGACGTCGAGGAGGCGCAGGACTTCCAGCAGCTGGGCCGCCAGTTCCGCCGCCAGGTCGCGGGAGGGTGTCGTGGTGGCCCGCGCCGCGGCACCGTCGGCTGTCGGCGCTCGGGTGATCAGCCGGACGAAACTCCGGTCCGCCCGGCCGAGCAGCAGGGGAGCCCGGGCCCCGGAGAGTTCGAAGGCCGCGCCGTGGTTGTAGGCGACGCTCAGGATGTGCTTGGCGATGTCGAAGGGCCCGCTGTCGGCGTACCGTCTCGCGGCCTGCAGTGTTCCCTCAGGGATGCGGTGAGCGGCGCGCGGACCGCGGTAGGCGCCATACCAGTACTCGACCTGCCCCGGGTCGGCCGCCAGCCTCTCCGCGGCCCACTCCTCACCGCGCGGGGGCGGCGCCGCGAGCACCCTTCGCTCGCTCTCCGGGAGCCTTTCGTCGTTGCGGAGGATGGACAGCAGCGCTCCGTCGATCTCCTCGTCCCAGCGGGCGTCCTCCCACGGGTGCCCGTCGCGGTGAGCGCGGTCGGTGAGCCAGGGCTCGCGTGCCTGGACGCGGATGAAGCCCTCTTCGACGTACCGGACGAAGTGTCTCGCCGGAACACGGCTCGCGTGCCGGACGAGCACGCTGGACGGCGCCCACAGGTTGAGGGGCCGGCTGAGGGCGATCAGGCTGTGCAGGCTCTGATATCCGGGCGGGCCGTACTCGCTGATGTGGCAGAAGGTGGGGAACGCCTGATCCGCCGCGCCGGTCACGCGGCCGCCGCGCGGTGAGGAGTCGCGGCAACCCGTCTCCGGCAGTTGTCCACGGCCACGCTTCGCATGCATCCCCCTTCGTGGTCAACGCAGTTGGGGCTCGCCCGGAGCCGAGATTACGCTGCCCGCGCCCTTCGGTGAACTGCCGTCACCTCAGGCACGTAGGTCCGGGGTTCCCGTACGGCGGGGTGTCAGCGTCGCGCCGGCTCCGTGGGCCGGGGGACGTGCGTCGCGACGAGGCGTCCTCCCGCGGCACCGTCGGGGACGAGAGCGCGCCGCCGGTCCACGGCGTACGCCACCGCCGCGACCCCCAGCCCGAGCACCGCGAGCATCGCCCCGGCCACCGCCGGCGACGTCGCCCCGAAGCCCGCCGCGAGGGCGAGCCCGCCGATCCAGGCGCCGCCGGCGTTGGCGAGGTTGAAGGCCGCCTGGTTGGCGGAGGAGGCCAGGGACGGAGCCGCGGCGGCCTTCTCCATGACCATCAGCTGGAGCGGCGAGCCGGTGACGAACGCCGCCGTGCCGAGGAGGGTGACCCCGACGGCGGCGCTCCACTGGGCGCTCATGAGCAGCGGGAAGAGGGCCAGGACGGCGACGAGGGACGCGAGACCGCCGAACAGGGTCCCCCGCAGGGAGTGGTCGGCGAGGCGCCCGCCCAGCAGGTTGCCGGCCGTCGCGCCGACGCCGAAGAGGGCGAGCAGCAGGGTGACGCTGCCGTCGGCGTACCCGGCGGCGTCCGTGAGCATCGGCGTGATGTAGCTGTACGCGGAGAACAGGGCGCCGAAGCCCGCGACGGTGGTGCCCAGCGCGAGCCAGACGGGCAGCGAGCCCAGCGCGGCCAGCTCGCCGCGCAGGCCGCCGGCCGGGGCCGGGGCGTGGTCGCGGGGGATCAGCAGCGCCAGCGAGGCTATGGCGGCCACGCCGATCACGCTGACGCCGAGGAACGTGGCGCGCCAGCCGAGGTGCTGCCCCATGAGCGTGGCGACGGGCACGCCGGCGATGTTGGCCACGGTCAGGCCGAGGAACATGAGCGAGACGGAGCGCGCCTTGCGCTCGGGGGCGACCAGTCCGGTGGCGACGACGGCGCCGACCCCGAAGAAGGCGCCGTGCGGCAGGCCGCTGAGGAAGCGGGCGGCCAGGAGCCAGTGGTGGTCGGGGGCGAAGGCGGACAGCGCGTTGCCGACGACGAAGAGGCCCATGAGCCCGATCAGGACCGCGCGCCGGGACATCCGGGAGGTGACGGCGGCCAGCAGCGGCGCGCCGATCACCACGCCCAGGGCGTACGAGGACACCAGGTGGCCGGCGGTGGGGATGGAGACGTGGAGGTCGTCCGCGACATCGGGCAGGAGGCCCATCATCACGAACTCGGTGGTGCCGATGCCGAAGGCGCCCACGGCGAGGGCGAGCAGGGCCAGGGGCATGAGGGGCCTTTCAGGGGGAGCGGGGGCGCGCGCGGACTCGTGGGGGACACGTCCGCGCGCAAGGTCGTGCCCGTGCACACCGCTGTGCACGGGCAGCATAAGTTCAGTGTAGGAACAAACTCTCCCAGGCCAGTATTCCAGGAGGTTAAGAGGCGGTTGCGTCCACCTTGACGCGCGCGGCGACCGGCAGGTGGTCGCTGCCGGTCTCGGGCAGCGACCAGGACGTCACCGGCTCGATGCCCTTGACCATGATCTGGTCGATACGGGCCATCGGGAACGACGCGGGCCAGCTGAAGCCGAAGCCGCTGCCCGCCGCGCCCTGGGTGGAGCGCATCTGCGCGGTGACGGCGTTCAGCGCGCGGTCGTTCATGGTGCCGTTGAGGTCGCCGAGCAGGACGACCCCCCGGACCGGCTCGTCGGCGATCGCCTCGCCCAGCGCGTCGGCGCTCTTGTCCCGCTGGCGGGCGGTGAACCCGGCCTCCAGCTTCACCCGGACCGAGGGCAGGTGGGCGACGTACACCGCGACCTGCCCGGCCGGCGCCGTCACCGTCGCCCGCATGGCGCGCGTCCAGCCCAGCTTGATGTCGACGGGGGCCGCGCCGCTCAGCGGGTACTTGCTCCACAGCCCGACGGTGCCCTGCACCGAGTGGTACCTGTACGTGGCGGCGAGCGCGTTCTCGTACACCGGGACCGCCGAGGCCGTGAGTTCCTCCAGGGCGACCACGTCGGCGCCGGACGCGGCCACGTCGCGCGCGGTGCCCTCCGGGTCGGGATTGTCGGCGTTGACGTTGTGGGTGACGACCGTCAGGTCCCCGCCGCCGCCGGTCTTGTCCGAGAGCAGCCCGCCGAACAGGTTCAGCCAGACGACGGCGGGCAGCAGCACGGCGATCAGCGCGGTCGCCGACTTGCGGACCACCGCGAGGACCAGCAGCACCGGCACGAAGACGCCCAGCCAGGGCAGGAAGGTCTCGGTGAGGCTGCCGAGGTTGCCGAACCGGTTGGGGATCTGCGCGTGCAGCAGCATGACCAGGGCGAAGAGCACCGCGAGAGCGGCGAGGACCAGACCGCGCCGCCAGATGCGGGGGTCGCCGCGCCAGTCGTCACGCAGGCGCCGAAGCCGGGATCCTCGGCGCTCGGGCCCCGAGCCGCCGCTGCCCGTCTCCGTCACATACGCCTGCGCCATACCGTCGCCTCACAACTTGCCGTGCACACCGTCTGTCCCGCGTCTACGACCCTAGGGGATGATCGGTGCCCTTTCCGCCGTCCTGGGACGGCCGTACGGGCACGAGGACGAACAACTCGGTGTCAGGAGTTCCGTATCCCGCTCTCCCGGCGGTCCTCTGTGACGAAACACGCACATACGGGCAAGTCGTTGCGTGATGAACTACCGTGCGGGACACGGGACTACGGCGCCGTCGGCCGCAGTCCCGCGAGCACCGTGTCGACGATCTGCTCCGCGAGACCGTCGGGCAACTCGGCCTCGGGCCGCATGAGGGCGCGCACCAGCATCGGGCCGACGACGATGTCGTTGAGGAGTTCCACGTCGACGTCGTCGCGCAGTTCACCGCTGAGCTGCCCGCGGCGCAGCACCTCGAAGGCGAGTCTGCGCCGCGGTTCGATGACCATCGCGTGGTACGCCGCCCACACCCGGGGGCTGCTCTTCATCTGCGCGTACACGTTGTGCAGGATCGCCGAGGAGCGGTTGACCAGGCCGCGCCGGCGCAACGCCTCGACCAGGACGACGAGGTCGTCGCGCATCGAGGTGCCGGGCAGTTCCGGTTCCGGGGGTTCGGCGGCACGCAGGACGTCGACGAAGAGTTCCTCCTTGCCGCGCCAGCGACGGTAGATGGTCGCCTTGCCGACCCCCGCGGTCCGGGCGACGCGCTCGATGGAGACCTCCCCCAGCGGGACGCCCTCCTCCAGCAGCTTCATCACGCCCTCGATGATGGCGCGTTCCACCGCTTCGCTGCGGGGGCGGCCCCGGGAGGCGGGTACGTCCTGCCCGGCTCGGCTGTCCGCGAGGCTCACGTCGACTCCGTTTCTCCGTTGCGCTGGGGGTGATTCTCCCTGATGCGGGGCCCGTCCCTCCCGGGGGTTACTGCTCCGCGGCCACCAACTCGCTCTCGTCCTTGTCCTGCTGCGGGGCCGGCGGGCGGCCGGGCAGGAACAGGGCGACCACGACCGCGCCGACGAGCGCGACGCCCGCGCCGCACAGGGCCGTCACGTGCATGGCGTGCAGGAAGGCGTCGTTGGCGGGGGTGACCAGGGCCTCGCCGCGCGGGCCGAGCTTGGCGGCGACGCCGAGGGTGGCCTCGATGGACTCGCCCGCGGTGTGCCGCAGACCGGCGGGCAGCCGGGTGAGGTCGTCCTCGATGCCGTTGCGGTACGCCGTCGAGAGCACGGAGCCGAGCACCGCGATGCCGAGGGCGCCGCCGACCTGGCGGAAGGTGTTGCTGAGCGCGGAGGCGGAGCCCGCCTTCTCGCGCGGCAGCGCCTGCATGATGACGACGCTGGTCGGCGTCATGATGTGCGCCATGCCGGTGCCCATGAGGAAGAAGACGACCTCCAGGATCCAGATGGGGGTGTCGGCCTCCAGGGTGGCGAACGCGGCGAGCATCGCGGCGATGAGCAGCAGGCCCGCGGTGCAGGTGGCGCGGTTGCCGAAGCGGTCGACGACGAGCCGGGCGCGCGGCGCGAAGATGAGCTGGGCCACGGCGAGCGGCAGCATCAGCAGACCGGTCTGCAGGGGCGAGTAGCCGCGCACGCTCTGGGTGTAGAAGACGGAGAAGAAGGTGACGCCCATCAGCGCGAAGAAGACGAGCGCGATGGCGGAGATGGCGGCCGAGAAGACCTTGTTCTTGAAGTACGTGACGTCGATGGACGGGTGGTCGCTGCGCTTCTCGTACACCACGAAGACGACCAGGACGAGGAGACCGGCCGCGACGGTGGCGAGCACCTTGAGGTCGGTGAAGTCAGCCAACTGGCCGCCCTTGATGATGCCGTAGACGAGCAGGACGAGTCCGACGACGGACAGGACCACGCCGACGGGGTCGAGCCGGCCCGGGTTCGGGTCGCGGGAGTCGGGGACCAGCCAGATCATCAGGCCGAGCGCGAGCAGCACGATCGGCACGTTGATCAGGAAGACGGAGCCCCACCAGAAGTGGTCGAGGAGCACGCCGCCGGTGATCGGGCCGATGGCGATGGCGAGGCCGACGCCGCCGGCCCAGATGCCGATGGCCTTGGGCTGCTCGTCGCGCTCGAAGACGTTCATGAGGACGGCGAGGGTGGCGGGCATCACGAAGGCGGCACCGAGACCCATCACCGCGCGGAAGACGATGAGCTGGACCGGTGAGCCGGACTCGGCGGCCAGCGCCGATCCCACGCCGAAGACGGCGAGACCGGCGAGCAGTATCTTCTTGCGGCCGAGCCGGTCGCCGAGGAGGCCCGCGGTGAAGAGCAGTCCGGCGAAGACGAGCGTGTAGGCGTTGATCGCCCACTCCAGCTCGCTCTGGGTGGCGCCGAGGCCCGTGGGCGCCGGGGTCGAGATCGTCTTGATCGCGACGTTCAGGATCGAGTTGTCGAGCACCACGATCAGCAGGCTGAGCATGAGCACACCGAGAATGGCCCAGCGGCGCCGGTGCACGGCCTCGGGCACCCGTCGTTCGGTCAAGGGAGCGGGAGTTGTCATGCTCTCCAGCCTAGCCAGTTCCGATACGACACCGTCTCGTATCGGAATTGCTTTACGGAGAACTTACCAAGAACTTACGAAGCCCGCCTCGCCCGAGGGAGACACAGCTCGCTCCCCGCGGTCTGGCCTCAGTCGGCACGAGGTGCCACCATGGGGGTGATCCGGGGACGCCGTCAGGGCGCCTCGAGATGACAGACAGAAGGAGCCGTTGCGATGACGCAGCTTTCGGCTGCCCCGAAGCCGGGTCAGGAGTCTGGCCAGAAGTCCGACAGCAAAGCGCTGTACGGGGGCAAGGGCACTCGCCGCATCACCGTGCGTGACATCACCGCCGCCAAGGAACGCGGCGAGAAGTGGCCCATGCTCACCGCTTACGACGCGATGACCGCGTCCGTCTTCGACGAGGCCGGCATCCCGGTCATGCTCGTCGGCGACTCGGCGGGCAACTGCCACCTGGGGTACGAGACGACGGTCCCGGTCACCCTCGACGAGATGACGATGCTCTCGGCGGCGGTCGTGCGGGGCACCAGCCGTGCCCTGATCGTCGGCGACCTGCCCTTCGGGTCGTACCAGGAGGGCCCGGTCCAGGCCCTGCGCTCGGCCACCCGCCTGGTCAAGGAGGCCGGGGTCGGCGCGGTGAAGCTGGAGGGCGGCGAGCGTTCGCACCGCCAGATCGAGCTTCTGGTGGAGTCCGGCATCCCCGTCATGGCGCACATCGGACTGACCCCCCAGTCCGTGAACTCCATGGGCTACCGCGTGCAGGGGCGCGGCGAGGAGGCGGCCCAGCAGCTGCTGCGGGACGCCAAGGCGGTGCAGGACGCGGGCGCCTTCGCCGTGGTCCTGGAGCTGGTGCCGGCCGAGCTGGCCGCCGAGGTCACCCGGGTGCTGCACATCCCCACCGTCGGTATCGGCGCGGGTGCCGAGACCGACGCGCAGGTCCTCGTCTGGACCGACATGCTGGGACTCACCGGCGGCAAGATGCCCCGCTTCGTGAAGCAGTACGCGAACCTGCGCGAGGTCATGGGGAACGCGGCCAGGGCGTTCGCCGAGGACGTGGTCGGCGGAACGTTCCCCCAGGAGGAACACTCCGTCCACTGAGCCACTGAGCCACTGAGCCACCGAGCCACCGAGCCACTGCGGCACCGAGCGGCCCCGCCGATCTTCCCCCGTCGGCGGGGCCGCGCCGTTTCCACGGGCCGGACGACGGGCTCCCACGCCCGCCGACGGGCCGCCGACAGCGGCCCGCTCCCCCTGTCGGTGATCTGTCGGTCGTTTGTCGGTGGCAGGTGGGAGCGTGGCCGCATGACGCGAATCGACAAGAACCCCAGCGACGGCACACGCAACGCCGTCACCGTACGGGGGCTGGTCAAGCACTATGGCGAGACCAAGGCGCTCGACGGTGTCGACCTGGATGTGCGCGAGGGCACCGTCCTCGGCGTGCTCGGTCCCAACGGCGCCGGCAAGACCACCCTGGTCCGCTGCCTGTCCACCCTCATCACCCCCGACGCCGGACAGGCCACGGTCGCCGGTTACGACGTGCTGCGCCAGCCGCGGCAGCTGCGCCGGGTGATAGGGCTGACGGGCCAGTACGCCTCGGTCGACGAGAAGCTCCCGGGCTGGGAGAACCTGTACATGATCGGGCGGCTGCTCGACCTGCCCCGCAAGGAGGCCCGCCGCCGCGCCGACGAGCTCCTGGAGCGCTTCTCGCTCACGGAGGCCGCCAAGCGGCCCGCCGCCACCTACTCCGGCGGTATGCGCCGCCGGCTCGACCTCGCGGCCTCGATGATCGGCAGCCCGGCCGTGCTGTACCTGGACGAGCCGACCACCGGCCTCGACCCGCGCACCCGCAACGAGGTGTGGCAGGAGGTCAAGCGCATGGTCGCCGACGGCGTCACCGTGCTGCTCACCACCCAGTACATGGAGGAGGCCGAGCAGCTCGCCTCCGAGCTGACGGTCATCGACCGCGGCAAGGTCATCGCCAACGGCCGGATCGACGAGCTGAAGGCACGGGTCGGCGGCCGCACGCTGCGGATCCGCCCGGTGGACCCGCGGCAACTGCGCCCGCTGGCCGCCATGTTCGACGACATGGGACTCACCGGCCTCGCCACGACGATCGTGGACGGCGAGACCGGCAGCGCGCTGGTGCCGATCCTCAGCGACGAGCAACTGACCGCCGTGGTCGGCGCCGTCACCGCGCGCGGCATCACCATCGCCTCCATCTCCACCGAACTGCCCAGTCTGGACGAGGTGTTCCTGTCCCTCACCGGCCACAAGGCCAGTGCCCCGCAGGACGAGTCCCCCGTCCGCGCCTACGAGGAGGTCTCCGCGTGAGTGCCAGCCCGTCGCCCGCCGCCACCCTCGCGAAGAGCGGCTCCGACACGCCCCCGCCGCCCGCCCCCGAGGTCCCCCTCGCCGGCGCCGACGGCGACTCCCGGATCTCGCCCCGGGCGCACGCCCGCCACATCGGGGCCCTGGTCCGCCGCAACCTGCTGTGGATCCGCCAGGACCCGGAGTCGATGTTCGACGCCGTGCTGATGCCGGTCGTCTTCACCCTGCTGTTCGTGTACGTCTTCGGCGGCTCCATCGGGCAGTCGCTGGGCGGCGGCCAGCAGCAGTACGTGCAGTACGTGGTGCCCGGACTGATGGCCATGATGGGCATGAACATCGCCACGGCCGTGGGCACCGGCTTCAACCAGGACTTCCAGACCGGAGTCATGGACCGCTTCCGCACCCTGCCGATCGGCCAGGGCTCCGTGCTCTTCGCCAAGATCGTGGTGGAGCTGATGCGGATGCTCGTGGCCACCACGATCCTCATGATCGTCGGTGTCCTGGTCGGCTTCGACATCGAGAACTGGCCGGGCCTGTTCGCGGCCGTCGGACTCGCCACCCTCTTCGGCTCCGCGCTGATGTGGATCTTCCTGGTCCTCGGCGTGACGATGAAGAACGCGCAGTCCGTGCAGGCCATGGGCTTCCTGGTGCTGATGCCGCTGCAGTTCGGCTCGTCCATCTTCTCGCCGACCCAGACCATGCCGGGCTGGCTCCAGGCCTTCACCGACTACAACCCGCTGTCCTCCCTCGCGGACAGCGCGCGCGGTCTGATGGTGGGCGGCCCGGTCGCGCACGACCTGTGGGTGACGCTCGGCTGGACGGCCGCGCTCACGGTGGTCATGGCCCCGATCGCGATCCACAAGTTCCGGACGAAGAGCTGACGTCCGGCCGGGTGCGGGTCCCGGTCCGCGTCACACGAGGGCGGCGGCCTCCTCCAGGGAGAGCCCGCCGCCCTCGCGGTACGCGCTCTCGTACGCCGCGTCGCCGAGCACGGCCCGCACGTCCGCCTCCGCCCGGGCCCGCACCTCGTCCTGCGTCGGGCCCGCCACGTGGCCCGGCGGCAGCAGGGCGTCGGCGGTGCCGATCAGCCGGGCCGCGTCACGGGCGTCCCGCCCGCCGTCGAATCCGGCGAGGGCGATGGCCGCGGTGACCAGGTGGGCGGAGGTCATGTGCGGCGCGATCATCTGCGTCAGCGGGTCCTGGGCCCGCGCCAGGGCCAGCCCGGCCTTCTCGCGGGCGCTCGCGAACTGCCCGTCCATCGCGTCCAGCCAGGCCTCCACACCGAGCACGAACCCGTCGAACACCACGAAGGTGACCGCCGCGAAGTCCGAGCGCAGCAGGCGCATCTGCTCGCGGGCCTCCTCGATCCGGCAGCTGCGGCCGAGCCACATCGCGAGGTAGAGGCGGGAGGCGGGCATCGCCTCGTTGACCGCGCCGTGTCCGTTCGCCAGGACCTCGCGCAGCATCCGCTCGCCCCGCTCGGTCTCCCCCGACTCCACCAGGACACTGCCGAGCCGGGCGCTGAGCACCGCCGACTGCGCGTGGGCGCCGAGCCGTTCGGCGTAGGTGATCGCCTCCGCGTAGTCGGCGGCGGCGAGGGCGTAGGCGCCGCGGCGCTCGTGGGCCTCCCCGCGCGCCGAGAGGGCCTCGGCGGCACCCCAGGCGTCGCCGAGGCGTACGAAGATCTCCAGTGCCTCGTCGGCGTCGCGGGTGGCGTCGCCGGCCCAGTCGGAGCGGTTGGCCAGGATGTTGGCGCGCATCTGCAGGGCGACGGCGAGCTCCCATCCGTAGTCCAGTTCGCGGCAGGTGGTGACCGTGATGTCGGCGACGGCGCGCATGCGCTCGATGTCGCCGGTCAGCAGGACGGCGTAGAACCAGAGGTAGCCGGGGCTGCGGCAGGTCTGCGGCAGGCCCGGCCGGTAGGCCTCGCTGATGGCGCGCAGCTTCTCCTGGGCCTCGGGGGTCTGCCAGGTCTTCAGGTCCATGTCCATGCAGGCGAGGTGGATGAGGTGGACTCCGCGCCGTGCCTCTTCGAGGACCTCGGGCCGCATCGGCGGCGGGGCGGCCGTGCAGCTCTCGTAGAGGGGGGCGATCGGCTCTCGGGGCGACGCGAAGGGGTCGGGGCCGAGCGCCATCACCTCGCGGGACCAGGCGCGGGTCTCGACGCGCTGGTCGCGGGTCTGCCAGTACCAGGCGAGGGAGAGGACCAGGCAGATCGCCTCCTGCTCGTCCCGCTCGGCGACGGCGTGGCGCAGGGCGGTGCGGAGGTTCTCGTACTCGCGCCGCAGCCGTTCGATGGCGGCGAGCTGGCCGGGGCCGCGCAGTTCGGGGTCGGTGGTGCGGGCGAGTTCGCGGTAGTAGGTCAGGTGGGCGCGCGCGGCGGCGGGGCGCCGTCCGGACTCGTCGAGGCGGGCGCCCGCGTACTCGGCGACGGTCTCCAGGAGGCGGTAGCGCATCTCGCCGTCCCCCGAGGGGGCTGCGACGACGAGGGACTTGTCGACGAGGGAGCCGAGCACCTCCAGCGCGGCCGGCCCGCACACGGCCTCGGCGGCGGCGAGGTCGCAGCCGCCGGCGAAGACGGACAGCCGCCGCAGCACCTCCCGCTCCTCCTCGTCGAGGAGGTCCCAGGACCAGTCGACGACGGCGCGCAGGGTCTGCTGGCGGGGCAGGACCGTGCGGCTGCCGGAGGTGAGGAGCCGGAAGCGGTCGTCCAGGCGGTCGGCGATCTGGCGCGGGGTGAGCATCCGCAGCCGGGCGGCGGCCAGTTCGATGGCCAGCGGCAGTCCGTCGAGCCGCCGGCAGATCTCGGCGGCGGCCTCCGGGTCGTCCTCGACACGGAAGCCGGGCCGCGCCGCCGCCCCGCGATCGGCGAGCAGGCGCATCGCCACCGGTTCGGGCAGCGGCTCGACGGGGCGCAGCAACTCCCCCGGTACGCCGAGGGGTTCGCGGCTGGTGGCGAGCACGGTCAGCTCAGGGCAGCGCTCCAGCAACTGCTCGACGAGCCGGGCGGCGGCGTCCACGACGTGCTCGCAGTTGTCCAGGATGAGCAGCATGCGGCGTTTCGCGCAGTGTTCGGCGAGCTTGGTGACGGGGTCGTCGTGCCGGTCGGCGACGGCCCGCAGTTCCTCGGCGCCGGCTCCGCGCAGCACGGTCTCGCGGGCGCCGAGCGCGGTGAGCACGGCCTCGGGGACGGCGTCCGGGTCGTCCACGGGCGCCAGTTCGGCCAGCCACACCCCGTCGAGCGCGGCGTCCCCGACGGTCTCGGCGGCCTCCTGCGACAGCCGGGTCTTGCCGGCGCCGCCGGGTCCGAGCAGCGTCACGAGCCGGGCCGCGGCGAGGTCCCGGCGGATGGCATCGATGTCGCTCTCCCGGCCCACGAAGGAGGTGAGCCGGGCGCGGAGGTTGCCGGGGTGCGCGGCGGGGGCGGGCCGGGGTGCGGGCCCCGGGCCCTGTACGGCGGCGGCCGCGGCGCCGGCCGGCTCGCCGTGGTGCAGCAACTCCCGGTGCAGGGAGCGCAGTTCGGGGCCGGGGTCGGAGCCGAGGCGGTCCGCGAGGAGGCGGCGTACGGAGTCGTAGGCGGCGAGGGCCTCGGCGGGGCGGCCGACGTCGCGCAGGGCGCGCAGCCGCAGGGCCTGGAGGGGTTCGTCCAGCGGGTGGAGGTCGCACAGGGCGGTGAGTTCGGGCAGGGCCTGCGCGGCGTGGCCGAGGGCGAGGGCGGCGGTGAGGCGGGCGCGGCGCGCGTCCAGGCGCCGGGTCTCCCAGCGGGCCGACTCCGCGGCCCGGTCGGGGAGGTCGGCGAGCGCCGGTCCGTGCCACAGGGCGAGGGCGTCGTCCAGGACCGCGGCGGCCTTGGCGGGGTCGCCGTCGGCCAGCGCCCGGTCGCCCTCGCCGGTGAGCCGCTCGAAGCGGTGCAGGTCCACGTCGTCGGGGGCGGCGGCGAGGCGGTAGCCGCCGTCCGCCGAGGCGACGGCGTCCGGTCCGAGGGCCCGGCGCAGCCGGCCGACCAGGGCCTGGAGCGCGCCCGTCGCGTCGGCGGGCGGGTCGCCGTCCCACACCTCGTCGACGAGGTGGGCAGCCGGAACGGTCCGTCCGGGCCGCAGGGCGAGCACCGTCAGCAGCGCACGCAGCCGCGCTCCGCCGACCGGTACGGGGGTGCCGTCGGGGCGGAGGGCCTGCGTGGTGCCGAGGACGCGGTAGCGCACGAGGTCCATTGTCTCCGGTGCCGTGGTGGGTGTGTGCCCGGTGCCGTCGAGGAGGTCCGCGCCGCCGGGATCGTGCCGGGTGGGGGTGTGCCGGGAGGGCCGGCCGGCCGGAGCCGTACGGTCCGGGCCGTCCACGCGGGCGGTGTGCCGCTTCGCGTGCGCCGTCTCTCGTACCTCTGCCTGCGGTGTCCCCATCCCCCCACCTTCTCCGGAACCGGCGGGGGATGGCGAGACGTTTTCCCACCGGGCCCGGTACGGTCGGGCGGACCGAGGGGCACGAGACGCCCCGCCGCAGAATGGGGAGTTCCATGACCACCGCCGCCTCCCGTCGCAGCGACCGGACGGTGAGCCCCGTCTTCCTCGGGATCCTGGCCGTCACCGCGGTCACCGGCTGGGCCACCTGGACCGGTTTCGCCGAGCAGCCCGGCGTGGCCGTGTTCCTCTTCGTGACGGCCGCCTGGATCGTCTCGCTCTGCCTGCACGAGTACGCGCACGCCCGCACCGCCCTGCACGGCGGCGACATCTCCGTCGGCGCCAAGGGCTATCTGACCCTGAACCCGCTGAAGTACACGCACGCCCTGCTGAGCATCGTCCTGCCGGTGATCTTCGTGATCATGGGCGGGATCGGTCTGCCGGGCGGCGCGGTCTTCATCGAGCGCAACCGCATCCGGGGCCGCTGGAAGCACAGCCTGATCTCGGCGGCGGGCCCGCTCACGAACGTGCTGTTCGCCCTGGTGTGCACGGCGCCGTTCTGGCTGGACGCCCTGGACGGGGTGCCGCCCGGGTTCCAGTACGCGCTGGCGTTCCTGGCGCTGCTCCAGGTGACGGCGGCGATCCTGAACTTCCTGCCGGTCCCGGGCCTGGACGGCTACGGGGTGATCGAGCCGTGGCTGTCGTACAACGTCCGGCGCCAGGTGGAGCCGCTGGCGCCGTTCGGGCTGCTCATCGTGTTCGCCGTGCTGTGGATCCCGTCGGTGAACGTGGTGTTCTTCGACGCGATCCACGCGGTGCTGCGCGGGCTGGGCGTCGACGACCTCCAGCGCTACTGCGGCCAGGACCTGTACCGCTTCTGGCGGGGCACCGACGAGCTCTGCGTCCGCTAGGAGGCGGTGGGGCCGGTGGGGCCGGTGGACGCGGCGGAGCCGTCCCGCAGGCGGGCGCGGCGGGCGTAGTACCAGGTCATGTTGGACGAGAGACCGGCGAGCAGCACCCACACGATCCCCAGCAGGCTGCCCTGGACGAAGGAGACCACGGCCGCGGTGACGGACAGGACGCAGACGACGAGGGCGTACAGGGCGAGGCGGGGCATGGGGGTCGGCTCCTGACAGACGGACGTGGTGTGACGGCATCCAGTGTCCCCCATGCCCGGGCGCCCGCTACACGTCGGTCAGCCGCAGGCCCGCATGGGCCTTGTAGCGCCGGTTCACCGAGATCAGGTTCGCGACCAGGGACTCGACCTGGTGGGCGTTGCGCAGCCGCCCGGCGAAGATCCCGCGCATCCCGGGGATGCGTCCGGCGAGGGCCTGCACGATCTCCACGTCCGCCCGCTCCTCGCCGAGGACCATCACGTCGGTGTCGATCTCCTCGACCTCGGGGTCCTGGAGGAGCACCGCGGAGAGGTGGTGGAAGGCGGCCGTGACCCGGGAGTCGGGCAGCAGGGCGGCGGCCTGCTCGGCGGCGCTGCCCTCCTCCGGCTTCAGGGCGTACGCGCCCTTCTTGTCGAAGCCGAGCGGGTTGACGCAGTCGACGACGAGCTTGCCGGCCAGTTCCGCGCGCAGGGCCTTCAGCGTCTCGCCGTGGCCGTCCCACGGCACCGCCACGATCACGATGTCGCTGCGCCGCGCGCACTCGGCGTTGTCGGCGCCCTCGACGCCGTGCCCCAGTTCCTCTGCGGCACCGCGGGCGCGGTCCGCGGCCCGGGAGCCGATGATCACCTTCTGGCCGGCCCGGGCGAGCCGCAGGGCGAGGCCCTTGCCCTGCGGTCCGGTGCCGCCGAGCACGCCGACGACGAGCCCGGAGACGTCGGGCAGGTCGAAGGGGTCCTTGGCGGGGGCCTTCTGGGCACTGGCGGTGGAGGCATTGTCGGTAGAGGTCATGAGCCGACTTTACGTGCGCCGATCACGCCCTCGCCGCTCAGGTGAGTGCGGTCAGCGGGATCCGGCGGAAGGTGATCGTCTCGTACGCGCCGAAGTCGCCGGTCTCGTAGAGGAGTCCGACGGTGTCCGCGTCGACGCGGACGAGGTCGGAGTACGCGGCGGGCAGTCCGTCGACCGTGTGGACGGGCCGCCAGGTGGTGCCGCCGTCGGCGGAGGCGCGCAGGGTCATCAATGCGCGGAAGCCGGGGTCGGCCGGGCCTGAGTAGAGGAGCAGGTCGGGGTCGCGGAGCTGGAGGAGGCTGCCCTGGACGACGGGGGTGACGAGGCCGGCCTGCGGGCGGAAGGGCTTCTCCAGGGTCCTGCCGCCGTCGAGGGAGTGGGCGTCGGCGCGGTTGCCCGGGGACGGGGAGTCGTTGCGGGTGTTGAAGTAGACGCGTCCTTCGGGGAGTTCGGCCGCCGTCGTCTCGTTCGCGTTGACGTAGCCGTCGGTGTTCTCGTCGACGTAGCCGAGGTACCAGGTCTGCCCGCGGTCGTCGCTGAGCAGGCAGTGCCCGCTGTTGTAGCGGGCCTCGGTGCCGTTGTCCCGGCCGGTGGGCGGCACGGTGTGGTTGCCGGGGACGACGACGCGGCCGGTGGAGAGCTGGAGGGCGTGCCCGGGGGTGGTCGCGTACCAGCGCCAGCCCGCCTTCTTGACCTGGGCGGTGATCTCCCGGGGCGCGGACCAGGTCACCCCGTCGTCGTCGCTGTGCTGCACCCAGACGCGGCGTCCGTCGGCGGCCTTCACCTTGCCGCGCAGCAGGGCGTCCTCGCTCGCGCCGGCCGCGCTGCGGACGTGGACGAGCAGGACGCGGCCGGTGTCGAGGACGACGGGGGCGGGGTTGCCCGCGAGATCGTCGCCGTTCGCGGCGGCGACCTGGAGCGGGCCCCAGGTGCGGCCGCCGTCGGCGGACCGCTTCAGCACGATGTCGATGTTCCCGTGGTCGCGTGCGGAGCCGGCCCTGCCCTCGCAGAAGGCGAGGAGGGTGCCGGCGCCGGTGGCGACGACGGCGGGGATCCGGAAACTCGCGTACCCCTCGCGGCCGGCGCGGAAGGGGATGCTTGCCTCGGTCATGGGCGGCTCCTGGGTCGGGCTCCTCGGGTGAGCAGCGGTCGTAGCCCTTGCCCGTTCCGGGCGAATTCGCGGTGAACTCGGCCTGACGAGCAGGCGTTTGGGGCAGGATGCGTGCACATGGACGCCGTACGGGTCGCGTTGCTGCGGGAAGTGCTCGCCGGGACCGAGTGGCTGGGGGCCACCCGGCGGTTCGCCGGTGCGCTGCGGGGGTCGGTCGTGTCGCACGGCGGCGGGCTGCTGCTGGTGGGGACGGCCGACTACGAGCCCTGGCACCTGGCCGCGCACCTGGTGGACGAGGCGGCCTGGTCGGGGACGCCGGAGCTGTCGCCGACGCTGGTCCGGCACGGGGCGCGGGCCTCGGACCCGGCGCATCTCGCGGTCGGGCTCGGCCGGATCGAGGCGGCCCGGCGGGGCGAGACGCTGCTCGTGGTGTCCCCGGACGCACCGGGGGCGCCGCTGCTGGAGCGGGTCTCGGACGCGCGGCGGGCGGGGGCGACGGTGCTCGCGCTCGACGAGGGCGACGGCGATCTGCGCTCGATGGCCCACGAGTCGCTCTCCGTCCCGGCGGGGCAGGAGCTCGACCTCGACACGGTCCAACACCTCGTCAGCGCGGCCGCCGGGGAGAACTCGCTGCCGGTGCGCCGGGGCCGGCGCCGCTTCCGCGACCGGCTGTCGCGGCTGGCCGACCAGCTGACCTCGCCCCCGCCGGCGCGCTGGTAAGACACCGGGCGGGCACAAAACCGGTTGCCCGGGGCGGACCCCGGCGCCGAGCATGGCCCGTTGTGACCGACGACGCCCCCGCCCCGCCCTCCGCCGCTCCCCCGGGATGGCGCGCGGTGCTCCCCGACCTCGCGCCCTGGCGGACCTCCGCCGACTTCCGCCGGCTGTGGCTGGCGGGGCTGATCACGAACTTCGGGAGTTTCCTGACGCTGGTCGCCCTGCCGGTGCAGATGAAGGCGCTCACCGGCTCGGTGGTCGCGGTGGGGGCCATCGGCGCCGTCGAACTCGTCCCGATGATCGTCTTCGGGCTGTACGGCGGGGCGCTCGCCGACGCCCTGGACAAGCGCGCGCTGATCGTCCGCACGGAGGCCGGCCAGGCTCTGCTGTGCGCGGGGCTCCTCGTCAACGCGCTGCTGCCGCGGCCCGCGGTGTGGCCGCTGTACGCGGTCGCCGCGCTCTCCTCGGCGCTCGGCGCGATCCAGCGCCCGGCCCTGGACTCGCTCGTCCCGCGGATCGTCCCGCACGAGCACCTGCCGGCCGCCGCCTCGCTCAACTCGCTGCGCTGGACGGTCGGCGGGGTCGCGGGCCCGGCGCTGGCGGGCGTGGTGGTGGCGTACGCGGGGCTGGGCTGGGCGTACGCAGTGGACCTTCTGACGTTCGCCGTGTCAGTGGCGCTGGTCCTCGGGCTCGCCGCCTCGCCCGCCGCCCACGAGGCCGCGAAGCCGTCGCTGCGCTCGATCGCGGAGGGGGCGCGGTACGCGTGGAGCCGCAAGGAGCTGCTCGGCACCTACGCCGTCGACCTCGCCGCGATGTTCTTCGCGATGCCGCTCGCCCTGCTGCCGTTCCTCGCCGACGAGCTGGACGCCGAGTGGTCCCTGGGCCTGATGTACGCGGCGCTGCCCGCCGGCGCGCTGCTCGTGACGCTGACCAGCGGATGGACCTCCCGTGTGCACCGGCACGGGCGGATGGTGGTCCTCGCGGCCGCCTGCTGGGGGCTCGCGATGGTGGCGGCGGGCGCCGTGCACGACGTGTGGCTGGTGCTGCTGTGCCTCGTCCTCGGCGGCGGCTTCGACATGGTCAGCGGGATCTTCCGGGCGGCGATGTGGAACCAGACGATCCCGGACGAGCTGCGGGGCCGGCTGGCCGGGATCGAGCTGCTGTCCTACTCCGCCGGGCCGCAGCTGGGGCAGGTCCGCGCGGGCGGCATGGCGGCGTGGACGAGCGTCCGGACGTCGATCTGGGCGGGCGGCGCGATCTGTGTGGGCGCGGTGGGGCTCCTGGCACTGTGCCTGCCGAAGCTGATGACGTACGACGTGCGGACGAACGAGCACGCGGTGCGGCTGCGCGACCGGCGCGACAGCGGGGCGGTCGCGGGCGCCGGCTCCTCCTGACGCCGCGGGACGCTCCGGGGCCCGGCCGCGCACGGACGGCCGCCTCGGGCCCGACCGCAGTCGCGGTCGGGCCCGAGGTGGCGTACGGCGTGCGTCCCCGTCAGCCCTCGTCCGTCCCCCGGGCCGTGGAGTCGTGCCACTTGGGGTCGTTCTCCCATTCGAGGTTCCGCTCCCGGGCGGTCTCCATGGCCTGTTCGGCCTCCCTGCGGGAGGCGTAGGGGCCGAACCGGTCCTTGGCGGGGCACTCGGGGCCCTCCTCGACCTTCTTGTGCTCCAGGCAGTAGTACCACTCGCCGGGCTTGCCGACGGTCCGCTTCTTGAACAGGGCCATGACCAGCTCCTTTCGCCAGGGACATGTTCCCCCATGACCGCTGGTTAGACTCGCTGGCATGTCTGGCCAGTCGCTGCTCGTACCAGGGGAGCTCTCTCCCACCCGTTCCGTCCCCGGAAACATCAGGCGTCCCGAGTACGTGGGCAAGCCCGCCCCGACGCCGTACACCGGCCCGGAGGTGCAGACTCCGGAGACCGTCGAGGCGATGCGGATCGCCGGGCGCATCGCGGCGCGGGCGATGGCGGAGGCCGCCAAGCTGATCGCCCCGGGCGTCACGACGGACGAGCTGGACCGGGTCGCGCACGAGTACATGTGCGACCACGGCGCCTACCCGTCGACGCTCGGCTACCGCGGTTTCCCCAAGTCGCTGTGCACCTCCGTCAACGAGGTCATCTGCCACGGCATCCCGGACAGCACCGTCCTGCGCGACGGCGACATCGTCAACCTCGACGTGACGGCGTACATCGGCGGGGTGCACGGGGACAACAACGCCACCTACCTGGTCGGCGACGTCGACGAGGAGAGCAGGCTGCTCGTCGAGCGCACCCGTGAGTCGCTCGACCGCGCGATCAAGGCGGTCAGGCCCGGCCGCCAGATCAACATCATCGGGCGGGTCATCGAGTCGTACGCCAAGCGCTTCGGGTACGGGGTGGTCCGGGACTTCACCGGCCACGGCATCAACTCGTCGTTCCACTCCGGGCTGATCGTCCCGCACTACGACAGCCCGCACGCGACGACCGTGATCCAGCCCGGGATGACGTTCACCATCGAGCCCATGCTGACGCTCGGCACGCACGACTACGACATGTGGGACGACGGCTGGACGGTCGTGACGAAGGACCGTAAGCGAACGGCCCAGTTCGAGCACACCCTGGTCGTCACCGACAGCGGGGCCGAGATCCTCACGCTGCCGTAGTCCCCGCCGCGAGTCCGCAGGTCAAGGGCCCGTCCTGTCCGCAGGGCGGGCCCTTCGCGCTGCCGGCGGGTGGACCGGGCCCGACCGGGGTACGGTTTTACCGACAGGATGTCGGGAAGCCATTGACTTAGGTAAGCCTAACCCGCGAAGATGCGAGCGCCCTCGCCCCCGGCCCCGGAGGTCCCCCATGAACGCGTCGGCTACGACGGGCCCGGCGGACACCGCCTTCTCGTCGCTGATCCGCACCGCCTCGCACGAGCAGCACACCGAGGCGGAGACCTCGTCCTTCATGGGCGACCTGCTCGGCGGCAGGCTCGGCGTCGACGCGTACGCGCGCTACACCGAGCAGCTGTGGTTCGTGTACGAGGCGCTGGAGGCGGAGGCCGGGCGGCTGGAGTCCGACCCGGTGGCCGGCCCCTTCGTGCGGCCGGAGCTGCTGCGCCGCCCCGCCCTGGAGCGCGACCTCGCCCATCTCCGGGGTCCCGGCTGGCGGGCGACGCTCGGGGCGCTGCCGGAGACGCGGGCGTACGCGGCGCGGGTCGCGGAGTGCGCCCGGCGGTGGCCCGGCGGCTACGTGGCGCACCACTACACCCGCTACCTGGGCGACCTCTCCGGCGGCCAGATCATCCGCGGCAAGGCGGAGCGGACCTGGGGCTTCGCGCGCAAGGGCGACGGCGTCCGGTTCTACGTGTTCGAGGACATCACCAACCCGGCCGCGTTCAAGCGGGGTTACCGGGAGCTGCTGGACGCGCTCCCGGTGGACGACCTGGAGAAGCAGCGGATCGTCGCCGAGTGCCGACGGGCGTTCGCGATGAACACGGCAGTCTTCCGCGCCCTGGGCGAGGAGTTCCCGCTCTCGGCGTGAGCCCGCGCGCCCGGACGTGAGCCCGCGGGGCGCGGACGGGCGGCAGCGGAAGCGAAGCCGTCCGGCGCCGTCGGCGCGAGCCTTGCGGCGCCGTCGGCGGGGGTCCCTAGGACGCCGTCCGCGGGGGCTCCTTGTAGTGCTGTCGGCGCGAGCACAGCGGCGTGATCCGTTCGGCGCGAGGTTGCGCGACTCCGTCCGCAGCCGCCCGTAGAAGCCGCGTGGCGCCGCCGGCGGGAGCCTTCTGGCACCCCCGGCGCGAGCACAGCCGCGTGATCCTTCGGCGGGAGCCGCCTGGCGCTGCCGGGGTGGGAGGCGTGTGGCGTCGTCAGGGGCGCAGCAGGCGTACGCGGCCGCCGACCTCGACCCAGCCTCCGGGCTGCGGGGCGGTGAGGATCTGCGAGCCGGCGCCCTGGACGATGTTCAGGGCGCGGCCGAGCCGGGCGGTGAGCAGGAGGGCCGCGGCGCCCGTGGCCTCGTCCTCCCGGATGCCGTCGTCGCGGCCGGGGAAGGCGCGGGCGCGGACCCGGCCGGCGGCCTCCTCCTCCCAGGCCCAGGCGTAGATCCACTCGCCGGGCGGCGGGACGGGCAGCGCGTCGACCTCCGCGGCCGAGGCGTACTGCCGCAGCGTGCGCGGCGGGACCCACTCCGGACGGGCCTCGATCCAGCTGAACTCGCCGTCGAGGCGGGTGCCCACCACCCCGGCGGGCGTGACCAGTTCGGGCACGTCGAGGAGCCAGGCCGTACCGACGCAGGGGTGCCCGGCGAAGGGGAGGCGCAGGCCGGGCGTGTAGATGTCGATGACGCCGCGTTCCGGGTCGTCGACGAACACGGTCTCGCTGAAGCCGAGTTCGGCGGCGAGGGCCTGCCGCTTGCCGCGGTCCGGCAGCAGCGATCCCTCGCGGACGACGCCCAGTTGGTTGCCGTGTCCGCCGCCGGGTCCGCAGAAGACGCGCAGTACGTCGTAATCAGTCACCCGCGCATTCAAACACCCCCGGTACGGCAGGTTCATGCCGTACGGATCGCGTACGCGGGGCCGCGCACCCCGTCCGCACGTCCGTGCGCGCGCCGGGGGAAGGCCGCGAATGCCCGGGTCCGCTGGGGCGGAACCCAAGAGCCCTTGACCCTTGCTTGACCATTCCATGGGGTCTGCTTTTGGCCACCGTGATCCGGCCGTGTCCATGAGCTTCCTGTGAGAGCTGAATCACCGGACGTGCGGGTATCACTGAGGCAAGCCTCAGATAAGTTAGGCCAGCCTCACCCAATACCGCGCGGCCGCTCCGCGCGGTCTGTCCGTCCTTTGACTTGGAGCCTTCATGCGAGCCGTCCGACTCTCAGTCGTCACCGCAGCCGCCACCGCGGCCGCTCTGACCGCCGTCACGGGCTGCACGGAGAAGAGCGACGCGAAAGGCGGCAGTGGCGCGATCCAGGTGACCGCCGCGGACGCCAAGTGCGACACCTCCGCCACCTCGGTCCCGGCCGGCCAGGTCACGCTGAAGATCGAGAACAAGGGCTCGAAGGCCACCGAGGTCGAGATCCTCTTCCCCGACGACCGGATCGTCTCCGAGAAGGAGAACATCGGCCCCGGCACCAAGTACACGCTGACCGCCGAGGTGAAGGCCGGCGCGTACGAGATCGCCTGCCGCCCCGGCATGAAGGGCCACGGCGTCCGCCAGAAGCTCACGGTCACCGGCGGCAGCAAGGTCGCCAAGCGCGACCCCCGTCTCGACAAGGCCGTCGCCGCCTACCGCGAGTACGTGCAGGAGCAGGCCGACGAGACGCTGCCGAAGGCCGAGGCGTTCGCGAAGGCCGTCAAGGACGGCGACCTCGACGCCGCCAAGAAGCTGTACGCGAACTCGCGCCTCGGCTGGGAGCGCACCGAGCCGGTCGCCGAGTCCTTCGGCGACATCGACCCGAAGGTCGACGTCCGCGAGGACGGCCTCGAGGAGGGCCAGGACGCGGAGAAGGACTGGACGGGCTGGCACCGCCTGGAGAAGTCCCTCTGGCAGGACAAGAAGATCGGTGACCGCGAGAAGAAGCTGGCCGACCAGCTGGTCACCGACCTGACGGACTGGCAGAAGCGCGTCGGCAAGGCCGAGATCACCCCCACCTCCATGGCCAACGGCGCCAAGGAGCTGCTGGACGAGGTCGCCACCGGCAAGGTCTCCGGCGAGGAGGACCGCTACGCGCACACCGACCTCGTCGACTTCAAGGGCAACGTCGAGGGCGCGCAGAAGGCGTACGAGCTGCTGAAGCCGGTCGCCGAGGAGAACGACGCCGCGCTGACCAAGGAGCTCGACAAGCAGTTCACCGCGCTGAACACGCTGCTCGACACCTACCGCGAGGACAAGACGTCGTACGACTTCGTCTCGTACGACAAGGTCGGCAAGGCCGACCAGAAGGAGCTCTCGGACGCGGTCAACGCGCTCGCCGAGCCGCTCTCCAAGCTCGCCGCCGCCGTCGTCAAGTGAGCGAGGGGCCCATGACCGACACCACTGAGACCACTCCCGACGCCACCGCCGACAGCGGCTCCCGGACACCGTCCCGGCGCTCGCTGATCGGCTGGGGCGGGGCGGGACTCGCGCTGGGCGCCGCCGCGGCGGGCGGTGCGGTCGCGATGACCCGCGCCGGCAACGACGTCGACCCGGCCGGCGCCGAGACGGGCGCCGCGGTCCCCTTCCACGGCCCGCACCAGGCAGGTATCGCCACCGCGGTGCAGGACCGCCTGCACTTCGCCGCGTTCGACGTGAAGACGGACGACCGCGACGCCTTCGTCCAGCTCCTGAAGGACTGGACCGAGGCCGCCGCGCGGATGACCGCCGGGCACGCGGTCGGCGAGGGCGCGTACGGCGGTCTCGCCGAGGCCCCGCCGGACGACACCGGTGAGGCGCTGGGCCTCAAGCCCTCGCGCCTCACGCTGACGATCGGCTTCGGGCCGTCCCTCTTCGAGAGGTTCGGCCTGCGCGAGCGGCGGCCCGAGGCGCTGGTCGACCTGCCGAAGTTCTCCGGCGACAACCTGGACAAGGCCCGCAGCGGCGGCGACCTGTGCATCCAGGCGTGCGCGGACGACCCGCAGGTCGCGGTGCACGCCATCCGCAACCTCGCCCGGATCGGCTTCGGCAAGGTCGCCATCCGCTGGTCCCAGCTGGGCTTCGGCAAGACCTCGTCGACGACGCCCGACGCGCAGACCCCGCGCAACCTGATGGGCTTCAAGGACGGCACCCGCAACATCGCGGGCACCGAGACGGACCGGCTGAAGAAGTTCGTCTGGGTCGAGGGCGAGGGCCCGGACTGGATGAAGGGCGGCTCGTACCTCGTGGCCCGCCGCATCCGGATGAACATCGAGACCTGGGACCGCACCTCGCTCCAGGAGCAGGAGGACGTCTTCGGCCGCGACAAGGGCGAGGGCGCCCCCGTCGGCAAGGCCAAGGAGCGCGACGAGCCGTTCCTGAAGGCGATGAAGCCCGACGCGCACGTCCGGCTCGCCCACCCCGACTCCAACGACGGGGCGACGATCCTGCGCCGCGGCTACTCCTTCACCGACGGCACGGACGGCCTCGGCCGCCTGGACGCGGGGCTGTTCTTCCTCGCGTACCAGCGCGACGTCCGCAAGGGCTTCATCCCGGTCCAGCGGAACCTGTCGCGCACCGACGCGCTCAACGAGTACATCCAGCACGTGGGTTCGGCGATCTTCGCGGTTCCCCCCGGCGTCCGGGACAAGGACGACTGGTGGGGCCGGGCGCTGTTCTCCGAGGAGGCGTAGCCGTGTTCGGCAACTATCTGATCGGCCTGCGCGAGGGGCTGGAAGCCAGCCTCGTCGTGTGCATCCTGATCGCCTACCTGGTGAAGACCGGCCGCCGGGACGCCCTGCGGCCCATCTGGACCGGCATCGGCGTCGCCATCGTGCTGGCGCTGGCGTTCGGCTGCGCCCTGGAGTTCGGCTCACAGGAGCTGACGTTCCAGGCGCAGGAGGCGCTCGGCGGTTCGCTGTCGATCGTGGCGGTGTGCCTGGTGACGTGGATGGTCTTCTGGATGCGGCGCACGGCGCGGCACCTGAAGGCCGAGCTGCACGGCCGGCTGGACGCGGCGCTCGCGATGGGCACGGGCGCGCTGGTCGCCACCGCCTTCCTCGCGGTCGGCCGCGAGGGCCTGGAGACGGCCCTGTTCGTGTGGGCGTCGGTGCACGCCGCGAGCGACGGCACACCGCGCCCGCTGATCGGCGTCGCCCTCGGTCTCGCCACCGCGGTCCTGCTCGGCTGGCTCTTCTACCGGGGCGCCCTGAAGATCAACCTCGCGAAGTTCTTCACCTGGACCGGCGGCATGCTCGTCGTCGTCGCCGCGGGCGTGCTCGCGTACGGCGTCCACGACCTCCAGGAGGCCGACTGGATCCCCGGCCTGACGAACCTCGCCTTCGACATCAGCAGCACCATCGAGCCCACCAGCTGGTACGGCACGCTGCTGAAGGGCGTCTTCAACTTCCAGCCCGACCCGACCGTCCTCCAGGTCGTCGTGTGGGCGCTCTACCTGGTCCCGACCCTGCTGATCTTCCTGTGGCCGTCGGGCCGCGGCGCGGGCAAGCCGGAGCGGGCTCCCGGACAGCCGCAGCCGGCGACGGGCGGCGCGGTCGCCGACCGGAACTGACGGCACGCTCCGGGCACTTCGGCCCGGTGCCCCCGCTCCCTGGCGGGGACCGGGTCACGATGCGGGCCCGAGACCCGGTCCCCGCGCCCGCCGACCCCGCCCTCCCCGGTAGGGTTCGGGCCCGGGAACGGGGAAGGTGAAGGGACCCGATGAGCAGGCTTGGAAGGCTGAGGCGGTCCGCGCCGGTGGTGGCGGCCGGGATCGTACTGTCCGTCACGGCGAGCGGCTGCGTGGTGGTGCACGGGGAGCGCGAGGTCCTCCCCGGCGCGAAGAGGTCCGAAGCGGCGCGCGCTCTCGAGGACTTCACGTCCGCGTACAACAAGGCCGACAAGGCGTACGACCCCTCCCTGGACGCCGGCCGGATCACCGGGCCCCTCGCCGCCATCGACGGCGCGAAGCTCAAGGCCGGTCACATCAACAACCCCTCGGGCAACCCGGCCCACCGGCCGCTGGAGCTGACGGACGCCCACTTCGCCATCCCGAAGAAGGCGGGCTGGCCGCGGTGGTTCCTCGCCGACACCAAGGCCAACAAGGGCGCCCCGGACTCCCGTTGGCTGCTGGTCTTCACCCGCGGCGACGCCGACGACGTGTGGCAGGTCTCGTACCTGACCGTCCTGTCCGCCGACGACGTGCCCCGGTTCGCGAAGGACGAGAACGGCTGGGCCGAGCCGGTCACCCCCGGCGACACCCGGCTGGCGGTCACGCCCGCGAAGCTGAGCACCTCGTACGCGAGTTACCTGAGGAACGGCGGCGAGGACTTCGCGCCCGGTACGCACACCTCCGGGTGGCGGTCCCTGCGCAAGAAGAACGCGAGCAAGCCCGGTCTCGCCCGGCAGTACGTCGACGAGGCGCTGACGGCCGGCGACTACGCCCCGGTCGGGCTGCGCACCGCGGACGGCGGCGCGCTGGTCTTCTTCAGCACGCGCCACTTCGAGAAGCAGACGGCCGCGCAGGGCGTCGACCTGGAAGTGACCGACCCGAACATCGAGGCACTGCTGAACGGCGAGGTCAAGCAGTCCCTCACCCTGGAGTTCGTCTCCAACCAGGCGGTCCTGGACCCGCCGCGGACGGCGGCGGACCCGAAGGTGGAGTTCGTCAGCCGGGTCCAGGGGCTGACGGCGGCACACGGCGAGTAGTCGCGCGGGTCAGCCTCCGTGCGGCCAGGCGGCGAGCTGGTCCGAGCCGTCCCCCACGGAGCGGGAGCATTCGTCGGTCAGCACTTCCAGCAGGGTCAGCGGGTCGGGCAGCGCGTGCTCGGGGCCGCGCACCCAGTCGACCGACAGGCCGCCCGGCAGCTGCGCCGGCGGCACGAGGACGTAGGAGCCGCGGCAGTGCCAGCGCAGGCCCGGATGCTCGTCCATCGTCTCGGGGTGACAGTCCAGCTCGCAGGGCCACCACTCGTCCTCGTCCTCCGGCGTACCGCGCGTGAGGGTGAAGAAGAGCATGCGTCCGTCGCCGGTCTCGGCGACCGGGCCGACCTCGATGCCGGCGGCGAGCAGCCGCGCCATCGCCTCGCGACCGGCGTCCAGCGGCACGTCGAGGACGTCGTGCACCATGCCGGTCGCGGTGATGAAGTTGGCCTGCGGCTGGTGCCGGGCCCAGCGCTCGATCTGGGTGCGGTCGGTCGTGGACTGCGTCTGCCAGGCGAAGGAGACGGGGTGCCGCGCGGGCGTGGGACAGCCGACGCGGTCGCAGGAGCACCGGTATCCGGCGGGGTGCGCGGCGGGCGCGATGGGCAGCCCGGCACCGGCGGCGGCGAGCAGCAGGTTCTCACGCCCGCCCTCGTCGGCGGTCTCCTTGGGGCGACGGCCGCGCAGCCACTGGGAGATCCTGCCCTGCCGGCCGGAACGGCCGCCGAACTCCGCGCTCATCTATCCCCTCGCCTTGCTGTGGTGCGGACAGCATCGCTTCATGGTCCCACCATCCTGCGCCCTGGGGGGCCGGAGCCCGCATCCGGGGTCGTCGGGCGGGCCGGTCACGGCCCTCGATCGAGTGTCAATGCATAGTTTGATGGTATTTATCCCCCTACCGTGGTCGCCATGGTCACACGGACTGCGCTCACGGGTATCGCCGGTCTCACCTCGCTGGCCCTCGCCGCGCCGGGCGGCGTCCTGGCCCCGCTGGAGTGGGGCGCACGCCCCCTGACGGTGGCCGGGCTCCCCCGCGTCGTCTACGTCGCCCACCGGGGCGGCGCCCGCGAGGTCCCGGAGAACAGCATGTCGGGCCTGATGACGGCGTACGAACGCGGCACGGCCCAGGTCCTCGACTTCGACACCCGCATGCTGCGCGACGGCCACATGGTCGTGATGCACGACCGGACGCTGAACCGCACGACCTATCTGGGCGGCCCGGTGCGCAACCTCACCCTGCGGGACTGGCAGGGGGTGCGGCTGCGGCCGAGGGACGCGCTCCCGGGCAGCTGGCGCTCGGAGCGGCCGCCGACGGTGGACGAGGTGCTGGATCGTTTCGGCGGGCGCATCGTGCTGATGCTGGAGGCCAAGGACCCGGAGAGTCTGCGCGCGCTCGCCGGGCTGCTGCGGGCGCGCGGGCTGACCCGCTCGGTGTTCGTCAACTCCAACCGCCCCGAGGTGGCCCGGCGCGCCCACCGCATGGGGCTGATCGCGCAGCTGTGGCGCTCGGCCGACCAGATGCGCCGTGACCGGCCGGAGCGCTGGGCGGCCTTCGTGGACCTCCTCGACGTGGACCACAAGGCCCGCGACGCGGACCTGGTCCGGGCGGCGGCGTCGGGCATCCCCCGGGTCTGGGCGCACACGGTGGTGACCCCGGCCCAGCGCGACCGGGTCCTCGGGCTCGGCTGCAACGGGGTCATCACGGACGCGCCGGGCCGGCTCGCCCGCCATCCGGTGAGGGCCGCCAGGATCGCGAAGGCCGCGCGGACCGCGAGGGCGCTCAGGGCACGGCACGTCCTGGGGGCGCTGCGGTCGGCTCAGCGCGGGGCGAGACCGTAGAGGGCGTAGTCGACGAGGGTGTCCGTGTACGCGTGGGAGATCGGCCCGGTGCGCTGGAGCCAGCGCTGGGCGAGCGGGGCCACGAAGAGTTCGAGGGCGATTCGGGGGTCGACCTCGGGGCGTACGGCTCCCTGGTCCTGCGCGGAGCGCAGCCGGCGGACGTAGAGCTGGAGCTGCGGTTCCAGGAGCTTGCCGACGAACTCGGCGCCGAGCTGTTCGTCCACGAGGCCCTCGGCGGCGAGGGCGCGCGAGGGGGCCTCGAAGCGGGGGTCGAGCAGTTCGTCCACGGTGGCCCGCAGGACCAGCTTGAGGTCGGCGGCCAGATCGCCGGTGTCCGGGATGCCGTCCTGCGGGTCCTGCCCGGGCTGTGCCGCTGCCCGGGCGGCCTGCTCGCCCAGGTCCAGGAAGGCCTCCAGCAGCACGTCGGCCTTCGAGTTCCACCAGCGGTAGATCGTCTGCTTGCCGACTCCGGCACGGGCGGCGATGCCCTCGATGGTCGTCTTGGGATAGCCGATCTCACCGACGAGGGCGAGGGCGGCGTCGTAGATCGCGCGACGCGACCTCTCGCTGCGGCGGGCGGAATCGGGGGCGGGCTTCTGGACCATGGGGCGAATGTAACAGGTTGACAAGACGGTACGTCTCGCCGACAGTGGACGGAGTGGCGAGACGATACGTCTCGTATCAGGTTGGATGCGGTGCGGCGGAAGGAGCCGGTGATGGCGCGAGGTGGAGACGGAAACATGCTGGGCGTCGGCGGGACGCGGCAGAAGCTCGGCCGCTCGGCCCTGCGGGGTGGCGGCAGCGGCGGCCGGATCGGCGGCGGCCTCGACCCCCAGACCCAAGAACGGGAGCTGCTGCGCAGGCTGCGGGAGGGGCGGGGGGAGCCGGGGGCGGGGGCTTCGGGGGCGGACATCCCGGAGGCGGGGCACGGAGCCGACGCCCCGGAGGCGGGGCACGGAGCCGACGCCCCGGAGGCGGGGCGGGGAGCGGGCGCCTCGGAGGCGGGGCGGGGAGTGGACGCCGGTGGGCCCACCTCCCCGTGAGGCCGCCGTCCGGGGTCTCAAGGTGCCGGGCCGACCGGGCTCGGCGGCGGGTGGCGCCGGGCTACTCGGTCGGCGGCCAGGGGTCGCCCCAGTCCGCGTCGCGGGCGGCGCGGTACAGGGCGCCGTGGCGCTTGGTCACCGTCTCCCGGTGCAGGGACTCGTCGGGGCCGCACAGGTCGAGCAGTACCTGGCCCTTACGGATCTGCGGTCTGCGCACGACGCGGGAGGGGGCCGGTGTCGCCGGCAGCCGGGTGGCGGCGACGTAGCTGAACTTCTCGTCCTCGTACGCCAGGGAGCCGCCCTTGACCTGGCGGTGCAGGGAGGAACGGCTGACCCGGGCAGAGAAGTGGCACCAGTCCTCACCCGGCACGAGGGGGCAGGCGGCGCTGTGCGGACAGGGCGCGGCGATCCGGAAGCCGGCCTCGATCAGGCGGTCGCGGGCCTCGATGACGCGGGCGTAGCCGTCGGGGGTGCCGGGCTCGACGATCACGACGGTCCGGGCGGCGGTCGCGGCGGCGTCCACGACACTGGCGCGGTCGGCCTCGGTCAGCTCGCCGAGGACGTAGGAGACCGTGACGAGATCAGTGCTCTCGATGGTGAGCGCTGCTCCGATACGAGAGCGGCGCCACTCGGCGGTCTTCAGCGCCGGGTTCGCGGCGGCGATGTCGCGGCCCAGCGCGAGCGCCGGTTCGGCCCAGTCCAGGACCGTCACCGGGCGGTCACCCTCCCAGGTCGCGCTGACCGCCCAGGTCGCCGCTCCGGTGCCGCCGCCGACGTCGACGTGGCTGTCCGGCGTCCAGTCCGGCACGGCGTCCGCGAACGCGTCCAGCGCCGCGCGGACCGCCTCGAACGTGGCCGGCATCCGGTACGCGGCGTACGCGGTCACGTCCGCGCGGTCGCGCAGGATCGGCGCGTGGGTCGGGGTGGCGCCCCGGTAGTTCGCGATCAGCCGCTCGACCGACTGCGCCGCCGCCTTCGGGGGCAGGCCGTCCAGGAGGCCGGCGAGGGCGGTGCGCAGAGTCTCGGCGGGAGAGGCGGGGGCGTTCACCCGGCGATTCTACGGTCGCCGGACCGACGCCCCGCCCGTCCGGTCCGGCCCACTCCCCCGGCACCGGCCCACTCCCCCGCCGACACCGACCGGCATCGCTCAGCACCGGCACAGCACCGGCATCACCCTTCACTGCGAGGCCGGACGGCGAACCCGGCGCCTGTCGGGTGCCGCTGCGCCCACCCGTACCGCCCCTGGGTACGTTCACCCACCCGTGCCGCCCCTGCCGTACGGACAGCCCATACGTGCCGTACGTCCGGCGGGGACGAGACAGCCGGCCCCGCGTCACCGGGCCCACGCGCCTCCCCGGTCACGGCGCCCGGGGCGGTGTCCCTCCGGTCGGGCCGCGTACCGCTCGGGCCAGGCGGGTCGCCGCTGCCGCCCGGGGCGTGTTGTCGGGGGTGCGGCGGCGAGGATGGACCGTGTTGGCCAGCAGGACGAGGAACGTGTCCGTCGCCGGGTCCAGGACCAGGGAGGTGCCGGTGAAGCCCGTGTGGCCGACCGCCCCGTGCCGCGCGAGGTCGCCCATGAACCACGGCTGGTCCACGGCGAAGCCCAGGCCCGGCGGCGTCAGCATCAGCTCGACGAAGTCGGGCCCGAGGATACGGGCGGGGCCGTAGGAGCCGCCTGCGAGGAGGGTGCGGCAGAAGACGGCGAGGTCGCGGGCCGTGGAGAAGAGGCCCGCGTGTCCGGCCACCCCGCCGAGCGCCCACGCGTTCTCGTCGTGGACCACTCCCCGCAGCATCCCCCGGTCCGCCTTCCCCCAGGGCCGCCGCTGGTCCTCGGTGGCGGCGGCGCCGGGCCGGGGTCCGAAACCGGTGTCCGTCATGCCCAGCGGGCGGGTGATCCCGTCGTGGACGAGGACGTCGAGCCCTCGCCCGGTGATCCGCTCCAGGACGTACTGCAGGAGCAGCAGGTTGAGGTCGGAGTAGCGGTACACCGCGCCGGGCCGGGTCACCGGTGCCTCGGCCCGCAGGAGTTCGAGGCGGGCCGCGTCGGACGGGCAGTCGTACAAGGGGAGTTCGGGCCGCAGGCCGGAGGTGTGGGTGAGGAGCTGCCGCACGGTGATGCCGTGGCGGGCGACGGCGCGGAAGTCGGGCAGGTACGCCGCCACCCGCGCGTCGATGCCGAGCGTGCCGCGCTCCAGCTGCTGGACCGCGGCGACGGCCGTGAACAGCTTGGTCAGCGACGCCAGGTCGAAGGGCGTGTGCACGGTCATCGGCACCCGTTCCCCGGGCGCCAGCTCGGTCCCCGCGTCCCGCTCCTCGTCGTACGCCGCGTAGCGCACCGCCCACCCGGCCGCCTCCTCGACGGCGATGACCGGTCCGCGTCCGGCGACGACGACGGTGCCCGCGGCCCAGGGGCGCTGCCCCGTGGTCAGGGTGCGCACCTCCCGTACGAGCTGCCGCAGTTCACCGGGGTCGAGCCCGGCCCGTTCCGGTGTGTCGACGCGCAGTCTCGGTGCGCTCAGTTCTCCGCCGCCTTTCCTTGCGCTGTCCGGTCGTCCGCGGGACCGCGGTCCCCGTCGAGCGGGGATCCCTGTTCCCAGGGACGGCACAGTGCCACGAAGCAGGCGATCGCCACCAGTGCCGCGGCGAGTTGGACGACGGCCATCGGTACGGCCGTGTGCTCTCCGGCGATCCCGACGAGGGGCGAGGCGATCGCGCCGACGAGGAAGGAGGTGGTGCCGAGCAGGGCCGACGCCGAGCCCGCGGCGTGCCGCGTGCGCGTCAGGGCGAGGGCCTGGGTGTTGGGCAGGGTGATGCCCATGGCGGTCATCAGGGTGAAGAGCGCGGTGGCGACGGGCGCGAGCCCGACGTCGCCGAAGACGCCGGCCGACATGAGCAGCAGGGCGGTCGCGGAGACCGTGACGACGGCGAGGCCGGTGGCGAGCGTCTTGTCCAGGCTGACCCGGCCGACCAGGACCTTGCCGTTGATCTGGCCCGCGGCCACCAGGCCGACGGAGTTCACGCCGAACAGCAGGCTGAAGGTCTGCGGGGAGGCGCCGTAGATCTCCTGGATGACGAAGGGCGAGGCGGAGATGTACGCGAAGAGCGCGGCGAAGGCGAAGCCGCCCGCGAGCATGTAGCCGGCGAAGACGCGGTCGGCGAGCAACCCGCGCATGGAGCGCAGCGCCTCCCCGACGCCGCCGCTGTGCCGGTCCTCGGAGGCGAGCGTCTCGGGCAGCCTGAACCACACGACCGCCGTCAGCACGATGCCGACGACCGTGAGGACGGCGAAGACGCCCCGCCAGTCGGTGACGCGCAGGATCTGGCCGCCGATGAGCGGGGCGACGATCGGGGCGACCCCCGAGATCAGCATCAGCGTCGAGAAGAAGCGGGCCATGGCCACGCCGTCGTACAGGTCGCGGACGACGGCGCGCGCGATGACGATGCCGGCGGCGCCCGCGAGGCCCTGGGCGAGCCGGAGGGCGACGAGGAGTTCGACGTTCGGCGCGACGGCGCACAGGGCGGTCGCGACGATGTAGACGAGCAGGCCGGCCAGCAGGGGCCTGCGGCGGCCGAACTTGTCGCTCATCGGCCCTACGACGAGCTGGCCGAGCGCCATGCCCGCCAGGCAGGCGGTCAGGGTGAGCTGGACGGTCGCGGCCGGCGCGTGGAGCGACCTGGTGACCTCCGGCAGGGAGGGGAGGTACATGTCCATGGCCAGCGGGGGCGTGGCGGTGAGGCCGCCGAGGACGAGGGTGACGAGCAGTCCGGTCCTGCGCGGGGCCGTCGGGTCGGGCAGCGTCCCGGCCGCGGCCCCGGGCGCCTGTCCGGCGGCCGCCGCCCGCGGTATGTGCCCCTGGGAGTCGTCCCGGCTCCTCGTCGTGCGGCCGCCTTCCGGCATGTGCCCCTCCCTCTGCGTCAGGTCCGCCACCTATGCTCTCAGCTCGTACGGAGTGTTCGGGGTCACAGGGCGAGGGGCCGGGTAATGGCGGGCGAGAGCGTGCGGTGGGGAATTCTGGCGACCGGAGGGATCGCGGCGGCGTTCGCGGCGGATCTGGTGGATCTGCCGGACGCGGAGCTCGTGGCGGTGGCGTCGCGCAGCCAGGAGTCCGCGAAAGCGTTCGCGGAGCGGTTCGCGATACCCCGGGCCTACGGCGACTGGGCGTCGCTCGCCGTCGACGAGGACGTGGACGTGGTGTACGTGGCCACGCCGCACTCGGCGCACCGGGCGGCGGCGGGCCTGTGCCTGGAGGCCGGGCGGAACGTGCTGTGCGAGAAGGCGTTCACGCTGAACGCGCGCGAGGCGCGGGAGCTGGTGACGCTCGCCCGAGAGCGGGGCAGCTTCCTGATGGAGGCCATGTGGATGTACTGCAATCCGCTGGTCCGGCGACTGAAGGCGCTGGTGGACGACGGTGCGATCGGTGAGGTCCGCACGCTGCAGGCCGACTTCGGGCTGGCCGGGCCGTTCCCGCCCTCGCACCGGCTGCGGGACCCCGCGCAGGGCGGCGGCGCGCTCCTCGATCTCGGCGTGTACCCGGTCTCGTTCGCGCAGTTGCTGCTCGGGGAGCCGTCGGACGTGACGGCGAGAGCGGTGCTCTCGGATGAGGGCGTCGATCTCCAGACGGGTGCACTGCTCTCCTACGAGAGCGGCGCTCTCGCTTCGGTGCACTGCTCCATCAGCGGCGGCACCCCGGTGTCCGCGTCGGTCACCGGCTCCGCGGGCCGCATCGACATCCCGGACGGCTTCTTCTTCCCGGACCACTTCGTCCTGCACCGCGACGGCCGCGACCCCGAGAAGTTCCTGGCCGACCCGGCGAGCGGACCCCGCAACAGCATGAAGCACGAGGCCGTCGAGGTGATGCGGGCCCTGCGCGCCGGCGAGACCGAGTCGCCGCTGGTCCCGCTGGACGGCACCCTCGCCGTGATGCGCACGCTCGACGCGGTCCGCGACCGCATCGGCGTCCACTACCCCGGAGAGACCCGCTAGGTCCCGCCGTTCGGGTCCGGCCTGACCGGCGTCTCCGGCCGGCATCGCCGTTTCCGGCCGGCATCACGGCGACCGGCCGGCATCACGGCGTCCGACAGACGTCACGGCGTCCGGCGGGGACGAACCGCCGGTCACGCGACGCCGGTCACGGCCGCCCCGGAGGCATTCCACGCGGGTCACCGCCCGGCCCCGGCCCAAAGGGACCCAGCCGGGGCGCGACCCGGCCCCGGCCGGAACCGGGACGGAGACGGCGACCCGCTCCGGATCAGGCCGGGACGGAGCGGCGACCCGCGCTCACTCAGGCCGGCTTGAGGCCCTGGTCGCCCACCTCCGTCACGAAGGACGCGGCC
This sequence comes from Streptomyces sp. NPDC005496, assembly GCF_042872045.1. Lineage (NCBI taxonomy): Bacteria > Bacillati > Actinomycetota > Actinomycetes > Kitasatosporales > Streptomycetaceae > Streptomyces > Streptomyces sp. NPDC005496. The sequence goes on from NZ_JBIAJQ010000002.1 coordinate 148,746, forward strand.
GTGGTGATCGGCGCGCCCGGCGTCGTCACCGCGGACACCGTCTTGAAGTCGGCCCGCGCCGCCTCGCGCCCGAGCTCGACGGTCACGTAGCCGCGCCGCCCGTTGTAGAACTTCAGGTGCGGGTTGGCCTTGGTGTACGTCTCCCAGTTGGCGGGCCGCTCCGCGCCGTCCTTGCCGCTGGAGATCGACGTGGCGACGATCTCGGTGCCGAGCGTGGCCGACGCCGGGTCGTCGAAGTCGTCCTTGATGTCGAAGGCGTACCCGACGTGGACGTCTCCGGTGAGCACCATCAGGTTCTCGATCCCGGCCGACCTGGCCCCGGCGAGGACCCGCTCGCGGGAGGCGCGGTAGCCGTCCCAGGCGTCCATCGACACCTTGGCGACCGGGTTGAGGTCCAGCTTGCGCTGGGAGAACGTGACCTGCTGCGGGACCACGTTCCACAGCGCCCGCGAGTCGCGCCAGCCGTCGATCAGCCAGCGCTCCTGCGTGGCCCCGGTGATGGTGCGTGCCGGGTCGTCCGACTCGGGCCCGGGGACGTGCGAGCCGTCGCCGTACGCCTGGTTGGAGCGGTACTGGCGGGTGTCGAGGATGTCGAACTGGGCGAGCCTGCCCCACCGCAGCCGCCGGTACAGCTGGGCGTCGGGTCCGTCGGGCAGCTGCGGGCGGCGCAGCGGCTGGTTCTCCCAGTAGGCGCGGTAGGCGGCGGCCCGGCGCAGCAGGAACTCCTCCGGCGGGTTGCCGTTCTCGTCGATGTCGTCGGCGTAGTTGTTCTCGGTCTCGTGGTCGTCCCAGGTGACGACGAAGGGGTGGGCGGCGTGGGCGGCCCGCAGGTCGGGGTCGGACTTGTAGAGGGCGTACCGCAGCCGGTAGTCCTCCAGGGTCACGGTCTCGTGGTTGAAGAGGTCGGGCAACGTGCGGTCGGTGTACTTGCGGGCGCCGCCGACGGAGTTGACGGCGTACTCGTAGAGGTAGTCACCGAGGTGGAAGACCACGTCGACGTCGTCCTCGGCGAGGTGCTTGTACGCGGTGAAGTAGCCGTCGTGGTACGCCTGGCAGGAGACCGCGGCGAGGGTGAGTCCGGAGGTGCGGCTGCGGGTGGCGGGCGCGGTGCGGGTGCGGCCCGCCGGGCTGACCCAGCTGCCGGCGCGGAAGCGGTAGTAGAAGACCCGGTCGGCGTCGAGGTGGCCGACCTCGACGTGGACCGTGTGGTTGAACTCGGGGTGCGCGAGGGCGGTGCCGCGTCTGACGATGCGGCGGAAGCGCTCGTCGTGGGCCAGCTCCCAGTGCACGACGACGCGCTCCCGGGGCAGTCCGCCGTCGGCCTGGTAGGGCGCCGGGGCGAGCCGGGTCCACAGGAGCACGGAGCCGGGCAGCGGGTCGCCCGACGCCACGCCGAGGGTGAAGGGGTCGTCCCCTATCTTCGCGGCGTCGAGTTCGGCGGCGCTCGCGACGCCCGCGGTCGGCAGGTCGACGGCGAAGGCGAGTGCGGCGGCGGCGCCGGTGACGGTGAGGAAGCGGCGGCGTCCGATGTGCCGGGCGGCGGCGCGCAGTTCGGCTGCGTGCCGGGACGGGGCGTGCGGTGGCTGATGCGCTGCGGGTGTCATCTGGCCCTCCCCTGACGGTGGTTGTACGAGGCATTGGAGTGGTCAGGGTCGACGCTGGACTGTCGCGTACACAACAGCCAGATGGCGGATGGATGAGTTCCGGACGGCGGACCCTCCCGTACGCTGCGGGGCCATGAATGCCATGCAAACGAAGACGGCGGTGGTGACCGGGGCGGGCTCCGGCATCGGCCGCGCGGTCGCCGTGGAACTGCTGCGCACGGGCTGGTCGGTGGCGCTCGCCGGCCGCCGGACCGGCCCTCTGGAGGAGACGGCCGCCCTGGCACCCGGCAGCCCCTCCCTGGTCCTGCGCACGGACGTCTCGGACCCCGGCGACGTGACCGCCCTCTTCGCGGCCGTCCGCGAGCGCTTCGGGCGCCTGGACCTGCTCTTCAACAACGCGGGCACGTTCGGGCCCGGCGGAGTCCCGGTCGAGGAACTCCCCTACGACGCCTGGCGGCACGTGGTGGACACCAACCTCAACGGGGCGTTCCTGTGCGCGCAGGCGGCGTACCGGCAGATGAAGGAGCAGGACCCGCAGGGCGGGCGGATCATCAACAACGGCTCGATCTCCGCGCACACGCCCCGCCCGCAGTCCGTGGCCTACACGGCGACCAAGCACGCGCTGACCGGGCTGACCAAGGCGCTCTCCCTGGACGGCCGCCCGTACCGGATCGCGGTGGGGCAGATCGACATCGGCAACGCGGCCACCGACATGACCGAGCGCATGCGGACGGGCACGCTCCAGGCGAACGGCGAACTGGCCGTCGAGCCCGTGATGGACGTGGCGGACGTGGCGCGCACGGTGCGGCACATGGCGGAGCTGCCGCTGGAGGCGAACGTGCAGTTCGCGACGGTGCTGGCGACGGCGATGCCCTACGTGGGCCGCGGCTGAGACCGCCGGCCCCGGTTCGTCAAGACCTCAACCTCCACAAGCGGAGGCTGTCCGTCCGGGGTATCGCGGCCGGTGACAGGCCTATGCTCGACTCCTCTCCCACAGAGCTTCACAGTTGGAGCACAGAGCTTCCGCAGCCATTCCGAGGGGGGAGGGGCGGCCGTCCCCGGTCCGGAGGGGGTGGGTCTCGCGCGGGACGGCGAGACGTACACCGGACCCGGGAGGGCCGCCCCGCCATACGTCGGGGTTCCCCCTTCACTCCCCGCGAGGGCTGTCCGGCTGTTCGACGCCTCCCGCGGTGTCCTTGTCGCGGTGACCGTCCGCCGGTGCCGGCTCCACGGCAGCACTCTCACCGTGAGGCCCCTCCGGCCCCTCACCACTCCCGGCAGCACTCTCACCATGAGACCCGCCTGGCCGCTCACCACTGCCGGCAGCCCGCTTGCCGAGAGGCCCGCCCGGCCGCTCACCACTGCCGGCAGCCCGCTTGCCGAGAGGCCCGCCCGGCTGCTCACCGCCCCCGGCGGCCCGCTTGGCGCGGCGGCCGCGCACCGCGAACGCCCCGGCCCCCAGCGCCAGCACCGCGGCCCAGGACCCGGCCACCAGACCCCAGTTGGACGAGGAACCCGACGCGTGGGACGCCGGAGCGCCCGCCGCGCCCTTGCCGGGCTTGCCGGTCGCCGAAGCCCGCGCGCCCTCGCTGACCGGATCGACCAGCACACCCACCGGCTCGGCCCGGCCCGCCCACTTGAAGCCCCAGTCGAGCAGGGCGGCCGTCTCCTTGTAGACGCCGTTCCCGCCGCTCTTGGGGTGCAGCACGGTGACCAGGAGCGTACGGCCGTCGCGGGTGGCCGCACCGGTGAAGGTGTTGCCGGCGTGACTGGTGTAGCCGTTCTTCACCCCGATCAGGCCGGGGTACGTCTCCATGCCCCAGGCACCCGTCAGCAGCCGGTCGGTGTTCTGGATCTGGAAGGTCTTCTTCCCGCCCGCCGGGAAATCGGCGGTCCGCGTCGCGCAGTAGGCGCGGAAGTCGGCGTCGCGCAGGCCGTGCCGGGCGAACAGCGTCAGGTCGTACGCGGAGGACAACTGCCCCTTGTGGTCGAAGCCGTCGGGGCTGACCACGTGCGTGTCCAAGGCCTGGAGGTCGGTTGCCCTGGCCTGCATCGCGGCGACGGTACGGTCCATCCCGCCGTACATGTGACTCAGCACGTGCACCGCGTCGTTGCCCGACCGCAGGAAGACCCCGAGCCACAACTGCTCAACGGTGTACGTGATTCCGGGCCGGATGCCGACGAGGCTGGAGCCCGCCGGGACGTCGGCCAGTTCCGCGTCGGTCACCGTGTGCCGCTCGCCCCGGTCGAACTTCTCCAGCACCGTGTCCGCGAACAGCATCTTCAGGGTGGACGCGGGAGCCAGCCGGCGGTGCGCGTTGTACGAGGCGAGCACCCGCCCGCTCTCGTGGTCGGCGATCAGCCAGGCACGGGCGGTGAGTTCGGGCAGTCCCGAGGCGCCGCGCGACTGGACGCCGGTACGGCCGAGCCGCTCGCCTCCGATCGTGGAGACGGCGGCGGCGGGCCCGGCCGCGGCCAGGGGGACGGCGGCGGCGAGGCCGAGAGCGGCACGGCGGGTGAGCCGAGAGGAATCACGCATCCCGGGACCGTACAAAGCGCGCCTGTGACGCCGCGCGGCGGGGTCTTAAAGAAAAGGCATGGTGCGCCCCAAGAGATTGTGATCCCGACGCCGACCGGACGGAAGGGCGCGCGGCGGCGGGCACCGTAGGGGTGCGCGGGGTAGGTCCCAAGGGGACAAGACCCGTCGTACGGGCCGCCGTTGAGCGCGTCCAGACCGCCGTCAGGGCGGCCGTTCAGACCGCTGTCGCGTCCGTCGTTCAGGCCTGACCGGTCTCGAACCGGGAGATCTTGCCGTCCTCGACGACGAAGCTCCACCGGGTCTTCATCTCGCCCCAGGTGTCGTTGCTGTACCGGGCGATGAGGGCGCGTCCGCCGTTGGACTCGTTGTCGACCTCCATGTGGCCGTGGGAGGAGAAGATCTCCCGGTCGGTCCAGTCGGCGAGGTCGCGTTCGGACCCGTCGTCGGCCATGGTGGCGTCCGGGGTGAGGACGGCCAGGAAGGCCTCGCGGTCGTGCGCGTTCACGGCGCCGACGAAGGCCCGGACGGCCGGGTCGCTGAGCTTGGTCACCTGAATCGTCATGCCGCCCAGACTCACACCGCGCCCGGGAGGCCGCCACCCGTACGGCCGCCCGGGCCCGCCGGACGCGGGAGATCGGTGCGAGGGTGGACGCGGGAGGGGGTCCGTCCACCGCTGTCCGACGCTCTGCTCTGGGAGTCAACGTGACCTGTTACAACCGAAACGACCTGGGGCTGCTGCTGCTCCGTCTGAGCACCGGCGGGGTGCTGGCCGCGCACGGGGCGCAGAAACTGTTCGGCTGGTTCGGCGGAGGCGGCCTCTCCGAGACCGCCAAGGCCATGGAGGCCATGGGGTACGCGCCCGGGAAGCCCAGCGCGGTGGCCTCGGGCGTCGCGGAGGCGGGCGGCGGCGTGATGCTGGCGCTGGGCCTCGCGACCCCGGCGGCGGGTGCGGCGGCGGCCGGCGCGATGGCGGGGGCGACGGCCGTGCACGCGCCCAGCGGGTTCTTCGCGGCGGGCGGCGGCTACGAGTACGCCGCGTCCCTGGGCCTGGCCGCGGCGGGCCTCGCCGTGACGGGACCGGGCCGCCTGTCGCTGGACAGCCTGCTCGGCCACGCGGTGAACCGCGGCTGGATGGTGCCGGTGGCGCTCGCCGCGACGGCGGCGGGGACGATCGCCGTGGTCGGCACCCGCAACAAGCGGGTACGGCGCGCGGCCGAGGGCGAACAGGACCCGCTGTTCGAGGAGTAGGCGCCCGCCTCCTGCCCCTGGGCGGGAGACTGGCGCCATGGCTGATCACACCGCTGAAGAACTCTGGGCCACCATCGAGGACCTGCACGCCTGGCTGGACGACAACCGGACGCACGACGGCCCGGAGGGACTCCTGCTGCGGATGCTGAAGCTCTCGGAGGAGGTCGGCGAGGTCGCCCAGGCGGTGATCGGCGCGACGGGCCACAACCCGCGCAAGGGCCGGAGCCACACGTGGGACGACGTCCGAGCGGAACTCTGCGACGTCGTCATCACGGCCCTGATAGCCCTCCGCACCCTGACCCCGGACGCCCGGGGGGTCTTGTCGGAGCATCTGAGGGGGGTGGCGGAGCGGGCGTTGGGGTCGTCGCAGACACCCTGAGGAGTGCGACGGCCTGCGGGTCCCCAGTCGTCCATCGTCAATGGCCGTGCAGAGTTGTTGAGTTGTGCACGTGTTGCCCGGACGGTGTGTGAACCGGCTCCCATGCGGAGCGACAAGGTTTCTGTACACACCCTTCCAGTGGCATGATCGATTGACCGTTCGAGGCGACGAAGTAGGGGGAGCCGTTGTCTTTCGAGGAGGAGTGGGCCCAGTTGAAGGCCGACGCGCTGGCGCGTCAGCAGACGGGCATGCAAATAGATCAGTTGCCGGCAGACGGCGGTGGGGGAACCGCCGCACCTGCCGCCGGCTCCCTGCTCGCGAAGGCCGAGTCGATCAATGGCAACTCGAATCTCCTGATCGAGATCGCGGGCTTTCTCCACGAGGGTCGACCCGATGCCGAACTGACCACCATGGCCCGGGAACCCCGGGCGCCCGAGGACGTGGCCAAGCAGGTGAGACGGTTCGCCGAATTCGCCGACGATCAGTACTTGGACGCGGTCGCCGTGTTCGCGGCACTGTCCACTCGTCTCAGGACGACCGGCAGCGACTTCGTGAAGATAGACGACGACACGGCTCAACAGTTCCTCGACAACGTACTGAAGTACGGCCAGTACGTCGCGCCGGAGGGGCGATGAGCAGCGGCATCAGCCACCGCAAGGATGTCGAGTTCCTGGAGGACTGCAACCCGGCCCTCGTCGAGCGGAACGCCGACGAGTTCAAGCGCCTGCACGACATGCTCGTAGCGGTCGACCCTTCCGCCGAGCGCGCCGAGAAGCACACACAATGGAAGAGCGAAGGCAGCCAGCACTACGAAGCCCGGCTCTCCGAGGGGCGCAAGCTGGTCGCGCAGCTCGCAGAGGGTTATGACAAGGCGTCCAGCGCTCTGCTCAGTTATGCCTTCGCGCTGGGGGTCGCCAAGGCCCACTATTCCAACGGCAAGGCGAACGAGCGGTTGCTCGCGGACCTGATCCACACCAAGGGCACGGCGATCACCCGTGATGCTCAGGAGGCTGAGCCGATGCGCCAGTGGGAGGACATGCGCGCCACCACCGGCGTCATGGACTTCTTCGCCGAGTTGACCATGGAAGTCGATGACATCCGCGACGACGCGAACCGGCTGCACGACGCCGCCGGCGGGGACTTCCATCTGGCCAGGACCACAGAGCACGAGGCACGCGAGATCTGCGTACACGAGCTGAAGCAGGCGTACGACCTGCTGCCTGATTTCCGTATGGGATTCATCCAACGCGTAGACATCGTCTCGGCGATCTCGGAGCTGCGGCAGGAAGCGGCCGAGGCGAGCGCGAATCCCCTGACGCGGCTGCCTGGCAGCGGGCCGAAGCAGGATTACTACCCCGTTGCCGGTGACGACATCGTCTCCCCGACCCTGAAAGACATACGCCTGCAGGTCGCCAACCTTCCTGGCGCGACGGACAGTTACTGGAGCCCGCCGTCCAACGCACAAGAGCGGGCCGAATGGATCGCGGCGAACAAGGAGATCATCAAGGCCGCGGCACGGAATTCGGGACTGCCGCCGGACATGGTCGCCGGTATCGCGTGGCAGGAGATCGGCGGGCAGCCCGGCATCCTGGACGACATGACCGACACCCTCCGCGAACAGGCGGACTCTCCCCTCAGTCCGATCGCTCCAGAGAGCCTGCCGTGGCGCCTCGGCGGTGACCCGGACAACACCTCCATGGGCCCCATCGCCATCCAGGTGCGGCGCGGCGCGGAGGTTCTCGGCTACGACCCTGAGCATCTCACCGACCAGCAGCGCGGCATGGTGGAGACGGCCTTGCAGGACCCCGCGCAGAACATGTTCATCGCCTCGGAGTACCTGGCTCAGCTGAAAGCGGAGAGCGACTTCGCCGATGTGCCGCCCGAGGAGATGACGCCGGTTCAGTACCAGGAGCTCGCCGCGCGTTACAACGGCGGGCCGTACTGGGAGACCGACGACGCCCAGGCCTACGGGCGTGGGTTCGCGAACGATCTGAACGAGGCAAGGAACGCACTGCGCTGATGACCAGCCCTTCCCGCGTGGACGACGACCGCGGTTGTCTCCGTGTCGTCCTCGCCGTACCGCTCACCCTGTTCACGCTCATCGCCGCGTACTTCTGCTGGACGGCACTGACCATCAGTCCGTCCGGGACGTGGGACGACGACGCGTACGCCGGGATCGTTCTGTCGTGCGTCGTCACCATCGCGTCCGCCGGGGCCGCAGCGGCGCTGTGGCTGGCGCCTTCGGTGCGGAGAGCCATGCCGTGGTGGTGGATGCTCCCGGTTCTGCTGTTGGGCGCGGTCGCCGGAGCACGTTGGGCTCTGGGAGCTTAGGGGCCCAGAGCAACCGTCGGACCTGGACGCCGCCCTGACGAACAAATTGCACGCGATCAGCCACCCCCGCCTCAGGTCAGTGACCTGAGCGGCAGACGAGTCGGGCTGTACGCCGGGTTCTGTCGCCCGGCTGCCTCGCGGCGGCCGGGGAGACGGCCATCCATCTAGGGCCGGCGTTGCCGTCGGCCTCGTGCGGTCTACCCGCGGACTCGGGCGGGCAGCCCTCGAACGTCCGCGCAGAGACGCCTTTATTTTCCAAAAGGTGTCTCCTTTTGACCTTGCTCCGGGTGGGGTTTACCTAGCCGCCTGAGTCACCTCAGGCGCTGGTGGTCTCTTACACCACCGTTTCACCCTTACCGGGGACCGAAATCCCTGGCGGTCTGTTTTCTGTGGCACTGTCCCGCGGGTCACCCCGGGTGGCCGTTAGCCACCACCCTGCCCTGTGGAGCCCGGACGTTCCTCGGGGAGGTCCACAAGAACCTCCACGCGGCCGTCCGCCCGGCTCGTCTGCCGTACCCGCCATGCTACCGGGCGTCCGGACCCCCGCCGCCCCGAGGCCGCCGTCGCCAGGAACGAACCCGCGAGGATCAGCGCGAACGCGGCCCCGACCGTGAGCGTCAGGGACTCGTCCAGGAACAGCACCCCGGCCGCCACCGCCACGGCCGGGTTGACGTACGTGAAGACGACCGCGCGGGTCGGTCCCGCCTCTCGGATCAGTTCGAGGAAGACCACGAAGGCCAGGGCCGTGCAGATGACGCCCAGACCGGCGAGCGAGGCGAGGACCGGGGCCGACGGGAGCGAGGACGGCCAGGTCAGGGCCGCCGCCGGGGCGTAGACGACGGTGGCCAGGAGCAGGCACGGGGCTATCAGCTGGAGCGTCGGGACCTGCTTGAGGTGGCGGGCCATGATCAGCGGCGCCGTCGCGTAGCCGATGACCGTCAGCAGCACCTCGGCCAGCGACCGCGCGTCGCCTCCGGTCAGGTGCGGCACGGTCAGGACGGCGACGCCCGCGAGTCCCAGGGCGAGCCCGGTGGTGCGGCGGGCGCCGAGCTGTTCCGTGTCGCCGAAGAAGCGGGCGAGGACCACGCCGACGATGGGGACCCCGGCGATCAGCAGCCCCGCCGTGGAGCTGGAGAGGTGCCGCTCCGCGTCCGTCAGCGTCCACCAGGGCCCGATGATCTCGATGCAGGCGAAGGCCAGCATGGGGCGCCAGTGGGCCCGTACGACGGTGAGCAGCCCGCCCTGGCGCAGGGCGAAGGGAAGCAGCAGGGCCGCGCCGAGCGCACAGCGCGAGAACACGACCATGGTCGGGGAGACCCCGTCCACCGCCACTTTGATCATCAGATAGGGGATGCCCCAGAGGACTCCCATCAGGGAGAAGAGGAGCCAGCCACGTGCAGTCATGGGGACGAGTGTCGGCGGCCCGCGGCGGGGTGTCTTGAACGCTGTTGCGGCACTGTCCCGCGGGTCACCCCGGGTTCGGGCCGCCTACCGGCCTACGCCGTCGGCGCCACGCTCGCCCGGTACGCGGCCGGCGTCACGCCCAGCACCCTGCGGAACCAGCGCGTCAGGTGCGCCTGGTCCGCGAACCCCACCAGCCCCGCCACCTCCGCGGGACGGTGCCCGGCCTCCAGGAGTCCCCGGGCCCGGCCGACCCGGTGCTGGGCGAGCCAGGCGTACGGCGGCATGCCCGTCGTCGTACGGAAGGCCCGCAGGAGCTGGTAGCGGGACAGGCCCAGGTCGGCCGCGAGGTCGGCCAGGGACGGCGGGGCCAGCAGTTCGTCGGCGAGCCGGTCGCGTACTGCCCTGGCGACGGCCGAGGCGCCCGGCACCGTGTCGCAGACCGGGCGGGCCGTGGAGTGCCGGCGGGCGAGGGCCGTGAGCAGCCACGGGAGGCGCGACTCGGCCTCCAGCGGGTCGGGGCAGGCGCTCAGTTCGGCGTGCGCGGTGCACAGGGCCGCGGCGAGTTCGGGGTCGTCGAGGAGGGCTTCGCGGAAGTTCGGCGGGGCGAGGGTGCCCTCGGTGAGCAGGGCGGCGTCCGGGTACAGGGCGCGGTACGCGTAGCCGTCGCAGGCCGCGGGGCCTCCGGTGTGCGTCTCCCCCGGGGCGAGTACGACGATCGAGCCGGGGCCGGGTCGGAGCCGGCCGCCGCGATAGTCGATGACCTCGGCGCCGCCGACGCAGACGCCGACCGTGAACTCCTCGTGGGCGTGCGGGGCGTAACGGTGCCGGTCGAAGCGCGCCGTGAGCAGGTCGAGGTGCGGTCCGCCGCGGCCCAGGGTGGCCCGCGTCCAGCTGGCCTCTTCCCGTGCGCTCACCGGCCCCTCCCTCCCGATGTCCGATGCGGTCCGATCGGCTTCGCCTTCGTCGTCGCGTCCGGTCTTCACGTCCGGTCTTCACGTCCGGTCTTCACGTCTTCGCTGTCTGGTGTCTCGTCCACGTCCGCGATGTTCGGCGTCTCGCGTCGCGTCTTCGGCGTCCCGTCCTCTTCGTCTGGGCAACGCGCCGACGGCGCGCTGTATGCCGCCGCTGTACGGACGGCGCCCGGACGCCCTCCGTGGTGGGGGCGTCCGGGCGGGTGCGGGCCTCAGGCGGGGGCGAACTGCACCTTCGCCGTCGCCGGGTCCGCCTGGGTGAGGCGCACCCGCAGGCGTTCCCCGAGGGGGAGCGGTGCCGTGGCGCTCTCGATGCGGGCGACGACCGCCGGGTCGCGCAACTGGACGGTGCCGACGGTGGGTTCGTGGTCCTTCACGTCCACCACGCAGCCGTCGAAGAGGTCGCCGACCCGGTCCTGGAGCAGGGCCGCCTCCACCGTGTCCACGCACGCGCGTTCCACGGAGCCCGCGCGGCGGGCGCCCTCGGCCATCTCGCCGGGGAGTTCGTCGAGGGCGGCCGTCACCCAGTCCGGGACCGCCTCGCCGGCCGCGGCGGCGAGGCAGATCTCCGCGGCGTAGCGGTCGACGAGCCGGCGCAGCGGGGCGGTGCAGTGGGCGTAGGGCGCGGCGACGGCGGCGTGCGAGGTCAGTTCGGGGAGCGCGCCGTCGCGGAAGACGGTGTAGCCGGCGCCGCGCAGCAGCGTCGTGCACTCCTGGAGGAAGGCCGCGTGGTGCGGCAGGTGCGGGTCGAGGGAACGGATCAGCTCGGCGTACGAGACGTGGTGCGGCCAGTCGATGTGCAGCGCCTTGGCGGTGCGGCGCAGCCGGCCGACGGCGCCGTCGGGGGCGGCCGGGAGGGTGCGCAGGACGCCGGTGCCGTGCGCGAGCATGAGGTCGGCCGCCGCCATCCCGGTCAGCAGGGAGATCTGGGCGTTCCAGCCCTCGGCCGGGAGCGAGGCGCGGAATTCGAGTTCGTAGGTGTGGTCGTGCTCGACGATCTCCTGCTCGGGGACGCCGAGAGAGATGCCGCCGCGCTCCGCCTCCAGCCGCTCGCGCCGCAGTCCGATCTCCTTCAGGAGGGCGAGCGGTTCCTCCGCCGTGCCCGTGTCGATCTGGCGCTGCGCCTGTTCGTAGGCGAGCTTGGCGCGGCTGCGGACCAGGGCCCGGCGGACGTCCGCCGACTCCGTACGGCCGTCCGCGTCGAGGTCGATCGTCCACAGCACGGCCGGGCGGACCTGGTCGGGCAGCAGGCTGGCCGCGTCCTCGGAGAGCCGCGGAGGGTGCAGCGGGACCCGCTCGTCGGGGAAGTAGAGGGTCGAGACCCGGCGGTGGGCCTCGGCGTCCAGGGCGCCGCCGGGGGCGACGAACGCGGCGACGTCGGCGATGGCGTAGCGGACGCGGTATCCGCCGGGCGTGCGCTCCAGGTGCATGGCCTGGTCGAGGTCGGTGGAGGCGGGCGGGTCGATGGTGAACAGCGGTACGTCCGTCGCGTCGTACGACGGCAGGCGGGGTGCCTTCGCGGCCTGCTCGGCGTCGGCGAGGACGCCGGCCGGGAAGGTCTCGGGCACGTCGAGTTCGGTACGCAGCGCACGCAGCGCGGCCCGCAGCGGGGCCTCCGCTGCTCCGGTGACACGTATGAGACGGCGAGGCATGGTGCGAGCGTAGGCAGAAATCGGCGCGGCGGTCGTACCGGGGGTGTCCGCCGGGGACCGGAGGGGTCCCCGGGCAGGCGTCGCGTGGAGGGTTCTCGTGGGGGCGGGCGGGGGCCGGACGGGGCGGCCCTCGGGTGGGCGGGCGGGGGTCGCAGGAGGTGCCCCGGGGTGCGTGGACGGGGGTCGCAGGAGGTGCCCCCGGGTGGGCAAGCGGGGGTCGGAGAGGGTGCGGAGGGGGTGCCCCCGGGTGGGCGGGCGGTCTGTCGGGACCCCGTACCCTGGCGCCGGGCCACCCCACTGCTGAGGAGAAACAACCGTGCTCGTCCTGCTGCCGCCCTCCGAGGGAAAGGCCCCGTCCGGCCGGGGAACCGCTCTGAAGACGGACTCGCTGTCCCTGCCGGGGCTAGCCGAGACCCGGCAGGCCGTCCTCGACGAGCTGGTCGATCTGTGCACCGGCGACGAGGAGAAGGCCCGCGAGGTCCTCGGCCTGAGCGAGGGACTGCGCGGCGAGGTCGCGAAGAACGCGGGGCTGCGGACCGCGGGCACCCGGCCGGCCGGGGAGATCTACACGGGGGTCCTGTACGACGCCCTGGACCTGGCCTCGCTGGACGCGGCCGCCAAGCGGCGGGCCGCGCGGTCGCTGCTCGTGTTCTCGGGGCTGTGGGGCGCGGTGCGGGTGACCGACCGCATCCCGTCCTACCGCTGCTCGATGGGCGTGAAGCTGCCGGGCCTCGGGGCGTTGAGCGCGTGCTGGCGGGCGCCGATGGCCGAGGCGATCCCGGAGGTGGCCGGGTCCGGGCTCGTGCTCGACCTGCGGTCCTCCGCGTACGCGAGCGCCTGGAAGCCGAAGGGTGAGCTCGCGGGGCGGACGGCGACGGTGCGGGTGCTGCACGCGCAGCTGGTCGACGGGGTCGAGAAGCGCTCGGTCGTCAGCCACTTCAACAAGGCGACCAAGGGCCGGATCGTCCGCGGCCTGCTCGCCGACGGGGCCGCGCCCGCGCACCCGGCCGAGCTGGTGGAGGCGCTCCGGGACCTCGGGTACACGGTGGAGGCGCAGGCGCCCGCGAAGGCCGGCCGGAGCTGGAACCTGGACGTGGTGGTCACGGAGATCCACTGACGTCATCGCATGGGCGTTGCATCATACGCAACGGTCGTTGCGCACGATGCGCATCATGGGCAGGATGAGGGCATGACCTCGCCGCTGCCCCCGTCTCCGCCTGCCTCCGAACCCTCCCGGCAGGCCGGGTCCGTACCCTCGCGGCCGGCGGGGTCCGTACTGGACCTCGCGCCCGTCGTCCCCGTGGTCGTCGTCGAGGACGCCGCCGACGCCGTGCCGCTCGCGCGCGCTCTCGTCGCGGGCGGGCTTCCGGCGATCGAGGTGACGCTGCGGACGCCCGCCGCGCCGGCCGCCATCCGCGCGATCGCCGCGGAGGTCCCCGGCGCGATGGTCGGCGCGGGTACGGTCCTCTCCCCCGCCCAGGTGACGGACGCCGTCGCCGCGGGCGCCCGCTTCCTCGTCAGCCCGGGGTGGACGGACGTACTGCTGGAGGCCATGCGGGCGTCCGGGGTGCCGTTCCTGCCGGGGGTGTCCACCACCTCGGAGGTCGTGGCCCTCCTGGAACGCGGCGTTCGCGAGATGAAGTTCTTCCCCGCGCAGGCCGCGGGCGGCACCGCCTACCTCAAGTCCCTCGCCGGCCCCCTGCCGCAGGCCCGGTTCTGCCCGACGGGCGGCATCGGGCTCGCCACCGCGCCGGAGTACCTGGCACTGCCCAACGTCGGCTGCGTGGGCGGCAGTTGGATGCTCCCCGCGGACGCCGTGGCCGCCCGGGACTGGGACCGGGTGGAGGCGCTCGCACGGGAGGCGGCGGCGCTGCGCCCCTGATCCGGGGACGGCCTGATCCGCGGACGGCCCCGATCCGGGGACGGTCCCGATCCAGGGACGGTCCGGCGGGCCTCAGCGCAGGTGCGAGGTGTCGTTGAGCAGGCGCAGGCTGGCGTTCCCGTCGGCGTAGTACGCGAGGGCCGACAGCGAGGCCGCCGACAGCTCCATGCGGAACAGGGACTCCGGCGGGGCGCCCAGCGCGAGCCGCACGAGCGTCTTGACCGGCGTCACGTGCGAGACGAGCAGCACGGTGCGGCCTGCGTACGCGGCGACGAGCTTGTCCCGGGTGACGGCGACCCGCCTCGCCACGGCCTCGAAGCTCTCGCCGCCGCCGGTCGGTTCGGCCTCCGCCGAGTGCAGCCAGGCGTTCAGGTCCTCGGGGTGGCGCTCGCGGACCTCCCCGAAGGTCAGGCCCTCCCACGCCCCGAAGTCGGTCTCCCGCAGGCCGTCCTCGACCACCACGTCCAGCCCCAGCCGCTCGGCGACGACACCGGCGGTCTCCCGGCACCGGGCCAGCGGCGACGACACGATGGCCTCGATGGTGCCGCGCGCGGCCAGCGCCGCCGCCACCCGGCGCGCCTGGTGCCGCCCCACCTCCGACAGCGACGGATCGCTTCCGCCGCTCCCCGAGAACCGCTTCTGCGGCGTCAGCGGGGTCTCGCCGTGCCGCAGCAGTACGAAGGTGGCGGGTGCGCCCAGGTCCGGGGGTGGGGTCGCGCCGGTCGAGCCGATCGAGGGGGCCGAGCCGGTCGAGGGGGCCGAAGAGGTCGGGGCTGCGGGGGTGGTTCGCTTTGTGGGGGTGGGGGGCTCCTCGTGCGGCTGCGCTTGCGTGGAGGGTGCGGTGGGGTCCGTGTGTGCGGGGAGCACGGTGGGCGCCGCGTGTGCTGTTCTCGCTACGTTCCGTGCGGCACGGGCGTCGTCGGCCGCGCGTCGGTCTGCCGCCTCGTCCGGCGGTGCCGGGGCCGTCGGTGCGGAGGTGCCGACACCGCGGGCCAGGGCCGCGCGGGCCCTCGCCGCACCCGCGGCGGCGTCGCCGGGCGGCCCCGACGGCTCGGGCGCCGCGGTCCGCGCCGCACGGGCGGCCAGGTCGGCCGTGGAGCGCTCGGCCGACCACTGCTCGCCGCGCTTGCCCGCGTCCATCGCCTCGTTCGCGAGACGGTCCGCGTGCTTGTTCCGCTCGCGCGGGATCCACTCGTACGTGACCTGGGAGGCCGGGAGGATCCGCGCGGCCTCGGCCGCGAGGGGCTTCATGTCCGGGTGCTTGATCTTCCAGCGGCCCGACATCTGCTCGACGACCAGCTTGGAGTCCATCCGGACGCGGACCACGGCGGCCGGGTCCAGCTCACGTGCCGCCCGCAGGCCCGCGACCAGGCCCCGGTACTCCGCCACGTTGTTCGTGGCCACGCCGAGGAACTCGGCGGCCTCCGCCAGGGTCTCCCCCGTCGCCGCGTCGATCACCACGGCGCCGTACCCCGCCGGTCCCGGGTTGCCCCGGGAACCGCCGTCGGCCTCGACGATGAACTCCCGCACCCGAGCGTCCGTCCCCTACAGGCCGGACTCGGACGTGCGCACCAGGATGCGGCGGCAGTTCTCGCAGCGCAGGACGGTGTCCGGGGAGGCCGCCTTCACCTCGTTGACCTCGGTGATGTTGAGCTCCAGCCGGCAGCCCTCGCAGCGGCGCTGGTACAGCCGGGCCGCGCCGACGCCGCCCTGCTGCTGGCGCAGCTTGTCGTAGAGCTTCAGCAGGTCGTCGGGCACGGAGCCGGCGACGACCTCGCGCTCCTTCGTCAGCGAGGCCGCCTCGCCGTCGATCTCCTCGAACGCGGCGTCGCGGCGCCCTGTCGCGTCGTCGATCTTCGACTGGACGGAGGAGACCCGCTCGGTCAGCTCGGCGACCCGCTCCTGCGCGGACTCGCGGCGCTCCATGACCTCGAGGACGACGTCCTCCAGGTCACCCTGCCGCTTGGCGAGGGAGGTGATCTCGCGCTGGAGGTTCTCCAGGTCCTTGGGGGACGAGACGGCACCGGAGTCGAGGCGCTTCTGGTCGCGGGTGGCGCGCTGGCGCACCTGGTCGACGTCCTGCTCCGCCTTGGTCTGCTCGCGGGCGCAGTCGCTCTCCTCGGTCTGCGCGGCGACCAGCAGGTCCCGCAGCTGGATGAGGTCCTTGTTCAGCGACTCGATCTCGGCGTGCTCGGGGAGCGACCTGCGCCGGTGCGCCAGCTGCTGCAGGCGGGCGTCGAGGGACTGGACGTCGAGGAGTCGGATCTGGTCGGCGGGCGCGGCGTTCAGTTGGGGGCTCCTGTTGATGTGGGTGTCGAGGCCGCGTGGGCGGTCCAGGGGTCGGTGACCGTCTTGGAGACGTGGACGCGAAGTCCCCATCCATGGCGGTCGGAGATCTCGTCGAGCTGGGCGGCGGCCAGCTCGCACCAGGGCCACTCGGTGGCCCAGTGCGCCGCGTCGAGCAGCGCGAGAGGACTGTGGGTGCCGTCCGCCATGAACTCCGACGCCGGGTGGTGGCGCAGGTCCGCGGTGAGGAAGGCGTCGACGCCGGCGGCACGCACCGCGTCGAAGAGGCTGTCGCCGGAGCCGCCGCTGACGGCGACGGTCCGTACGGGTGCGTCGGGGTCGCCCGCGACCCGGATGCCCTGCGCGGTCGCCGGCAGCCGCTCGGCGGCGCGGGCGGCGAGCTCGCGGACGGTCAGCGGGTGGTCCAGCTCGCAGACACGGCCGAGGCCGCGGCGGCCCTCGGGGTCGGTCGGGTCCGGTACGAGGGGGCGGACGACCCGCAGGTCGAGGGCGCCGGCGAGGGCGTCCGAGACGCCCGGGTCCGCGCGGTCGGCGTTGGTGTGCGCGACGTGCAGCGCGATGTCGTTCTTGATGAGCGTGTGGACGGCGCGGCCCTTGAAGTGCGTCGCGGCGACGGTGGTCGTACCGCGCAGGTAGAGCGGGTGGTGGGTGACCAGCAGTCCGGCGCCCAGTTTCACCGCCTCGTCGACGATCTCTTGGACGGGGTCCACGGCGAACAGCACCCGGGTGACATCCTGGTCGGGGTCGCCGCAGACCGTGCCTACCGCGTCCCAGGCCTCGGCCCTCTCGGGCGGCCAGAGGGCGTCGAGCGCGGCGATGACTTCAGACAGACGGGGCACGGGGAAAAGGCTACCTGGCTCACGTCCCGGTCCGACCGGTCGCGGGTGACTTGACCTGCCGGGCGGTCCGCCTGCGTCGGGGCATCCGGTGGGCGTCGGGCGCCTTCGGTCCGGTGGGTGGGTCGGGTCCGTGCCGGTACATCCGGCCGTCGGTAGTTGTTGTGGGCGTCCGTCACCAGCGTTCCTCGGCTGCGTACGTCCCCGTCTCGACGGCCATTTGACGTACCGGCACGGCCCCTTCGGTCGCGGGGCGACCGCGGGTCGTGGGGGCTCAGCTGTGAGGCTCGGGGCCGGGGCTTCGGTGCGGGTTGGGGCGCGGGCTTGGGGTCGTGGTCGGCCGGCAGGACAGTCGTCCGGTTTGTCCTGGGAATGGGGGCCGGGGGCATACGTGCGTCCGGGTGGGGGGCATACGTGCGTCCGCGGGGACGAGTGCCTGGAGATCGTCGGGGTGCTCGGAGGGGCGTTGCGGGTGGCCGGAACCGGGGGCTCCAGGGCGCTTTCGGCTGGGTGTTCGCGCCTCGCTCAGCACACGCGTCCCCGTTTCCTCAGGCGAATCGCGACAGGGCCACCCTTATGTGTGAAGCGGCCGCTCGCCGGTCCCACGTCTGTGCGTGCGAAAACTAGCTTCGTCGCCGGAGGTGACCGAACGATGACGGCCTGTGCCTCTCCCCGGCTCGCGACTTCATCCGCGCCGGGGGGACCCCCATCGTCCGCGGCGGACGGGAACGAGCGGGCCCCGCGGCCCGGATGCGTGATCACCGCTGACGGAAGCTACGGCGCACGCCTCGCCCGCGACGGCGAGTCCTGGTTCCCGGAGCGCTGGACCCTGGACGGCCCCGAGCCGTACGCCGTGCCGCTGCCCGGCAACCAGCCCGAGGAGCCCGGCACCGAGGTGCTGCCGATGACCGACGGACGCGTACTGATCCACCGGGTGACCGACGGGCGGCACGCGTTCTCGCTGCTGTACCCCACCGGTCCAGCGACCGGTGAGCTGCCGCTCGGTGCGGTCGAGTGCCCCGACGAGGGCACCCGGCTGCGGCTGCTGCCCCCCGCGCCGGGCGGAGAGCGCGCGTACGCCCTCGCCGCCGGACCGTGTTCCACGGCCGTGTGGCTCGTCGCGGGCGGCGCCTTCGGGCCCGAACACCTGGCCGAGATCCCGGGGCGCTGTTCGGGCGGGGTCTGGCTGGACGGTACGGAGCGGCTGCTGGCCCTCGACCGGGAGTCGGCCGGCCGGACCAAGACGATCGTGGTCGACCTGGAGCGCGGCGGCGAGGTGTCCCCGCTGCTGCAGATCGCCGAGGACAGCAACGACCGGCTGCTGCTCGCGGACCACGACAGCGGGCTGCTGCTGATCCGCTCGGACGCGCCGGGGCAGGACCGGCTGGGCTGGGGCGTGCTGGGCAGCACACTGCCGGTCCGCTTCCCGGAGTCGCTGCGGCTGGCGGACTGCTCGGTGACACCGTTCGCGATCCAGCCGGGGCAGGTGCTGACGCCGGAGAGCTGCGCGGTGGCGCTGCGCATCGACGGCGCCGCGGGTACCTGGGTCGGCGTCTGGCGGCCCGCCGAGCGGCAGGTCCACCATCTCCCGGCGCCCGAGGGCTGGTTGGCGGGTTCTGGCCTGTGGACCAGGGACGGGGTGCTGCAACTGCCTTACACCACCGGGACGGTGGCCTGCGGGGTGGCCCGGACCGCCGCGCCCGTGGGGACCCCGGACGCCGGCGTCATCGGCAGCGTGTCCGTGCCGGTGCCTGGTCCGACGGATTCCTCGGTTCCGGACCAGCCGGCCTCAGCGGAGCCTGTGGTCCCCCGCCCCGTCCCGCTGCAACAGGCGCCGCTCGCCGGCCGTCCACGTCCGGCTCGTAAGGGCCCTCCGGCTCCGGCACCCGTGGGCGGGGAGGCGACCTCGACGGGCGCGAGTGCCGCGTCGGTGGCGACCGTGACCGGGGATTCGGTTGTGGCGCCTGTGGCTCCGGAAGAGGTGCCGGTCTCTTCCCCGGTGGCGCAGCCGACCTGGGTTCGCGTGACGCCCCCGACAGGCGCCGTACACGCGGAACGGTCCCCGGTGATCCCCGTACCGCGTCCCACACCGGTTCCTGAGTCCACTCCGTCAGCTCTGGCCACTTCGACTGACCCCGTCGGATCGCCGGACCTGACCGACCCGCCGACTACGCGGCTGTCCCCGGTCGTCCCCGAACCGGTCTCCGTGGGCACCGGTGCCCCGCTCCTCTCGCGGACCGGCGAGGCCGCGGTTTCCGGGCCGGAACCGGTGGTGTGGGTGGCCGTGAAGAGGGACGGTGTCGAGGGTGCCGGTGAGGAGCCGGTGGTCGGCGGCGAGGACGCGGTGGCCGCCGATCAGCGGACGGTGGCCGCCGGTTAGACTCGCCCGGCTGTAAGAAGGATCTTGTTGACGGGGTGAACTCTTCCGATGAGCAACGCACAGAAGACGGAGATGGCGGCAACCGACCCTCGGGGGTCCGTGGCCCGGTCCGACCAGGGCCACGGCAGGCACCGGGGTCCTGTCTCCGCCAGGGACGACATGGCGGCCCCTCAGGGCCGTCACCGCAGGCCGTCCGGGCAGCCGGACACGGCGTCCTGACGACCTGACGGTACGCCACCGCCGCATCACACCGAACGGCCTCGCCCGTCCCAGGACGGCGAGGCCGTTCGGTGTCTCCTCCCCCGCGGCCGCTTCACCCGCCCCCGTGCCTGAGCCCCAGCACTTCGACCGCCGCGAACGTCTCCCCGTCGGGGCGGTCCGCGTAATGCGCGGTGAGCAGCGCGTCCAGTTCGTCGTACGTGAAGACGTCCTGCTTGGTGTCGAACTTCGCCGCCACCCGCGGGCGTTCGACGATCGCGACCATGCCCCCGTGCACGACGAGGAGCTGCCCGTTGACGCGGGCCGCCGCGGGCGACGCCAAGTAGCCGACGAGCGGCGCGACATGCTCGGGTGCGAGCGGGTCGGGGCCCGCCTCGGGACGGGCGAGGCCCGCGAAGACGTCCTCCGTCATGCGGGTGCGGGCGCGCGGACAGATCACGTTCGCGGTGACGCCGTACTTCGCCAGCGCCAGGGCCGTGGACGTCGTCAGACCGACGATTCCGCCCTTGGCGGCCGCGTAGTTGGGCTGTCCGGCGGACCCCGCGAGGAAGGCCTCGGACGAGGTGTTCACGATCCGCCCGTACACCGGGCGTCCGGCCGCTTTGGACCGCTGCCGCCAGTGGACCGACGCGAAGTGGGTCGTGTTGAAATGGCCCTTGAGGTGGACCCGGACCACGGAGTCCCACTCCTCCTCGGACATGGAGAAGATCATCCGGTCGCGGAGGATGCCCGCGTTGTTGACCAGGATGTCCAGCTTCCCGAACTCCTCGACGGCCGACTCCACCAGCGCGCGTGCCTCGGCGTGGTCGGCGACGTCTCCCGTGTGGGCCACGGCCGTCCCGCCCGCCGCGCGGATCTCGGCGGCGACCTCCTCGGCGGGTCCGGCCGACGCCTGCCCGGAACCGTCCCGGCCGGGCCGCCCGTAGTCGTTGACGACGACGGCCGCGCCGAGGCGGGCCAGTTCCAGTGCCTCGGCCCGCCCCAGCCCGCGTCCGGCGCCGGTGACGATCGCGGTCAGCCCTTCGAGTGGCAGTGCCATCGCGCTCCTCAGGTCGGGTGACGGGGTCAGATCTCGATGCACGTGCGCAGGGCGGTGCCCGTCCGCATCTGGTCCAGGGCCTCGTTGATGTCGGCCAGGGGCACCCGGTGCGTGATCAGTCCGGCCAGGTCGATGCGGCCCGCCCGCCACAGGGCCACCGTCCGCTCGTAGGAGCGCAGGACGTCGCCGCCGCCGTACATCGAGGGCAGGATCCGCTTCTCGTCGAAGAACAGCTCGAACATGTTCAGCTGAAGGAAGTCGTCCATGGCGCCCGCCCCGACGACGACCAGGGTGCCGCCGCGCCGGGTGTTGTCGTACGCGGTGCGGGCGGTGGCGGACCTGCCGACGACCTCGAAGACGTAGTCGAAGCCCTCACCACCGGTGATCTGCTGCTTGGCGCCGTCCAGTTCGTCGGGCGAGACCGCTCGCGTGGCGCCGAACCCGAGCGCGGACTCGCGGCGCGAGGCCACCGGGTCGACGGCGACGATCTCCGCCGCCCCCTTGAGCCGCGCGCCCTGGATCGCCGAGATGCCGACCCCGCCGCAGCCGATGACCGCGACGGACGAACCGGCTTCCACGTCCGCGGTGTTGAGGGCGGCGCCGAGGCCCGTCGTGACGCCGCAGCCGATGAGCGCCGCGATGTCGAAGGGCACGTCGTCCGGGATCGGCACGGCGCAGCCCGCGTCCACGACGACCTCCTCCGCGAAGGTGCCGGTGCCCGCGAAGCCGAAGAGGTCGGTGCCGGAGCGGCGGAAGTTGGGGGTGCCGGCGTTCATGAACCCGGCCAGGCACAGCTCGGTCTGGCCGCGGCGGCAGGCGGGACAGGTGCCGCAGGCCGGCAGCCAGCAGACGACGACCCGGTCGCCCGCCTTCACGTTGCCGACTCCCTCACCGACCTCGACGACCTCCCCGGCGCCCTCGTGTCCCGGCACGAAGGGGGCGGGCTGCGGCAGGACCCCGCTCATCGCGGACAGGTCCGAGTGGCACAGCCCGGTGGCCCGTACCCGGATCCTCACCTTCCCGGGACCGAAACCCACCGCCTCGACGTCGTCCGAGACGTCGAGTTTGTCCTGGCCGATCTCGTGCAGTACGGCTGCGCGCATGGTGCGGCTCCCCTCAGGAAGAACGTCACGAAGGTGCGGAGGTACGGAGGTACGGGCGGAACGGAGGTGCGGGAGGAGTGGGGTTGGGGTGCGGGGCGGGGGGAGTGAGGTTTCGGTGCGGGCGTCGGTCAGGTGGGCCGGGTGTCGTGCTCCACGACCGTGTCGGTGAGGACCGGCGCGTCGTCCCGTTCGGCCGAGGTCACCGCCACCTGGACGGCACCCCGCTGCCGCCACATGCGGATCCGCAGGGTCTCGCCGGGGAAGACGACGCCGGTGAAACGGGTGCGGTACGAGCGGACGCGGGTCACATCACCGCCGAGCACGGTGTCCACGACGGCCTTGAGCGTCATCCCGTAGGTGCACAGCCCGTGCAGGATCGGCCGGTCGAACCCGGCGAGCTTCGCGAACTCGGGGTCGGCGTGCAGCGGGTTCCAGTCGCCGGACAGCCGGTAGAGCAGGGCCTGGTCCTCGCGGACGTGGCGCTCGGCCACCAGGTCCGGCGGGCCCTCCGGCGCATGTGGACGCGTGGAGGGACCGCGGTCGCCGCCGAAGCCGCCCTCTCCCCTTACGAAGATCTGGGCGTCGTTCGTCCACAGCGGGCCCTCGGCGTCGGCGGCCTCGGTGCGCAGGACGAGGATCGCGGCCTTGCCCTTGTCGTACACGGCGGCGATCCGCGAGGTGGCGACCGCGCTGCCCTCGGCCGGGATCGGACGGTGCACCTCGACGCTCTGGCCGCCGTGCAGGACGTGCGCGAGGTCGACGTCCACGCCCGGCATCGACAGGCCGCCGATCACGCCCGGGGAGCCGGCGCCCGCGACGGTGGCGAAGCTCGGCAGGACGTGCAGCCGGGACTCCAGGGTGTAGCGCAGTTCGTCGGGGTCCGTCGCGGGGACGCCCGCGCCGATGCCGAGGTGGTAGAGCTGGACGTCCTTGTGGCCCCAGGCGATCTCGGCTGTCCGGGGTCCGGCGGCGACGGCCTTGGCGGCGTCAATGGGCATGGCGCTCCTGATCACTAGCGCGTAAGACCTCGGTGCGGCCGTCCGCACCGTCGGCCGCACCGAGGTCGACACTGGGCCGGGGAATTCGCCCGTTCTAGAACGCGTTCCAGTCCGGCGACCCCTGTATAGCCCAGCGTCCAGGACTTGTGAAGGCTCCTGACAGTACGTCAGCCGCGCGTCGCCGGGCACCGGTGACATTTGTCCCGCCGGACGCCGTACAAGCGCCTCTGCCGCCGGCCGTCCCGGCTGCGTACCGTCGAGAGCCACGACATCGAAGCGGGGGGACCATGGCCTGGACGAGAGGACTTTCCTGCCGGCGGCGCGCCTGGCGGACGGCCGGGACCGAGCGGACGGCGGGCGCATCGGGCTCGACGGACGGCGCGGGGTGTGCCGGGGACGGCCCCGTGTACGCCGGGGCCGGCCGGGAGGGGGAAGGGGAAGGCGGGAGGTACGCGGAGGCCGGGGGTTCGTGCGGTGACAGAGGCGAGGCCGGGCCGCCCGCGAGCGGGTTCACCCTGCTGCCCTGGCTGCTGATGGGCATGGGCGCCTTCTCGAACCTCTTCCAGGACGAGACCGCCAATCCCTGGATCGGCGGCGCGGGCCTGGTGACGTTCAACTCGCTCTACATCTACGTGGTGTTCCGGGCCTTCGTGAAGGAGAAGCGGGAGGCGTTCTCCACGCGGCTGGCGCTCGTCCTGCTGGGCGTCGTCACCTGCGGTCTCGCCGTCGGGTACGGGGGCAGCTGGCTGCTGTTCTTCCCGCTGCTCGGGCTCGCCGCCGGGGCGACGGTACGGGGCCGGTGGCTCGGGGTGACGGGGCTCGGTCTGACCGCGGTCGCCGGGACGGTCGCCGGGCTGCGGGACGGCTGGAGCGCGGTGAACGTCGCGTACGGCACCTTCCTGTCGACGATGGTGACGGCGGCGATCCTGTCCCTGGCGGAGACGGTCCGTGAACTGCGCGCCGCCCGCGAGGAACTGGCCCGCCGGGCGGTGGAGCGGGAACGGCTGCGCTTCTCCCGCGACCTGCACGACCTGCTGGGCCACACGCTGTCGGTGATCGTCGTGAAGTCGGAGGCCGCCCGCCGACTGGCCGGACGTGACCCGGAGGCCGCGCTCTCGCAGGTCACCGACATTGAGTCCGTCGGCCGTCAGGCCCTCACCGAGATCCGCGAGGCGGTCACCGGGTACCGCGAGGGGAGTCTGGCCACGGAGCTGGACCGGGCCCGTTCGGCCCTGTCCGCGGCGGGCGTGGAACCGGTCGTCCGGCTGTCCGGTCCGCCGCTCGCGCCCCGGACCGAGGCGCTGTTCGGCTGGGTCGTCCGCGAGGCGGTCACGAACGTGATGCGCCACAGCGACGCGGGCCGCTGCGAGATCGCGGTCGACGGCACCGCCGACCGCGTACGCCTGCGCGTCACCGACGACGGCACCGGTACCGGCACCGGCTCCCCCGCGGAGGGCATCGGCGGCACGGGGCTGAAGGGGCTCACCGAGCGCCTCTCGACGGCGGGCGGCTTCCTGGAGGCCGGACCCGGCCCACGGGGCGGCTTCCTGGTCACGGCGGAACTCCCCGTGGAGTCCCCCGAGACCGCCGACACCCCTCCGCCCGCCGCGTCCGGCAGGACCCGGCGGAGCCGTCCCGCGACCCGTCGGCCCGGAACGCGCGGCCCGGCGGGGGCCTCTACGCTGAGCCCGTGAACGAGATGCCCCGGGACCACCGTCCCGCGAAGTCCGTCAGAGTGCTGCTCGCCGAGGACCAGGGCATGATGCGGGGCGCGCTCGCCCTGCTCCTCGGGATGGAGCCGGACCTCGACGTGGTGGCCCAGGTCGGGGCCGGGGACCAGATCGTCGACGCCGTCCTGACGCACCGGCCCGACGTGGCGCTCCTGGACATCGAGCTGCCGGGGATGAGCGGGCTGGACGCCGCGGCCGAGCTGCGGACGCAGGCGCCCGACTGCCGGGTGCTGATCCTGACCACCTTCGGCCGCCCCGGGTACCTGCGGCGGGCCATGGAGGCGGGGGCCGCCGGCTTCCTGGTCAAGGACGGGCCCGTGGAGGAGCTCGCGGCCGTCATCCGCCGGGTGCTGACCGGGGAGACGGTGATCGATCCGGCGCTCGCCGCCGCCGCGCTGAGTGCCGGGCCCAGTCCGCTCACCGGCCGGGAGTGCGACGTGCTCACGGCCTCGGCGGACGGCGCCACCGTCGCCGACGTCGCGGACCGTCTCGGCCTCTCGGAGTCGACGGTCCGCAACTACCTCTCCTCCGCCATCGGCAAGACGGGCACCCGCAACCGCACGGAGGCACTGCGGGAGGCCCGCCACCAGGGCTGGCTCTGACGCCCCCGTACGCCCGTACGCCCGGCGGCCCCGCGCAGCACCGTAAGACGCCCGCCCCGGCAGCCCCGCTCCGCCCGTCCCGGGGCGCTCCCGGGCCCGGGCACCCGCCCTCGCTCCTTCACCTCCGCCGACGCGGGGACGCGGCTCTCACTTCGTCACCTTCGCCGAGACGTAGCTCCGGCCCTCGGGAGCGAGGCAGACGAACCAGTCGTACGGCGAACCCTCCGTCCGGCGGATCAGGGACTCGAAGCCGCCGACGAAGCCGGTGCCCGGGGCCGCCCGGCCGACCTTCGTCGTCGAGCCGTCGTCCCAGGTGACCTCGGCCTCGCGGGCGGTGGTCGCGACACGGCCCACGACGAGCCGGTCGGTGCCGCCCGCCCGCAGCGGCACGAAGTACCCGTGCACGTCCTTGGCCGCCTGGGTGGCGCCGCTGCGCGGGGCCTCTCCCTGCAGCACCGCGGTGGGCGGTTCGTCGCCGACGAGCAGGACGACGAAGAACCAGCTCCGGCCGGTCAGGTCCGCGGCCTCACGGACCCCGCCCGGCGCCGTGCCCGCCCGTTTCATCGCCGCCAGCTGACGTGCCGCCTGCGCACGGTCCCCGGGCGCGTCCCACCGCGCGAAGGTGACCGACCAGTCGCTCCCGGCGTCGGTCCCCCGCGCCAGGGGCGTCGTCCGCGGCTCCAGCACGTGCCCGTCCGTGGCCGGCCGGGTCGCCGCCGGCTCCACCCGCCGGGCCCCGCCGGACGTCCCGCCGGCCAGCGCGAACGTGCCCGTCGAACCCGCGACCACCAGGGCGGCCGCCGCCACGGCCCAGCGGCGGGCCTTGCGGCGCCGCCCGCCCCGCAGCACCGACTGGCAGGGCGCCATGCCGATCTCGACGTCGTCCGCGGCGTCGGCCAGCAGAAGGGCGATGTCCCTGTGCGTCATGTCGTGACTCGTCTCCCGGTCCGCGCTCATCACTTCCGCCCTCCGTCGGTCACCACTGCGGAGAGGCCCGGTACGGCCCGCAGTTTCGCGATCCCCTTGGCCGCGTTGCTCTTCACGGCGCCGACCGAGCAGCCCATGGCCTCGGCCGTCCGGCTCTCGCTGAGGTCCTCCCAGTAGCGCAGCACCACCGCTTGCCGCTGGCGGGGCGGCAGTTGGGCCAGCGCCTTCAGCAGTGCGCCGCGGTCGTCCGCCTGGGAGATCCGGTCGCCGGTGTCGGGCAGCTCGCGGGCGAGCCCGGTGTCGTCCTTCGGCGCCAGGAACTCCTTGAGGCGTCTGCGGTGCCTGCGGGCGTGCGCGTTGACCATCACGCGCCGCACGTACGCGTCCGGGTCGTCGGCCGAACCGACCCTGCGCCAGGCCACGTACGTCTGCTCCAGCGTCGTCTGGACCAGGTCCTCCGCCGCGTGCTGCTCCCCCGTGAGGAGAAACGCCGTACGCATCAGCCGCGGCCAGCGGCCGATGACGAAACTCTGGAACTCCTCGTCCCGAGTCTGCTTCCGATCCCCCATGGGCACCTCCTAGATGTGTGAAGGAGTCCATGAGCCCCTTGTTCCGTTGCCTCGGGGCGCCGGGAGACTCGCCGTCCGCGCGTGTCCTCAGCCCGCGGGCGTCCTGCGCGGCAGCCACAGCAGCATCAGCACCGCGCCGCCGAGGAGGACGAAGCCGCCGGTGCGGAACGCCAGCGCGTACCCGGCGGTGAGTGCCTCCGCCGACGTGCCGCCCGCCGTACGGGCCGCCGCGATGGTCGACATGACGGCGAGGCCGAGCGAACCGCCCATCGTGCGCGAGGTGTTGACCAGGCCCGACACCAGTCCGGCGTCGCCCGGCGCGGCACCCGAGGTGGCCAGGGCGGCCAGCGGGGTCGCGGACAGGCCCGCGCCCGCCATCATCAGGATGCCGGGGAACATGACGGCGGTCAGGTACGGCCCGTCCGCGGTCATCGCCGACTGCCAGCCGAAGCCGGTGGCGGCCACCAGGGTGCCGAGGACCGCCACGGTGCGGGCCCCGATCGCCCGCATGAGGCGGGGGGCGAGCTTCGAGCCGAGGACCACCGCGAGCGAGCTGGGGACCAGGGCGAGGCCGGCGTCCAGCGGGGAGTAGCCGAGCACGTTCTGCGCGTACAGCGTCATGAAGAACCACATGCAGAACATGGCCGAGCCGCAGAGGAACATCGCGACGTTCGCGGAGGACACGGCCCGCAGCCGGAACAGCTGGAGCGGCATCAGCGGTTCCCTGGTCCGCGCCTCGACGGCCAGGAAGAGCAGGATCAGCGCGAGTCCGGAGCACAGCGGGACGAGGGTGGCGCCTGACGTCCATCCCCGCGCCTCGGTCTGCACGATCCCGTACGCGAGTGTCGCGAGGCCCGCCGTGACCAGCAGCGCCCCCGGCAGGTCGAGCCGGCGTCCGTCACGGGCCCGGCTCTCGACGAGCCAGCGGGCGGCCCCGGCGAGGACGACGGCGCCGACGGGGACGTTGATCAGCAGCACCCAGCGCCACGACAGGCCGTCCACGAGCAGCCCGCCGACGAGTCCGCCCGCCGCGCCGCCCCCGGCGCCGACGGCGGTCCAGGTCGCTATCGCCCGCGCGCGTGCGGCGCCCTCGGGGACGGTGGAGGTGACGATGGTCAGGGTCGAGGGGGCCAGTACGGCGGCTCCCAGTCCCTGCACGGCGCGCGCGAGCAGCAGCTGCCAGTCCTGCTGGGCGAGCCCGCCGGCCAGGGAGGCGAGCGTGAAGAGGGTGAGCCCGACGAGGAACATCCGCTTGCGCCCGTACAGGTCGCCGGCCCGGCCGCCGAGGAGCATGAACCCGGCGAAGGCGATCGCGTAGGCGTTCACCACCCACTGCAGGCCGGGGGCGCTCAGTCCCAGGTCGGCGCGCATGGAGGGCAGTGCCACGTTGACGACGGAGACGTCGAGCACCACGAGGAACTGCCCGGCGCAGGCGAGCGCGACGACCGCGCACAGGGGCGGGGCGGGACGGGGTGCGGTGCGGGTGTCCTGGGCGGCTCGGAGCATGGGTGTCATGCTCTCAACCGGGTTACGCCCCTTGCATCGGATTTTCGCTGCACCCGCGGCTCGGTCCTGAGACCTAGGGCCTGTCGTTTGGATCAGGTCGGTGTCGCGGGGTCTGGCACGCACATCTGCGGCGTTGTCGTCGGTCGCCGAAGCTCCGCTTCGACTCCCTCCTCCGCCTTGCAGCTGCACGCACCAGACCCCGCTCGGGTCGGCCGGGACGAACCGTCTGTCACGGCCGGCCTGATCCAAACGACAGGCCCTAGGTCCAGCCGTCCGTGCCGGCCCGGTGTCGCGGGATCGGCACACCTCCGCCGCCGGAGGCCCGTACGCCCCGCCGACCGCCTCTCGGAGCGCGGCGTCAGTGCACCGCCCGCAGCAGCGTGACCACCGCCGCCCCGCCGAGTCCGATGTTGTGGGCGAGTCCGGTGCGCGCGCGGGGCACCTGCCGCGCGCCCGCCTGCCCGCGCAGCTGCCAGGTCAGCTCGGCCACCTGGGCGATGCCCGTCGCGCCCAGCGGGTGCCCTTTGGAGATCAGCCCGCCGGACGGGTTCACCACCCAGCGCCCGCCGTACGTCGTCGCGCCGGACTCCACGAGGGGGCCGGACTCCCCCGGCGCGCACATGCCGAGCGCCTCGTACGTCAGCAGTTCGTTGACGGAGAAGCAGTCGTGGAGTTCGACGACGTCGACGTCCTTGATGCCGAGTCCCGAGCGGTCGTAGACCCGGCGGGCCGCCTCGCGCGACATGGGCTGTCCGACGACGTCGACGCAGGAACCCGAGGCGAAGGACTCCTCGGTGTCCGTGGTCATCGCCTGCGCCACGATCTCGACGGCGCGCCCGCCGAGGCCGTGGCGCTCGGCGAATCGTTCGGAGACGACCACCGCGGCGGCCGCGCCGTCCGAGGTGGGTGAGCACTGGAGCCTGGTGAGCGGCCGGTGGACGGTCTTCGCGGCGAGGACCTCCTCGACGGTCCACACGTCCTGGAACTGGGCGTACGGGTTGTTCGCCGAGTGGCGGTGGTTCTTCGCGCCGACGGCCGCCAGCTGCGCCTCGGTGGTCCCGTACTCGTCCATGTGCTCGCGGGCCGCGTTCCCGAACAGCTGCGCGGTGGGCGGGGTCGCCTCGAAGCCGTGCCGGGCGGCCATCACGCCGTAGTGCCGGGCCACGGGCGAGGCGGCGAGGTCGCCGCCGTCGGAGCCGCCGCCGAGCGCGCCGCGCCTCATCTTCTCGAAGCCGAGGGCAAGGACGCAGTCCGAGCCGCCGCCCTCGACGAACTGCCGGGCGAGCATCAGCGCGGTCGAGCCGGTCGCGCAGTTGTTGTTCACGTTGTAGACGGGCACCCCGGTCAGGCCCAGTTCGTAGGCGGCGCGCTGCCCGGCCGTCGAGGGCTGGAAGCAGTACCCCGCGACCACCTGCCGGACGTCCGGGTAGCCGATCCCGGCGTCGGCGAGCGCGCTCTCGCCCGCCTCCCGCGCCATGTCCCAGTACTGCCACTCCCGGGTCTCGGGCTTCTCGAACCGCGTCATCCCGACCCCGACGACGTACGACTTCATGTGGCCCCTCTCCGTCCCTGGGAAGGTTCCGGGCCCGCGGCGGACGGGCCCCGGCGCGCGCCAGACTAGAACAGGTTCCATTCTGACGACAGGTCAGATCCCCATGGAACGGTCAAGAATTCGTTAGTACGCCAAAGCATCGGAATAGTTGCCCCGGCGCACGGGGTTCACCCTGCACGTATCCCGCACGCGGATCACTGCTCCCGTTTCCCCTTCCGGCCTGGAGGCCCCACGCGATGACGCACTCGACGACCGAACAGCCCGTCCGGAGGGCGAGCGGCGCGATCGTGCCGGTACTGGCCTTCGCGGGCATCGTGGTCGCGGTGATGCAGACCCTGCTCGTCCCGGTCATCAAGGACCTGCCGGAGCTGCTGGGCACCGCACCCAGCAACGCCACCTGGGTGCTGACCTCGACCCTGCTCGCGGGAGCGGTGGCCACCCCGATCATGGGCCGCCTCGGCGACCTGTACGGCAAGCGGCGGATGCTGCTCGCCAGCCTGGCCGTGATGGTCGTCGGCTCGCTGATCTGCGGTTTCACCAGCGAACTGCTGGTGATGATCGCGGGCCGCGCGCTCCAGGGCTTCGCGATGGGCGCCATCCCGCTCGGCATCGGCCTGATGCGCGACGGTCTGCCCCGCGAGAAGCTCGGCTCCGCGATGGCCCTGATGAGCTCCTCGATCGGCGTCGGCGGCGGGCTCGCCCTGCCGGTCGCGGCCCTGGTCGCCCAGCACGCCGACTGGCACGCCCTCTTCTTCCTCTCCGCGGCCCTCGGTGTCGTCTCGATCGTCCTGACCCTCGTCTTCGTGCCCGAGTCCCCGATGCGCGCCCCCGGCTCCTTCGACGTGCTCGGCGCCCTCGGACTCTCCGTCGGGCTCGTCCTCTTCCTGCTGCCGATCACCAAGGGCAGCGACTGGGGCTGGACCTCCGGCACCACGCTCGGCCTGTTCGGCGCGGCGGCCGTCGTCCTCGTCCTGTGGGGCGTGATGGAGCTGCGCGTCAAGGCCCCGCTGGTCGACCTGCGCACCACCGCCCGCCGCTCGGTGCTGTTCACCAACCTGGCCTCGATCATGGTCGGTGTCGCCTTCTACGCCGTCTCGCTCGTCCTGCCGCAGCTCCTCCAGCTGCCCACGTCCACGGGGTACGGCCTCGGCCAGTCGATGGTCGTCGCCGGTCTGTGCGTGGCGCCGCTCGGCCTGACGATGATGTTCACCGCCCCCGTCTACGCCCGCCTCTCGGCGAAGTACGGCCCCAAGGTCACCCTGATCATCGGCATGCTGATCATCGCCGTCGGCTACGGCGCCGGCCTCGGCCTGATGAGCGCCGCCTGGCAGACCATCGTCGTCTCGGTGGTCCTGGGCGCGGGCATCGGTCTCGCGTACTCCTCGCTCCCCGCGCTGATCATCGGCTCCGTGCCGGCCTCGGAGACCGGCGCCGCCAACGGGCTCAACACCCTGATGCGCTCCATCGGCACCTCGGTGTCCAGCGCCGTCATCGGCATGGTGCTGGCCAACACCGCGCACCACGTCGGCGGCGTCGCCGTCCCGACCCTGCACGGCTTCCGGGTGTCCTTCATGATCGCGACCGGCGCGGTGGCCGTCGGTCTGCTCATGGCGCTGTTCCTGCCCGGACAGCGCCGGGCGACCAAGCCGCAGCTGCGCGCCAGCAGCGAGGAGGACGCCGCCCTGGAGCGGGCGCACGAGGTGCTCGGCGGCTTCCGCGGACGCGTCCTGGACGCCACCGGCGCCCCGGTGGCCCGGGCGAAGGTGACGCTGATCGACCGCCGCGGACGCCAGGCCGGCGCCACGCTGTCCGGCGGGGACGGCGGCTACGCGCTGGCCGTGCCCGCCGAGGGCGCGTACGTGCTGGCCGCCAGGGCCGAGGGCCACGGCCCGCTGGCCTCCTCGGCGACCCACGCCGGCGACGACCGCCCGGTCGAGGTGGACCTCGCCCTGCCGGGTGAGAACGCGGGCGTCCCCGCCTGACCGTCGCGGACCTCGTTCCCCGTCACCCCCGCCGCCACGAGCGACGGGGGTGACGCGCGTCGGGGCCCCGGGGACGGGGCGCCCGGCGGTCCGCGCGGCGCGTGCGGCACGATGGGGCGCCCAGAGGTTCGTACACGACGGAGGACACCCATGCCCGCGGCACCCAAGCCGGAGATCCTCGCCGCCTTCGAGGCCGCGAAGGGGTTCATGCCCGTCGGCGAGGGGCTGGCGCTGTACGCCGCCGCCGTCGAGGCCGGCCGGCTGGGCCTGCCGCTCCTGGAGGTCGGCACGTACTGCGGCCGCTCCACGCTGCTGCTCGCGGACGCGGCCCGCGAGGCCGGCGTCACCGCGGTCACCGTCGACCACCACCGGGGCAGCGAGGAGCAGCAGCCGGGCTGGGAGTACCACGACCCGGAGACGGTGGACCCGGAGATCGGCCGGATGGACACGCTGCCGACGTTCCGGCGCACCCTGCACCGGGCCGGGCTGGAGGAGCACGTGGTCGCGGTGGTCGGCCGCTCCCCGCAGATCGCCGCCCTCTGGGGGACACCGCTCGGCCTCGTCTTCATCGACGGCGGCCACACCGACGAGCACGCCGGCGGCGACTACGAGGGCTGGGCGCCCCATGTGGCCGACGGCGGCCTGCTGGTCATCCACGACGTGTTCCCGGACCCGGCCGACGAGTTCACCGGCCAGGCGCCGTACCGCGTCTACCTCAGGGCACTGGAGTCCGGGGCCTTCACCGAGGTCTCGGTGACCGACTCGCTGCGCGTCCTGCGGCGAACGGGAGCAGGGATCTGAGCTCGCGATTAGAGTCGCTGACGTGTCGTACGCAGGTCCTGACTTCGAGCCGCCCCGTCCACGCCGCTCCCGGCGCGGTCCGCTGACCGTCGCCGTCGCCGCGCTGGTGCCCGGCGCGCTGGCCGGCTGGCTGGTGTGGCAGGCGGTGGGCGACTCCGGGGACGGCTCCCGCGAGGCCGGGCCGTCGGCCACCTCGTCCTCGCCCGCCGTGTCCGCGGCGCCGCGGTCGCCGACGGCGTCCGGGAAGGGCGACGGCAAGGGGCGCGACGGTGACGAGCCGTCGTCCACGCCCACGGCGTCCGCCTCGCGGCCCGCCGCGTCCGGCCCCCTCAAGGGCAAGGTCGTCGTCATCGACCCGGGCCACAACTCCGGCAACTTCCGGCACACCGCCGAGATCAACCGCCAGGTGGACATCGGCACGAACCACAAGGAGTGCGACACCACCGGCACGTCGACCAACGCGGGTTACACGGAAGCCACGTTCACCCTCGACGTCGCGCGCCGGATGCGCACGCTGCTCCAGGAGCAGGGCGCCACGGTCGAGTTCACCCAGGACGGCGACCGGCCGTGGGGCCCGTGCGTCGACGAACGGGCCCGGATCGGCAACAAGGCGCACGCCGACGCGGTGGTCTCCGTGCACGCGGACGGCTCGGCGGCCGGCAACCGCGGCTTCCACGTGATCCTTCCCGGGTCGGTGCACGCGGGTGCCGCCGACACCCGTCCGATCGTCGCCCCCTCGCGCGACCTCGGCGAGCGGATCGCGGGCAACTTCGTACGCGTCACGGGCAGCGCGCCCTCCAACTACGTCGGCGGCGGCACCGGACTCGTCACGCGTGAGGATCTCGGCGGTCTCAATCTGTCAACGGTTCCCAAGGTGTTCATCGAGTGCGGCAACATGCGCGATAGCAAGGACGCGGCACTGCTCACCAGCGAGACCTGGCGGCAGAAGGCAGCACGGGGGATCTCTGAGGGAATCGTGAGTTTCCTGCGCGGGTAGGGATCGGTCCACCGGTCCCGGCGGACACCCTGATCGGACGGGCGATAGTGTCGTCCCTACGATGAGGGCCACCCCCGCGCTTTCCACCGCGGCCTGACGGCGACATGGTGACAGCGATGCCTCCACCGATGACGACGAGACGACTACGAAGGACCTGAAGTGAATATCCGCTCCCTCACTAGAGGCGACGGCGTGGTGATCGGAGCAGCGGTACTGCTGTTCGTCGCCTCGTTCCTCGACACGTTCGACGGCTCCGGAAGCAACATCCCCAACGCCTGGGACAACCTGGGCCTCGTGATGAGCATGTACGTCGGCGGCATCGTCGGTGCGGCACTGATCGTTCTCGCCCGGGGGCTGCCGCAGCAGCGCAAGGTCGTCGGGCTGGACCTCGGTCAGCTCGGGGTGGCGCTGGCGCTGTTCTCCGCGTGGACCGCGTTCTGGACGATCATCGACCCGCTGGGCGCGTTCGACGATCTCGACGCCGGGGTCGACGTCGGCGCCGGGCTCATCCTCGGTCTGATCGCCGCCCTGGTCCTGGCCGCCGCCGCGATCGCCACGCCGCTCGTGCCCGCGCTGAGCGCCGCCCTGGTCGGCGCGCCCCGCCCGGCCGCGCCGCAGCCCTACGGCGGTCAGCCGCAGGGCAGTTACGGCTACCCGGGTGCCCAGCAGCCGGGCCAGCCCTACGGCCAGCCGCAGCAGCCCCAGCCGCCGCAGTCGTACGGAGGCCAGCCGCAGGGCGGCCAGCCGCAGGCGCCGCAGGCCCCGGCCGCGCAGCAGAGCGTCGGGGACTTCTCGCCGTTCTGGTTCGCCGTCCCGGTGGCCCGCCCGCTGTACGCGGAGGACGGTTCGCCGACGCCGATCGCCGAACTGGCGCCGGGCACCTGGTACCTGGCCGTCGAGCAGCGCGGCCCGAGCCTGGTGGCGCAGACGCAGGACGGCCGCCGTGGCGTTCTTCAGGACACGACGGGCATCCAGCGCGGCTGACGCACCCGCTTCACGCACGGCCCCTCGCCCTTCCGGGCGGGGGGCCGTTGTCGTACAGTCGCCCTCCGAAAGCTTTCTGACGTACCGTCACATTTACTATGCCTGAACACGACTGACTGAACATCAGAGCACCGGCCTCCTGGAGGGGACATGCGGCTCGGTCTCGCACTCGGCTACTGGGGCCGCGGTCCCTCGGCGGACCACCTGCCGCTGGCGCGGGAGGCGGAGCGGCTCGGCTACGACTCCGTGTGGACCGCCGAGTCCTGGGGGTCCGACGCGTTCACCCCGCTCACCTGGATCGCCGCCCACACCTCCCGCATCCGGCTGGGCACCGCCGTCGCGCAGATGGCCGCCCGCTCCCCCACCACCACCGCCATGCACGCCCTGACGCTGGACCACCTCTCCGGCGGACGCGTGCTGCTGGGCCTCGGACTGTCGGGGCCGCAGGTCGTCGAGGGCTGGTACGGCCGCCCGTTCCCGAAGTCGCCGCTGACCGCGACCCGCGAGTACGTGGACGTCGTGCGCCAGGTCCTTGGGCGCGAGGCCCCCGTCGCACTCGACGGACGCTTCCACGGCCTGCCCTACCGCGGGCCGGACGGCACCGGCACCGGGAAGTCGCTGAAGCCGATCACGCACCCCCTGCGGGCCGGGCTGCCCGTGCTGCTGGGGGCCGAGGGGCCGAAGAACATCGCGCAGACGACCCGGATCGCGGACGGCTGGCTGCCGCTGTACTGGTCGCCGCTGCGGACCGAGGTCTACGAGTCCTCGCTCGCCGGGGCGCCCGACGGCTTCATGGTCGCCCCGATGGCCCGCGCCGCGGTCTGCGACGATGTCGCCGAGGGACTGCTGCCGGTCAAGGCGATGCTCGGCTTCTACATCGGCGGCATGGGGCACGCCGCCCGCAACTTCCACGCCGACCTGATGGCCCGCATGGGCTTCGCGGAGGAGGCCCGGCGCATCCAGGAGCTGTTCCTCGACGGGCGCCGCGAGGAGGCGGTACGGGCCGTGCCGGACGCCTTCGCCGACGAGATCTCACTCGTCGGACCGCGCGAACGCATCGCCGAACGGCTGGAGTTGTGGCGCAAGGGCCCGGTGACGGACCTGCTGCTGCTGTCGCCGGACCCGCACACGCTGCGGGTGCTGGCGGAGCTCAACTCCTGAGGCGGGCCGGGGCGCTCGTTCAGCCGCCGGACAGCTCGGACGTCGACGGCACCTTGTCCGTGACCTCGGCGCCCGCGCTCTTCCCGGCTTCCTTCACCTTGTTGATGACGTCGTCGAAGGAGCCGGCCGCCGCGTCCGCCGCGTCCCCCTTGCGCAGCTTGGCGGGCAGGTCCTTCAGCGCGTCGATGCCCGCGGTGAGGGGGGCGACGGCCTTGGCGAGCGTGGGATCGCCCTCGGCGTTCTTGCGGGCCGCCTTGAGCCGGTTGTACGTGAAGGCGCCGGCCAGCCCCGCCTTGATCAGGGCGGTCCTGCGGCCGTCCGCGCCCTTCTTGAACGTGCCGGCCCGCCAGGGCTTCACGATCCACTGGTAGGTGGCGCCCGCCGCGAGTCCCGCGTTCGCCACGAAGCGCGTCTTGGCGAACTTCTGCTGCTCCGCGGACCCGGTCGGGCTCGGGGTCGCCGAGGCGGTGGCCGTGTCGTCGTCCGAGCCGCCGCACCCGGTCGCGCCCACGAGCAGGGCGCAGGTGAGGGTGAGCGCGAGGAGCAGGCGGCGTACGGGTACGGGCTGCGGCACGGGGTCCTCCGGATTGAACTGCCTCCCGGGGCCCGGGAGTGCACGGCTCTTGTGGCAGCCTCACCCCGTCCCGACGACGGCGCCACCTGGGCGTATCCGTCCGGGTGCCGGGCCCGTCATCCTCCAGGTTTCAAACAGGGATTCGGGGCCATCAGAAAGTCATGTCCCCTCGATATCGCAACGGTTCCAACCAGGCGGGGACGGTCATCGCGATCGTCGCGGACATCATGGCCGTCATCCTCGGTCTCTGGATCCTGATGTATCTCCTGGACGCGAACCGCGCCAACGACCTGGTGCAGTTCGTACACGACGTGGCGGCCTGGCTGGCCGGCTGGTCACGTGACCTGTTCACCTTCGACGAGGCATGGGCCCGCGTGGTCGCGGGCTACGGTCTGGCAGCCGTCGTGTACCTGTTCATCGGGCACGCGATCGCCAACCGTATGCACCGGCACTGATTTACCCGGTCCGGTGACCGGAGGCCGGCTCGCGGACGGTTCACCGCCGTCCGCGAGCCGGCCTTCGCGCGTCCGGGGGCCCGGCTACGGGCAGCAGTCCGGGTCCAGGCCGACCGGGAGGCGTTCGCCGCCGAAGACGGCGCAGGTCGGCTCGTCGCCGCCGAGCGCGGCCACGGCGAGCAGCAGGGAGCCGGCCGTCCAGCTGGTCAGCTCCTCGGGCCAGACGGCGCCGTCCTCGAAGACGTAGCCCGTCCAGTACAGGCCGGTCTTCGGGTCGCGCAGGTGCTGGATGGACTGGAGGATCTCCAGGGCGCGGTCGGACTCCCCCACCACCCAGAGCGCCAGGGCGAGTTCGGCGGACTCGCCCCCGGTCACCCACGGGTTGGGGACGACGCAGCGGACGCCGTACCCGGGGACCACGAACCGGTCCCAGCCCTCCTCGATACGGGACTTGGCCTCGGCGCCGGTCAGCGCGCCGCCGAGCACCGGGTAGTACCAGTCCATCGAGTAGCGGCCCTTGTCGAGGAACCGCTCGGGGTGCCTGCGGATCGCGTGCCGCAGCGCGCCGACCGCCAACTCCCAGTCGGGCTGCGGTTCCTCGCGCTGCTCGGCGACGGCCAGCGCGCAGCGCAGGGCGTGGTGGATCGACGAACTCCCGGTCAGCAGGGCGTCGTCGACCGGGGTGCCGTCGTCCTCGCGCTTCCAGCCGATCTGCCCGCCGGGCTGCTGGAGGGCCAGTACGTACTCCACGGCCGCGTAGACCGCGGGCCACATCCGGTCCAGGAAGGTGTCGTCGCCGGTGGCCAGGTAGTGGTGCCAGACGCCGACGGCGATGTACGCGCAGAAGTTGGTCTCCCGGCCGCGGTCGGTGACGTCCTCGGCGTCCCCGTCGGCGTACGCCGCGAACCAGGAGCCGTCCTGGTTCTGGTGGCGGGCGAGCCACTCGTAGGCGCGCTCGGCGGCCTCGTGCTCGCCGGCCGCGTCGAGGGCCATCGCCGCCTCGGTGTGGTCCCACGGGTCAAGGTGGTGGCCGCGGAACCACGGGATGGCCCCGTCGGGGCGCTGCACCGCGAGGATCCCGCGCACCGTGGCGGCGGCCTCGTCCGCGGTGAGGACCCCGGGCAGGACGAGGTGCTCGGTCCTCGGCGTCGTCACGAAGCGTCCACCGCGGCGGCGTCGGCGGGCAGGTGGGGCTTGGTCGCGTACGCCACGAAGCTCTTGCCGATCAGCGGGTTGAGCGCCTGCTCGGCGACCCGCGTGGCCAGCGGCTTCTTCATGATGTCCCAGACCAGCAGCTTGTGGTACGCCCGCACGGGCAGCGCCTTGTCGTTGTCGACGCCGAACGCGCACTTGAGCCACCAGTACGGCGAGTGCAGGGCGTGGGCGTGGTGGGTGCCGTACGGCCGCAGGCCCGCACCGCGCATCTTGGCCAGCAGCTCGTCCGCCTTGTAGATGCGGATGTGGCCGCCCTCGACCTCGTGGTAGGCGTCGGACAGCGTCCAGCAGACCTTCTCGGGTCCGTAGCGCGGGACGGTGATCGCGATGCGGCCGCCGGGCTTGAGGACCCGGACCATCTCCGCGAGGACGCCCTTGTCGTCGGGGATGTGCTCCATGACCTCGGAGATGATCACGACGTCGAAGGACTCGTCGGGGAAGGGCAGCGCGAGGGCGTCGCCCTCCATGGCCGTGGCGGTGGCGCCGGCCGGGGCCTCGCCGGCCTCCTTCATCGCGGCGAACCACTTGGCGACCTCGCGGATCTCCTCGCCGTTCTGGTCCAGCGCGACGACCTGAGCGCCGCGCCGGTAGCACTCGAACGCGTGCCGGCCGGCCCCGCAGCCGAGGTCCAGGACGCGGTCGCCCGCGGCGAGCGGGAACCGGGAGAAGTCGACGGTCAGCACGTGGCCCTGCTTTCGCGTTCGAGGGTGTCAACGGGGGGCACGGAAGCCGCGCCCGGCGCTACGGCGGCCGGGACGGGATCCGCGGCGGCGAGGGGGCCCGGCGCCGCTCCGGCGGCGTCGGCGATCGCCCGGCGGTAGCGGGCCACGGTGCCCTCGGCGGCCCGGGCCCAGGTGAAGTGCCGCAGCACCCGCTCCCGGCCCGCGCGGCCGAGCCGGGCGCGCAGCGCTGGGTCGCCCAGCACGCGGTTCAGGGCGGCGGCGAGGGCGCCTGCGTCACCGGGCGGCACCGCGAGGCAGGTCTCGCCGTCGCGGCCCGCGACCTCGGGGATCGCGCCGCCGGTGGTGGCCACGAGCGGAGTGCCCGTCGCCATGGCCTCGGCCGCGGGCAGCGAGAACCCCTCGTACAGGGAGGGCACGCAGGCGACCTCCGCGGAGCGCACCAGGTCGACCAGCTCCGCGTCCGAGATGCCCTTGACGAACTCGACGCAGCCCTCCAGCCCGTACCGCTCGATGGCCTGGGCGACGGGGCCGTCCTCGGCGCGCCTGCCGACGACGACGAGGTGGGCGCCCGGGTGCTCGGCGCGCACCTTCGCGAGCGCCTCCACCAGGAAGACCAGGCCCTTGAGGGGGACGTCGGCGCTGGACGTCGTGACGATCCGTCCGGGCACCTGCGGCACCGAGGGATCGGGCGAGAAGAGGTCGGTGTCGGCGCCGATGTGGACGACGTGGATGCGGTTCTCGCGTACGCCGAGGTGGTCGACGATCTCCTGGCGCGAGGTGCCGGAGACGGTGAGCACGGACGGCAGGCGGCGCGCGACGCGCTTCTGCATGCGGGTGAAGGCGTACCAGCGGCGGACGGAGGCGCGCCGGCGCCAGCCCTCGGCGGCGTCCAGCTCCAGTCCGCGGTCCACGGTGATGGGGTGGTGGATGGTCGTCACCAGCGGGGCGCCGACGTCACCCAGCAGCCCGTACCCGAGGGTCTGGTTGTCGTGCACGACGTCGAAGTCGCCGCGGCGGGCGCGCAGATGGCGGCGGGCGCGCAGCGAGAAGGTCAGCGGCTCGGGGAAGCCGCCGGTCCACATGGTGCCGACCTCGAGGGCGTCGATCCAGTCCCGGTACTCGTCGCGCTTCGGGGTGCGAAAGGGGTCCGGCTGGCGGTACAGGTCGAGGCTGGGCAGCTCGGTGAGGGAGAGTCCGCGCAGGTCCTCGCCCTCGTCGAGCACGGGGTAGGGCTGCGAGCCGATGACCTCGACACGGTGGCCCAGCCGGGCGAGCTCGCGGGAGAGGTGCCGGACGTACACGCCCTGGCCGCCGCAGAACGGGTTCCCCTTGTACGTGAGGAGCGCGATGCGCAGGGCTCGGCCGCCGTCGGCGGCCGGGTCCTCCTGGGGACCCGCCTCCATGGCCTCAGCGGTCACTTACGGCCCCCTTCTCCCTGCACTGTCCCGCGAGATTACGCCGGGACGCTAATCTAGAACAAGTTTCAGACTTGATCGTTCAAGGAGCATTGAATCTACCGGCAGGTAGGGCCGGTGTGAGCGGTGGATCAGGTGATTCACGCCACGACGACGTGGCCCGGTCGACCGACTCGCGCAGGCAGCCGCCCTGTTCGGGCGGAGCCGAGAGCTTGGGGAATGTCCGGCGTCCTGCCATGCTGACTCCTCGCTCCCCCTCGCTGAATGTCATGGAACGGGACTTATGCCTGCGGAAGCCAAGGCGGAAGCCACCACCGCGCGGGATGCCGCGCGGTCCGCGAGCCCGCGCGCCGCCGCGCAACCGGCCTCGCCCCCGCTCACCGA
The DNA here is from genome assembly GCF_042872045.1 of Streptomyces sp. NPDC005496. Taxonomy (NCBI): domain Bacteria; kingdom Bacillati; phylum Actinomycetota; class Actinomycetes; order Kitasatosporales; family Streptomycetaceae; genus Streptomyces; species Streptomyces sp. NPDC005496. The sequence goes on from NZ_JBIAJQ010000002.1 coordinate 189,175, forward strand.
ACGGCAGGAGGCGCGCCGCCGGCGCATCCTGCACGCGAGCGCGCAGCTGGCCAGCCGGGGCGGCTTCGACGCGGTGCAGATGCGCGAGGTCGCGGAGTCCTCGCAGGTCGCGCTGGGCACGCTGTACCGCTACTTCCCGTCCAAGGTGCATCTGCTGGTCGCCACGATGCAGGATCAGCTGGAGCACATGCACGGCACCCTCCGCAAGAAGCCGCCGGCCGGGGACACCGCCGCGGAGCGGGTCGCGGAGACGCTGATGCGGGCCTTCCGGGCGCTCCAGCGGGAGCCGCATCTCGCGGACGCCATGGTCCGCGCGCTGACCTTCGCGGACCGCAGCGTCAGCCCGGAGGTGGACCAGGTCTCCCGCCAGACGACGGTGATCATCCTGGACGCGATGGGGCTGGACGACCCCACCCCCGAGCAGCTGTCCGCGGTCCGCGTCATCGAGCACACCTGGCACTCCGCCCTCATCACCTGGCTCTCGGGCCGCGCCTCGATCGCCCAGGTGAAGATCGACATCGAGACGGTCTGCCGGCTGATCGACCTGACGGAGGTCAGGGGGCCGCACTCGGGGTGACGTCGCTGCGGGGCGGGGTGTCGCACGTGGTGGGAAGGGCTCACTCCTCGGGCGGGAACACGGGTTCGCCCGAGGTCAGCAGCGTGATCGTGATGGCCTCGACCGGGCAGCTCTCGGCCGCCTCCAGGACGCGTTCGTCGGCGTCGGTGTCCGGGGCGGCGGGGTGGGACTGCCGTCCGGCGTCGAGGCGGAAGGCGTCCGCCGCGAGGTGGGTGCACTGGGCGGAGCCGATGCACACGGAGCGGTCGACCTCGACGTGCCAGCGGTCGCCCATCTACGCCTCCCAGCCGGCGGGCAGGTGGATCATCTTGTGCTCCAGGTACTCGCCGTAGCCCTCGGGGCCGAACTCCCGCCCCAGACCGGAGTTCTTGTAGCCGCCGAAGGGGCCGAGCATGTCGAGGCTGAAGGTGTTGACGGAGTAGGTGCCGGTACGCACCCGGCGGGCCACGTCGATCCCGTGCTCGACGTCGGCGGTCCAGACGCTGCCGCTGAGCCCGTAGTCCGAGTCGTTGGCGATCTTCACCGCCTCGCCCTCGTCGCCGTACGGGAGCAGGCAGATGACCGGCCCGAAGATCTCCTCACGGGCCACCCGCATGGAGTTGTCGACGTCGCCGAAGAGGGTGGGTTCCACGTACCAGCCGCGCTCCAGGCCCGGTGGACGGCCGCCGCCGGTGAGGATCTTGGCGCCTTCCTCCTGGCCGATGCGGATGTAGTCGAGGCTGCGCTGCTGCTGGCGCCTGGCGACCAGCGGGCCCACCTGGGTGGCCGGGTCGAGCGGGTCGCCGACGACCAGCGCCCCCGCGGCCGTCGCGAAGGCGTCCGCGAACTCGTCGTAGCGCGAGCGCGGTACGAGGATGCGGGTCTGGGCGACGCACGCCTGGCCGTTGTTCATCCAGGCCGCCGAGACGATCCCGGGGACGGTGGTGTCGAGGTCGGCGTCCGGCAGCACGACGGCCGCCGACTTGCCGCCCAACTCCAGCGTGACGCGCGTGAGATGGCGTGCCGCGACCTCCATGACGCGCCGGCCGGCGGCGACCGAGCCGGTGAAGGAGACCTTGTCGACGCCGGGGTGCCCGACCAGGTACTCGCTCACCTCGCGGTCCGCCGGGAGGATCGACAGGACCCCCTCGGGCAGGCCCGCCTCCCGCGCGATCTCGCCCAGCAGGTAGGCGTCCAGGGGGGATTCGGGTGACGGCTTCAGCACGACGGTGCAGCCGGTCAGCAGGGCGGGCGCGAGTTTCGCGGCGGCCACGAACTGGGGCACGTTCCACGGCGCGACGGCCGCGACGACGCCCACCGGCTCGCGCCGGACGAGGATCTTCCCGAGGACGCCGTCGCGCGTCTCCTCGTACGTGAAGTCCCGGGCGACGGTGATCGCCGCGTCCCAGACCATCATCGCGCCGAGTGCCTGGGCGAGGACGCTCCAGGAGTACGGGGAGCCGTTCTCGGAGGAGATGACGCGGGCGATCTCCTCGTGCCGCACGGCGATGCCGTCCTTGATGCGGGAGACCACCTCGATCCGCTCGTCGAGCGTCATGCGCGGCCAGGGCCCTTCGTCGAACGCGCGGCGCGCGGCGGCCACGGCCCGGTCGACGTCCCCCGCGCAGGCGTGCGGGACGCGCCCGATGACCTCCTCGGTGTGGGGCGAGACCACCTCGATGACGTCCTCGCCCAGGGGGTCCGTCAACTCCCCCCCGATGAACAGCTGTCCGTGTTCCACGAGCTCGGTCATGGCGACTGCCTCCCCGGAGGACGCTCTCTGACGAGTCATCAGATACGAGAACTGATACCAGTTCCGGTCCGCGGAGTCCACGGAACGCACGTGGCCGTGGGACTCCCGGGGCGAAAGCGGCGACGGGGCGGTCGACTTGGGCTCCCATTGGAACTGGTTCTAGTTATAGTGACGGGAACACGGCGATTGGTGGAAGCCCATGGCGCAGGTGACCGATCACGGCGGGGGCGTACGGTCGATCAGGGTGCCCATCCCGGACAACCCCCTCGGCCACACGCTGGTGTACGTCGTGGACACCGACCGCGGGCCCGTCCTGATCGACACGGGCTGGGACGACCCCGCCTCCCTCGACGTCCTGGCCGCCGGGCTCGCCGCCTGCGGCACCTCCGTCGCAGAGATCCACGGCGTGGTCGTCACCCACCACCACCCCGACCACCACGGTCTGTCCGGCGCCGTGCGCGAGGCGTCCGGCGCCTGGATCGCGATGCACGCGGCGGACACCTCGGTCGTCCGGCGGATGCGCGAGTACCGGCCCGAGCTGTGGTTCACGTACATGGCGGACAAGCTCGCGGCGGCGGGCGCGCCCGAGGAGCACGTGGCGCCGCTGCGCACCGCCCGCCCCCGGGCGCTGCCCGGCCTCTCCCCCGCGCTCCCCGACCGCGAGATCGTCCCCGGCGACCTGCTCGACCTCCCCGGACGCCGGCTGCGCGCGATCTGGACGCCCGGCCACACCCCGGGCCACGTCTGCCTGCACCTGGAGGAGGACCACCCGGCACGGCTCCCGGGCCGCGGACGCCTCTTCTCCGGCGACCACCTGCTGCCGGAGATCACCCCGCACATCGGACTGTACGAGGACCCGGACGACGCCACCGTCACCGATCCGCTCGGCGACTACCTCGACTCCCTGGAGCGGGTCGGCCGGCTCGGCCCCGCCGAGGTGCTCCCCGCCCACCAGTACGCCTTCACCGACGCCTCCGAGCGCGTACGGGCGCTGCTCGGCCACCACGAGGAGCGGCTCACCGGGCTCCTCGCGCTGCTCCGCGTCCCGCTCACCGCCTGGCAGCTGGCCGAGCGCATGGAGTGGAACCGCCCCTGGGACCGCATCCCGTACGCCTCCCGGAACATCGCGGTGTCGGAGGCCGAGGCCCACGTCCGGCGGCTGGTGAAACTGGGCCGGGCGGAGACGGTACCGGGGAGCGATCCCGTGACGTACGTGGCCGTCTGACCGCCGGGCGGGGACGGCCCGGCGGCGGTCAGCGCGTCCCGGCCGTCGCGTAGGCCAGGCCCCGGGCGTACGGCATGGCGCGTCCCTCCCCGTACGCCCGCTCGTAGGCCGTGTCGCCGATCTCGCCGCGGATCCGGGCCTCGTGGGCGCGGCGGGTCGCCCTGAGGTCGGGCGAGTCCATGTGGGCACGTCCGGTCAGCTCCCAGACCCGCGCGCCGACGCCGAGGAGGCGGGCCGCGCGTTCCCCGTCGCCGGCCGCGACGAGGGCGGCGGCCAGCGCGTCCAGGGACATGGCCGCGCCGACGGTGTTGTGCAGGCGGGCGTGCCCGGCGAGCGCGGTGCGGGCGTTGCGGACGGCCGCGTCGACGTCGCCGCGCGCCAGGTCGGTCTGGGCCAGGAAACAGTCCGCGAACGCCCCGGCCCAGCTCTCGCCGTGCGTCACCGAGGCGGCGCGCACCTCCTGGGCGACCGAGCGGGCGTCGTCGTAGCCGCCGCCCAGCAGATGGGCGAAGGACAGCGCGAGGCGGACCTGGAGCTGGGCGGCGCCGAGCCCGTCCGCCCGGACGGGGAGCCGGTCCGCCGCGGAGAGCACCTCGACCGCCTCGCGGAGCCGACCGCTCAGGGCGAGTTGCCCGCCGGTCACATAGGCGGCGGCGACCACGGCCACCGGGTCACCCTCTTCCCGGGCCAGGTCCGCGCACCGCGCCGCCCAGCCGGCCGCCTCCTCAAGGTCGCCCTGGAGGAGGGCCACGGCGCCGCGGGTCCACAGGGCGCGGACGCGGACGGGGCCGGCGGCGGGGTGGCCGGCGGCCCGGTCGGCGGCGAGCGCCTGGTCCAGGCAGTGCTGGGCGTCGCGCAGATGGCCGCAGTGGCGCCAGAGGAAGCCGACGTCGGCGGCCATCTCCAGGGTCCGGCCGTCGGGTTCGGCGAGCGCGCAGTCCAGGGCGGTGCGCAGGTCGGCGTGCTCGTCGAGGACGCGCTCGCACCACGGGACCTGGCGTCCGGTGTTCCACTCGGCGCAGCCGCGGCGGGCCAGCGCCCGGTAGTGGTCGCGGTGCCGCCGCCGTACCGCGGGCTCCTCGCCGAGCGCGCGGAGCCAGTCGGCGCCGAACTCCCGGACGGTGTCCAGGAGCCGGAAGCGGGCCGGGTCGGTGCGGTGGCGCACCACGATGGACTGCTCGACGAGCCGGTCCAGCAGCGCGCCGACCCGTCCCGCGGGCAGCGGTCCGCCCGCGCACACGTCCTCGGCGGCCGTCGCGCGGAAGCCGCCCGCGAAGACCGAGAGCCGGGCCCACAGCAACCGCTCCTGGGGCGCGCACAGTTCGTGGCTCCAGCCGATGGCCGTGCGCAGCGTCCGGTGGCGCGGCGGGCCCGCGTCCCCGGTCGGGGTGGACAGGTCCAGCCGGGAGGGCGGGCGGCGTTCGACGAGCCGGCCGTGCAGTTCCTCGACGGAGAGGTCGGCGAGGCGGGCGGCGGCCAGTTCGATGGCGAGGGGGATGCCGTCGAGGCGGCGGCAGACGGCGGTGGCGGCGGCGCGGCTGAGGTCGTCCAGGACGAAGGCGGGGTCGGCCGCGGCCGCGCGGTCGGCGAAGAGTTCCACGGCGTCGTCCTTCACCGGCAGCGGCTCCAGGCGCAGCACCCGCTCGCCGGGCAGGCCGAGGGGTTCGCGGCTGGTGACGAGGACGCGCAGTCCGGGCAGGGCGGACAGCAGGGTCCCGGCGAGGGCGGCGCAGTCCGCGAGGACGTGCTCGCAGGAGTCCAGGACGAGCAACAGCCGTTTGTCACGGGCCCATTGCGCGAGCACGTCGGTGACCGGTGCCGTCGACCGGTCGGCGAGGCGCAGCGCCTCCACCACGGCGAGGCCGACCAGTCCCGCGGTGTGCAGCGGGGACAGCTCGACCAGCCAGACGCCGTCCGGGTACGCGTCCGGGGCGGCGCGGCCCGCGGCCCGCAGGGCGAGCCGGGTCTTGCCCACCCCGCCGGTCCCGACGACGCTCACCAGCCGTCCGGCGTCCACTCCGGGGTCCAACGCCCGGTCGAGCCACTGGAGTTCGGCACGCCTGCCGACGAAGCTGCGGGTCTCGGGCGGGAGGTTGCCCGGTCGGTCACCGTTCGATGGCTGGGACACACGGCACAGTGTGACGAGAGCAGTCCCACACCGCGCACGGCTCACCGAACTCGGACACAAAGCCCTGATGTGCCGCCACTTCCCGGCACATTCCGAAGAGATGCGATCAACCCCCTGTTGGTCGGAGGGTGACGGGCGATAGTCGGAGATCGTCGGAGGATGACCGCGAGGGAGCAGGGGCAATGGATGACCGCCAGGGACGCGGGCCGCACGGACGCACGTGAGAGGAGCCCGCGCCTGCCGGCCGCGCCGCTGGCCGTCTGCCTGCTGATCGCGGTCCCCGACCTGCTCTTCGACCAGGTCCCCTCCCTGATCACGATGCTGCTCATCGCCCCGCTGACGGCCTGCGTCCGGCTCGGACCGCGGTCCACCCTGCTGGTCTGCTGCTGCTCGGCGGCCCTGGGACTGGTCATGGGCCTCGCCGAGGAGGTGCCGCCCCTGGAGCTGACCGTGCGCTGGAGCGGACTCGTGCTCGGCTGCGCCCTGACCGTGTACGCGGCCCGGCAGCGCGAACTCCTGGACCGGATGCTGGTCCAGGCCCGCGAGGTGGCCCGGGTCACCCAGGAGGCGATCCTGCGGCCCATCTCGAAGAACCTGGACGGGACGCAGGTCTGCACCCGCTACCACTGCGCCGCCCTGGAGTCGACGGTCGGCGGGGACCTGTACGACGTCGCGATGACGCGGTACGGACTGCGGGTCCTCGTCGGTGACGTGCGCGGGCACGGCCTGGACGCCCTCAGGCTGACGGCCGACACCATCACCGGATTCCGTGAACTCGCTTACACCGCACCGGACCTGACGGTGCTGGCGGAGGGCCTCGACGCCCGGCTCGCCCCGGAACTGGGCCCCGAGGACTTCGTCACCGCGGTGTTCGCCGAGTTCGCGCCCGGCGAGGTGCGGCTGGTCAACTGCGGCCATCCGGCGCCGCTGCGCTCCGGCGACCGCGTCGAGCTGCTCGAATCCGGGGTGCCCAGCACGCCGTTGGGGCTGGCGCCCGAGACGCGTCAGTACCGCGTACGGCTCCAGCCCGGCGACCGGCTCCTCCTCTACACCGACGGCCTGACCGAGGCCCGCGACCCGGACGGCAACGCCTTCCCGCTGCTCGGCGAGGCCGCGCTCGCCCTGCGCGAGCCCCTGCCCGACGACGCCCTGCACGCGCTCTACACCCGGCTGACCACGCACACCGGGGGTGCGCCCGACGACGACCTCGCCCTGGTCCTGTGCCAACCGCTGGAGTCGACGGTCCCCGCACGCACGCCCTGACCCGGCGCGCGCCGTGCCGCGCGTCCCGGCGTCAGGCCACCGGGGTCCGGTTCGCCGCGTCCGCCTCCGGCCGGAACCGGGCGGTCTCCCCGTCGTCGCCGTCGGCCGCGACCTTCCGGGCCGCCCGTGCCGGCCCCGCCCACGGGGTCCGCACGGGCGGCCCACGGGCGCCTGGCTACGGGCCGGTAGAGTGAGCGCGTCGTCATCACACCCGTACGGGGGGAAGCCGGTGCAATTCCGGCGCTGACCCGCAACCGTGAACCGTCCGCCGGACGGTGAGCCGGATCGCCTCGCGCGGGACGTGACCGGCTCGCGCCATCGGCAGCCCGCCGCTGGCCGGCACCGTCGAGGGATACGGGGCCGGAGCCACCCGGTACTCCAGCGTGCCCGGTGCTGCCCGGCTCCCCGCAGGGAGAGTCATGATTGTTCGCCGCAGCGCCGCGGTACTCGCCGTCACCGCCGTGATCGGTACGGCGGCCGCATCCGCCGCCCTCGCCGACGACTCGTCCCCGTCCGCCTCACCGTCCCAGGCGCTCCCCTCCGGCCTCTACGGCTCCGCCGACCCCACCTACGACGGGGTCTGGCGGCAGTCGCTCACGCTGCTGGCCCAGCACACCACCGGGGTGAAGCCCGCCGTGAAGGCCGTCGACTGGCTGACCGGTCAGCAGTGCGCGAACGGCGCCTTCGCCCCGTACCGCGCCGACGCGTCCGCGAAGTGCGGCGCCAAGACGATGGTGGACACCAACAGCACGGCCGCCGCCGTGCAGGCGCTCGCCGCGCTCGGCGGTCACGACGCGGAGAGGGACAAGGCCGTGGCCTGGCTGAAGTCCGTCCAGAACAAGGACGGCGGCTGGGGCTTCGCCGCGGGCGGGGCCAGCGACGCGAACTCGACGTCCGTGGTGATCGGCGCCCTGGCCGCCTCGGGCACCGCGCCCGGCGACACCGCCAAGGACGGCAGGTCCCCGTACGACGCCCTGCTGAAGCTGTCCGTCCCGTGCGACGAGGACGGTGGCGGCGCCTTCGCCTACCAGCCCGACAAGAAGGGCGCCCTCGCGGCCAACGAGGACGCGACGGCGGCCGGCGTGCTCGGCGCCCTCGGCAAGGGGTTCGCGGCGAAGGCCGGCAAGGCGGCGGACGGCGCCGACTGCGCGGACCCGAAGAAGCTCACGCCCGGGGACGCGGCCCGCAACGGCGCGGCCCACCTCGCCGGCGCCCTGCGCGGCACCTCGCACCTCACGTCGGCGATGCCCGGCGCGAAGGACCAGCCCGACCACGGCAACACCGCGGACGCGGTCGTCGCGCTCGCCGCCGCGGGCCGGACCGAGGACACGAAGAAGCCGCTGGCCTGGCTGGAGAAGAACTCAGGCGCGTGGGCCGCGAAGTCCGGTCCCGCCGCGTACGCCCAGCTGATCTTCGCGGCGCACGCCACCGGCACCGACCCGCGCGACTTCGGCGGTACCGACCTCGTGGCGCGGCTCGCCGCGACCGGCCCCGCGCCCCAGTCCGCCGGCCAGACGGACGCCCCGGGCGAGAAGAAGAAGGACGGCGACGAGGAAGGCGGCCTCGGCGTGTGGTGGATCGTCGGTGTCGGCCTGGTCGCCGGTATCGGCGTCGGCTTCCTGATCAGCGGCCGCAACAGGAAGCGCCAGCCGTGACCCGGCGCGGTGCCGCCGCCGTCCTCGCCGTGCTGCTCCTGGTGCTCGGCGGGGCCGGGCAGGCCCAGGCCGTCGGCTACCGCTACTGGTCGTTCTGGGACCTGAGCGGCGGCTCCTGGACGTACGCCACGCAGGGCCCGTCGACCGCGCGGCCCTCCGACGGCGACGTGCAGGGCTTCCGGTTCGCCGTGAGCGAGGACTCCTCGCGCGCCACGAAACCGCGTACGAAGCCGGACTTCGACGCCGTCTGCGGCGGGACGCCCGCCCGCGACGGCAGGAAGCGGATCGCGCTCGTCCTGGACTTCGGTACGGCCGCGGACGCGCCGTCCGGGCAGACGCCGCCGCGCGCCCGCACGGCCTGCGCGCGCGTCGGCACCGACGCGACGACGGCCGACGCGCTCGCCGCCGTCGCCAAGCCGCTGCGCTACGACACCAACGCGCTGCTGTGCGCCATCGCGGGCTACCCGCGGACGGGCTGCGGCGAACAGGTCGCGGCCGGCGACCCCGACTCCTCGGCACGGCCGCGGTCCGCGTCCGAGTCCGGTTCGGGGGGCTCCGGCCCCTCGGCCGGCCTGCTCGCGGGCCTCGCGGCGGTGGCGGCGCTGGGGGCGGCCGCGATATGGCAGGCCCGGCGCCGCCGGCACTGAGCGAGGTGGCACCTGTGACGACGGACGAGAACCACCGTCCCGCCCCGGCCGAGGACCGCCGTCCCCCGGGAGGGGGCGGGCCCCGCCGCGAGCCCGGTGAGCGCTTCCCCGGCTCCGTGCCCCGGCGCCGCCGCCCCTTCACCGTGGAGGCGAACCGCGGCAACGCCCTCCACCCGGGCGCCTGGTGGATCTGGGCCCTGGGCCTGGGCACCGCCGCCTCCCGCACCACCAACCCCCTCCTGCTCGGCCTGCTCGTCGGCGTGGCCGGCTATGTCGTGGCCGTCCGCCGCACCGACGCGCCCTGGGCCCGCTCCTACGGCGCGTTCATGAAGCTGGCCCTCGCCGTGCTGGCCGTGCGCCTGGTGTTCGCCGTGTTCCTCGGCTCGCCCATCCCCGGCGAGCGGGTCCTGGTCGCGCTCCCCGAGGTCCCCCTGCCGGACTGGGCCGAGGGCGTGCGCATCGGCGGCGACGTCACCGCCGAGGGACTGGTCTTCGCGCTGTACGACGGCCTCAAACTGGCCACGCTGCTGTCCTGCGTGGGCGCGGCGAACGCCCTCGCGAACCCGGCCCGGCTGCTCAAGTCGCTGCCGGGCGCGCTCTACGAGGCGGGCGTCGCCGTGGTCGTCGCGCTGACGTACGCGCAGAACCTGATCACGGACGTCCAGCGGCTGCGGGCGGCCCGGCGGTTGCGCGGGCGCCCCGACCGGGGTCTGCGCGGTCTGCTCCAGGTCGGACTGCCCGTTCTGGAGGGCGCGTTGGAGCGCTCGGTCGCGCTGGCGGCGGCGATGGACGCGCGCGGGTACGGGCGCACCGCCCAGGTCCCGGCCGCCGTCCGCCGCACCACGTCCGCGCTCACCCTGGGCGGGCTGCTCGGCGTCTGCGCGGGAACCTACGGAGTGCTGACCGCGGAGGGCGGGACGTACGGGCTGCCCGTGCTCGTCGCCGGGGTGGCCGCCGCGCTCGGCGGCCTGTGGCTGGGCGGACGCCGTACGCTGCGCACGCGCTACCGGCCGGACGCCTGGGGCCCGCGGGCCTGGCTCGTCTCGGCCTCCGGGGTCGCGGTGGCCGCGCTGATGGTCGTGGCCGGCTCGCGGGACCCGGCGGCCCTGCACCCCGGCGTCGTCCCGCTGACCGCACCCGCCCTCCCCTTGTGGCCCGCAGCGGCGATCCTGCTCGGGCTGCTGCCCTCCGTCGTCGCCCCCACCCCCAAGGAGTCCTCATGATCCGCTTCACGGACGTCTCGGTGACGTACGAGGGGGCCGCGGAACCGGCCGTCCAGGGGCTGGACTTCGAGGTCCCGGAGGGTGAACTGGTGCTGCTGGCGGGCCCGTCCGGGGTCGGCAAGTCGACGGTGCTGGGCGCGGTCGGCGGTCTGGTCCCGCACTTCACCGGCGGCACCCTGCGCGGCCGGGTCACCGTCGCCGGGCGGGACACCCGCACGCACAAGCCGCGCGAACTCGCGGACGTCGTGGGCACGGTGGGCCAGGACCCGCTGTCCCACTTCGTCACGGACACCGTCGAGGACGAACTCGCTTACGGCATGGAGTCGTTGGGGCTCGCCCCGGACGTGATGCGGCGGCGGGTGGAGGAGACGCTGGACCTGCTGGGTCTGGCCGACCTGCGCGACCGTCCCCTTCTCACCCTGTCCGGCGGCCAGCAGCAGCGGGTCGCCATCGGCTCGGTGCTGACGCCGCACCCCCGGGTGCTGGTCCTCGACGAGCCGACGTCCGCGCTGGACCCCGCCGCCGCCGAGGAGGTCCTCGCCGTCCTCCAGCGCCTCGTCCACGACCTCGGGACGACGGTGTTCCTCGCGGAGCACCGGCTGGAGCGGGTCGTGCAGTACGCGGACCGCGTGGTCCTGCTGCCCGCCCCGAGGGCCGCGCCCGTCCTCGGCACCCCGGCCGAGGTGATGGCCGTCTCCCCGGTGTACCCGCCGGTGGTGGAGCTGGGCCGCCTCGCGGGCTGGTCGCCGCTCCCGCTGACCGTGCGCGACGCCCGCAGGACCGCCGGGGCGCTGCGCGAACGCCTCGCGACGCGCACCCCGGCACCGGTGCCGGCGCCGGGCACGGCGCGGCATCCCGGGCCGGCCGGGACTGCGGCCCGCCGCCCCCGGTTCGCGCTCAGGCGCTCGCCGGTCGACGCCGCTCCCCCGGCCACGGCCGCCGTCGAGGGCCTCGCCGTCCGTCGGGGCCGGGCCGAGGTGCTGCGGCAGGTGGACCTGACGGCCGCCCCGGGCGAGACCATCGCGCTGATGGGCCGCAACGGCGCGGGGAAGTCGACCCTGCTCGCCGCGCTGGTCGGGCTGGTCGAACCCGCCGCGGGATCGGTACGGGTCGGCGGGTCGGTGCCGCACCGCACCGCCCCGCGCGACCTCGTGCGCCGCGTCGGACTCGTACCGCAGGAACCACGGGACCTGCTGTACGCGGACACGGTGGCCGCCGAGTGCGTGGCGGCCGACCGCGACGCGGGCGCCGAACCGGGCGGCTGCCGGGCGCTGGTGCGCGAACTGCTGCCGGGCATCGAGGACGGCACGCATCCGCGCGACCTGTCCGAGGGCCAGCGGCTGGCCCTCGCGCTGGCCGTCGTCCTGACGGCGCGCCCCCCGCTGCTGCTGCTCGACGAACCGACCCGCGGCCTGGACTACGCGGCGAAGGCCCGCCTGGTCGCCGTGCTGCGCGCCCTGGCGGCGGAAGGCCACACGATCGTGCTGGCCACGCACGACGTGGAGCTCGCCGCCGAACTGGCGCACCGGGTGGTGATCCTCGCCGACGGCGAGATCGTCGCGGACGGTCCCACGGCCGAGGTGGTCGTCGCCTCCCCGTCCTTCGCCCCGCAGGTTACGAAGATCCTCGCCCCCGAGCGGTGGCTCACCGTCGCCCAGATACGGGAGGCCCTCGCGTGAGCGGATCCCCGTCCACCGGCCGGCCGCGGCCCCGCGCCGTCCGCCTCGGCCCGCGCTCGGTCGCCGCCCTCGTGCTGGTCGGCGCGGTGGGCGTCGGCGGGTTCGGCTGGCCGCTCCTCGCCGACCCCGGCGCCCAGGTGAACGCGCACAGCCAGGACGCGCCCTGGCTCTTCGCGGTCCTCCTCGTACTGCTGGTCGCCGTCGTCGCGGCGACGATCTCCGAGTCCGGCCTCGGTCCCAAGGCGGTCGCCATGCTCGGCGTGCTGGCCGCGACCGGTGCCGCGCTACGGCCGATCGGCGCCGGGACCGCCGGGATCGAGCCGATGTTCTTCCTGCTGGTGCTGAGCGGGCGGGTGCTCGGGCCCGGCTTCGGCTTCGTCCTCGGGGCCGTGACCATGTTCGCGTCGGCCCTGCTCACCGGCGGTGTCGGTCCGTGGATGCCGTTCCAGATGCTCTCCATGGGCTGGTTCACGATGGGCGCCGGGCTGCTGCCCGCCCCCGACCGGCTGCGCGGCCGGGGCGAGCTGGCGATGCTCGCCGCCTACGGCTGCCTCGCGGCGGTCGCGTACGGGACGGTCATGAACCTCGCGGGCTGGCCGTTCCTGCACTCGATGGCCTCCAGCGTCGCCTTCGACCCCCACGACCCCGTCCACGAGAACCTCGTACGGTTCCTCGCCTACTGCCTGGCGACCTCGCTCGGCTGGGACCTGGGCCGGGCCGTGGTCACCGTCGCCCTGACCCTCACCGTGGGCGGTCCCCTGCTGCGGGCGCTGCGCCGGGCCACCCGCCGGGCCGCCTTCGAGACCCCGGTCACGTTCGAGCCGTGACGTCGTGCGGCCCGCGTCACATCCGCCGGCCGCAGCGCGTCACCCGCGCGCACGCTCCGTGAGAGCGGGCGTGAGGCGGCCCACAGGACCTTGGTCCTCAACTAACCCGGGTCGTAGCCGCCAGTGGTGACATGTACCCGACGTCCAGGGCGCTGACCTGGGCTTTGAGAGCCAGGTCACAGAAGGCACTTCTCCCCCGCTTGCGACCACCACTAGTAAAAGGGGTCATTGCGGACACCGGGTGGGCCTGTTTCTCTGGAGGAGTCGCCAGGCGCCGACGTGCCCTCCCGGGTCGCGGCGCCGCAGTGTGCCCCCGCCGCCTCCGCGCGGTCCCGGCATGCCGGCGCGTCCCCGTCCCCGAAGAAAAGGTGCTTCGTGTCCGTCTCCGTCATCCGTCGCGTCGCCTCCCCGAAGAAGGCCCTCACCGCCGCCGGCCTGGCCGCCCTCACGACCGGCGTGGTGCTGGTCGCGGCCCCCGCCCAGGCAGCGACGACCTCGGTCTCCTCCGCTCAGTCGATCGCGCACAAGATGATCCCGGACGCCGCGCAGTACAACGCGTTCAGCAAGATCGTCGAGCACGAGAGCGACTGGAACGTCACCGCCACGAACTCCTCGTCCGGCGCCTACGGCCTCGTCCAGGCGCTGCCCGGCAACAAGATGGCCACCAAGGGCTCCGACTGGAAGACCAGCGCCGAGACGCAGATCAAGTGGGGCCTGGACTACATGAACGACCGCTACGGCAGCCCCGTCGGCGCGTGGAACTTCTGGCAGAGCCACGGCTGGTACTGAGCCGCACCCACCGGCGCCGTCGGCGCCCCTGGCATGACGCCGGACGCGGGGCCACGACTCCCCCGGCACCCCCGTACGCGAAGGCGGCGGCCCCTGATCCCCGGGCCGCCGCCTTCGCCGTGCTCCGGGCGGCGCCCCTCGCGGGTCAGAGCCGCTGGATGATCGTCCCGGTCGCCAGCGCCCCGCCCGCGCACATCGTGATGAGCGCGAACTCCGCGTCCCGGCGCTCCAGTTCGTGCAGCGCCGTCGTGATGAGCCGCGCACCGGTCGCCCCGACGGGATGCCCGAGGGCGATCGCGCCGCCGTTGACGTTGACCTTCTCCAGGTCTTGCCCGAAGACCTGGGCCCAGCTCAGCACCACCGACGCGAACGCCTCGTTGATCTCCACGAGGTCGATGTCCTTGAGCGACATGCCGGCCTTGCCGAGCACCGCCCGGGTCGCGTCGATCGGCCCGTCCAGGTGGTAGTGCGGGTCGGCGCCGACCAGCGCCTGGGCGACGACGCGGGCCCGCGGGCGCAGCTTGAGCGCCCGCGCCATCCGCTTCGACGCCCACATCAGGGCGCAGGCACCGTCGGATATCTGCGAGGAGTTGCCCGCGGTGTGCAGGGCGGTCGGCATCACCGGCTTCAGCCGGGCCAGCGCCTCCATGCTGGTGTCCCGCAGCCCCTCGTCCCGGTCGACCAGGCGCCACATGCCCTGCCCGGCCCGCTGCTCCTCCTCGGTGGTGGGCACCTGCACGGCGAACGTCTCGCGCTTGAAGCGCTCCTCGGACCAGGCGATCGCGGCCCGCTCCTGGGAGATGAGCCCGAGCGAGTCCACGTTCTCCCGGGTCAGCCCTCGCCGGCGCGCGATGCGCTCGGCGGCCTCGAACTGGTTCGGCAGGTCGACGTGCGCCTCCTCGGGGAAGGGCTTGCCCGGACCGTGCTTGGACCCCGAGCCCAGCGGGACGCGGGACATCGCCTCGACCCCGCAGCTGATCCCGATGTCGATCACGCCGGCCGCGACCATGTTGGCGACCATGTGCGAGGCCTGCTGCGAGGAGCCGCACTGGCAGTCGACCGTCGTCGCCGCCGTCTCGTAGGGCAGGCCCATGGTGAGCCAGGCGGTGCGCGCGGGGTTCATGGACTGCTCGCCGGCGTGGGTCACCGTGCCGCCGACGATCTGCTCGACGCAGTCGGCGTGGATGCCGGTGCGGCCGAGGAGTTCGCGGTAGGTCTCGCCCAGGAGATAGGCGGGATGCAGGGGGGCGAGCGCGCCGCCGCGCTTGCCGATGGGGGTGCGTACGGCTTCGACGATCACGGGTTCCGCGGCCATGGGTCGTCCTCTCCTTCGGGCCGGCCCGGCGTGGCTCGGCCCTGCTCACCCGCGCGGCGCGGGCGTCCCGGCCACCCGCCACGCTGAACTAGTACGCGTTCTAGTTCTGCGTGCAGTCTGCTGAGCGGAGGGCCGGTGCCGCAAGGGTCGTGCATCCCCCGAAGTCGCGATCCGCACGAAGTCCGCACGCAATTCGGGGCCCCGCACCCCTTGCCACTTGTAGAACCCGTTACTACCTTCACGACAATTCGTATTCCTGATGGACCGTCAGAATCCGGCCGCCACCCAGCAGGACGCGCGACACCTGGAGTTGCCGATGCCCTGTCCAGCGCTGCCCGACGGGTTCGACTTCACCGACCCCGACGTGCTCCACCACCGCGTCCCCCACCCGGAGTTCGCCGAACTGCGCCGGGTCGAGCCGGTCCACTGGATCCCGCAGCGGCGCGGCGTCGCGGGCTTCGACGACGACGGCTACTGGGCCGTCACCCGGCACGCGGACGTCAAGTACGTGTCCACGCACCCCGAGTTGTTCTCCTCCTGGGTCAACACCGCCATCATCCGGTTCAACGACCGCATCCAGCGCGAGCAGATCGAGGTGCAGCGGCTGATCCTGCTCAACATGGACCCGCCCGAGCACACCCGCGTCCGCCAGATCGTGCAGCGCGGCTTCACCCCCCGCGCGATCCGGGCCCTGGAGGACGCGCTGCGCACCCGCGCCGGGCAGATCGTGGAGCGGGCGCTCGCGGGGACGGGCGCGGACGGCACCTTCGACTTCGTCACCCAGGTCGCGAGCGAGCTGCCCCTTCAGGCGATCGCCGAGCTGATCGGCGTCCCGCAGGACGACCGGGCCAAGCTCTTCGACTGGTCCAACAAGATGATCTCGTACGACGATCCGGAGTTCGCGGTCAGCGAGGAGGTCGGCGCCGAGTCGGCGACCGAGCTCATCTCGTACGCGATGAACATGGCCGCCGACCGCAAGCAGTGCCCGGCCGAGGACATCGTCACCCGACTGGTGGCGGCGGAGGACGAAGGCAACCTCGCCTCCGACGAGTTCGGGTTCTTCGTGCTGGTGCTGGCCGTCGCCGGTAACGAGACGACCCGCAACGCCATCACCCACGGCATGCACGCCTTCCTCACCCACCCCGACCAGTGGGAGCTCTACAAGCGGGAGCGGCCGGCGACCACCGCCGAGGAGATCGTGCGCTGGGCCACGCCCGTCGTCTCCTTCCAGCGCACCGCCACCCAGGACGTGGAGCTCGGCGGCAGCCGCGTCAGGAAGGGCGACCGCGTCGGCATCTTCTACTCCTCGGCCAACAACGACCCGGAGGTCTTCGACCGTCCCGAGGTCTTCGACATCACCCGCGACCCGAACCCCCACCTCGGCTTCGGCGGCGGCGGCCCGCACTTCTGCCTCGGCAAGTCCCTGGCCACCCTGGAGATCGACCTGATGTTCCGCGCGATCGCCGACGCGATGCCGGACCTGCGCGCGGCCGGCGACCCGCGCCGCCTGCGTTCCGCCTGGCTGAACGGCGTGAAGGAGCTGCGGGTCACCCCGGGTTAGCTTCTCCGCGTCCGGCTCCTCGCGGCTGCCCGGACGCACATCCCGGACACGGACCGGCGGCCTCCCGGCGCCGCCGGTCCTGCTCGCGGGAGGCAGGGGCGTCCCCCTACGCTCCGCCCCTGCCTCGCCCGAGCCCACGGACGGCCGAAAGCCGCCGAACGTTTCCGGTCCGCCGGGCGTCTTCACTCGTGGCCCATCCGCCCCGACTCCGCGAAGACGCCGAACGGACAACGCCGAACGTGATCCCCGCCGCCCCGTCCACCGTCCCGCGGACCCGCACGGCCGGTCCCCGGAAGCAGGTCGTCCGCACCCTGCGGGACCGTCACCGCGTACCGCTCCTCGCCACGCTTCCCGTCCTGCCGCTCTACGCGCTCTGGTGGGTCTTCCTCGCCACGGGCGGCGGCGACCTCGCGGCGCAGGAGGCCTGGGCGGACTTCGTGTCCCGGCACGGCGGATCGGCGTACAACCTGTCCTGGTACGGCGGGATGCACACCGTCAACTACAGCCTGCTGTCCCCGTACCTGATGGCCGCCGCCGGCGTGCGCACGGTGACGGTGGCCGCCGGGCTCGCCGCGTCCTGGCTGGCCGCGGTCCTGCTCGTGCGCACGGGGATCCGGCGGCCCGCCGGGCCCGCCGTCCTTGCCTCGCTCGCCCTGTGGTGCGACGTCGCCTCGGGCCGGACGACCTTCGCGCTGGGCGTCGCCCTCGGCCTCGCCGCCTGCGTCCTGCTGACGGGTCAGCGGCGGGTGCCGCTCGCCGTGGCGTACGCGGCGCTCGCCACCATGGCGAGTCCCGTCGCCGGGCTGTTCCTGGTGGTCGTGGGAGCGGGGCACCTCCTCGCCGGGGACCGGGTGCGGGCCGCCACCCTGCTGGTGCCGCCCTGTGCGGTGGTGGGGCTGACGACCTGGCTGTTCCCCTTCACCGGGGAGCAGTTGATGCCGGCGGACCGGGTCTGGCAGCCCGTGCTGCTCGGCCTCACGGTGACCGCGCTGGCGCCGCGCGACTGGCGGGTGGCGCGGTGGAGCGGCGCCGTCTACGCGGGCGGGACCGTCCTCGCGTACCTGGTCGCCTCGCCGGTCGGCACCAACGTGGAGCGGTTCGCGGAGCTGTTCGCGCCGGCCGTGCTGCTGGCGGCCCTGCTGTCCGCGCCGTCGCTGCGCGGAACGCGGCGCCGTCTCCTGGTCGCGGTCCTCGTCCTGTCCGTCGTCTGGGTCGGGCGGAAGACCGCCGACGACCTCGCGGTGTCCACCCGCGTGCCCGCCTGGGCCGCCCGCACCGACGGGGTCGTCCGGGCGCTGGAACGGCTCGGCGCCGACCGCACCCGGGTCGAGGTGGTCCCGGCCCGCGACCACCGGGAGGCCACGGCCCTCGCCCCGCACGTGAACATGGCGCGCGGCTGGAACCGCCAGCTGGACATGGAGCGCGGGCGTCTCTTCTACGACGGCTCGTTCTCGCCGGCGGCCTACCGGGCCTGGCTGGACCGCTGGGCGGTGGGCTTCGTCGTCCTGCCGTCGGCCAGGCCCGACGGGTACGCCGAGGAGGAGGCGCGTCTGGTGGCGAGCGGGCCCGGGTGGCTGGAGCCGGTCTGGCGGGACGCGCACTGGCGGGTGTACCGGGTGCGCGACGCGGTGCCGCTGGTCTCGGCGCCGGCCACCGTGCTGCGGACGACGAGCGCCGAGATCGACGTGCGGATGCCGGGCCCCGGCCGGGTGCTGGTGCGCGTCGCCCACTCGCCGTGGCTGCGCGTGGAGGGCGGCTGTCTGGCCCGGCACGGCGAGTTCACCGAGCTGACCGTGTCCGGGCCCGGCGAGTACCGGATCAGCTCGCGGTACCGGGCCGCACCGGCTCCGGCTCGCTGCGCACCTCCGCGGGCGGCGCCGCCGTCCGGATCCGGGGGCCCTGAAGCAGATAGGTGACGCCGAAGCCCGCGCCCACCACCATCGCGCCGCCCACCGCGTCGAGCACCCAGTGATTGCCGGTGGCGACGATCGCGCCGAGGGTGAACAGCGGATGGAGAGCGCCCAGCGCCTTCATCCACCAGGTCCGGGCGAGGACGACGACCACCAGACCGCACCACAGCGACCAGCCGAAGTGCAGGGACGGCATCGCCGCGTACTGGTTGGTGAGCGCGGTCAGGGTGCCGTAGTCCGGCTTCGAGAAGTCCTGTACGCCGTGCACGGTGTCGATGACGCCGAGCCCCGGCATCAGCCGCGGGGGTGCCAGCGGGTAGAGCCAGAAGCCGACGAGCGCGAGCAGGGTGGCGAAGCCGAGCGCCGAACGGGCCCAGCGGTAGTCGGCGGGGCGGCGGGCGTAGAGGACGGCGAGGACGGTCAGCGGGACGAAGAAGTGGAACGACTCGTAGTAGAAGTCGAAGAAGTTCCGCAGCCAGCCGACCGTCACCACGGCGTGGTTGATCCCGTGCTCGACGTCGATGCGCAGGAACCGCTCCACCGCGAGGAGCTGCTCGCCGTGCCGCTCGGCTCCGGCCCGGCCCCCCGAGTTGGTCCCGCCGGTCGCGGCGAGCCTGACCTGCTGGTACGCGGCGTAGCCGACCCGGATCAGCAGCAGTTCGAGGAGCAGGTTCGGGCGGGTCGGCACGCGGCCGGGGACGGGCAGCAGCGGGACCCGGCGGAAGCGGGACCGGCCGGGCGCCGCGTACTCGGTGGGGACCGGGTCCCGGTACCAGGGCGACGTGCGGGGCAGGAACGGGACGGCGCAGGCGGCGGCGAGCGCGGCCACCAGGACCGCGTTCTCCCGCAGCGGGTGCAGCACCGTCAGGTTCGGCAGCATCATCCTCGCGGGCAGCGTCGTCACCAGGACGATCGTGACCGGCCACACGTAGCGGTCGGAGGCCCTGCGCCCGACCCGGCCGACCACCGCGAGGAGCAGCCACAGCAGCTGGTGCTGCCAGGTGGTGGGCGAGACGGCGACGGCGACGCAGCCGGTGACCGCCACCGCGAGCAGCAGCTGTCCGTCGCGCGCGTAGCGCACCGCCCGGCGCAGGCCGACGACGGCGACGGCCGCGCCGAGGACCAGGAAGAGGCCGGTCTCCAGCGGCCCTTCGAGGCCCAGCCGCAGCAGCGCCCCGTGCAGGGACTGGTTGGCGAGGTCGTCCGCCCGGCCGCCGAGACCGGCGCCCGCCAGGTGGTGCACCCAGTAGGTGTACGAGTCGTGCGGCAGCGCGGCCCAGGCGACCACCGTGCACGCGGCGAACGTCGCCACGGTGGAGACGGCGGCGCGCCGACGCCCGGTGAACCAGAGCAGCGGGGCGAAGAGCAGCACGGTCGGCTGGAGGGCCGCGCCGGCGCCGATCAGCACGCCGCTCAGGCGCTGCCCGCGCACGGCGAGGCAGCCGAGCAGCACGAGCAGGACCGGGATGACGCTGGTCTGGCCGAGGTGGAGGGTGTTGCGCACCGGCAGCGACAGCATCAGCAGGCTGACCGCGACGGGCGCGGCGAGCAGGCGGGTGCGGCGGGTCACCGGCGGCGGCAGGGCGCGGGCCGCGACGAGACCGAGCGCCACGACGAGCAGCAGCGTCCCGAAGGTCCACCCCCAGCCCAGCGCTTGTTCAGCCGAACGAGTGAGGGGTTTGAGGACCAGACCGGCGAACGGGGTGCCGGTGAACCGGGTCGAGTCGTACAGGGAGCCCTTCACGTGCAGGACGCCGTCCGCTCCGACCCAGGTCTCCAGGTCGGTCAGCCGCTCGCCTCTGGGGGTCCCGAGGACGACGGCCACCTGCCGCAGGGCGAGGACGGCCGCGACCAGCCAGAGCAGCACACGGGCCGCCTCCAGCCGTGCGCCGGCCGTCCCGCCGGGCCCCGCTCCGAGGACCTCTCCCGGTCGTCCTCCGCGCTCCGCATCCGCCACGCCGTCTCTGACCTCCCCGCCCCCGTCGTTACCGCCCGTATGTCCGTGTCCGAACCCTATGCGCCACGCGTCGCCCCTCGGGAAGAGACGCGGGCACCCCCGCGGTCACCTGACGTCTGCCCGCCTTTCGTCCGAAAGGCGACCCCCCGCAACCCGTTCCGGTTCCGCCCCCGGCCGCGACAAAGATCACAGAGCGTCCCCGGGGAAGCGGGCCGATCCTGCGGCGTCCTGCCTGCTTATGCGGTGTTCACGCACGTCCCGCAACCAGGTGTACACGGCACGTAAAGCGGAGAAGTGCACCTATGGTCGGTTTTCGGCTCGCTTTCCCAGGAGCCGTGTCCCTGTCCCCGTCGAAAGGCAGGCGAGCGGAATCTTGCCGACCGTCACCCCCCACGCTCCCGTCGCGTCCGCCGGCCCCACCGGCCCCGGCCGGCCGGAGGTCACCGTCACCGACCCGGCCCTGGTCCGGCGCGCCGTGAAGGCAGCGGCGCTCGGCAACGCGATGGAGTGGTTCGACTTCGGCGTCTACAGCTACATCGCCGTGACGCTGGGCAAGGTGTTCTTCCCGTCCGGCAACCCGACCGCCCAGCTGCTGTCGACCTTCGGCGCCTTCGCCGCCGCCTTCCTCGTGCGGCCCCTCGGCGGGATGGTCTTCGGCCCCCTCGGCGACCGCGTCGGCCGGCAGAAGGTCCTCGCCCTCACCATGATCATGATGGCGGCCGGCACCTTCGCGATCGGGCTCATCCCGTCGTACGCCACCATCGGCGTCGGGGCGCCCCTGCTGCTGCTCGCGGCCCGGCTGGTGCAGGGCTTCTCGACCGGCGGCGAGTACGCCGGCGCCTCGACCTTCATCGCCGAGTACGCGCCCGACCGCAGGCGCGGCTTCTTCGGCAGCTGGCTGGAATTCGGCACCCTCGCCGGTTACATCGGCGGCGCCGGCCTGGTCACCCTGATGACCGCGCTGCTGTCCAGCGAGGACCTGCTGTCCTGGGGCTGGCGCGTCCCGTTCCTGATCGCCGGCCCGATGGGCGTCATCGGCCTGTACCTGCGGATGCGGCTGGAGGAGACCCCGGCGTTCGCGGCCGAGCTGGCGAAGGCGGCGAAGAAGGAGCACGACCGTCCGAAGGTGCCGCTGCGCGAGCTGGTCGCGGGCCAGTGGAAGGCGCTGCTGCTGTGCGTGGGCCTGGTGCTGGTCTTCAACGTCACCGACTACATGCTGCTGTCGTACATGCCGAGCTATCTGACCAGCGAGCTGAAGTACGACGAGACGCACGGACTGCTCGTCGTGCTCGGCGTGATGGCGCTGATGATGGTCGTGCAGCCCTTCGCGGGCGCCCTGACCGACCGCGTCGGACGCCGTCCGGTGATCGCCGCCGGCTGCCTCGGCTTCCTCGCGCTGTCCGTCCCGGCCGTCCTGCTGATCCGCCAGGGCAGCCTGCTCGCGGTCGCGCTCGGCATGGGCGCCCTCGGTTTGCTGCTGGTCTGCTTCACCTCGGCGATGCCCGCGGCGCTGCCCGCGCTGTTCCCGACGAAGGTGCGCTACGGCTCGCTGTCCATCGGCTTCAACGTCTCCGTCTCGCTGTTCGGCGGGACCACGCCGCTGGTGGTCACGGCCCTCATCGGGGCGACCGGGAACATGATGATGCCCGCGTACTACATGATGGCGGCGGCCGTCATCGGCGGCGTCGCGGTGTGGTTCACGGCCGAGTCGGCGGGCCGCCCCCTGCCCGGCTCCGCGCCGTCCGTGGAGCCCACCGGACACTGACGGCCCCCGGTACGCCCTCGGCCCGTGGAATCGCGCCGGGGGCCGCGCACCGTCCCGCCCAGTGCCGCCTCCCCCGCCGCCCGCGTGGCCCCCTGGGCCGATCGGCTGACCGGTGCCGGGCGGAAACCGGAAAAGGCGCTGACAACCGCCCCGTACGCGACTAGATTCGGCGGCATAACTAGTTAGGACAGCTAACTAGACATACGAAAGGCATGGTGCATGAGCGAGGCTCAGCTCTGGGACGCGGTCGACGCCTACTTCACCGAGCTCCTCTCCCCGCCCGACGAGGTGCTGACGGCCGCGCTCGCCGACAGCGACGCCGCCGGGCTGCCCGCCATCAACGTCGCGCCGAACCAGGGCAAGCTGCTCCAGCTGCTCGCCCAGCTCCAAGGGGCCCGCCGGGTCCTGGAGATCGGCACCCTCGGCGGCTACAGCACGATCTGGCTGGGCCGCGCGCTGCCCGCCGACGGCCGGCTGGTCACCCTCGAATACGACGCCGCCCACGCCGAGGTCGCCCGCGGCAACCTCGCTCGCGCCGGCCTGGACAAGATCACCGAGGTCCGGGTGGGCCCCGCCCTGGAGTCGCTGCCCGCCCTCGCCGACGAACACCCCGAGCCGTTCGACCTCGTCTTCATCGACGCCGACAAGGTCAACAACGCGAGGTACATCGAGTGGGCCCTGCGGCTCACCCGCCCCGGCAGCCTGATCGTCCTCGACAACGTGGTGCGCGGCGGCCGGGTCACCGAACCGGGCGGCGGCGACCCCAGCGTCGAGGGCACCCGGGCCGCCCTCGAACTGATCGCCGGCCACCCGAAGTTGAGCGGCACGGCGATCCAGACGGTGGGCAGCAAGGGCTACGACGGCTTCGCGCTGGCCCGCGTACTGGACTGACGTACCGTCAGACCTCGTGGTAGAAGCCGACGTTGACGCTGCGCGGGCCGGTGCGGTCCTGGACGACCAGCTCCCCGGAGCCGCCCGCGGGCAGCTTCGCCGTCCCGCCGTACGGCAGTTGCTGCGGCGGCAGGCCCGCCAGCGTCAGCCGCACCTCGGAGGAGGGGTCGGGGTGCGAGCCGCGCAGCCAGGTGACCTGCCAGGTCCCGTCGGGCCCGCACAGGAACTCCAGGTGCACCCGCGAGACGAACAGCCAGTCGTCGGGCGTCGCCAGCCGGCAGACCGCCTTGTCCCGGCCCACCCGCAGCACGGCGCCCGGGTCGCTGGGCGCGTCGGCCATCAGCATGCCGGCCGTCGCCCCGGCGTCCGCCCCGGAGACCGAGGCCATGGTGAGTTCGAGCACGTGCGCTCCTTAGAGGCTCAGCTGTCCGACCGTCCCTGCGCGGGGCGCTCTCGACGCGCCGCCGCCGCATGATAATTCGCCACGAGGCCGTCCGGGTGACATCCGGCACAATGGACTCATGACCGAGCGAAAGCCCCCCGGCGTCAGCTTCGAGTCCTGGGTCGACCGGCAGATCCGCGAGGCGGAGGCGCGTGGGGAGTTCACCGCGCTCGCCGGAGCGGGCCGTCCGCTGCCCGACGTCACGGACGCCCCGTACGACGAACTGTGGTGGGTCAAGCAGAAGATGGCCCGCGAGGGACTGTCGGTGCTGCCCCCGACGCTCGCCCTGCGCAAGGAGGCCGAGGACGCGCTCGCGGCGGCGTCGGCGGCGCCCTCGGAGCGGGCCGTGCGCCGGATCGTCGAGGACGTCAACGCCAAGATCCGCGAGATGATGTTCAAGCCGCCGCCGGGCCCTCCGCTCGGGCTGAAGCCGTACGACGTGGAGGAGATCGTCCGCGACTGGCGCGAGCGCCGCCGGACGGCCTGACCGGCGGCACGACAGGGCCGCGCGGAGATCACGGCCCCTCGGACCCGCGGCCCCTCGGCCCCTCGGCCCCTTGGACCCTCGTACTCCGGCCCGGCCTCGCGGGACCCCGTCCGATCCCGACGCCCGCGAGCGCTCGGCGCCGTACATGGGCGGGCGGGCGGCGCGTCGCAGGCCCGTCCCCTTCGGTGACACGCGGTCTCACGGCCCGTGCCGGGCGAGGCGTCCGCGCGTGGGCAGGGACGGCCCCCGGCGCGTGCCGGGGGCCGTCCCATCGGTTGCTCTTCGGGGCTCGCTCCGCACGGGTCGGGCGCCGTACGGAGCGTTCTCCATACGGCGCCCGACGCGCGCGGTCAGCTGTACAGCAGGCGTTCCGCCATCTCGCGGTAGTCCCGCAGGGCCAGCCGCAGCTGCTCGGTGTCGGCCGTCGCGCCCTTGCTCTCACCCGAGGTCTGCCAGGAGGAGCGGAGCGCGCGCCGCCGCTGGGTGATCGCGTCCGTGAACCGGGCGGCGACCTCCTCCAGCACGTGGTCGGCCTCCTCGACGGACGCCCGGGGCTCGTCGATGAACCCGCCGACGGCCTGCTGGAGCCGCTTGGCGAGCTTGTCGGACTCCTCGTGCGGCAGCAGCGGCGAGTCACCGCCGCGGGACGTGTCGCCGGTGCGGGACGTGTCGCCGGTGCGGGACGTGTCGCCGGTGCCCGTGCGGGCCCCCGCGGTGACGCCCTCGCCCGTCGTGCGGCCGGTGCCGACCGACGTCGTACCGGACGTCTCGTGCGGGGTCCTGGTGCGGCCCTCGGCGGCGGCGCCGGCCTTCTCGCCGACTCCCGTGGCGGAACCGCGGCCGTCCGCTCCGGTGCCCTCGCGCCACGCGGTGCCCGCGGTGCCGTCTTCCGCGCCGACGCCGTCACGGTCGCCGATGCTCTGATGCCCCGGAGCCGTCCCGACGCCGTCACGACGGTCACGGTCGCCGATGCTCTGGTGGCCCGGGGTCGTCCCGACGCCGAGGGCGCCCGTCGTCGTGCCGGTCCTCGGAGCGCCGGCCGTCGCGTCGGTAGCCGGCGTGCCCGCGAGCGTGTCGGCTCCCGGGGCCCCGGTCCTGCCGTCGGCCTCGCGGGCCGCGGCCGTCGCGCGCGCCTCGGCGGTCTCCCGGCTCGTGGCGGCGTCGCCGGTCACGTTCCTGGGGTCCGCCGAACCCGCTCGGCC
This sequence comes from Streptomyces sp. NPDC005496, assembly GCF_042872045.1. Lineage (NCBI taxonomy): Bacteria > Bacillati > Actinomycetota > Actinomycetes > Kitasatosporales > Streptomycetaceae > Streptomyces > Streptomyces sp. NPDC005496. The sequence goes on from NZ_JBIAJQ010000002.1 coordinate 214,450, forward strand.
CGGCGTCCGGGGAGTGGTGCCGTCGGCGCCCGGGCCCTCGGACCCCCGTGCCGTCCCCCGGCGCTCCGCGCCCTCGCCTGTCACGTCTGCCATCTTCGTCAACTTCCCTTCGCGTGGCGCCGGTTGAGGGTCCACGGCACGTGCGTACGGTTGCCGGAGCGAGCCGTGTCCGAGTTGTCGGCGGCCACCTCCGCACCGTCCGTGCCGGTGTCCGCGCGGTGGCGGACGTCGTCCTTGCGGCTGGGTGAGACGAGGTCCTCGAACAGGGCGCGGGCCTCCAGCATGGCCTCGCGCATCTCCTCCGTGCCGGTGGCGTTCCCGGTGGCGCCGCCACTCGCGTGCGCGGCACTGTGCACCCGCCGGTACCCATGGACGTGGTGCGCGTGGTGCACGGAGAGGGCCTCGAGCTGTTCCTCGTAGCGGCCGGTGTCGGGGTAGCCCCGCGCTCCGGCCAGTTCGCCGAGCAGGCGGTCCGCCTCGGCCACCGCTTCCCGCGGCGAGTCGACGAAGCGTTCCTGTGCGGCGGCCCAGCGCGCCGCGAACTGCTCGCGGGCGGCGGGCTCCAGGGGCTGCTGGCGCAGCGAACCGTGCCGCTTCACCCGCTCGGTGAGGTCGGCTTCGGCGGCCCGGGTGTCGCCGTCGTGCCGGGCGACGGCACGGTCGTACTCGGGCCCGAAGCGCCGCTGGAGGCTGCGCCCGCCCTGCGGCCTGCGGGCGAGGAGAGTCAGGACGACCGCGACAAGGGCCACGGCCGCCACGATCACGATCAAAGCGATGATCACGCCTGTGGACATGGGTGCCTTCCGGAGTTTTCGACCCAACGGGCCGGTTCATCGACCGGGTTGCCGCGATAACGCGCCGCAAACGGTGCCGCCCCGCGGCGCCCCCGGCCCCGCCCCCACGGTCACGAGAGGCCCCTCGGCCCCCTCCGGAAGGCTCTCCGTCCTCGACGCCCCGGCGTAAACCGCTTGCGGGCCGCGCGGGGGAGGTCGTGACAATGACCGCCATGACCCGTACGCCCGCCCCCTGGACCGTCGCTCCCGAGCCCGTCGGCTCGCCCGCCGCCACCGCGCTGTGGCGGGCCTACTACACGGAGGTCAGCGACCGCTGGTACCTGCTGCACGAGGGGCGCAGGACCGACCCCGCCGAGCTGGAACGGGAGATCGCCGCCGACACCGGGGACTCCCTCGCGCCGCCCGGCGGGGTGCTGCTGGTGGCCCGGTACGGGGGCGAGCCGGCCGGCACCGCGGGCGTGCGGCTGACGGACCCGACGACGGCCGAGCTCAAGCGGGTCTTCCTGCGCGAGGACCTGCGCGGCCGGGGCGGCGCCGCCCTGCTGGTGCGGGCGGCGGAGGACGCGGCGCGCGAGCTCGGCGCCGGGCGGATCGTGCTGGACACCCGCAGCGACCTGGTGGCGGCCCGTGCGCTGTACGCGCGCCTCGGCTACCGGGAGACGGAGCGGCACAACGACGAGGAGTACGCCGACCACTGGTTCACCAAGGAGCTGACGGGCTGACCGGCTGGGTCCGGGCCCCGTCGTCCCGATCGGGCCGGAGTCGGGGCCGGGCCGGAGTCAGGGCCGGGCCGAGGCGGACGAGGCTCACCGTCGGTCGTGGTCGAGCCGGACGGGACTCACCGTCGATCACGGCCCGCCTCGGTCCGGACGGGACTCTTCGTCGGTCACGACCCGCCCCGGTCCGGACGGGACTCACCGTCGATCACGGCCCGCCCCGGTCCGGACGGGACTCACCGTCGATCACGACCCGCCCCGGTCCGGACGGCGGAACCCAGTCCGAACGGCGGGCCCGGTCCAGGCAGCGGGCCTGTTCTCCCGGGAGGGGGTCCGGCGGTCCCGCCCGCCCGGCCGGGATCAGGCGACCGGCTTGTACGGGTGGGCCGTCGCCCCGTGCGGGCGCTCCGCGTCGGAGCCGCACAGCTCGGAGTTCAGTTCCTCGACCAGTCGGACCAGGTCGGTGGGCCGGCCGGGGCCCCACCAGTCGCCGAGCGTTTCGCCCAGGGACTCCTCGCGGGCCCGGGACAGCCGCTCGGCGGCCTCGCGGCCCTCAGCGGTGAGCGTGAGCTCGACTCCCTCACGGCGGGCGAGGCGGCGCTCCTCCAGCTGTCGGCCCGCGGCGAGCACCACGTCCAGGGGCACGGCGCTGTGGTCGGCGAGCGCCGCCGGTTCCTCCCGCCCGTGCTTCCTGATCCGCAGCAGCAGCCAGCTCGCGGCGGGCAGCAGGTCGTAGCCCGCCCGCGCGGTGATCCGCTCGTAGATCTCGCGCCGCCCCTCGCGGGTGCCGAGCACCGACAGCGCGCGGCACACCTCGTCGTAAGAGGACCGCTCGACCGGGTTGCTGGCGAGCGTCTGCGTGGCGTCCGGGGCCGTGACCGAGCCCCGCAGCTTGTCCTCGCGCAGGAACCAGGCCAGCACGAAGCCGACCAGCGCGACCGGGGCGGCGTACAGGAAGACGTCGGTGATCGAGGACGCGTACGCGTGCAGGACGGGGGTGCGCAGCGCGGCGGGGAGTTCGGCGATGCCCTTCGGGTCGGCCTTGAGCGTGTCCACGCTGAGACCGGCGGGCAGTTGCTGACCGCTGAGGGCCGCCGCCAGCTTGGTCCCGAGGCGGCTCGCGAAGACGGTGCCGAAGATGGCCACGCCGAATGAGGCGCCGATGGAGCGGAAGAAGGTGGCGCCGGAGGTGGCGACGCCCAGATCCTCGTACGGGACCGCGTTCTGCACGATCAGCACGAGCACCTGCATGACCAGGCCGAGGCCGAGACCGAAGACGAAGAAGTAGGCGCTCATCTCGCCGGTTCCGCTGTTCTCGTCGAGCTGGTGCAGCAGGAGCAGTCCGATGGTGGTGATCCCGGTGCCGGCGATGGGGAACACCTTCCACCGGCCGGTGCGGCTGACGATCTGGCCGGAGAGGGTGGAGGAGAGCAGCAGGCCGAGGACCATGGGCAGCAGGTGCACCCCGGACAGGGTCGGCGAGATGCCCTGGACGACCTGGAGGAACGTCGGCAGATAGGTCATCGCGCCGAACATGGCGAAGCCCACGACGAAGCTGATGACGGCGGACAGTGTGAAGGTCCGCACGCGGAACAGCTTCAGCGGCAGCACCGGTTCGGCCGCCCGGCGCTCCACGGCGACGAAGGCGACCGCCAGGACCACCGCGAGCACGGCCACTCCGATGAGCTGCGGCGAGCTCCAGCCCCACGTCGTGCCGCCCAGCGAGGCGACGAGGATCAGACAGGTCGCGACGGCGGCGATGAGCAGGGTGCCGAGGTAGTCGATGACGTGGCGGGCGGTGCGGCGCCGGATGCGCAGGGCGGTGGCGATCACGGCGAGCGCGACCACGCCGACGGGCAGGTTGATGTAGAAGACCCAGCGCCAGCTCAGGTGCTCGGTGAAGAACCCGCCGAGCAGCGGTCCGAGGACGCTGGTCGCGCCGAAGACGGCACCGAACAGCCCCTGGTACTTGCCCCGTTCGCGCGGCGAGACGATGTCGCCGACGATCGCCATGGACAGCACCATCAGCCCGCCGCCGCCGAGCCCCTGGAGGGCCCGAAAGCCGATGAGCTGCGGCATGTTCTGCGCCATGCCGCACAGCGCGGACCCGATCAGGAAGATCACGATCGCGAGCTGGAACAGCCGCTTGCGCCCGTACTGGTCGCCGAGCTTGCCCCACAGCGGCGTCGCCGCCGTCGAGGCGAGCAGATACGCGGTGACGACCCAGGAGAGGTGCTCCAGGCCGCCGAGCTCGCTGACGATGGTCGGCAGCGCGGTCGACACGATGGTCTGGTCGAGTGCGGCCAGCAGCATGCCCAGCAGCAGCGCGCCGATCGACACGAGAACGCTGCCGTGCACATGCTCCTCGGTGGGGGCGCCCCCCTTCGTCACCGCCGCGTCCGTGCCCTGTGCGTCCGCGTTCATACGGTCCTCCGTGCGCCCAGGCGTCCCGGTCACCTCCCATCGTGATCGGTGTGACCCGTTATGGCCTGTTGAGTCCTTCGCGGGGCCCGGAACGGCGGGTGCCGGGGAGATTCCGTGGAGAGCGTCTGGATACTCTCTGGAGTCCGTGAGGGGGAGGGACCACACGTGAGCGGATCGAAGGGGCACGTCTGCCCGGAGTGCGGGACGCACCGGGAGGCCGACGGGACGCCGTCCTGCGCCTGCACCCAGCGGGCCTCGGACGCCCTGCGCGACGCCCGTACGGCGGAGGCGGCCGCGGCGGAGGACTTCGACCCGCTGCGCATCCGGCCCTACGTGGAACTCGGCCAGGCCTCCCCGGGCGCGGACCCCGGCCCGGACGGGACGGCGGAACCGGCCGGTGCCGGACCCCGGTCCGACGCGCGGCCGGAGCGGCCCGCGACCCGCGCGACCCCGCTGCCTCCCGAGACGGCCGCCGAGCGGACCATGCCACTGACGGCCGCCGACGCGCCGTCGCCGGGCGAGCGCACGATGCCGCTCACCGCGGTCGGCACGCCGTCGGCCGCCGAGCGCACCCGGCCGGTGATGGCGGCGGGCACGTCGGAGCCCGCACCGGACGACATGCGGCTCTTCCAGGATCCGACGCCCGGATCGGGCACCACGTCGCCGGGCGACGAGCCGCCCCGGCGTCGCCGCCGTACCGCGCTCCTCGTGGTGGCCGGCGCCGTCGTGGCCGTGGTGGCCGCCGCGGGGCTGGCGAGCGGGGTCCTGTCGTACGACACACCGGAGCGGGACGCCTCGCAGCCGGAGGCGGTGCGCGCGAGCGTCCCGGAGAAGTCGTCGCCGCGGGCCGAGGCGTCCCCGTCCCGCAGCGCCTCGCCCTCGCCGTCCGCCTCCGGCAGCCCCACGGAGTCGGCCGGTGCGGACGCGTCGCCCTCCGCCTCGCCGTCGAGCCCGTCGGCGACCCCGTCCCGCTCGAAGAAGCCGACGGGGACACCGACGACCGCCCGGGCCACCGGCTCGGTCCGGCCCCCGTCCGACGAGCCGGACGAGCACCGCGCCACGATCCTGCGCCGCGGCGACAGGGGCGCCGAGGTCGCCGAACTCCAGCTGCGGCTGCGCCAGCTGGCCCTCTACTACGGCGACATCAACGGCAACTTCAACGAACAGGTCGAGGACGCCGTACGGCGCTACCAGTGGGCCCGCGGGATCGGCGCCGACGAACCGGGCGTCTACGGCACGGCCACCCGCACCCGCCTGGAATCGGAGACGAGCGAGCCGTAGCGGACGAGGGTCGGGGGCGAAGGGCTGGGCTCGACGGGGCTCGGACTCGACCGGGGCAACATTCGACGGTGGCGGAGGACAACGGGGGCCGGAGTCGGACGCAGGACCGGGGACGTCGGGGGCCGGAGTCGACAGGCGCCGGGCCAGACGCAGGCCGGGGATTACGGGGCCCTGAGCCGACAGACGCCGGGCTCGACGCAGGCCGGGGATTACGGGCCCCCGGACTCGACAGGTTTGGCCCCTGTCGGGAGCCGGGACAGCGGAGGCCGGACCCGACAGGCGCCGGGGACGACGGAGGCCGGGGTCCACCAGGACCCCGGCCTCCGACCTTCGCGTCAGCCGATGTGCAGCCGTATCGACCCGTCCGCGGCGGCCTCGACGCGCACCTGCGTGAGGTCGGCGACCAGGGCGTCGGGGCCGTGGACCGCGGCCCGGGGTCCGACGCCGACGACGCGCATCCCCGCGGCCTTGCCGGCCGTGATGCCCGCCCCGGAGTCCTCGAAGACCACGCAGTCCTCGGGCGCGACGCCCAGTTCGGCGGCGCCCTTGAGGAAGCCCTCGGGGTCCGGCTTGCTCGCGCCGACCGACTCGGCGGTGATCCGCAGGTCGGGCAGTCCGAGGCCGGCGGCGGCCATGCGGGCGGTGGACAGGCCCACGTCGGCGGAGGTCACGAGCGCGTGCGGGAGCCCGGCGAGGGAGGCGAGGAAGGCCGAGGCCCCCGGTACCTCGACGACGCCGTCCATGTCGGCGGTCTCCTCGGCGAGCATGCGGGCGTTGTCCGCGTGGTTCTGCTCCATGGGCCGGTGCGGCAGCAGGACGGCCATGGAGGCGTAGCCCTGGCGGCCGTGGACGACCTTCATGACCTCGTCCCCGTCGAGCCCGTGCCGGTCGGCCCAGCGTCGCCAGCAGCGCTCGACCACGGCGTCCGAGTTGACGAGGGTGCCGTCCATGTCGAGCAGGAGGGCGCGGGCGGTCAGAACGGTGGTGGCCGTCATCGGCATGCTCCAAGACGCGGGAGAGGGAGCCGTACGGGGCACCCGGGGACAAGGCGGCCCCGCCCGCCGGTCAGGGAGAACGGGCGGGGGCCACTTTGTTTCTTCACGATACAAAACAAACGGCCCCCGACGCCACCGCGCCTGACCAGCGGCTTCGCGAGGCGGTCTCGGACGAGGCCGAGACGGAGGGCCGGCGCGGGATCGGCCGGCGCGGGACCGGCCGGGGTGGGACCGGTCGGCATGGGACGACCCGGCGCGGGACGGCCCGGCGCAGGGAACGTCGGCGCGGGACCGGCCGGGGGCGAACCGCCCGCCGCACCGAGGACCGGTGCGCGGCCGACGGGCCCGGCGGGGACCGGAGCGCGGAGCGCCGGCACGGGACGGCCCGCCACGGACCCGCCCCGGCGACGCGAGGGGCGGGTCATCCCGCCACCGCCTCGTACAGGCTCCACAGGCCCAGCCCCAGCATCAGCAGGGCCGCGATCTTGGTGATGAGCGCGAGCGGCACCCGCTTCATCAGGGCCTTGCCGCCGACGATGCCGAGCCCGGCGACCGCCCACAGCGCGAGGACCGCGCCGAGGCCGACGGAGAGCGGGTCGTCGTACCGGGCGGCCAGGTTGGCCGTCATGATCTGGGTGAGGTCGCCGAACTCGGCGACCAGGATGAGCATGAAGCCCGCTCCCGAGACCTTCCAGAAGCTCTGGTTCTCGGGCTTGCGGACCTCCTCCTCGTCCTCATCCTTCTTCAGCAGCAGCACCGCGGCGCCCGCGAGGAAGAGCACACCCGTGAGCGCGTGCACGATCTGCTGCGGCAGCAGGGTCAGGACGCTGCCCGCCGCGACGGCGAGCGCCACGTGGACGGCGAAGGCGGCGGCGACGCCGGCGAAGACGTACGAGGCGCGGTAGCGCGTGCCGAGCACGAGTCCGGCGAGCGCGGTCTTGTCCGGCAGCTCGGCAAGGAAGACGACGCCGAAGACGAGCGCCGTCACGCTGAAGCTGATCAATGTTCCTCAATCGGTCGGGGCCGCCCCACCGAGAGTGCTGTGCTGCGCTGCGACACCTCGGCACGGCAGCACACGGGGGCACCCGCGCGAGGACGCGCGGGCGGTGCACTGCTTGCCGAAGGTCTCGCTGGCCGGCCTCGTGACCGAGGTCTGCCTCCGGGCGCCGGCTCAGACGAGCTGAGCAGTATGTCGACGGTCCGGCGAAGAGCTACTCCCCTTCTGCGCCGTCCATCGTACGTGACGCCCGCACCGGCCCCCCAGGGCCATTGGTCCCGTCACGACTCTTGCTTTGTCATGTACGCGTCACTAGCTTCTCACGCGACGCACATCTGCCGGAAACGCGACGCCGCAAGCATGTGCTCGCCCGCCCCAACGGCCCCCCATCCACAGGGAGTTCGCATGCCAAAGGTCTACGCGCGTCGACGGCTGAGCATACTCGCAGCCGTCACCGGTCTGATAGCCATGGCCGGCCTTTTCAACAGCCCCACGGCCTCCGCCGCGCTGCCGACCCCGGTCAGCGCCTCCACCGCGCGGACCTACCTCGCCTCGCTCACCGTGGCGACCGAGGACCGCACCGGCTACAACCGCGACCTCTTCCCGCACTGGATCACCATCAGCGGGGCGTGCAACACCCGCGAGACGGTCCTCAAGCGCGACGGCTCCAACGTCGTCACCGACTCCGCCTGCGCGGCCACCAGCGGCAGCTGGTACTCGGTCTACGACGGCGCGACCTGGACCGCCGCCTCCGACCTGGACATCGACCACCTGGTGCCGCTCGCCGAGGCCTGGGACTCCGGCGCCGACAACTGGACCACCGCGCAGCGCCAGGCCTTCGCCAACGACCTGACCCGCCCGCAGCTCATCGCGGTCACGGACAACGTGAACCAGGCCAAGGGCGACCAGGACCCGGCCACCTGGATGCCCTCGCGCACCGCCTACGCCTGCACCTACGTGCGCGCCTGGGTCCAGGTGAAGTACTACTACAACCTCTCGGTCGACAGCGCCGAGAAGTCGAAGCTGTCCTCGGTGCTCAGCGGCTGCTCATAGCCCGCCGCTTACGGGGAACCCTGTCCTGTGCCTCCGTCGTTTCGTACCGTACGGGGCGACGGAGGAAGGTGATGGCCGTGTCGGAGCTCCTGCTGGGCCCCCTGCTCAGGTTTGTCGACGACTCGTCCGCGACCGTATGGGTCGAGACGAGCCGTCCGTGCACCGCCGAGGTGCGGTGCGCCGAGGGTCCCAAAGGAGAGGCCCGCACATTCCAGGTCGCCGGGCACCACTACGCCCTGGTGGTGCTCACCGGCCTGGAACCGGGCTCGGAGTCGGCGTACGAACTGCTGCTGGACGGCACACCCGTCTGGCCCCTTGCCGACTCGCCGTTCCCGCCCCCGGTCATCCGCACCCTCGACCGGGACAGCGGGGACAGCGTCCGGGTCACCTTCGGCTCCTGCCGCTGGGCCGCCCCGCCCGGGGACGAGAAGGACCCGGTGGGCCCCGACGCCCTCGACACGCTGGCGGCGCGCCTGTCCTCCTCCCCGGACGCCGAGCGGCCCGACGTGCTGCTCCTGCTGGGCGACCAGGTGTACGCGGACGAGACGTCCGAGTCCACCCGTGCCTGGATCGCCTCCCGCCGCAGCCTGGACGAGCCTCCCGGGGAGCAGATCGCGGACTACGAGGAGTACACCCGGCTCTACCACGAGTCGTGGCGGGACCCCGAGATCCGCTGGCTGCTGTCCACGGTCCCGAGCTGCATGATCTTCGACGACCACGACGTCATCGACGACTGGAACACCAGCGCGTCCTGGCTCGCCGACATCCGCGCCACGTCCTGGTGGCGCGAGCGCATCCTGGGCGGCCTGATGTCGTACTGGGTCCATCAGCACCTGGGCAACCTCTCCCCGGCCGAGCTGGACGCCGACCCGGTCTACGCCGCCGTCCGCGCCACCCCCGACGGCACGGACGCCCTGCGGGACCACGCCGCCCGCTCCGACGCCGAGCCGTCCTCCGTCCGCTGGAGCTACCGCCGCGACTTCGGCCGCGTCCGTGTCGTCATGCTCGACTCCCGGGCGGCCCGCGTCCTGGACGAGCAGCACCGCTCGATGCTGGACGAGGGCGAGGAGCGGTGGCTGCGGGAGCAGGTGCTCGACCGGCGCGACGCCTACGACCACCTGCTCATCGGCACCTCCCTGCCCTGGCTGCTCCCCCACCTGATCCACGACGCGGAGACGTGGAACGCGGGCGTGTGCCGGGGCGAGCGCGGGGCCCGCTGGGCGCGCATCGGGGAACAGGTGCGCAGGAAGGCCGACCTGGAGCACTGGGCGGCGTTCCCCGAGTCCTTCGAGGCGCTGCGGCAGCTCATCGCCGAGGCGGGGAGCGGCGAGGACGCCCCGGCGACGGTCCTGGTGCTCTCCGGCGACGTGCACCACGCCTACGTCGCCGAGCCCACGTGGCCCGGCGGCGCGGCCCCGGACGCCCGGGTCCTGCAGCTGACCTGCTCACCGGTCCACAACTCGATCCCGCTGTCGATGCGGATCGGTTTCCGCTTCGGCTGGAGCCGGACGGGGCGTGCCATCGGGCGCCTGCTGTCCCGGCACGGACGTCAGGGCCGGCCGGCGGTGGACTGGCGCCGGACGGGCGGCCCCTGGTTCGGCAACCAGCTGATGACACTGACGCTGCGGGGCCGCGCGGCGCGGCTGCGCCTGGAACAGGCCCGCGCGACCGGCGACACCGCCCGGCTGACCACGGTGGAGGAGTCCCAACTCACCCCGCAATAAGGCCATTCCGCCAGGTTGCCGGGTGCGTTGTCCCGGATGCTCGTGACGCATCCCACACCCGGCCCCGATCATCCCCTCCGGGCTCGGCCACCGCGCCGTACGGCGGCATGATGAGGCGGACCGTCCGCTTCCGGCGGGCGGTCTGCCGCCCTTGCGCCCCCCACGCCCGGGAGTCACCCCCTTGCCCGCAACACCCTCGGAAGCCGCGTCCGCCGCCGTCGCCCTGATCGGCGCGGGACCCCGCGGCACCGGCGTCCTGGAGCGCCTGTGCGCCTCCGCCCCCGAACTGCTGCCACCCGGGAGGCGGTTGACGGTCCATGTGATCGACCCGTCGCCGCCGGGACCCGGCCGGGTCTGGCGGACCACCCAGCCGTCCGAGCTGCTGATGAACACCGTCGCCTCCCAGGTCACCCTGTTCACCGACGAGAGCGTCGAGTGCGCGGGCCCGGTGCGCCCCGGGCCCAGCCTGCACGTCTGGGCCGCCGAGTCCGGCACCGAGGACGAGCTCGGTCCTGACGACTACCCGACCCGCGCCCAGTACGGCCGTTACCTCGCCTGGGTCTTCGCCCGGACGGTCCGCGCGGCCCCGGCCGGCGTCCGCGTCGAGACGCACGCCGCGCACGCCGTCCGCCTCGACGACGGCCCCGACGGCCGCCAGACGGTCACCCTCTCCGACGGCCGCTCCCTGGAGGGCCTGAGCGCGGTGGTCCTCGCCCAGGGCCATCTGCCGGTGCTGGCCGACCCCGGGCAGCGGCAGCTGAGCGCGTACGCGGAACAGCACGGGCTGCGCCACATCCCGCCCGCCAACCCGGCCGACGTCGACCTCGCGCCGCTGTCCCCCGGCGAACCGGTGCTCCTGCGCGGGCTCGGGCTCAACTTCTTCGACCACATGGCCCTGTTGACGACCGGCCGCGGCGGACGCTTCGTCCGGACGTCCCGGGGCCTGCGCTACCTGCCCTCGGGCGACGAGCCCCGCCTGTTCGCGGGCTCCCGGCGCGGCATCCCCCACCAGGCCCGCGGCGACAACGCCAAGGGCCCCTACGGCCGTCACACCCCACTCGTCCTCACCCCGGACGTGATCTCCCGTTTCCGCAAGCGCGCGGACTCCGGCGAGGCGCCGGACTTCCTCACCGAGATATGGCCCCTGGTCGCGAAGGAGGTCGAAACGGTCTACTACGAGGGGCTGTTGAGGCTCCGGGGGGTCACCCCCGGCCGGTCCGGCTTCCGTGACCGTTTCCTGCGCGCGGAGCACGGCGGCCCCCAAGAGGCGGCGCTGCTGGCCGAGTTCGGCATCCCGGCCGCCGACCGCTGGTCCTGGGACCGGCTGTCCCGCCCGTACGCCCGGCAGTCCTTCACGGGCCCCCGCTCCTGGCGCGACTGGCTGCTGGCGCATCTGCGCGAGGACGTCGAGCAGGCCGCCCTCGGCAACGTCGACGGCCCCCTCAAGGCCGCCCTCGACGTGCTGCGCGACCTGCGCAACGAACTGCGGCTCGTCGTGGACCACGGCGGCCTCTCGGGCACGTCGCGCCGGGACCACCTGGACCGCTGGTACACCCCGCTCAACGCCTTCCTGTCCATCGGCCCGCCCCGGCGCCGGATCGAGGAGATGGCCGCGCTGATCGAGGCGGGGGTCCTGACGGTGGTGGGTCCGCGGCTGCGGGTGCGCGGCGAGGACGGCGGGTGGCTCGCCGACTCCCCCGACGTGCCGGACTCGGCCGTGCGGGCGACGACCCTGATCGAGGCGCGGCTGCCGGAACCGGATGTACGGCGGACGGCGGACGAACTCCTCGCCCGGCTGCTGAAGACGGGCGGGTGCCGCCCGCACACCGTCGACGGCTACGAGACCGGAGGGCTGGACGTGACGCCCAGTCCGTACCACCTGATTGACAATCAGGGGCAGCCGCACGCACGGCGGTTCGCCTTCGGTGTGCCCACGGAAGGCGTGCACTGGGTGACCGCCGCCGGTGCCCGTCCAGGGGTGGATTCGGTCACGCTCTCGGACGCCGACGCGGTCGCGCGGGCGGCCCTACGTGCGGCGGCGCCCGGAACGGAGCCCCGGACGGCGGCCGAGCCATGGCCTGATGTTGAACTTGCAAGCATTGATTAGGCACACCTAACCTTGGCTCACTCGGTTCCCCCGAGACCGGTCCGTCCGCGGACCGGCCCCGACCGAAGGAGTCCCCCCACATGTCCGGACGCCTCGACAGCGCCCAGCCCTACGCCATCGGCCTCTTCCGCATCGTCGTCGGCCTGCTCTTCGCCTGCCACGGCGCCGCCTCCCTCTTCGGCGTCCTCGGCGGCGCCATGGGCGGCGGCTCCGTCCCCGCCGGCACCTGGCCGGGCTGGTACGCGGCCGTCATCCAGCTCGTCGGCGGCACCCTGGTGCTCCTCGGCCTCGGCACCCGCGCCGCGGCCTTCGTCTCCTCCGGCTCGATGGCGTACGCCTACTTCGACGTGCACCAGCCGTCGGCCCTGTGGCCCATCCAGAACGGCGGCGAGCTCTCCGTGCTGTTCTGCTGGTCCCTGCTCCTGCTGGTGTTCACCGGCTCCGGCGCCCTCGGCATCGACCGGCTCCTCAGCCGCCGTACGCCCCAGGCCGCCGAGGACGGGGCCACCGCGGACCAGACACCCGTCGCGGCCTGACACCACACCGGCGCCCGTCCCGTCCCGCGGGCGCCCCCCGGCGCGCTCCGAGTCGACCCGGTGTCAGCCGTTCCCGGCCACCCAGCCGAAGGGAACCGTGAAGCACGCCAGCCGCCCGCCGCTCATCCCCGGCTCGTCGTGCACCACCACGGAGGACGCCCCGCCCTTGCGGAACCCCCAGTCGTGCTCGGCCAGCGCCTCCCCCGCTCCCCGCTCGTCGGCCGTGAAGTCCAGCCACACCTCGTTGCCCGCGTTGGCGTAGTGCGGGTCCATCGACGGCTGCACCGGGTCCTCGCGGTGCTGGTAGTGCCCGCCCGCGTCAGCGGGGTCCGCGCCGCAGGGGTTGCGGTGCACGTGGACGCCGTAGGTGTGACCGGGCCGCACGCCCGCCACCCGCAGCCGTACGGCGGTGGCGCCCCGCCCGTCGCGGCGCTGGCCCACCTCGACCCGCGCGCCCGCCGGCACGAGGTCCGTGTCGTAGGTCAGCGCCGCCGAGGACGCGAAGGCACCGGCCGGCGCGAACCGGCCGGCCGTCCGCATCCAGAAGCCGTCCGGCGCCCCCTGCACCCCGACCGGCCCGCTGTGCCCCAGCCCGCCCTGGACCGGCGCGCCGCCCGCCGCGAGGACGGTCGCCGCCAGCACCCCGGCGCATATCGCTGCCACCATCGTCAGTCCCGCTTCCTCGTCGTCACTCCACCGGATTCAGTTCGTCCGTTTCGTTCGTACGGGAAGTCCGTGCTGGACGCCGTACCGGTGGCGCACCCGGGTGAACATGATGTGGCGAACACATGCGCCCCCCGTGGATCTCCTGTCACACCTCCGGCGTACGCTGTATGGCTGTCACAGGCCGCCCTGCCGCTCCTCCCGACGTCGCGGCGTGGTCGTGCCCACGGGGGAGTCCAGGGGAGTGTTCGGTGCTTGAAAGTGTGGGGTCGCTGACCGGCAGCCCATGGATCTACGCCGTCGTGGCCATGTCCGTACTGCTCGACGTCTTCCTGCCCGTGCTCCCCAGCGGGGTCCTGGTCATCGCCGCGGCGACGGCGGCCGCCGCGGGCACCGCGACCGGCGCGGCGGTCCCGCACGACGTGCCCGACATCCTGGCCCTCACCCTCTGCGCCGCCACCGCTTCGGTGCTGGGCGACATGGTGGCGTACCGCCTCGCCTGGCGCGGCGGCGAGCGCCTCGACCGCGCCATCGCCCGCTCCCGCCGCCTGACCAGCGCGCAGGAACGTCTCGGCGGGGCGCTCGCGCGCGGCGGCGGCATCCTGGTCGTGGTCGCCCGCTTCGCCCCGGCGGGCCGCTCGGTCGTCTCCCTGTGCGCGGGCGCCGCCCACCGGCGCGTCCGCGAGTTCCTGCCCTGGTCCATCCTGGCGGGCGTCGCCTGGACCGCGTACAGCGTCGCCCTCGGCTACTACGGCGGCCAGTGGCTGGGCGCCACCTGGCTGGCGACGGCCGTCTCCTTCGGAGCGCTGTTCGCCGCCGGGGCCGGCGCGGGCTTCCTCATGCGCCGGCCGCGGGCGCAGCGCTGAGGGTGGGGGCAGGGCCGGGGGCCTTGCTGTCGGGGTGACGGCGGGACGGTGACTGGGCGCTTCCGGCTCCTGGCTTCCGGCTTCCGGCTTCCGGCTTCCGGCTTCCGAGTCGATATATCGATTGGGCGGTACCGCCTCGTCACCATCGGCGGCGCGTCACGCCATCCCATCACGGCACGCGTCGGGGCGGCCCGGCGCAGGCGGCTGCCGGGCCGGGCCGGTCGGAGGTGGCCCGGCTAGGAGGCTGCCGAGCGGGTCGCCGACTGGCCGCGCACCTCCAGGCCGTCCAGCAACTCGGCCGTCGCCGCGGTGACGGCCTCGACGGCACGGTCGAAGACCTCGCGGTTGTGCGCGGCCGGCGCCCGGAAGCCGGACACCTTGCGGACGTACTGGAGGGCGGCGGCCCGGATGTCCTCCTCGGTCGCCTCCTCGGGGAGTACGGGCGGACGGAGTGTCTTGATGCTGCGGCACATGCGTCCAGTGTCGCGCGTGAGCCCCCGTCCCGGCCCGGGAATAGCCCCCGGTCCCCCGCCGATTGTGCGGAACATGACCACCCGAGCGGTCGCACCTCTTGCCCCCGGCGCGTCCGTACGGCGGTAGCGACTGAGATCATCCACGCCGAGGCGGCCACCGTCACGGGGCCGACCGACGAGAGGACAGAGACGCATGACGAAGAACCAGCCCCCGGAGCAGCACGGCCCCCTGCCGGGCGGGAAGCCGTTGACGGTCGCGGTACTGGGCCCCGGCGGCGTCGGCGGACTGCTGGCGGCGCTCATGGCACGGCCCGGGCACCGCGTGATCTGCCTGGCCGGTGACGAGACGGCGCGGGCGCTGCGCGACGGCGGCATCCAGGTGCGCAGCGGCACGTTCGGCGACTTCACGGCGCCGGTCGAGGCGGACACCGAGCTGCGCGAGCCGGTCGACGCCTGCCTGATCGCCGTCAAGCACACGGCGCTGGACGCGGCGCTGGACCGCGTACCGCCGCACGCCCTGGGCGAGAACGGCCTCGTCGTACCGTTCCTGAACGGTGTCGAGCACCCCGCGGCCCTGCGTGCCCGGTACGGCGACGCCCGGGTGGCGCCGGCCGTCGTCCGCGTGGAGTCGACCCGGGTGGCCCCGGGGGTGATCGAGCACGGCAGTCCCTTCGCGGAGATCGACCTGACCGGGGACGTCGTGCCGCGCGAGCGCCTCGACGCGCTCGCCGGGGCACTCGCGGCGGCCGGACCGGCGGTGCGGGTCCTGGACGACGAGGTCGCGGCGCTGTGGGCGAAGATGTCGTTCCTGGCGCCCTTCGCCCTGCTGACGACGCGGTACGGGCTGCCGCTGGGCGAGGTGCGCACCGGTTACCGCGAGGAGCTGACGGCGCTGGTCGAGGAGACGGCCGCGG
The DNA here is from genome assembly GCF_042872045.1 of Streptomyces sp. NPDC005496. Lineage (NCBI taxonomy): Bacteria > Bacillati > Actinomycetota > Actinomycetes > Kitasatosporales > Streptomycetaceae > Streptomyces > Streptomyces sp. NPDC005496. The sequence goes on from NZ_JBIAJQ010000002.1 coordinate 229,993, forward strand.
TCAGCCGCGCGAGCGGCGCCCCGGCGGACCCGGCACAGGCCCTCGCCCGCTACGACTCCTTCGCGCCCAGCATGCGGTCCTCCATGCAGCGCGACGCGGAGGCGGGCCGCCCGCTGGAACTCGACGCGATCGGCGGGGCGTTGCTGCGCGCGGCCGACCGGCACGGGGTGCCCGTACCGGTGACGGCCCGCCTGGTACGGGAGTTGGCGGACCGGACGCGCTGAGCGGCGTAGGCGGGGTACGGCCCCAGGATCACCGGACGCGCTGAGCGCTGGACGGGCCACGGCCCCCCGCGCTCATCGACTGGCCTGCCAGACGCGGGTCTTGTGGCCTGTCAGACGCGGGTCTTGGCCAGCAGTTCGATGATCTCGGCGGTCGTGCCCGTCTCGCCCAGCCGGGGGAAGATCCGCTCGACGCTGTTGCGGTGGGCGTCGGCGTCGAGGTCCGACATGGCGTCGGTGGTGAGGGTGACGTGGTAGCCGTGTTCGTGCGCCGCCCGGGCGGTGGACTCCACGCCGATGCTGGTCGCGATGCCGGTCAGCACGATCTGCGTGATACCGCGGCGGCGCAGCTGGAGGTCGAGGTCGGTGCCGTGGAAGGCGCCCCAGTTGCGCTTCGTCACGGTGATGTCCTCCGGGTGGCCGGCGAGTTCGTCGACGACGACGTCCCAGCCCTCCGGCACGCGGCCGCCGCGGCGCCCCCGCTCCGTGCGGCCGGGGACGGCGTCCGCTCCGTCGGCGGCCGCCGTGACGCGCACCAGGACCACGGGGAGCCCGTGGGCCCGGAAGGCACCGGCGAGTTCGACGGCCCGGCCCACCACCTCGGCCCCGCCGAGAGGAGCGGTGGGAGCGGCGACGATCCCGTTCTGCAGGTCGATGACGACGAGCGCGGTACGGGGGTCGAGGGTGGTGAGAGTCATGGGGGCCCTTCGGGGGTGGCGTGAGGGGGCAGGGTGCGTGGGGGGGGGAGGAGGAACTCCTGCGGGTGAGGGCTGGAGGGTGGGGAGGCTGACGGTTGTCGCCGGGCATCCCGACCTCCCGAACTCACACGCCTACGGGCTCCGGGGCTTACTAACTCACGGGCTGACAGGCTGACGGGTTCCGGGACTCACTGGACTCACCGACTGAGGGGCTCATGGCCGGGTGAGCCGTTCCACCAGGGCGATCGCCTCGATGACGGTCTGCCGCTCGGCTTCGGTGCAGCGGTCCTGGAACGCCCGGGCCAGCCATTCCTCACGAGCCTGCCGGTTGCCCTCGACGTACTCGCGACCGGCGTCGGTGAGCGTCACCAGCTGGCGCCGCCCGTCCCCGGGGTCGGGATTGCGCGCGATGAGCCCGTGCCGGTCCAGGGCGGCGAGGGTCGCGGCCATCGACTGCGGGCGAACCCCTTCGGCGGCGGCCAGCCCACTGGCCGTGGCGGCTCCGCTCTTGCTCAGCAGGGTCAGCGCGGACACCTGGGAGGGCGTGAGGTCCTGGGTCTCCGCGACCTCGCGGATTCGGCGCCGCAGCCGGCTGAAGACCACGCGAAGATCCTGCGCGGCCCGGGCGGCGGAGTCGGAGATCTCCACGCCTTCGTCGGTCATGCGCCCGCTCCATCGATCATGCGCCCACGCTAAAACCTTCAGGCTGACCTGTCCAGTTCCACCTGACCAGTTCGAACTGCGCAGCCCGGTTACGTAAAGGGGGGGCGAGGTGAACTCGGCGCCTTGGTGGGCCGGTTGGCGTCCGCCGTGGAAGGAGCCGCACCCGGGGTGCTGGGGCCGTGCGATGCGGAGCGACGCCCGAGGCGCCGCGAGCGGTGGCCGGAATCCGACGCCGACCCGTTCGCGTGAAGTCACCGGAGGAACTCGCATCACTAAATCGAACAGGCGTAGCATTGCGGCGTGGCAGCGACCCCCTATGACTTCCCGAGTGACCTCCTGGCCGGCCAGGAGGAGCTGCATCAGGTCCGGGCGGAGCTCCTGGCCCTGCTCAAGCGACTCCCCTGGTCGGTGGAGCCGCTGGACGGCTTCAGCGACGGCCACGGCTGGCGCAAGGTGGAACGCCCCGCGTCCCCCGGCTGGACGCCCGACGAACAGGCCGAGGTGGAGAAGCTCCGCCAACGCGAACGTGAACTGGCCGTCTTCGTGACCTGCCACCGCTTCTGGGACGAGGTCGCGACCGCGGAGAAGGTCGACGCCCGCAGCAGGCTGAAGCACGCCCGGGAGACCCCCGACCCGGACACGAGCCGGCCCTAGGGTCTGTCGTTTGGATCAGGTCGGCCGTGACAGAGGGTTCGTCCCGGTCGGCCCGAGCGGGGTCTGGTGCGTGCAGCTGCAAGGCGGAGGAGGGGGTCGAAGCGGAGCTTCGGCGACCGACGACAACGCCGCAGATGTGCGTGCCAGACCCCGCGACACCGGCCTGATCCAAACGACAGGCCCTAGCCCCGGACCCGCCCCCCCGGAACCCTCCCCCACTCCGCTCCGACGAGCCGGTGGCGGCGTTACCGCAGCTCCAGCACGCCGACCGTCTGGCCGCCGCTCGTCTCCCCGGTGGGACGGAACCCGAGCCCCAGATAGAAACGCTCAGGACCGCTCTCGCCCGGGTGCCAGGTGGTCGTCAGCACAGTGCCGCCGCGACGGCGGATCTCGGCGGACACGGACTCGACGGCGAAGCGCCCGTAGCCCCGGCCCTGCTCGCCGGCGGCGATATTGAGACGCCAGAGGCCGGAGCGGAGGTCGGTGCCGCTGCCGTCGCCCTTCCAGTCGATGTCGAAGAACGCCATGAGGAAGCCGACGGGCCGGTCACCGTCGAGGACGAGGCGGGGCCAGGCGACGCCTGGATACATGTACGCCTCGGCGAGCGACTTCACGACCGGCGCGACGAGGTGCTCCTGGTCCGCCCGGACCCGCAGACCGATCGCGGCGTCGAAGTTGTCCGGGGTGATCTCTGCCAGCCGAGGTGAACGAATCATGCCGGAACCCTAAGAGGGCGAAACGGAGACCGCGCACCCCGGGGGACAGCTTCCGGGCCGTCCCCCGGACGCGAGGACGCGCGGTCCGCCCCGAACTCGGGGGTGAGGCAGCCGTTGTAGAGGCGGCAGCGCCGTCGGCGGTGTCCACCTTGCAGGAGAGGACGTACCCGGATCGATGACGATCTTCGCCGGGTCGTCCCAGTTCAGGACGGCCTCGCGACGCACGATGGCGCGCGCGACCTCGCGGCTTCCCGCCGCGGCGTCCGGTCACCTCGGTGGGGCACCTCAAGCAGAGGTCGGTGGCGTCTTGACGACCGGGTCAGCCTTCGGGGTACCGGTCCCTTGCTCCCATGCCCACTCGTGACGGCAGTCTGCACAGGTGAGGTATGTGGGCAGTGATTCCGAAGTGCTGTGTGTGATGCGGAAGAGCTCGTGCTCGTCGGTCGTGGTGGGGACGAACACGGTGAGGACGCGGTCGGTTGCCGCGCCGCAGTTGGGACACGGGGTGGGCGGATGAGTGCGTGGCCGCATGCGTCACCCCTCGGTCGAGTCATCTCCAAGGTAGCCAACCGGGGCGTGCACCACAGGTGATCGGCTGCGCCGAAGGCTGCGTGCCTGGTCAGGCTGTGCTGAACTTCCGGCCCCAGGCGGTGGCCGTTCGGTGTCGTCGATGGCATCGCTCCAATTGGCTACCCGGAGCCAGGGAACCGATCCCGAGGTCGGTGTCACCCCCGTTTGCCACCGGCAGTCTGTCCATCACTGGTTTCCGACGGCGGGGCGCCTGCCATCGCAATCCCGCAGGTGCGCGCCGTTATTGATGTCAGTCGGTGATGTCAGGCCGCCGGTCGGCCTATGCAGTGACTGCCAACTCCCTTGCACGCTGCCTGGCTTGGGAACGCAATTCCTTGAGGTGCCCATGGAAGGGGTTGTGACGGTTCTGGTCGAGATTCAGTGGCAGGTCGAGCTGTGAGATGAGTACCGACTCCAAGACCCACGGCTCCTCGTGCTCGATCCAACACACTCGGGCGTTCTCCGCCATCCACTGGCTGAGGGCGGCTTCCCCTGCCTTACCGAAGGTCATGCGCTTTCCGCTCCCTACCCGGCGCAGCTCAAGTCCCAGCAAGCAACCGAGGGTGAGCCGAAGCGTCGATCCGGCCGCATTCCCACGGTAGTGATAGCGCACCCGTTTGCGGAGATTCTGCGTGCTGGTCCTGTTCGCCATGTACCGCGGGGCTATGCCGACGTAGAGCAGTCGCCCGGCGCCGAGTTCTGCACAGGGAGCCTGCTCGAAGTGCCATCCGTAGACCCCGGCCGCCGCCGGCACCGGGCTGGGACGCGTCAGGACCTCCTGCGCCGACCACAGCCGATCCGGTTCGGTGAGAGCGGTACGAGCCACGCGGCCTCCAAGGTCGAGAGGGCAGCCGGCGGCAGACTAGCGGCCGGCCACGCATTGCAGACGGCGTCCCGGTCTTGGTCGACGGCCGCCACATCGGGAGAAGCTACAGGTCCTCGAACGCCTCTTCACCGGGCCGCCAGACCATCCAGGAGCGATCCGCAAAGCCATTGAGCATCGCGATCTCGGGACCTTCGCAGGCGGCGGGGTGCAACTGCACGGAGCCGGTCCCGAAGTCGACCTTGACCCCGATGCCGGTCTTCTCATGGGTGGTGGTCACATTCTGCGAGATGAGTGCACGAAGCGCATCAGCCCAGCCGGACTCCGCCGGCGAAATCGCCTTCCCCGACAGCGTGACCGTCGGCAGCACATCGCACGTGAGCAGGGGCATGTCGTCGGTCGGACCATCGAATCGCAATTGGACATAGTCCGTGACGAATCCCACCGAGTACAGCCGAAATCCGACGAGTCGACCAAGCAGGGAGTTCAACTCGTATGCCACGGCGGGGAGTCTAAGCCTTGTCCCCTAAATGATCTCTGAGCTGCCGTATGACGTACCACTTCCGGCTTGCATCTATCAGGTGAGGGCCAGGTTGTGTAGGCGTGCGATGCCGAGCATGGCGTGGTGGACGCCATCGCCTTTCAGGCGGCAGTCGCGAAGGATCTTCCAGCTCTTCATGCGGGCGAAGACGTGCTCGACGCGGGCTCGGACCTTGCGATGGGAAGTGTTGTGCTCCGCTTTCCAGGCTGGGAGTTCGGCCTGGCCTGGTTCGCGGCGGTGTGGGATGACCAGGCCGGTGCCCCGGTAACCGCCGTCCGCGATCACGGTGGTACGGCCGACGGAGGCCCTCGCGCCGGACAGCTCCCATGCCTTACAGTCGTTGCGGTTCCCAGGCACCGGCCGTCCGACCACAACGACCATCCGTGTGTCTGCGTCGATGACGACTTGGTGGTTGGTGGAGTACCTGTAGTTCTTGGACTGCTCAGCGGCGCTGTGGTCGCGGGTGGGCACGAGCGTGCCGTCGACGATGAGCACGGTGCCGGCGCGGAAGCGTTGCCGCTGCTTGAGCGCAAGCAACGGGCCAACGTGGCCGATGATGCGGTCGGCAGCTGACTTGGAGATGCCGAACAGTGGGGCAAGCTGGCGCAGTGTCAGGTTGGTTCGCCAGTACGCGGTGACCAGCAGCACCCGGTCTTCCAGCGGCAGTGACCAGGGGCGCCCCCGGCGAGTCAGCGCAGCACCTTCTCGGCGTAACGTAGCGATCAGCCTGCGGAAGTCGCGCGGTTGCAGCCCACTGAACGGGGCTATCCAATGCGGTTCCGACGCCGTGATCACACCAGCCACGTGAAGAGATCGTTCCACACCTGTGGACCTCGAAAAGCCGCGACTCAGCCGCAGCGGCTTTCCCGTTGTTCCACGGAACCCACCTGTCCCATGCGCTGGATCTCGCGCTCTGCCGCTTCCAGGTGCCCGAGGTCGAGGGCCATCGCGGCACGCCCGGCGACGTAGAAGAGGTCCTGCCGGGACCGGCAGTCCAACCCCGGTTGGCGGCACAAGGCCAGGAACCGCACTTCGAGACTGAGTTCGATGCGGCCCATCTCGTCCCGAATGCCGACTGGGAGTGCGACGTGCCGGAGATCCTTGGCATAGTCACGCGTCTGCCGGTCGGCCTCGTCAGGCCGGGCTTCTACGGGACGATAGGGGTGATCGGCCCACTCCGTGTCAGCCCACCAGACGAGTTCGTCCAGGTGCTCCGAGGCGACCATCAAATCCGGGGGCGAGTCGGACAGGGCCGCGTCAGCGCCGGCAACCAGCTGAGCGAGACGGCGTCGCGCGTCATCGTCCCCCGCCACGCACATCGCGACGAAGCCCGACAACACGTCGAGCCGGCGCGACACCTCCGCCCGCTGCCAGATCTCGTACAGTCCCGCCATCCACCGTTCCCTCTCCGCCGACCACGTCTCCGCGCCCCGAACCCTATGTCGCGCCACCGCCACCCGGTCCAACGGTTTTCTCGGGCTCAGCGAACGAACCTCATGCCGGCTCCGTGCGGCGCACGGTCTCCTCTCACAGCTCGCCTGTCCGCGAGCGCGCGCTGCTTGATCATTGCGGGACAGCCCTTATAGGCAGCGTGGATATCCGGGTGCGCTCGTGGGGGGGCGGACGGCAACTGTGTTCCCGGCCGCCCATGGTCCTAGAGCTGACCTCGCCACCAGGGCACGTCCCGGCCCTCCGCCGGGATCACCTTGGCCCTTGCCAGAATTTTCCCGTCCAGAGCCCACACGTGGCGCGCAACTCACGCGCGCTCTTCCTGGGCAGTGCGTGAAGCACGGCTTCGAGGTACTCGCGGAAGTCGGCGTGCCTCCGACAGCAATACACGCTTCTCTCCCGCCCAGCCGGGCTCCGGGGCCCCCGAGCATGGCAGGACCCCACATAGCGCCGCGTACTCACCACGCGTCCGGCACAGGTCGAGCTGTGCGGCACGGAGATCGTCGACTAAGTCGACATTTCAACCAAACGGAATAGTGCTGCCTGTTCGGCTTCGGGGGCCTGCACCGCGCGGTCACCGCCGCAACGGCCGCCGCCCCGGGCCACTCAGTAGTGCTGGCGACTCAGACTTGAGACCGGAATAGAGTGTTAATAGGCACTAGAAGCGACATCTAGGAGGCCGTCGTGAAGACTCGCTTTGTAGTCGAACCGGACGAGGGCAAGTCGATCTGGCTCGGGGGCATCGGTGTCGACTTCAGGATCTGGGCCGAGGAGACCGGTAACCAGTTCTCGGTCGTCGAGCACCCGATCGAGCCGGGCCGTCTCGTCCCGCCGCATGTGCACAGCCGTGAAGACGAATTCTCATACGTCCTTCAGGGCCAGGTCGGTGCACGGGTTGGCGAACAGGAGGCCACGGCGGGTCCGGGCTCCTACATCCTCAAGCCACGAGGAACCCTGCACACCTTCTGGAACGCCGGACCGGAACCGGCGCGGATCCTGGAAATCCTCTCCCCCGCAGGTTTCGAGCGATTCTTCGACGAGATGGGCACGATCGCCGAGACTGCGGCCGATCCTGCGGAGTTCGTCCAGCGGCGCTCCGAGCTGGCCAAGCAGTATGGTCTCGAGTTCTCGGACGAGTGGGTCGCCGAACTGACCGACAGGTACCGACTCAAGCTCATCGGCGAATAGCGTTTCCCGCACGGTCGGGTACGGATGAGGCATGGACCTCTTCGTTAAGAGGGTGAAGCGGCCCCCGCAAGGACCATCTGGCACGTGAGTGGCACGGCGTCGAGAAGTCGCCCAGAAAGATCAAGGCCCAGGCACCCGGATACACACCGGCTGACCTGGGCCTCGTCCGTGTCCTGAGACTGGTGGGCGCGGACGGTTTCGAACCGCCGACATCCGCCTTGTAAGGGCGGCGCTCTACCGCTGAGCTACGCGCCCAGGACGAGTCGACAGCCTACATTGCCCGAGGGCCTGTCCCGCAAACCCGTATACGGGGCCTGGGCGGGGGTTATCCCCACCCCGGATCCGGGAGTGGGCCGGATCCTCCCGGGGGTCCCGGATCCGTACGGTCGGAGAGCGTCGGAAGAGCGTGTGCCCCAAGGGCCCGGCGCACTTCCGTGTTCTGTTCAGGGGGAGATCCACATGGCCCGTACGGCCCGCACAGCGCCCGCCCGCAGTACCCGCACCATCCGCAGCGCACCGCTCACCCGGGCGGTCCGGGGCGTGGCCGCCTCCGCCGTGGTCGTCGGCCTCTGCGCCGGCGCCGTGGCCTGCGGGGCCGACGCCGGGGACGACGACAAGCCCGAGCACCGCTCCTTCGCCCTGCACGGCCGCACCCTCACCGTCGACTCGGACGACTCCGCCCTGGAACTCGTGGTCGCGGACTCGGGCGAGGCCGACCAGGTCGAGGTCACCCGGTGGTTCAAGGGGAGCGTCGTCATGGGCGGGGAGCCCAAGGTGACCTGGGACATGAAGGACGACCGGCTCGTCCTGCGGATGAAGTGCTCCGGCGTCGTCGCCGACTGCTCCGCCAAGCATCGGATCGAGGTCCCGCGCGGCATCGCCGTCAAGGTCGAGGACGGCGACGGACGTGTGACGGCAAGCGGCTTCGCGGCTCCCCTAGGCATCCGTACGTCCGACGGTTCCGTCCGCGTGACGGACTCCACCGGCCCGCTGGACCTGCACAGCGCCGACGGTTCGATCAGCGCCGTCGGAGTCGGCTCGCGCCGGGTCCGGGCCACGACCGACGACGGCTCCGTGCACCTCGAACTGGGCTCCGTACCGCAGCTCGTGGAGTCCCGCACCGAGGACGGTTCCATCACGATCGCGCTGCCCCGCGAGACGTACCGGGTGACGACGAAGAGCGACGACGGTGCCGTCCACGTGTCCGTGCCCCGCGACGCCGGCAGCACCCACGTCGTGTCCGCCCGCAGCGGGGACGGGAAGGTCACGGTACGAACCGCGAACTGATGACCCCGTGTGTTCGTCTCTATCGGGTGGGAGAATGACACCGGGTAGGGCGGATGACAGCACGGGAGAGGGATGTGACGGCGACACCTTCGCAGCCGTACACGCCGTTTGTGCCAGGTGCGGAGCAGACACGTCGTCGCCCCCCGGTCCCACGGGCCGGCAGCGCCGCCGGAACCGCCCGCGCCGCCCGTGACGCGCTCACGCTCATGGCGCTGCCGCTGCTCGCCGTCCTCGCGCTGCCGGCCGCCTTCGCCGGCGGCGGCACCCGGCGGTGGTTCGGCGGCCGGTCCGAGAGCCAGCGCGCCGAGGCGCAGGCCGCGAAGGACGCCGCCGCGGCCGCCTTCTACGAACTCGACACCGCGCAGCGCGACCTGCGGATCTCGATCGAGACCATCCGGGCCGTGGACGACTCCCCCGCCGCCCGCCGCGCGGTCTCCGACTTCGAGGCGCTGGGCCGGCGCATCGACGAGGCCAGCCACCAGTACATCGAGGCGGTCGACGCCCACGACCTGGACCGGGACGACCTGGAGGCGTCCGTCGCCGCCCAGGCCCGCACCGAGCTGACCGCCGCCAAGGACGAGCTGGGCCGGGTCCGGCAGGAGCTGGACCGCTTCACCCAGGGACTCACGCCCCTGCTGGGCAAGGCCGAGACGCAGCTGGCCCGGCTCGCCCCGTCCGTCGAGCGTGCCCGCCAGTCCCTGCTCGCCGCCTCGAACGCCCTCGACGCCGTACGGAGCTCGAAGCTGCGGGCCGACGACCTCGCCGCCCGGCTCGCCGCCCTCGGCCCCGAGCTGACCAGGCTCAACCAGGGCGCCGGACAGCACGGCGTGGCGGAGACGCTGGAGCGCGCCGAGCGGGTCGCCCGCGAGGCCGAGGCCGTACGGGCCGAGGCGCAGCGGCTGCCCGAGCGGGCCGCGGAGATCGACCACCGGCTGGTGTCGCTGCGCACCCGCGCCGAGGCGCTGACGACCCGGTCGGGGCAGGTCGAACCGGTGCTCAGCGAGCTGCGGCGGCGGTTCACCGTCGCCTGCTGGCAGGACCTGCAGCACGTGCCGGAGCTGGCCGCGGAGAACGTACGGCAGGCCGAGCTGAAGCTGAAGGAGGCGCAGGCGGCGCGCGACGACCAGCGCTGGCCGGACGCGACCTCGCTGCTGTCCACGGCGCGGGCCCTGCTGAACCACACCGACGAGGCCGTCTCGGCGGCAGGTGACCGGCTCCAGCGGCTGAACGCGGTGGCGAAGGACCCGCAGCACGAGATCGACCGCACCCGTTTCGCGATCCGTGACGCGCAGCGCCTCGCCATGACGGGCCGCAGCACCCCTGACCCGCGGCACGCCCGTCCGCTGGACGACTCGGTGGCCCGGCTGGACCGCGCCGTCGCCGCGCTGGAGGGCCGCCACCCCGACTACTGGCACTTCCTGATGGAGACCGAGGCGGTACGGCGGACGGTGGCCGATGTGGTCGGGCTGATCCGTGAGCAGCGCGGCGGCGGGGCCTGATCACCGGTCCGCGAAGCCGACAGGGCCGACAGGGGACGTCACGGTCCGTTTTCCCGTGCGGGCGCTGGGGTCCGGGGCCCGCCGCCGGTGACCGGTGCGGCCTGATGTTGCCGGTCGGGGGCCATCGGGCGGATCCTGAGGGGTACGTACACCTCCGCTGGTGGCAGAGGGAGGCGAACATGGCCACACACGTACTTCACCAGGGCTCGAAGCGTCGTATCCGGTTCGACGAGCATCTTCCGGTCGACCACCGCCTCAGCAAGTTCTACCGGGTCGGCGCCGGACTGATGGGCCTCGTCCTGCTGGCGTTCGGCATCCTGGGCCTGATCGACAAGGTCGGGTTCTTCGACACGCACGGGGACACCGTCGCCGGCCTGAGCACGAACGGCGCGCTCAGCGTCCTGTCGATCTGCGTCGGCGTGCTGCTCTTCGTCGGCATGGTGATCGGCGGGAACTTCGCCTCCACGGTCAACATGGTCGTCGGCGTCCTCTTCATCCTGAGCGGCTTCGTGAACCTGGCGCTGCTCGACACCGACGACAACTTCCTCGCCTTCCGCATCCCGAACGTGCTGTTCAGCTTCGTGGTCGGCGTGATGCTGATGTTCTTCGGCATGTACGGGAGGGTCGGCTCGGCCCTGCCGCACGACAATCCGTACTGGCGTTCCCGCCATCCCGACCAGGCGGAGAACGAAGAGCGGGTGCGCGCCAGGATCAAGGCGGCCGAGCAGGCGAAGAGCATCCAGCGGGTCAGCCCGTCCGGCGACGTGCAACGGCACGGGCCGGGTTCCGGTTCCGGCTCACACTCCGGCTGAGGGCTCCAGGGGGCGCCCTCCCCTGGCAGGTGGCGCCCGCCCCCCGGGCGCGCCTCCCCGTGGCGGGCCGCGCCCGTTAGCCTGTGCGCATGCCTCGCTACGAGTACCGCTGCCGGACCTGCGGCGACACCTTCGAGATGAGCCGTCCGATGGCGGAGTCCTCCGCCCCCGCGGCCTGTCCCTCCGGTCACGACGACACCGTGAAGCTCCTGTCGACCGTCGCGGTCGGCGGTTCCTCCTCGGCCCCCGCGCCGACGCCCCGCGCGGGCGGCGGTGGCGGGGGCGGCTGCTGCGGCGGGGGTTGCTGCGGCTGAGTGACGCGAGGGGACGGCGACTCCTGCGTTCCCGTCCCCTCTGCCCGTCCACGCTCCTCGCCTCCCCGCCGCAGCAGCCGCAGCCGCAGCCGCAGCCGCCGGGCCCCTCCCCGTCTCCTCAGGCTCCCTTCAGCTTCGCTTCCCTAGCGTGGCCCCATGACAGCCATCGCAGCGGCGACCACGGCGGCCGGGCCCGCTCAGGGCGGCGCGCCCCAGTGGGTCAGTGATCTCATGGCCACGCTCGGCGCCCCCGGCGCGGGCCTCGCCATCGCGCTGGAGAACCTGTTCCCGCCCCTGCCGAGCGAGGTGATCCTGCCGCTCGCCGGTTTCGCGGCGAGCAGCGGCCGGATGGGCCTGCCGGCCGTGCTGGTGTGGACGACGCTGGGCTCGGTGATCGGCGCGCTCGCCCTGTACGGCGTCGGGGCGCTGCTCGGCCGTGACCGCACGGTGGCGCTGGCGGCACGGCTGCCGCTGGTGAAGGCGAGCGACGTCGAGAAGACGGAGGCGTGGTTCCTGCGGCACGGGACGAAGGCGGTGTTCTTCGGGCGGATGATCCCCGTCTTCCGCAGTCTGGTCTCCGTGCCCGCGGGCGTGGAGCGCATGCCGCTGCCGGTGTTCCTGGGGCTGACCACGCTCGGCAGCGCGATCTGGAACACCGCCTTCGTGCTCGCGGGCTATCTGCTGGGCGACAACTGGACGGCCGTCACGGGTGTCGTCTCCGCGTACTCGAAGGCGGTGCTGGCGCTCGCCGTGCTCGCGGTGCTGGTCTTCGTCGGGGTGCGGGTGCTCAGGCCCGGTGGGGGCGGTCGCAGGCGGCGAGGAACTCCCGCAGGATCCGCTCCCCCGCGGCGACCCCGAGTTCCGGAAGAGCGGTGACCGCGGGGGCGGTCCAGCCGGCCTCGGCGAGTTCGCCGTGGCCGGGACGCCAGCCCCGGTCGGCGGCGAGCAGCAGGTCGGCGTCGAGGAGCGAGTCCCCGGCGGCGAGGGTGAGGTCGGCGCCGGTGCGGCGGGCGACCTCCCGTACGGCCGCGCTCTTGGTGAGCGGCTTGGGGACGGCGTAGATCTTGCGGCCCTGGAGGGAGACGGTCCAGCCGCGGTTCTCGGCCCAGACGGCGAGTTCCTTCACCCAGTCCTCGGGCAGCAGCGCGCGCTCGACGACGAGGTAGACGAAGAGGTCCTCGGCGACGCGGTGCTTGCGGACCCAGAGCGGGTCGGACGTGGCGGCCATGTGCTCGCGCACCTCGTCGAGGGAGGCGCACTCGTCGGCGAGGCGGGCGGTCACCCGCGCGTGCCAGTCGCGGTCGGAGACGCCGTCGACGAGCAGGTGTCCGCCGTTGGCGCAGATCGCGTACTTCGGGGCGGGGCCGGGGAGGCTGATGCGCTGGTACTGCTTGCGGGTGCGGGTGGTGGTGGGGACGAAGTCCGCGGTGGTGCCGAGTTCGGTGAGGAGTCCGGCGGCGGTCTCGGTCATGTACGACAGCGGCTTGCTCTCGTGGACCTCGACGCAGAGCAGCCGGGGGGCGTCCGCGTCGGGCATGGCGAGGGCCAGCGCGGCCGAGGAGTAGATGAGCGTGCGGTCGAGGTCGCTGGCGACGAGCACCCGGGGCGTGGTCATCAGGCCGTCACCGCCTTGCCGTCGGCACCGGTGGCGCCCTTGGTGAACTTGGGGTGGATCAGTCCCACGCAGGTGTAGGGGAGGTCGGCGACCTCCTCGACGGGGACGCCGCGCTGTTCGGCGAGCAGGCGTACGTGGTCGAGGTCGGCGCCCGCTCCGGCGCGGGCGAGGATCTTCCAGGGGACGCGGCGCAGCAGGACGCGGGTGGTCTCGCCGACGCCGGGCTTGACGAGGTTGACGTCGTGGATGGCGTACTCCTCGCTGATCCGCTCGACGGCCGCCCAGCCCTCCCAGGTGGGGGCGCGGTCGGCGGACAGCAGGTCCTTGACGCGGGCGTCGACCGCGTCGGTGACGTCGGGGAAGTGCGCGGCGACGGCGTCGAGGAAGTCGGCGGAGACGTCGGATCCGGCGAGTTCGCGGTAGAACTTGGCGCCGTGGTAGTCGTGTTCGCCGACCAGGTCGGCGCGCAGGACGGTGCGGGAGATCAGGCCCGAGACGGTCGAGTTGAGGCAGGCGGAGGGGATGAGGAAGTCCTCGCGGGTGCCGTAGGTGCGTACGCAGGAGCCGGGGTCGGCGAGTACGGCGATCTCGGGGTCGAAGCCGGTGATGCCGTCCTGGGCCTCGAACTCCTCGACGGCCTGGGCGAGTTCGCGGGTGATGGCGCCCTTGCCGGTCCAGCCGTCGACGAAGACGACGTCGGCGGGGTCGTGGTGGGCGGCCAGCCAGCGCAGGGCGTTGGCGTCGATGCCCCGGCCGCGCACGATGGAGACGGCGTAGTGCGGGAGGTCCAGGCCGTGGCGGTGCCGGGCCCAGCGGCGCATGAGGACGCCGACGGGGGTGCCGGCGCGGGCGAGGGAGACGAGGACGGGTCTGGGTGAGCGTTCGGCGAGCACCAGCTCGGTGACGGCTCCGACGGCCTCGGCGATGCGGGCGGCGGAGGTGCCGAGCGCGGCGTGGAACAGCTCCTGGTACTGCTCGCTCGGCTGGTACTCCACGGGCAGCGACTCGGCGTAGTGGGCGCCGCCGCTCTGGATCGCCTCCTCGCGCTCCTCGGTCGGGGCTTCCAGGCGGACGTCCGAGAGGTCCTGGAGCAGCCAGCCGACCTCGTCGGGCGCGTACGAGGAGAAGGCGGGGCCGCGGAGGGGCTCGGGGAGCATGGAGGGCCTTTCGGTGGCGGTCGGCCGGGGGGCCGCGTGCGGCGGGTCTCCGGGGCCGGGCGCCTGCGACGGGACGTGGGAGGGGACGACGGCGAGCAGGACGGCCGGGGTGTGGGCGGCGAGCTGGGCGAGCAGACCGTCGGGGGCGTGCAGCATGGGGGTGTCGGCCGTGGAGTCGACGACCGCGACGACGGCGTCGAATCCGGCACCGGCGACGTTGTAGGCGTAGCGCGGTCCTGGCCCGTCGTCCGGGTCGTCGTGGGCGGGGAAGACGATGCGGCTGCGGATGGCGTAGCCGGGGTCGTCCACGGCGAGGACGGGTGAGCGGGTGGTGGTGGAGTACCGCACCTCGGCGTCCACGGCCTGTTCCAGCTCGGTCGCCAGCCGCAGCGGCGCGTACATCAGTTCCTCGAAGCCGAGGACGAGAACGCGGCGCGCTCCTTCGGGCAGGGCGTCGGCGAGCCGGGCGGCCATGGCGGGCAGCGCGGTCTCCAGCCGTATTCGGTCCTCGGGGGTGAATCCGTGCCGCCCGCCGTCGGGCACGCCGTCCGGCCAGCCGAGCGCGACGCGGCCGACGGTGCCCGCGCGCCCCGGTGCGGGGCGGCCGGGCGGGTCGGTCTCGTGGGCGGCGACCAGCGCCTGCCCCTTCTCCAGGACGCCGTCGGGCAGGGCCACCGTGCCGGAGGCCGTGGTGACCAGGTCGACGCGGGCGCCGATCTCGCGGGCGAAGGCGTCCAGGCGCCCGAGGTCGGCGGCGGAGCGCATGTCGACCAGGGCCACGACGACGTACCGCTCGCGCGGGTAGCGCTCGTGCAGGGCGCGGATGGTGTTCAGGACGGTGTTGCCGGTGGAGAACTCGTCGTCGACGAGGACCAGCGGGCCGGAGCCGGCGAGCAGGCCGGGGTCCTCGGGGAGCAGCAGGTGGGAGGTGGCGTGGGAGTGGGACTCCTCGAAGCCGCCCGCCTGGGCGACGCCCGGGACGGCGCGGCGGGTGGAGTGGAGGTAGGGGGCGAGGCCGATGCCGTCGGCGACGCAGTGCCCGAGGCCGGTGGCGGTCTCCGCGTAGCCGAGGACCACGGCGGTGTCCGCCTGGTCGCCCAGCAGGTCGCGGACGCGCCGGCCGAGGGCGAAGCCGTGGCCGTGGACCACGGAGGGCGACTGCGGGACGTGCTTGCCGAGCACGTTGGACACGAGGAGGTGCGCCCGCTTGGGGTTGCGCCGCAGCGCGAGCCCCAGGAGGTCGTGCAGCTTCTCATCACCGACGAGTTCGACCCCGAGCCGCCGCGCGACCCAGGTTCCCGTCCACACCACGTTGTTCATCGATTCCTTGCTGGGTCGGTCGGCCGGCGGGCCGGTCGGTCCGGGCCGGTTCAGGCGGGCAGTCCGGCGGCGAGCAGCTCCACGAAGCCGATGTCCTCGTTCGCGACGCCGAAGACCTCGGCGCGCTGGAGGGTGCGCTCGGCCCAGGCGCGGTGCGGCTTCACCTCGTTCATCTTGTTCGTGTACGCGGAGCGGAGCACGCCGCCGCCGAGGCGGTCGGGCCGCAGGATGTCCTGGGCGTCGGTGTACTCCTCGTGGCTGACGACGGACAGCGCGTGCACGGGCAGGACGTGCGAGGGGTGGATGCAGGTCTTGCCGAGCAGTCCGTTGGCGCGGTCGAGGGCGATCTCGCGCAGCAGTCCGTCCATGTCGTGCTCGATGAGGGTGGTGCGCAGTTCCTCGGCCGCTCCGGTGAAGGGGCTGCGCCGCAGCTGCGGCTTGAACATGCGCTCCTGGAGTCGGAAGTACTCCCAGACGGGGCCGGTGACGGTGAATCCCGTGCCGTCGGCCCGGCCGAGGACGTTCACCACGTCGGCGATGACGGAGGCGACGATCTGGACGTCGTACGCCGTCATGTCGGGGGCTCTGCGCAGTCCGTACGCGGAACAGAAGTCGGTGACGCCGAGGCGCAGCGCGAGGACTCTGTCGCGGTACTTGTCGACCGTGCGGTAGATGCCCTCCAGGGTCTCGCGGCGGGACTCCAGGTGGAGCAGGCCGGGCGATTCCAGGACGGGCATGGCGAACAGGCGCCGTCCGCTCGCCGTCTCGGCGGCGGTGAGGGCCTCCAGGAACGGGGTCCCCCGCTCCTCGGTGAACTTCGGCAGGACGAATCCGGACAGCAGGTGGGCGGCGGGGCCGAGCCGCCGGACGAGGTCCGGGATCTGCTCGGGGGCGCGGACCCGTACGAAGAGCAGCGGGAGCTCGACGCCGGGCCGTGCGGCGAGGTCGGTGAACTGCCCGACCAGGTTCTCCTCGGCGTCCGCCACCTCGGCGTCGTCGATGGAGTCCTCCAGGCAGAGGACCATGGAGACGACGCCGCGCCCGGACTGCTTGACGATGTCGTCGGCGAGGCGGGGCCGGGTCGCGGGGCTGTAGAGCGTGGCGCCGAGGGCCGCGGCGAGGACGTGGGCCGGGGAGTCCGCGCCGAAGACGCAGGGCTCCTGGTGGAAGAGGCGTTGTCGCACCTCAGGGGCGACGTGCCCGAAATGACGCATGAGACTCCCCCGTGGCGGCTAGACGGCCTGACGTGATGTGGCCGGTAATAGTACGTAGATATCTGTGTCAAGAGTTCCCGGCGAGCATGAAGTTCTGGTAACTCGGCTGTGTCCGGTGCCTGCTGTTCCTGTGCGGGAGCCGAGTACCCCGCGTTGTCGTGACCAGGCCCCAGAGGGCAGGATGACCGCATGACGCACGCGATGCTGAAGGGGTCGAACGTCCCGCTGGACGCCACGGCGGTACGTGCCGTGCTGCGCTGGGCGCCCGGGCAGGGCGTGCCGGACGTCGACGCCTCGGCGCTGCTCCTCGGCCCCGACGGTCGTGTGCGATCCGACGAGGACTTCGTCTTCTACAACCAGCCCCGGCACCCCTCGGCCAAGGTCTGGCGGCTCGGCAAGAAGCGGGTCGCCGAGGGCCTCACCGACACGATCCAGACGGATCTGGCCGGGGTCGAGTCCGCGGTCGGCCAGATTCTGCTGGTCGCTTCGGCCGACGGTGTCACCTTCGACCGCGTACGCGAGCTGCGCATCCTGCTGTACGACGCGTCGGCCGGGGACGGTGAGCCGATCGCGTACTTCGACATCAAGCCGGAGACCGGCGCGGAGACGGCGCTGATCTGCGGGGAGCTGTACCGACGCGGTGACGGGTGGAAGTTCCGGGCGCTCGGCGAGGGCTACTCGAACGGGCTTCAGGGCCTCGCGACCGACTTCGGCATCTCGGTGGACGAGTCGGAGCCCGACTCCGCGCCCGAGGGCACCTGGGCCGCTCCGGCCGGTGCCACGGACGAGACGTGGGCGGCGCCCGCCGGTTCTCCCGAGACCTCGGTTCCGCTGCCGCCCGAGCAGCCCGCGCCGGTGCCCCAGCAGGCCTCGCAGCCCGCCTACGGCTATCCGCCGGAGCCCACACGGCAGCCCGCGTACGGCTATCCGCAGACCGCCGCCCCGCCGGCGCAGCCCGCCTACGGCTATCCCCAGCAGCAGACGGCGGCCGCCGAGCCGCCCGCGTACGGTTACCCGCAGCCGGTGGGTCCCGGGCCGGACCCGGACTTCGAGCTGCCGCCGCAGGGTCCTCAGTTCATCGGCCGCTGACCAGGGCTTCCGCCGGTCCCGGCCGGCGGAAGGCGCTCAGCGGTCGACCTTCGACTTGTAGCCGCGTCCCCACTGCAGGCCCCAGCCGTACAGGCGGTCCAGTTCGGCCTGGAAGCCGTAGACGAACTTCACCTCGCGCCGCACGGTCAGCTCGCCCTTGTTGTTCTCGATCATCACGACCGCGCAGGACCGGGCCTGGGGATGGCGTTCGTCAAGGCCGATCTCGATCCGGGGGCCGTTGCTCGGGTAGAGGGTGACGATGGCGTGCGTACGGTCGAAGGCCGGCGTCTGGTCGTATATGTAGACGAAGACGAGCAGCCGCCTGATGTCGTCGCGGTGGTCGAGGTTGACGAAGATCGTCTCGCCGGAGCCGGAGCCGAAGCGGTCGTCGCCGCTGAGCTTGACGTACGGCGGGGCGTTGAGCTCGCCGAAGAAGCCGCCCAGGGGCTGGACCACGCCCTTGGAACCGTCCGTGAGCTCGTACATGCAGCCGAGGTCCAGGTCGACGTTGACCATGCTCTGCGTGTGCGCCTGGACCACCTCCGGCCGGAACGCCTGGAAGGGGTGGCGCAGCAGGCTGCCGCGCTCGGGCCCGCCGATGTCGGAGGTGCGCATCCGCCAGGACAGGTTGATGCGCAGGTTGCCGGTGGCGGCGCCCTGCTTGGTGAGCGACACCTGCCGGTGCCGCTTGGTCAGCTCGATGGCGTTGGTCGAGGCGCTGCCCGAGTCGAAGTCCGCCGACCGTCCGCGCCACAGGTCTTCCCAGAAACTCATTGCGCCCCCCACAGTGCGTGCTGCCTACGTCGTGGCCGTGCCGGTCCCCGCCCCGGGCACGGGTGCGTGCGGCGCCCGTGACGCCGTCAAGGGCACAGCCGTGCGGGGCGGCACCGAGGACTCGTCCCCGACGACCGCCCCGCACAGAGCGTTCCTCAACGGGCGGGGTGCCAACCCCCGGACCCGGTGCGTGTCACACCCCGGACGAGACCTCAGTCCTGTCGTCCGAGGCCTCCCCTTTTCCCTCGGCCGCCGCGAGCGCCTTGTTGCGGCGCACGGAGGACCAGAAGGACCAGGCGATCAGGATGACGCCGACGAGGCCGGTGATGACCTCGTTGATCTGGTACTGGATGGTGACGAGGAGGATCACGGCGAGGGCGCCGATAGCGTAGTGCGCGCCGTGCTCCAGGTAGACGTAGTCGTCGAGGGTGCCCTGGCGGACCAGGTAGACCGTGAGCGACCGGACGTACATGGCGCCGATGCCGAGGCCGAGCGCCATCAGCACGATGTCGTTGGTGATGGCGAAGGCGCCGATCACACCGTCGAAGGAGAAGGACGCGTCCAGCACCTCGAGGTAGAGGAACATGAAGAACGCGGCCTTGCCGGCGAGGACGACCGCCGACGGCTTCTTGCCGGTCTTCCTGGCCTCTTCCTCGGCCTCGTGCTCGCGCTCCTCCTCTTCCTCGAGCTTGTCCTCGAAGTAGCCGGAGAGGCCGCCGACGATCATGTACGTGATCAGGCCCGCGATGCCGGAGATCAGGACCGTCTCGGCCTTGTCGGCGTGCGCGCCGCCGTGCTGGTGGGCGTTGGCCGCGAAGGTCATGGAGGTGATGAGCAGGGCGACGAGCGCGATGCAGACCGACAGCATGTCGACCTTGCCGAGCTTGGCCAGCGGGCGCTCAAGCCAGCTCAGCCACTTGATGTCCCGGTCCTCGAAGATGAAGTCGAGGAAGATCATCAGCAGGAACATGCCACCGAAGGCGGCGATGGCGGGGTGGGCGTCGGTCACCAGCTGCTGGTACTGGTCCTTGTCGGTCAGCGCGAGGTTGACCGCGTCGATCGGGCTCTTCTTGGCGGTCACCGCCACGATGACGACCGGGAAGACCAGACGCATGCCGAAGACGGCGATCAGCACGCCGACCGTGAGGAAGATCTTCTGCCAGAAGGCACTCATCTTCTTCAGGATTCCGGCGTTGACCACCGCGTTGTCGAAGGACAGCGAGATCTCGAGGACGGACAGGATCGCCACGATGCCGAAGCCGGTCCACCCCCCGTAGAGCACCGCCGCGACCAGGCCGAGTGCGGTGACCGCAAACGACCAGCCGAAGGTTTTCAGAAGCACTGGCTACCCAATCGTGTATTGGGGGCGCCCCCCAAGCGGAGCTCGGAGGAGGGTTTTCCCCGCGCCGTACTCGGCTTTACCTAACGTTGACCCTGAAGTGTAGAGCGCCATCCCCCCGGACGACGCGGGCGGGCCCCGCATAGCGCCTAGGAGACGTTGACACCGAAGTCCAGGGCGATGCCCCGCAGACCGGACGCATACCCCTGACCGACGGCGCGGAACTTCCACTCGTCGTTGTAGCGATAGACCTCGCCGAAGATCATCGCGGTCTCGGTGGAGGCGTCCTCGCTGAGGTCGTAGCGCGCGAGCTCCTGGCCGTCGGCCTGGTTGACGACGCGGATGAAGGCGTTGCTGACCTGCCCGAAGGTCTGGCCGCGGTTGTCGGCCTCGTGGATGGAGACGGGGAACACGATCTTGTCGACGGTGGCGGGCACCTTGGAGAGGTCGATCAGGATCGACTCGTCGTCGCCCTCGCCCTCACCCGTCAGGTTGTCCCCGGTGTGCTCGACCGAGCCGTCGGGGCTCTTCAGCTGGTTGTAGAAGATGAACCACTCGTCACCGAGCACCCGGCCCGCGTTGCACAGCAGCGCGCTGGCGTCGAGGTCGAAAGGGGCTCCGGTGGTGGAGCGCGCGTCCCAGCCGAGCCCGACCATCACCTGCGTGAGGTTGGGTGCGGCCTTGGAGAGGGAGACATTGCCTCCCTTGGCGAGTGTGACGCCCATGATGCTGGTCCTCCCCGAGATGGAACTTCAGTTGTCCGGCGGTCCGGCGCCGCCGTCGAGCGCGTCCGGCGCCGCACTCGATGCGTGCGGCGCCGGACGGGTGAGCCTGGGGCCCCGGAGGGCCCGTCCTCGGCTCAGACGTTCACGCCGAAGTCCTGCGCGATGCCGCGCAGGCCCGAGGCGTACCCCTGGCCGATGGCGCGGAACTTCCACTCCGCGCCGTGGCGGTAGAGCTCGCCGAAGACCATCGCGGTCTCCGTCGAGGCGTCCTCGGAGAGGTCGTAGCGCGCGATCTCCGCCTCGCCCGCCTGGTTCACGACGCGGATGAACGCGTTGCGGACCTGGCCGAACGACTGCTGGCGGTTCTCGGCGTCGTAGATCGAGACCGGGAACACGATCTTCTCGACGTCGGCCGGGACGGCGGCGAGGTTGACCTTGATCTGCTCGTCGTCGCCCTCGCCCTCACCGGTGATGTTGTCGCCGGTGTGCTCGACCGAGCCGTCCGGGCTCTTCAGGTTGTTGAAGAACACGAAGTTGGCGTCACTGCTGACCTTGCCCTCCGCGTTCGTCAGGATGGCGCTGGCGTCGAGGTCGAAGTCGGTGCCGGTGGTGGTGCGGACGTCCCACCCCAGACCGATGATGACCGCGGTCAGGCCGGGGGCCTCCTTCGACAGCGAGACGTTGCCGCCCTTGCTGAGGCTGACTCCCACGAGTCCTCCCAAATGGTGTCCAGGGGCGGGGAGCCCCGTCGTGCGTCGGTATTCGGATCAACGTCTCGATCCTAGTGACGGGTTCCCGTACCCTGCAGGGCTTGCGAACGAAGAATCACAGGGTGTCGAGCGCCTCGATGTACTCGTTCAGGTCACGCGCGTCGGGCAGCGCGTTGACGACGGTCCACCGGACGACGCCCTCCTTGTCGATCACGAAGGTGCCGCGCACGGCGCAGCCCTTGTCCTCGGCGAAGACGCCGTACGCGCGCGAGACCTCGCCGTGCGGCCAGAAGTCCGACAGCAGCGGGTAGTCCAGGCCCTCCTGCTCGCCGAAGACGCGCAGCGTGTGGATGGAGTCGTTGGAGACGGCGAGGAGCTGGGTGTCGCGGTCGGTGAACCTCGGCAGCTCGTCGCGCAGGGCGCACAGCTCACCGGTGCACACGCCGGTGAAGGCGAAGGGGTAGAAGAGCAGCACCACGTTCTTCTCACCGCGGAAATCGGACAGGCGCACGGTGGCTCCGTGGTTGTCCTTGAGCTCGAAATCGGGGGCCTTGGTGCCGACCTCGATCGCCATGGTCACACGCTTCCCTTCCAGGGGGCTGTTCGGGTGACGACCAGCCTACGCAGTGATCCACGGGGAGGCCCGTCGGCCCGCGCTTGGGTGAGGCCCCCGCCGTCGGCTGATCGGCGGGGGCCTCACACATGTTGCTGCGGGCGGTTCACGGGAACCGCCCCGGGGAGGGAGAAGCGGAGCTCAGCGCTTCGACTTGGCCGCCTTCGGCGTGGCCAGCCGGCTGCCGCTCCAGTCCTTGCCCACGCTGACGGTCTTGGTCTGGGACAGACCCGCGGTCGTCGCGGCTTCGGCGATGTCGCTCGCCTCGACGTAGCCGTCGCGGCCCGTCTTCGGCGTCAGCAGCAGGATCGTGCCGCCCTCTTCGATGTACGTGGTGGCGTCCACCAGCGCATCCGTCAGGTCGCCGTCCTCGTCGCGGAACCACAGCACCACGGCATCGGCGACGTCGTCGTACTCCTCATCCACGAGCTCGCTGCCGATGACTTCCTCAATGGCCTCGCGGAGCTCCTGGTCGACGTCGTCGTCGTAGCCGATCTCCTGGACCACCTGCTCGGGCTGGAACCCCAGCCTCGCGGCAGGGTTCGTCCTCTCCTCCGCGTGGTCCGCGGTCGCGCTCACGGGTTGCCTCCTGATCATGTTTCGGTTGGGGTCTCCCCCCTGCTCGTTCGGGAGCTGGGAGAAGTCTTCAGCCACGCGCGTGCGCGAAGCATTGGCCGTAGTCCACACGGGCCGGGCGGATCGCGCAAGTACCCGGCCACCGAGACCGCCGAAACGGTGACGATCCTGGCCGTGTCGACGCAACTCCTGGCATCGAATCACAGCTGCCGGTGACGCACACCACGCGCTTCTGCCCGGTTTGCGGAATTCGGGACCCTCCGAGGGTACGGGAGTCGAATGGCTTTGCGGAACGCGTGACCGGCTGGGCGTATCGTTGCGATTTGGCCTGACCCGCCCCGAACGGGCCGGACGGACGTGAGGGTTACCTCTCGGTAGAGATGACGATCGCGTTCCCGAGGTACACGATGGGGAACGGTGCAGACACCTGGAAACCCAGGGAAAAATGGCCCTCTGACAGTGAAGGAACAGCGTGGCTTCCGGATCCGATCGCAACCCGATCATCATTGGCGGCCTTCCGAGTCAGGTACCTGACTTCGATCCCGAAGAGACCCAGGAGTGGCTCGACTCCCTCGACGCCGCCGTCGACGAGCGGGGCCGGGAGCGGGCCCGCTACCTGATGCTGCGGCTGATCGAGCGGGCGCGCGAGAAGCGCGTGGCCGTGCCCGAGATGCGCAGCACGGACTACGTCAACACGATCGCCACCAAGGACGAGCCCTTCTTCCCCGGCAACGAGGAGATCGAGCGCAAGGTCCTGAACGCCACCCGGTGGAACGCGGCCGTGATGGTGTCCAGGGCGCAGCGTCCCGGTATCGGCGTCGGCGGGCACATCGCCACGTTCGCCTCCTCCGCCTCGCTGTACGACGTGGGCTTCAACCACTTCTTCCGCGGCAAGGACGAGGGCGACGGCGGCGACCAGATCTTCTTCCAGGGGCACGCCTCGCCGGGCATCTACGCCCGCGCGTTCCTGCTGGACCGGCTGAGCGAGCAGCAGCTCGACGCGTTCCGGCAGGAGAAGTCGAAGGCGCCGTACGGGCTGTCCTCGTATCCGCACCCGCGGCTGATGCCGGACTTCTGGGAGTTCCCGACCGTGTCCATGGGCCTCGGCCCGCTCGGCGCGATCTTCCAGGCGCGGATGAACCGCTACATGGAGGCGCGCGGGGTCGCGGACACCTCCAAGTCGCACGTGTGGGCGTTCCTCGGCGACGGCGAGATGGACGAGCCTGAGTCGCTCGGCCAGCTGTCGATCGCGGCGCGCGAGGGCCTGGACAACCTGACCTTCGTGGTGAACTGCAACCTCCAGCGGCTCGACGGCCCGGTGCGCGGCAACGGCAAGATCATCCAGGAGCTGGAGTCGCAGTTCCGCGGCGCCGGCTGGAACGTCATCAAGCTGGTCTGGGACCGCACCTGGGACCCACTGCTGGCGCAGGACCGCGACGGCGTGCTGGTCAACAAGCTGAACACCACGCCCGACGGGCAGTTCCAGACGTACGCCACCGAGACCGGCGCGTACATCCGCCGGCACTTCTTCGGTGACGACCACCGGCTGCGCGCCATGGTCGAGAACATGACCGACGACCAGATCCTGCACCTGGGCCGCGGCGGGCACGACCACCGCAAGGTGTACGCGGCGTTTGCGGCGGCCAAGGCGCACAAGGGCCAGCCGACCGTGGTCCTCGCGCAGACCGTCAAGGGCTGGACGCTGGGGCCGAACTTCGAGGGCCGCAACGCCACGCACCAGATGAAGAAGCTGACGGTCGACGACCTCAAGGGCTTCCGCGACCGGCTGCACATCCCGATCTCCGACAAGGAGCTGGAGTCCGGCGCCCCGCCGTACTACCACCCGGGCCGGGACTCGGAGGAGATCCAGTACATGCACGACCGCCGCAAGGGCCTGGGCGGTTACGTCCCGACCCGCGTGGTGCGGTCGAAGCCGCTGGCGCTCCCCGAGGACAAGACGTACGCGAGTGTGAAGAAGGGCTCCGGCCAGCAGTCGATCGCCACCACCATGGCCTTCGTGCGGCTGCTCAAGGACCTCATGCGGGACAAGGAGATCGGCAAGCGGTTCGTGCTGATCGCGCCCGACGAGTACCGCACCTTCGGCATGGACTCGTTCTTCCCGAGCGCGAAGATCTACAACCCGCTCGGCCAGCAGTACGAGGCCGTGGACCGCGAGCTGCTCCTCGCGTACAAGGAGTCGCCGACCGGGCAGATGCTGCACGACGGCATCTCCGAGGCGGGCTGCACGGCCTCGCTGATCGCCGCGGGTTCGGCGTACGCGACGCACGGCGAGCCGCTGATCCCGGTGTACGTCTTCTACTCGATGTTCGGTTTCCAGCGCACCGGCGACCAGTTCTGGCAGATGGCCGACCAGTTGGCGCGCGGTTTCGTGCTCGGTGCGACCGCCGGCCGCACGACCCTGACCGGTGAGGGCCTCCAGCACGCGGACGGCCACTCGCAGCTGCTCGCCTCGACCAACCCGGGCTGCGTCGCGTACGACCCGGCGTACGGCTTCGAGATCGCGCACATCGTGCAGGACGGTCTGCGCCGGATGTACGGCTCGACGGAGGAGCACCCGCACGGCGAGGACGTCTTCTACTACCTCACCGTCTACAACGAGCCGATCCAGCACCCGGCCGAGCCGGAGAACGTGGACGTCGACGGCATCCTCAAGGGCATCCACCGCTTCAGCGCGGGCACCGCGGGCTCGATCCCGGCGCAGATCATGGCGTCCGGCGTCGCCGTCCCGTGGGCCGTCGAGGCGCAGCGCGTCCTGGCGGAGGACTGGAACGTCCGGGCGGACGTCTGGTCGGCGACCTCCTGGAACGAGCTGCGGCGCGAGGCCGTCGAGGTGGAGCGGCACAACCTGCTGCACCCCGAGGAGGAGCAGCGCGTCCCGTACGTGACGCGGAAGCTGTCGGGTGCCGAGGGCCCCTTCGTGGCGGTCTCCGACTGGATGCGCTCGGTGCCGGACCAGATCGCCCGCTGGGTGCCGGGGACCTACCAGTCCCTGGGCGCGGACGGCTTCGGCTTCGCGGACACGCGCGGTGCGGCCCGGCGCTTCTTCCACATCGACGCCGAGTCGATCGTGGTCGCGGTGCTGACGGAACTGGCCCGTGAGGGCAAGGTCGACCGCTCGGTCCTGAAACAGGCGATCGACCGCTACCAGCTCCTCGACGTGACGGCGGCGGACCCGGGGGCGGCGGGGGGCGACGCGTAGCAGTACGCCCGCCCGGCTTCGGCACGGGCACCGGCGCCGCGAGGTGACGAGGAGGGGCGGCGGGGTCTTCGGCTCCGCCGCCCTTCGCGTTTTCCTACGATGCGGACATGAAGCAAGAAACGGCGCAGGACCGCTGGGAGCGGCGCACTCAACGGCCACTGCTGGCGCTGGCGGTCGCCTTCGCCCTCGCCTACGCGGTACCGATCGTGGACAGCAGCGTGAGCCACACGCTGACGGTCGCCTGCACGGTGGTCGAGTGGGTCGTGTGGGGCGCCTTCGCCGGCGACTACCTCGTACGGCTCGGACTGGCCCGCGACCGGCGGGAGTTCGTGCGCGGGCACTGGATGGACCTGTGCGCGGTGGTCCTGCCGATGCTCCAGCCGCTGCGTCTGCTGCGGCTCGTCTCGACACTGATGCTGGTGGGGCGGCGGGCCCGGATGGCCTCGCAGATCCGGCTGACCACGTACGTGGTGGGCGCGGTCGTGGGGCTGCTGATGTTCGGTTCGCTCGCCGTGCTGTCGGTGGAGCGGGCGGCGCCGCACGGGAACATCAGAACGCTGGGCGACGCGGTGTGGTGGTCGTTCACCACGATGACGACCGTGGGGTACGGGGACCACGCCCCGACCACCGGGCTGGGCCGGGTCCTCGCGGTCGGCCTGATGCTCTCGGGCATCGCGCTGCTCGGTGTGGTCACGGCGAACATCGCGGCGTGGTTCATCTCGCGCTTCGAGAAGGACGACGTGGAGGAGCGCCGGCAGACCGCGGCGATCGAGGCGCTCACCGAGGAGGTGCGGGCGCTGCGGGCGCAGGTCGCGGACCTGTCCCGGACCGCGCATCCGGTCCCGGGGCCGACCGAGCCGTCACAGCCGGCGTAGGCCGGGTGGGGAGCTGGCGCGGACGCCCTCCCGGAGACCCGGGCCCGCCGTGCGTGGGCGAGCCGGTACCGGGACCCCTGTGATCAGGTGCCCGGCACCGGTGGCTGTGCCCCTGCGCCGCACGCGGGAGGGGTTCCCGGGCCGGCGGTCAGAGCAGGCCCGATCCGGGGCCCGCCGCGCCGACGAGCCAGACGAGGGCGAGGAGCGTGTCGATCGCGCCCAGTACGACGGCGATCAGTGCCGGCAGCGGTCGGGCGCCGGCCCAGCTGCGACCCATGGCCAGCCAGCCGCAGACCATCGCCACCGGTCCCAGGACGATCCCCAGCGTGAAGAATCCCGCGACCGCGCAGACGACTCCGATGATGCCCAGCGTCGCGCGATCCGGCCCGGTCCGTGACCACGTCCGGCCACGTGAGCGGGGGTACCTGCGCGTGCCGTTTCCGAAGCCCGCCATCATCAACTCCTGAACTCTCAAGCCCTCTTGGGCAGTTCGGGTTCGATGTGCGGGTACCCCCGTATCCCTTCGGCAGACCTGCCCGCGCGCCGCCCCCCTCCGGCGGCGCGCCGCAGCTCCGCTCGCCCCCCATGCCGTGCGGAGGACTTGACCCACTGTGACCTGCGGCGGGCATCCGGCGGGAGGGATCTTGAGCGTTGTCACCCAGATGAGCGAAAAAGGGTGACGGGGCGGCCGTCGGCCGCCCCGTCACCCCGGGGACTGTCGTCGGGCAGGCCCTAGATGTGCCCGGCGCCCGGTCCCGCCGCGTCCGCGTTGATGCCGCGCTTGGTGAGCAGCGCGACGAAGACGGCCACGAGCGCGACCCCGGCGGCGACGAGGCACGCGAGGCTCATGCCGGAGATGAAGGTGTCGTGGGCGACGTCCGCGATCTTCGCGGCGAGCTCGGCCGGCGTGCCCTTCGGCACCGGCGCTGCGCCCTGCTGGACCGACTGCGAGGCCTGCTCCAGCTGCCCCTCGGTGAGCGGCGGCAGCTTGGCGTCGGCCCAGTTGCCCGCGAGGTCGTTGTCGACCTTGGAGGCCATCACGGCACCCAGCACCGCCGTACCGAGGCTGCCGCCGATCTGCATGGCCGCCTGCTGGAGACCGCCGGCGACACCGGAGAGCTCCATGGGCGCGTTGCCCACGATGACCTCGGTGGCGCCGACCATGACCGGGGCGAGACCGAGGCCGAGTCCGGCGAACCAGAGCGACATGACGGCGCTGCCGGTGCCCGTGTCCAGCGTGGACATGCCGTACATGGAGATCGCGGTGAGCGCCATGCCGCCCGCCAGCGGCAGCCGCGGCCCGGTCTTGGTGATGAGGACGCCGGCCAGCGGCGAGCCCACGATCATCATGCCGGTGAGCGGAAGCAGGTGCAGGCCCGCGTCGACCGGGCTCATCCCGTGCACGTTCTGCAGGTAGAAGGTGACGAAGAACAGGCCGCCCAGGAAGGCGATGGCCATCAGGACCATCAGCACCACGCCGGCCGACAGCGGCACGGAGCGGAAGAGGCCGAGGGGGACGAGCGGCTCCCGGACCTTGGTCTCCCAGAAGGCGAAGAGAGCGAAGCCGAGCACCGAGGCGGCCAGGAACGTCCAGGTGAGGCCGTCGCCCCAGCCCCAGGCCGGCGCCTTGATGAGCGCCCAGACCAGGCAGAACATGGCGGCCGAGAGCAGGGCTATGCCGAGGATGTCGAAGGAGCGCGGCGCGTTCTCCGCGCGGTGGTCGGTCAGGATCAGCGCGCCGAGGACCACGGCGACGACGCCGACCGGCACGTTGATGAAGAACACCGACTGCCAGCTGACGTGCTGCACCAGCAGACCGCCGAGGATCGGGCCGCCCGCCGTGGACGCGCCGATCACCATGCCCCAGATGCCGATGGCCATGTTCAGCTTCTCGGCCGGGAAGGTGGCCCGCAGCAGACCGAGCGCGGCCGGCATCAGCAGCGCGCCGAACAGACCCTGGAAGACCCGGAAGGTGACCACCAGGGCGATGCTGTCGGACAGGCCGATCACGCCCGAAGCGGCGGCGAAGCCGACCACACCGATCAGGAAGGTCTGCCGGTGCCCGAACCGGTCGCCGAGCTTGCCCGCGGTGATCAGGGTGACCGCCAGGGCGAGGAAGTACGCGTTGGTGATCCACTGGACGTCGGCGAAGCTCGCGCCGAGGTCCTTGGCGATGGCCGGGTTGGCGATGGCGACGATGGTGCCGTCCAGGGCGACCATCATGACGCCGATCGCCACGCTGATGAGCGTCAGCCAGGGATGGCCACGCAACCCCTTCGCGGGGCTCGGTCCGGACGGGGTGGCCGAGGCCTTGTCGGCCGGGCCCGTCGCGTCGACGGTGGTCTGACTAGTCATACGTTCGAGATTAGTGACAGTCGCTGACAGTTGACAAACCGATTCACTAGTCGGTAACTGTCACGACACCCGGACGTACGCTGAGCAGGACGGATGGACGAAACGAGGACCCCATGGACACAGCGGCGCGGCCGGGGCTGCGCGAGCGCAAGAAGCGGCGCACGCGCGACGCGCTGCTGCGGGCCGCTCTCGAACTGTTCACCAGCCAGGGTTACGAGCAGACGACGGTCGACGAGATCGCCGAGGCCGTCGACGTCTCCCAGCGCACCTTCTTCCGTTACTTCGCGGGCAAGGAGGAGGCCGCCCTCGCCGTCCAGGGCATGACCGAGGCGCGCTTCGTCGAGGCGCTGCGCGGCCGACCGCCGGGCGAGGCCCCGCTGGAGGCGCTGCGCCGGGCGGTGCTGGAGAGCTGGGACACCATCGGTGAGGCGATCACCCAGGTCGTGCCGCTCGAACTGCACATGCGCACCTTCCAGTTGATCGAGTCGACGCCGGCGCTGCTCGCGGCGCACCTGCGCCGGTCCGCGGAGGTGGAGGAGGAGCTCGCCCGGGTGATCGCGGGGCGGGAGGGCCTCGACGTGGACGCGGACCCGCGCCCGCGGGTGGCGGTGGCGGTGTTCGGTGGCGTGATGCGGGTGACCGCCCGACGGTGGGGCGCCGGCGAGGACCTCAGCGTCGAGGCGATCCGGGAGTTGACCGCTTCCCATCTGGATCACCTGGGGCCCGCGCTGGCCGGGGACTGGCGTACGCGCCCGGAGCCGCGGAAGACGGTGGCACGGACGCCCCAGGGGTGACGATCACCTAACGCGGTGTCACCAAGCGCCGGATATAAGGCCGGTGTATGGATACGCAGCGTGAGCATTTAACTCAAACTGAACCCCCTATGACCCAATTACCCCACCGGAAACGTGATCCGCATCACTCGGTTAACGCGAGACACTCCCGTTCTCCTAGTGTGTCCTCTCAGTGACTTCCTTCGACCCCTCACCCCAACTCAACGTCTGGCGCGCGCTGCTCGCGCTGGCCGTGGTGTTCGTGATGCTGGCGACCACCGGATGGACCGCGCTGAACAGCCACCGGGGCGCCTCGCCGCTCCAGGCGTCGCTCTCCAAGTGGGAGCACGGGCGCCTCGCCGGACAGCGCCTGCCGGACCCCGACTCCGCGCCGGACCGCCTGACCCACTTCTTCGCCTCGCTCGACGCCCAGCAGCGCAGCCGCCTCGTCCACCGCTACCCGCTGGCGGTCGGCAACATGAACGGCGCCCCGGCGAAGCTGCGTTACCGGGCCAACCGTCTCGCGCTGGGCCAGCAGCGCAGGGTCGAACTGCACCGCATGCGCGACAACCGCCTCTCGTCCTCGGGCCGGCAGCAGGCGGCCAGCCGCATGCACCGCTACGAGGCACTCCTGCACGGCAAGCGGCAGATCCTCGCCTTCGACCCCACGGGCTCCGGCCGGGTCGCCGAGGTGTTCGGCGACCTCACCCGGGCCGAGCGGGTCTCGATCGTGGTGCCGGGCGTCGACACGGACCTCCTCACCTTCCAGCGCTCCAGCCGCAAGTACTCGGCGCCCGTCGGCATGGCGCGTTCGCTGTACCGGGCCGAGCGCGCGGCCGACGCCACGACGCGTACGGCCGTCATCGCCTGGGCCGACTACACGACGCCCAGCGGACTCGGCATGGACGCCGCCACGGCCATGCGCGCCAGGGACGGTGCGGTCCGCCTCAACCGCCTGCTGCGCGCGCTGCCCGGCCGGGCCCCCGTCGCGCTGTACTGCCACAGTTACGGCTCGGTCGTCTGCGGCGTCGCCGCGCACGACCTGCCGGAGCGGGTCAGGGACCTCGCGGTCGCCGGCAGCCCCGGCATGCGCGCCGACAACGCCGGCCGGCTCGACACCTCCGCGCGGGTCTGGGCCATGCGCGACGCCGACGACTGGATCCAGGACGTGCCGCACCTGGAGGTCGGCGGACTCGGACACGGCGCCGACCCGGTCTCCTCCGGATTCGGGGCGCGCGTCCTGTCCGCGGCCGGCGCCAAGGGACACACCGGCTATTTCGAACCCGGCACCGAGAGCCTGCGCAACTTCGCCGAGATCGGCGTCGGCGCGTACGGCGCGGTGAGCTGTGCCCACAAGGACGGCGCCTGCACGAAGGGTTTGTCCGCCTCGACGGCGGCGGGACGCGCGTAGAGGACGAAGAACTGCGGTCCGTTCGGGGTGGCGACGGAGAAGCCCGTGCCGCATACGATGAGCCGCATGGGTGACGTACTGGCCGGATTTCATGCCGCCTGGGAGTTCGAGTCCGACTCCGTGCTCATCCGCTTCGAGCGGGGGATCCGAACGCCGAAGCTGTTCCAGGCGCTCGGCGAACGCCGTGTCCCCCTGGAGGCGCTCGCGGCGGTGACCCTGACTCCCGGGAAGCGGGGGACGGTGGTCCTGCACGCGGTGCCGAGACCGGGCGCCGACCCGCTGATGGAGGCCGCGGCGGGCCAGCTGAAGGAGGGCTGCGACCCCTACCGGCTGGTGCTGCCCGCCGAGCGCGAGACCCTCGCCGAGTACTACGCCGACGAGCTGCGCGCCCTGCTCGCCCAGGACGGTTCGCCCGCCGGGCGCCACCTCGTCGAGCCGCCCGAGGCGCCCCGGACCTTCAAGGCGTACGACGCGAAGGCGTCCTTCGACGGCAGGGAGGTGTCGTTCCGGTGGTCCTGGACCGGCGCCTCCTCCGCCAAGTGGAAGGCCGGCGACCAGAGTTTCCCGGTCACCGGCCTCAGCGGCGTCGAGTGGCGCTCCCCCGAGGTCTTCGAGGGCCACCTGCGGCTGCTGTACCGCGAACCGGCCGCCCAGCAGCCCGCGCAGGCCGACCAGGACCCGGCGGCCGTCGTCTTCGGGCTCGGCTACGGCCCGGTGCACGAGTCGCTGCCGTTCGCCGCCTCGGTGCTGGCCGCCGTGCGCGCCGCGGGTCCGCCGGCCGCGGTCCCCGCCTCGACGGCGCCCCGCCGCGACCCCGCCGACATCGCCGACCGCATCCGTCACCTGGGCGAGCTGCACCGGGCGGGCCTGGTGACGGACGAGGAGTACACGACGAAGAAGGCGCAGCTGCTGGCGGAGCTGTAGGGCGCGGCCGGGCGGACCCGGTGGGCTACTCGCGGCCCGCCGACGTGAACGTCATGTCCGCGTAGCGGTCGCCGGCCACCTGGGCGGCGATCGGCTCCAGCAGGGCGAGTTCCTCGTCGGTGAGGACGATGCGGGTGGCCGCGGTGTTCTCCTCGACGCGGGTGCGCTTGCGGGTGCCGGGGATCGGCACGACGGTCAGCCCGTGCACCGCGGCCCGCTGCTGCACCCAGGCCAGCGCGATCTGCCCCGGCGAGGCGTCGTGGGCCTTCGCCACCGCGCGCACCGGCTCCAGGAGGGCGGCGTTGGCGGCGGCGTTCTCGCCCGTGAAGCGGGGCTGCTGACGCCGGAAGTCGTCCGGGGTCAGGTCCTGCTCGGCGTTCGCGAACGAGCCGGTGAGGAAACCGCGGCCGAGCGGCGAGTACGGCACCAGGGCCACGCCGAGCTCCCTCGCCGCGGGGACCACGCCGGCCTCGATGTCCCGGCTGAACAGGGACCACTCCGACTGCACGGCCGCGATCGGGTGCACGCTCTGGGCGGCGCGCAGCTCGCGGCCGGTGACCTCGCTCAGCCCGAGGTGCTTGACCTTGCCCTCGCGGACCAGCTCCGCCATCGTCGCGACGGTCTCCTCGATCGGGATGTCCACGTCCCGCCGGTGCATGTAGTAGAGGTCGATCACGTCGACGTCCAGGCGCTTGAGGCTCGCCTCCACCGCCTGGCGGATGTACGGCGTGTCGTTGCGGATGACGCGCTTCGTCGGCTGGTCCGGCGGGATGGACAGGGCGAACTTCGTCGCGATGACGACCTCGTCCCGGTGGGCCTTGAAGAACGGGGAGAGGAACTCCTCGTTCTCCCCCGCGCCATAGGCGTCCGCGGTGTCGTAGAGCGTGACGCCGAGTTCCAGCGCGCGCTCCAGCGCGGCCCGCGCCTCCCCGGCGTCCGTGGGGCCGTAGGCGAAGCTCATGCCCATGCAGCCGAGGCCCTGCACACCGACCTCCGGGCCTCCCGTGCCGAGCTGTGCCTGAGCGATCCTGCTGTCCGTCATCGGGGCCTCTCCGACGCCGGGGCGCGCCCGGCGTCCGCGTAGAAACTGATCTTGTGGTCGAGCACGGCCAGGGTGTCCTGGAGCTCGGCGATCCGCGCCCGTACGTCCCGGCGGGTCGCTTCGAGCAGGGCGCACCGCTCGCCGAAGGTGTGGTCGCCCTCGCGCACCAGTTCCGCGTAGCGCACCATGTCGGCGACCGGCATGCCGGTCAGCCGCAGCTTGCCGACGAGGCTGAGCCAGTCCAGGTCGCGGTTGCTGTAGCGGCGCTGGCCGGTGTGCGAGCGGTCGATGTGCGACATCAGCCCGATCCGCTCGTACCAGCGCAGGGTGTGCGCGGTCAGGCCGGTGAAGGCGACGACCTCGCTGATCGTGTAGTTGTCCCGGCCGTCCGGGCGGGGGTGGCGCTCGGGCGCCGTGGCGCAGACGTCCGTGCCGGTGCCGGTCTCGGCGTCGGCGGCCGTGGTCTCCATCACCGTCATGCCCCCACGCTAAAACCTTGGAGTGCACTCCAAGCAAGCGGAATCCACCGAAAATCCGGCGACGCGGGGCCGTCGCGGTGAATACCGTGCGGGGCATGAGTGCCGTACGCCGTGCCCTGCCCGAGGACGCCGGGGAGCTGCTCCGCCTGCGCCAGGTGATGATCGACTCGATGGCCGGGGCCGACAGCTCCACCGCGTGGCACGCCGAGTCGCTGCCCACGGTACGGCGCAGGCTCGCCGAGCCGGACGGTGACTTCGCCGCCTTCGTCGTGGACCACCCGGAGCGGCCGGGGGCACTCGCGGCGCTGGTCGCCGGGACGGTGGAGTACCGCATCGGACGGGAGGGCAATCCGCACGGCGCGGTGGGCCATGTGTTCAGCGTCGCCACCGATCCGGAGTGCCGGCGGCGCGGGTACGCCCGCGCGTGCATGGAGGCGCTGCTCGACTGGTTCCGCGAGCGGGGTGTCCCGCAGGTCGACCTGAACGCCTCGGCCGCGGCGGAGCCGCTCTACGCCTCGCTCGGTTTCGTGCGCAAGCCCGACCCCTCGATGCGGCTGCGGCTGGGCGGCCCTTAGGCTCGGGGGCATGTCCTTGCAGAGCCTGGCGTCGATCGAGAACTGGCCCGTCCCCACCGCCGCGGCGGCCGTCGTCCGCGCGGACGGCACGGTGCTCGGGGCGCACGGCCCCGGCGGGCGGCGCTTCGCGCTCGCCTCCGTCACCAAGCCGCTCGCCGCGTACGCCGCCCTCGTCGCGTACGAGGAGGGGGCGGTCGAGCTCGACGAACCGGCCGGGCCCGCCGGCTCGACGGTCCGTCATCTCCTCGCGCACACCTCCGGGCTCGCCTTCGACGAGCACCGGGTGACCTCGGCGCCCGGGGAGCGGCGGCTGTACTCCAACGCCGGGTTCGAGGTGCTCGGGGACCACATCGCCAAGGCCACCGAGATCCCCTTCGGGGACTATCTGCGGCAGGCGGTCCTGGAGCCGCTGGGCATGACCTCGACCACGCTCGACGGGTCGCCCGCCAAGGACGGGGTGTCCACGGTGGACGACCTCGTGCGGTTCGCGGCGGAGGTGCAGGCGCCTCGGCTGCTCGATCCGCGGACCGTCGCCGAGGCGATGACGGTCCAGTTCCCCGGGACCAAGGGCGTCCTGCCCGGGTACGGGCACCAGAACCCCAACGACTGGGGGCTCGGATTCGAGATCCGTGACTCCAAGTCGCCGCACTGGACCGGGAGTTCGTCCTCGCCGGGGACCTTCGGGCACTTCGGGCAGTCCGGTACGTTCCTGTGGGTCGACCCCGTCCTGGGGGTCGCCTGTGTGGCGCTCACGGACCGGGCGTTCGGGGTGTGGGCCAGTGAGGTGTGGCCGGCCTTCACGGACGCGGTGGTCGCGGAGGTTTCCGGCGGCGCCTGAGCGTCCCGCCGGTGCCGGTCCTGTCCGGCGGTGACCGGGCCGTCCCCCGGCTCGGGGGCTCCTGCCCGGCCTGCGTCCCGGGGGTCGGGTGGCTCGGGGCGGCCGGGCGTTTCCTCGCCCCCTCCGCCCCTTCCCGTCCCGACTCGGGGCTCCGCCCCCGACCCCGCTCCTCAAACGCCGGAGGGGCTGCATTTCCCTCGCCTCCCCGCACTCGGGGCTCCGCCCCCGACCCCGCTCCTCAAACGCCGGAGGGGCTGCATTTCCCTCGCCGGAGCCCGGTGGTCCCCTGGCTCACGCCTGGATCATTTCCCAGATGAGGAGTTCCGCCGGGGAGCCCGCTATGGCTTCCAGGTCCTTCGCGTCCGGGATGCGGGCCGCGTCGCCGGTCTCCAGTTCCAGGCCGTCCAGCCGGATCTCGCCGCGGACGACGTGGACGTAGACGAAGGGGGCGTCGGGGATCGCCGTGCGTTCGCTCGCGGTCAGGCGGCGCACGTGGAGCATGGCCCCGGCCTCCGGGACCGCGTACGGCGTGGAGTCCGCGATGCCGTGGACGGTCTCGTAGACGGGGTCGCCGCCCGGCTCCAGCGGGGCGAGCCACATCTGCACGAAGGTCAGCGGGGTCAGCCCGTCGTTGCGTTCCACGTGCCGGACGCCGCCGCCGGCGCTGAGCCGCTGCACGTCGCCGGCCCGCACCCGCGACTCGTTGCCCGCGGAGTCGCGGTGCGTCAGCTCGCCCTCGATCACCCACGTGACGATCTCGGTGTGGCTGTGCGGGTGCTCGTCGAAGCCGGCGCCGGGAGCGAGCCGCTCCTCGTTGCAGGCGATCAGCGGGCCGAAGCGGAGGTTGTCGGGGTCGTAGTGGGGGCCGAAGGAGAAGGCGTGCAGGGACTCGATCCCGGCCGCCGGGTCCCCTCCGCGGTAGCGCTCGTCGGCGCGCCGTACGTCCATCACACAGCCCACGGTAGACCCGTGCGGGCGGGCCACCGGGACCCGGCGCGGCGCACACGCGTCCGGATAAGGCAGTCTTGTCCCGTGCCCGAACCCCAAACCAGCAACACCGAACCCGCAGCACGCCCGCCGCACACGCACACCGCGACCCTGAGGCGGCTGGAGAAGTCGTCCGGGAGTCTCGCCGCGCAGGCCATCGCGCGCATGGACGAGACGCTGCCGTGGTACCGGGCGATGCCGCCGGAGAACCGGTCGTGGATCGGGCTGGTCGCCCAGGCGGGTATCGCCGCCTTCACCGAGTGGTTCCGGCGCCCGGACGCCCCCCAGGCCATCTCCACCGACGTCTTCGGCACCGCCCCCCGCGAGCTGACCCGGGCGATCACCCTGCGCCAGACCGTCGAGATGGTGCGCACCACCATCGAGGTCATGGAGAGCGCGATCGACGAGGTCGCGGCGCCGGGGGACGAGTCCGTGCTGCGCGAGGCGCTCCTCGTGTACGCCCGTGAGATCGCCTTCGCCACCGCCCAGGTGTACGCCCAGGCCGCGGAGGCCCGGGGTGCCTGGGACGCGCGGCTGGAGTCCCTCGTGGTGAACGCCGTCCTGTCCGGCGAGGCCGACGAGGGCGCCGTGTCCCGCGCCGCGGCGCTCGGCTGGAACTCGCCGGAGCACGTGTGCGTCGTGCTCGGCACTGCGCCCGACGGCGACAGCGAGCTGACGGTGGAGGCGATCCGGCGGGCGGCCCGGCACGCCAAGCTCCAGGTGCTCACCGGGGTGCTCGGCGACCGGCTCGTGGTCATCGCCGGCGGCAGCGACAACCCGCTCGCCGTCGCCAAGTCGCTGATCGGCCCGTACGCGGCGGGATCGGTGGTGGCCGGGCCGATCGTGCCCGACCTGCTGGCCGCGACCCGGTCCGCGCAGGCGGCCGCCGCCGGCCTCAAGGCGTGTTTCGCCTGGCAGGACGCGCCGCGGCCGGTGCTGGCGGACGATCTCCTTCCGGAGCGCGCGATCGCCGGGGATCCCTCGGCCCGCGAGCAGTTGGTGGAGGAGATCTACAGACCGCTGGAGGAGGCCGGATCGGCGCTCCTGGAGACACTGAGCGTGTATCTGGAACAGGCGAGCAGCCTCGAAGGCGCGGCCCGCATGCTCTTCGTGCATCCCAACACCGTGCGCTACCGGCTCCGACGTGTGACTGACGTCACCGGCTGGTCGCCCTCCGATGTACGCTCCGCGTTCACACTGCGCATCGCCCTGATCCTGGGGCGTCTGGCCGATGGAGATCCTCAGGCCTAGGCTTTTGTCGGGGGTCCACAATTCCCCCTCCCGTTCTTCGTCCCTGTCCCCACGGGCGGCCGTGGCCGTCCACAAGAGAGAGTGTGAGAGTGCTCGTACTCGTCGCTCCCGGCCAGGGCGCCCAGACGCCCGGCTTCCTGACTCCTTGGCTCGAACTGCCCGGTGCCGCCGACCGCGTCGCCGCGTGGTCGGACGCCATCGGGCTCGACCTCGCCCACTACGGCACGCAGGCCGACGCGGACGCGATCCGCGACACGGCCGTGGCCCAGCCCCTGCTCGTCGCGGCCGGACTGCTGTCCGCGTCCGCGCTCGGCGACGTGTCCCCGGGGGCCGTCGCCGGCCACAGCGTCGGTGAGATCACCGCCGCCGCGGTCGCGGGCGTGCTCGGCGAGACCGAGGCGCTGCGCCTCGTCCGCAAGCGGGGCCTGGCGATGGCCGAGGCCGCCGCCGTCACCGAGACCGGCATGTCCGCCCTGCTCGGCGGCGCCCCGGAGACGACGGTGCCGCATCTGGAGAAGCTCGGTCTGACCCCGGCGAACATGAACGGCGCGGGCCAGATCGTGGCCGCCGGTACGCTGGAGCAGTTGGCCGCCCTGGAGGCCGACAAGCCCGAGGGCGTGCGCAAGGTGATCGCCCTGAAGGTGGCCGGCGCGTTCCACACGCACCACATGGCGCCCGCCGTCGACGTGCTCGCCGAGGCCGCCGCGGAACTGACCCCGGCGGACCCGCGGATCACGTACGTGTCGAACAAGGACGGCCGGACCGTCTCCACCGGTGCCGAGGTCGTCTCGCGCCTCGTCGGCCAGGTCGCCAACCCGGTCCGCTGGGACCTGTGCATGGAGACGTTCAAGGAGCTCGGGGTGACCGCGCTGATCGAGATGTGCCCCGGCGGCACCCTCACGGGGCTCGCCAAGCGCGCGCTGCCCGGCGTCAGGACGCTGGCGCTGAAGACACCCGACGACCTCGACGCGGCTCGCGAGCTCGTCGTCGAGTACAGCGCGGCATAAGGAGCCCGGAGAGCATGTCGAAGATCAAGGCAAGGAAGGGCGCACCGTACGCGCGCATCCTGGGCGTGGGCGGCTACCGCCCGGTCCGGGTCGTGCCCAACGAGGTGATCCTGGAGACGATCGACTCGTCCGACGAATGGATCCGCTCGCGCTCCGGCATCGAGACCCGGCACTGGGCCTCCCCCGAGGAGACGGTCGCCGCGATGTCGGTCGAGGCGTCCGGCAAGGCCATCGCGGACGCCGGGATCTCCGCCGAGCAGATCGGCGCCGTGGTCGTCTCCACCGTCTCGCACTTCGCCCAGACCCCGGCCATCGCCACCGAGATCGCCGACAGGCTGGGCACGGCGAAGGCCGCCGCCTTCGACATCTCGGCCGGCTGCGCGGGCTTCGGCTACGGCCTCACGCTCGCCAAGGGCATGATCGTCGAGGGTTCGGCCGAGTACGTCCTCGTCATCGGCGTGGAGCGGCTGTCCGACCTCACCGACCTGGAGGACCGCGCGACGGCCTTCCTGTTCGGCGACGGCGCGGGCGCGGTCGTCGTGGGCCCGTCCGAGGAGCCGCACATCGGCCCGACCGTCTGGGGCTCCGAGGGCGACAAGGCCGGCACGATCAAGCAGACCGTGCCGTGGGACCGCTTCCACAGCGGCGACGTCTCCACGCTGCCGCTCGACTCCAAGGGCGAGATCAAGTTCCCCGCCATCACGCAGGAGGGCCAGGCGGTGTTCCGCTGGGCCGTGTTCGAGATGGCGAAGGTCGCCCAGCAGGCGCTGGACGCGGCCGGGATCGCCCCGGACGACCTGGACGTGTTCATCCCGCACCAGGCCAACGAGCGGATCATCGACTCGATGGTGAAGACTCTCAAACTGCCGGCGCACGTCACGGTCGCCCGCGACGTACGCACCACCGGCAACACGTCGGCCGCCTCGATCCCGCTCGCGATGGAGCGGCTTCTGGCGACCGGCGAGGCGAAGAGCGGCGACACCGCGCTCGTCATCGGCTTCGGGGCGGGTCTCGTCTACGCCGCCACGGTCGTTACCCTCCCCTAGGCACACCGTCCGGATCATCTCCGGCCGGAGTACCGCCACACCCTCTGAACACATACCGAAGGAGCGCCTGACATGGCCGCCACTCAGGAAGAGATCGTCGAAGGTCTCGCCGAGATCGTGAACGAGATCGCCGGGATCCCCACCGAGGACGTCCAGCTGGACAAGTCCTTCACCGACGACCTGGACGTCGACTCGCTGTCCATGGTCGAGGTCGTCGTCGCCGCCGAAGAGCGCTTCGACGTCAAGATCCCGGACGACGACGTCAAGAACCTCAAGACCGTCGGTGACGCGACGTCCTACATCCTCAAGCACCAGGCCTGATCGTCCGATCTCCTGGGCTGACTGCCCCGCCACCCGGCGGTGGCGCCGCTGAATCCTCGTATCCGTTGGAGAAAGAATTCCCGTGAGCCCGACCAATCGCACCGTGGTCGTCACCGGTATCGGCGCAACCACACCGCTGGGTGGCGACGCAGCCTCTACCTGGGAGGGCCTGGTCGCCGGACGTTCCGGCGTCGGCCCTCTGGAGCAGGACTGGGCCGCCGACCAGGCGGTCCGCATCGCGGCACAGATCGCCGTGGAACCGGGCGAGGTCATCCCCCGCCCGCAGGCCCGCCGCCTCGACCGCTCGGCGCAGTTCGCGCTGATCGCGGCCAAGGAGGCCTGGGCCGACGCAGGCTTCACCGCCAAGGCCGGTGAGGACGAGAGTGTCGACCCCGACCGTCTCGGCGCGGTCATCGCCTCCGGCATCGGCGGCGTGACGACCCTGCTCGACCAGTACGACGTGCTGAAGGAGAAGGGCGTACGCCGCGTCTCCCCGCACACCGTCCCCATGCTGATGCCGAACGGCCCGTCCGCCAACGTGGGCCTCGCCGTGGGCGCCCGCGCGGGCGTGCACACCCCGGTCTCCGCCTGCGCCTCGGGCGCCGAGGCCATCGGCTACGCGATCGAGATGATCCGCACCGGCCGCGCCGACGTCGTCGTCGCGGGCGGCACTGAGGCGGCCATCCACCCGCTGCCCATCGCCGCCTTCGGCAACATGATGGCGATGTCCAAGAACAACGACGACCCGCAGGGCGCCTCGCGTCCCTACGACGTCGGCCGTGACGGCTTCGTCCTCGGCGAGGGCGCCGGCGTCCTCGTCCTGGAGTCGGCCGAGCACGCCGCCGAGCGCGGTGCGCGGGTCTACGCGGAGGCCGTCGGCCAGGGCATCTCGGCGGACGCCCACGACATCGTGCAGCCGGAGCCCGAGGGCCGCGGCATCTCGCACGCCCTGCAGAACCTGCTCGACAACACCGACCTGGACAAGGCGGAGGTCGTGCACGTGAACGCGCACGCCACCTCGACGCCGGCCGGTGACGTGGCCGAGTTGAAGGCGCTGCGCAAGGTGTTCGGCGACGACACCGACCACATCGCGGTCTCCGCGACGAAGTCGATGACCGGGCACCTGCTCGGCGGCGCCGGCGGTGTCGAGTCCGTCGCGTCGGTCCTCGCCCTGTACCACCGGATCGCCCCGCCGACCATCAACGTGGAGAACCTCGACCCCGAGGCCGAGGCCAACGCCGACATCGTCCGCGGCGAGGCGCGCAAGCTCCCCGTCGAGGGCCGTATCGCCGCGCTGAACGACTCGTTCGGCTTCGGCGGCCACAACGTGGTCCTGGCGTTCCGCACCGTCTAGATCCGGACGTACGCCGTCGAGTTCCGGTCGTACGCCGAGTGACACGGAAAGGGCCCCCGCCTTCGGGCGGGGGCCCTCTCGTGTGCCGGGTGACGGCGGGTCAGACGACCTGGTGGAGCCAGCGGACGGGGGCGCCCTCACCGGCGTGGCGGAAGGGCTCCAGCTCGTCGTCCCAGGGCTTGCCGAGGAGTTTGGCGAGTTCGCCCTCCAGCTCGCTCTCGCCGCGCTGGGAGCGGACCAGCGCGGCGCGCAGCCGGTCCTCGGGGATCAGGATGTCGCCGTGGATTCCGGTGACGGCGTGGAAGATGCCCAGGTCGGGGGTGCAGCTGTAGCGCTCGCCCTCGGCCGTCGGGCAGGGCTCGGCGGTGACCTCGAAGCGCAGCATCTGCCAGCCGCGCAGCGCCGAGGCGAGCTGGGAGGCCGTGCCGGCCTCGCCCTTGAAGGAGAACTCGGATCTCCAGGTGCCGGGCGCCGCCGGCTGCCGGATCCAGTCGAGGCTGACGCGCGTACCGAGCACGCCCGCGACTGCCCACTCGACGTGCGGGCACAGCGCGCGCGGCGCGGAGTGCACGTAGAGAACTCCACGTGTCGTCACCGGGACCTCCGGGCAGAGCGGGACATCTTGTAACTTAGCGGAACGGCAGTGGCAGGGCGGCCACGGGGCGAGGCTACCGTGCGGCGGCGCAAGGAGTGTGACGTACCGTCGGTCCCAGGGCGCATAAACACCGAGGTTTCACCCGGCGGGACGCGTGCCGGACCCGCCGCCGCGGTTCGCGGGCCGTACCGGGCGGCCGCGGCCACCCGCCGGGACGCGGTGGCCGGCCGAGTGTGCACGACGAACGAGGGGAACTGGGGATGCGGAAGCGGAGCCACCGTTCACGGACCGTCCTCGCCGTCGCGGCGGCGGCCGTCCTGGGCATCGCGGGCTGCGACGCCTCCGGTGGCGACGCGGCGGCCCCCGAGGGCGCCGCGGCGAAGGCCCGCCCGTCCCCGAGGCCGACGCCCGCCTGGGACCGCAGCCCCGAGTCCCTGGTCGCGGTGGGCGACTCGATCACGCGCGGCTTCGACGCGTGCTCGGTGCTGTCCGACTGCCCCGAGGTGTCGTGGGCCACGGGCAGCGACGCGGGCGTGCGCAGTCTCGCCGTGCGGCTGCTCGGCCGGGCCGGGGCCGCCGAGCGCAGCTGGAACTACGCGGTGACCGGGGCCCGGATGGCGGACCTGCCGGCCCAGATGACCCGGGCGGCGACCAGGAAGCCGGAGCTGGTGACGGTCATGGCGGGCGCCAACGACGCCTGCCGGGCGAGTGTCTCGGCGATGACCTCGGTGGCGGACTTCCGGGCCGAGTTCGAGGACGCGATGCGAACCCTGCGCACGGCCGCGCCGCG
Organism: Streptomyces sp. NPDC005496; assembly: GCF_042872045.1. Taxonomy (NCBI): domain Bacteria; kingdom Bacillati; phylum Actinomycetota; class Actinomycetes; order Kitasatosporales; family Streptomycetaceae; genus Streptomyces; species Streptomyces sp. NPDC005496. Next base: position 272,403 of record NZ_JBIAJQ010000002.1, read on the forward strand.
GACCCAGGTGTACGTGTCGAGCGTGCCCGACCTGAAGCGGCTGTGGTCCCAGGGGCGCGGGAACGCGCTGGGCAAGCAGGTGTGGAAGCTGGGCATCTGCCCCTCGATGCTGGGGGACGCGGACGCCCTGGACGCGGCGGCGACCCAGCGGCGCGCGAAGGTCCAGAAGCGCGTGGAGGCGTACAACTCCGTCCTGGAGGAGGTCTGCGCGAAGGACCGGCGGTGCCGCTTCGACGGGGGCGCGGTCTACGACTACCGCTTCGGCACCACCCAGTTGAGCCACTGGGACTGGTTCCACCCGAGCCGCGACGGCCAGGCGCGGATCGCGGAGATCGCGTACCGGACGGTCACGGCGAGGAAGCCGGCGGCGTGATCCGGAGGGTACGCGCGCGTGCCGGGCGGGTCCGGAGCGTAGGGTCTCGATCATGCCTAGCGAACTCTTCGGCACCCTCTCCGACGGCGCCCGCGTCCACCGCTGGACGCTGGAGCGCTCGGGAGTGCGGGTGCGGGTACTGACGTACGGCGGGATCGTGCAGTCGGCCGAGGTCCCGGACCGGGACGGGCGGACCGTGGACGTGGTCCTCGGGTTCCCGCGGCTCGACGACTATGTCGCCCACCCCGAGCCCTACTTCGGGGCGCTGGTCGGGCGGTACGCGAACCGGATCGCGGGCGGGCGCTTCCCGCTCGACGGCGGGATCTGCCGGCTGGCGCGGAACAACGGGCCCAACTCCCTGCACGGCGGGGACCGGGGCTTCGACAAGCGGGTGTGGGACGCGGAGCCGGTCGAGCACGGGGTGCGCCTGTCGCGGGTGAGCCCGGACGGCGAGGAGGGCTTCCCTGGACGCCTGGAGGTCTCGGCGACCTACACGCTGGACGGGGACGGCGCGCTGCGGATCTCCTACGAGGCGGTCACGGACGCGCCGACGGTGGTGAACCTGACGAACCACACGTACTGGAACCTGACCGGTTCGGGGAACGCGGGCGGCCATGAACTGCGCCTCGACGCCTCGCGGTTGACGCCGGTGGACGCCGACCTGATCCCGACCGGCGAGCTCGCGGCCGTCGACGGGACGCGCTTCGACTTCCGCACGCCGCGCAAGGTCGGCTCCGGCTACGACCACAACTTCGTGCTCGACAAGGGCCTGAGCGAGAGCCCGGTGAAGGTGGCCGAGCTGTACGACCCGGCGTCCGGGCGGCAGTTGTCGGTGGCGACCACGGAGCCCGGGCTCCAGCTCTACACGGCGGACCACCTCGACGCGTCGGTGCCCTTCGCGCCGGGCGACGGCATCGCGCTGGAGACGCAGCACTTCCCCGACTCCCCCAACCGGCCCGAGTTCCCGAGCACCGGGCTGCTGCCGGGCGAGGTGTACCGCTCGGAGACCGTGTACCGGTTCTCCGTACGGGACTAGGGGCGTACGGACGAGCCCCGGCCCGGCCGTCAGGTTCCGGGCCGGGGCTGCTCCGTGGAGGCGTCCGGCGGTCACGCCTCGATGATCGTGCGCACCCGGCGGTCGGCAAGGGAACGGCCTGCCTGAACCTCGTACGAACCCTTCACAAGACGCCACGCGCCCGCGGTCGTGTCCCACACCTCGAAGGCACGGCGCGGGAGTTCGACGACGGCCTCGGCGCTCTCGCCGGGGGCCGCCCGCACGGTCGCGAAGCCGGCCAGCCAGCGGGCGGGCCGTGCGGGGTCCGGGTCCACGGGGGCGAGGTACACCTGGACGACCTCCCGTCCGGTGCGCTCGCCGGAGTTGCGCAGGCGGACGGTGGCGGTGCTCCCGGCGACCTCGACCGACTCGTAGGTCCAGTCGGTGTAGCCGAGTCCGTGCCCGAAGGCGTACGAGGGGGTCCTGCCCTCCTTCTCCCAGGCGCGGTAGCCGATGAACACGTCCTCCGTGTAGTGCAGTTCGCCGTCGGCCGGGGTGACCCGGGTGACCGGGGCGTCCTGGAGGGAGCCCCAGGTGGTGGGCAGGCGGCCGCCCGGCTCGTGGGCGCCGGTGAGGACATCGGCGAGGGCGGCGCCGCCCTCCTGGCCGGGGAACCAGCCGAGGAGCACGGCGGCGACCTCCTCGCGCCACGGAAGCTCCACCGGGGAACCGGAGTTCACGACCACGACGGTGTTCGGGTTGGCGGCGGCGACGGCGCGGACCAGGTCGTCCTGGCGGCCGGGCAGGCGGAGGCCCTTGCGGTCGAAGCCCTCGGACTCGACGCGCTCGGTGGTGGCGACCACGACGACGGCGGTGTCGGCGGCGCGGGCGGCCTCGACGGCCTCGGCGATCAGTTCCTCGGGGTCGCGCCGCGGTTCCTGGTGGACGAGCGTGAAGGTGACGACCTTCATGGGGGCGTCCTCGGGGAAGGTGACCGTGTGGCGCAGGGACACCTCGTACGCGCGTCCCGCCGTCAGCTCCACGCGGGCGCGCTCGACGGGGGCGCCGAAGAAGGAGATGAACGGATCGTCCGTGTCGGTGCTCGCCACGTCGTCGTAGCGCACCTGCCCGTCGACGGTGAGGGTGAAGGCGCCGAGTCCCCTGGTGCCGAAGGTGTGCGGGCCGCTCTCGCGCGGGGTGAAGGTGCCGGTCAGCTCGACGCTGTGCAGGGCGTCGTGGGTGACGCCCTCGGGCAGGTCGTCGCCCATCCACTGGATGTGTCCGCTCGGTGCGGTGCCCGTGCCGATGACCGTGCCGTCTGCGTCGCGGCAGACCGCGCGGAGCGCGAACCCCTTGTCGGCGACGGCGAGTTCCTCGTTCGGGTCGGCGCCGACGGCGTACGTCAGGGTGCCCTCGGGGAGGGCGGCGGTGAGGCCGTCGAGCGGGGAGACGACACGGGCCGGGAAGACGGTGGCGGAGCCGCCGCCGAGCACGCGGGCGTCGCGGGCGGCGGCGCCGAGCAGGGCGACCCGGTGTCCCCCGGGCAGCGGGAGTGCGCCTTCGTTGCGCGCCAGGACGAAGGAGCGGCGGGCGATCTCGCGGGCCAGCGCCTCGCCGTCGACGGGGGCGGGCCGCTCGCTCACGACCGGCTCGGCGCCTTCCAGGAGGCCGACGCGGGCGGCGAGGCGCAGGACGTTGCGCACGGCGTCGTCCACCTTGGACTCCGCGACATCGCCGTCGCGTACGGCGCGGGCCAGTGCCTCGCCGTACACGGTCCGCGGGCCCGGCATGGCGACGTCGAGGCCGCCCTCGATGGCGCCGACGGTGGAGCGGGCGGCCGTCCAGTCGGAGACGTTGAAGCCGTCGAAGCCCCATTCGCCGCGCAGCACCTCGTTCACGAGGTGGCGGTGCTCGGTCATCGTGGGGCCGTTGACCGAGTTGTAGGCGGTCATGACGCCCCAGGGACGGGCGTTCTCCACGATGGCCTCGAAGGGGGCCAGGTAGAGCTCGCGCAGGGCGCGTTCGGAGACCACGTTGTTCACGGTGAAGCGGTCGGTCTCGGCGTCGTTGGCGACGAAGTGCTTCACGGTGGTGCCGACGCCGCCCGACTGCACGCCGGTCACGTAGGCCGCGCCGATCCGGCCGGTCAGGAACGGGTCCTCGCTGTACGCCTCGAAGTGGCGCCCGCCGAGCGGGGAGCGGTGCAGGTTGACGGTGGGCGCGAGCAGCACGTGGACGTGCTTGCGGCGGGCCTCCTGGGCGAGGAGGACACCGGCGCGGCGGGCGAGGCCGGGGTCCCAGGTGGCGGCGAGGGCGGTCGGGGACGGCAGCGCGACGGAGGGGTCGTCGGCGGTCCAGTGCACGCCTCGGACGCCGATCGGGCCGTCGGACATGACCAGGGAGGGCAGTCCGATCTCGGGGAGCGGGGGCAGGGACCACATGTCCTGTCCGGACAGCAGCCTCGTCTTCGCGTCCAGGCCGAGCCTGCCGAGGGCCGCCTCGACGGCCGCCTCCCGGGCCCGGTCCGCCGCCTCCCCCGTCCGCTGCTGCGCTGCTTGTGCCACGGCGTGCCTCCTCGTCGAAGTCCTTGGGCGCCTCCATCCTGCACGCGTCACCTGTAGAGCGGTAGGTTTCGTGACCTCAGCGTTACACATGGGAGAGCGGATGCCGTACGGTGACGGCATGACGGGCAGGACCAGGAGCGAGGAACGGCGCGCGGAGATCGTGCGTGCCGCCCTGGAGGTGATCGCCGGGCGCGGCTACCGGGGCGCGAGCCTGGCCGCCGTCGCGGAGCGGGTCGGTCTCACCCAGCAGGGGCTGCTGCACTACTTCCCGACCAAGGAGGCGCTGCTCGTCGCCGTGCTCCGGGAGCGCGACCAGTGGGACGCGGTGCCGGACAGCCGGTGGCGGCTCGATCTGCTGCGGTCCCTCGTCGAGTACAACGCGATGCGGCCGGGCATCGTGCAGACCTTCTCGGCGCTGCTCGGAGAGAGCGTCACCGAGGGCCATCCGGCACGCGAGTTCTTCACCGAGCGCTACACCGCGGTGCGGGCGAACATGGCGGCGGTGCTGCGCGAGCAGTACGGGGAGCGGCTGCCGAGCGGACTCACACCCGAGCGTGCCGCTCCCCTGCTCGTCGCCGTGATGGACGGACTCCAGTACCAGTGGCTGTTGGACCCGGAGTCGGTGGACATGCCCGCCGCCTTCCGGGACTTCCTCACCCTGCTGGGCGAGGACTGACCGCCGCGACGACCGCGCGGTCCTGGTGAGGAACTCCCGCCGTACGGCGCGGTATTCGTTCAGCCGGCCGATGTCCGTCAGATACGTGCGGATGTCAACGATGCCATCGAGGGTCGCGCCGTGGCCGGCGGGCGAGCGCGGCCCCCGCCTGATCCGCCCCGGTCACGCACCATGGCGTGCGCCCCGTGCGTCACGCGATACTGCGGCCATCCCAAGCACCCCACGGCGACGGAAGGCCCAACTCCCTTGACTCACGCACGTGCTCGCATCGGTGTCCTCGGACTGGCCCTGCTGGCGGGGCTCGCGACCGCACCCACCGCGACGGCGGCCGAGGCCCCCACCGTCGAGGAGCAGCGGCTCGACAGGGCGGCACCCCAGGAGATCCTGCGGCGGTCCGGATTCGACACCGTGGCACCGCGGTTCGGCCGGGCCCTGGACGCGGCGCACTCGTACGCGCAGGCCGAGCGCGTCGTGGAACGGGAGGGGGCGCGGCTGTGGCGGCGGGCCGTGGACCGGGCCCAGGGCCGCGGCCCCGCCGGTGGCGACCTGAGCCGGGACGACGACCGGCCGCTGTACTGGGCCCGGCTCGGCATGACCCGCGAAGTCCGCGCGTGGGAGCCGGGGTTCGGCCTGACGGACGTGCAACGGCGGGCATTGCTGGCCACCTTGGAGGAGAACTCGCGGGGGCAGAACGCCATCCGCTATCCCCACGGCAAGGGCGTGAAGCGCGTCCTGCTCACCGGGTTCGACCCGTTCACGCTGGACCGCGACGTCAGGATCTCCAACCCCTCGGGGGCCGGAGCGCTCGCCCTCGACGGGACGACGATCCAGACCGCCGACGGCCCCGCCCGCGTCGAGACGGCGGTCTTCCCGGTGCGCTGGCAGGACTTCACCGACGGGACGGTGGAACGGACGCTGCGCCCGCACCTGGGCCGGGTGGACCTGTTCACGACGGTGAGCCAGGGCCGGGTCGGCCGCTTCGACGTGGAGCGGACCAACGGGGCCTGGCGGGGCGGCTTCCCGGACAACGAAAACGTCTCCCGCACCGAGACGGTCCCCGTGTCCGACCCGGCCTCCCAGCCGCAGTGGACGTCGACGACGCTGCCGTACGGGGCGATCGTGGCCGCGGACACCGGGCGCTTCCCGGTGTACGACAACACCTCGGTGACGGAGATACCGGCGGGCGGCACGGAGCCGGTGGTGCGCCCCGAGGGACCGACGCCCGGTTCGACGGCCCGCGCCGGGGGCGGCGGCAACTACCTGTCCAACGAGATCGCCTACCGGGCGACGCTGCTGCGCGACCGGCTCGGCCTGCGCTCCTCGCTGCCGGGCGGCCATGTGCACACACCGGTGCTGGAGTTCGGCGCCGGCAACACGGACCCCGCGACCGGAACGGTCACCGACCCCGGGTTCGTGCGGAACCGGCTGGACATCATCGCGCAGGTCCGGTCGATCCTGCGGACGGCCCTGGAAGCGGGGTGACCCCCAGGAGGCCCTGTGGCTAGTGCGACGGGGCGAAGGCGAGGCTCACGCCGAGGCCGGCGAGGACCGAGCCGATGACCTTGTTCAGCACCCGCTGGCCGCGCAGCATCAGCGAGCGCATCCGCTCGTGCGAGAAGAACACGGCGACCACGGCGAACCACAGCAGGTGGGCGAGGGACATGAACAGTCCGTAGCCCACCTGCCTGAGGACCGGGGTGCCGGGCCCGACGACCTGGGCGAACGTGGAGACGACGAACAGGGTCGTCTTCGGGTTGAGGACGTTGGTGAGGAACCCGGCGCGCAGGGCGGCGAGGGGACCGAGGTCCGTGCCGGCCCGGAGGTCGACCTCGACCCGGGTGCGCGTGCGGAAGGTGCGGACGCCGACCAGGACGAGGTAGGCCGCGCCGACCAGCTTGATCGCGGTGAACAGGGCGGTCGAGGAGGCGATGAGCAGGCCCACGCCGAGCATCGTGTACGTGACGTGCACGAGGACGCCCGCGGCGACGCCGGCGGCGGCGAGGAGCCCGGTCCGCCGGCCGTGCAGATAGCTGTTGCGGACGATCATCGCGAAGTCGGCGCCGGGCGCGATCACCGCGAGGACGGTGACGACCGCGACCGCGAGGACCTCGGTCATGCGGGGGCGGCCCCGTCGTCGCCCGGGTGCGGGATGCCCGCGTGCGTGTGGCCCGCGGCGCTCTCCTCGTCGGGTTCCCCGGTCCGCTCGCCGAGCAGGTCGCGCGCCATCAGGGTGGCTCCCGCGACCGCGCCCGGCATCAGGAACACGGCGACGAACGGGACCACGAAGGCGACGGCGAGCGGGGTCCCGAAGCCCCAGACCAGCGTCCTGCGGGAGCGCAGCAGGGCGAGGCGGGCGCGCAGTTCGACGCGCCTGCGCTGCAGGGCCACCCCGGTCAGCTCCTCCGTGAGGAAGAAGCCGGTGACGAAGAATCCGACCACCGGGACGACGGTCTGGCCGACGACCGGGACGAAGCCGAGGGCGAAGAGCAGGATGCCCCACACGAGGGCCCGGACCAGGATGCGCAGGCTGTCCCGGCCGGAGATCCACAGCTCGCGCCAGAGCGGCAGGCCCGACTCGGGGGCGGTGCCGTCCGGGGACACGTCCCGGTCGACGCGCTCGGAGAGGGACTCGTAGAAGGGCTGGCCGACGAGCAGGGTGACCGCCGTGAACGTCAGCACGGAGAGGGCCAGGGCGAGGGCGAAGAGGACGACGGTGAGGAAGCCGCGGAAGAGGCCCTGCCAAGGGCTGCCCCAGTCGTCCGCGAACGGGGTCGCCCAGGTGGTGAAGTCCTCGCCCCACAGGGCCAGGGCGGTGAGGGCCGCCGCGTACAGCACCAGGGTTATCAGGCCCGGGAGCAGTCCGAATCCGTACTGTCGCCCGTGCTTGGCCACCCATCGCTGGCCCTGCACCAAGTAGTGGAAGCCCGCCCCGAAATCACGCATGGCCAAAACCCTACCGGGCGCTCCCCGCGCCCCCGGCGGCAGGTTTCCCGGGGCCCGGAAGGGCCCGGCGCGGGGGCAGTCACGACCCCAACACCTCGTCCCCGCAGGGGAGTCGGAGAGGGGCGACCGCGCCGTACCGCCCGGGAACGGACGGAGGCCGCGCCCCGGTGCGGGGGTGCGGCCTCCGTCGCGCGCGACGCGCGCCGTCAGACGAGCGTCACGGTGATGTTGTCCCGGGTGGCCTTGGAGTACGGGCACACCTGGTGGGCCCGCTCCAGGAGGGACCTGGCCGTGCCGGCGTCGACGTTCGGGATGGCGGCGGAGATCTCGACGATCAGGCCGAAGCCGTCCTCGTTCTTGCCTATGCCGACCTTCGCGGTGACGGTCGAGCCGGTGATGTCGGCCTTCTCCTGCCGGGCGACGACCCCGAGCGCGCCGTGGAAGCAGGCGCTGTACCCGGCGGCGAAGAGCTGCTCCGGGTTGGTGCCGGCGCCGCTGCCGCCCATCTCCTTCGGCGGGTTGACGACGACGTCGAGCCTGCCGTCGTCGGTGGCGACCCGGCCGTCACGCCCGCCCTCGGCGGTGGCGACGGCGGTGTAGAGGACCTCGGACTGCTGGATGGACATACGGTGCTTCCTCCTTGGTCCGCCGCGACTCGCGCCCACGATCGCGACGACTTCGGAAAGAAGTTACCGCATGCCGGAAGTCCGGCGACAGGCTCCGGGGGCCCGGAGCCCGCCCGCTCCCGGACTCAGAGCTTGACGATCATCTTCCCGGTGTTGTCGCCGCGCAGGACGCCGAGGAAGGCCTCCAGGTTGTTCTCGATGCCCTCGACGACCGTCTCGCGGTACTTGAGCTCCCCGGAGCGGACCCAGGAGCCGACCTCCTCGACGAACTCCGGCTGGAGGTCGTAGTGGTCGCCGACAAGGAAGCCCTCGATGCGGCCGCGGGTCTGGATGAGACGGGCGAGGTTGCGCGGGCCGGGCGCCGGCTCGGTGTTGTTGTAGACCGAGATCATGCCGCAGACGGCGATCCGGCCGCCCTGGTTGAGCCGGCCGATCGCCGCCTCCAGGTGGTCACCGCCGACGTTGTCGAAGTACACGTCGACGCCGTCCGGGGCGGCCTCGCGCAGCTGCTCGGCCACCGGGCCCTTCTTGTAGTTGAAGGCGGCGTCGAAGCCGTACTCGTCGACGAGCAGGCGGACCTTCTCGTCCGAACCGGCCGAGCCGATGACGCGCGAGGCGCCCTTCAGCTTCGCGATCTGGCCGACCTGGCTGCCGACGGCACCCGCGGCGCCCGAGACGAAGACGGAGTCGCCCTCCTTGAAGGACGCGGTGCGCAGCAGGCCCGCGTACGCGGTCAGGCCGGTCATGCCGAGCACGCCGAGGTAGGTGCTCAGCGGGGCGGCCTCCGGGTCGACCTTGACGGCCTGCTCGGCGCTCACGGCGGCGTACTCGCGCCAGCCGAGGAAGTGCAGCACGTGGTCGCCGACGGCGATCCCCTCGGCCTTCGAGGCGACGACCTCGCCGACCGCACCGCCCTGCATGACCTTGCCCAGCTCGAAGGGGGCGACGTACGACTTGGCGGCACTCATGCGGCCCCGCATGTACGGGTCCACCGAGAGGTACTTGTTGCGTACGAGGACCTGCCCGTCCCTGGGCTGCGGGACCTCGGCCTCGACCAGGTCGAAGTCCCCGGGCTCCGGCCAGCCGACCGGGCGGCTGAGCAGGTGCCATTCGCGGCTGACGGCGGGGAGCTGGGGCGTGTCGGTCATGGGGGCCTTTCCTGTGCGCCTGCGGAGCGGCTCTCGCGCAGTTTGTTTCATTACCTGAAACAACCATGCTCCTGAATATTTCAGGATGTCAAGTAACCGGGTAGCCTGGAGCGCATGTCCCCGCAGAAGACCCGCCCCGACGCCCTGACGCTCGAGGTCGTCGACCTCATCGGCAGTGTGGTGGCCCGCTACCACGAGGAGTACGAGGAGGCGGCCGGCGAGCACGCGCTCACCGGTGCGCAGGCGCGGCTGCTCAGCCTGCTCACGCTGGAGCCGCTGCCGATGCGGCGGCTGGCGCAGAAGCTGCGGTGCGAGCCGTCGAACGTGACGGGGATCGTGGACCGGCTGGAGGCACGCGGGCTGGTCGAGCGGCGCCCCGATCCCGCGGACCGGCGCGTCAAGCTGGCGGCGCCCACGGAGGAGGGCCGCCGCATCGCCCGCAGCCTGCGGGACTCTCTCGACTTCGCCCGCGAGCCGCTCGCGGGGCTCTCCCACGAGGAGCGGCTGTCCCTGCGGGAGCTGCTCCAGCGAATGCTCGACGCCTGACGCCCGCGGTGCGGGGGGGTCGGCGCCGGGGGCGCCGGTCGTCTCGTCGTCGCCGGTGCCGAGGGCCCGGTCTCGCCGGGTGCCGGAGGCCCGGGGGGCCGGGTCTCGCCGGGTGCCGGGGGCCCTGACTCACCGTCGCCGGTGCCGGGTCGCCCGGTCTCGCCGTCGCCGGTGCCGGGTGCTCGGTGAGGTCACTCGCCGCGGCGGGCGGCCGGCGGCGCGGTCACGGAGGCCCTTGGCGGGCGGGACCGCGGACCCGACGGGCACGGTACGCCCGCGCGGGCTGACTGGGCGCCTGGGGCGGGTACGGCGCCCGTGCGGGCCGGCGGACCGGGGCGCGGGGCCCGAGCCAGGCGCCTTGCCTGCGCGGCACACCCGTACGGGCTGAACGGGCGCCCAGGCGCGGGTACGACGCCCGTGCGCGCCAGGTGGCCGGCGGACCGGGGCACGCGGGTCCCGCGACAGGCGCCTTGCCCACGCGGGGCCCAACGGGCGCCTGATCGTGGGTACGGCGCCCGTGCGCGCCAGGTGGCCGGCGGACCGGGGGCACGCGGGTCCCGTGCCTTGCCCCCGCAGCACGGCACGCCCACATGGGCTGGACGGGCGCTTAGGCGCGCCCTTGCGGGCCGGGGCCGGGGGACCGGGACACGGGGGTTCCGCGCCCGGTGCCTTGCACGCGCGGCGTGCCCACGCCGGGCCCAATGGGCGCCTGGGGGCGAGTATGTGGGCCGACCGGGACATGGGGCCCCGTCAGGGGTGTCGCCTGTCGGTGCCTGCATGCGGGGTGCGGCGGGCCGTGTTGACGGGACGCGGGACGCCGCGGCAGGGGCGTCGGCCTGCGTCCCTACGTCCGGGCGGACGCGGCGGTCACCCTCAGGTGCGTCGTCCTGCGATGCGCTTCAGGCCCGGCCCGTATCCGGGCCGGGGTACAGCGGTCTGCGTGGGCCGGGCGCTGGGCGGGACGCGGGTCGGTGAAACCGCGTCAGGTGCACCACCACAGGAAGCGGCTGCAGGACTTCGTGGGGGACGGGGCCGGGGTGGGCCGGGCCGAGGTGGGCTCCGCTGACGGGGTCTCGGGGGCGCCGGGAGCCGTCGTCGCGGCGGGCGCCGAGGGCGAGGCGCCGGTGAGCGGGCCCGTGGACGCCGACGCCTGCTGCGCGTCCTTCTCCTCGTCGCCGTCCTTCTTCTCGTCCTCGGCGGACTCGGACGCCGACGGGGACGCGGAGTCGCTCGGCGAGCCCGAGGGCTTCGCACTGCCGCCGCCCGCCGCGGGGCCGCCCGGCGCGGACGTCTCCCCGGCCGATCTGGCGCCGCCGTCGGCCCGTTCGTCGCCGGCCGTCGCCGCGCTCGGCGCGGACCCCGGTACCTCGATGCCGAGTTCGGCCAGGCTCAGGCCGCCCGCCGCGAGCAGCAGCCCGGCACCGACCAGCAGGGCCCTGCGCCGCCGGCGCCGGTGGGCGGCGGCCTTGCGGTCGCGCCGGCCGGCCCGTCCGCCACCCTCGCCGCGGGCTCGGTCACCGCCACGGCCGCGTCCGCGCGCCGCGGCCCGGCCGGGACGCTCGGTGTCGTCCTCGTACGGCTCGGCGGCGTCGTCCGTCCCGGCGTGCGCGCCGGGGTCGTCCGGCGCGTCGGCGTGCGCGCGGCACTCGTCGGCGGGGGTGCCGCACCCCGGGCAGGCGAGCGCGCCGTTGAGGTGCCTGCGGCACGGCTGGCAGTAGTCCATGACGCCGGAAGACTAGGTTCCTCACAGGTAACGTTCATAGTCACAGCTGTGAAAGTTGTGTGGGGAACCGTGCGTTCCGCCCCGTCGACCAGCGCTCCCTCCGGTTCGCGTGCGCGACGAGCGCGGCATACCACCGAAATCCGTCGCGGGTGGTTGTGTTCGACCCATTGACACCTCCGGGGCCGCGTCCTTACTGTCACGCCAGCATTTCGAACGTGTGACGAAATTTCGAACAGAGCGAAGAGCACAGGGGGCAACTGCCGTGCGCATCACGGGAATCAGCACGCACGTGGTCGGGACGCCGTGGCGGAACCTGACCTACGTCCAGGTGCACACCGACGAAGGACTCACGGGAGTCGGCGAGACCCGGATGCTGGGCCACACCGACGCGCTCCTCGGCTATCTGCGGGAGGCCGAGGTCAACCACGTCCTCGGCTCCGACCCGTTCGCCGTCGAGGACCTCGTGCGCCGTATGAAGTACGGCGACTACGGGCGGGCCGGCGAGATCGTGATGTCCGGTATCGCGGTGATCGAGATGGCCTGCTGGGACATCAAGGGCAAGGCGCTGGGCGTACCGGTCTGGCAGCTGCTGGGCGGCAAGGTCACCGACAAGGTGAAGGCGTACGCCAACGGCTGGTACACGACCGAGCGCACGCCCGAGGCGTACCACAAGGCCGCCCAGGAGGTCGTGGCGCGCGGGTACCGGGCGCTGAAGATCGACCCGTTCGGGACCGGCCACTTCGAGCTCGACCACGAGCAGAGCCTGTACGCGGTCTCCCTCATCGAGGCCGTGCGCGACGCGATCGGCCCGGACGCCGAGCTGATGCTGGAGATGCACGGCCGGTTCTCCCCCGCCACCGCCGTGCGCCTCGCCCACGAGCTGGCGCCCTTCAAGCCGGCCTGGCTGGAGGAGCCGGTGCCGCCGGAGAACCTGAAGGCGCTGGAGAAGGTCGCCGCCAAGGTCGACATCCCGCTCGCCACCGGTGAACGCATCCACGACCGCATCGAGTTCCGCGAGCTGTTCGACAACCAGACCGTGGACATCATCCAGCCCGACGTCGGCCACATCGGCGGCATCTGGGAGACCAGGAAGCTGGCGGCGACCGCGGAGACCCACTACATGCTGGTGGCCCCGCACAACGTGGGCGGCCCGGTGCTGACCGCCGCGAGCCTCCAGGTCGGCTTCACCTCGCCGAACTTCAAGATCCTGGAGCACTTCAACGACTTCGCGGACGCGGAGATCAAGAAGGTCGTCAAGGGCGCCCCGCAGGTCGTCGACGGCTACTTCGAGCTGTCCCACGAGCCCGGTCTCGGTGTGGAGCTGGACGTCGACGCGGCGGCCGAGTTCCCGCAGCAGCAGGCCCGGTTCGACCTGTGGGCGGACGGCTGGGAGCAGCGCAGGCCGAAGGGGACGCAGTGAGCACCGCGGTCGTCGTCGAGGCGCCCGGCGAGCACCGGCTGATCCCGCACGAGCCGGTGCCGCCGGCGGCCGGCGAGGCGCTGGTGCGCGTCCACGCCGTCGGCATCTGCGGCAGCGACCGCGAGCTCTACCAGGGCAACCGGCCCGAGGGGTACGTCCGTTACCCCCTCACGCCGGGCCACGAGTGGTCCGGGACCGTCGAGGCGGTGGGGGCCGGGGTGCCGCCGGCGCTGGTCGGCCGCAAGGTCGTCGGCGAGGGCTTCCGCAACTGCCAGGTGTGCGACCGCTGCCACGCGGGCGAGACCACCCTGTGCAGCGCGGGTTACGAGGAGACCGGCTTCACCCAGCCCGGGGCGATGGCCTCGACGCTGACGCTGCCGGCCCGGCTGCTGCACGTCCTGCCCGACGACGCCGACCTGACGGCCGCCGCCCTCCTGGAGCCCGCCGCGTGCATCGCGGCCGCCGCGCTCAAGGCGGACGCGCGGCCCGGCGAGCGGGTCGCCGTGGTCGGCACCGGAACCCTCGGGATGTTCGCCGTGCAGTTCCTGCGGGCCGGGTCGCCCGCCGAGCTGCTCGTGGTCGGCACCCGCCGGGACCGCGCGGCGCTGTCGCGGGAGTTCGGCGCCACCGACTTCCGCACCCGGGACCAGGAACTGCCCGACGACTTCGACGTCGTGATCGAGACCGCCGGGTCCGCGTCCGCCGCGCGCACCGCCGCCTCCCTGCTGCGGCGCGGCGGACGCCTGGTCCTGACGGGCATCCCGGCTCCGGGGGCCGAGGGGCTCGACCCCACCGACCTCGTCGTACGGCAGCTGGAGGTGCACACCGTGTTCGGTGCGCCGCCGGACGCCTGGGCGCACGCGGTGCGGGTCTTCGGCGCCGGACTGCTCGACCCGCTTCCGCTGGTCACGCACGAGCTGCCGCTCGCCGAGTTCCCGCAGGCCATCGAGTTGGTGGGGGCCGGCGACCCGAAGGTCGGCAAAGTCCTGCTGCGCCCCTGAGCCGTACGCCGGTACGGGGATCCTGACGCCCCGTACCGGCGTACACCCACCGACACGAATGTCGTCCGAAATACCGAACGTGAAGGACAGCTTGTGACCGACGCTCCCACCACGGCAGCCCGGCGACCCGGCGAGCCGGCACTCGCCGCGCTCGGCCTGGGCGCACCCGCCCTCTCCCCCGCCGACGCCTCTGCGCACACGTTCCCCGAGGGCGGCAGCTGGCGCACCGAGGTGCCCTCCGTGGAGGGCCCCGAGGCCCTCGCGGTGGTCCTCAAGGAGTCCTCGCGGCTCGACGTGCCGATCCACCGGATCAGCCAGGGCAGCGGCGTCTGGATGCTGACCGACGCCGAGATCACCGAGATGGTGGAGTCGACCGGCGAACGCGACATCGAGCTGTGCCTGTTCACCGGCCCGCGCGGCACCTGGGACATCGGGGGCTCCGTGCGCACCGACTCCCGGGGCGGCGGGCTGCGCGCCCGAGGTCACGACGCGGTGGCCGGCTGCGTCGAGGACGCCGTCCGGGCGACGGAGCTGGGCGTCAAGTGCCTGCTCGTCGCCGACGAGGGCGTGCTGTGGACGCTGCACCGGGCCCGCGAGGCGGGGATCATCCCGGCCGACACGACCCTCAAGGTCTCGGCGCTGATCGGCCCGGTCAACCCGGCCGCCTACGCCGTGTACGAACAGTTGGGCGCCGACTCCGTCAACGTGCCCAGTGATCTGACGCTCGATCACCTCACCGAGATACGGCGGGTGTCCGCCGCCCCCATGGACATGTACATCGAGGCCCCCGACGATCTCGGCGGCTACGTGCGCATGTACGAGGTCGCCGAGCTGATCCGCCGCGGCGCGCCGATCTACCTCAAGTTCGGCCTGTCCAAGGCGCCCGCGATCTACCCGTACGGCACCCACCTGCGCGACGTCACCCTGGACACCGCGCGGGAGCGGGTGCGGCGCGGACGCCTCGCCCTGGACCTGCTCGCCCGCCATGGCGCGGACGGCGACATGGCGCCGCTCGGGTCCCGGCTGCCGGGCTCGCTCCGGCGGTTCGCAACTCCGTCGTAACGTTCTGAACTCAGCCCTTCACAAAAGACGACGCAGCCGCACACAATCCCACACACCTCCTCTCGGTCCTCCCGCACAGCCGAACTTCCCGACCGAGCCCGCCCGAACATCAAGGAAGATGATCATGCGCAATCGCAGAGCAGCGCTCGCCGCCGTAGCCACCGCCGCCTCCCTGGCGCTCACCCTCTCCGCCTGCGGGCAGGACAGCGAGGGCGGCAGCGAGAACAAGAAGGACGACGCGAAGGGCTCCACGGTCGGCATCGCGATGCCCACCAAGTCCTCCGAGCGGTGGATAGCCGACGGCGCCAACGTCGAGAAGAACCTGAAGTCGGCCGGCTACAAGACCAAGCTGGTGTACGGCGAGGACGACCCCGACACCCAGGTCTCGCAGATCGAGAACATGATCACGCAGGGCGTCTCCGCCCTGATCATCGCGGCGATCGACAACAAGTCGCTGGACAACGTGCTCCAGCAGGCGGCCGACGCGGACATCCCGGTGATCTCCTACGACCGCCTGATCCTCGGCAGCAAGAACGTCGACTACTACGCCTCGTTCGACAACGAGAAGGTCGGCGAGCTCCAGGGCGGCTACATCGTCGACAAGCTCGGACTGAAGGACGGCAGCAAGAAGGGCCCGTTCAACATCGAGCTGTTCGCCGGCTCCAACGACGACAACAACACCAAGTACTTCTTCCAGGGCGCGATGAACGCCCTCCAGCCGTACATCGACAAGAAGCAGCTCGTCGTCAAGTCCGGCCAGACGAAGCTCAACCAGGTCACCACGCTGCGCTGGGACGGCGGCACCGCGCAGAAGCGCATGGACGACCTGCTGACCTCGGCGTACAAGACCGGGCGCGTGGACGCGGTGCTCTCGCCCTACGACGGCATCTCGATCGGCATCCTCTCGGCCCTGAAGTCCGACGACTACGGCAGCAAGAGCAAGCCGCTGCCGATCGTCACGGGCCAGGACGCCGAGGTCGCCTCGGTGAAGTCGATCATCGCCGGTGAGCAGACGCAGACCGTCTACAAGGACACCCGCAAGCTCGCGGAGGTCGCCTCGAAGATGGTGGACGCGGTCCTCAACGACAAGAAGCCCGAGGTCAACGACACCAAGACGTACGACAACGGCGCGAAGGTCGTGCCCGCCTACCTGCTGGAGCCGGTCAACGTCGACAAGTCCAACTACAAGGAGACCGTCGTCGACTCCGGCTACATCAAGGAAAGCGACCTCAACTAACCGCCGCGTATTCAAGGATTGGTAGGCACGACCATGGCGGGACCCGTCCTGGAAATGCGCTCGATCGTCAAGACCTTTCCCGGCGTCAAGGCGCTGTCGGACGTCTCTCTGAGTGTCCGTCCGGGCGAGGTCCACGCCATCTGCGGGGAGAACGGCGCCGGGAAGTCGACCTTGATGAAGGTCCTCTCCGGCGTCCACCCGCACGGGAGTTACGAAGGGGAGGTCCTCTTCGAGGGGGAGCCCTGCCACTTCAAGGACATCCGGGCCAGCGAGCAGCAGGGCATCGTGATCATCCACCAGGAGCTTGCCCTGGTGCCGTATCTCTCCATCGCCGAGAACATCTTCCTCGGCAACGAACACGCCACCCGCGGGTTCATCAGCTGGAGCGAGACGCTGAAGCACGCGAGCGAACTGCTGCGGCGCGTCGGGCTGGCCGAGCACCCCGACACCCGTGTCGCCGACATCGGCGTGGGCAAGCAGCAGCTCGTCGAGATCGCCAAGGCGCTCTCCAAGAAGGTGAAGCTGCTGATCCTCGACGAGCCGACGGCGGCGCTGAACGACGAGGACAGCGGCAAACTGCTCGACCTCATCCTGGGCCTCAAGGACGAGGGCATCACCTCGATCATCATCTCGCACAAGCTCAACGAGATCGAGCGGGTCGCCGACTCGGTGACGATCCTGCGCGACGGGCGGTCCATCGAGACCCTCGACGTGAAGGCGCCGGAGACCACCGAGGACCGGATCATCAGCGGCATGGTCGGACGCGACCTCGACCACCGCTTCCCGGAACGGACCCCGCACGAGCCCGAGGTGGGCGCGGCGCCGGCCCTGGAGATACGCAACTGGACCGTGCACCACCCGATCGACCAGCAGCGCAAGGTGGTCGACGACGTGTCGATCTCCGTGCGCCGCGGGGAGATCGTCGGGATCGCCGGCCTGATGGGCGCCGGGCGCACCGAGCTGGCGATGAGCGTCTTCGGACGCACCTACGGCCGGTACGCGGGCGGCACGGTCCTCAAGGACGGTGCGGAGATCCGTACGAAGTCCGTGCCGGAGGCGGTCAAGCACGGGATCGCGTACGTGACCGAGGACCGCAAGCACTACGGCCTCAACCTCATCGACACGATCAACCGCAACATCTCGCTCAGCGCCCTCGGCAAGGTCGCGAAGCGCGGTGTGGTCGAGCAGCACGAGGAGCGCCAGGTCGCCGAGGGCTTCCGCACCTCGATGAACATCAAGGCGCCGACCGTCTTCGAGCCGGTGGGCAAGCTGTCGGGCGGCAACCAGCAGAAGGTCGTCCTCAGCAAGTGGATCTTCGCGGGTCCCGACGTGCTGATCCTGGACGAGCCGACCCGCGGCATCGACGTGGGCGCCAAGTACGAGATCTACACGGTCATCGACAAGCTGGCCGCCGAGGGCAAGGCGGTCGTCTTCATCTCCTCCGAGCTGCCGGAGCTGCTCGGCATGTGCGACCGCATCTACACGATGGCCGCCGGCCGGCTGACCGGCGAGGTGCCGCGGGCCGAGGCCACGCAGGAAGTGCTGATGCGCCAGATGACGAAGGACAAGAGGTAAGAGCGATGAGCACGAATGTGACCGCCAAGAGCCCCGCGCCGGCTCCCGCCGGCAAGGGCGGCCCGGCGGAGGGCGACGGCCTGTGGCAGCTGATGGTGGACGGCATGCGCCGCAACATGCGGCAGTACGGGATGCTGATCGCCCTCGGCCTGATCGTCGTCCTGTTCGCCGTGTGGACCGACGGGGACCTGCTGCTGCCCCGCAACGTCTCCAACCTGGTCCTGCAGAACAGCTACATCCTGATCCTCGCGATCGGCATGATGCTCGTCATCATCGCCGGGCACATCGACCTGTCGGTCGGCTCGCTCACCGCCTTCGTGGGCGCGGTGGCGGCGGTGCTGATGGTCGAGCACGACGTGGCCTGGCCGGTCGCGGTGCTGCTGTGCCTGGCGCTCGGCGCGGTCGCCGGTGCCGTGCAGGGGTTCTTCATCGCGTATCTCGGCATACCGTCGTTCATCGTCACCCTCGCCGGGATGCTGCTCTTCCGCGGTCTGACGGAGATCTTCCTGGAGGGCCAGACCCTCGGCCCGTTCCCCGACGGTCTGCAGAAGGTCGCCAACGGCTTCCTGCCCGAGGTCGGCCCGGACACCAACTACCACAACCTCACACTGTTGCTCGGCTTCGCGGTGATCGCCTTCGTGGTCATCCAGGAGGTCCGTGACCGCAGGCGGCAGCAGGAGTTCGCGCTCGACGTGCCGCCGGCCAAGCTCTTCCTGCTGAAGCTGGTGGCGCTGGTCGCGGCGGTCCTCACCGTCACGATGATGCTGGCCAGTTACAAGGGCGCCCCGGTGGTGCTGATCATCCTCGGTGTCCTCGTCGTCGGCTTCGGCTACGTCATGCGCAACGCCGTCATCGGCCGCCACGTGTACGCCATCGGCGGCAACCTTCCCGCGGCCAAGCTCTCCGGTGTGCGGGACAAGAAGGTGACCTTCCTGGTCTTCCTCAACATGGGCATGCTCGCGGCCCTGGCGGGTCTGGTCTTCGCGGCCCGCTTCAACGCGGCCTCACCCAAGGCGGGCGTGAACTTCGAACTCGAGGCGATCGCCGCGTCGTTCATCGGCGGTGCGTCGATGAGCGGCGGTGTGGGCACGGTCCTCGGCGCGATCATCGGTGGCGTCGTCCTGGGCGTGCTCAACAACGGAATGAACCTCGTCGGGGTCGGCAGCGACTGGCAGCAGGTCATCAAGGGCCTGGTGCTGCTGGCGGCCGTCGGCTTCGACGTGTGGAACAAGCGCAAGGTCGGTTCGTAGGTCCGGTTGTGCGGGGGTCCGGAAGGGCCCCCGCACCTATATCAGGAGCCGCACATGGAAACCACCAGACGCACTGTCATCGCCGCCGCGGCGGCCGCGGGACTCACCGCCGCCACGGTCGGCACGGCCCACGGGGCGACCGTCCGCAAGCCCGTCAAGGAGCTGTTCGGCAAGCTCGCCGACGGCACGAAGGTCCACCGCTGGTCGCTGCAGAACGGCGGCACCCGCCTGAAGGTCCTCTCGTACGGCGGCATCGTCCAGTCCCTGGAGATCCCCGACCGGCACGGCCGCCACCGGAACGTGTCGCTCGGCTTCGACACCATCGAGGACTACGTCGCCTCCAGTCCCTACTTCGGGGCGCTGATCGGGCGGTACGGCAACCGCATAGCCAAGGGCCGCTTCACGCTCGACGGCAAGCCTTACCAGCTCGCCGTCAACGACGGGGAGAACAGCCTGCACGGCGGGGACAAGGGCTTCGACAAGCGCGTCTGGGACGTCGAGGGCTTCACCTCCGGCTCCGACGTGGGCCTCGTCCTGCACTACACCAGCGTCGACGGCGAGATGGGCTACCCGGGCACGCTCCGGGTGAAGGTCACCTACACGCTGACCCGGCACGGCGACTGGCGCGTCGACTACGCGGCCACCACCGACAAGGCCACGGTCGTCAACCTCACCAGTCACGTCTACTGGAACCTCGCGGGCGAGGGCAGCGGCTCGATCTACGACCACGAGCTGAGCATCGCCGGCTCCCGCTACACCCCCGTCGACTCGGGCCTGATCCCCACCGGCGAGCTGGCCAGGGTCGCGGGCAGCCCCTTCGACTTCCGCCGCGCCAAGACCGTCGGCGAGGACATCCGCGAGGGCCACCAGCAACTCCTGTACGGCCAGGGCTTCGACCACAACTGGGTGCTCGACAAGGGCAGCACGGCCAAGCCCGAGCAGGTTGCCGTCCTGCGCGACCCGTCCTCCGGTCGCACCCTGCGGATCGCGACGACGGAGCCGGGGCTCCAGTTCTACTCCGGCAACTTCCTGGACGGCACGCTGGTCGGCACCGGCGGACGCGTCTACCGGCAGGGCGACGCGCTGTGCCTGGAGACCCAGCACTTCCCGGACTCGCCGAACCATCCGTCGTTCCCGTCCACGGTGCTGCGGCCCGGCCAGACGTACCGGACGACGACCGTGCACTCCTTCGGGGCCTGAGCGTCCAGGTCCGGGGGGACCTGACGCTTCCTGTGGGGCTTTGGTTGCCTCGACCGCCGAACCCTCACCGAAAGCACACCAGTTGAACAGCGCCACCTCCGTGTCCGTATGAGAGGGCGGCCCGTGCTCCCCCGCACGGGCCACCCGGGACGGGAGGGCCCGTCCTCCCCCACCGGGCCCGCCACCGACGGAGGTTCCATGGCCGACAACGTCACCTCGCTGTTCCGCAGCACGGCGGCGCACAGCCCCTCGATGGCCGCGCTGACGCGCGAGGGCGACGGGGCCGGTCCGGTGGACTTCTGCATCCCCTGCAACCCGTACTTCCCGACGCCCGCCATGTTCGACGACCTGGCGGGCCGGCTGCGCGAGATCATCACGTACTACCCGAGCAGCGCCGACACGATCACGGCCGAGCTGTGCAGCCTGCTCCGGCTGCCGCCGCAGTGCGTGGCGATGGGCAACGGCTCGACCGAACTGATCACCTGGATCGACCACCTGCTGGTGCGCGAGTCCCTCGCGATCCCGGTGCCCACCTTCGGACGGTGGACCGACCAGCCGATGGAGACCGGCAAGCGCGTCGACATGTTCCCGCTTCAGGAGTCCAGCGGCTTCGCCCTCGACCTCGCGCAGTACGCGGAGTTCATCCGCGCCCGGGGCTCGCGCGTCGCCGTCATCTGCAACCCGAACAACCCGGACGGGGGTTTCCTGCCCCGGCACGCGGTCGTGCAGTTCATGGACGCGATGGCCGATCTGGACCTGGTGATCGTCGACGAGTCGTTCCTGGAGTTCGCCGACGCGGAGTCCGAGCCGAGCGTGGTGGAGGACGCGGTGATGCGGCCGAACGTCATCGTGCTGCGCAGCCTCGGCAAGAACTTCGGCCTGCACGGCATCCGTTTCGGCTATCTGGCCGCCAACCCGGCACTCGCCGGGAAGGTCCGCTCGATGCTGCCCAAGTGGAACCTCAACTCCTTCGCGGAGACGGTGGTGTTCATGCTCCGGGAGCACGGCGCCGAGTACCAGGAGAGCCTGCACATGGTCCGCCGGGACCGACTCGACATGGCCCGCCAGCTCTCCGCGCTGCCCGGTCTGACGGTCTACCCGTCGCAGGGCAACTTCCTCTTCGTGCGCCTGCCCGTCGGCGCGGAGGGCACCGTGGTCCGGGACCGGCTGCTCACCGAGCACCGCATCCTGGTCCGCGAGTGCGGCAACAAGATCGGATCGTCCAGCCGCTTCCTGCGTCTCGTGGTGCGCCCCCAGGTGGACGTGCGTCGCCTGGTGTCCGGCCTGGAACAGGTGCTCTACGGGACCAGGAGGGGAGCGGCCGTGCCCGAGCCCGGCCATGGGACCGGCTACAGCTCGGGCACGGCGGCGGTGGACCGGCTGGTCGGCGCCACGAACGGGGCCGGCATGCAGGGGCTGGCCGCGCAGGCCGGCGCCTGGCCCGGACCGGCTCCCGGGGCCATGCCCCATCTCGCACCCGCCCCGGCACCGGCCGCCGTGCTGCCGGCACCGGCCGCCGCCATGCCGGCCATGGCGCCGGCGCCCGCCGCGGGACTGACGGCCGTCGCCCAGTACGGCCCGCCCGCACCGGCCGCCCCGGACCCGCTGACCGGCGGGACGGGCGCGGCGTACGGCGGCGGACCGACGGGGCTGGGCGCCGCCGGCGGCCTGACGGCCGCGCAGGTGCGGGGCTACACGCAGCCACCGCAGCAGCCCGAGGCACAGCCCCAGCAGCCCGGCTGGCCCGCGGCCGGGGGCGTGTACAACCAGGTCGGCTAGTCCTAGGTCGTGTCCGCGAAGTCCCGTCGTCCGCCCGGAGGGCGGGTTCCGCGGCGTCTGGTGCGTGCTCTGGGGGTCCCCCCGGCCGGAGGCTGGGGGAGTGCCGGGCGAAGTCCCTCGTACTGGACCGTACTTGGGGCTTCGCCCGGTGCGGCGAGAGTGCGTGCCAGGCGTCGCGGAACAGGCGGGACTTCGCGGACACGGCCTAGCACGTCAACGGGCCTCGCGGCGGCGGTCGGAGGCCGCATCCCGGGCTGCGGCCACCAGGGAGAGCCACCCCGGCAGGTCGACCTCGGCCCGCACGGTCTTGCCCGGCGGGGGCTGCCGGTCGACCACCTCCCACCGGTCGGCGAGCGCGTCGACCAGGACGAGGCCGCGGCCGGTCTCCTCGTCCGCCCCCGGTACGCGTACGTCTCCGGGTCCCGGCGGCCGGGGCCCCGTGCGGGTGTCGCCGACCTCGACGCGGACACTGCCCGGCACGAGCGCGAGGCGCAGCTCGAAGTCCCGGCCGGGCACCCGCCCGTGCGTCACGGCGTTGGCCGCCAGCTCGGCGACGATCACGGCGACCGCCTCCGCGGCAGCGGTGTCGAGCGGTACGCCCCAGGCGTGCAGCTGCGCCAGGGCGAGGTGCCGGGCCAGGCGGGCGCCGCGCGGAGTGGAACTGAGCCGCTGCGTGAACACACGTACGGTGACCGGTTCTTGGGGGGACGGCGGTGCTGTCATGCGCCCAATCTGGCGGTCCGATCGAGCACTCCACCAGGTCGGCGGCGCGTACGCCCCGCGAGCGTACGCGGTGACGGACTGGACAGTACCGTTCACGTTCCGTGACCATGAGCCCGGGAGGTGACCGGGGTGGTCGATGGAGTGGTGGGCGCGGGCGCGAGCGAACCGGAGTCGTCCGACAGTCTGCGGACCTTCGGTGCGGTGGTCCAGGCGCTGCGGGAGCACGCCGGGCTGAGCCGGGAGGAGTTCGCGGACCTGGTGCGGTTCTCCAAACACACCGTGGCGTCGGTGGAGTTGGGCAGGCGGATGCCGGACCCCGCCCTGGTGGACCGGGCGGAGGAGGTACTGGGCAACACGGGCGCCCTGCGGAGGGCGGCGGGCCATCTGGCACGCCAGCCGGGACTGGCGGCGTGGTTCAGGCAGTGGGCGCGGATGGAGTCCGTGGCGGTCACGCTGTGCACGTACGAGTGCCGGCTGATCCCTGGGCTGCTGCAGACCGAGGCCTACGCACGGCAGTTGTTCGACGATCAGCTGCCGCCACTGCACAACGAGCAGATCGAGGTCCAGTGGGCCGCGCGAGCCGATCGGCAGCGCCTGCTGCTGGAGCGGCCGAACACGACGTTCAGCTTCATCCTGGAGGAGCAGTTGCTCCTGCGCCGTACCGGAGGAGTGGAGTGCACCCGGGAACTCCTCGGGCATCTGCTGGAGATGGCCGGACTCAGAAACATCGAGATCCAGATCATGCCGTTGCAACGGGAGTCACATGCCGGTCTGGCGGGACCCATCCAGCTCCTGGAGACGCCCGACGCCAAGTGGTACGCGTACAACGAGGGCCAGCGCGGCGGCCTGCTCTTCACCGACTCGAAAGAGGTCAGCGTCTTGCAGCGGCGTTATGCCAGGATGCGTTCGCAAGCTCTCACTTTCGAAGACTCCGTGAGTCTGTTGCAGCGGATGCGAGGAGCCTTATGAGCACCGGCGAACTGGTCTGGTTCAAGTCGACCTACAGCAGCAGCGGCGACGGCGACTGCGTCGAGGTCGCCCTCACCCCCGTCGCCGTGCACGTCCGTGACTCCAAGGACCGGACGGGCCCGCGGCTCGAGCTCTCCCCGGCCGCCTGGGGCGAGTTCGTGTCGCGGGCCCGGCTCGGCTAGCTCTCGGCCGGGGCCGACGGGCGGGGCTCCGGGCGGCCGGTCTAGCCGGCGAAGGCGGGCTGGGCGAGGCCTTTCCCGGCACCGGGGACCACCAGCACCGAACCGCTGAGCGGATGCGGTGCCTCAAGTCCCGTACGGGCGGTGGTGATGTACAGGTCGGTCAGGTCCGCGCCGCCGAACGCGCAGGCGGTGGGGCGCGGGACCGGCAGCTCCACGACCCGGTCCAGCTCGCCGGACGGGGTGTAGCGGCGGACCGCCCCGCCGTCCCACAGGGCCACCCACACACAGCCCCCGGCGTCCACGGTGAGGCCGTCGGGAGACCCGGAGCCGTCCTCGATCCGGGCGAACGGGCGCCGGTTCACCGGCACTTGGTCCTCACCCACGTCGAAGACGTCGATCCGGCGGGTCGGCGAGTCGATGTAGTACATCAGCCGTCCGTCGGGGCTCCACCCGGCGCCGTTGCTGACGGCGACGTCGTCGAGCACGGTGCGCACGGTGCCGTCGGGAGCGATCCGGGACAGCGTGCCGCCGCCCGGCGCCTCGTCGTACCGCATGGTGCCGGTCCACAACGAGCCGTCGGGGGCGACGGCGGCGTCGTTGCCCCGGCGGCCGGGGACGGGCTCGCGGTGCAGCCAGCGGAAGCCCTCCCCGGAGCCCGGCGGCCCGTAGAGCGCCACCCCGTCCCGGAGGTTGACCACCAGACCGCCGCCCGCGCGCGGTTTGGCGGCGCCGACGTGCTGCTCGGTGGCCATGACCGTGGTGCGGCCGGACACCGGGTCGTACGTGTGCACCCGGGAGCCGAGGATGTCGACCCAGACCAGCCGCTGCCCGGCGGTGTCCCACGTGGGGCCCTCACCGAGCGCCGCGTACGCGCGGACCGCGACCTCGGCGCTCATGCCACGCTCCGGTAGCCGAGCCGCTCGGACAGATCGGCGGCGCCCTTCGCGGCCAGCTGCTCCAGCTCGCCGAGCCGGTCGTCGCTCCAGCGGATCATCGGGACGGAGATGGAGAGCGCGGCGACGACCTGCCCGGTGCGGTCCCGCACGGGGGCCGCGACGCAGCTGACGTCCGGGTTGGACTCCCGGCTCTCCACCGCGACGCCGCGCCGGCGGATCTCGGCGAGGGCCTCGCGCAGGGCGCCGGGCTCGGTGATGCTGTTCGGCGTCATCGCGGCCAGCGCCGAGTCGTCCGGGATGCGCGAGCTCAGCTCGGAGTCGGGCAGCGAGGCCAGCAGCATCTTGCCCACGGAGGTGCAGTGCGCGGGCAGCCGGCGTCCGGCGGCCGACACCATGCGCACCGCGTGCGTGGAGTCCACCTTCGCGATGTAGATGACGTCGGTGCCTTCGAGGATCGCCACGTGCACGGTCTCGTCGCAGGTCTCGGCGACCGAGCGGGCGACCTGCTGGCCCTCGGCGGCGAGGTCCAGCTGCTCGGCGTAGCGGCTGCCGAGCTGGTACGGCCGCACCCCGAGCCGGTAGCGTCCGGGCTGACCCGGCACCTGGACGATGTACGACCGGGCGGCGAGGGTGGTGACCAGCTCGTGCACGGTGGTGCGGGGCAGCTGGAGCTTGCGCACGATGTCGGGCGCGGAGAGTGTGCCGTCTCCGTCCAGGAAGAGCTCGAGTATGTCGAGAGCGCGGGTCACGGCAGGTACGAGGCGTCCCACGAGCGGCCCCTCCCTTGTGTTCGAAATTTCAACAGACGATCGGGATGACGAACACAGGCTAGTCATATGGGCTGGGCCGGGCAATGGGCGGACGGGGGCGGACGTCCGGACCGGGTGCGGGCGGGGACGGAACCGGGTGCGGGCGGGGCCGGAACGGGTGCGGGCGCAGACCCGCGGGGCGGCCGAGGGGTGGGCCGCCGCGACTCCACGCCCAGGGGTCGGGCGGCGGCCCGCACCGGCGGGGAGTCTTATTCGGGGACCGCCGACGAGACGGACCGGGGTCCGACCGGAGCCGGCCTCTTCCTCACCGGCACGGCGGTCTGCCCCTCCGGTCCTCTCATCCCGGTCATCCCCGTCGGGCCCCGTCAGCGTCTGCCGCGGGCCACCCCCAGCTCTCCCCTCAGCCGTTGTGCGCGCAGGACGAGTTCCAGCTCGAAGCGGCGGTCCGGGTCGTCGACCTCGTCGCCCCACAGCTCCCTGATCTGCCGCAGCCGGTAGCGGACGGTCTGCGGATGGACCCCGAGCCGGGCGGCGACCTCGGGGGCGCCACCGCGTGTCTCCAGCCAGGCCAGCATGGTCTCCGCGAGCCGGCGGCCGTGGGTGGGACCGCAGTGCGCGAGCGGGGCCAGGCAGCGCAGCGCGAGGTCGTCGATCAGCTCCTCGGGCTGGAGCAGGACCAGGGCCTCCGTGTGTTCCGTGCAGTGCAGCACCTCGCCGCCCGGCAGCAGCCGCCGCTCCATGAGCCGTACCGCCGCCTCCGCCCAGCGCAGCGACTTCGCCGCGTCGACCAGCGGGACCGGCGGCCCGATCGCCCCGGCCCAGCCGGTGAGCGCGCGGTGCAGGAGTTCGGGGCGGCCCGCCGCGTCCGGTTCCGGCACGACCATGCGGGGCTGCTCGTACTCCATGTCGAGCAGGACGCTCTGGCCCACGGCGGGGGCGACGGCCTCGCGCGCCGGGCGCAGCAGCACCCCGACCGCGACCTTGGCGGGCAGCGGCCAGCCGATCCGGGCGGCGCGTTCGGCGAGCGCGTCGGTCGGGTCGCCCCTGGTGTGCTCGGCGAGGAGCAGCTCCATGAGGCGGCGCTGGAGACGCAGCCGCTCGCCGGCCTGGCGGGCCGCCGCCTCCGCGTAGCCGCGCACGGACTGGTCGACCAGCCCGTCGAGATACTCGTAGCCCGCGTCGACGAGTTCGTACATCGCCGGTGGCGGGATCTCGACGCGCTGCCCGATCTCGGCGAACCGGCGCCAGGCGAGCCGCACCCCGAGCCGGTAGATCGCCTGGAGCGAGTCGAGGCTGCGGCCGTTCAGCCCCTCGCCGCGGCCGAACTCCTGGAAGACCTCGGGGGGAACGCGCGGGCGCCCCTCGGCGGTCTCCAGGTGCTGGACGAAGACCTCGATCGCCCGTCGGATGCCGATCAGCGCCATCGGTTCGCCGGAGTCGTCGAGCACGACGGGCAGATGCGGGTACTCCCGGCGGATCTCCCTCAGGATCTCCTCGGCGAGCACGGGGGCCTCCGCCATCGCCAGCGCGGCGAACTGCCGTACCTGAAGGCGCGGAACGTCACGCCAGGCCGAGCGCGCGGTGACCGTCCCCGGGCGGGAGGTCACGGTCAGCGCTCCCGGGCGGCATGCTCGTACGTGATCAGCGGGGTGTCGGGCTGGTCCGGAGTGGCGTCGAGCAGCGCCACGATGCCGAACGCGGCGCCCACGGCGAGGGCGGCGGCGGCCACCACGGTCAACGCGGCGGCGAGCAGTCTGGACATCGCAGGGTCAGCCTCTCTGTCGGAGGTCGTCCCCACCCCGGCCACCCGGCCCGAAGGCCGCGCGTCCTGCCTGCCCCGTACCGGCCCCGTCCGGCAAGTGCCCAGTCTCGACAATGCATTGACACTTCGTCAAGGGTGCGCCTACGGTTCCCGGCCCATACCGCACGTGCACTTTCCCTCCTGGTGTCGACGCACGCGTATCCGCTCGTACCACCACGTATCACGCGTGTGCCGAGCCGACTCAAGCCACTGGAGTGCCCGGATGCGCCGGACCGCCCGCCCGTCTCCCGACCACCACCCCGCACGGAGGCCCTTCCGGGCGCGCCCGCCCGTCTCCGTCTCCCTCCTCCTGCTGGGCCTCGGCACCTTCCTGCTGGTACTGGCCCCGATGCTCGCGTGGTACGTGCAGCCGCGCGCCGCCGTGAACCCCGTCGACATCGACACCACCGCGGTCTACACCGGCACCGGCAGCGTCTTCGACGTCGAGAAGGTCGAGACCGTCCCGGACCAGCGGATCACCGTCACCCAGCGGGTGCGCGGCGACGTCGCCGACAGCGAGCGCAGCGGCAGAGCGGTCTGGGACGTGACGACGACGGTCGACACGGACAAGTCGCTGCCCGCGGCCGACCCGCACGACGCCCTGGAGTTCATGCCGCACCGGTGGGTCACCGACCGCAGGACCAACGCCCCGGTGCACTGCTGCCGGGAGAAGCCGTACATCCAGGGCGAGGCCTACCTCAAGTTCCCCTTCGACGTGCAGAAACGCGCCTACCGCTGGTGGGACAACTCCCTCGGCGCGACGGTCACCCTGCACTACCGGGGCACCAAGAAGGTCCAGGGGTACGAGGGTTACCGCTTCACCGGCACCGTGCCGGCCACCAGGACCGGGACCAGGCTCGTACCGGGCGCGATCGTCGGGCAGCCCGAGCGCAGTCAGGTGCTCGCCGAGGAGTGGTACGCCAACCACCTCGTCGAGCTCGTCGTCGACCAGCGCACGGGCCGGGTGCTCTACGCGCAGGTCGGTCCCCGCAGGACACTGCGCGCCCCGGGCGCCGCGAAGGACGCGGCGGTGCTCCTGGACAGCAGGAAGCTCGCCTTCACCACCGCCACCCAGAAGGACCAGGTGAAACAGGCGAAGTCGGAGAGCGGCCAACTGCGCATGCTGGGCCAGACGTTGCCCGTGGGGGCCGCGGTACTGGGCTTCCTGCTCGCCGCGGCGGGAGCCGTTTTGGTGCTGCGCGGGCGACCGCGTCCCGATACGCCCGACTCCTCCCGTTCAGCCCTCACGAAGTGATGTGCCGTCAGCTCCACAAAGCCCCGAAATTGTCACGCCGGTGAGTAGCAGCAACGAACGGCTGGGCGAAAACTGTCCACCCCACCCGAACACAGCCCGGTCACACCCCCACCACAGCCGGCCCCGTTTCCCCCCACGGAACGGAACCGACCGAGAACCGAGACCCCGACCGGCGGACCGAAGATCCGCACCCGCTCCACGCCCCTCCCCCCACGCTGAGTTCCGCACCCTGAGACGAGTTGGAGCACCCATGCCCCAGCACGTGCCTTCCTCGCTGCGCGACGCGTTCCCGCGCTCCGCGCAGTACCCCCCGGCGCTCCCCCCACACCCGCGCCGCATCGTCTTCCTCGCGCACCGCGACCTCGGGAACCCCGCCGCCGGCGGCTCCGAACTCCTGGTCGACCGGCTCGCCGACGGACTCACCCGGCTCGGCCACCAGGTCACGCTGCTGTGCGGAGGACCCGCGTCCTACCGCGACTACCGGGTCGTCTCGGCGGGCGGCGACCTCGGCCACTACCTGCGCGCCCGCTCCGCCTTCCGGCGTCAGGTCGGCGACTGCGACCTGCTGGTCGAGGTGTGCAACGGAATGCCGTACCTGGCCCCGCTGTGGCACCGCGGACCCACGCTGTGCCTGGTCAACCACGTCCACACCGATCTGTGGCGGATGCGCTTCGGCGGTCCGCTCGCGCCGGCCGCCCGGCTCGGCCGCAGACTCGAACACTGGGCGCTGACCGGTGCGCAGCGGCGCAACCTGGTGGTCGCCGTCTCCCCCTCGACCGCGCAGGCGCTGCGCGCGATCGGGGTCGAGCGGGACCGGATCCGGGTCGTGCACAACGGGGTCGAGGAGCCCGGGCCGCGGTCCCCGCGCTCGCCGGAGCCGCTGTTCCTGGCGATGGGACGGCTCGTCGAGTACAAGCGGATCGACCTGTTGCTGCGGCTGTGGGAGCGGGTCCGTCCGGTCACCGGCGGCCGGCTGGTGATCGTCGGCGAGGGCCCCGAGCGGGAGCGGCTGGAACGGCTCGCGGGTCCGGGCGTCGAGTTCGCCGGCCGGGTGTCGGAGGCCGAGAAGCACCGGCTGCTGTGCGCGGCGTGGCTGCTGCTGCACCCCTCGGCGGTCGAGGGGTGGGGCCTGGTCGTCACCGAGGCCGCCACCCGGGAGACCCCGGCGATCGCCTTCGACGTCCCCGGGCTGCGGGACTCCGTGGTGGACGGCGAGACGGGGGTGCTGGCGCGCGGCGAGTCCTCCTTCGCGGCGGCCTGGTGCACCCTCGCGCTCAGCGGCCACCGGCGCGCCCGGATGGGCGCCGCCGCCCGTGAGCACGCCGCCCGGTACCGCTGGAACCACACGGTCCGCCGGTTCGGAGCGGTGGCCGCGGAGGCGGTGAGGAGCTGGACGCCGTGAGCACCCCGAGGGGTATGGGTGCGGGTACCGGTGCCGGTACCGGTCCGGGTACCAACACTGGTGCTGATGCAGGTGCTGGTCCGGGTGCCGGTGCCGGTGCCCATGCCGGTGCCGGTACGGGTACCAACACCGGTACCGATGCAGGTGCTGGTCCGGGTGCCGGTGCCGGTGCCCCTGCCGGTGCCGATCCGGGTGCCAACGCCGGTACCGATGCAGGTGCTGGTCCGGGCGCCGGTGCCGGTGCCCATGCCGGTGCCGATCCGGGTGCCAACGCCGGTACCGATGCAGGTGCTGGTCCGGGTGCCGGTGCCGGTGCCCATGCCGGTGCCGATCCGGGTGCCAACGCCGGTACCGATGCCGGTGCCGGCCCGGGTGCCGGGGCGAAGGGGCCTGGCGGGACCGGGTTCAAAGATCCCTCGCTGCGGCGGTCCCTCGCTCTCTTCCGGGCCTTCCGGCACGAGCAGGACGACCCCGCCGCCTGCTACTCGCTGCTCGCCCGCGACGCCGCCGACCAGGTCGAGGCGTACGGCCCCGTCCGCGGCCGTACCGTCGTGGACGTCGGCGGCGGGGGCGGTTACTTCACCGCGGAGTTCCGCCGCCGCGGCGCGCAGGCGTACCTCTTCGAACCCGACGTCGCGGAGCTGGGCCGGAAACCGCCGGACGGGGCGGTCGTCGCCGACGGATACCTGCTGCCGCTGGCCGACGGGGTCGCCGACGTCTGCTTCTCCTCCAACGTCCTGGAGCACGTGGCCGACCCGCAGACCTTCCTCAGCGAGATGGTGCGGGTGACCCGGCCCGGCGGGCTGATCTACGTCTCCTTCACCAACTGGCTCTCCCCGTGGGGCGGTCACGAGTGGGCGCCCTGGCACTACCTCGGCGCCGAGCGGGCCCGGGCCCGCTACCGCCGCCGTACGGGCAAGCCGGCCAAGCACACCCTCGGCGAGAACCTCTTCGCCGTGCACATCGGCTCCACCCTGCGGCAGGTCCGCGCCCGTGACGACGTCGCGGTCCTCTCGGCGCGCTCCCGCTACTGGCCGTTCCTCGCGTCCGCCGTCGCGAAGGCGCCGGGACTGCGCGAGTTCGCCACCTGGAACCTCCTCCTCATCCTCCGGCGGTGTCCACCATGACGAGCACGGTCCAGGCCCCACCCCCGGCAGCCGTCCGCCCCGCCGCCACCGCCTCCGGCCCCCCGGAGGGTCCGCGGTCGCGGCGGTGGCTGCTGGGGTTCTGGGCCGTGGTGTTCGTGCTGTTCCTGGCCGTGCACCCCGGCCGGACGACCTTCGACACCAAGCTCGGTGTCGCGCTGGACCCCTGGCAGTTCCTCTCCGACCTCGGCCAGCTGTGGCACGACCGGGGCGGTTTCGGCGGCCTCCAGGACCAGTACGTCGGCTACGCCTGGCCGATGCTGCCGTTCTACGGCCTGTGCAAGCTGGTCCACCTGCCGGTGTGGCTGGCGGAGCGGCTGTGGCTGTCGGTCGTCGTGTCCGTCGCGTTCTGGGGCGCGCTGCGGCTGGCGGAGCGGCTGCGCGTCGGCACGTCCGCGTCCCGGCTGCTCGCCGCGACGGCGTACGCGCTGTGGCCGGTCTTCACGATCGTCGTCGGCTCCACCTCGGCCGCCGCCCTGCCGGGCGCCTTCCTGCCGTGGGTGCTGCTGCCGCTGACCGACGGGCGGTACGCCGCCCGGATCGCCGCGCTGCGCTCCGCGCTGATCGTCCCCTTCATGGGCGGGGTGAACGCGGCCGCGACCCTGGCCTCCCTGCTGCCCGTCGGCCTGTACCTGCTCTCGCGTCCGCGCGGCCCCCGGCAGCGCAAGCTCATCGCCTGGTGGGTGCCGGGCGTGCTGCTGGCGACGGCCTGGTGGGTGATCCCCCTGCTGCTGCTCGGCGTCTACGGGGAGAACTTCCTCCCGTACGTGGAGACCTCGCAGACGACGACGGCCACCATGTCCGCCACCGAGACCCTGCGCGGCGCCGGGAACTGGGTCGCCTATCTGCACTTCGGCGAGGCCTGGCTGCCGGCCGGCTGGACCGTCGTCTCCTCGGTGGCCGTGGTGCTCTGCTCGGCGCTCGCCGCGGGCCTCGGCCTCGCCGGTCTCGCGAGACGGGACCTGCCGGAGCGCCGGTGGCTGGTGCTGACCGTGCTCACGGTCGCCCTCATCACGCTGGCGGGGTACGGCGGTTCGCTCGGCGCGCCCTTCCACGGCACCGTCCAGGACTGGCTGAACGGCGGGCTCGTCCCCTTCCGCAACATCTACAAGTTCCAGACGGGACTCGCTCTCGCGCTCGTGCTCGGGCTGGCCCATCTGGTCGGCGTGGCCTCCTCCGAACGCGGGGCCCGCCGGGTGCGCGGACGCCGTCTCGCCCCGCTGGTCGCGGCGGTCCTGGTCCTGCCGGGGCTCGCCTGGCCGTATCTCAACGGGTCGATCCTGAACCCGGGTTCGTTCCGGGAGCTGCCCCGGTACTGGCAGAGCACGGCCGACTGGCTGGAGAAGTACTCGCCGGACTCCCGGGCCCTCGTCGTGCCGGCCACCGCGCACGGCCTCTACACCTGGGGCTCCCCCGTCGACCAGCCGCTCGACGTCCTCGCCGGCTCCCGCTGGGCGCAGCGGGACTACGTCCCCTTCGGCACCCCCGGCAACCGCCGGGCCATGGACGCGGTGGAGCAGTCCCTGATGACGGGCGCCGAGGTGCCGGGCCTGGCCGACTACCTGAGCCGGGCCGGCCTCTACTACGTCGTCGTCCGCAACGACCTCGACCCCGACCAGCTCGGCTACGTCCCCACCGCGACCGTGAAGCGGACCCTGGAGCAGTCCGGGTACCGGCGGGTCACCGGCCTCGGGCCCGTGACGACCGGCGGCCGGATCGCGGAGGACACCCCGTTGCAGGTCGAGGGCCTGTACCCGCGCCAGCGCGCCGTCGAGATCTACGAGCCGGCGGACGCGGACGTCCCGCGGCCCGGGCAGGCCGGGCTGAAGGCGGTCGCCGACACCGCCGTCGTCTCCGGCGGACCCGAGGCGCTGCTCCCGCTGTCCGCCGAACCCGGGATGCGGAACAGGGCCGCGGTGCTGACCGGTGACAGCCACCCCGGTCTCGGCACCCCGCCGGTGCAGGTGCTCGGCGACGGGCTGCGCCGGGCCGACACCCGCTTCGGCCTCGTCAACTCCAACACCTCGTACACGTACACGCGTGACCAGCGCAACGACGAGGACAGCGCACAGGACGCGGGTGAGAAGCCGCACCAGATCCTGCCGGCGACGGGCCTGGAGCACCAGACGGTGGCCGAGCTGCGCGGCGCCCGCTCGGTGACCGCCTCGTCGAGCGGCAACTGGCTGTTCCACCTGCCCCAGTACGACCCCGTGAACGCCTTCGACGGCAATCCCGGCACCGCCTGGGCCGAGGGCGCGGCGAAGTCGGCCGACGGGCAGTGGCTGCGCATCGGCTTCACCGGTTCCGTGGACGTGCCGTCGTCGTTCCGGGTGACGCCGCTGCCGCAGGACGGGGTGCGGTCGGCGCCCACCCGCGTGCGGATCGAGACGGAGAAGGGCACCGCGACCAGCTTCCTCCAGCCGAACGGCATGACCCAGCGCGTCAAGGCCCCGGCCGGGGAGACGAGTTGGCTGAAGGTCACGATCGTCGGCTCCACCGCGCGGCACCCCGGCCTCACCGGCGCCGGCTTCTCCGAGATCGACCTCCCCGACGTCCAGGTGACGCGGCTGCTGCGGCTCCCGACGGACGCCGCCGGCTCGGACGCCGCCGCCGGGATCGTCTCGCTGCACCGCACGTCCGACCCGACCGGGCTGTCCCCGACGGGCACCGAGGCGGGCCTGCACCGCCGGTTCACGGCCTCGGCCGCCGGCAGCTACGAGGTGCGGGCGAGCGCGGTCCCCGTCCCCGGCGAGGAACTGGACCGGCTGCTCTACGAGGTCGCGCCGGGGCAGCGGAGCCGGATCGTCGCCACGGCGGACTCCACGGCCCGGCTCGGCAGCGGACTGTCGGCCCGCAACCTCACCGACGGCGACCTGACGACGGCGTGGATCGCGGGCGGCAGCCCCGTCATCCACCTGCGCTGGCCGGACAAGCAGGCGGTCGGCTCGATCGTGCTGGCCCCGGCGGGCGGCCTGTCCACCCGGCCCACGAAGATCAGCATCAGCTCCCCGGACGGCGCGGCGATCGCCGGGGTCGACGAGAACGGCTGGGCCCGCTTCGACCCGATCACGACCGACCGGCTCGACATCACCGTGACGGAGAGCGCGCCGCTCACCGTCCACAACCCGGTGGCGGACGACGACCTGCAACTGCCGGTCGGCCTCACCGAGGCGTACATCCCGGCCCTCGACCAGTACCGCACCCGGCAGCCCTCGCCGTCCCGGACCTTCTCGCTCCCGTGCGGGAAGGGGCCGGTCCTCGCGGTCGACGGCGAGTTGTACGAGACGGCCGCGAAGGGCACGGTACGGGACCTGACCGAGCGCCGTCCGATCGAGCTGACGCTCTGTCAGGAAGGCGCGGCGGACGCGGCGCTGCAACTGGGCACCGGCGCCCACCGCGTCGAGGCCGGGGACGCGGGTCCGCTCGCCGTGACCGACGTGACGCTGACCCACGGGACGGTGGCGGAGGCGTCCACGGCCGGCCGCGACCTGCGCGTACGCGACTGGCTCGGCGACCGGCGCACGCTCACCGTCGGCTCCGGCGCGGCCTCCTACCTGACGACGTACGAGAACTTCAACGACGGCTGGGAGGCGACGCTGGACGGCAGGAAGCTCACGCCGGTCCGGCTCGACGGCTGGCAGCAGGGCTGGCGGATCCCGGCCGGCGCTGGCGGCACCGTCAAGCTGTCGTACGGCCCCTCGACCGTCTACGAGGCCGGGCTGATCGGCGGTGTCGTCGCCGTGGCGCTGCTCGCCGGGCTCGTCCTGTGGCGCCGCCGCTCACCCGACCCCGACGAGCCGGGGCCCGTACCGCCGGGCCCGGGTCCGTGGCTGGGCGTGGTCGCGCTCACGCTCGTGGGGATCGTGATCGCCGGGTTGCTCGCGCTGCTGGTCCCGCTGCTGGCGCTGCTCGCCGTGAAGCGGCACGCGCTGCTCGTGCCGGTCGCCTTCCTCGCGCTCACCGGGGCGGGGATCACCGCCGCCACCGGCGCCGGGTCACCGCCCGGGGCGGACGTCGGCGCCTTCCACCCGGTGGCCCAACTGCTCGCGCTGGTCGGCTTGTTCGCGGCGCTGGTGAGCGTGCGGGAGACCACGCCGGGGGCGGCGGGATCGACCCTGCGGTGGGAGACGCCACCGGCGTCGGAGGCCCCCACCGCTCCGCTGCCGCGCCGCCGCAGGGGCGAGCACGGCGGCCCGGGGACGGACACCCGGCGCACCGGCGGGGACCCGCCCGCGGCCCACGCCGAGAGCGCACCCGGGGAGCGGGGCTCCGCTCCCGCGGCCCCGCCGGCCTACGGGCACGGGGCCGGTCCGGCCCGCGGCCAGGACAGCGGACCCGGCGCCGCGGCTCCCGGCGGTGCGCGGGACGGCGGAGCGGGCCGGGACGGGGAGGGCGCGGGGGCGCCGCCGCCTCCGCCCGCGCCCTGGGCCCCCGCCGACGCCTCCCCCGTACCGGAGGCGCCGCCGCGGCCCGTCGCCGGGCCGACCGTCTCCGCGCGGGGGCCGGCGCGGCCCGACACCGATCCGCCCACCGCCCGGATCGGCTTCCGCAAACCGCGGCCCGCGACACCGTCCAAACACACGGACACGGACACGGACCGCCAGGGCGACACGGGGAAGGGCGAGGCCACATGACCGCTGTGCAGCATCCGGCGCGGGACGGCACGAACGGACCCGGACGGCCGCCCGCGCGCGTGCCGTTCCCCGTGGTGGACGAGGTCGCCCGGCACTGCCGGCAGGACGAGGAGCCCGAGACCGTCCACATCGAGGTCCACCTGCCCGGCCGGCTCGACCGGGCGCGTCTCACCGCGGCCTTCACGGCGGCCCTGCGGCGGCACCCCCGCATCCTGATGCGCGAGGCCGCGGGCCCCTGGTACCGGCGGCGCTATGAGTGGGAGCTGACCGGGGACCCGGACGTCGAGGTGGTGACCTTCCCGCCGCCGGGCCGCGACGCCCTCGACCGCGCACGCCGGCGGGCCCTGGACAGCGCCCCGCCGCTGACCGCGTCGCCCCCGATCCGGCTGGAGGTCGTCGAGGACGACGGCTCCCACGGCACCGTCCTGTTCCTCACCGTCAACCACACGGCGCTGGACGGCCCCGCCTGCCTGCGCGTCCTCGCCACCGCGGCCGAGCTGTACGGCGGCCGGGACAACGCCCCCGCCGCGCCGCCGGTGCGCGTGCCCGACCCCTCGCCCGCCGCCGCGCCGCAGGCCGCGTCCGGCTGGGCCCCGCCCGCCCGGGTCGCCCGCGGCACGCCCGAATCCTCGCCCGGCAACGGCCTGCTCGTCACCGAACTGCCCGTCCCACACCGCCCCAAGGGCTCCCCGTACACGGTCAACGACCAGCTGATGGTGGCCACCGCCCTGATGATCACCGACTGGAACCGGGAGCACGGCGCGCGTCCCCGCCCGCTGCGCATCACGATGCCGGTCGACGACCGTCCCCGGGGCACGGACATGCCGATCGGCAACGGCACCCGGCTCGTCGAGGTGCCCTTCGCGCCGGAGGAACTGGACCCGGCCCGGATGCGTGAGCTGCTGCGCCGTACGGCGGACCGCACGCGCGCCCTCAAGTCCCAGCCGCGCCCCCAACTCGGGCACGGCGCGGCCCTGTTGACCGCCCCGGTGGTGCCGGTCGCCTGGCGGGCCGCCGCCACCCGGGGGCTGCGCCGGGCGGTGGCGCCCTGGACGTCGACCACCCTGCTGAGCAACATCGGCCGCATCCCGTACTCGCTGGACTTCGGGGAGGACGCCGGCCGCGCGCACGCGGTCTGGTTCTCCGCGCCGGCCCGCATGCCCCGCGGCCTGACCGTCACGACCGCGTCCACCGCGGGCCGCCTGCACGTCGCCCTGCGCTGGTCGCGCTCCCTGCTCGGACACGGCGACGGCGCCCGGCTGCGCGAACTCTTCGAGCACCGTCTGCACGCGACGCAGGAGGGCCCGTGACCACGACCGCCCCGGCCCGGCGGGACCTGCGGGACTTCTACGAGGACCCGGCCGTCCCCGTCGCCTCCGGCACCCCCCGCAGCCTGCGCCAGGCCCGCATGCTGGCCGCCGCGCTCGGTCCGGCCACCGAGGGCGCGCGCACCGTCCTCGACATCGGGTGCGGCGACGGCACCGCCGCCGCCACCGCCGCCCCCTTCCTCGCCGGGCACCGGCTCGTCGGCGTCGACTGGTCCCAGGACGCCCTCAGACGTGCCCACGCCCGGCTGCCGTACGCCGTGCGCGGTGAACTCACCGACGGCGGGCTGCCGTTCGCGTCCGGGGCGGCCGACGCGGTCCTGTTCAGCGAGGTGATCGAGCACCTCGTCGACCCCGACTCCGCCCTCGACGAGATCCGGCGGGTGCTGCGCCCCGGCGGCCACCTGATGCTCTCCACCCCGAACCTCGCCGCCTGGTACAACCGCGCCCTGCTGCTCGCGGGCGTGCAGCCCGTGTTCTCCGAGGTGAGCCTGCGGGCGGTCCACGGGCGTCCGGGCCGGGAGGTCGTCGGCCATCTGCGGCTCTACACGGCGCGCGCGCTGCGGGAGTTCGTGGCCGCGTCGGGCTTCGAGGTCGTCGCACTGCGGGGCGCGCCCTTCCACGGCGTACCGCGTCCGCTGTCGCCGCTGGACCGGCTCGCCTGCGCCGTCCCCGCGGCGTCCTCGATCCTGCTGCTGCACGCGCGAAGGACGTAGCCGATGTGGTGGGGAGTGGCCGCGGCCCTGCTGGCGAACGTCCTGTACAGCACCGGATTCGTCCTGGAGAAGCGGGCGCTCGCCGCGCTGCCGGAGGTGAACATCCGCCGCCCCGCCCGCCTGCTGCGCCTGGTCGTCGGCTCTCCCCTGTGGATCGGCGGCTCGCTGTCCCTGGCCGCCGGGTTCGGGGCGCAGCTCGCCGTCTACCGCACGCTGCCGATCGCCGCCGCGCAGGGCATCTTCGTCTCCGGTCTGGTGCTGCTGGTGCTGCTGTCGGCCCGGCTGCTCGGCGAGGAGACGACCGGGCGGGAGCGGTACGCGCTCGGCGCGATCCTCGCCGCGCTGCTGATGGTGGTGCTGTCGCTGAGCGAGGGCTCCGACTCGGTGGGCCGCGGCGCCCCGGCCCCGCTGATCCTGCTGGTGTGCGTGCCCTCGCTGGCGGCGGGGCTGTGGCTGTACGGCTCCGCCGAGCGCCGGGCCCGCCACCGGCACCGCATGCCGACCACCGGAGTGGAGTACGGCGTCGCGGTGGGCCTGCTGTACGGCGTCAGCTCGCTGGCGATCAAGGGCGTGTCGAGCTACCTGACCACGAGCGGGCTGGGCTCGGCGGCCCTCGGCCTGCTGCGCTCGCCGTACCCGTATCTCCTCATGTTCACCGGTGTGTTCGGCCTGGTCATGTCGCAGGCGGCGCTCCAGCGCTGCCGGGCCTCGCTGATCGTGCCGGTCTGCACGACCGTGACGTGCCTGTTCACCGCGGTGCTCGGGACCCTGGCGTTCGGCGAGGCGCTGCCGCACGAACCGGTGCGGCTCGCCCTGCGGATCGCCGGGACCGCGCTCGCGGTCTCCGTCCTGCTGGTCATGCCCAAGCACGACACCGCTCCCCAACCCATCTCCGGCGCCAAGGAGTTGACCCCATGAACCCGGACGACCCGCTGCTCAGGATCCTGGCCTGCCCGCTCGACAAGGGGCCGCTGCACCTGCTCGTCCCCGACCAGTCGAAGGCCGCGGCGGAGGAGGCGCTCTACAACCCGCGGCTGCGCCGCCGCTACCCGATCGTCGACGGCATCCCGCAGCTGCTCCCGTCCTCCGGGGAGCAGGTCACCGAGGACGAGCACGAGGACCTGCTCGGGCGGATGGCGCCATGACCACGCTGGCCGCCCGTCTCGCGCCCTTCCTGCCGGTGCGGCTGGTCGCCGCGGGCGCCCGGCTGGTCTACCCGCGCTTCGAGCCCGAACTGGCGCGCCTGGCCGAGCTGTGCCCGGCGGACTGCGAGACCGCGGTCGACGTCGGCGGCTGGTACGGGCCCTGGACCCGGCTGCTGTCCCGCCGGGCCCGCCGCGTGGTGACCGTGGAACCGGTCCCGCACCTCGCCCGGCTGGTGTCCTCGGCGGGCTTCCCCGGCGTCCGCGTGATCACCGCCGCCGCCTCCGACCGGACCGGCACGGCCCGGCTGTGGCTGCCCGCGGGCGACCCCGGCGACCGGGGCGTGTCCTCGCTGGTCCGCCGGGACATCCACGCCCGCGCCGTCGAGGTCCCCTGCGTCACCCTGGACAGCCTGGAGCTGCGCGGTGTCGGCTTCGTGAAGATCGACGTGGACGGCAACGAACTGGCGGTCCTGCGCGGCGCCGACACCCTGCTGGCCCGCGACCGCCCGGCCCTCTTCGTCGAGCTGGAGTCCCGCATCCAGCCGGTCGCCCCGGTCGTCTCGCACCTCGCCGAGCGGGGGTACGCGGGCTGGGTGCTGCCCGGCGACACCTGGCGCCCGCTCGCCGGCTTCCCCCTGGAGGAGCACCAGGCCCGCACCGCGCACGTGGTCTCCCGCGGCCTGCTGCGCCGGGTGCTGCCGTGGCGCGGCCCCCGGTACGTGAACTCGGTGCTGTTCCTGCCGGACGGCCGCCGTCCGGGCGGGGACCGCGTAGGCGAGGATGGGCCGCATGCCGGCCAGACGACCCGCCACCTCGTTCACCCCACTCGACTTCCAGCTGGTCCTGCTGCGCCGCATGGCCGACCACAACCCTGACCTGGTCGAGGACGCCCGGCACGAGCTGGGCGCCTCCCTGGCGGACATGCGCGAGGCCAACCGCCGCTGGCAGGCGATGCTGCGCTCGCCGCGCTCCCGGGGAGCCGCCGCCCGCTACCGCTCCGTCCTCGGCACCCCGGAGTCCGTCGAGGAGCGCCGGATCGGCGACCTGGACTGCGAGGCCCTGCTCTGGCCCGTCCCGCTCTGGCCGGACCTGCGCTTCGAGGTGCTGCTCGCCCCGAACGGCGTGGCCTGGAACGAGTGGCTGGTCCGGGCCCCGGGCGCCGCGGGCCCCGCGCTGCGCACGCTGGACGACCTGCGCCCCTGGTCCTGCACGGTCGACGAGGCGGCCCGCGCCTTCGCCCCGGTCCGTCCGCTGGAGGGCAGCGCGCCGACCCGCTGGGGGCTCGCGTTCACGGCACGGGACGGATCGGGCGTGCCGCGGGCGTGCGCCGCCGAGTTCACCTGGGGGCTGCTCCAGCGGGTGGCGGTCAGCGAGCGGCCCGGATGACGGCCTCCGCGACGACGTGCAGGGACTCCGGGTGCAGCCAGAGGAACAGGTTCGGCTCGACAAGTTCGAGTTCCATGACCCGCGGCTCGCCGTCGTCGCCGTCGACCAGGTCGACCCGGGCGTAGAGCAGCTCGGGGGCGGCGCCCTCCCCGCCCGCGGCGGCCGCGACGGCGTCCGGGACGGCGGCCAGCGCCCGCTCGGCCACGAGGAGTTCGGCGGGCGTCACCTCCCAGTCCTGGAGCTGCGGGTGCGGCACCTTGACCCCGTCGTAGGGCGTCCCGGGCTCCAGGACGGCGCCCTTGCGGCTGGCGTGCAGGAAGCGCCCGCCGAAGAACTGGAGCGCCCGCTCCCCGGCGGCGTCGATGTTCCGCAGGTAGGGCTGCACCATCGCCGTCAGGCCCTCGGCGTGCATCCGCGCGAGCTGCCGGGCGGCCGTCTCCCGTTCCGCGGGGGTGTAGCGGGCGGCGAAGCGGGCGCCCGCGCCGGCGGTGGGCTTCACCACGAACTCGTGGTCCTCTGGGAGTTCGGCGTCCTCGCCCGGGGCGACGTAGCGGGTCGGGACCACCGGGACCCCGGCCGCCGCGAGGTCCCCGAGGTAGCGCTTGTCGGTGTTCCACCGCACCACGTCCGCCGGGTTGGCGAGCCGGGTCAGCTTCCCGCACAGCTCGGCCCACGCCACGAACTCGGCCACCCGCCAGCTGTAGTCCCAGGTGGACCGGATCAGGACGAGGTCGAAGGCCGCCCAGTCGACCTCCGGGTCGTCCCAGTGGGCGACGACGGCGTGCGCGCCGGCGTCCTCCAGAGCCTCCTTCAGGGCCGGCAGGTCCCGGTCGGCGTTGCCGTTCTCGCCGGGCCGGTAGGTGACGAGTGCGACGCGGGCACGGACTGTGGTGCGGGCCACGGTGGCTCCATCCTCAAGTGTTCCGGCGGTCCAGCCGCAGGCTAACAAGCGTCCTGGCAGCGCAGACAGCGGATGTCCCCCGGCGTCCCGGGCGGCCGGTCAGGAGGCGGGGACGTGGGCCGGCACGGCGCTCGCGCGGTCCCGGACCGCGCGGATGTCGGCGGTTCTGCGCAGGGTCCGGGAGACGGCCTCGATCTCCTCCAGGAGGTCCTCGACGTCCGGGCTGCCGAGGGAGCGGGCGGCGTCGTCGGCACGGCGCTTCCTCCGGGTGTCGACGGCGTCCTGGACCGTCACCACGTGGGCGAGCAGCCGGGCGTCCCGCTCGCCGAAACCCTGGCCCAGCGCCGCGTCGTGGGCACGGCGGCGCAGGTCCTCGTCGAGGTAGCGGGCGAGGTGGAGCAGCTCGTCCCGGATGAACGTCTCGCGGCGCGTCAGGCGCAGTTCGGGCGCGGCACGCAGCTTGAACGCCACCCGCCCGTCCGTGACGGTGCGCATCAGCCGGTACAGCGGCCGCAGCCGCCAGTGGCTGAGCCGGGTGCGTGTACGGCGCTGGAGGTACTGGCCGGTGTGCGGCAGGACGAAGCCGACCGCGATGAGGACGGCGGAGACGCAGGCGACGGGAGGTGCCAGGTCGGTGCTCAGCCAGTCCAGGTCGTGGCCGGTCCAGCGGGCGAGGACGGCGGAGAGTTTCGCGCCGTCGTAGAGGAGGTTCATGGCGTATCCGACGCCCATGAACCGCAGGCCGCCGCGCAGCCACGGGCCGAGTCCGCCGGTGCGGATCCAGTTCCAGATCACCCGGGACGTGACGAGGCAGGCGGCGGTGTGCGCGAGGAGGTAGAGCAGGATCTCCTCGCGCATGAAGGCCGTTCTGGCGTAGTACGTGTCCAGGTCGCGCACCCGCTCGTCGGGGACGTCGGCGAGCGCGAACAGCGCCCACAGCGCGACGATGACGCCCGTGTAGAGGGCGAGGACCCACCGGGTGGCGCGGCGGGTCCGCGGGGAGTGCTCGGACAGCCCGTTGCGCCAGGCGATGACCAGCAGCAGGCAGGAGCCGCAGAACGCGGTGAGCAGCGTGTAGACCACCGGCGCCGAGATGTTGGGCACGCCGGTGACGCGGTTGGTCCAGGCGATGGTGTCGGGTGCGGCGAAGACGAAGACGGCGCAGGCGAGCAGCAGCAGGCCGCCGACGGCGCGCAGCAGCGGGTCCTGCCAGAGCTTGATGATGCCGGGCAGCCTGATCGCGAGGGCGACCGCGAGGACCGCCAGCGGTATCCAGAACGAGATGTACATCCCGTCGAGGAGGCCGGCGGGGTTCACCGCTGTCCGCTCCTCGGGTCGCGGTAGCCGAGCGACGCCTGGATGGCCCGGCCGACGGGGTCGGCGGGGCCCTCGGCGCCGGGACCGGTCACCCAGGACCGGAAGGCGCTGGCGAGGTGCAGGCCGAACTCCTCGGCCTCCGCCTCCTCGGCCTCGTGGGAGCCGTTGCGGGCGGCGACGGTCAGCGCGATCCCGGGCCAGGTCGGGGTGCCGGGCAGGGCCCGTACGCCGGCTGCACCGGACG
This sequence comes from Streptomyces sp. NPDC005496, assembly GCF_042872045.1. Taxonomy (NCBI): domain Bacteria; kingdom Bacillati; phylum Actinomycetota; class Actinomycetes; order Kitasatosporales; family Streptomycetaceae; genus Streptomyces; species Streptomyces sp. NPDC005496. The sequence continues at coordinate 315,331 of NZ_JBIAJQ010000002.1, forward strand.
GTCCGGGGCCGGGGCCGCCGGACAGGGCGCGCGCGGCCTCGGCGGCGCCGACCACGTGGTGGTCGCGGTGCCCCTCCTTCAGGTGCCACAACTCGTGCCCGAGGATGACCAGTTGCTGCACGGTCTCGGCACGTTCCTCGACGATGACGAGGTCGAAGTCCTGGAACTGGAGCCAGAGTCCGGTGACCTCGATCTCGTCGGGGAAGCGCTCGAAGCGCAGTTCGACGGGACGGCCGTCGCGCCGCCTGCTCATCTCCGCGCACAGGGCGCGGGCCAGTTCGCGCACGTCGACCGGCGGATCGAGCCGGCCGCGCAGCGCGCGGGTCAGCTCGGCGGCGAGCGCGCGCATCTCGGAGTCGGCCCTCGGCGGGAGCAGCGCCGCGACCGCGTCCGCCGCCCGCCGTACGCGGGCGGTGAACGCCCCTCTCCCACGGGGGAGTTTCACCGTCGCCTCTCCTCACGGTCCGGCCGCCCGTCGGGCACGGGCAGGGCCGCCCGGCCGCCCGGCTCCGGCGTCCCGGCGGTAGAGGGCAGGGACTCACTCACTCATGGACTCCCGGCAGTTGACCCGTCAAGTGTCGCTGAAGGCCGAGACTACGGGCCCCGCCCGGCCCGCGCCATGCCTCCCGGACGACTGGGCCCCGGACACGGCCGGAACCGCACGGGGCGGCGGCCGGTGGCCGCCGTGGCGCCGGAGACCCGTCGCGGGACGGCCGGCCGGCCCGCCCGTGCCCGGGTGGCGCGATCGCTGCCCCGGTCGGGGCGGGACGGCCGCGGAGCGGGCACGATCGCGTCATGGCGATCTCAGGAACGGACGCGTACGACCACTTCGCGGAGCCTCTGCCCCCGCTCGTCGGGCGGGCCGTCGCCGCCGCGCGGCGCCACGGCTTCACGCACTCGTGCCGGCCCGAACAGGGGCGGCTGCTCCAGCTGCTGGCGGGCGGCGCCCGGTACCGGATCGGCGAGACGGGCACGGGGTGCGGTGTCGGGATGGCATGGCTGGCGTCGGGGGCGCGGGAGGGCGTCGAGCTGATCAGTGTGGAACGGGACGCCGGGCGGGCGCGGGTGGCCGCCGAGGTGTTCGCCGACCGGCCCGACGTGCGGATCGTGCACGGCGCGTGGCAGCGGATCGGCGAGCACGGCCCGTACGACCTGCTGGTGCTGGACGGCGGCGGCCACGGCAAGGGGCACGACGACGGCACGGCCGGGCTGTTCCCGCTGCTCTCCCCCGGCGGCACGATCGTGGTGGACGACTTCACGCCGGCCACCAGCTGGCCGCCCCTGCACCAGGGCGTCCTGGACCGGGCCCGGCTGCACTGGCTGAACCATCCGCTGCTGCACGCGACCGAGGTGCGGCTGGCCGCGGACCTGTGCACGGTGGTCGGCACCCGCAGACCGCCGGCCGCCGACCGGCTGCACGCGCTGGAACGCGGCCAGATCTGCCGGGGTGTGGTCACCCACACGCCCCGCTTCGGCGTGTTCGTCGACCTCGACGGCATCGAGGGGTTCGTCCGCGTCCCCGAACTCACCTGGCGGCACGTCGACTCCGTGGACGACGTGGTCCGGGTCGGCCAGGAGGTCACCGCGCAGGTGCTGGACATCGACGCGGAGCGCCAGCAGGTGCAGCTCTCCCTCAAGGCGCTCCAGCCGGACCCGATGGCCGCGCTCGGCCGGGACGGGCTCGGCCGGGTGGTGCGCGGGACCGTCACCCAGGTCGCCCCCTTCGGGGTGTTCGTACGGGTCGCCGACGGGCTCCAGGGGCTGGTGCACAAGGACGCGCTCGCCACCCTGCCCTCCCCGCCCCGGCCGGGCGACGAGCTGACCGTCGAGATCGTCGGCATCAACCTCGTACTGCGGCGGATCTCCCTGGCGTTGGTGTAGGAACAAGAACGAAGACAAACCCAGACGAGCCCAGACGAGCCCTGCGACCTAGGAGTACGCCGCGTGTCCTCCCTCTTTCCGGCCCTGACGGGCGGCTCGGCCGCCGCGCGGCCCGCGCTGCGCTTCGGCGACCGCTCCCTGACGTACGCGGAACTCGCCTCGGCGGCCGGTGCCCTGGCCCCGCGGCTCCGTGACGCCGGCCGGGTCGCCGTGTGGGCGACGCCCGCGCTGGAGACCGCCGTCGCCGTCGTGGCCGCGCTCCAGGCCGGTGTGCCCGTCGTACCGCTCAACCCGAGGTCGGGCGAGGGCGAGCTGGGGCACATCCTGGCCGACAGCTCCCCCTCGCTGGTGCTGGCCGCCGCGGGCGACCGGCTGCCGCCCGCGCTGGACGCCCTGGCGCGTACCGACGTCGACGCGCACGCGACGGGACCGGCCGCGGAGACCGCCGGCGCGGACCCCGCCGCGCCCGCCCTCGTCGTCTACACCTCCGGCACCACCGGGCCGCCCAAGGGCGCCGTGATCCCGCGCCGCGCGGTCTCCTCGACGCTGGACGCGCTGGCCGACGCCTGGGGGTGGACCGGCGACGACGTGCTGGTGCACGGGCTGCCGCTGTTCCACGTGCACGGGCTGATCCTGGGCGTCCTCGGACCGCTGCGGCGCGGTGGTGCCGTGCGGCACCTGGGCCGGTTCAGCACGGAGGGCGTGGCGCGCGAGCTGGCCGACGGCGCGACGATGCTGTTCGGGGTGCCGACGATGTACCACCGGATCGCGGAGGCGCTCCCGGGCGATCCCGGCCTCGCCGCGGCGCTCGGCGGGGCGCGGCTGCTGGTGTCCGGCTCGGCCGCGCTGCCCGTGCACGACCACGAGCGGATCGCGGCGGCCACCGGGCGCCGGGTGGTCGAGCGGTACGGCATGACGGAGACGCTGATGATCACGAGTGTGCGGGCGGACGGCGAGGCCCGCGCGGGGACGGTCGGGGTGCCGCTGCCGGGCGTCGACGTGCGCCTCGTCGAGGAGGACGGCACCGTCATCGGCGGGTACGACACCGACGGGACGCCGGTGGGCTCGACGGACGGGGAGCGGGTCGGCGAGATCCAGGTGCGCGGGCCGAACCTCTTCAGCGGCTACCTGAACCGGCCCGACGCGGACGCGGCCGCGTTCACCGGGGACGGCTGGTTCCGCACCGGTGACGTGGCGGTGCGCGACGGCGACGGGTACGTGCGCATCGTCGGCCGCAAGGCCACCGACCTGATCAAGAGCGGCGGTTACAAGATCGGGGCGGGCGAGATCGAGAACGCGCTGCTGGAGCATCCGGCGGTGCGGGAGGCCGCCGTCACGGGTGAGCCGGACGCCGATCTGGGCGAGCGGATCGTGGCCTGGGTGGTGCCGCAGGAACCGGCGGGGCCCGCTCTCGGCACCGAACTCGCCGACCACGTGGCGGCGCGGCTCGCCCCGCACAAGCGTCCGCGCACGGTGCGCTTCCTGGAGTCGCTGCCCCGCAACGACATGGGCAAGATCATGAAGCGGGCGCTGCGGCATGACTGACCGTCACTCGGCCCGCGAGGCCCTCGCCCTGGCCACGGCTGGCGCCGTCTTCACCGAACTCCCCGTCCCCGAGGGCGAGTCGGAGCCCGACGGTCCCCTGGACTGGCAGGGCTACGGCGCCGCGCGCGACCGGGCCGCGCTGCGCACCGGCGAGACGGAGTCCGTCGTGTGCGGGCGGGCGTCCGTCGGCGGCACCGCCGCCGTGCTCGTCGCCTTCGAGTTCGGGTACCTGGGCGGCTCGCTCGGCGAACGGACCGGCGACCGGCTGGAGGCCGCGTACACGTACGCCCGCGAGCACCGCCTGCCCGTCGTCTCGCTCGTAGCGACGGGCGGCAGCCGGATGCAGGAGGGCATGCTCGCCCTCACCCAACTCCAGCGGGTGGCACGGCAGTCGGCGCTCACCCGGGAAGCCGGGCTGCCGCAGATCGCGGTGCTGCGCGATCCGACGACGGGCGGCGGCTGGGCGACCCTGGGCGCGGGCGCCGACGTGAACCTCGCGCTGCCCGGCGCCCAGGTCGGCTTCGCGGGCTCCCGGGTGCGTCCGCCCGACGCGGACCCGGCGGCGTACACGGCCGAGGCGCAGCTGGCGTCGGGCGCGGTCGACGCGGTCGTACGGCCCGAGGACCTGAGCGGGACGCTGGCGCTGTACCTGGCGCTGCTGACCGCGCCGTCCGCCGAGCCCGCGCCGCCTCCGCCGTCCCCGGGGCCGCCCGCCGGTCTCCCCGCCACCGGCTGGGACGCCGTCCTGCGTGCCCGCTCCCCCGAACGGCCGTGCGCCGAGGCCTACTTGAGCACCTACTTCAGCCGGCGGGCGCCGATCCGCGGTGACCGTTGCGGCGGCACGGACGACGGGATGCTGTGCGGCTTCGGCGAGCACGCGGGGCGGACCGTCGCGTACGCCGCCCAGTGCGGGACGGCCACCCGTCCCGCCGGGTACCGCACCGCCGCCCGGCTGATCCGTCTGGCGGACCGGCTCGGCATCCCCGTCCTGACGCTCGTGGACACGCCAGGCGCCGCCAACGACGCGGACGCCGAACGGCAGGGCGCGGGCGCCGCGATCGCCGACGTGTTCGCCGCGGTCGCCGGAGCCCGCGTCCCGATCACCACGGTCGTCGTCGGCGAGGGGGGTTCCGGGGGCGCCCTCGCCCTCGCCGCCCCGGGCAACACCTGGGCGGCGCCGGACAGTTACTTCTCGGTCATCGCGCCGGAGCTCGCCGCCGCGATCCTCAAGCGTCCCGCGGACCGCGTGCGCGCGACGGCCGACCAGCTGCGCGTACGCCCCCAGGACCTGGTCGCCCTGGGGGTCGTCCGCGGCGTGACCGGGCCGGGGGCTACCGCACCCCCACCGCCCGGATGATCTCCTGGCGCACCGAGCCGCCCCGGTCGTCGTCCGCCGACGCGCGCAGCGAGACGTACCGGGCGTCGCGGGGCACGGTCAGCGTCCCCCGCCAGGACGCGCCGTCCCCGGAGAGGCGGACCGTCCGCCACGTCTTCCCGTCGTCGTAGGACACGTCGAGCCGCCCGCCGCCGAGGGTCCCGGTGCCGGCGGCGTGGGCGACGTACTCGGCGGACAGCCCGACCGGCACCCGGGCGCCGCCGCGGACGTCGCCCGCGAGGTCGGTGCCGATGTCGTAGCCGAGGTTGATCAGAGGCAGCAGGGTCCAGTGGTCCTCGGGGGTGGCGGCCGACCTCAGGGTCCACTCGGAGCGGCTCCGCACCGACAGCCGCCAGCGGTCGGGGTCGAGGGCGGTGTCGGTGACGACCCGGTAGGTGTGCTCGTCGGCGGGCGCGTCCCAGACGTACGCGCCGGAGCCGGTCCGCCGGTCGACGAGGACGCCGTCCTGGTGGACCTCGGTGGTCTGGGTCATGCCGCTGCCCTCGCTCCACACGTCGCCGAAGCCGGTGTGGTCGGGGCCCGAGTCGCCCCAGCCCGGGGTGTTGAACTGGATCTGGTTGCCGGCGCGCTGCTGGCCCCAGCCGAGTCCGGTGCCGAGCCACGGGTGCCAGACGGGCCTGAACCAGTCGAGCGCGGTGCGCGTCCCGCCCCGGTACCGGAGCACTCCGCTGCGCTCCTCCAGCGCGCCGTCCGCCATCGTCACCGACTCGTGCCACTGCTGGCCGGGGCCGGTGGAGACGTGATCCGTCCGCTCGGCCGGGTAGTCGATCCGCTCCAGGAAGCCGATGCCGACGGGGAAGGCGTCGGTGAGCGAGTACCGGAACTCGCCGCCGCCGACCGGCTCCGACGCGTGGAACCGGGTGTCCAGGACGGCGAGTTCACGCCGATCCGGCGCGTACGTCAGGTCCCCGCGCGGGACGGCGCCGCGGTGGCCCTCGGAGAGGTCGTACACGTACGGGGTGTTGCGCGTGCCGGTCATGTCGACGCGGCGGGCCGCGCGCAGCCGTGCCGCGTCGGCCGTGTTCACGGTGGCGATCTGCAGCGGCCGGTCCGCGTTGTCGTCCGTGCCGAACCAGGCCATGAGCCGTCCCGGCGCGTCGTCCGTCACGAAGAGTGCCTCGGCTCCGGCGTCCTGGGCGGCCTGGGCGAGCGCGGCGGGCTCGGTGCCGGCGGGCAGCCGCGCGAGGACGGCCCTGCCGCGGACGCCGGTGAGGGCGCCGCCCGTGAAGGTCCCGGCGTCGACGAGCGGCAGCGTGCTGTGGCCCTCGGCCAGGGTGCCGCCGGGCTGGACGACGGCCTCGCCGATCCCCTTGACCTGGAGCAGTGGTTTGCCGAGCCGCCACACGGTCCGGTACTCGAAGGTCCCCTCGGTGACCTTCGAGGTGGGCGCGGCGAAGACGCTGTCGTACGCGAGGGGCACCTGCACGGCGCCGAACAGGTCGGAGCCGCCGGCGTCGCGGTCGTACTCCATGAGGAGCTGCCGCGTCTCGGTGCGCCGGCCGACCTCGGCGTCGATCTCCTGGAGCGTCCGTCCGTCCAGGGTGACCTCGCGGTCGCGGTCGAGGACGATCTCGGGTGCGGCGAGGAAGCCGAGGCCCAGGGAGTCGCGGCCGTGTCCGCCGCGCACGTCGAGGAAGGAGGTCACGCTGTACGTGCCCGGTACCAGCCGCAGTCGCAGCGTCCCGGAGTCGCCGACCGCCGCCGGGAACGGTTCCGCGTCCCGGGCGAGCCGCTGCACGGTCAGGCCGGCGGCCGCGGCGGCTCCGTCGCGGTCCTTGACGTGCACGGTGAGCGTGTACCGCTCCTCCTCCTTGACCAGCCCGAACGCGGTGTGCGCGACCGGCTTCCCGTCGGCGCTGGCCACGATCCGCCCGGAGGTGTTCCCCACCGGTGCCTTCGCCCCGTCGCCGGTGACGGTGGTGGCGGCGGTGCCGTGCGCGGGCACGGTGAGCCGGTCGTCGGCGAGCGTGACCGCGCCGTCCGGGGCGCCCTGCGCGGCGAGACTCAACTCGATCGGCGCATCGGAGGAGTTCGTGTAGGTGAGCGTCCTCGTCACGGGCTTGTCCGTGTCGTAGGGCCAGCGGTGGTAGCCGAGGTCGGCGCTGCCGGTGGCGGTGATCCGCGCGTTCACCGCGTCCGGCACGTCCACCCGGCCCGCCCCCAGTACGTAGGCGGACGCGTCGAGCGGCGTGGACGTCGACATCAGCGCGTCCTTGAGCCGGGCGCCGGTCCAGTCGGGGTGCGCCTCGGCGAGGAGCGCGGCGACACCGGCGACGTGCGGGGTCGCCATCGACGTACCGCTCATGGAGGTGTAGGGGCCGCTGCCCTCGGCGAGGGAGGAGCGGGCGGCGAGGATGCCGACACCCGGCGCGGACAGGTCCGGCTTGAGCGCGTTGTCCCCGGAGCGGGGGCCCGCGCTGGTGAAGTACGCGGCCTCGTCGGCGGAGTCGACCGCGCCGACGGTCAGCGCGGAGTCGGCGGCGCCGGGCGAGCCGATCGACGACGGGGCGCCGGTGTTGCCCGCGGCGACGACGAAGAGCGCGCCGGTCTCAGCGGAGAGGGCGTCCACCGCCGCGGCCATCGGGTCGGTGCCGTCGCTCGGCTCGGCCGACCCGAGGCTCATCGACACCACGTCGGCGCCCACGTCCCGCGCAGCCCACTCCATGCCGGCGATGATCTGCGACTCGCTGCCGGAGCCCTGGTCGCTCAGCACCTTCCCCACGGCGAGGGTGGCGTCCGGCGCCACGCCCCGCTCCTTGCCCTCCGAGGCGGCGCCGCTGCCGCCGACGGTCGACGTGACGTGCGTGCCGTGCCCGTTGCGGTCGGCGACCTCCTCCCCGTCGATGAAGCTGCGGGTGGCGGCGACCCGTCCGGCCAGGTCGGGGTGGCCGGTGTCGACGCCCGTGTCGAGGACGGCGACGGTCACGCCCTTGCCCGTCAGCCCGGCCTCCCAGGCCTCCGGCGTGCCGATCTGGGCGTTGCTCTCGGCCATGTCGGCCGTGACCCGCCCGTCGAGCCACACCTTGCCGACGCCGTCCTGCCGGGTCAGCGACCGCCACAGGCTCCGCCCCTTGCCGGCGTCGACGGCGACCGCGCGGATGCTGGGAAGGGCGCGGGTCCGCTCGGCGCCGCGCGGGGTCACCGCCCGCGTGCCCTTGTCGTACGTCACGATCAGCGGCAGCTCGTCGGTCCTGCCGTCGCCCAGCCCCTGCCGTATCAGCCCGCTGACGTCGAACAGCCGCCGGTCGAGCGTGCCCGCCCGCAGATACGGCAGCGCCTCGTCCGGCACGACGGTGACGGCGCCGTCCGCGACCTCGGTCCGCACGGCGCCTGTTGCGCCCCGCGGCCGTTCGACGGTGACGGTCTTCCGGCCGCCCGCCAGGTCCGTGACGGTGACCTCGTCCCCGGTGATCAGGGTGACGGTGCGGGAGGTGTCCGCGGCGCGCGCGGCGGGGGCACCGGCCGCGGTCCCGGCGGTCGCGGGTCCCGCGGGCAGCAGCGCGCACACGAGTCCGGCCGACAGCAGCGTCGCCCCGCGTCTGGCTCTTCCTCTGGTCATGGAAGCCTCTCTGGCTCTTCTCGCCGGCGGCGCCGGCGGCACGCGTCGCGGACGGGGTGGTGGCCGCGCGCTGCGAAGAGTGTCGGGGCCCCTGTGTTACGGGGAAGTCGACGCGGCCTGGCGGGAAGCTGCCCTGGCGGCTTCCCGCCAGGGCAGCCGCGGCGACCGCGGCGGGACCATCGCCGCGCACCGTCCGAAACCACCCGTCCGGCCGCACCCCGCCCGGCCCACCCCAGCAGGCGACGCCCCGTCAGGTCCCGCACGATGCGAATGAGGACCGCTGTCCGGCGGAGTCTCACGGTCTGTGCTCTCGGGAGGAACCGCCATGACCGGCAGTCTGGATCAGCTGCGCCGCTGTCACTTCGCCGTCGACCTGGGGGCGGCACGGACCCGTGTGTACGTGAAGGGGGCCGGGCTCGTCGTCGACCAGCCGAGCGCGGCCGCCATCAACACGAAGACCGGCGCCCTGATCGCGGTCGGCGAGTTCGCCGAGCGGATGACGGGCCGTACCCCCGACTACATCCGCGTGGTGCGGCCGGTGTCCGGCGGCACCGTCGTCGACATCGAGATGGCCCAGCGCATGCTGCGCCAGCTGCTCGGCGACAAGGTCCGCCGCGCGCTGCGCCGCAAGCCGCGGCTGCGGGCCGCCGCCTGCACCCCGCACGACGCCGACCCGCTCGCCCAGCGCGCGGCGATCGAGACGCTGGTCGGGCTGGGCGCACGGCGGGTGGAGCTGGTCGACACGCTCATCGCCGCCGCCGTCGGCTGCGGTCTGCCCGTCGAGCAGCCCGAGGCCACCATGGTCATGGTCTGCGGGGCCGCCGCCACCCAGGTCGCGGTGCTCTCGCTCGGCTCGATCGTCACCGCCGAGCGCATCCCGGTGGGCGGCGAGGCCGTCGACCACGCGATCGTCCAGCACCTGCGCCACCAGCACGAACTGATGCTGCCGAGCCAGTCCGTACGCCCGCTTCAGCTGGCCCTCTCCGGGAACGGGCTCACCCCGCACGGACCCGCCGTCACCGAGATCCACGGACGGGACGTCGCCACCGGCCTCGCCCGCTCCGTGCAGGTCGACACCGCCGCCGTGCGCGACGCCATCCAGACCCCGCTGACCGCCGTGCTCGACGGCATCGGCAAGGTGCTGCGCGACTGCCCGCCCGACCTGGTCGCCGACCTCGCCGACCGCGGGATCATGATGGTCGGGGGCAGCGCCCTGCTCCCCGGACTCGACCAGATGCTGCGGCAGGCGACCGGTATGCCGGTGCACATCGCCGAGCGTCCCGACGTGTGCGCGGTCCAGGGCCTCGGCTACATGCTGGAGGGCCGGATCGAGCCCCTGGTCCTGGATCCGCTGGCGGGCTGACGTGCGGCGATGACCGACCCCGTCCCCCGCCTCCCGTCCCTGCTGGAGGCGGTCCTGAGCGTCGGGACCGACCTGGAGCTGCGGGCCACGCTCCAGCACATCGTCGACGGCGCGGCGGAGCTGACGGGTGCCCGGTGCGCGGCGCTCGCCATGGTCGACCCGAAGCACGAGGGGCTGATGGAGATCCGCACGGCGGGCCTGTCCGCGACCGACCGCACCCCGGTCGGCCGCACGGACGACTTCCTGGGGGTCTCCATCCGCGTGGACGACGAGGTGTTCGGCAACCTCTACCTGGTCGACAAGCCCCAGGGCCCCTTCACGGACGAGGACGAGCAGCTGCTGCGCGTCCTGGCCACCCAGGCCGGCATCGCGATCGGCAACGCCCGGCTGTACGAGACGGCCCGGCAGCGCGAGCGGTGGATCGAGGGCGCGGCGGCCGTCACGAACGCGCTGCTGACCGGCGAGGCCGCGGCCGACGCCCTGATGACGGTCGCCGAGCGGGCCCGGATCCTCGCGGACGCCTCCGCCGGCGTCATCCTGCAGCCCACCGACGAGGGCGGCATGGAGATCGTCACCGCCTCCACGCTCGACGACCCCGGGGACATCGTCGGCACCGTGATCGAGCCGGGCAGCCCGGTCCTCGAACAACTCCTCGGCGGGCAGCCGGTGTTCGTGGAGGACTCCGCCACGGACCCCCGGATGACGACGCACGTGCGCCACCGGTTCGGGCCGAGCATGCTGCTCCCGCTCCAGACCGCGGGCCGGCTCATCGGCACCCTCGCCCTGCCCCGGCACCGCGGCGCCCGCCCGTACACGCCGGTGGAGCGACTGCTCGCCACCCAGTTCGCCTCCCAGGCGGCGGTGGCGCTCGTCCTCGCCGACGCCCGTCAGCACCGGGAGCGGCTCGCCGTCCTGGAGGACCGCGACCGGATCGCCCGCGACCTGCACGACCTGGTCGTCCAGCGGCTGTTCGCGACGGGCATGATGCTGGAGTCCACCCAGCGCCGTACCGGGGGCGAGGACGTGTACGACATGCTCGGCCGGGCCGTGGACGAGCTCCAGTCCACCGTCCAGGAGGTCCGTACGGCGATCTTCGCGCTGCAGCAGCCGCCCGCCGACGCCCCCACCACCTTCCGCGGCAAGGTCCTGCGGGAGACGGCCGGGACCGCCGCGCTCCTCGGCTTCCAGCCGTCGGCGCGCTTCACCGGGGCCGTCGAGAGCCGGATCACCGAACCCGTCGCCGGTCATCTGCTCGCCGCCCTGCGCCGCGCGCTGGCCGCCGCGTCCCGGCGCCCCGGGGTCCGCCGGGTGGAGGTGACGGTCGACGCGACGGCGGTGCTGCCGGACGGCCGGCCGGGCGTACGGCTGACGGTGTATGACGATGGGTCGGCGGAGGCGGGCGCAGCGGGCACGACGAAGACGTGGCAGTCGCCCCTGTGAGCTGCCCGTGCGCCTCGAACACCCGTCGCCCGGCCGGATTCCCGACGCTAGTGTGGAAGGGACGGCCTCGACTGCGAAGGTGGTTCTCGTGACCAGGATCGGCGTCACCGGGCACCGAGGGATTCCCGCCGCCGCACTGCCGTCCGTCCGCGCCGGCATCGGAGCCGAACTCCGCGGCTGCGCGGGCACCGAGGCCCTGAGCAGCCTCGCGGCCGGCGCCGACCAGCTCTTCGCGGAACTCGCCCTCGACCACGGCATCCCGGTCACCGCGGTGATCCCGGGCATGGACTACGAGGCCCATCTCGGCGGCGACGAGGTGCGGGCCGCCTACCAGCGCCTGCTGAAGGCGTGCTCTTCCCGGGTGAAACTGCCCCCGGAGCCGACGCACGAGGAGGCGTACTACGCGGCCGGCCGCTGGATCGTCGACCACGCGGACCGGCTGGTCGCCGTCTGGGACGGCCGCCCGGCGCGGGGCCTCGGCGGCACCGCCGACGTGGTGCGGTACGCGCGCCGCAACGGCGTTCCCGTGCGGGTGCTGTGGCGCCCCGGGGTGGTCAGGCACTAGCGGGCGCCGCGGACCCGGGGGCGCGCACGGCTCCCCGGGCGTCCTCCACGAGCCGTCCCTGCCGCGCCGTCAACTGCCGAAGCGCACCAGCCAGTCCGTGTGCTGCGGGCTCACCAGCCGCTCCGCCTCCGCGACCGCCTCCGCCCAGCCGTCCTCGGTGACCGTCGTCGCCATCCCGATCCGCGCGGTCTCCAGGTCCTGCTCTATCAGCGAGTGCGCGTACGTCAGAGGGCGGTGCCGGCGGACCTCCTGCCAGGCCACGCCGCCCGCCGCCGCCGCGCTCAGCACACCGGTGAGGTCCCAGTCGCCCAGCGCCCCCATCGCCCGCAGCACCGCCGCGAAGAGCGCCAGCAGCGTCAGTACGGCTGTGACGGTCGACCAGCGGGCGGCGGCCCGCCGGGCCTGGGCGGCGCTGTTGCCGTACCAGACGAGCTGCTCCAGGACCCGGTCGCGCAGATAGAAGTCCCGGCGCACCTCGAACGGCTTGGCCCGCACCGCCCGCATGGCGGGGGTGATCTGGCCGGCGCCGAGCCCGGCGGCGGAACGCTCGTCCTCCCAGCCCACCTTGCGCAACTCCCGCAGCCGGTCGGTCAGCCGTTCCGTGAACATGCCGTCCGGGTCGGCGAGTCCGGTGCGGAACGGGCCGCCGTGCACCATGTACTGCCAGGCGAGCGACTTCACGGTCTCGGCGACCGCCCGGTGTGCCTGCCAGTGCGCACGCGCGCGCCGCCGGGAGGCGTGGACGCCGATGACGATGGTCAGGGCGTAGAGAACGGCGGCGAGCGCGGCGACGGCGTGGTCGTCCACGTGCTCCGCGAGGGTGGCGGCGCAGGTGGCGAGCAGCAGGACGACCAGCTGGGCCCGGACGGCGAGGAACGATTCACTCTGCCGGCTCAACGCCTGCCGGTCACTCTCGTGGAACAGCGGAGGCAGGTCACCCGCGCTCAAGGTGGTGCTCGGTACGGGAGTCCCGTCCCCCATCGCCGCCCCCCGGTGGTAAAAGGTGTGAGCCGACATCGTCGCGCCGAACGCGGGGCTGGACCAGTACTCTCTCGGCGAAAGACCCGCGCCCTCCCGACAGCCCTCGCCGCCACCCAATACCCGTGCCAGCAAACGGAGTTGGGAATTCACGACCGCCTGCGCCCGACGGTCTCCGGCGCTCCCGAGAACGGCCCGCGACAGCTGCCGGGACCCGGGAAACGAGGTGCTCAGGCGCCGTGCGCGGGGTCCCGGTCGCGGCCCCCGCCGACGGCCCCCGCGAGCGGGATCGCGCCCGTTCCCCGCCCGGCCTCCGCCCGGGCCGGCCGCCTCCCCCGGACGTCTCCGGGGACCCGGCGCACGCAGGCGGACCGACATCTTTCGGCCGTGTGCCTCCACTCTCCGAAGGGAACCCGGCGGGCACGACCCGCCGCGGGGCACCCTCTTGACGGGGCATCGCCCGCTCCGTAGCGTCACGCCCGTACGCACATGTGATCGGCATTCACATCCAGGGACGAGTACGCGCACGAGGGCGAGGGCGAGACCGATGACCATGTTCCAGCGACGTGTGGTGGTGTCCGGCGGAGGCACCGGGATCGGCCTGGCGACTGCGGAGCTGTTCGCCGCGGACGGGGACCGGGTGGTGCTCCTCGGGCGCCGCGAGGACGTGCTGCGCAAGGCGGTGGAGAAGCTCAACGACTGCCACGGCGCCGCCACGGCGACCTGGTACGCGGCCGACCTCTCCGACCCGGAGCAGGTGGCCGCCGCGACCGAGTTCATCGCCACGGACGAGACCCCGGTCGACGTCGTGGTCGCCAACGCGGGCGGCAACGTGGCCCCCACGAACGACGGCACCCTCGCCTCCATCGCCGACAGCTACCGCCGCAACTTCGACGCCAACGTCCTGACGGCCGTCCTGCTCACCGAGGCGCTCCTGCCCCACCTGCGCCGTCCCGGCGGCCGCATCGTGCAGGTCTCCTCGATCGCCTCCCTGCGCGGCCCGGGCTCCTACGGCGGCTCCAAGGGCTGGATCAACACGTACACGTACGACCTCGCCCGGCGCCTCGGCCCCGAGGGGATCACCGCGAACGCGGTCGCCCCCGGCTTCGTCGGCGACACGGAGTTCTTCGGCGACCGCGCCACTCCGGAGTTCGTCGCGGCCCGCGTCTCGGAGTCCCTCACCGGCGAACCCGGCCGCCCCGCGGAGATCGCCGCGGCCATCCGCTACGTCAGCTCCCCCGAGGCGGGCTACATGACCGGGCAGCTGCTGCACATCAACGGCGGCGCGGCGCTGGGCCGCTAGGGGCACCCGGCCGCGGCCCCGGCAGGACGGACCCCGGAGACGACGAAAGCCCCTCGTACGACGAGGGGCTGACGGTACCGTCCCGGGCTGAAACGTTCCTGCGGGAGGACGCCTTGGTGGGGCGGGTGGGACTCGAACCCACGGCCGACGGATTATGAGTCCGCTGCTCTAACCGGCTGAGCTACCGCCCCATTACGGCGCGTCGCGCACATTTGTGCGCGCCGTCTGCCGCAGCATAGCCGCTCATACGATCTCCTGCTTCGGATGGTCGGCTTCGCATGACCTTGAGGACCACGGCGCGCGGCGCACGGTTCCCGCGGACATGAAAAAGGACCCCTGAGGGGCCCTCTTCCACTGCTCTCCCGACTGGACTCGAACCAGTAACCTGCCGGTTAACAGCCGGCTGCTCTGCCAATTGAGCTACAGGAGACCGAGCTCCCCCGACTGGACTCGAACCAGTAACCTGCCGGTTAACAGCCGGCTGCTCTGCCAATTGAGCTACGGAGGAATGTCTCGTTGCATCGAACGCACCTACCTGGGTATTCGCCAGGGGGCGCGCGTTCGCTGCGACACATACATTAGCGCAAGCAGGGGGGTGCTCCGCCAATCGGTACTCCGCTGCGACCGATGCCGACGCAAGGGAAGGGTGGCTGCCATGCGCTACCGGCTCATGTTCATCACCGGACTGGCTCTGGGTTACGTGCTGGGCACGAGGGCCGGTCGTGAGCGCTACGAGCAGTTGAGGAAGAGCGCCCGACAAGTGGCGCAGAACCCGGCGGTGCGCAACACCGCCGAGAGTGCCGCCCAGCAGGGGCGGCAGATCGCGGGCAAGGCGTACCACGTGGTCAGCGAGAAGGTGGGCGACCGCGTCCCCGACTCCGTGGCGGACCGTGTGCGGTCCCTGCGGGAGCGGAACGCCGGCCCCGGCGAGGACGACTGGGGCACCACGAACACCTGAGGTCACACGCACCACGGCCGCCGGCGGACACCCGTCCACCGGCGGTCGCGCATGTCGCCAGGGGCCCGGCCGGCGCGCGCCCGGCGCACACACCCCCCTTCGTACGGCAGAATTTCCGCCATGGGGATAGTCGCCGGGTTGGACAGTTCGCCCGATTTCACTCGTATCGTCGTCTGCGACACCGACACGGGTGCCGTGCTCCGGCAGGGGTATGCCCCGCATCCGGTCGAGAGCGCCGAGGGCGGCCGTCCCTCCGACGTCGACCCGCAGGCCTGGCTGCTGTCGCTGGGCGAGGCCGCGAGCGGCGGGCTCCTCGAAGGCGTCCAGGCGATCGGCGTCTCCGCGCAGCAGAACGGGCTCGTCCCCCTGGACGCGCAGGGCAACACGGTGCGGCCCGCGCTGGTCGGCGGGGACAAGCGGGCGCAGGTCGCGGCGGCGGACCTGATCGACGCGCTCGGCGGGCGCGAGGCGTGGGCGCAGGCCGTGGGCTGCGTGCCGCAGGCGGCGCAGCCGGTGACCAAGCTGCGCTGGCTCAGCCGGACGGAACCGGAGTCGGCGCTGCGCACCGCGGCGCTGCTCCAGGCGCACGACTGGCTCGTGTGGCAGCTGCTCGGGCGGCCCGCGCGGCGCACCACCGACCGCGGCGGGGCCTCCGGCACCGGCTACTGGTCGGCGGCCACCGGCGCGTACCGGCCGGACCTGATCGAGCTGGCGCTCGGGCACCAGGCCGTGCTGCCCGAGGTGCTCGGCCCCTCGGAGGCCGCCGGCACCACCCCGGAAGGGCTGCTGATCTCCGCCGGGACCGGCGAGACGATGGCGGCGGCCTTCGGCCTCGGGATCGGGCTCGGGGACGCCGTCGTGTCCCTGGGGGCCTCCGGGTCCGTGATGGCCGTGCACCCCGAGGCGCTGGTCGACTCCTCCGGGATGATCACCTCGCTGGCGGACGCCACCGGCATGCACCTGCCGGTCGTCCACACCCTCAACGCCGTACGGGCGCTGCGCGGCGCGGCCGAACTCCTCGGGCTGCCGGACCTGGAGAGCCTGTCCGACCTCGCGATGAAGTCGACGCCGGGAGCGCACGGCCTGGTCCTGCTGCCGTACCTGGAGGGCGAGCGGACGCCGAGCCTGCCGTACACGGCGGGGACGCTGGCCGGGCTCAGGCGGGAGTCGATGAAGCCCGAGCACCTGGCGCGGGCCGCCTTCGAGGGCATGCTGTGCGGGCTCGCGGACGCCCTGGACGTACTGCGCGGCCGGGGTGTCGACGTCCAGCGGGTGTTCCTGCTGGGTGCCGCCGCCGAGCTGCCCGCCGTCCAGGCCGCGGCGCCCTCGCTGTTCGGCGCGCAGGTCGTGGTGCCGCAGCCCGCCGACTACGCGGCGCTCGGCGCGGCCCGGCAGGCGGCCTGGGCGCTCGGCGCCTCGCAGGGCGTCCTCGACCCCCGGCTGCCACCCGTATGGCGGGGTGCCGCCGCGCAGGTGTTGGAGCCCGGCGAGGAGCTGGCCGTGGGTCAGGCCGTACGCCAGCAGTACGTGTCCGTACGGGAACAGACGCATCCCGGGGCGTTCCGGGTGTGAACGGCCCGGCCGGGGCGGCGCCGCCCCGGTTCCCGGCCCCCGGGAAAGGGGCGGACCGGGCGGAGATTTCGTCCGTCCTTGGACCGCTCTTGGGTTAATCGGTTGAGGTAACACGGGTGGAGTGCCCGACGATAGGGGGTGGTGCACCACCCGATCCCTTCCGTCGACGACTCCGAGAGACCCCGCGTGCTCATACGACTTCTGCGGACCCACCTCAGTCCGTACCGCAAGCCCATCTCCCTGCTGGTGCTGCTGCAGTTCCTGCAGACCAGCGCCACGCTCTACCTCCCCACGCTGAACGCGGACATCATCGACAACGGTGTCGTGAAGGGCGACACGGGCTACATCCTGTCCTTCGGCGCCCTGATGATCGGCATCTCGCTGATCCAGGTCGTCTGCAACATCGGCGCCGTGTACTTCGGCGCCCGGACCGCCTCGGCGCTCGGCCGGGACATCCGGGCGGCCGTCTTCGACCGGGTGCAGTCGTTCTCCGCGCGTGAGGTGGGCCACTTCGGCGCGCCGTCGCTGATCACCCGCACCACCAATGACGTCCAGCAGGTGCAGATGCTCGCCCTGATGGCGTTCACCCTGATGGCGTCGGCACCGATCATGTGTGTGGGCGGCATCGTCCTCGCGCTCGGACTCGACGTGCCGCTGTCCGCGGTGCTCGTCGCGGTGGTGCCCGTGCTCGGCATCTGCGTCACGCTGATCGTGCGCCGGCTGCGGCCGCTGTTCCGGCTCATGCAGGTGCGCCTGGACACCGTGAACCGGGTGCTGCGCGAGCAGATCACCGGCAACCGCGTGATCCGCGCCTTCGTCCGGGACGGCTACGAGAAGGACCGCTTCCGCAAGGCCAACGGCGACCTGACCGAGGTGTCGCTGGGCACCGGGCGGCTGCTGGCCCTGATGTTCCCGATCGTGATGACGGTGGTGAACCTGTCCTCGATCGCCGTGGTGTGGTTCGGCGCGCACCGGATCGACAGCGGCGGGATGCAGATCGGCGACCTGACCGCGTTCCTCGCCTACCTGATGCAGATCGTCATGTCCGTGATGATGGCCACCTTCATGTTCATGATGGTGCCGCGCGCGGAGGTCTGCGCCGAGCGCATCCAGGACGTCCTGGAGACGGAGAGCAGTGTGGTGCCCCCGAAGGCGCCGGTCCTGGAGCTGCGGCGGCACGGGCATCTCGAGATCCGCGGCGCCGGTTTCCGCTACCCGGGCGCCGAGGAGCCGGTGCTGCGGTCCGTGGACATGGTGGCGCGGCCCGGCGAGGTGACCGCCGTGATCGGGTCCACCGGCAGCGGCAAGTCCACGCTGCTCGGGCTCGTGCCCCGGCTGTTCGACGCGACCGACGGGAACGTCCTGGTGGACGGCGCGGACGTACGGACCCTCGACCCGAGGCTGCTCGCCAGGACCGTGGGACTCGTCCCGCAGAAGCCGTACCTGTTCGCGGGCACCGTCGCCTCGAACCTGCGGTACGGCAATCCGGACGCGACCGACGACGAACTGTGGCACGCGCTGGAGGTGGCGCAGGCCAGGGACTTCGTGGAGCGGCTGGAGAACGGTCTGGACTCCCCCGTCGCGCAGGGCGGCACGAACGTCTCCGGCGGGCAGCGGCAGCGGCTCGCGATCGCGCGGACGCTCGTGCAGCGCCCGGAGATCTACCTCTTCGACGACTCCTTCTCCGCCCTCGACTACGCGACGGACGCCGCGCTGCGGGCGGCCCTGGCCCAGGAGACGGCGGAGGCGACCGTGGTGATCGTCGCCCAGCGGGTGTCGACCATCCGGGACGCCGACCGGATCGTGGTGCTCGACGAGGGCCGGGTCGTCGGCACCGGTCGGCACCACGAGCTGATGGCGGACAACGAGACCTACCGGGAGATCGTGCTCTCCCAGCTGACGGAAGCGGAGGCTGCCTGATGGCCGGTCCCATGGGACGGATGATGGCCGGGGGCGGCCCCGATCAGCGCTCGATGGACTTCAAGGGGTCGGGCAGGAGGCTGCTGTCCCACTTCCGGCCCGAGCGCGGCACGATGTACGCGATGCTGGCCGCGGTCGTGATGAGCGTGGGCCTGTCGGTGGTCGGGCCGAAGATCCTGGGCCGGGCCACCGACCTGGTCTTCGCCGGCATCATCGGGCGGGAGCTGCCCGGGGGCACCTCCAAGGCCGAGGTGCTGGAGTCCATGCGCGAGCGCGGTGACGGCGGCATGGCCGACATGCTCTCCGGCACCGACTTCACGCCGGGGCAGGGCATCGACTTCGACGCGGTCGGCAGGGTGCTCGGGCTCGCGCTGGTGGTGTTCGTGCTGGCCGGCCTGCTGATGGCGGTGGCGACTCGTCTGGTGAACCGGGCGGTCAACCGGACCGTGTACCGGCTGCGCGAGGACGTGCAGACGAAGCTGTCGCGGCTGCCGCTGTCGTACTTCGACCAGCGGCAGCGCGGTGAGGTGCTCAGCCGGGCCACCAACGACATCGACAACATCGGGCAGACCCTCCAGCAGTCGATGGGCCAGCTCATCAACTCCCTGCTGACCATCGTCGGCGTGCTGGCGATGATGTTCTGGGTGTCACCGCTGCTGGCGCTGGTCGCGCTGGTCACCGTGCCGCTGTCGTTCGTCGTCGCCACCCGCGTGGGCAAGCGGTCGCAGCCGCACTTCGTGCAGCAGTGGCGCACCACCGGCAAGCTCAACGCGCACATCGAGGAGATGTACACCGGGCACACGCTGGTGAAGGTGTTCGGGCGGCAGGAGGAGTCGGCGGCGCAGTTCGCCGAGCAGAACGAGAAGCTGTACGAGGCCGGGTTCAAGGCGCAGTTCAACAGCGGGATCATGCAGCCACTGATGATGTTCGTGTCGAACCTGAACTACGTGCTGGTGGCGGTCGTCGGCGGGCTGCGGGTCGCCTCGGGGTCCCTGTCGATCGGTGACGTGCAGGCGTTCATCCAGTACTCGCGCCAGTTCTCGATGCCGCTGACGCAGGTCGCTTCGATGGCGAACCTGGTGCAGTCCGGCGTGGCGTCCGCCGAGCGGATCTTCGAGCTCCTCGACGCGGAGGAGCAGGGCGCCGACCCGGTCGCAGCCGAGCGGCCCGCCGAGGTGCGCGGACGCGTCGCGCTGGAGCACGTCTCCTTCCGCTACGAGCCCGACAAGCCGCTCATCGAGGACCTCTCCCTGAAGGTCGAGCCCGGTCACACGGTCGCGATCGTCGGACCGACGGGAGCGGGCAAGACGACGCTGGTGAACCTCCTCATGCGGTTCTACGAGGTCACCGGCGGGCGGATCACGCTCGACGGGGTCGACATCGCGCGGATGACCCGGGACGAACTGCGGGCCGCCATCGGCATGGTGCTCCAGGACACCTGGCTGTTCGGCGGGACGATCGCGGAGAACATCGCGTACGGCGCCACGCGCGAGGTCACCCGGGGCGAGATCGAGGAGGCGGCGCGGGCGGCCCACGCGGACCGGTTCGTCCGGACGCTGCCCGAGGGGTACGACACCGTCATCGACGACGAGGGGTCCGGGGTGAGCGCGGGCGAGAAGCAGCTCATCACGATCGCCCGGGCGTTCCTGTCCGACCCGGTCATCCTCGTCCTCGACGAGGCGACGAGTTCGGTGGACACCCGCACCGAGGTGCTCATCCAGAAGGCGATGGCGAAACTCGCCCACGGGCGGACGTCGTTCGTGATCGCGCACCGGCTCTCCACGATCCGGGACGCGGACACCATCCTGGTGATGGAGAACGGGGCCATCGTGGAGCAGGGCGCGCACACGGAGCTGCTGGAGGCGGGCGGCGCCTACGCGCGGCTGTACCAGGCGCAGTTCGCGCAGGCGGTCGCCGAGGTCGACTGACGGTCCGTCACCCTGCCGCCGATTCCGCCCCCTTCCGCCGCCTTCGCGCGCCGGAGGGGGGCGGAGCCGTCTGTCAGTCCAGGTAGCCGCGGAGCTGGTCCGCGAAGGCGTGGTCCCGCAGCTTGTTGAGGGTCTTGGACTCGATCTGGCGGATGCGCTCGCGCGTCACCCCGAAGATGCGGCCTATCTCCTCCAGCGTGCGCGGACGCCCGTCGGCCAGTCCGTAGCGCAGCTGCACGACCTTGCGCTCGCGCTCCCCGAGCGTGGACAGCACCGCCTCCAGGTGCTCGCGCAGCAGCAGGAACGCGGCGGACTCCACCGGGGACGCCGCGTCGCCGTCCTCGATCAGGTCACCGAGGGCCACGTCGTCCTCCTCGCCCACCGGGGCGTGCAGGGAGACCGGTTCCTGGGCCAGCCGCAGGACTTCGCTGACCCGCTCGCCGGGCAGGTCCAGGTGGGCGGCGACCTCCTCGGGCGTCGGCTCGTAGCCGCGCTCCTGGAGCATGCGCCGCTGCACCCGGACGACCCGGTTGATCAGCTCGACCACGTGGACGGGCACCCGGATCGTGCGGGCCTGGTCGGCCAGCGCCCGTGACATGGCCTGCCGGATCCACCAGGTCGCGTACGTGGAGAACTTGTAGCCGCGGGCGTAGTCGAACTTCTCGACCGCCCGGATCAGGCCCAGGTTGCCCTCCTGGACCAGGTCGAGCATGGTCAGCCCGCGCCCGACGTACCGCTTGGCGACGGAGACCACGAGCCGCAGGTTCGCCTCGATGAGCCGGCGCTTGGCCATCCGGCCCATGACGACCAGCCTGTCGAGGTCGAGGGCGAGCTGGCTGTCCAGGTCGCGGGCGAGCCGCAGCTTCTCCTCGGCGAAGAGGCCGGCCTCCACACGGCGGGCGAGTTCGACCTCCTCGGCCGCGGTGAGCAGGGGGATGCGGCCGATCTCGCGCAGGTACTGGCGGAACAGGTCCGAGGAGGGGCCGCTGGTGTCGGCGGCGCGGCTGCGGGGCGGTACGACGGGCTCGGCCTCCACGGCCTCGGCCTCGGGCACGTCGCTCCCGGGCGCCTCGTCGGCGTCGGCGGCCGGTCCGTCCGCTTCGGGCGGGTTCTCCGGCCGCGCCTCCGGGTGGTGCGTGGCACGGCTCTGCGGGGGGACCGCCGCGACGACGCCGTCTTCCGCGTCCGTGTCCGTGGTGTTGTCGGTCTCGGTGAGGGTCTGGGTCTGCACGGGGGCGACCTCCAGGAATGTCGCTGCTGAGGCATGCGGCAGCGGTACGTCGGGGATGGGGTCGACGGCCTCGCCGCTGTCCATCCCGTAGTCGTTTGGCGGAACCGCGGGGATGGGGGACCCGTCGCGTACGGGTCTGCCGCGCTCCGAGGACTCAGGCACCGCACCCCAGTGTGGAGTACGACACATCACCGCCACGAGGGGCGTGCGGTGACTTTTTGCGTCCGGTCCGTGACCGCATGATTACCCTGACGCACGAGTGCGCAGCCCGAGGGAACCGAAACCCCCGGAAACAGGCGAACCGGGGGCCGTTCACCGGCGCGTGCCGGAGTGCGCCGGAGGCGCCGGGCCCGGCCGGGAGGTCAGAGGGCCGACGCGCCCCGTTCGCGCAGCGCCTGCCCGTACTGCTGGAGCACCCACAGTTCGTTCTGCACGGCGGCCAGCCTCGCCGGGTCGCCCTGGGCGCTCGCGCGGGCCAGCGAACCCTGCACCTGCTGGATGCGCCGGTCCACGGCCCGTCTGCGGACCATGACCAACTGGTCGCCCGCGTAGGCCTCGTCGACGGTCCTGCGCATGATGGCCTCGACGGCGAGTTCCGTGACCATGGCGCGCACCACGTCGTCCGGGGCGGCGTCACGGACCCGGACCAGGTACTCCTGGGGGTCCTGGACGCCGTACTCCGCGCCGCCCGCGTCCATGATCGCCTGGCGGACCGCCGCGTACGGCGCGGCGGTGAACTCGTCGATGCCGTAGGCGTCGAAGGCCGGGGAGACCAACTCGGGCCGCTGGAGGGCCAGTTTGAGCAGCTCGCGCTCGGTGGCGAAGACCGGGTTGCGCAGGTTGAGCGCGGGGCCGCCGGGGGCCGCGCCGCCCGGTCGCTGAGCCGCCCCGTACGCCTGCTGGGGCCGCTGCCGCTCGGGCGCGGGGCCCTTGCCGCCGCGGTCGCGGGCCCAACGGGCCAGCTGCGCCACCCGCTTGACGACGAACTGCGTGTCGAGGATGCCCAGCATGCCCGCGAGCTGCACGGCGACCTCGTGCTGGGCGCCGCTGTTCTTGATGCGGGCGACGACGGGCGCCGCCTCGTCCAGGGCGGCGGCGCGGCCGGCGGGGGTCTCCAGGTCGTAGCGCAGGACGATCTGGCGCAGCGCGAACTCGAAGAGCGGGGTGCGGGGCTCCACCAGGTCGGCGACGGCCTCGTCGCCCTTGGCGAGCCGCAGGTCGCAGGGGTCCATGCCGTCGGGGGCCACCGCGATGTACGTCTCGGCGGCGAACTTCTGGTCGTCCTCGAAGGCGCGCAGGGCGGCCTTCTGGCCCGCCGCGTCGCCGTCGAAGGTGAAGATCACGCGCGCCGAGCCGTTGTCCATGAGGAGCCGGCGGAGGATCTTGATGTGGTCGGTGCCGAAGGCGGTGCCGCAGGTGGCGATGGCGGTGGTGATACCGGCCAGGTGGCAGGCCATGACGTCCGTGTAGCCCTCGACCACTACCGCGCGGCTGGTCTTGGCGATCTCCTTCTTGGCGAGGTCGATGCCGTAGAGGACCTGCGACTTGCGGTAGATCGCGGTGTCGGGCGTGTTGAGGTACTTCGGGCCGTTGTCGGAGTCGTAGAGCTTGCGGGCGCCGAAGCCCACGACCTCGCCCCCGATGTCGCGGATGGGCCACATCAGGCGGCCCCGGAAGCGGTCGATGGGGCCGCGGCGGCCGTCCTGGGAGAGGCCGGAGAGGACCAGCTCCTTGTCCGTGAAGCCCTTGCCGCGCAGGTGGCGGGTGAGGTGGTCCCAGCCCTGGGGGCTGTAGCCGACGCCGAAGTGGGCCGCGGCGGCCTGGTCGAAGCCGCGCTCGGCGAGGAACTTGCGGCCCGCGTCGGCCTCGGGGCTGGTGTCGAGCTGCTCCACGTAGAACTGGGCGGCCGCCTTGTGCGCCTCGACCAGCCGGATGCGCTCCCCCCGCTGGTGGGAGGGGTTGTACCCGCCCTCCTCGTACCGCAGGGTGATGCCCGCCTGGCCGGCCAGGCGCTCGACGGCCTCCGAGAAGGTGAGGTGGTCGACCTTCATCACGAACGTGATGGTGTCGCCGCCCTCCTGGCAGCCGAAGCAGTGGAAGAGCCCTTTGCTCGGGCTGACCTGGAAGGACGGCGACTTCTCGTCGTGGAACGGGCAGAGCCCTTTCAGGTTGCCGCCGCCCGCGTTGCGCAGCTGGAGGTACTCGGACACCACGGCGTCGATCGAGACCGCGTCCCGAACAGCCTTCACGTCCTCGTCGTTGATCCGTCCTGCCACGCGTGAATTCTACGGGGACGGTGTGACAGCCGGGCGCCGCGGCAGGTCACGGTACGAGGGTCTCCAGTGGGACGTGCGGGTCGGCGAGGGCCTCGGTGTCCACGCGGGCCCGGGATCGGATCAGGGACTGGATGGGATCCGTGACGTCCCACACATTCACGTTCATGCCGGCCAGCACCCGTTCGTCCTTGACCCAGAAGGCCACGAACTGCCGCTTGCCCGCGTCGCCGCGGATGACCACCTGGTCGTAGGTCCCCGGCGGCGCCCAGCCGGAGTACTCCAGCCCGACGTCGTACTGGTCGGAGAAGAAGTAGGGCACGCGGTCGTACGTCGTCTCGCGGCCCAGCATCGCGCGCGCGGCGGCCGGTCCGCCGTTGAGGGCGTTCGCCCAGTGCTCCACGCGCAGCCGGGCGTCGAAGAGGGTGTGGTGGAAGGAGGCCACGTCGCCGGCCGCGTAGATGTCCGGGTCGGAGGTGCGCAGCCGCTCGTCGACCGCGATGCCGCCGCCGTGCGCGCGGTCGGCCAGGGTGAGGCCCGCCGTCTCGGCGAGGCCGGTGCGCGGGGCGGCGCCGATCGCGGCGAGCACGTCGTGCGCGGGGTGCTCCTCGCCGTCGTCGGTGCGGGCGGCGAGCACCATGCCGTCCTGCCCGGCGATCTCGGTGAGGCGGGCGCCGAAGTGGAAGCGGACGCCGTGCTCGCGGTGCAGCTCGGCGAAGAGCTGGCCGAGCTCGGGGCCGAGGACGCCGTGCAGCGGGGTCGGCTCGGGTTCCACGACGGTGACCTCGGCGCCGTACTCCCGGGCCGCGGCGGCGACCTCCAGGCCGATCCAGCCGGCGCCCGCGATGACGATGTGACCGTTGTCGCGGCCGAGGGCGGCCAGGACGCCCTTCAGTCGCTCGGCGTGGGCGAGGCGGCGCAGGTGGTGGACGCCCGCCAGGTCGGTCCCGGGGATGTCCAGCCTGCGGGGCTCGGCACCGGTGGCGAGGAGCAGCTTGTCGTAGTGCACGAGGGTGCCGTCGTCGCCGAACCGGACGGTCTTCGCGATCCGGTCGATGGCGTCGACGGTCTGGCCGAGGTGCAGCTCGATGTCGTTCTGCGCGTACCAGCCGGGTTCGTGGACGAAGACGCTGTCGCGCTCCTCCTTGCCGAGCAGGTACCCCTTGGACAGGGGCGGCCGCTCGTAGGGGTGGTCGCGCTCGTCACAGATCAGTATCACCCGGCCGGTGAACCCCTCCGCGCGGAGCGTCTCGGCCGCCTTCGCGCCGGCCAGACCTCCTCCGACGATGACGAATGTCTGATCCGCGTCGACCACTTGATGCCTCCTCGTAAGGATGTCGCCACATGCGAGCGTCCCGCACGCGGCGTGGTGCGGGAAGAGGGAGTGGCCCGATCAGGCCACGCGGGGTCACACCGCGCCGCCTCCGCCGGGGCGCGTGGTGAGCCCGAGGTGCAGGGAACGTGCCGAGGCGTCCGTGAGCGAGGCGATCTGGTCGACCACGACCCGCTTGCGGGCACGGTCGTCGGGAGCCGCGTCGAACTGGGCGCGGAACTGCGGCTCCAGCCCGTCGGGGGCGCGGGCGGTGAGCGCCTCGGCCAGCTCGGCGACGACGATCCGCTGGTCGGCGCGGAGGATCTCCTGCTCGGCGCGCTGCATGACGTACCGGTCGGCGACCGCCTTGAGGACGGCGCACTCCAGGCGGGTCTCCCACGGGACGACCAGTTCCGCCGTGTACCGGGTGAGGCGTCCGGTGCCGTACCGCTCGCGGGTGGCGGCCTCGGCGGCCAGGCAGAAACGGCCGATGAGCTGGCTGGTGGCGTCCTTCAGCCGGGCCTGGGCGACCGCCGAGCCGTCGTAGCCGTGCGGCCACCACTCCTGGTCGAGGAGGCGGTCGAGGGCGGCGGCCAGCTCGGCGGGGTCGGTGCCGGCGGGCACGTACCGTGCGACGGCGACCGCGAAGACCGCGTCCCGTTCCGGTTCGGCGTGCAGGCAGTTGGGGTCGATGTGCCCGGCGTGCAGCCCGTCCTCGACGTCGTGCACCGAGTACGCCACGTCGTCGGACCAGTCCATGACCTGGGCCTCGAAGCAGATACGCGTCCCGGGGGCGCCCTTGCGGACCCAGTCGAAGACCGGCCGGTCGTCCTCGTAGACCCCGAACTTCGGGGACCCGGGGGCGGTGGGGTGGCCGCCGCGCGGCCAGGGGTACTTGGTCGCGGCGTCGAGGGCGGCCCGGGTGAGGTTGAGGCCGACGCTGACCAGTTCGCCGCTCTCCTCGCTGCGGACGAAGCGCTTGGGCTCGATGCGGGTGAGCAGCCGCAGCGACTGCGCGTTGCCCTCGAAGCCGCCGCAGTCCCGCGCGAACTCGTTGAGGGCCTGTTCGCCGTTGTGCCCGAAGGGCGGGTGGCCGAGGTCGTGCGAGAGGCAGGCCGCCTCGACCAGGTCGGGGTCGCAGCCGAGGGCGGCGCCGAGCTCGCGGCCGACCTGGGCGCACTCCAGGGAGTGGGTCAGCCGGGTGCGGGGGCTGGCGTCCCAGGCCCGGGTGCGGGTGCCGGGCGTGACGACCTGGGTCTTGCCGGCGAGCCGGCGCAGCGCCGCGGAGTGCAGCACGCGCGCGCGATCGCGCTGGAAGGCGGTGCGGCCGGGACGCTTGTCGGGCTCGACGGCCCAGCGCTCGACGGCCGCTTCGTCGTACTCGCCGCGCGCGGACCGGTCCTCGCGGACCCGGCGCGGGGTGCTCTCGGTCTCGGACGAGGTCTTCGGTGCGGTGCCTTCCATGCCCCGACCCTAGGCCCTGTCGTCCGGATCACCCCGGTGCGGCCGGGTCCGGCACGCGCGCCCGCCGGGTTCAGGCCGAGGCCAGGGTGCGTGCTGCGGCGGACCCGGGGGCCGCGAGGGCCCGGTCGTAGCGGTGCAGGACGAGACGGGCCATCGCCGGGTGGGCGCCGAGCGGGGCGGCGGCGATCCAGGGGGCGGCCGCGGCGCACTCGGTGGCGAAGCGGCCGGGGGCGGTGAAGTAGGAGGCGACGGCGACCCGGTGGCGGCCCCGGGCGGCGAGGGCGCGCACCGCGGCGGGCACGGTGGGCGCGGCGGCGGAGGCGTAGGCGGGCACGACCGGGACGCCGAGCCGCTCGGCGAGCAGCCGGGCGGTGCGGCGCGTGTCGACGGCCGCGTCGGGGTCGCGGGAGCCGGCCGCGGCGAGGACGACGCCACTGGCGCGGCGGGTCGCCTCGCTCATGCGGGTCCGCCAGCCCGCCTCGACGAGCCGCGCGTACAGCGTCTCGACGAGTAGCGGGTGCGGGCCGAGCGGGGCGGCGACCCGGCAGTCCAGCTCCGGGACGGCCGCCGCGGCCTGGGGGATGTCCTGCTTGACGTGGTAGCCGCGGCTCAGGAGCAGCGGTACGAGGACGGCCTCGCCGGTGTCCAGGGAGGCGAGCGTGTCGGGCAGCAGCGGTTCGTTGAGCTCGATGTGGCCGAGGCGCACGGAAAGGTGGGGGCGCAGCTCACGGACCCTCTCGGCCAGGGTCCGCACGGTGTCGAGGGCGCGCGGGTCGCGGCTGCCGTGGGCCACCATGACGAGCGCGGGCGGCGCCGGGCGGCGCGCGCCGCCGGGCGAGACGAGGCGGAGCTGGCTGCCGAGCTGGCTGGTGATCCGGTTCATGAGTTGCGCCGTACTGTCGAGGTGGGCGCCGCCCGGCGGCCGGCCGCCGGGGCGGTTCTGGGACTCGTCGTGTGCTGGTGTCGACGCCGTCATGGACCGATCCTGGCGGGGGGACGTTGCCACGCCGTTGCGCGGGCGTCACGGGTGTTTTCCGGCGGTTCACCGCGAGGCACCCGGGGGTGTGAGGGCTCGCCGGGCCTCTGTCGGCCGCGGTCCGGGACTCGGGGTGAGCCCTGTCACGGTCCTTTCCTGAACCGTACTCCCGTTCGCCGCGTCTCCCTGTGCCGAGGGCCGACGTCACCTGGGGGACACCGAACATGCGCCTGCCGCGCCCGAGCATCCGCAGACCGTCACCGCGTTCTTGGCTGCCCGCGGTGCGTCTGCGCCGGCCCTCCCTGCCGCGCACCCGCCAGGGGCAGCGGCGGGCCGTGCAGGCCGTCATGCTGCTGTGCGTGCTGGCGCTGTCGCCCGCGACCTGGATGTACGTGACGACGGGTGACCGGCTGCGGACGACCGCGGACGTGCCGCGGACCGAGGTCGCGGTGGTGTTCGGCGCCGGCCTCTGGGGCGGTGAGCCCTCCCCGTACCTCGCGCACCGGCTGGACGCGGCGGCGGAGCTGTACCGGGCGGGGCGGGTGAAGGTCGTGCTCGTCACCGGGGACAACAGCCGGAAGGACTACGACGAGCCCGACGCCATGCGCGCCTATCTGACCGAGCGCGGGGTGCCCGGCCGGCGCATCGTCAGCGACTACGCCGGGTTCGACACCTGGGACTCCTGCGTGCGGGCGAAGAAGATCTTCGGGGTCGACCGGGCCGTGCTGATCAGCCAGGGGTTCCACATCCGGCGGGCGGTCGCCCTGTGCGAGGCGGCCGGGGTGCGGTCCTACGGCGTCGGGGTCGACGCCGTGCACGACGTGACCTGGTACTACGGCGGTACGCGCGAGGTCCTCGCGGCGGGCAAGGCCGCGTGGGACGCCGTGTTCGAACCCGACCCCCGCTTCCTGGGCCCCCGCGAGCCGGGAGTGGACCGGGCCCTGCGCACACCGTCCCGGTGACTCCGCGCGACTCCCCCCACCCGGGGCTCCCCGGCCGAAGCCTCCTCCCCGACCCCCACGGGGCTCCGCCCCGGACCCCGCTCCTCAGACGCCGGAGGGGCTGGAATTTTCCCCCGTGGACTCAGACGACCAACGCCACCGAAGTCACCATGGCGCAGGCGGCAGGGGCCAGGAGTATCGGTCCCATGGGCGCGGGGAATTCCAGCCCGTCCGGCGCGCACGGACAAACGCTCGGCGCCAGAAATTTCAGCCCGTCCGGCGATTGAGGACCAGCGCGCAGCGCGACCCGACAGCACCCGGGCGAAGCCCCAGGCACGGGCAGAGGCCGACCAACCAGCCCGTCCGGCGTGCACGGACAAACGCTCGGCGCCGGAAATTTCAGCCCGTCCGGCGATTGAGGACGAGCGCGGAGCGCGATCGGGGGGCCGGGGGCTCGCCCCCGGGTCGGGACGGCGCCCCTCACGGCGACGTCCACCCCACCGGGAGGTCCCCGTGCCGGGGGCGTAACGGCCAACGCCCCACCGCGTAACACGGCCCCCGCACCCTGGGCGGTATGCAGACCTCCGCGACGCCCACCCACTGCCCGTACTGCGCCCTGCAGTGCGGGATGAACCTGACGCCCACGTCCGACGGGGGCGTCACCGTGACGGAGCGCGCGGACTTCCCGGTGAACCGGGGTGCCCTGTGCGGCAAGGGCCGTACCGCGCCCGCCCTGCTCTCGTCCCGGGTGCGGCTGACCTCCCCGCTGGTCCGCAGGGCGGGCGTCCTGGAGCCCGCCACCTGGGACGAGGCCCTCGACCGGATCGCCGAGGGGCTGTCCCGCACGCGTACGGAGCATGGCCCGGACGCGTGCGGGGTCTTCGGCGGCGGCGGCCTGACGAACGAGAAGGCGTACGCGCTCGGCAAGTTCGCGCGCGTGGTCCTCGGCACCTCGCAGATCGACTACAACGGGCGGTTCTGCATGTCGTCCGCGGCGGCCGGCGGGATCAAGGCGTTCGGCCTGGACCGGGGGCTGCCCTTCCCGCTGGAGGACATCCCGCGGACGGGCTGCGTGATCCTCGTCGGCTCGAACCTCGCCGAGACGATGCCGCCCGCGCTGCGCTACCTCACGGAGCTGAAGGAGAACGGCGGCACGCTGATCGTCATCGACCCGCGCCGCACCCGCACGGCGGAGCAGGCGGACCTGCATCTCGCGCCGCGCCCGGGCACGGACCTGGCGCTGGCCCTCGGGCTGCTGCACCTGGTGGTCGCCGAGGGGCGCACCGACGAGGAGTACATCCGGGAGCGGACGAGCGGCTGGGAGGAGGCGCGGGCCGCGGCGATGGCGCACTGGCCGGAGTACGTGGAACGGATCACGGGGGTGTCCGTTCCCCAGCTCCGGGAGACGGTGCGGATGTTCTGCGAGCCCTCGTCGGCGATGGTGCTCACCGCGCGGGGGCCCGAGCAGCAGTCCAAGGGCACCGACACGGTGGGCGCGTGGATCAACCTGTGCCTGGCGACCGGCCGGGCGGGGCGGCCTCTGTCCGGCTACGGCTGCCTCACGGGCCAGGGCAACGGACAGGGCGGCCGCGAACACGGCCAGAAGGCCGACCAGTTGCCGGGCTACCGCAAGCTGACGGACCCCGCGGCCCGGCGGCACGTGGCCGAGGTGTGGGGCGTGGACCCGGACTCGCTGCCGGGGCCCGGGCGCAGCGCCTACGAGCTGCTCGACGCGATGGGCACCGACATCCGCTCCCTGCTGCTGATGGGCTCGAACCCGGTGGTCTCCGCGCCGCGCGCCGCGCACATCGAGGGGCGCCTGCGATCGCTGGACTTCCTGGCCGTCGCGGACGTCGTCCTGTCCGAGACGGCGGCGCTGGCCGACGTGGTCCTGCCGGTCACCCAGTGGGCGGAGGAGACGGGCACGACGACGAACCTGGAGGGCAGGGTCCTGCTCAGGCGCCGGGCCGTCACCCCGCCCGACGGCATCCGCAGCGACCTCGACGTCCTGCACGAACTGGCCGACCGGCTGGGCGTGGAGAAGGGGTTCCCGACGGACCCGGAGGAGGTCTTCGAGGAGCTGCGCCGGGCGAGCGCGGGCGGACCCGCGGACTACTCGGGGATCACCTACCGGCGGCTGGCCGAGGAGAACGGGGTGTTCTGGCCCTGCCCCGCCCAGGAGGCCGTACAGGACTGCGAGGACGCGGCGTTCGACGCGCTGCCGGACGACCCGCCCGGCGAGGGCGCCGAGGCCGTCGGCGGGGCGCATCCCGGGACCCCGCGGCTCTTCCTCGACCGGTTCGCCACCGAGGACGGGCGGGCGCGTTTCGTGGCCGTGTCGCACCGCGCGGTCGCCGAGGAGCCGGACGCCGAGTACCCGGTGCTGCTCACCACCGGGCGGGTCGTCGCGCAGTACCAGTCGGGCGCCCAGACCCGGCGTGTCGACGAGCTGAACGCCGCCGCACCGGGCCCGTTCGTGGAGATGCACCCGCGGCTCGCCGAGCGGCTCGGGGCGGCGGACGGTGACCCGGTGGCCGTCGTGTCGCGGCGGGGGCGGGCCGTCGCGCCGGCCCGCGTCACCACCTCCATCCGGCCCGACACCGTCTTCATGCCGTTCCACTGGGCGGGCGAGGGCCGCGCCAACACCCTGACCAACCCGGCGCTCGACCCGACGTCGCGCATGCCGGAGTTCAAGGCGTGCGCCGTACGGCTGGAGACGGTCGACCGGGGCTGACGGGCGCCCCGCGGTGTCAGCGGCGGGTGTGCCAGTCGCCGTCCTCGATGAGGGTGCCGTGGGCCCGCAGCCGGGCGGCGACGGCGGGCGCGGCCACGTAGACCCAGGCCCGCACGGGTGCGCCGGCCTCCCGTGACACGTCCCAGGCGACCCGCTCGTACAGGTTGCGGGGGTCGCCGGGCGCGTACGCGTACTCCTCCAGCCGGTCCAGTTCCGCGAGGAGTCCGCCGTACGCCCCGGGCAGCGCGGTGACCAGTTCCCCGCGCACCACGCGACCCGGGTCCCGGACCACGTACGGGTAGCCGGGGCCGTCGTACAGCGCCGCGCCCCGCAGCCGGCCGGACTCCTCGGAACGGGTGCGCCCCCGCAGGAACAGGTCGTGGTTGTGCTCGCCGGGGCGCAGGGTGCCGTAGACGAAGAAGGGCAGCGGCTCCCCCGTCACGCGTCCGTCCCCGTCTCCCGTGCCACCCACCGCAGGTAGTCCGCGCTCCCCCGTACGACGGGCGTCGCGATGATCTCGGGCGTGTCGTAGTCGTGCGCGGCGCGCAGGTGGGCCTCCAGCGCGTCGTACCGGGCGCCGGTCGTCTTGAACAGCACCTGCCACTCCTCGGCCGTCTCCACCTCACCGTTCCAGCGGTAGACGGAGGTGACGGGTCCGGAGATCTGCGCGCAGGCCGCGACCCGGGCCTCCACCGCGCCCCGGGCGAGCGCCTGCGCCTTCCCGGGGGCGTCCGTCGTGGTCAGGACGGTCAGCCAGTCGGCCGTGGCCATGATCGTTCTCCTCGTTCGAGCCCTCGCGCACGCCTTCGCAGAAACGATTCTCGCTCCACACACACCCACACACATCCCCCTGTCGTCGCTATGGACATGACATGTCATGGCCCCTTAAATCTGAGGCACTCCGCGCCACCCCCACGCCCCCGGGCGCCTTCCTGAGGAGACCGATGAGTCGGACGACACGGCACATCCGAGGTTCCCGCCTCGCCGCCGCCGGCATAGCCACCGTCGCCACCGGACTGCTGGCCGCCGCGCTCACCCCCACCGCCGGCGCGGCCGGCCGGCCCGACCGCGACACCGCGATCGCCCAGGCCGCGACGGCCCTCGCGCGGGAGGCCGGACGGCTCGGGCTGACCTCCGCCGAGGACACCCACGTCAGCGACGTCGTCGTCGACGCGGACGGCGCCCGGCACGTGCGCTACGACCGCACCTACCGCGGACTGCCCGTCCTCGGCGGCGACTTCGTGGTCCACCTCGCGAGGAACGGCGCCTACCGCGGCGCCGACCGCGCCACCACCCGCACCGTCTCGCTCCCCGGCGTCACACCGCGGCTCTCCGCCCCGAGGGCCGCCGACCTCGCGCACGCCGCGCTGCGGGCCGCGAACCCGGACGAGACGCTGCGCAAGGTGAAGGCCAGGCCGCGGCTGGTCGTCGACGCCCTGCACGGCGCTCCCCGGCTGGCCTGGCGCACCGACGTCGCCGGCCAGGACTCGCTGGGCAACCCGGTCGCGCGCACGGTGCTGACCGACGCCCGCACGGGCGGGCAGATCGACGCGTGGGACAGCATCGAGACGGCGACCGGCGACGGGCAGTCCCTCTACGGCGGCACCGTCGCGCTGGAGACCACGGCGTCCGGATCGGCGTACCAGCTCAAGGACCCGACCCGAGGGAACACGTACACCGGCGACGCCGCGAACAAGACCGACCTGTGCATCCTCGGCATCTGCTTCAGCCGGGCACCCGCCACGCTCTTCACCGACGCCGACAACCACTGGGGCAACGGCACGACGTCGGACCGCGCGAGTGCCGCCGTCGACGCCCAGTACGGCACGGACACGACCTGGGACTACTACAAGAACGTCCACGGCCGCACCGGCATCGCGGGGGACGGCAAGGGCTCGTACAACCGCGTGCACTACGGCAGCAAGTACAACAACGCCTTCTGGGACGACAGTTGCTTCTGCATGACGTACGGCGACGGTGACGGGACGACCTTCGGTCCGCTCGTCTCCCTCGACGTCGCGGGGCACGAGATGTCGCACGGCGTGACGTCGAAGACGGCGAAGCTGACGTACTCCGGCGAGTCCGGCGGCCTGAACGAAGCCACCTCCGACATCTTCGGCACCCTGGTGGAGTTCTCCGCCGCCAACGGCGCCGACCCCGGCGACTACCTCATCGGCGAGGAGATCGTCCGCCCCGGCTTCGGCAAGCCCGCCCTGCGCTACATGGACCAGCCCTCCAAGGACGGCAAGTCCGCCGACTGCTGGAGCTCCTCGGTCGGCAACCTCGACGTGCACTACTCGTCCGGGGTCGCCAACCACTTCGCCTACCTGCTCGCCGAGGGCAGCGGGGCCAAGGTGATCGGCGGTGTCCAGCACAACGGCACCACGTGCAACGGCGCGTCCCTGGAGGGCATCGGCCGGGACAAGCTCGGAGCCGTCTGGTACCGCGCCCTCACGGTGTACATGACGTCCTCGACGAACTACGCGGGCGCGCGGACGGCGACGCTGAACGCGGCGCGGGACCTGTACGGCGCCGGCAGCGCGGAGTACGCCGCGGTGGCCGCGGCCTGGGGTGCCGTGGCCGTGGGCTGAGTCCCGCACCGGACCGGGTGACGGCCGTCCCCGCCCCCACCGGGAGCGGCCGTCACCCCGGCAGCCGGCGGCCGTGACCGCGCGGCCCCGGCTGCCTCGGTCGCGTCGCTCAACCCTCGTACGGGCGCAGCTCCTTGGCCTCCCGCAGGGCCCTCGCCCACCACACCAGCCGGTCGGACATCAGCCGCGCCGCCGCGGCCGGGGCCGTGGGGTCGCGCGGGTCGCCGTTCTCATCGAACGCCGCGCCCGCCCCGTGGAAGGAGACGGTGTCCCGGACGGTCACGGCGTGCAGTTCGGCGAAGACCTGGCGCAGATGCTCGACCGCCCGCAGCCCTCCGGACACACCGCCGTAGGAGACGAACCCCACGGGCTTGGCGCGCCATTCGGTGTAGTGCCAGTCGATGAGGTTCTTCAGCGGCGCGGGGTAGGAGTGGTTGTACTCGGGGGTGAGGACGACGAAGGCGTCGGCGGCGGCCAGGGCGGGGGTGACCCGGCCGAGGGCGGCCTCCGCCTCCGGGGACGGCGACAGGGTGGTGGGCAGCCGGACCTCGGCCAGGTCGACGACCTCGGCCCGCAGGTCCTCGCGCGCCTCCAGTTGGGACAGCAGCCACCTGGCGACGACCGGGCCGAAGCGGCCCTCCCGGTTGCTGGCGACGATGACGACGACGCGCACCGGGACCTGTGTACGGGCCCGCCCGGACGAGCGGGCCGAGTCGTCGGGTGCTGAGTGGCTGTCGGATACGGCCGGGACGCCGGCGCTGGTCTTCATGCGTCACAGGCTCGTCCCTCAAGTTCGCTTGAGGTCAAGCCGCCGCGCGTCGCACGGATGCGGAACCGTGGCCGGTCGCCGTCCGTCGTGCCCGCATGGGCGACGGCCGGTCGTCGTTCCGCGTACGGGCGCCGGCCTCGGGGGCCCGGCGGTCCGTCGCGCCCGCGGACCGGTCGCAGGCGGCGACGGTCGTGCGGCCGCGGCGGGGGGCCTCGCGGTGGACCGGCGGGGTGCGGGTCACCCGTTCACACCCGCGCCCCGCGCCCGCGGGGTTCTCCTCCGCGGGCTCTCCGCCGTACGCCGGTGACCTGCTGGAATGGCGCCGCGCGGGGCCGGTGCGGGCCGCCCCCGGCACCCGTACGCCGCGTTTCTGACGTGCCATCAGGGAGCGGAGCGGGCCGGGTGGCACTTACCTCGGTAGGGCAGGGGTGCGACCGACGCAGCGGCACATGGGGGTGCCGCGGGCCGCGCCCTCTCGGAGGAGCAACACGATGCGCACAGCCCGTCTGCTGACCGGTACCGCGCTCGCCGTCGCCGCCGCGGGCCTCGCCGCCGCGCCCGCGTACGGCGGGGACACCGGCACCCTCGACGTCTATCCGGCCACCGCCGTCCCCGGCGCCGACGTCTCGGTCGGCACGGCGGCGTGCGGCGCCGACGGCACGGCGACGGGGGACGCCAGCGCGGTGGGCGCGGGCACGTTCGCGCTGGCCCCCGGGGCGCACGGACGGGACACGGCCGGACGGTTCCGGGTGCCGCCCGGTGCCCAGCCGGGGACGTACGAGATCGTCGCGAAGTGCTCCGGCGGCCGGCAGGTGTCCGGCGATCTGGTGGTCACGCTGACCTCCAACGACGAGCGGGTGCACCCGCGAGGAAGTGTCAAGACGGGGGTCGGCGGCGCACTCGGCCCCGACCCCGTGCAGACCGCGGCGGGTGTGGCGGCGCTGGCCGTCGCCGCCGCGGGCGGTACCTGGCTCCTGCATCGCCGCGCGAGAGGCGACGGGTTCTGACGGACACCCTCCGCTGTCCGTCCCCAGGTACCGCCGTCCCCGCCCCCTCCGGGTCCGACGCCCCTCGCGGCCCGGAGGGGGTGGCGGACCCGGGCGGTCCCACCGACGCGGGCTCCGGGGCACAGGGAACGGACGCGGGCCCCCGTGGCACCCCGACAGGAGGCTCACGTGCGCAGACTGAGCAACCTCGCCATATCGGCCGTCACCGTGACGGCCCTGTGCTCCGGCGCGTGGCTGCTGCGCAGCGGCGCCGAGCGGCAGCCGCCCCCGCAGCCCTCGGCCGCGCAGGCCGCCTCACCGGGAGCGACCGAGGGGCAGTCCGCGGCGCCCGCGCTGCCACCCTCCCCGCCCGACCGCATCCGCATCCCCGCCATCGACGTGGACGCCCCGCTGATGGGACTCGGGCTCACCCCGCAGGGCAGCCTGGACGTCCCGCCGGCCGCCAGGAAGAACCTCGCCGGCTGGTACGAGGCGGGCACCACCCCGGGTGACACGGGCACCGCCGTGGTCGCCGGTCACGTCGACAACGCCCGAGGCCCCGCGGTCTTCTACGGCCTCGGGAGCCTGAAGAAGGGCAGCTCCGTCGAGGTGGCCCGCCGGGACGGCTCGGTCGCCCTGTTCACCGTGGACGCGGTCGAGGTGTACGACGCCCGCGCCTTCCCCGACGAGAAGGTGTACGGCGCGGCCCGGCGCCCCGAGCTGCGCGTCATCACCTGCGGCGGCGGCTACTCGAAGGCGACGGGCTACCAGGGGAACGTGGTCGTCTTCGCCCACCTCACCGGGAGCCGCTGAGCGGGCCGCGCGAGGGCTGTGCGCGGGCGGGAGCCGCCGGGCGGGCGATGTGCGGCGGGCGGTGTGCGGCCGGGTCAGGCCAGCCACTGCTGGTAGGCCAGGTTCGCGACCAGAGCGAAGACCACCGTCAGCAGCACCACCCGGACGAAGCCGCTGCCCTTCTTGAGCGCCGTGCGCGCCCCGACCGTGCCGCCGACCAGGTTGAAGACGGCCATCAGCGCGGCGAGCTGCCAGTAGACCGTGCCCTTCCAGGCGAAGGTCGCGAGGGCGCCCGCGTTGGTGCAGCAGTTGACGATCTTGGCGGTGGCGGAGGCGGTCACCAGGTCGAGGTGGAGCAGCGCGGTGAGGGCGAGCACCAGGAACGTGCCGGTGCCGGGACCGATCAGACCGTCGTAGAAGCCGATGCCGAGGCCGGCGAGCCCGATGGCGGCCAGGACGCGGCGCGGCGGCACGGGCTCCGTCGAGGGCGCCGTGCCGAAGGAGGGCCGCAGGATCACGAAGGCCCCGACGCCCAGCAGGACGACCATGACGACGGGCTTCAGCACCTCGGTGCTCATTCCGGCGGCGACGAACGCGCCCCCCGTGGACCCGGCGAGCGCCGCCAGCCCGATGCGCACGGCCGTGCCGACGTCCACCGGTGCCTTGCGGGCGTACGTCACCGCCGCGCCGGTCGTGCCGACGATCGCCACCGCCTTGTTGGTGCCCAGCGCGTACTGGGCGGCCGACCCGGAGTTCGGCAGCCCGAGCAGCAGCGCGGGCAGCAGCAGGAGCCCGCCGCCGCCCACCACGGCGTCGATCCAGCCCGCCGCGAGGGAGGCGAGGCACAGGACGACGACCATGGTCAGCGATATGTCGGGCATGATCGGGACCCTACGGAGCGGATGGATGTGCCGTCCACGGACCTGAGCGTCTTCTGAGGTTGGCACCGCCCGCCCGCCGGACCCGCCGCCGAGGCCCGCGCCGCCCCGCGGGTGACTCACAGCGGCCCGCGGGACCGCCCGCAGAACCCTCACACCCCGCCCGTGCCCGCGCTGAGCGCAGCGTTCCCCGCGGGAAACGGGAGTGATGCGACCGGGTAACACCGGCCCCGCACGCTGCTGACATGACCTCGAAAACGCGTGTGGTGGTGATCGGCGCCGGCATCGCGGGCGCCCGGCTCGCCCACCGGCTCGACGAGCTCGGCATGTCCGTCGTGCTCATCGGTGAGGAGGAGCACCGCCCCTACAACCGGGTGCTGCTCGCCGAGGTCCTCGCCGGGCGGTACGCCCCCGAGGTGATCGCCCTCCCGGCCCCGGCCGGCCTGGTCCGCACCCGGGTCACCGGCATCGACCGGGCCGCCCGCACGCTGAGCTGCGCCGACGGTTCCGAGATCGCCTACGACACGCTGGTCCTCGCGACCGGCTCGAACCCCGTACTGCCGCCCCTGCGCGGCCTGTTCGCCCAGGACCGGCACGAACTGCCCGAGGGCGTGCACGCGTTCCGCACCATGGACGACTGCCTCGGCCTCTCGAAGGCCGTCCGGCAGGGCACCCGCGCCGTCGTCATCGGCGGCGGCCTCCTTGGCGTCTCGGCCGCCCGGGCGCTGGCCGTGCGCGGCGCCCAGGTGGTCCTCGCCCAGCAGGCCGAGCGGCTCATGGAGCGCCAGCTCGACCCGTCCGCGTCCCGGCTGGTGCACCGCCACCTCACGGAACTGGGCGTCGAGGTGCACACCGAGACACGGGTGCGCGACGTGCGCTGCGTCGGCGGGGCCGTCCGCTCGGTCGAGATGGCCGACGGGTACGCCCTGGACGCCGACCTCGTCGTCCTCGCCTGCGGGGTCCACCCCCGGGTGGGGCTCGCCCAGGACGCGGGCCTGGCTGTCCACAAGGGCGTCATCGTCGACGACCGGCTGCGCACCTCCGACCCGCACATCTACGCGATCGGCGACTGCACCCAGCACGGGGGCACGGTCTACGGACTCGCCACCCCCGCCCTGGAACAGGCCGACGTCCTGGCCGGACTGCTGGCCGGCGGCCGGGGCGAGGACGCCCGCTACGGCGGCACCCGGGCCCTGACCCGGCTCACCCTGACCGGCAACGCGCCCTTCGACCTCGCCGCGTTCGGCGAGACCGACCCCCGCCCGGGCGACGACGTCATCCAGCTCGCCGACGCCACCCGCGGCACCTACCGCAAGGTCGTCGTCCGCGACGACCGCCTGGTCGGCGGCGTGCTCGTCGGCGAACTCGGCACCGTCGGCGCGCTCGCGCGCGCCTGGGAGGGAGCAGAGCCGCTCCCCGTGGACGGCGCTCCCCTGCTCCACCTGCTCACCAACGACGGAGGCTCCTGATGACCGCCACCCTGGGGGGCACCCCCACGATCGTGCTCGTCGGCCACGGCATGGTCGGCCAGCGCTTCCTCGAAGCGCTCGCCGAGCGCGGCCTGACCGCCACGCACCGCGTGGTCGTGCTGTGCGAGGAGCCGCGCCCCGCGTACGACCGGGTCCAGCTCACCTCGTACTTCTCGGGCCGCACCCCGGAGGAACTCTCGCTCTCCGACGAGGAGTTCATCAAGGAGCACGGCATCGAGCTGCACCTCGGCGACCCCGCCGAGACGATCGACCGCGAGGCCAGGAAGGTGACGGCCCGCTCGGGTCTGTCCTTCTCCTACGACACCCTCGTCCTCGCCACCGGCTCGTACCCCTTCGTGCCGCCGGTGCCGGGCAAGGACGCCGAGGGCTGCTTCGTCTACCGCACGATCGAGGACCTCCTCGCGATCGAGGAGTACGCGAAGTCCCGGGCGACGACCGGCGCGGTGGTCGGCGGCGGACTGCTCGGCCTGGAGGCGGCGGGCGCCCTCAAGGGTCTCGGACTGACCTCGCACATCGTGGAGTTCGCGCCGCGCCTGATGCCGGTGCAGGTCGACGAGGGCGGCGGGGCGGCGCTGCTGCGCACCATCGAGGAGATGGGCCTGACCGTGCACACGGGCACGGGCACGCAGGAGATCGTCGTCGGGGAGGACGGCGCGGTCACCGGCATGAAGCTGTCCGACGGCTCCGAACTCGCCACGGACCTCGTGGTGTTCTCGGCGGGCGTCCGGCCCCGCGACCAGCTCGCCCGCGACACCGGCCTCACGGTCGGCGAGCGCGGCGGCATCTCCGTCGACGAGCAGTGCCGCACCTCGGACCCGCACGTGTTCGCCATCGGCGAGTGCGCGCTGGCCTCGGACGGCCGGGTCTACGGCCTGGTCGCGCCTGGCTACGAGATGGCCGAGACGGCCGCCGCCACCATCGCCGCGGACGAGGCGAGCTTCACCGGCGCCGACCTCTCCACCAAGCTGAAGCTGCTCGGTGTCGACGTCGCCTCCTTCGGCGACGCGCACGGCGCCACCGCGGACTGCCTCGACGTCGTCTACGCCGACTCCCGCTCCGGCACCTACAAGAAGCTGGTCATCGGCCGCGACGGGCGGCTGCTCGGCGGCATCCTGGTCGGCGACGCGGACGCGTACGGCACGCTGCGCGCCCTCACCGGGTCGGTGCCGCCGATCGCGCCCGAGCAGCTCGTGCTGCCGGCCGGCTCCGGCGGTCCGGTCGCCCTCGGCCCCTCGGCGCTGCCGGACGAGGCCGTCATCTGCTCCTGCCACAACGTCACCAAGGGCACGATCCGCGGTGCGGTCACCGAGCACTCCTGCACGACCGTGCCCGAGGTGAAGAAGTGCACCAAGGCCGGTACCGGCTGCGGCAGTTGCGTCAAGGTGCTGGGCCAGCTGGTCACCTCCGAGCTGGAGGCGAGCGGCGTCGAGGTCGACAAGGGCCTGTGCGGCTGCTTCGCGCAGACCCGCGAGGAGCTGTACGAGATCGTCCTCGCCCTGCGCGTCAACTCCTACCAGGTGCTGCTGGACCGCTACGGCCGCGAGGACGCCCGGGGCGGCGACGGCTGCGAGACCTGCAAGCCCGCGATCGGCTCGATCATCGCCTCGCTGGCCCCGACGATCGGCGCCGAGGGCTACGTCCTGGACGGCGAGCAGGCCGCGCTCCAGGACACCAACGACCACTTCCTCGCCAACCTCCAGAAGAACGGCTCCTATTCGATCGTGCCGCGCATCCCCGGCGGTGAGATCACCCCGGAGAAGCTGATCGTGATCGGCGAGGTGGCCCGCGACTTCGGCCTCTACACGAAGATCACCGGCGGTCAGCGCATCGACATGTTCGGCGCCCGGGTGGAGCAGCTCCCGCTGATCTGGGCCCGGCTGGTGGACGCCGGCTTCGAGTCGGGGCACGCGTACGGCAAGTCGCTGCGCACGGTCAAGTCCTGTGTGGGGCAGACCTGGTGCCGCTACGGCGTGCAGGACTCGGTCCGCATGGCGATCGACCTGGAGCTGCGCTACCGGGGCCTGCGCTCGCCGCACAAGCTGAAGTCGGCGGTCTCCGGGTGCGCCCGCGAGTGCGCCGAGGCCCAGTCCAAGGACTTCGGCATCATCGCCACCTCCAACGGCTGGAACCTCTACGTGGGCGGCAACGGCGGCGCGACCCCGCGTCACGCCGACCTGCTCGCCCAGGACCTCTCGGACGCCGAACTGGTGCGCCTGATCGACCGGTTCCTGATGTTCTACATCCGCACCGCCGACCGACTGGAGCGCACCTCCACCTGGCTGGAGCGCGTCGAGGGCGGCCTGGACCACGTACGCGACGTGGTCGTGCACGACTCGCTCGGCATCTGCGAGGAACTGGAGGGCCTGATGCGGGCCCATGTCGCGGGCTACCGCGACGAGTGGGCCGAGACCATCAACGACCCCGAGAAGCTGGCCCGGTTCGTGTCCTTCGTGAACGCCCCCGACACGCCCGACCCGGTCGTCGGCTTCGTGCCGGAGCGCGACCAGATCAAGCCCGACCTGCCGCTGCTCACCATCGGCACGCGGCCCGCCGAAGCCCTGGAAGGAAGCGCCCAGCGATGACGATCGCCCCCGAGACCACCGCCCTGAAGGTCCAGCTCCGCCTGGAGGACGACTGGTTCACCGTCTGCGACCTGTCCCTGCTGACCCCGGGCCGGGGCGTCGCGGCCCTGCTGCCGGACGGCCGGCAGGTCGCGCTCTTCACCGACCGCGCGGGACGCACGTACGCCATCGACAACCGCGACCCGTTCACCGGCGCGGCGGTCCTCTCCCGCGGTCTGACGGGCAGCCGGCAGGGCCGGGCGTTCGTCGCCTCGCCCCTGCTCAAGCAGCGCTTCGACCTCGCCTCCGGGCAGTGCCTGGACGACGACTCGGTGCGGGTCACGGCATACGAGGTACGGGCCTTCTGAGGGCGCCGCTCCCGCCGGCGCCGGGCCGCTCGCCCCGGTCCGGCGGGAGGCGGGGTCAGCTCTTCAGGGCGTCGTAGCGGACGCCCGTCAGCTCCTCGGAGGCGGTCCACAGGCGGCCCGAAGCCCGGTCGTCGCGGGTCCAGGGGGCCCGCCAGGACGCGGCGGGCGCCCCGCGCCACATCGCGAACGAGGGGCCGGTGAAGGAGTCGGACAGGACGCCCGGCGCGGTGGCCGCGTACAGCGTGGGCAGGGCGCCCGCCTCGGCGCTCTGCGCGAAGACGCGGTTGCCGAGCTCCGCGAACCG
Source organism: Streptomyces sp. NPDC005496 (assembly GCF_042872045.1). Taxonomy (NCBI): domain Bacteria; kingdom Bacillati; phylum Actinomycetota; class Actinomycetes; order Kitasatosporales; family Streptomycetaceae; genus Streptomyces; species Streptomyces sp. NPDC005496. The sequence goes on from NZ_JBIAJQ010000002.1 coordinate 357,409, forward strand.
CTCGGCGCCCCTGCGCCCCTCCATCCGGGCTCCGGCGGTCTGGAGGTTCGTGGAGGCGTACCCGGGGTGCGCGGCGGCGGCCACCGCTTCCGCGCCGGTGGCGGCGAGCCTGCGGGCCAGCTCGTGGGTGAAGAGCAGGTTGGCGGTCTTGGACCGGGCGTAGGCGATCCAACGCCGGTAGCCGTGCTCGGCGTTGAGGTCGTCGATGTCGATGTTGGCGAGGGCGTGCACCATGCTGGACAGGGTCACGATCCGCGCGCCGGGCGTGCCCAGCAGGGCGGGCAGGAGCAGCCCGGTCAGCGCGAAGTGCCCGAGGTGGTTGACGCCGAACTGGGTCTCGAACCCGTCGGCGGTGCGGCCCTGCGGCAGCGCCATGACCCCGGCGTTGTTCACCAGCAGGTCGAGCCGCTCGTACGGGTACCCGGCGGCGAACTCCCGTACGGAGGCGAGGTCCGCGAGGTCCAGTCGGCGGAACACCACGTCGGCGCCCGGCACTTCGGCGACGAGACGGTCACCGGCCTCGTGTCCGCGCTCCTCGCTGCGGCAGGCGAGGACCACGCGGGCGCCGCGGCGGGCCAGCTCCCGCGCGGTGACGTAGCCGATGCCGCTGTTGGCGCCGGTGACGACCGCGCTGCGGCCGCTCTGGTCGGGGATGTCGCTCGCGTTCCAGCCCGTCATGACGGATGTTCCCTCTCCGGCGAAGTGTCCCCTCACCGTACGCCCGCCGCCCGGCCGGTCCCGGTCACGCGCGCGGAGCGGCGGCGTGAACGCCCGGGAGGGCGGTACCCCCCGCACAGGGGTACCGCCCTCTCCTGGTGCACCGGGACCGCCGCCGGCCGGTGAGGGTCGAGAAGTGACCGGCGGCGGCCCCGGGGGTTCAGCGGTGGTCGCTGCCCGCCGAGGAGGACGCGGCGCGTCCCGCCTCCAGGCGCGCCACCGGGATCCGGAACGGCGAGCAGGAGACGTAGTCGAGTCCCACCTCGTGGAAGAAGTGCACCGACTCCGGGTCGCCGCCGTGCTCGCCGCAGACGCCGAGCTTGAGGTCGGGGCGGGTGGCCCGGCCGGCCTCGACCGCGCTGCGGACGAGCGAGCCGACGCCGTCCCGGTCGATGGTCTCGAAGGGGGAGACCCCGAAGATGCCCTTCTCCAGGTACGCGGTGAAGAAGCTGGCCTCCACGTCGTCGCGGGAGAAGCCCCACACCGTCTGGGTGAGGTCGTTCGTGCCGAAGGAGAAGAACTCGGCGGCCTCGGCGATCTGGCCGGCGGTCAGCGCGGCCCGGGGCAGCTCGATCATCGTGCCGATGGCGAGGTTGAGCTGGACCCCCGTGGCCTCCTGGACCTCGGCGATGACCTGGTCGGCCTCTTCGCGGACGATCTCCAGCTCCTGGACGGTGCCGACGAGCGGGATCATGATCTCGGCGCGCGGGTCGCCCTTGGCGTTGCGGCGTTCGGCCGCGGCCTCGGCGATCGCCCGTACCTGCATGGTGAACAGGCCCGGGATGACGAGGCCGAGGCGGACACCGCGCAGGCCCAGCATCGGGTTCTGCTCGTGCAGGCGGTGCACGGCCTGGAGCAGGCGCAGGTCGTTCTCGTTGGCGTCCTTGCGGGACTCGGCGAGCGCCACCCGGACCGACAGCTCGGTGATGTCGGGCAGGAACTCGTGCAGCGGCGGGTCGAGCAGCCGGATCGTCACCGGCAGTCCGTCCATCGCCGAGAACAGCTCCACGAAGTCCTGCTTCTGGAGCGGGAGCAGCGCCTTCAGCGACTTCTCGCGCTCGTCCTCCGTGTCCGCCAGGATCAGGCGCTCGACCAGCTCGCGGCGGTCGCCGAGGAACATGTGCTCGGTGCGGCACAGGCCGATGCCCTGCGCGCCGAAGCGGCGGGCGCGCATCGCGTCCTCGGCGTTGTCCGCGTTCGCGCGCACCCGCAGGCGCCGCTTGCGGTCGGCGAAGGCCATGATCCGGTGCACGGCCTCGACCAGCTCGTCGGCGTCGTTGGCGCCCGCGTGCATCCGGCCCTCGAAGTACTCGACGACCGGGGACGGGACCACCGGGACCTCGCCCAGGTAGACCTTGCCGGTGGAGCCGTCGATGGAGATGACGTCGCCCTCCTCGACGACGTGGCCGCCCGGCACCGTCATCCGGCGCCGCTTGGTGTCGACCTCCAGCTCCTCGGCGCCGCAGACACAGGTCTTGCCCATGCCGCGGGCGACGACGGCCGCGTGGGAGGTCTTGCCGCCGCGTGAGGTCAGGATGCCCTCGGCCGCGATCATGCCGTCGAGGTCGTCCGGGTTGGTCTCGCGGCGGACCAGGATGACCTTCTCGCCCGAACGCGACCACTTCACCGCGGTGTACGAGTCGAAGACCGCCTTGCCGACGGCCGCGCCCGGCGAGGCGGCGATGCCCCGGCCGACCTGCTGGACCTTCGCGGCCTCGTCGAAGCGGGGGAACATCAGCTGGGCGAGCTGGGCGCCCGTCACCCGCTGGAGGGCCTCGGCCTCGTCGATCAGGCCCTGGTCGACGAGCTGGGTGGCGATGCGGAAGGCGGCACCGGCGGTCCGCTTGCCGACGCGGGTCTGCAGCATCCACAGCTGGCCGCGCTCGATGGTGAACTCGATGTCGCAGAGATCCTTGTAGTGGTTCTCCAGGGTCTCCATGATCTGCATCAGCTGGTCGTACGACTTCTTGTCGATCTGCTCCAGCTCGGCGAGCGGCACCGTGTTGCGGATGCCCGCGACGACGTCCTCGCCCTGGGCGTTCTGCAGGTAGTCGCCGTACACGCCCTGGTGGCCGGAGGCGGGGTCGCGGGTGAAGGCGACGCCGGTGCCGGAGTCGGGGCCGAGGTTGCCGAAGACCATGGAACAGACGTTGACGGCCGTGCCGAGGTCGTGCGGGATGCGCTCCTGGCGGCGGTAGAGCTTGGCGCGGTCGGTGTTCCAGGAGTCGAAGACCGCGTGGATGGCGAGGTCCATCTGCTCGCGCGGGTCCTGCGGGAAGTCGCGCCCCGCCTCGGTCTTGACGATCTTCTTGAACTTGGTGACGAGCTTCTTGAGGTCGGCCGCTTCGAGGTCCGTGTCGACGGTGACCTTCTTCGCCGCCTTGGCCGCCTCCAGCGCCTCCTCGAAGAGGTCGCCGTCCACGCCGAGGACCGTCTTGCCGAACATCTGGATGAGGCGGCGGTAGGAGTCCCACGCGAAGCGGTCGTCGCCGGCCTGCACGGCCAGGCCCTGCACCGACTTGTCGGAGAGCCCGATGTTCAGGACGGTGTCCATCATGCCCGGCATGGAGAACTTGGCTCCGGAGCGGACCGACACGAGGAGGGGATCGTCGGCCTGGCCGAGCTTCTTGCCCATCTTCTGCTCGAGGGCGTCGAGGTGCGCACTCACCTCGTCACGCAGTGCCGCCGGCTCCTCGCCGCTGTCGAGGTAGGTCTTGCAGGCCTCGGTGGTGATGGTGAAGCCCGGCGGGACGGGAAGACCGAGGTTGGTCATCTCGGCGAGGTTCGCACCCTTGCCGCCCAGCAGGTCCTTGAGGTCCTTGTTGCCTTCCGTGAAGTCGTAGACGAACTTCACGTCCTCGGCACCGCTCTGAGCTACGTGGGGATCTTTGTTTTCCGACACGGGTCTCGACTCCTCGACGTGACGGTGGCTGCCCTGACGGCGAGGAACATACCCAGATCGAAGGCACCTGGGTACGTCCACTTGCGCGTCATGCGCCCGTAACCACTCGTCCGCCACCAGATCGAAAGTCGACGGCGGAGGTCCGCCCCGGTCCGCTGTTTTCACTTCTTGAACGGGCCGGCCCTCACAACACCTCCAAGCCGCTCAAGTGAGCGCCAGTCGCCACGACTGAGTTCATCCCGTGAACGATCAAGGGGTGGCACTCAGTGCCACCCCTTAGGGAAGTGCAACCGACGCCAAATCGCTCATCTGAGCGCTACCCCTATCAGGGGTGGCGAGAATCACGCCGTGGACGGGGCCGGGATTTCACCATCCGGACGGCGTCGCGGAAGCGTCACACGGACGACACGAAGAGGGCTCCGCCGCCGCTCACACCCCCAGCGCGGCCAGCCGTTCCTCGACCCGCTCGGGCGCGTACAGGTGCTCCACGACCATCGCCCCGGCCCCGATCAGCCCGGCCCGGTCGCCGAGCCGGGAGGTGACCACGTCCAGGCGGGCGGTGGAGCGGGGCAGCGCCCGCTGGTACAGCAGCTCGCGCACGCCCGTCAGGAAGTGGGTTCCGGCCAGATCTCCCGCGATCATCAGGACGCCCGGATTGAGCAGGGTCACCACCGTGGCCAGGACCTCGCCCACGTGCCGTCCCGCCTCCCGCGCGAGCGCCACCGCCTCGGGGTTGCCCGCCGCCAGCAGGTCCCGCACGTCCGAGCCCGAGGCGGCCGGCACCCCCGCCTCGGTGAGCCGCCGCGCCACCGCCCCGCCGCTCGCCAGGGCCGCCAGGCAGCCGTACGAACCGCACCGGCACAGCGCGCCGGCGCCCTCCGGGACGCGGATGTGCCCGATGTCCCCGGCGCCCCCGTCGATACCCCGGTAGACGGAGCCGCCGACGACGACACCGGCGCCGATCCCCGTGGAGACCTTGACCAGGGCGAAGGCCGAGCAGTCCGGATACCCCGTGCGCTGCTCGCCGTACGCCATCAGGTTGGCGTCGTTGTCGACGAGGACCGGCACGCGGGCACCGCCGTCGGTGCCCGCGTGCTCGGCGAGTGCGCGGGCCAGCCGGCCGCCTATGTCGTAGCCGTCCCAGCCCGGCATCATCGGCGGCTGCACGACCAGCCCGCTCGCGTGGTCGACGGGACCCGGCACGGCGAGCCCGATGCCGCACACCGACCCGGCGTGCCGCCCGGCCTTGTCCAGCAACTCCGCGAAGCGGCGGCCGAGTTCGCCGAGGACCGTCTCCGGCCCCTCGTCGAGGACCAGGACCCCCATGTGCTCCGCCAGGATCTCGCCGCCGAGGCTGAGCACGGCCACCCGGGCGTGCCGGGTGTCGAGGTCGGCGGCGAGGACGACGGCGTGTGCGTCGTCGAACTCCAGGGTGATCGAGGGCCGGCCGCCCAGCGGGGAGTCGACCGGGCCGCCCGCGCCCTCGCGCAGCCAGCCCGCGCGGAACAGCCGGTCGAGGCGCTGCCCGACCGTGGCCCGCGACAGGCCGGTCTCGTGCTGGAGCGCGCCGCGTGTCGTCGCCCGTCCGCTGCGCACCAGTTGCAGCAGGTCCCCGGCGCTCGCCTGGCTTCCGGCTCTCATGGCCTTCGCCGCCCTTCCCGTCATGCCCACCCTCTTGCGTTCACCAACTCTGCATTACATATTGCGTTTTGCGTGTTAAATAGACGTAACCCTACGGTAGGTACCGCCGAACCGGTCGGCCGGACGTCTTCGGGGAGACCTGAGTGGACCGCACAGCCCAACTCACCGCCCTGCGACCGGAGTCCGCCGCGCCCGCGCGGACCCCCGGACCACCCGCTCCGCCCGGTCCGGACGGGTCCGCCGCCGCCTCCGGCAGCGCCGTATACGACCCGGCCGAGGCCGGCGCCCTGCACCGGGACGCCGCCCGGGTGCTGGCCGCCAACTGGACGGGGACGTCCACGGTGCCCTCACGCGGTCTGTACCCGCACCAGTGGTCCTGGGACTCCGCGTTCATCGCGATCGGCCTGCGGCACCTGTCCCCGTTACGCGCCCAGACCGAGCTGGAGACGCTGCTCGGCGCCCAGTGGGCCGACGGGCGCGTCCCGCACATCGTCTTCAACCCCTCCGTGCCGCTCGACGCGTACTTCCCGAGTCCCGACTTCTGGCGCTCGGCCACCGCGGGACGCGCCGTCGGCGCCCCGCGCACCGTACAGACCTCGGGGATCGTCCAGCCACCGGTGCACGCCCTCGCCGTCTGGCTCGTGCACCGCGCCGACCCCCGGCTGTCCCGCGCCCGGGGCTTCCTGTCCAGGGCCTACCCGCGCCTCGCCGCCTGGCACCGCTACCTCCTGCACCGCCGCGACCTCGGCGGCGGCGGCCTCGCCGCGGTCGTCCACCCGTGGGAGCAGGGCATGGACAACAGCCCCTGCTGGGACGCCCCGTTGAGCCGGGTCACACCGGCACCGCCCCGCTCCTTCCGCCGCGCGGACCTCGACCACGGGGCCGCCGAGGACCGGCCCACGGACCTCGACTACGGGCGGTACGTGCGCCTCGCCGCCGACTACCGGGACCGCGGATACGCGGACGGGGTGGGCGAGTTCGCCGTCGAGGACCCCGCGTTCAACGCCCTGCTGATCGCCTCGGAGCACGCGCTGGCCCGTATCGCGCACGAGCTCGGCGCGACGGGCACGGCCCGGCACGCCCGCGCGGAGCGCCTCACGGCGGCCCTGGTCGAGCGGCTGTGGGACCCGGCCGAGGGCATGTTCCTCTGCCGGGACGTGCGCGGCGGGCCGATCCCCGAGCGCGGGGTCGCCGGCCTCGTACCGCTGATGCTGCCCACGCTCCCCCGCGAGATCGCCGCGCGGCTGGCCGGCACCGTGCGGGGCCCGCACTTCGGGCTCGGCACCGCCTGCCGGCTCGTGCCGAGCTACGACCTCACGGGCGCGGCGTTCGACCCGCACCGCTACTGGCGCGGCCCCGCCTGGTTCAACACCAACTGGCTGCTGGAGCGCGGGCTGCGCCTGCACGGCGAGCACGGACCGGCGGACGCCCTGCGGGCGGCGCTGCTGGACACGGCGGGCACCTCGGAGTTCGCCGAGTACGTGGACCCGTACACGGGTGAGGGCTGCGGAGCGCCCGGCTTCGGCTGGACGGCCGCGCTCACCCTCGATCTGCTGCACCGGTCCCCCGGGCGCGACGCGCGGAGCGTGTCCCGCGCGGGGGACGGCACGTTCGACATGAGGGACCAGGGAGGGGACCGGGGATGACGGACCGGCATCATCTGCTCGTGCGGGGCGGGACGTTCGCCGCCGTGGGCGACGGCGGGGACATCAGCGGGGTACGCGGCGGCGGCTCGCCGGACGGCCTGTTCGTGCGCGACGCACGCCATCTGAGCCGCTGGCAGCTGACCGTCGACGGCGCGGTGCCCGAGGCACTCGCGCCCGTCGCGGACGGGGACACGGCCCGCTGCGTGCTCGTGCCGCGCGGCGGCCGCCAGGAGCCGCCCGCGTACACGCTCTTCCGCGAACAGGCCGTCGCCGACGGCGCGTTCGTGGAGGCGCTGCGGGTCACCAGCAACCGCGCCACGCCGACGACGGTCCGCATCGCGGTCACCGCCGACGCCGACTTCGCGGACCAGTTCGAGCTGCGCTCCGACTACCGCACGTACGCCAAGCGGGGCGCCGTCCGCACCCGCGAAGTCCTCGACGACGGCGTGGAGTTCGGCTACCGGCGCGGCGAATGGCGGTCCTGTACGACGGTCACCGCCGAGCCCGCCCCCGACGGTGTGGAGGAGACGGGGACCGGCGCCCGGCGGCTCGTCTGGTCCCTGGACCTCGCGCCGCACGGCTCGGCGGAGCTGGCGCTGCGGGTCGCGGCCCGTCCGCACGGCGCGCCCCGGATGCCGGACGTCCCGCCCACCCCCGCCGCCGTCAACCGGGAACTGCTGGAACTGGAGGGCGAGTTCGCGGAGGGCGTGCCCTTCCCGACCGGCTGGCCGGAGCTGGCCGCTGCCTGCGCGCGGGGCCTGTCCGACCTCGCGGCGCTCCAGGTGCCGGCGCGCGGCCCGGACGGCGAGGACCTGCGCGTCCCCGCCGCGGGAGTGCCCTGGTTCCTCACCCTGCTGGGCCGCGACGCCCTCCTGACCTCTCTCTTCGCCCTCCCCTACCGGCCCCGGCCGGCCGCCGCCACGCTCGCCGCGCTCGCCGCGACCCAGGCCACCGGGACGGGCACGGGACCGGTCGCCCAGCCGGGCAAGATCGTGCACGAGGTGCGGCACGGGGAGCTGGCGCACTTCGGGCAGGTGCCGTACGGGCGCTACTACGGCTCGGTGGACGCGACGCCGCTGTTCCTCGTCCTGCTCGGCGCCTACGTGGAGCGGACCGGCGACGTCGCCCTGGCCCGCCGTCTGGAGTCCCACGCGCGGGCGGCGATCGGCTGGATGCTGGACCACGGCGGGCTCACCTCGCGCGGCTACCTCGTCTACCGGGCGGACGAGGGCGGTCTCGCCAACCAGAACTGGAAGGACTCCCCCGGCGCCATCTGCTCGGCCGAGGGCACCCGGCCCACCGGCCCGGTGATGGCGGCGGGCGCGCAGGGCTACGCGTACGACGCGCTGCGCCGGACCGCCCAGCTCGCGCGGACCGTATGGGGCGACGAGGTGTACGCGGCCCTCCTGGAGCAGGCGGCCGCGGACCTGCGCGACCGCTTCCAGCGGGACTTCTGGATGCCGGAGCACTCCTTCCCGGCGCTGGCCCTGGACGGCGACGGCCGCCATGTCGACGCGCTCGCCTCCGACGCGGGCCACCTGCTGTGGTCGGGGCTGCTGGACAAGGAGTACGGCGAGCTGGTGGGCCGCCGGCTGCTGGCACCGGACTTCTTCTCCGGCTGGGGCGTACGCACCCTCGCCGCGGGCCAGCCGGCGTACCACCCGCTCTCGTACCACCGGGGGTCGGTGTGGCCCCATGACAACGCCCTGATCTGCCTGGGCCTGGCCCGCTACGGGCTGCACGACGAGGCCCGTACCGTCGCACACGCCCTGGTGGACGCGGCGACCGCGGCCGGACACCGTCTCCCGGAGGTGATCGCGGGCTACGGCCGCGAGACCCACGCGGAGCCGGTGCCGTACCCGCACGCCTGCGTCCGCGAGTCCCGCTCGGCGGCGGCTCCGCTGGCGCTGCTCACCGCGGTGGGCGGCGCCTGAGGGGGCCGCTCCCGTCGGGCGCCCCGATGAGCGGCGCCCGGCGGGCCGCTCCGGGCGGGCGGCTCCGGGCAGGCGGTTCCGGGCGCCCCGGGCGTCCGGTTCCGGGCATGCGGTCCGGGCGTCCGGTTCCGGGCATGCGGTCCGGGCGTCCGGTTCGGGGGTGCGGTCCGGGCGTCCGGTTCGGGCGTCCGGTTCCGGGCGTCCGGTTCGGGGGTGCGGTCCGGGCGTCCGGTTCGGGCGTCCGGTTCCGGGTGGCGGGTCAGCCGCCGGACGTGTCCAGTTCCGCGTCCTCGGACAGGCCCGCGCAGTCGTAGGGGTCCTTGAGCCAGCCGTCGGGCAGGACGACCCGGTTGTTGCCGGAGGTGCGGCCACGGGGGCCGTCGGCTCCGGCGGGCCAGGGCTGGTCGAGGTCCAGCTCGTCGAGCCCGGCGCGCAGTTCGGCCAGGGACGAGGTGACCGCTAGGCGCTTGCGCATCTCGGAGCCGACCGCGAAGCCCTTGAGGTACCAGGCCACGTGCTTGCGGAAGTCGATGACGCCGCGCGCCTCGTCGCCGATCCACTCGCCGAGCAGGGTGGCGTGCCGGACCATGACCGAGGCGACCTCGCGCAGGGTGGGGGCCGCGCTCTCCGTGCGTCCCTCGAAGGCGGCGACCAGGTCGCCGAAGATCCAGGGGCGGCCCAGGCAGCCGCGTCCGACGACGACGCCGTCGCACCCGGTCTCCCGCACCATCCGCACCGCGTCCTCGGCCGACCAGATGTCGCCGTTGCCGAGGACCGGGATCTCCGGCACGTGCTCCTTCAGGCGGGCGATCGCGTCCCAGTCCGCGGTGCCGCCGTAGTGCTGCGCGGCGGTCCTGCCGTGCAGGGCGATGGCGGTCACGCCCTCCTCCACGGCGATGCGCCCGGCGTCCAGGTACGTGATGTGGTCGTCGTCGATGCCCTTGCGCATCTTCATCGTCACCGGGAGATCACCGGCGCCGGCGACGGCCTCGCGCAGGATCGCGCGCAGCAGGTTCCGCTTGAACGGCAGCGCCGAGCCGCCGCCCTTGCGGGTCACCTTGGGCACCGGGCAGCCGAAGTTCAGGTCGATGTGGTCGGCGAGGTCCTCTTCCGCGATCATGCGGACGGCCTTGCCGACGGTCGCCGGGTCCACCCCGTACAGCTGGATCGAGCGCGGCTGCTCGCTCGCGTCGAAGTGGATCAGCTGCATGGTCTTCTCGTTGCGCTCGACCAGGGCTCGCGTGGTGATCATCTCGCTGACGAACAGGCCCTTGCCGCCGGAGAACTCCCGGCAGAGCGTGCGGAAGGGCGCGTTCGTGATCCCGGCCATGGGCGCGAGGACCACGGGCGGCTGCACCGTGTGGGGGCCGATCGACAACGGGGACGCGGAGGCGAGGGTGGGCGCGGACATTCCCCCATTGTCGCGTACGGCGACCCGTGCTCGTACGGGGGCGGGTCGGTGCCGCCGGCCAGAGATCATGTAGTGGTCATTAGTTAGGCGCACTACCGAAAAAGGCGTACGCTGTGTGGATGCCCGAGCTGAGTCATCGCCGCCGCATGCTGGTCCTCGCGATCTGCTGCATGAGCCTGCTGATCGTGAGCCTCGACAACACGGCCCTGAACGTCGCACTGCCCTCCATGCAGCGGGAGTTGCACGCCGACGTGGCCGGCCTCCAGTGGGCCGTCGACGCCTACACGCTGGTCCTCGCCTCGCTGCTGATGCTCGCGGGGTCGACCGCCGACCGCATCGGCCGCCGCAAGGTCTTCGTCGCCGGCCTGGTCGTCTTCACCCTCGGCTCGCTGCTGTGCTCCCTCGCCCCGAACCTCGGCTCGCTCGTGGCCTTCCGGATGGTCCAGGCCGTCGGCGGCTCGATGCTGAACCCGGTGGCGATGTCGATCATCACCAACACCTTCACGGACCCGCGGGAGCGCGCCCGTGCCATCGGCGCCTGGGGCGCCGTCGTCGGCATAGCCCTGGCCGCCGGGCCGGTGGTGGGCGGACTGCTCGTGGACTCCGTCGGCTGGCGCTCGATCTTCTGGGTCAACCTCCCGGTCGGTCTCGCGGCGCTGCTGCTGACGCTGCGTTACGTGCCCGAGTCCCGCGCGCCCAGGGCCCGCCGCCCGGACCCGCTCGGCCAGGTCCTGGTGATCGTGCTGCTCGGCTCGCTGACCTACGCGATCATCGAGGCGCCCCACTCGGGTGCCCTCAGGACCGCCGGCTTCGGCCTCCTCACAGTCGCCGCGCTCGCGGGCCTGCTCCGCTACGAACCCCGGCGCGCCGAACCCCTCATCGACCTGCGCTTCTTCCGCTCGGCGCCGTTCAGCGGGGCCACGGTGATCGCGGTCGGCGCGTTCTCGGCGCTCAGCGGCTTCCTGTTCCTGTCCACGCTGTACCTGCAGAACGTGCGAGGGCTGGACGCGCTGCACGCCGGTCTGTGGATGCTGCCGATGGCCGCCATGTGCTTCCTGGCGGCGCCGGTCTCCGGCCGGCTGGTCGGCAGCCGCGGCCCCCGCCTGTCGCTGCTGGTCGCCGGTGTCGCGATGACGGTGAGCGGGGTGCTCTTCGCCGCGTTCGAGGCGGAGACGTCGAACGTGACGCTGGTGACCGGCTACGTGCTGTTCGGCATCGGCTTCGGTTTCGTGAACGCCCCCATCACCAACACCGCCGTCTCGGGCATGCCGCGTGCCCAGGCGGGTGTCGCCGCCGCCGTGGCCTCCACCAGCCGGCAGATCGGCCAGACCCTCGGGGTCGCCGTGATCGGCGCGGTGCTGGCGTCCGGCGTGGGGAGTTCGCCGTACCGGGACGTCTTCGTCTCGGCGGCCCGTCCCGGCTGGTGGATCATCGCGGGCTGCGGCTTCCTGGTACTGGTGCTCGGCGCGCTGACGAGCGGGCAGTGGGCCCGGCGCACCGCCGAGCGCACCGCGGAGCGGCTGGAGACGGCGGAGCCCCCGAAGGCGCCGGGCGTCCGGGCGTAGGCCCCCGGCGGACCCGGGAGCGGCGGCCGGGCCCGCGTCCGCGCGGCTTCAGGCCCGGGCCGCGGCGCGCTCCTCGGCGATCGCCTGGAGCTGCCGAAGACGCTCGCGGGACTCCTCGTCCGAGGGCACGTACGTCACCAGGCGGGGGCCGGTCTCAGGGCCCAGCCACAGGTCGGTGTGGTCCACGGTGATCCGGCCGACGTGGACGTTTCGGAACTCCTTGCGCTTGGTGCGCGAGCCGACCACCTCGTGCCGGTCCCAGGCCGCGCAGAAGTCCGGGGACTCGGCCCGCAGCCGCTTGAGCAGCGTCTTCCAGGCCGGATCGGCGAGGTGCCCGGCCATCGCGGCGCGGAACCTGGCCGCCATCAGCCGGGTGGTCTCCTCCAGGTGCACGATCGACGAGCGCCACTGCGCGTGCGTGTAGGCGAGGACCATGCAGTTGAGGTCCTGCGACGGCACCGCGTCCAGGTCGCAGAGCAGCAGTCCGTACGTGCGGTTGTAGGCGAGGATGTCGTACCGGCTGTTCTGGACGCAGGCCGGGTAGGGCTCCAGTTGCTCCAGCAGGCCGCGCAGGGCGGGCGTGACCGACGGGCAGACCGCGGTGGGCGCCGGGTCGACGGCTCCGGCGAGCTGGAAGAGGTGGACGCGCTCGGTGGGGTCCAGCAGCAGGGCGCGGGCGAGCGCGTCGAGCACCTGCACGGAGACCTGGATGTCCCTGGCCTGTTCGAGCCACGTGTACCAGGTGACGCCGACGGCGGCGAGCTGCGCGACCTCCTCGCGGCGCAGACCTGGGGTGCGCCGGCGCGGACCGCGGGGCAGGCCCACCCGCTCGGGGGTGACGTGCTCGCGGCGGTGGCGCAGGAAGGCGGCCAGCTCGTGCCGCCGGATCTCCGCCGCGCGGCCGTGGTGGTGGCTCGCCGCTGCCGTCTGCTCCTGGGCCATGGTCGTCATGGTCCCAGCCTCGCGCACTCCCCACCCTGTTTCCAGGTACTTCTGCTACCAGGATGAGGAGACTCTGGTACCCGTCTCGGACCGGGACCAGGCTCGTGGACGTGACCGATACCGGAACTGTTCTCGACCGTGGTGCCGTCCGCTCCCCCGCCGCCCCGCCCGTACTCGGCGCGCTCGGGCTGTTCACCGTGCTGCTGGGCGCGGCGCTCCCCCTCATCGACTTCTTCATCGTCAATGTGGCCCTGCCGACGATCGGCCGGGACCTGGACGCGAGCGAGGCCGTCCTGGAGCTGGTGGTCGCCGGGTACGGGGTCTCGTACGCCGTGCTGCTGGTGCTCGGCGGGCGGCTCGGCGACCTGTTCGGGCGGCGCCGGCTCTTCCTCGGCGGCATGGCGGCGTTCGGCGTGACGTCGCTGGCCTGCGGGCTCGCGCCCTCCGCCTGGACGCTGGTGGCGGCGCGGGTCGCGCAGGGCGCCGCGTCGGCGGCGATGCTGCCGCAGGTGCTCGCCACCATCCAGTCGGCGACCGCGGGTCCCCGGCGCGCCAGGGCGATGGGCCTGTACGGCGCGACGGCCGGCCTGTCGATGGTGGCCGGGCAGATCCTCGGCGGCGTCCTGGTCGCGGCGGACATCGCGGGCACCGGGTGGCGCTCGGTGTTCCTGGTGAACGTGCCCGTGGTGATCGCGGGACTGGTGCTGGCCGCCCGTGCGGTCCCGGAGACCCGTTCGCAGCGCCCGGAGCCGGTGGACGGCCCGGGCACCGTGCTGCTGGCCGTCGCGATGCTCGCGCTGCTGCTGCCGCTGACGGAGGGCCGGGCGGCGGGCTGGCCGCTGTGGACCTGGCTGTCGCTGATCCTCTTCCCGTTCGCGGCGCTGGCCTTCTGCCTGGTGGAGCGCCGGGCGGACCGGCAGGGCCGTACCCCGCTCGTGCCGCCGGGGCTGCTGGCGCTGACCTCGCTGCGCCGCGGCCTGATCATGATCGTGCCGTTCTCGATCGGCTTCAGCGGCTTCATGTTCGTGATCGCGGTGGCCCTCCAGGAGGGCGCGGGTCGCGGACCGGTGGCCGCCGGGCTGGCGCTCGCGCCGATGGCGGTGGTGTTCTTCGCCGTCTCGCTGTGCGGGCCCCGGCTCGTCGCCCGGTACGGCACGCGGGTGGTGACCGCGGGCGGTCTGATCCAGGCGGTGGGGGTGGCGCTCATCGCCCTGGCGGCGTGGCGGTCGTGGCCCGACCTCGGCGTGCTGGAGTTGCTGCCGGGCGCGGCGGTGGCCGGCGCGGGGCAGGCGCTCCAGCTCCCCGTCCTGTTCCGGGTCGTCCTCTCCGAGGTCCCGGCCGTACGGGCGGGTGTCGGCGGCGGCGTCATGATCACGACCCAGCAGTCGGCGCTGGCCCTCGGCGTGGCGACCCTCGGTTCCCTGTTCCTCGCCCTGGTCCCGGGCCACGGCATGCGGGACGCCCTGGTGATCACGCTCCTCGTCCAGCTCGCCGGGGTGGTCCTGACGATGGCCCTGAGCCTGCGCCTGCCCCGCACGGTCGGCTAGCCCGCGTGCCGGTGTCCGACCCCGGCCCGGAAGTCTCGCGGCCCGCCCTCCGGGACGCCCGCCGCACACGCAGCGTCAACTTCGCCCGCCCGCCCGCGACTTAACGTGACGCCGCTCGATCCCGGGGTCGACTCGGCCCGTGGGACGCCCTGTTGATGTTGGTCTTGCTGCACACTCCTTGCTGCGCGCTCACAGCGGTCGACGTGGAGGTGTTCATGCTTCAGATCAACACGAGCAAGGTGAGCCGCTGGGACCAGCACGGGCGCGAGCACGTCGTCAGAGTCCAGCGCACGGGCGTCCAGCGCTCGATCAGATGCGACACGTGCGGTTGGCGCAAGGCGGCGCAGTTCCTGCCCTGGCTGAAGGCGGAGGAGCACCTCACCGAGGCGCACCAGGCGACGGTGGACCCCACGGCGTCGTAAGTCGTCAGAGGACGACCGTCCCGCCCGTCCCCGGGCGCGGACGGTCATTCCGTTCCGGGTACGCCCTCGCCGCGGCGTGCGCGCAGGGTCCGCACCTTGTGGCGGTTGCCGCAGCGCTCCATCGAGCACCAGCGGCGGCGGCCCGGCCGCGAGGTGTCGACGTACACCAGCTGGCAGTTGTCGGCGGCGCACATGCGGACGCGGTGCGACCAGGGCCCGGTGAGCAGGTCGACGGCGTCGCGGGCGACCGTGGAGAGCAGGCGGTGGCCGTCCGCCGGGCCGGCCCAGCGCCGGGCGCCGTCCGGACCGATGGCGGGGATCAGCGGAGGGCGCGCGGCGGCTTCGTTCAGGAGGGTCAGGTCGCCGGTGGCCGGGGGTTCGCCGCCCGTGTGGGCGAGGACCGTGCGCCACAGCGCGTCGCGCGTGCGGCGGACGTCGGCGAGTTCGTCCTCGGTGACCGACAGGGCGGGCGTCGGGGTCAGCCGCGACCGGCGGGTCCAGTCGGCCAGATCGGCGGGCGTGTGCAGCGTCTCGTACCGGGCGAAGGCGTCCGGTCCGCCGGTGACCAGCAGCTCCAGGCACAGCGCGCCGGGGTCGAACCGGAAGGTGGCGCCGCCGGGAGAACTGAGCACCAGGCCCGGGGTGTTGGACTCGACCGCCATGTAACCAATATAACTGGTTACATGACAGCACTGAACTGGAAGCTCGTCATCGACACACAGGACGCGCCCGCCCTCGCGGACTTCTGGGCGGCCGCGCTGGAGTACGAGATGGAGGACCCGGGCCCGCTCATCGAGCGCCTGCTGGCCGCAGGCCGACTCCCCGAGGAGGCGGTCACCGAGCACGGCGGCCGCCGCCTCTTCCGCGGCTTCGCGGGGATCCGGCATCCCGACGACCCGTACGACGAGGTCAGCGGGGTCGGACACGGACGCCGTCTGCTCTTCCAGGACGTCCCCGAGCCGAAGAGTGTCAAGAACCGCCTGCACATCGACATCCACAGCGGCCCCGGCGGTCTCGACGCGCTCGTGGCCCGCCTGGAGGGCCTCGGCGCGACGCGCGTACGCGAGGTGGACCAGGGGCCGGCGGGCCACTGGTGGGTGATGCGCGACCCGGAGGGCAACGAGTTCTGCGCGGCCTGACCAGGCCGGTCACGGAAGTCCGTCAGGCCCGCAGCCCGCGGGTCACGAGGTCCACCACCGCCGCGAACTCGGCCTCGATGCCCGGCAGTTGCCAGTCACGGGCGTAGTAGGGGTCGTGGTAGCGGCCGGTGGCGTCCAGGACCGCGCGGGCCGCGGACGGCGGGTCCACGGCGGTGAACGTGCCGAGGGCCACGCCGTCCCCGACGATGCGGGTGAGCTGGCCGACGAGCTTGGCGAGGTGGCGGTCGACGACCTCGCTGGTCTCGCCGATGAGGACCATGTACGTGGCGAACAGCTCGGGGTCGTCGCCCGCCTTGTGCCGCTTGGCGGTGAACAGGCCCGTCAGCCAGTCCCGCAGCCGCCGCTCCGGGTCCCGGTCCTGCTCGGCGATGTCCGCCAGCGCCCCGGAGGCCCGCTCCAGCCAGCGTTCGGTCACCGCCTCGCGCAGGGCCGCCTTGGTGCGGAAGTGGCGGTAGACGCTGCCGTGACTGACACCGAGCGCCCGCGCCACGTCCACCACGGTGGCCTTGGCCGGGCCGTGCCGGCGCAGCACGTCCTCGGTGGCCTCCAGGATGCGCTCGGCGGTCAGGGCCTCGGTGGTCGGTGACATGCCGAAACCGTACCGCCCGGTCAGCGCTCGCTGTCGAGGTGCGCCATCTGGGCCTCGGGGTAGCGGTCGCCCGCCGCGGCACCGGCCGGCACGGCCTCCTCGACCGCGGCGAGGTCGGCGGCGTCCAGCGTGACGTCCAGGGCGCCGAGCGCCTCGTGCAGCCGCTCGCGGGTGCGGGCGCCGACCAGCGGCACGATGTCCGCGCCGTGCCGCGGAGCCTGCGCGAGGACCCAGGCGATCGCGATCTGCGCGACGCTGACGTCCTTCTGCTCGGCGATCTTCCGCAGCGCCTCCACGAGGGACAGGTTGTGCCGCAGGTTGTCGCCCTGGAAGCGGGGGCTGAAGGCGCGGAAGTCGTTCGCCGCCAGCTGCCGGTCCGGGGTGAAGTGGCCGGAGATGAGCCCGCGCGAGAGCACGCCGTACGCGGTGACGCCGATGCCCAGTTCGCGCACCGCGGGCAGGATCTCGTCCTCGATGCCGCGGGAGATGAGCGAGTACTCGATCTGGAGGTCGGAGATCGGCGCCGTGGCGGCGGCCCGGCGGACCGTGTCGGCGCCCGCCTCGCTGAGCCCGATGTGCCGTACGTGCCCGGCCTCCACCAGCTCCTGGACGGCGCCGACCGTCTCCTCGATCGGCACGTCGGGGTCGACGCGGGCGATCCGGTAGACGTCGATGTGGTCGACGCCGAGCCTCTGGAGCGAGTACGCGGCGAAGTTCCTGACGGCGGCCGGACGCCCGTCGTAGCCGGACCAGCCGCCGTCCGGGTCGCGCAGGGCGCCGAACTTCACGCTGGTCAGCGCCTGTTCGCGGCGGGCCTGCGGGGCGGTGCGCAGCGCCTCGCCGATCAGCATCTCGTTGTGGCCCATGCCGTAGAAGTCGCCGGTGTCGAGCAGGGTGACGCCCGCTTCGAGGGCGGCGTGGATCGTCGCTACGGATTCGGCGCGGTCCGCGTCGCCGTACAGGGCGGACATCCCCATGCAGCCGAGGCCGAGGACGGAGACCCGGGGGCCGGTGGTGCCGAGCGGGCGCGTGTGCATGAGGACTCCTTCTGGTTCCCGGGCGGGGACCGGGCTCGTTCCCGGGCGGGACCCGGACGGTGGCGTACCCCCAGACTGGCATGACAGCTGACAGATTTCAATATCTGTCAGCTGTCATGTGTCACCGGGTCCCAGTGAGGTCCGTACGGGCCCGCCTTCGCACCCCGGTCCCGCCCGCTTCCCGGCCCGGCACCGGCGCGACCTGCGTCAGCGGGCCGTCAGCGCCAGCTTCGCGCCCAGGGCCAGGAAGGAGCCCGCGAAGCTGCGGCGCAGCCAGGCCATCACCCGGGGGCGGGAGGTGACCCGGTCGCGGAGGGAGGCCGCGAGGATGCCGTACGCGGCGAAGACGACGAACGTCGCCGCCATGAACACCCCGCCGAGCATCAGCATCCGTACCAGGGAGCCCGGTTCGGCGGTGCCGACGAACTGCGGCAGGAACGCGAAGAAGAAGATCGTCAGCTTCGGGTTGAGGAGGTTGACCAGCACGCCCGATACGACGACCCGGCCCGCCGGTCGGGGCGCCTCCCGCCGGTCCACGACGAGTGCCTCCTTGTCCCGCAGCGTGGCCCAGGCCATGTGCAGCAGGTAGGCGACCCCGGCATACTTGAGGATCTGGAAGGCGGTGTCGCTGGTCTGCATGAGGGCGGCGACGCCGGTGACCGTGGCCAGCAGGTGCGGCACGATCCCCAGCGTGCAGGCGAAGGCGGCGACGACGCCGGCGCGCCGGCCCCGGGAGAGACCGGCCGCCAGGGTGTAGACGACGCCGGTACCGGGAGTGGCGACCACGACGAGGGTGGTCAGCAGGAACGCGATGCTCATGCGGCCAGCCTGGCGGGCGCGGCACCCCGCCTCCAGGACCAATCGGCGACGCGGAAACAGGACCAATGCGCCGGCCGGGACCACTCCCCGGCCCCGAGGCGCCCGCTGACCGGCCCCCGGGCACGACGAAGCCCCCGGCTCCGCGAGGCGGAACCGGGGGCCTGGGCCGGGCGTGCGTCAGCAGCCGATGAGGCGAGCGGCCAGGTAGCCCTCGATCTGGTCGAGGGAGACCCGCTCCTGCTTCATCGAGTCGCGCTCGCGCACCGTGACGGCGTTGTCGTCGAGGGTGTCGAAGTCGACCGTCACGCAGAACGGCGTACCGATCTCGTCCTGGCGGCGGTAGCGGCGGCCGATGGCGCCCGCGTCGTCGAAGTCGATGTTCCAGTGCTGGCGCAGCGCGGAGGCGAGACCCTTGGCCTTCGGGGACAGCTCCGGGTTGCGGGACAGCGGCAGGACGGCGACCTTGACCGGCGACAGGCGCGGGTCGAGGCGCAGCACCGTGCGCTTCTCCATCTTGCCCTTGGCGTTGGGGGCCTCGTCCTCGACGTACGCGTCGAGCAGGAAGGCCAGCATCGCGCGGCCGACACCGGCGGCGGGCTCGATGACGTAGGGGGTCCAGCGCTCGCCGGCCTCCTGGTCGAAGTAGGAGAGGTCCTGGCCGGAGGCCTTGGAGTGCGCGGACAGGTCGTAGTCCGTGCGGTTGGCGACGCCCTCCAGCTCACCCCACTCGTTGCCACCGAACTGGAAGCGGTACTCGATGTCGGCGGTGCGCTTGGAGTAGTGCGAGAGCTTCTCCGCCGGGTGCTCGTACCAGCGCATGTTCTCCTCGCGCAGGCCGAGTCCGGTGTACCAGTTCCAGCGCTCCTGCATCCAGAACTCCTGCCACTTCTCGTCCTCGCCCGGCTTGACGAAGAACTCCATCTCCATCTGCTCGAACTCGCGGGTGCGGAAGATGAAGTTGCCGGGCGTGATCTCGTTGCGGAAGGACTTGCCCATCTGCGCGATGCCGAACGGCGGCTTGCGGCGCGAGGTCTGCTGGACCTGGGCGAAGTTGGTGAAGATGCCCTGCGCGGTCTCGGGACGCAGGTAGGCGACCGAGCCGCTGTCCTGGGTGGGGCCGAGGTGCGTGGAGAGCAGACCCGAGAACTGCTTGGGCTCGGTGAACTGGCCCTTGTTGCCGCAGTTGGGGCAGTTGATGTCCGCGAGGCCGTTCTCCGGGAGGCGGTTGTGCTTCGCCTCGTAGGCCTCCTCCAGGTGGTCGGCGCGGTAGCGCTTGTGACAGGAGGTGCACTCGGTGAGGGGGTCGCTGAACGTGGCGACATGGCCGGAGGCGACCCAGACCTCGGTGGCCAGGATCACCGACGAGTCGAGACCGACGACGTCCTCGCGGGAGGTGACCATGTAACGCCACCACTGGCGCTTGATGTTCTCCTTGAGCTCGACACCCAGCGGCCCGTAGTCCCAGGCGGCCTTCTGGCCGCCGTAGATCTCACTGCAGGGGAATACGAAGCCACGGCGCTTGCTCAGGCTGACGATGGAGTCGATCTTGTCGGCGGCCACGGTGCTCTCTTCATTACGACGACGGGCGACGAAGCGAGATGCTGCGGAGCATTGCTTCAGAGCGAATGCTTCAGGTTACCGGCGTGGCCTCCCCCACAATCAAATCGGTCCGCCAGAGGGCCGCCGAGAGAGCTTGTTGACAATCGTTTCCAGTTCAGTTGAAAATGACTGTCATGAACGTACGACGGCGTCACATATCCGGCATAGCCCTCGCGGCGGCCACCACGGTCGGTATCGGCACCCTCTCCGCCTGCTCCTCGGACAGCGCGGCCGCGGGCAACACGGACAAGTTCGACGTCGTCGCGTCGTTCTATCCGATGCAGTACCTCGCCGAGCGGATCGGCGGCGACCACGTGAATGTGACGACGCTCACCAAGCCCGGCCAGGAACCGCACGACCTGGAGATCAGCGCCAAGCAGACCGCGCAGCTCCAGGAGGCCGACGCGGTGCTCTACCTCAAGGGACTCCAGCCCGCCGTGGACGAGGCCGTCGCGCAGTCCGGCGTCGGGAACACGATCGACGCGGCGACGCTGACGAAGCTGGAGGACCACGGCGACGTCGAGCACGCCCACGAGGGCGAGGAGGCGTCCGCCGAGAAGGAGGAGCACGCCCGGGACCCGCACGTGTGGCTGGACCCGGTGAAGTACGCCGAGGTCGCCAAGGGCGTGGCGGCCGCCTTCGAGAAGGCCGACCCGGACCACGCGGCCGACTACGCGAAGAACGCCGAGGCGCTGACCGGCAAGCTCGACGCGCTCGACTCCCGCTTCGAGGACGGCCTGAAGAACACCGGCACCAAGGTCTTCTTCACCAACCACGCCGCCTTCGGCTACCTCGCCGAGCGCTACGGCCTGACCCAGGAGGCCATCACCGGCCTCGACCCGGAGAGCGAGCCGAGCCCCGCCCGGATCAGGGAACTCCACCAGGAGGCCAAGGCCGACGGCGTCACCACGGTCTTCTACGAGACACTGGTGTCCGACAAGACCGCCAGGACGCTCGCCCGGGACGCCGGCCTCAGGACGGCCGTCCTCGACCCGCTCGAGGGCATCACCGACAGGTCGGCGGGCGACGACTACCTGCAGGTCATGAACTCCAACCTCAAGGCCCTCGAAGCGGCCCTGGGCGCCAAATGAGAGGACCGGAGGACTTCATGGGTGAGCCCGTCATATCCCTGCGCGGCGTCCGCGCCGAGCTGGGCTCCCGCCCGGTCCTGCGCGGCATCGACCTCACCGTGGGCCGGGGCGAGGTCGTCGCGCTGCTCGGGGCCAACGGCTCCGGCAAGTCGACCGCCGTGCGCGCCGTCATCGGACAGGTGCCCGTCACCGCGGGCGAGATCGAGCTGTTCGGCACCCCCCGGAGCGCGTTCCGCGACTGGCGGCGCGTGGGCTACGTACCGCAGCGCACGACGGCCGCCGGAGGCGTCCCGGCGACGGTGACCGAGGTCGTCTCCTCCGGGCGGCTCTCCCGCGCCCGCTTCGGCGTGCTGCGCCGGGCCGACCGCGAGGCCGTCCGCCGGGCCCTGGAGCAGGTCGGCATGAGCGACCGCGCGAAGGACTCCGTCGACGCCCTCTCCGGCGGCCAGCACCAGCGGGTGCTGATCGCCCGCGCGCTCGCCGCCGAACCGGAGCTGCTGATCATGGACGAGCCGATGGCGGGGGTCGACCTGGCCAGCCAGGAGGTGCTCGCCCGGACACTGCGCGAGCAGGTCGACCAGGGCGCCACCGTCCTGCTCGTCCTGCACGAGCTGGGCCCCCTGGAGCCGCTCATCGACCGGGCGGTCGTCCTGCGCGAGGGCTGCGTGACCCACGACGGACCGCCCCCGCGGGCACTCGGCCAGCACGCGCTGCCCGGCCACGACCACGTACACCCGCACGCACCGGCGGGCGCCGGACCGATTCGCACGGGACTGCTGAGCTGATGGAGATCCTGAACTACGCCTTCATGCAGCGGGCCCTGATCGCCGCCGTCCTGGTCGGCGTCACCGCCCCCGCCGTCGGCATCTACCTCGTCCAGCGCCGCCAGGCCCTGATGGGCGACGGCATCGGCCACGTGGCGATGACCGGTGTCGGCCTCGGCTTCCTGCTGTCCTGGTCCCCGGTGTGGATGGCGACGCTCGTCTCCGTCCTCGGTGCCGTCCTCATGGAGCTGATCCGCTGGTACGGCAAGACCCGCGGCGACATCGCCCTCGCCATGCTCTTCTACGGCGGCATGGCGGGCGGCGTGATGCTCATCAACTTCGCGCCGGGCGGTTCGAACGCCAACCTCGTCTCGTACCTCTTCGGCTCCCTGTCGACGGTGTCGGAGTCCGACGTGACCGCCATCTGCCTGCTGGCCGGGTTCGTGGTGCTCGTCACCGTGGGCCTGCGCCGCCAGCTCTTCGCGGTCAGCCAGGACGAGGAGTTCGCGCGGGTCACCGGGCTGCCGGTGCGCGCCCTGAACCTGCTGGTCGCGGTCACCGCGGCGGTCACGGTGACGGTCGCGATGCGGGTCGTCGGGCTGCTGCTGGTGTCGGCGCTGATGGTGGTCCCCGTGGCGGCGGCCCAGCAGCTGAGCCGCAGTTTCGCGGCCACCTTCGCGATCGCCGTCGCCATCGGCGTGACCGTCATGGTCGGCGGCACCACCACGTCGTACTACCAGGACGTGCCGCCCGGTGCGACGATCGTACTGATGGCCATCGGCGCCTTCTTCGCGCTCACGCTGCTGGCCGCACCACTGGCCCGGCGCCGCGCGCGGGCACTGGCCGCCGCGCAGCCCGCCGGGGATCCCGCGGAGTGCGTGATTCCGGCCAGCCGGGGATCCGACGGCAAGGTCGGCGTCTGACCACGGACAGGCCGGACTGGCACAATGGCCCGGCAAGTGCAGACGTGAGGAGGCAACCGGTGACGACCGCTGGACCGTCCGTGAAGGGCCGCTCCACCCGGCAGCGTGCCGCCGTGGCGGCGGCGCTCGACGAGGTGGACGAGTTCCGCAGTGCGCAGGATCTGCACGACATGCTCAAGCACAAGGGCGACTCGGTCGGCCTGACGACCGTCTACCGCACGCTCCAGTCGCTCGCCGACGCCGGCGAGGTGGACGTCCTGCGCACGTCCGACGGCGAGTCCGTGTACCGCCGCTGCTCCAGCGGCGAGCACCACCACCACCTCGTCTGCCGGGTCTGCGGCAAGGCGGTGGAGGTCGAGGGACCGGCCGTGGAGAAGTGGGCGGAGGCGATCGCCGCCGAGCACGGCTACGTGAACGTGGCCCACACGGTCGAGATCTTCGGCACCTGCGCGGAGTGCGCGCAGTGCCCGGCCACCGAGGGATAGCACGAAGATCCGGGCCCGTCGGCGGCCCGGACGAGAACGACGAAGGCGGGGCCGTGGACCACGGCCCCGCCTTCGTGTGCACCGGTCTGTGCCGGTCTGTGCCGGTCTGTGCCGGTCTATTCGGGGTTGCCCCGCATGGCCGCCTCCATCGCGAGCAGGTCCTCGTTCGGGACGGCCCCGCCGAAGCGGCGGTCCCGGGAGGCGTACTCGACGCAGGCGCGCCACAGGTCACGGCGGTCGAAGTCGGGCCACAGGACGTCCTGGAACACCATCTCCGCGTAACTCGACTGCCAGATCAGGTAGTTGGAGATGCGCTGCTCGCCGCTGGGCCGCAGGAAGAGGTCGACGTCCGGCATGTCCGGGTAGTACAGGTACTTCTGGATCGTCTTCTCGGTGACCTTGTCGGGGTCGAGCCGGCCCGCGGCGACGTCGGCGGCCAGCGCCTTCGCGGCGTCCGCGAGCTCGGCCCGCCCGCCGTAGTTGACGCAGAAGTACAGCGTCATCGCGTCGTTCTTCTCCGTCTGCTCCTGGGCGACCTGGAGCTCCTGGACGACCGACTTCCACAGCTTGGGCATCCGGCCGACCCAGCGGATGCGGATGCCCAGCTCGTCCATCTCGTCCCGGCGGCGGCGGATGACGTCCTTGTTGAAGTTCATCAGGAAGCGGACCTCGTCGGGCGAGCGCTTCCAGTTCTCCGTCGAGAAGGCGTACAGGGACAGGTTCTTCACGCCCAGTTCCAGGCAGCCCTTGAGGACGTCCATGACGACACCCTCGCCGACCCGGTGCCCCTCGGTGCGCGGCAGCCCGCGCTCCTTGGCCCACCGGCCGTTCCCGTCCATGACGACCGCCACATGGTTCGGGATCAGCTCGCCGGGCAGCTTGGGCGCCGTGGCACCGGACGGGTGCGGCTCCGGCGTCCTGTACTCGCGGCGCTGGCGTCCCAGGATCCCGCGTACGACCATGTGTTTCTCGTCTCCTTGATTCCGTGCGCCTATTTCTCTACGTACCGCAGGGAGCGCAGGCCGCGCTCCAGGTGCCAGTGCAGGTACGCCGACACCAGCCCGCTGCCCTCCCGGACGTACCGGGCCTCGCAGGCGTCCGCGGTGGCCCAGTCTCCCGTGAGCAGCGCGCCGAGCAGTTCCAGGGCCTGCGCCGAGGGTACGACGCTGCCGGGCACCCGGCAGTCGACGCAGACGGAGCCGCCCGCGGCCACCGAGAAGAAGCGGTTCGGTCCGGGCATCCCGCACTTCGCGCAGTCGGTGAAGCTCGGCGCGTAGCCGTTCACGGCCAGGGAACGCAGCAGGAAGGCGTCGAGGACGAGATGCGGCTCGTGCTCGCCGCGGGCGAGGGTGCGCAGCCCGCCGACCAGCAGCAGGTACTGCTGGACCGCCGGTTCGCCCTCGTGGTCGGTGAACCGCTCGGCGGTCTCCAGCATGGCCGTGCCCGCGGTGTAGCGCGCGTAGTCGGTGACAATCCCGCCGCCGTAGGGGGCGATCGTCTCGCTCTGCGTGCACAGCGGCAGCCCGCGCCCGACCAGCTCGCTGCCCCGCGCGAAGAACTGCACGTCCACGTGCGAGAACGGTTCGAGCCGCGCCCCGAACTTCGACTTGGTGCGCCGCACCCCCCGCGCCACGGCCCGCACGCGCCCGTGGCCGCGGGTCAGCAGCGTGATGATCCGGTCCGCCTCGCCGAGCTTCTGGGTCCGCAGGACGACGCCGTCGTCGCGGAAGAGGCTCATCGCCCGCTCCCGGGCCGGCCCGGTCGGCGCGCGGCGGGGCGCCGGGCCGGCCGCGGCACGGTCCGGCCCGCCTCACCGGACTTCCGGGGGCGCGGCGCGGTGCCGTCGACGCGGAACAGACTCATGCCCCCATTCTCACCTACGGCGCCCGTGCTCCGGGCCGGGGCGGCTCCTTTCGGTGCCGGCCCCCGTCGGCCCCGCCGGCCGCTCCGCTTCAAGGCACCTCGCCGCGGCTGCGCGCGTTGGCGTAGGCGGTGGCCGCGCTGAGCCGCTCGGCGACGGTGGCCCCGCGCAGGGCGTCGGGCTCGCAGTCCCACTCCCGGCCGCCGCCGTAGGGCCTCAGCTGGACGTACGGACCCTCGTGCCCCATGACGATGCCCACCCTCCCGGTGCGGAGGTCGACGACGTACGCACCGATCGGCGGCTTCATCGGCGGCTCCGGAGCGCCGGCGAGGTGTTCCCGGTGTTTGCTGTTGCTGCCCGCAATTCCTTCACTGCTTCCTCCGCCTCGCCGACGCCGGGCGTCGAGAATCGCCCCCGGTGGTACGTGCACTGCCTCCCCCCTGCTCCCCGGTGGCTGCGAGTTTCACTCTTCGCACGCCGGGTGTGACGCGGGGCACCTACACTCGGCCGGAGTCCGTGCTTCACAAGTGCGCAGTGCGGGACGCGGGTCCGGGCCCGTCCCCGCCTTGGAAGCGGTGCACGTACCGCCGCTGCCAGGGCGTCTCCACCGCGTGCCGGTCGTAGTGGGAGCGGACGTAGGCGACCGCCTCGCGGGGCGGTACGCCGTCGAGGACCGCCAGGCAGGCCAGCGCGGTCCCGGTGCGCCCGCGACCGCCGCCGCAGGCGACCTCCACGCGTTCCCCGGCGGCCCGCCGCCAGGCGTCGGTGAGCACCTCGCGGGCCTCCGCGTGGTCGGCGGGCAGGCGGAAGTCCGGCCAGCGCAGCCAGTGGGACTCCCACGGCACCTCGGGCGGCCGGCGGCCGAGGAGGTACACGGCGTACGAGGGGGCGGGGGTGCCGGGCGGCAGGGGACGGCGCAGGGCGCGGCCGCGGACCAGCCGGCCGGAGGGCAGACGCAGCACCCCGGCGCCGGCGGGGTCCCAGGTGTCGGTCACCGACTCAGCGTAGATCGCGCCCGGGACGGGGTCATCCGACTCCGTGCGACTCCTGGGCCGCGCGGGACTCGATGCCCCGGAAGTGGTCCGCCATCGCGCGCTGGGCGGCCTCGACGTCGCGGGCGCGCAGGGCGGTGACGATGTCGCGGTGGCGGCGCACGGTCAGTCCGGGCGCGGGGTCGTCGGTCCAGCCGCGGGCGCCCGCGACGCGCCGGAAGACGGTCCAGAAGGCGCCGAGGAGCTGCGGGACGAGGGCGTTGCCGAGCGAGGCGTACAGCAACTCGTGGAACTCGCGGTCGAGTTCGGGGAAGGGCAGGCCGTCGCGGCCCGCCTCCTCCATCCGGGACACCACGGATTCGAGGCGGTCGAGCTCGGCCTCGGAGAGCGTGGCGGCGACCCGCCGGATCAGGCCCTCCTCCAAGACCTCGCGGACCTGGAGGATCTCGGCGAGCGCGCTGGTGTCGTCGTCCTGCTGGGCCAGAGTGCGGAAGGTGAGGCCGTCGACGAGGGGGGTCAGCGAGGCCTGTCCGACATAGGTGCCGTAGCCGTGCCTGATCTCCACTATGTCCAGGGCCTGGAGCGCCTTGAGGGCCTCGCGGACGGAGTTGCGGCTCACGCCGAGGTCCTCCATCAGCTCGGTCTCGGTGGGCAGCGAGGCGCCCGCCTGGAGCCTGCGGTCGAGGATCAGCTGCATGACCTCGCGCTGGATCTGGCTGCTCACGCGCCGTTCACGGGGGATGCGCGTCCCGGCGGTGGGCCTGGGCCGGTTCCCGGTCTCCTCAACCATGCGCCGCATCGTACGCGCGCCGACATCGGACGTCCCATCTCGCGGCGGACCAAACCCCAACGCCCGTGATTCCGCGGCTTCATTGGTCGCACCTGTGGCATACGCGCCATTCGTGCGCGGACCCTTGACCGCCCCCACGGCCCCTCCTATGGTCACGCTGCCGCCCATGACGTAGGACGTCGTATCTCTCCTCGTTCCCCTCGTTCGAGCCGCTCCCACTCCCGCTGGAGGAACCGTGCGCGACGTGACCCGCTCTCCGGCGCCGCACCGCCGGTCGTTCCTGAAGTACGGCGGTGCGCTCGGCGCGGCCGCCGCCATCTCCTCGTCGCTGTCCGCCTGTTCGTCCGGGCCGGAGTCGACGAACGACACCGGGGGCGGGAAGGGGGGCGAGGGCGGCACGCTGACCGCCGTCATCGGTTACGGCAACGACGGCAGCTGGGACCCCACGCAGACCGCCTCCGCGTTCTCCATGGCCGCCAACAACCACATCTACGAGGGCCTGCTCGACACCGACCCGATCTCCCGCGAGCCGTACGCGGCGCTCGCCACCGAGGTTCCCGCCGATCTGACGGGCATCTCCTGGAAGTTCGAGTTACGCGCGGGCGCCCGGTTCCACGACGGCCGGCCCGTCACGGCGGACGACGTCGTCTTCGTCTTCGACCGGATCCTCGACCCGGACACGCAGACCCTCGCCAAGGGCTTCTTCGCGCCCTGGCTGCGGACGGTCCGGAAGATCGACGCGCGGAACGTAGAGCTGATCCTCAAGTTCCCCTTCCCGGAGGGGATCTCGCGGCTCACGCTGGCGAAGATCATGCCGAAGCACGTCTTCTCCAAGGCGGGCGCCTGGGACGAGGCGATCAAGGGCAAGGCGGTGGGATCGGGCCCGTACCGGCAGACCGCCCACCACCCGAAGTCCAACACCACCTTCGAGGCCTTCGACGACTACAACGGCCCGCGCGAGGCCGCGTTCCGCAGGATGAACTGGCTGACCATCGTGGACGCCGCGCCGCGCGTCGCGAAGATCTCCGGGGCGAGCGCGGGGGCCCAGCTCGCCGACAACATCCCGTACGCCAACATCGGGCAGCTGAAGAGGAGCGGCCTGACCGTGCAGGGCGGCGCGGGCATGAACAACCTCTTCCTCATGTTCAACACCCGGCACAAGCCCTTCGACGACGTACGGGTCCGCCAGGCGCTGCACTACGCCATCGACACCGACAAGATGGTCGAGGTCGCGCTCAAGGGCCACGGCAGGGCGTCGACTTCGTTCCTCAACGAGGCCAACCCCGCCTACCGGCCCGCGAAGACGGTCTACTCCTACGACCCGGACAAGGCGCGGAAGCTCCTGAAGGAGGCCGGCGTCGAGGGGCTCAGGATCGACGTCCTCGCGGTCAACGTCAGCTGGATCGTCGACTGCCTGCCCACCATCAAGGCGTCCTGGGACGCGATCGGCGTGAAGACCACCCTCTCGCCGCAGGAGACCACGGCCGTCTTCACGAAGATGGACCAGAAGCGGGACTACCAGGTGGTGGCCGCCGCCTCGAACCCGAACCAGTTCGGCCTCGACGCCGACCTGATCATGCACTACAACTACGGCCCCCGGAACCTGTGGATGGGCTACGCGCGCTGGGCCGGTGACC
This sequence comes from Streptomyces sp. NPDC005496, assembly GCF_042872045.1. Classification (NCBI taxonomy): domain Bacteria; kingdom Bacillati; phylum Actinomycetota; class Actinomycetes; order Kitasatosporales; family Streptomycetaceae; genus Streptomyces; species Streptomyces sp. NPDC005496. The sequence continues at coordinate 385,883 of NZ_JBIAJQ010000002.1, forward strand.
CGGTCGCCAGGAAGCTGTTCCGGGACATGGACCAGGCGACGCGGGAGCCGGACCCCGACCGCAAGAGGACGATGATCCAGGACTACATCGACGTCGTCGCGGAGCAGGCCGTCCTCTACCCGGTGGTGCACAACGAGCTGATGACGGCCTGGGACCCGAAGCGGCTCACGGGCGTGCGCGCCCAGCCCTACCCGGGCGTCAACCTCCTCCAGGCCAAGTGGGCCTAGTCGGCGGGAGAGTGGTCGCGCGTGGTCACCGTCGTCCGGATCCTGGTCCGCCGTATCGCCCTGCTGGTGCCGCTGATGCTGGGCATCGTGCTCTTCGTGTTCCTGCTGATGCGGTTCTCCGACGTCGATCCGGCGTCCGCGTTCTTCCAGGGCGCCAACCCTACCGAGGAGCAACTGCACGACTTCCGGGAGGAGAACGGCCTGCTCGACCCCTTCCCGGTGCGCTACGTCCACTTCGTCGGCGACCTGCTGCACGGCTACCTCGGCACCAGCGCGCTGACCCGCGCCCCCGTCGTCGACCAGGTGACCACCGCGCTGCCGCTCACCCTCCAGCTGACCTTCCTCGGGCTCGGCATCGCGGTGGTCCTCGCGCTGCTCGGCGGGGTCACCGCCGCCATCCACCGGGACCGGCTGCCCGACCAGGTCATCCGGCTCGTCTCGCTCACCGGCGTCGCGGCCCCCGGCTTCTGGCTGGCGCTGCTGATGATCCAGTACCTCGCGGTCGAGCGGGGCTGGTTCCCGACCGGCGGCTACGTCAACCCCGGTGACTCGGTGGGCGGCTGGCTGGAGACCATGACCCTGCCGGCCTTCGCGCTGTCGCTGCCGGTCGCCGCCCAGCTCACCCGGATCGTGCGCACCGCCGTGGTCGAGGAGCTCGACAAGGACTACGTGCGCACGGCCGTCGGGAGCGGGCTGCCGCCGGTCGTGGTCGTCGGCCGGAACGTCCTGCGCAACGCCCTGATCAACCCACTGACCGTACTGGGCCTGCGGGTCGGGTACCTGCTCGGCGGGGCGGTCGTCATCGAGACGATCTTCTCCCTGCCCGGGATGGGGAAACTGATGATCGACGCGGTGAAGAACGGCGATCCGGCGGTCGTCCAGGGGGTCGTCCTGACGACGGCCACCGGCTTCGTCGTCGTGAACCTCGCCATCGACATCCTCTACCTGCTGGTCAACCCGCGTCTGCGGGACGCGGCCCGGTGACGCCCGCGGCTCCCGGCGCGGCGGCCGGGGAGGCGGTCCGGTGACCACGCGCGCGCGTCTGACCGAGGCGCTCTCCCGTCCCGGCGTCCGGCTGCGCGGCCCGCGCCGGCTGCCGCCGCTGTCGAAGGCCGCGGTGGGCTTCCTGTCCGTGGTCGTGCTGGTCGCGGTCCTCGCCCCGCTGCTCGCCCCAGACGACCCGCTCGACCAGCAGACCCCGGTGGACGGCACCGGCCACCCGTCCGGCGCGCACTGGATGGGCCAGGACAGCCTCGGCCGCGACATCCTCAGCCGCCTGATGTACGGAGCCCGTTGGTCCCTCGCCATCGGGCTCGGCGCCACCGTGCTGGCCCTGGTCGCGGGGGCGCTCCTCGGCGCGGTCGCGGCGACCTCCCGCAAGGCGGTGGACGAGACGCTGATGCGCTGTCTGGACGTGGTGATGGCCTTCCCCGGCATCGCGCTCGCCGCGGTCCTGGTCGCCGTGTTCGGCGGCGGCATCACCGTGCTGATCTGTGCGATCGCCTTCCTGTTCACCCCGCCGGTGGCCCGCGTGGTCCGGGCGAACGTCCTCGACCAGTACGGCGAGGACTACGTCACCGCGGAACGGGTCATCGGCGCCCGCACCCCGCACATCGTGCTCCGGCACGTGGCCGTCAACTGCGCCGCTCCCGTGCTGGTGTTCTGCACCGTGCAGGTCGCCGAGGCGGTCGTCTTCGAGGCGTCGCTGTCGTTCATCGGCGCGGGCGTACGGCCGCCGGACCCGTCCTGGGGCAGCGTCATCGCGGACGGCAAGAACATGGTGCTGACCGGCGGCTGGTGGGCGACCGTCTTCCCCGGGCTGCTGATGCTGCTCACCGTGCTGTCGCTGAACATCCTGTCCGAGGGTGTCTCCGACGCCTGGGCCGCGCCGGCCGCCCGCGAGGCGGCGGCGCGCGCGGACGCGGACCCCCTCCAGGCCCCGCGGCCGGGCAGCGGCGAGGTCGTCGCGCTGCCGGGGCTCAGCGAGGCCGCACGGCGCCTGCGCTCCCGGGCCCGCCCGCTGCCCGCCGGCCGGCCCGTCCTGTCCGTGGAGGACCTCGCCGTCGGCTTCGACGGCCGGCACGGCGGGGTGGACATCGTCGACGGCGTCAGCTTCGACGTCCGTCCCGGGGAGGTGCTGGGCCTGGTCGGCGAGTCGGGCTGCGGCAAGTCGCTGACATCGCTCGCGGTGATGGGCCTGGAACCGAAGGGCGCGCGCGTCCGCGGCCGGGTGCGCTTCGACGGGCGGCAGCTCGTCGGCGAACCGATGCGCGTACGGCGCCGGCTGCTCGGCCACGAGATGGCGATGGTCTACCAGGACGCGCTGTCCTCGCTGAACCCGGCGATGACGATCCGCGCCCAGCTCCGGCAGGTCGTCCGCAGGGGCGGCGACCGGTCCCCCGCCGAACTGCTGGCGCTGGTCGGCCTCGATCCCGGCCGCACGCTGCGCAGTTACCCGCACGAGCTGTCGGGAGGCCAGCGGCAGCGCGTGCTGATCGCCATGGCCCTCTCGCGCGGCCCCCGGCTGATCGTCGCCGACGAGCCGACCACCGCGCTGGACGTGACGGTCCAGGCGCAGATCATCGAACTGCTGCTGCGCCTGCGCGCGGAGCTCGGCTTCGCCCTGCTCCTCGTCTCGCACGACCTCGCGCTCGTCGCGGACGTCACCGACCGGGTGGTGGTGATGTACGGCGGCCGGATCGTGGAGACGGGGGTGACCGCGGACCTGGTGGAGGCGCCCGCCCACCACTACACGCGGGGCCTGCTGGGCAGCGTGCTGTCGCTGGAGTCGGCGGCGGTGCGGATGACGCAGATCAAGGGGGTGGTCCCCTCCCCGGCCGACTTCCCGGCGGGCTGCCGGTTCGCTGACCGCTGCCCAGTGGCGACCGGCGTCTGCCGGACCACGACGCCGGTGCTGCGGGGCGGGCCCGCCCACACGGCGGCCTGCCACCACCCCGCGGTCGAGCTGGCCCCGGGAACCGCGGCCGCCACGGGGAGCGAGGCCGTCACATGAACGCCCCGACCGGGAACGGCGGTACCGCCGCCGGACACGAGGACACCCGCGGAAGCGAGGCCGGCCCATGACGATCCCCGCCCCCACGACCGCGGACACGCCCCCGCTCGTCACCCTCTCCGGCGCCCACGTCGTCCACCGGGCGCGCAGCGGCGGCCTGTTCACCCGCGACCGGGTGTACGCGCTGACCGGCGCCGACCTCGTCGTCGCCCCCGGCGAGACGGTCGGCGTGGTCGGCGAGTCCGGCTGCGGCAAGTCGACGCTCGCCAAGGTGCTGGTGGGGGTGGAGCGGCCGACCGCGGGCACGGTGTCCTTCCGGGACCGCGACCTGTGGTCGATGAGACCGGCCGAACGGCGCCTGGCCGTCGGCAGCACGACCGGAATGATCTTCCAGGACCCGTCGACCGCCCTGAACCGCAGGCTGACCGTCCGGCGGATCCTGCGCGACCCGCTCGACGTGCACCGGCGCGGCACACCGGCCCAACGGGAGGAACGCGTACGGGAGTTGATGTCACTGGTCGGTCTGCCGGACGCCCTGGCCGACGGTCTGCCGGGGCAGCTGTCCGGCGGCCAGCGCCAGCGCGTGGCGATCGCGCGGGCCCTGGCGCTCGACCCCGAGCTGGTGGTCGCCGACGAGCCGACCAGCGCGCTGGACGTCTCCGTACGCGCCCAGATCCTCAACCTCCTGCTGGACCTGAAGGAACGGCTCGGTCTGGCGCTGGTCTTCGTCTCGCACGACATCCAGACGGTACGCAGGATGAGCGACCGGGTCGTCACCATGTACCTGGGCCGAATCGTCGAGGAGTCCCCGGCCGGTGAGGTCACCGAGGGCGCCCGGCACCCGTACACCCGCGCCCTCTTCTCCGCCACACCCGGCCTGCTGGACCCCATCGACCCGATTCCGCTGGCCGGGCCGGTCCCCTCGGCGACCCGGCCGCCCAGCGGCTGCCCGTTCCGCACCCGCTGCTGGAAGGCCGACGACGTCTGCGCCGCGCTGATGCCCGACTTCGCGGACGCGTCCTCGCCCCGGCACCGCTTCCGCTGCCACCATCCTGTGGAGGAGAGCCAGACGACGCGGGACCTGGTGGCGCAGGCCGCGGCGGCCTCGGCGACCGCCCCGGCCGGTGTCGTCCCGGCCCAGCACCAGCCCTAGGGAGCACCGATGTCGATCCCCGCCCCGCTGACCGGTGTCGTACCGCCCGTCTGCACCCCCCTGACACCGGACGGCGAGGTGGACGTCCCCTCGCTCGTCGCGCTGGTGGACCATCTGGTGACGGCGGGGGTGCACGCGCTGTTCGTCCTCGGCTCCACCTCGGAGGCGGCGTACCTGACGGACGCCCGGCGCAGGCTGGTGGTGGAGACCGTGGCCGGGCACGTCGCGGGACAGCTCCCGGTCCTCGCGGGGGCGATCGACATGACGACCCCGCGCGTCCTGGACCACGTCGCCGCCGTCACCGCCGCCGGCGCGGACGCGGTCGTCACCACCGCGCCCTACTACGCCCGCACCCACCCCGCCGAGATCGCCCGCCACTACCGGCTCCTCGCGGCGCGCTCACCGGTCCCCGTCCTCGCCTACGACCTGCCGGTCGGCGTCCACAGCAAGCTGTCCGCCGAGCTGGTCCTCGAACTCGCCGCGGACGGGACGCTGTCCGGGCTGAAGGACTCCAGCGGCGACCTCGGCGCCTTCCGCTCCGTCGTCCTGGGGGCCCGCGCCCGCCCCGACCTCGCCGGCTTCAGCGTCCTGACCGGTTCCGAGCTGATCGCCGACTCCGCGCTGGCGATGGGGGCCGACGGGGTGGTGCCCGGGCTCGGGAACGTGGACCCGGCCGGTTACGTGCGGCTGGACCGGCTCTGCCGGGAGGGGGACTGGGCGGGCGCCCGGGCCGAACAGGAGCGGTTGTGCGCGCTGTTCGGGATGGTGGGCGTGGGCGACCCCGCGCGGATGGGGGCCGGCTCGTCCGCGCTCGGCGCCTTCAAGGCCGCGCTGCACCTCCGGGGCGTCATCGCGTGCCCGCTCACGGCGGAGCCCCAGGTGCCGCTCTCGGAGGACGAGGTGGAACGGGTGGGCAAGTACCTGGCGGCGGCGGGGCTGTTGTAGGGGCCCACGAGGGCTGCGGTGGCTGCCGTGGCTGCGGGCAGGGTTCCCGACGGTCGCGCGCGGTCGTCGCCCCGCCCGTCGCCGTCACCGTCACCGGACCCAGCCTGCCGGGCGAGGTGGCATCGGCCCTCTGCCGTCCCACCCCGCCCCGCGCCCCGGAGGGCTAACCGCCCAGTTCCGCCAGCCGTACCCTGCGGAACTCGATCGTCTCGTACGGTCCCGCCGTCCCGGTCTCGTACAGGACGCCGATCCTCTCGGCGCCGAGCTGCACGAGGTCGGAGTACGCGGCCCGGCGCTGCGAGAGCGTCGCCGCCCGGACGAAGGTGGCCCCGGCGTCGGTGCTGCGCCAGAGGGCCATCGCCTGGCGGGCGTTCGGGACGGAGGGACCGGAGAAGAGGAGCGGTGCCCGTGTCCCGCGCGGCTGGAGAACGCTGCCCTGCACGACCGGCACGTCGTCCAGGGTTTGCTGCACGGCGTACGGCCGCTCCAGGGTCCGGGCGCCGTCGCCGGAGTAGGTGTCCAGCCGGTTGCCCGCGCTCGCGCCGTTCTGGTCCCGGGCGCTGAAGTAGAGCCGCCCGTCGTCCAGTTCGGCGGCGCTGCTCTCGTTGGCGTTGTCCTGCCCGTCGTAGGAGTCGTCGACGAAACCGAGCCGCCAGCTGAGGCCGCCGTCGTCGCTGTAGATCGCGTGGGCCCCGTAGTACCTGGGCTCCTGGCCGGTGTCGCCGGAGCCCTCGGGCGGCGCGGCGGAGTGGTTGGAGGCGACCACCAGGCGTCCCGCGTGCGGCCCGCGGGTCAGGGCCACGGCGTGCCCCGGCCCCGTCGCGTACCACCGCCAGTCCGGCCGTTTCACCTGCGCCGTGATGTCCCGCGGGGCCGTGAAGTGCCGCCCGTCGTCGCGGCTGGTCTGCACGAAGACGCGGCGGCCGTCCTCGGGCGCCACCTCGCCGCGCATGATCTGCGCCTCGGTCACCCTGCCGCCGTTGTACGAGGTGACGAGCACGGTCCGGCCCGTCCGCGGGTCGGTCACCGGCGCCGGGTTGCCCCGGGTGTCGCCGTCACCGGCCGCGACGACCCGCAGCGGCCCCCACGTGCAGCCGCCGTCGAAGGAGCGCCTGAGGACGACGTCGATGCTGCCGGTGTCGTCGGCGCCGTCGCGTCTGCCCTCGGCGAAGGCCAGCACCGTGCCCGCCGGGGTCCTGAGGGCGGCCGGGATGCGGTAGGTGTCGTAGCCGTCCCGGCCCGCGGTGTACGGCACGGACGAGACGCAGCCCCGGTGTGCCGCCGGGGCGGCGGACGCGGCCTGGGTGCCCACGCAGGTGACCGCGAGGGCGGTGAGGAGCCCGGCGGCCGCGGCCGGGACGGTCGTACGGCTCGTGCGGCTCATGACGCTCCCGGGGCTGCGGCGGAGGTGGGACGTGGGATGTCCGGACCCGGGCGAAACTACTGCGCCGCGGGGGGTGCGGCAACACCCGCGTATGTACGGCGTGTTGACGGGGCGTCGGCTCACGGGGCGCCGGGTGTGACCAGTCCCGACTCGTACGCCACGATCACCAGCTGGGCCCGGTCGCGGGCGCCCAGCTTGCCCATGATGCGGCTGACGTGGGTCTTCGCGGTGAGCGGGCTCAGGCCGAGCGATTCGGCGATCTCGGTGTTGTTCAGTCCGCGCGCCACCAGGGCGAGGACCCCGCGCTCGCGCTCCGACAGGCACTCCGGACCGCCGTGCGCCACGGGCGCCGAGGGGCTGCGCAGGAACCGCGCGATCAGCCGGGCGGTCGGGCCGGGCGAGAGCAGGGCGTCACCGGCGGCCACGGTGCGGACGGCGTCGAGGAGGTCGGCCGGTCTGGTGTCCTTCACCAGGAAGCCGGAGGCCCCCGCGCGCAGTGCCGCCACGATGTGCTCGTCGGTGTCGTAGGTGGTGAGGACCAGTACCCGCACCCCGGCCAGGTCCTCGTCGGCGGCGATCAGCCGGGTCGCCTCGATGCCGTCGAGGTCGGGCATGCGGACGTCCATGACGACCACGTCGGCGCGGGCGTGGCGGGCCAGCTCCAGCGCCTCCCGGCCCGTGCCGGCCTGCGCCACGACCTCCATGTCCGGCGCCGATTCGACGAGCATGGCGAACGCGGCCCGTACGAGGGTCTGATCGTCGGCGAGCAGCACCCGGATGGTCATCGAAGCCACCCGTCCCGCGACTGCCCGGGCACCGCGGCCCCCGCCGGCCCCGCCGGTCCGGGCACCGCTCCCCCACTGCTCAGCTCCGGTCCGGGCACCGCTCCCCCGCCCGGCGTCGGTCGGGGCACCGCTCCCCCGTCGCCCAGCGGCAGCACGGCCGCGACCTCGAACCCGCCGGCCGCCCGCGTCCCCGCCTCCACCGTGCCGCCCACGCTCCGGGCCCGCTCCCGCATGCCCACCAGCCCGAACCCGGGGACGGCTGGGGTCCCCGCCCCGTCCGCGCCGGTCCGCCGGGCGTCGTCCGCCGTGCCGCCGTCGTCCGTGACCGTCACCCGCAGCTCCCCCGCCTCCGCGCTCAGGGCCACCCGGACGGCCACGCCGGGTCCCGCGTGCCGTACCGCGTTGGTCAGGGCCTCCTGGACGATCCGGTAGGCGGCGGCGCCCACGGCGGACGGCACCTCCCCGGACCGCACGCCGACCTCGGCGCGGACGGCCGCGCCCGCGGTCCTGGCCGCCGACACCAGGTCCGCCAGCCCGTCCAGGTTCGGCAGCGGCCCGCGTCCGTCGCCGTCGTCCGGCGGGTGGCCGGTCTCGCGCAGCACCTCCAGGGTGCCGCGCAGCTCCCCGCGGGCGGCCCGGCAGGTCTCGGCGATGTCGTCGAGTGCGCGGGCGACGGCCGCCCGGTCCAGCCGGCCGGGGTCGGCGGCCAGCACGTGGGCGGCGACGGACGTCTGCACGCCGATCAGCGTGATGCTGTGCGCGAGCAGGTCGTGCAGGTCCCGGGCGACGCGCAGCCGCTCCTCGGCGACCCGGCGGCGGGCCTCCTCCTCCCGGGTGCGCTCGGCCCGTTCGGCGCGCTCGACGACCGAGGCGACGTACTGGCGGTGCACGCGGACGTAGCCGCCGAGCAGCAGGACGGCGACGACCCAGCCGGTGATCCGCAGGACCTCCAGGACCTGGTGCGGGGGCACCGCCGCGTTCACGCCGAGCACCAGGGTGATGAGGCCGCCGCCGATCAGCAGGGTCCGGCGCGGCGGGCTCAGCGTGGCGGTCGTGTAGAGCGCCACCATGACGGGCCCGGTGGCGGCGGTGTGGTTGTAGTCGAGGGCGTGGTACGGGCCGAGGAACGCGATCACGCCGAGCAGGGCGCGCAGCGGCCGGCGGCGGCGCCAGGCCAGCGGCACGTGGCCGCAGAGCAGCAGGGACCAGCCGAGCGCGTCGGGATGGCGTCCGCCGCCGAAGGTGGAGCCGATCACCACCGCGAGGACGGCGAGGGCGGCGGCGCCCCAGGGGTCGGCGCGCGGCGACCGCGGCGAGGCGCCGCCGGCCATGCGTCCGATGCCGGTCCGTACGAGCGCGGCGCCCCGCGCCCACACGTGGCCGCCCGTCGCGGCGGGCGGACGTCCGCCCGCGGCCGTGTCCGCCGTGTCCGCGCTGGTTGCCTGCACGAGGTTCATCCTCCGGTAGGGGGCGCCCCGCGCGGGAGGCGGGGGCGCCCGGGACGGGACGGCAGGGGCCCGGCCGGTCCCCGCCCGACACGTCCGGGGCGGGGCGGCCGGGCCGGGTGCGGTCTCAGCCGACGGCCGCCGGTGCCTTCTCCTGCCGCTCCGGCGGGGCCGGCGGCTCCGGTTCCCGCGACAGCCGGCCCGGCCACCACATCCGGCGCCGCAGCGCGACACTGGCGCTGGTGACGAGGTACGTCCGCACCAGGAAGGTGTCGAGCAGCACCCCGACCGAGATCACGAAGCCCAGCTCGACGAGCTGCACCAGGCCCATGTTCGTGAGCACCGCGAAGGTCGCGGCGAGAACCAGCCCGGCGGAGGCGATGACCGCGCCGGTGGTCCGCAGCGCGGTCAGCGCGGCGGCGGTGGGTTCGGCACCCGCGAGCGACTCCTCCCGCATCCGGTGCATCAGGAAGATGCCGTAGTCGACGCCGAGGGCGACCAGGAACACGAAGGAGAGCAGTCCGAGGCCGGGGTCGGTCCCCTCGAAGCCGAGCAGCGGCCCGAACACCAGGCCCCCGATGCCGAGCGCCGCGCCCCACACCGCGACCACCGCGACCACCAGCAGCAGCGGCGCGACCAGGCTGCGCAGCAGCACGACGAGGATGAGCAGTACCGAGAGCAGGACGATCGGGACGACGACGAGCCGGTCGCGGGCGTTGGTGTCCTCCAGGTCGATCTGCTGGGCGCTGGGCCCGCCGACGTACGAGCCGTCGAGTGCCTCGCGCAGCGCCTCGATGGTCCGTGTCTCGCCCGGGGACTGCGGGGCGTCCCGCGCGGTCACCGTGATCTCCGTCCAGCCGTCCGCCGTGCGGCCCCGCTCGGCGGAGGCGACTCCCCGCTGGGCCCGCGCGGCGCTGAGGGTGGCGTCCGCCTCCCCGGCCGGGGTGATCACGGTGAGGGGCTGGGTGCCCCGCTCGGGGTAGGCCGCGGCGAGGGTCTCCATCGCGGCCACCGACTCGGGCTTGTCGACGAAGGCGTCCTGCTGCTTGAGCGGGCCGGGCAGGTTCAGGGCGCCGAGGGCGAGCGCGCCGAGCAGCACGGCCCCGCCCGCGAGGACGACGAGGGGCCGCCGCCCGGCGGAGGTCCCCATCGCCGTGAAGAGGCCGCGCCGCCGCACCGGTTCGCTCCCGTACGCCGGGACCAGCGGCCAGAACACCCGGCGGCCGAGCAGGACGAGCACGGCGGGCAGCAGTGTCAGCATGGCGACCAGGGCGCAGAGCACGCCGACCGTGCCCAGGGGGCCCATGCCCCGGCTGCTGTTCAGGTCGGCGGCGAGCAGGCACAGCAGTCCGGCGGCCACGGTCCCGGACGAGGCGAGGACGGCGGGGCCGCAGCCGCGCAGCGCGGCCCGCATCGCGTCGTACGGCCGCTCGAAGCGCCGGAGTTCCTCGCGGTAGCGGGCCACGATCAGCAGGGCGTAGTCGGTGCCGGCGCCGAAGACGAGGATGGTCATCACGCCCGAGCTCTGCCCGGAGACGGTGGTCCCGAAGGTCTCGTGGAGCCCGTAGGCGACGCCCGTCGACAGGTAGTCCGCGACGCCCGCGACGACGAGCGGCACGAGCCACAGGAAGGGGCTGCGGTAGATGAGGATCAGCAGGACGGCGACGACGCCGACGGTGGTGTAGAGCAGCGGGCCGCCGAGGGAGTCGTACACCTGGGCGGCGTCGGTGTTCAGCGCGCCGGGGCCGCCGACCTCGACGCCGAGACCGCCCTCGCCGTGCGTGATCCGGCGTACGTCGTCGACCAGCGCGTCCCGCAGGTCCTCGTCCTGGCCGGGCTCGGTGGAGGAGACCGGGTACATGAGGGTGGTGCCGTCCCTGGAGGGGACCGCCGCCGGGTCGCCGGTCAGCTCGTGGCGTCCGGCGACCTCGGCGACCTGCCGGTCCGCGGTCGCCCGGTCGGCGGCGGTCAGCCCGCCGTCGCGGTGGTACACCAGCACCAGCTCGGTCGCCTCGCCGCCCGGCATCCGGTCCTGGATCCTCGCGACCTGGGTGGAGTCGGCGTTCGCCGGCAGGTAGTCCACGATCCGGTCGTGCTGCACGTCCGCCAGCTTCGCCGCGAACGGCGCGACGGCGGCCAGTACGGCCACCCAGAGCCCGAGCAGCGCCCAGGGCACGGCTTTGCGACGCTCACGCGTGGTTGTCTTTCCGGGCCCCATGCCGGGGTCCTCCCCTCCTGGACGGATGTCTGGACACGCACCAGACTCCCGTCGCGCGACGTCGTACGCGTCGCGCCGGAGGGCGAGTTCGGGGCTACTGCGCCGGGTGACGGTGCGGCCGGACTACTCCCGGGGGAGTACCGCGCCGGAGCACGTCCGCGCCGTGGCCTACGACGGTGTGCGGGCCGCCGCCAGCAGCCGGGTCACGTCGTCCGAGCAGATCGTGAGCGCCGCGCCCACCGTCGCGAGGACGTCGCGCTCGGCCGGGGTGTAGGGCCCGTCGGCCAGGGCGATACGGGCGCCCTGGAACAGGACGGCCTCCCTGCCGACGCCGGCCAGGTGCGGTGCCAGCGGGTCCAGGGCCTCGTGCAGCTCTATGGCCAGGCCGGCCCCGCACGGTTCGCCGAAGAGGCGGCCGGTGTCGGCGGCGAGGGCCTCCACGAGGGCGTTCAGCTGTTCCTCGGTGCAGTCGTCGAAGCCGGCGGCGCGCACCGCGGCGGCGGCGGTCTCCAGGGCGGCGCGGGAGCAGGTGCCGCCCGCGGCGAGGACGGCGAGCGCGACCGTGTGGACGGCGTCGCGGAGCATCGCCGAGAAGCGGGTCGTGGTGGGGTGGTCGAGGACGTCGGCGCCGAAGTGGCCCGCGCAGGCGGCGCATTCGACGACGGGGCCGGTCTCGCCGCGGGCGAGGAGCGGGACGCCGAGGAGGGTGAAGCGGCGGCGACCGGTCAGCCGCTGGTAGTTGCGGTCGCCTCCGCAGCCGGGGCAGAAGAACTCGCCGTCGCCGACGGCGGTCCACGCGGTGCGGATGCCGAGAACGCGGGACACACGACCTACGCGGACAGAACGGTCGTCTCGTCCCCATCCTGGCAGCACGTCGCACCTCCGTAACCGCGCGGCAACATCGCCGCGTTGGCGTGATGTTAGCCACATTGTGACTGCGGAGTCAGTACCCCGGGCGAGACCTCTCCGTGACCCGGTCCCGGAATGGCCGGTAAACGACGGGGCCCCCGCCGCCCTGACGGACGGAAGGGGCCCCGGAAAGTGCCGGTCAGGCGGATCGGCGGGCCGTGCGGTTGACGGCGGAGACCACGGCCTTCAGCGAGGCACGTGTCGTATTCGCGTCGATGCCGATTCCCCACATGACCTTGCCGTCGATCGCGCACTCGATGTACGAGGCGGCCTGCGCGGAGGCACCCTCGCTCATCGTGTGCTCGGTGTAGTCCAGCAGGCGCACGTCGATGCCGATGGACTGCAGGGCGTCGAAGAAGGCGGAGATGGGGCCGTTGCCGGTGCCGGTCAGGACGGTGTCGACGCCGTTCACCGAGGCCTCGACGGTGAGGGTGTCCACGCCGTCCTTGTCCGTGGTGGTCTGGCCGGTCTTGACCTGGATGCGGCCCCAGGGGTTCTCGGGGTTGGGCAGGTACTCGTCCTGGAAGATCGACCAGATGTCCTTCGGGGTGACCTCGCCGCCCTCGGCGTCCGTCTTGGCCTGGATGATCTTCGAGAACTCGATCTGCATCCGGCGCGGCAGGTCCAGCTTGTGGTCGTTCTTCAGGACGTACGCGATACCGCCCTTGCCGGACTGCGAGTTGACCCGGATGACGGCCTCGTAGGAGCGGCCGACGTCCTTCGGGTCGATCGGCAGGTACGGGACCGCCCACTCGATGTCGTCGACGGTGACGCCCCTGGCGGCCGCGTCGGCCTCCATGGCGTCGAAGCCCTTCTTGATGGCGTCCTGGTGGGAGCCGGAGAAGGAGGTGTAGACGAGGTCGCCGACGTACGGGTGGCGGGCGTGCACCTCCATCTGGTTGCAGTACTCGGCGGTGCGGCGGATCTCGTCGATCTGCGAGAAGTCGATCTGCGGGTCGACGCCCTGCGAGAACAGGTTCATGCCGAGGGTGACCAGGTCGACGTTGCCGGTGCGCTCGCCCTGGCCGAACAGGCAGCCCTCGATGCGGTCGGCGCCGGCCATCAGCGCCAGCTCGGCCGCCGCGACCGCCGTACCCCGGTCGTTGTGCGGGTGGACCGACAGGCAGACGTACTCGCGGCGGGACAGGTTGCGGCTCATCCACTCGAAGCGGTCCGCGTGCGTGGACGGGGTCGAACGCTCCACGGTGGCGGGCAGGTTGAGGATGATCTCGCGGTCCGGGCCGGGCTGCCAGACGTCCATGACGGCCTCGCAGACCTCCAGGGCGAAGTCCAGCTCGGTGTCGGTGAAGATCTCGGGGCTGTACTGGTAGCCGAACGCCGTGCGCTCGTCCAGCAGCTTCTCGGCGTACTCGACGACCAGCCGGGTGCCGTCGACGGCGATCTGCTTGATGTCGTCCCGGGAGCCGCGGAAGACGACCCGGCGGAAGACGGGCGCCGTCGCGTTGTAGAGGTGGACGGTGGCCCGCTTGGCGCCGACCAGGGACTCCACGGTCCGCTCGATCAGGTCCTCGCGGGCCTGGGTCAGTACGGAGATGGTCACGTCGTCGGGGATCGCGGTCTCGTCCTCGATGATCGAACGGACGAAATCGAAGTCCGTCTGCCCGGAGGCGGGGAAGCCGACCTCGATCTCCTTGTAGCCCATCTTCACCAGCAGGTCGAACATCTCGCGCTTGCGGGCGGGCGACATGGGGTCGATCAGCGCCTGGTTGCCGTCACGCAGGTCGGTGGAGAGCCAGCGGGGGGCGACGGTGATCCGGTTGTCCGGCCACGTGCGGTCGGGGATGTCGACCTGGTCGTACGGGCGGTACTTGTGGACCGGCATGGCGGTGGGCTGCTGGCGGTTCGGCATGATGCGAGGGCTCCTCGAAGGTGTCCGGTAGGACGGCCGACGGCGCAACGCCAGACTCCGCGGGGAGGGGGTCGGCCTCGACTACAGGCCCTCGCCGCGGCAGCTAAGGAGAAGCAGCTCGAAACGCATGATGCTCCGCAGCCTAGCCGAGCCCCGCTGCGTGCGGGGGCGTGTATCAGTATGCGGGACCGGCCGGTCATACGGGACAAACAGTGCGCCATACCACGTCGGAGTGGACGCGGAGGTTCCTTATCTCCCCATTTTCACCAATCATGGTTGCAGGGGGTGACAGTCATGTGACGCAGTGCAAGGGTGCCGACATGACCGCCACTCCAGCAGGCTTCGAGCCTGTCTTCTGCACCATCGTGCCGCCCCACGTCCTCGACACCCTCGCCCGGCACGAGGACCCCGCGCTCGCCGGACCCGCGCGCCGCACCCTGGAGCGCGACGCCCTGGAGCGCACCCACCGCCGGCTGACCACGGTCCTCGGCGCCCCGGCGCCGGCCACGCCCCGCGAGGCGGAGAGCGGCAGGCCGCACCGGACGGTCCACGACGCCCGCCACCACCAGGACCTGCCCGGCCACAAGGTGCGGAGCGAGGGCGAGGAGCCCGGCCGGGACGCCACGGTCAACCGCGCGTACGCGGGCCTCGGCGCCACCTTCGACCTCTACCTCCAGGCGTACGCCCGCGACTCGATCAACGGCGAGGGCCTGCCCCTGGACGCCACGGTGCACTTCGACCGGGACTACAACAACGCCTTCTGGAACGGCGAGCGGATGGTGTTCGGCGACGGTGACGGGGAGATCTTCCTCGACTTCACCATCCCGGTCGACGTCATCGGCCACGAGCTGACCCACGGCGTCACCCAGTACACGGCGAACCTCACGTACTTCGGCCAGCCGGGCGCCCTGAACGAGTCGATGTCGGACGTCTTCGGCTCGCTCATCAAGCAGTACACGCTCGGGCAGACGGCCGCCGAGGCCGACTGGCTGATCGGCGCGGGCCTGCTCGCCCCCCGCGTCACCGGCCGGGCGCTGCGCTCCATGAAGGAGCCCGGCACGGCGTACGACGACGACGTGCTCGGCAAGGACCCGCAGCCCGCGACGATGGACGGCTTCGTCCGCACCGGCCGCGACAACGGCGGCGTGCACATCAACTCCGGCATCCCCAACCACGCGTTCTACCTCGCGGCGACCGCCCTCGGCGGGCACGCCTGGGAGCGTGCGGGACAGGTCTGGTACGACGTCCTGACCGGCGGGGAACTCCGGCAGGACGCCCTGTTCGCCGACTTCGCGACACTGACCGTCGCCGCCGCGCGCGCCCGCTTCGGGGACGGCGAGGAGCTCCAGGCCGTGCTCAAGGCCTGGGAGCAGGTCGGGGTCAGGACCCTGTGACCGTGGCCCGCCGGGAGCTTTCGTACTAGACAGGAGCCATGCGTATTCAGGTGCGGCGCACGGGCGGTTTCGCGGGCATCGAGCGGTGCGCCGAGGTGGACACCTCGGGGCGCCCCGACGCCGGCCGCTGGCAGACCCTGGCCGAGCGGGTGATCGCCGCCGGCCGGGGCACGCCCCCGTCGGGGGTCCCGGACGGCTTCGGCTACGAGATCACGGTGGACGGCAGGACGGTGTACGCGGCCGACCCGCACCTCACCCGGGAGCAGCGGGAGCTGGTCTCCGGCGTGCTGCGCGAGGGCGCCTAGGGAGGCTCTCAAATCGCGCACGCCGTCGGCCCGTTGACTTCCCGTACCGCCGGTGCGGATGATCGCGCGCATGGCGACGAACCCCCTCCCGCAGTTCCCGCCCGGCTTCCTCTGGGGCGTGTCCACCTCGGCCCACCAGATCGAGGGGGCGGTCGACGCGCGCGGCCCGTCCGTGTGGGACGCGTTCACGGCCGAGCCGGGGCGGGTGAAGGACGGCTCGACGGCGGAGGTGGCCTGCGACCACGTCCACCGCTACCGCGAGGACGTGGCGCTCCTCGCGGATCTGGGCGTGGACGCCTACCGCTTCTCGGTGTCCTGGCCGCGGGTGGACGCGCCGGGCGGCCTCGACTTCTACGACCGCCTCGTCGACGAGCTCCGCGCGGCGGGCGTGCGCCCCGTGCCCACGCTCTTCCACTGGGACCTGCCGGTGGAGCTGGACTGGCTGGACCGCGACACCGCCTCCCGGTTCGCCGACCACACGGCACGCGTCGTCGCCCGGCTCGGCGACCGCGTGGACAAGTGGATCACCCTCAACGAACCGGCCGAGCACACCCTGCTGGGCCACGCGCTCGGCGCCCACGCCCCCGGCAGGCGGCTCCTGTTCGACGCGCTGCCGGTGGCCCACCACCAACTGCTCGCGCACGGCCTCGCGGTACGGGCGCTGCGCGCGGCCGGCGCCGGCGACATCGGGATCGCCAACTCCCACGGCCCGACCTGGGCGGCCTCGGACCGCCCCGAGGACGTGGCGGCCGCCGACTTCTACGACGTGCTCCTCAACCGCATGTTCGCGGACCCCCTGCTGCTCGGCCGCTACCCCGACGGCATCGCCGAGCTGCTCCCGGGGGACGTCGCCGCGGACCTGGAGGTGATCTCCGAGCCGCTGGACTGGTACGGGATCAACTACTACCAGCCGACCCGGGTGGGCGCCCCCGAGGGCGCGGAGATCGAGTTCGGCGGACTCACCCTGCCCGCCGAACTCCCCTTCTCCGTACGGGAACTGGAGGGTTACCCGGTGACGGACTTCGGCTGGCCCGTGGTCCCGGAGGCGCTGACCGAGCTGCTCACCGGCTTCGCCGAGCGCTACGGCGACCGGCTCCCGCCCGTCGTCATCACGGAGAACGGCTGCTCCTACGAGGGCCTCGACGACCAGGAGCGGATCGCCTTCCTGGACGGCCACGTCCGCGCGCTGCACCGCGCCTGGGAGGCGGGCGTCGACGTCCGCGGCTACTTCGTGTGGTCGCTGCTCGACAACTTCGAGTGGGCGGAGGGGTACGCGCGCCGCTTCGGCCTCGTCCACGTCGACTTCGGCACGCAGGAACGCACCCCGAAGGCGTCGTACCGCTGGCTGCGGGACGCCCTGCGGGCGCGGGGCTGAGGCGTTCCCCGGGCGGTCCGGGCGGCGACGGGACGGCCGGTCCCGGGGCTGGACCGGCCGCGCGGCCCGAATATCGGATGCCGTGACCGGGCCCCGTCGTCTTGGATGGACGGTCATGACCACCCCTCAGCACCCTCTCGACCGCCTGGAGCACTACTACGACTCGGTACCGCGCGCCGCGGCCCGGGCCGAGGAATTCGGACCGCTCACCCTGTTCGTCCGGGAGGGCCCCGGCTGGCCGTACTACGCGCGGCCCGCGCTCGGCCGCCCGGACACGGCCGGCGCCGCGGACGTCGACCGGGTCCGGGCCCGGCAGCGCGAGCTGGGCGTCCCGGAGGCGTTCGAGTGGGTGGCGGATGTGACGCCGGGACTGCGGCGGGCCGTCGAGGCGTCGGGGCTGCGGGTGCACGAGCATCCGCTGATGGTCAGGGACCGGGACGTGGCGCTGCCCGACCCGCACCCCCTGGTCCGCGTCCTCGGCCCCGAGGACCCGTTCCTGGCCGGTGCCCTGGCGCTGCCCCACGTGGCGTTCGCGGCGCCCGGCACGGGCGTCGGCACGGCCGGCCCCGCCGAACTGGCCGCCGAGACCACGGCGCGCGCCGGCGACGTGCCCGCCGCCGCGGACCGGATCAGGGCGGGCCGCACGGTGCTGGCCGCCGCGGTCGAGAACGGCGTCGCACTGTGCTCCGGGATGCATCTGCCGGTCGGCCCGGTGACCGAGGTGGCGGGCGTCGGCACCCTGCCGTCCGCCCGGCGGCGCGGCCTGGGTCTCGCCGTGACCGCCGCCCTGGTGGCCGACGCCGAGGCGCGCGGCGTCGACACGGTGTTCCTGTCGGCGGGCGACGACGACGTGGCCCGCATGTACGGCCGGCTGGGCTTCCGCAGGGTCGCGACGGCACTGATCGCGGAACCGGCCGAGTAGCTCCGGTCTCCCGGCGGCGGGCGAGGGCCCGCCGCCCGGGGCTCAGAAGCCGAGCTTGCGCAGCTGCCGGGGGTCGCGCTGCCAGTCCTTGGCGACCTTGACGTGCAGGTCGAGGAAGACCGGCGTGCCCAGCAGGGCCTCGATCTGCTTGCGGGACTTGATGCCGACCTCCTTCAGGCGCTTGCCCTTCGGGCCGATGATGATGCCCTTCTGGCTGGGGCGCTCGATGTAGACGAAGGCGTGGATGTCGAGGAGGGGCTTGTCGGCGGGCCGGTCCTCGCGCGGCAGCATCTCCTCCACGACGACGGCGATGGAGTGCGGCAGCTCGTCGCGGACACCCTCCAGGGCGGCCTCGCGGATCAGCTCGGCCACCATGACCTGCTCGGGCTCGTCCGTGAGGTCGCCCTCGGGGTAGAGCGCGGGGCCCTCGGGGAGCAGCGGGATCAGCAGGTCGGCCAGCAGGTCGACCTGCTGGTCGGCGACGGCGGACACCGGCACGATCTCCGCCCACTCGAAGCCGAGCTCCTTGCCGAGCTGGTCGATCGCGATGAGCTGCTCGGCGAGGGTCTTGCTGTCCACGAGGTCGGTCTTCGTGACGATCGCGATCTTCGGCGTCTTCTTGATCGACGCCAGTTCCTTCGCGATGAAGCGGTCGCCGGGGCCCAGCTTCTCGTTCGCCGGCAGGCAGAAGCCGATCACGTCGACCTCGGCCCAGGTGGTGCGCACGACGTCGTTGAGCCGCTGGCCGAGCAGCGTGCGCGGCTTGTGCAGGCCGGGGGTGTCCACCAGGATCAGCTGGGCGTCCGGCCGGTGCACGATGCCGCGCACCGTGTGCCGCGTGGTCTGCGGCTGGTTGGCCGTGATCGCCACCTTCTGGCCGACCAGAGCATTCGTGAGGGTGGACTTGCCCGCGTTGGGGCGGCCCACGAAGCAGGCGAAGCCGGCGCGGTGTGTGGCCTCGGACGGCTCGGATGACTCGGTACGAACGCTCATGGCGCCCATTGTCCCTGATCGTCGGGCGGCCGCCGTACCAAGGGCGCACCCGTCCGTCCCGCCGGAATCCCGCGGCCGGTCCCGGGGTCCGCTCCGTGAGGTCCCGGAAACGCCCGCGCAACACGAAACACGCCGGAAACGTCCGTGTGCACAACACGAAACGCGGGCCGGTGACCCTCGGACGACGCCCCGCCCGCCGGACGCCGCCCGCACCGCTGGAGAGACCGTGACCCTGGCCGCCCCGCACCTCGACACCGGCGACACCGCCTGGCTGCTCGCCGCCACCGCGCTGGTCCTGCTGATGACACCGGGCCTCGCCCTGTTCTACGGCGGCATGGTCCGCACGAAGAGCGTCCTCAACATGCTGATGATGAGCTTCGTGTCGATCGCGCTGGTCACGGTGGTCTGGCTGGCCGCCGGGTACTCGCTCGCGTTCGGCGACGACACCTTCGGCGGGCTGGTCGGCGGCCTGGAGCACGCCGGGATGGCGGGCATCGGCCCGGACAGCCTCCAGGGCACGGTCCCCACCCTGCTCTTCGCGACCTTCCAGCTGACCTTCGCGGTCATCACGGCCGCGCTGATCAGCGGCGCGATCGCCGACCGGGCCAAGTTCGGGGCGTGGCTGGTCTTCGTACCGCTGTGGGCGCTGCTCGTATACGTTCCCGTCGCGCACTGGGTCTGGGGTCCGGGCGGCTGGATCCTGGACCGCCTCGGCGCCCTGGACTTCGCGGGCGGCCTCCCCGTCGAGATCACCTCGGGCGCCTCCGGACTCGCCCTGTGCCTGGTCCTCGGCCCGCGCATGGGCTTCAAGAAGGAGGCCATGCGGCCGCACAACCTGCCCATGGTGGTGCTGGGCGCCGGTCTGCTGTGGTTCGGCTGGTTCGGCTTCAACGCCGGTTCGGCGCTCGGTGCGAACGGCCTCGCCGCCGCCGCGTTCCTCAACACCCTCGCCGCCGGCTGCACCGGGCTGCTGGGCTGGCTCTTCGTGGAGCAGCGGCGCGACGGCCACCCCACGACACTGGGCGCCGCGTCCGGCGCGGTCGCCGGCCTCGTCGCGATCACCCCGTCCTGCGGCTCGGTCTCGCTGGTCGGCGCCCTGGCCGTCGGTCTCGCCGCGGGTGTCGTCTGCTCGTACGCGGTGGGCTGGAAGTTCCGGCTGGACTACGACGACTCGCTCGACGTGGTCGGCGTCCACCTCGTCGGCGGCGTCATCGGCACGGTCCTCATCGGCGTCTTCGCGACGGAGTCGATGACCAAGGGCGCCGAGGGGCTGCTCTACGGGGGTGGGCTCGGCCAGCTCGGTCGGCAGCTGGTCGCCGTCCTGGCCGTCGGGGCGTACGCCTTCGCGGTCACGTACGGGATCGGGAAGCTCATCGACAGGGTCATGGGCTTCCGGGCGGACGAGGAGCAGGAGCAGACCGGTCTGGACCTCACGGTGCACGCCGAGACCGCCTACGATCACGGGGTCCTGGGGCACGGCGCCCCGGTGTCCTCCTCCGCCACCCACGCCCAGAAGGTCAAGGCCCAGGCATGAAACTCATCACCGCGATCGTCAAGCCGTACCGCCTCGACGAGGTCAAGACGGCCCTGCAGGAACTCGGTGTGCACGGGATGACCGTCACGGAGGCGAGCGGGTACGGGCGTCAGCGCGGCCACACCGAGGTGTACCGCGGTGCCGAGTACCAGGTCGACCTGGTCCCGAAGGTGCGCATCGAGGTCGTCGTCGGGGACGCCGACGCGGACCCGGTCATCGACGCGATCGTGAAGGCGGCCCGGACCGGCAAGATCGGCGACGGCAAGGTCTGGTCGGTGCCGGTGGAGACGGTGGTCCGGGTCCGCACCGACGAGCGGGGCCCGGACGCCCTCTGACCGGGGCCGGTCAGCCCGTGGTGAGGGTGGCGCGCACGACGCCGTCGGCACCGGCGACCAGCACCGGCGTCCCGGGTCCCCCGAGGTCCCCCACCGCCGCCAGGTCGTCCGCGGACGCGCTCTCGGCGTCCGTCACCACGGCCGCCGCCTCCAGCGACTTCGCACCCGAGGCCACCGCCATCGCCACCGCGGTGCGCAGCGCGCTCAGCTTCAGGGAGTCCAGCGCGACGGTGCCGGCGACATAGGTGCGTCCGGTCTCGTCACGTACGGCGGCCCCCTCGGGCACGCCGTTGCGGGCCCGGGCCGAACGGGCCAGGGTGACGATCTTGCGGTCCTCGGGGTCGAGGGCGGGGGTCTCGGTCATACGAGGAGCTTATCGAGCCGCCGCGTCGTGCGGACACGGCCTAGGGACGGTCGAGCCGCAGCCGTTCGGCCCTCGGCAGACCGGCCACGACCAGGTCGTACGAGTCCTCGACCAGCTCCCTGACCAGGCGGTCGGGGAGCTCGCCGTCCACCGTCACGGTGTTCCAGTGCCGCTTGTTCATGTGGTACCCGGGGGCGATCAGCCCCGGGTACTCGCCGCGCAGCCGCACCGCGTCGTCCGGGTCGCACTTCAGGTTGACCTTCAGCGGGCGCCCGTCCAGGTTCGTGAGCGCGAAGAGCTTGCCCAGCACCTTGAAGACGGACGTGTCCGGGTTGAACGGGAAGTCCTCGACCGTCGCGTTGAACGACAGGCACAGGGCTCGCAGCTCCTGGGGCGTCACTCCGCCTTCGCCTCCTCGCGCGGCGCCTGGTCCGGCGTCACCGGCTCCACGAGCACCGTCACGATCTTGTTCCGGCGGCCCGCCGAGTCCTCCGCGGTCAGCCGCAGCTCCCGGCCGTCGGGCAGTTCCACCACGGCCGAGGCCCCCGCGATCGGCACCCGGCCGAGCGCCTTGGCCAGCAGACCGCCGACGGTCTCCACGTCCTCGTCGTCGTACGCCTCGAAGCCGTACAGCTCACCGAGGTCGCCGATGTCCAGCCGGGCCGTCACGCGGTAGCGGTCCTCGCCCAGCTCGTCCACCGGGGGCAGCTCGCGGTCGTACTCGTCGGTGATCTCGCCGACGATCTCCTCCAGGATGTCCTCGATGGTGACGATCCCGGCCGTGCCGCCGTACTCGTCGATGACGACGGCGACGTGGTTGCGCTCCTGCTGCATCTCGCGGAGCAGGTCGCCCGCGTTCTTGGTGTCGGGGACGAAGGCGGCGGGCCGCATCGCCGTGGACACCAGCTCGCTCTCCGCGTCCCGGCTGATGTGCGTCTTGCGCGCCAGGTCCTTCAGGTACACGATCCCGACGATGTCGTCCTCGCTCTCCCCGGTGACCGGGATGCGCGAGAAGCCGGAGCGCAGGGCGAGCGTCAGCGCCTGGCGGATGGTCTTGTAGCGCTCGATGACCACCAGATCGGTGCGCGGCACCATCACCTCGCGGACGAGGGTGTCGCCCAGCTCGAAGACGGAGTGCACCATGCGGCGCTCCTCGTCCTCGATGAGGGACTCCTTCTCCGCGAGGTCGACGAGCGCGCGCAGCTCGGCCTCGGAGGCGAACGGGCCGCGCCGGAAGCCCTTGCCGGGGGTGAGGGCGTTGCCGATGAGGATCAGCAGCGGCGGGATCGGGCCCATGACCCGCGCGAGCGGCAGCAGGACGTAGGCCGCGGCGGTCGCCGTGTTCAGCGGGTGCTGGCGGCCGATCGTGCGCGGTGAGACGCCGACGGCGACATAGCTGACGAGGACCATCACGCCGATGGCGACCGCGAGGGCCTCCCAGGTCTCGTCGAACTCCTTCAGGCAGGCGTACGTGACGAGGGCGGCGGCCGCCATCTCGCAGGTGATGCGCACCAGCAGGGCGACGTTGAGATAGCGGGTCGGGTCGGCGGCGACCTGCGCGAGCTTGGCGCTGCCGCGCCGCCCGCCGCGTACGGCCTCCTCCGCGCGGAAGCTGGAGACGCGCGCGAGGCCCGCCTCCGCGCAGGCGGCGAGCCAGGCCACGACGACCAGCGCGATGGCGCCGATGACGAGCTGAGGGGTCATTTTTCCCGAACTCTGCTAGGAGACGGTCGGGGCCGGGGACGGGCCGGTCAGGCCCTTCTCCGCGCGCCAGCCGTCCACGATGGCCGCCTGCAGCCCGAACATCTCGGCCTTCTCGTCCGGCTCCTCGTGGTCGTAGCCGAGGAGGTGCAGCACCCCGTGGACGGTGAGGAGCTGGAGCTCCTCGTCCATGGAGTGCTGCGTCGGGGCGTCCTTGCCCTGCCGCTCGGCGACCTCCGGGCAGAGCACGATGTCACCGAGCAGGCCCTGCGGGGGCTCGTCGTCGTCCTTCGTCGGCGGACGCAGCTCGTCCATCGGGAAGGACATGACGTCCGTGGGGCCGGGCAGGTCCATCCACTGGATGTGCAGCTGCTCCATGGCGTCGGCGTCCACGGCGATCACCGAGAGCTCGGAGAGCGGGTGGATGCGCATCCGCGCGAGGGCGTAGCGGGCGATGTCGAGGATCGCCTGCTCGTCGACCTCGGTTCCGGACTCGTTGTTGACGTCGATCGACATGGTCGTGCTGGTCTACTTCCGCTTGTCCCGGGCGCCCTTGTGGGTGCCGTTCTCCGTACCGTTCTCGCTGTCGTACTTCTCGTACGCGTCGACGATACGGCCGACCAGCTTGTGCCGGACGACGTCGTGGGACGTCAGGCGCGAGAAGTGGACGTCGTCGAGGCCCTCCAGGATGTCTTGGACCTGCCGCAGACCGGACTTCGTCCCGCTGGGGAGGTCGACCTGGGTGACGTCGCCCGTGATCACGATCTTCGATTCGAAGCCGAGGCGGGTGAGGAACATCTTCATCTGCTCGGGGCTGGTGTTCTGAGCCTCGTCCAGGATGATGAAGGCGTCATTCAAGGTCCTGCCGCGCATGTACGCCAGCGGGGCCACCTCGATCGTGCCCGCCGCCATCAGGCGGGGGATGGAGTCGGGGTCGAGCATGTCGTGCAGCGCGTCGTACAGGGGGCGCAGGTACGGGTCGATCTTCTCGTAGAGCGTGCCCGGCAGGAAGCCGAGGCGCTCGCCGGCCTCGACGGCCGGGCGGGTGAGGATGATGCGGTTGACCTGCTTGGACTGGAGCGCCTGGACCGCCTTGGCCATGGCCAGGTAGGTCTTGCCGGTGCCCGCGGGTCCGATGCCGAAGACGACGGTGTGCTTGTCGATGGCGTCGACGTAGCGCTTCTGGTTGAGCGTCTTGGGGCGGATGGTGCGCCCGCGCGAGGACAGGATGTTCTGTGTGAGCACCTCGGCCGGGGTCTCCTGGCCGTCGCCCTCCCCGTTCTCGCTCGCCCTGAGCATGGCGATCGAGCGTTCCACTGCGTCCTCCGTCATCGGCTGCCCCGTGCGGAGCACGAGCATCATCTCGTCGAACAGGCGCTGGACGAGCGCGACTTCACCGGCGTCGCCGACCGCACTGATCTCATTGCCCCGGACATGGATGTCGGCCGCCGGGAAGGCCTTCTCGATCACGCGCAGCAGCGCGTCCCCGGAGCCCAGCACGGTCACCATGGGGTGCGCGGCCGGAACGGTGAACTGCGCTCTCGCCTGCCCCTGTGCGGGGTCCTGCACTGTGGGTGTGTCAGTCATGGGCCGGCTCTGTAGGCCTTGCTCGTCCTCCTCGTACCGGGGCCGCTCGGCGTGGGCCGCCCTCGCACTGCCAAGGGTACGTCGGTGCACCGACAACGCCGTAGGGCTTTTCCACACCCGTCGCACCCGTGTCAGGCGGAGCGGCGGAAACCGATCGTCGGGACCGCCCGGCGCAGCGGCCAGGGCCTGCCCGCCTCGGGGACGAGTCCCTCCAGGAAGGCGTACCGGGCGAGCGCGGCGGGGTCCTGGTCGTCGACGGACTGGACGCGGCGCCACCAGGCGGCGATCTCGGACCAGCCGGGCGCCGAGAGGGAGCCGCCGAACTCCTGGACGGAGAGCGCGGCGGTCAGCCCGGCGAAGGCGAGCCGGTCGGCCAGCGGCCAGTCGGCGAGCGTGCCCGTGACGAACCCGGCGACGAAGACGTCACCGGCGCCGGTGGGGTCCAGGGCCTCGACGGCGATCGCCGGGACCACGGCGCTCTCGCCGGTCCGGCCGTCCACGGCGTACGCGCCCTCCGCGCCGAGGGTGACGACGGCGAGCGGCACGTGCTCGGCCAGGGCGTGCGCCGCCGCCCGCGGGCAGTCGGCGCCGGTGTAGCGCATGGCCTCCTCCGCGTTGGGCAGGAAGGCCTCGCAGTGTTCCAGGTCGGCGAGTCCCGCCAGGTCCCAACGGCCGGTGTCGTCCCAGCCGACGTCCGCGAAGACGCGGGTGCCGGCGGCCGCCGCCTCGGCGATCCAGGGCGCGCGGACGCCGGGCGTCAGGGAGGCGACGGCGGCACGCGCGCGGGGGGCGTGTTCGGGGGCGGGCTCCTCGGGGGGCGGCTCGTGCCCGTGGCTGACCATCGTCCGCTCGCCCTCGTAGGCCATCGACACGGTGACCGGGGAGTGCCAGCCCGGTACGGTGCGCGACGGCCCGAGGTCGATGCCCTCGCCCTGCTCCAGGGCGTCCCAGCAGTACTCCCCGTAGTGGTCGTCGCCGAAGGCCGCCGCGAGCGACGTGCGCAGTCCGAGCCGGGCGAGTGCCGTGGCCATGTTGGCGACGCCGCCGGGGCTCGACCCCATCCCGCGCGCCCAGGACTCGGTCCCGCGCACCGGGGCCGAGTCGAGCCCGGTGAAGACGATGTCGAGGAAGACGGGGCCCGTGAGGTAGACGTCGAACGGCGGATCGTGCGGGGTGCGCAGCCCGGCGAGCGGGTCGATCTGGGCCGGCCGGCGCGGTTCCTCTCCGTCGGGGTCGATCACGGTGGGCTCCCTGGCGTGGTGCGGATTCAGGCCAGTGTGCCACCCGC
Organism: Streptomyces sp. NPDC005496; assembly: GCF_042872045.1. Classification (NCBI taxonomy): domain Bacteria; kingdom Bacillati; phylum Actinomycetota; class Actinomycetes; order Kitasatosporales; family Streptomycetaceae; genus Streptomyces; species Streptomyces sp. NPDC005496. The sequence continues at coordinate 411,630 of NZ_JBIAJQ010000002.1, forward strand.
TCCGCCGGGGCCGGGGTTCACCGCCGGGGCGGGTGTGCCCGTGTCGGGCACCGGTTCCGGGCCCGCCGGGACGTGTCCGGAACCCCTCGCCCGGGACTACCAGCGCGGGACGGCGGGGGTCACCCACTGCGGGTCGGCGGCGCGCATGGCGGCCGCGTCGTCGCGGTCGCGCAGCGTGCCGTCGTCGTCGAGCCAGCGCCGGTGCAGGAACTCCAGCCGGGAGTGGTCGAGTTCGACGCCGAGGCCGGGTGCGTCGGACACGGCGACGCGGCCGTTCTCGAAGGTCAGGCGCTCGGTGAGGACGTCCTCGGACTGCCAGGGGTAGTGGGTGTCGCAGGCGTGGTGGAGGTCGGGGACGGTCGACGCGACGTGGGTCATGGCGGCGAGCGAGATGCCCAGATGCGTGTTGGAGTGCATCGAGATCCCGACCCCGAAGGTGCGGCATACGGCGGCCAGTTCACGGGTGTTGCGCAGACCGCCCCAGTAGTGGTGGTCGGACAGCACGACCCGCACGGCCCCCCGGGTGAAGGCCTCCGGGATCTCCGCGAAGGTGGTCACGCACATGTTGGTGGCCAGCGGCACGTCCGTCCCCGCCGCGACCTCGGCCATGGCGGGGGTGCCGAGAGCGGGGTCCTCCAGGTACTCCAGCACCTCCCCCAGCTCCCGCGCGACCCGCAGCGACGTGGCCACCGACCAGGCGCCGTTGGGGTCGAGCCGCAGCGGACGTCCCGGGAACGCCGCCGCCAGGGCGCGTACGGCGGCGATCTCCTCGTCGGGCGGGAAGACCCCGCCCTTGAGCTTGTAGGAGGTGAACCCGTACCGCTCGGTGAACCTCCGCGCCTGCTCGACGACTCCGGCCGGGTCGAGGGCGGCTCCCCAGTCGTCCTTCTCCCCCGCGACCCCTTCGGGATGGCCGGCCCACTTGTAGAACAGGTAGGCGCTGTACTCCACCGCGTCCCGCACCTTGCCGCCGAGCAGCGCGTGCACGGGCAGCCCGAGGCTCTTGCCGAGAGCGTCCAGGAAGGCCACCTCGAAGCCGGAGACGACGGACAGCCGCAGCTTGTCGGCGGTCTGCACCCCGCGCAGCCCGCCCACGTCGACCTGGTGGTCGATGTGCCCCCGGTCGACGGCGACCGCGTCGGCGGCGGCGAACAGACCGTTCACATCCGTGACCGAGTGCCCCACCAGACGGTCGGCCAGGGGCTGGGCGAGTTCCAGGTACTTGCCATCGCCGTACGTCTCCCCGATCCCCGTCACACCGCCCGCCGTGACGACCTCCACGATCAGCCGGGGCGTGTACGGCTGGTGCACCCCCTGGGTGTTGAGCAGGGGCGGGTCGGCGACCAGGATCGGGGTCAGCCGGACCTCGGTGACGGTCAGGTCGCGGGTCACAGGGCGGCTCCTACGGGGGTGAGGCCGGAGGCGAGGGCGAGCCCGGCGGCGAGCAGCGCCTCCAGGTCGGCGAGGTCGGCCGGCGAGGGTTCGGTGAGCGGGGCACGTACGGGGCCGACGGGGCGGCCGCGCAGCCGGGCCGCGGCCTTCACGAGCGAGACGGCGTAGCCGGTTCCGCGGTCCCGCAGTTCCACGAACGGGACGTAGAACTCGCGCAGCAGCCGGTCCATCACGGCGTCGTCGCCGCGCCGGTGGGCGGCGAAGAAGGCGCCGGCGATCTCGGGGGCGAAGGCGTGCACCGCCGACGAGTACGCGGGTACGCCGACCGTCGCGTAGGCGCGGGCCTGGATCTCCGCGGTGGCGGCGCCGTTGAAGAACAGGAAGCCCTCGGGCGCGGCCAGTGTGAGCCGCTGGAGCCGGTCGAGGTCGCTGTGCCCGTCCTTGAGGCCGACCACTCCCGGGATGCGGGCGACGCGCCGCAGGGCGCCGGGAGTGAAGGCGACCTGGCCGCGCTGATAGGCGATGAGCGGCAGCCGGGTGCGCGCGGCCAACTGCTCCAACTGCGCGACGAGCCCGTCCTGCGGGGCGGCGACGAGGTAGTGCGGCAGGACGAGCAGGGCGTCGGCGCCGGCGTCCTCGGCGACTCGGGCGAACCGGGCCGCCTGTGCCCAGCCGTAGCCGGTGCCCGCGACGACGGGGACGCGGCCCGCCGTCACCTCCACCGCCGCGGTGACGACCTGGCGGTACTCGTCCTCGTCCAGGGAGAAGAACTCGCCGGTGCCGCAGGCCGGGAAGACGGCGCCGGGACCGGTGGCCAGCTGGGTCTCCAGGTGCGTGCGAAAGCCGTCGAGGTCGAGGGAGCCGTCGGCGTGAAAGCTCGTCAGCGGGAACGACAGCACGCCCCGGGCCATGCCGCTCCGGAGCCTGCCGACGGCTCCGGACTCTGAGTCCGTACGCATGCCATCTCCATATGTAGACGCTATACACGTATGAAAATGGAGCGTAGGCCACACCGCCACCCCGAGCAAGGGGCCCCCATCGACGTGGCCCCACTCCCCCACGAACACGGCGCCCCGCAATGCAGTTGGCGTCGAGGTGAGTCGGCGAACCCGGCGCCAATGGGGAGCCCCCCGGGTGGGCCAACTCCCCCACGTACATCCAGCACCCGGCGCCACAGCTGAGGCCACGGCGGGTCGGCGAACCCGGCGCCAACGGGGAGCCGCCTGCGCCCACTCTCGGCTCCGCTCGAGCGGGGGGACCCCCATCGCCCCGAGCGGCACGCATGCCCGCAGCTAGAGCGGACGGACGGACCGCCGCCCCCGGCCAGGGTGGGCGCCGCCCGCCGGCCCGCACCGGAGCCACCGGGCCCGCGCCCCCGCGGCTCAGCCCCCACGGCCCGCAGTCGCCCTGCGACCGAAGGGGCCGTGCCGGTACATCAAATGGCCGTCGAGACGGGGACGTACGCAACCGAGGAACGCTGGTAACGGACGCCCACAACAACTACCGACGGCCCGATGTACCGGCACGGACCCGACCCACCCATCGGACCCACTGCGCACCGACGCCCACCAGCGCAAACAAGCGCGACTACCCGACCTGGCCCACCGCAAACGCGACGTGGCCCAGATCACACCGGACCGCCTTCTTCCGGGGCCCGCCGCCTTGATACAAATTGCCCGCGCGTTCCTGTCCATCGACAGCCGCCCAACCCCCTCATTGAGCCGCTCCTTTCGCATGCCCTGGGAACGCCCGTGTCCGCCCGCACCACCCCTCCCTGGCCCCTCGTCGCCCTTTTCACGGCGGGCTACCTCGCCCCCTACCTCCTCCCGACGACCGTCGGCCGACTGGACGCGGGGCTCCCCCTCTCCGCCACCCAGGCCGGTTCCATCGGCAGCGCCCTGCTGCTGAGTTCGGCCGCGGCGGGCTTCGTCCTCGCCTCGCGCGTGGACCGCCTCGGCCCCCGCAGAGTCGCCCGCGCCGGCCTCCTCCTCGCCGCCGTCGGTTACGGCACCGCCGCCCTGACGACCACCGTCCCCGTGGTGGTCGCCGGCGCACTGGCCGGCGGCTTCGGCTCCGGCACCGCCACCACCGTCGCCGCGACCGGCATCGCCGCCCAGCGCGACCCCCACCGCGCCTCCACGCTGGGCCTGCTCGGCGTCTCCGCGCTCGCCGGGGCGGTGTACCTGACGGTCCCCCACCTGGGCCCGGGCCACGGCTTCCCGCTGCTGGCGATCGCCCTGGTCGCCCTGCTGGTCTGGCCCGCGACCAACCGCCTGAACACGAACGCGCCCGCCGGCACCAACGGCACCACCGCCACGGCGACGGCGACGGCGACGGCGACGGCGACGGCACGGACGTCGGCCCACCGCCCCTACCCGAGGGCGGGCCTCGTCCTGGCCGGAACCATGCTCCTGTGGTCGCTCGCCCAGAACTCCCTGTGGGGCGTGAGCGGCCGCATCGGCACCGCCCAGGCGGGCCTGAGCGAGGTCACCGTAGGCGCGGTCTTCGCGATCGCGCTCGGCGCGGGCCTGCTCGGCGTGATCGGCGCGGGCGCCCTGGGCCCGCGCCTCGGCCGGGCGCTGCCGATCGGCGCGGGCACGGCGGTGATCGCGTGCTGCATCGCGGTCAGCGCGGCGGCCGACGACCTGACGTCCTTCGCGGCGGGCGAGATCGCGTGGAACACGGTCTACCCGATCGTGCTGTCGTACCTGATCGGCCTGGCCGCGACGATGGACCCGCGGGGCCGGTGGGCGGTCCTGGTCGGCTCGGCGTCCTCGCTCGGCACGGCGTGCGGCCCGCTCGCGGGCAGTCTGCTGTCGGCGTCGGCGGGCTATCCGGCTATGGGCCGGGTCCTCGCGCTCGGTCTGCTCGTCATCGCCGCCCCGATGACGGCCGTCGCCCTGCACACGAGCGGCCGCCGCATCCTCCCGAGCACGGTCCTGCGCACGCACGCGGCCCGTGCCCTCACCACCCGCACACCCGCGGGCCGTGCACGCACCCCCCACACATTCGCAGTCCGCACGCACCCCGCTCCCGAGCACCCGGTCGTGGAGATCGCGCTGGACGGCATCCCGGCCCAGCGCACGGCGTACGACACGGCGGGCCCGAGGCAGGCGGCCGCCCCGGGCCCCGGCCCGGGCTGACCCCGCCGCAGGGGGCGCCTACTCGGCCCCGGCCGCCGCGGGCCCGAACTCGTAGGCGTCGACCTCGGCGAGGTACCGGGCCCGCCGCTCCTCGTCGTGGTCGAGGAACGCGGCCTCGAAGGAGTTGCGGGCGAGCTCCCGCAGCCGCTCGTGACCGAGGCCGAGCGCCTCGTGCACGGCGCCAAAGGTGTCGCCGACGTAGCCGCCGAAGTAGGCGGGGTCGTCGGAGTTGACGGTGCACAGCAGCCCGGCGTCCATCATGGCGGGCAGCGGGTGGTGCGCCAGGACGTCCACGGCGCGCAGCCGTACGTTGGACAGCGGGCACAGCGTCAGCGGCACCCGCTCCCGGACCAGCCGCTCGACGAGCGCCTCGTCCTCCATGCAGCGCAGCCCGTGGTCGACGCGCTCCACGCCGAGCACGTCGAGCGCCTCGGTGATGTAGGCGGGCGGCCCCTCCTCGCCCGCGTGCGCGACGCGCCGCAGCCCGAGCTCGGCGGCGGCCTCGTACACCTCGCGGAACTTGGCCGGCGGATGCCCCACCTCGGCGGAGTCGAGGCCGACGCCGACGATCCGGTCGAGGTAGGGCCGGGCGGCGTCCAGGGTCTCCAGCGCGGACTCGGCGGACTCGTCGCGCAGGAAGCACATGATCAGCTGGGTGGAGACGCCGTGGGTCTCCTCGCTGCGGCCGAGGGCGAGGGACAGACCCCGGACGACCGTCCCCATGTCGACGCCGCGGGCGATGTGGGCCTGCGGGTCGAAGAAGATCTCGGCGTGCCGTACGCCCTGGGCGGCGGCGCGGGCGAGGTAGGCGTCGGCCAGGTCGGCGAAGTCCTGTTCGGTCCGCAGGACGGCCATGAGCCCGTAGTACAGGTTCAGGAACGACTGGAGGTCGTCGAAGAGGTACGCCTTGCGGAGCTCCTCGGTGTCGGCGTAGGGCAGCGTGACGCCGTTGCGCGCGGCGAGCGTGAAGGCGAGTTCGGGCTCCAGGGTGCCTTCGATGTGCAGGTGCAGTTCGGCTTTGGGGAGGGGCATCGAAACATCGTACGAAACGAACCCCGCACATCCACACGAACCCGACCCCGCACCCCACGTGCGCGCCGCGCCACCCGCGGCGCACCCCCACGCGCACACGCGCCACCCGCAGCCCACGCGCACCGCACCCCACTCGCGCACCGCGCCGCGCCGCCGCGCCCCGGCCGGGGCCCCCGCCCCGGCCTACCCCCGCTTCGGCAGCGGCACCCTGATCAGGTCGTGGGCCACGGTCAGCTCGCCCTCGAAGCCGGCGGCGCGGGCCTGCCGTTCGAACTCGGCGGGCTCGGAGTACCGCTGGCTGAAGTGCGTGAGCACGAGATGCCGTACGCCCGCGTCCGCGGCGACCCGTCCGGCCTGAGCGGCCGTCAGATGGCCGTGGTCGAGGGCGAGTCGCTCGTCCTCGTCGAGAAACGTGGACTCGATGACGAGCATGTCGCAGCCCTCGGCGAGCGCGTGCACGCCGTCGCAGAGCCGGGTGTCCATGACGAACGCGAACCGCTGCCCGCGCCGCACCTCGCTGACCTCGTCGAGGGTGACCCCGCCGACCGAGCCCTCGCGTTGCAGGCGCCCGACGTCCGGGCCCCTGATCCCGCGTTCGGCGAGGAGTGCGGGCAGCATGCGGCGGCCGTCGGGCTCGACCAGCCGGTAGCCGTAGGACTCCACGGGATGGGAGAGCAGCCGGGCCTCCAGGGTGTAGGAGGCGCCGGTGGCGAGCACCCCGTCGGTGTCGACGGGGGCCTCGGTCAGCGCGACGGTCTCGCGGTACGCGGTGGCGTACCGCAGCCGGTCGAAGAACCGCTGTCCGGAACGCGGATAGTGCGCGGTCACCTCGTGCGGCACCCGGTCGAGGTTGATCCGCTGGATGACACCGGCGAGCCCGAGCGAGTGGTCGCCGTGGAAGTGCGTGACGCAGATCCGGTGCAGGTCGTGCGCGGCGACCCCGGCGCGCAGCATCTGCCGCTGGGTGCCCTCGCCGGGGTCGAAGAGCAGGCCCTCGCCGTCCCAGCGCAGCAGGTAGCCGTTGTGGTTGCGGTGCCGGGTCGGGACCTGGCTGGCGGTGCCGAGGACCACCAGTTCGCGTACGGACAAAGCGGGGTGCCGTCCTTACCCGGGAGGCCACTGCAGGCCGCGTCCGCCCAGGACGTGGGCGTGCGCGTGGAAGACGGTCTGGCCTGCGCCGCTGCCGGTGTTGAAGACGATCCGGTAGCTGTCCAGGCCCTCTTGGACGGCGACCTGGCCGGCCTCGCGCAACACGTCGGCGGCGAGCGCCGGTTCGGCCGCGGCGAGCGCCGCCGCGTCGGCGTGGTGGGCCCGGGGGATGACCAGGACGTGCGTCGGCGCCTGCGGGTTTATGTCGCGGAAGGCGAGGGTGGTCTCCGTCTCCCGTACCACGGTCGCCGGGATCTGCCCCGCGACGATCTTGCAGAACAGGCAGTCGTCCTGCGGTTCTCCCGACATGCGTGTGCCTCCTCGCGCGCGTTGATCACTTCTCGTCGGCATCGTATCGGCCCGCCGGGCCCGGGCCCCCGCCCTCCGGCGGACCTCGACCGGCGCCCGAGTCCCGCCCCGGGGCCGGTGAGGTCCGCGCGGATCAGAGTCCGGGCAGGGTGGGCGCGGTCTTCGCCGGGTTCTCGGCGAGCGCGGCCAGCGCGATACGGATCGCCTCGTCGAGCTGGACGTCGCGGCCGGCGGCGTGGTCCTGGGGTGCCTGGACGACCTCGACGTCGGGGTCGACGCCGTGGTTCTCCACGGCCCACTCGTGGCCCTCCAGCCAGATCGCGTACTTGGGCTGGGTGACGAGGGTCCCGTCGACGAGCCGGTAGCGGCTGTCGATGCCGACCACGCCGCCCCAGGTCCGGGTGCCGACCACGGGGCCGATGCCGAGGGCCTTGATGGCGGCGTTGACGATGTCGCCGTCCGAGCCGGAGAACTCGTTGGCGACGGCGACTACGGGCCCGCGCGGCGCGTCCTCGGGGTAGCTGAAGGGGCGCATGCCGCGGGGCACGTCCCAGCCGACGATGCGGCGGGCGAGCTTCTCGACGACCAGCTGGGAGGTGTGACCGCCGCGGTTCTCGCGGACGTCCACGACGAGTCCGTCGCGGGCCACCTCGATGCGCAGGTCCCGGTGGATCTGGGCCCAGCCGGGCGCCTGCATGTCCGGTACGTGTAGATAACCGAGGCGCCCGCCGGACTTCTCGTGGACGTAGGCCCGGCGGTCCGCGACCCAGGCGTGGTAGCGCAGCGGTTCCTCGTTGTCGGTGGGGACGACCACGGCGTGCCGCAGGTCGCCGCCGCCGGACGGGGAGACGGTCAGCTCGACGGGCCTGCCCGCGGTGCCGACGAGGAGCGGTCCGGGTCCGGTCACCGGGTCGACCGGGCGCCCGCCGACCGCGACGACGGCGTCGCCGGCGCGGACGGCGACCCCGGGTGCGGCGAGGGGGGCCTGCGCGTCGGGGTCGGAGGTCTCCGAGGGGAGGATCCGGTCGATGCGCCAACTGCCGTCCTCGTGACGGGAGATGTCCGCTCCGAGCAGCCCCTGGGCGTGGGAGCCGCCGCGTCCGCCGCGCGGGGTGACGTAGGCGTGCGAGGTGCCGAGTTCGCCCTGCACCTCCCAGAGGAGGTCCACCAGGTCGTCGTGGGTGGCGACGCGCTCCAGGACGGGCCGGTACTTGTCGAGGACACCGTCCCAGTCGACTCCGCCGAGGTCGGGCCGCCAGAAGTTGTCCCGCATGAGGCGGCCCGTCTCCTCGTACATCTGCCGCCACTCGGCGGCCGGGTCCACGCTCTGGTGGACGCGGGAGAGGTCGACGGTGATGTTGCTGTCGCTGTCGTCGTCGCCGGAGGCGCGGCGGTCGCTGGGTACGACCTTGAGCTTGCCGTCGGTCCACAGCAGGACCCGCTTGCCGTCGCCGCTGACGGCGAAGTGGTCGGCGTCGGCGGCGAGATGCTCGATGCGCTGCTGGACGAGGTCGTAGCGCTCCAGCTCGGTCCTCGGGTCCGGGTCGTCCGGGGTGGCGCGGGACGAACCGAGGACCCCGCGCACCGGGTGGCGCAGCCACAGCAGGCCGTCCTTGGCGGCCCGCAGCCCGGAGTAGCGGGCGGCCTCGACGGGGAACGCCACGATGCGGTCGCCGAGTCCGTCGAGGTCGATACGGGTGGTCGGGGTGCCCTCGCTGTCGGGGGTCTCGTCCTTGTCGGGGGCCTCGAAGGGGCGGCCGTGGCGCTGCGGTCCGAACGGCGAGGGGGTGGTCGCGGCCAGCGTGATGAGGTGGGGCCGCGAGCCGCCGACGAAGGCGAGGTCGAAGACGTGCTCGTCGTAGACGGGGTCGAAGGAACGCGCCGACAGGAAGGCGAGGTGCTTGCCGTCGAGGGTGAACGCCGGTGCGTAGTCCCGGAAGCGCAGCGGGGTCGCCTCGGTCACCGACAGGTCGGCGGTGTTGGCGAGCTTGAGCTGGCGCAGCGGGCGCGGGCCGGGGTGCGACCAGGCGAGCCAGGCGGAGTCGGGCGAGAAGACGAGGCCGGAGACCTCGCCGTCCTCGCTGCGGTCGACCTCCCGGACCTCGCCGGTCTCCCGCTCGACGAGCAGGACGCGCCCGTCGTGCGTGGCGACGGCGGCGCGGCTGCCGTCGGGTGCCATGGCGAGCCCGAGGACCCGGCCGAGCTGTCCGGCGGCGAGCCGGCGCGGGGTGGCGCCGGGGGCGACACCGGTGGCGGGCGCGAACTCCAGGGCGTCGTCGCCCTCGGCGTCGGTCACCCACACCACGTACTCCTCGCCGTCGGCGCGGAAGGTGCGGGGCAGCCGGGCGCGTACGCCGGGCTCGGCGGCGAGCGCGCGGGCCGGGCCCGCGCGGTGGGTGACCCAGTGGACGGCGCCGCGCACGGAGATCGCGCTGCCGCGGCCGGTGTGGTCGGGCGCGCCCGCGCCGAACCAGCGGGCGGCGCTGACGGGATGGGGCTGGAGGTCGACGCGCTGGCCGCCGAGCCGGACGTCCAGCCGGCGCGGTTCGGCGCCGTCCAGGTCGTCGAGGAGCCACAGTTCACCGGCGGAGGCGTAGACGACCCGGGTGCCGTCGGTGGCGGCGTGGCGGGCGTAGGAGGCGTCGACTCCCGTGTGCCGGCGCAGGTCGGAACCGTCGGCGAGGGAGGAGTACACGGCGCCGACGCCCTCGTGGTCGGAGAGGAACGCGACGCGCTGGCCCACCCACATCGGGTATTCGATGTTCCCGTCGAGGTCCTCGTGCAGCCGGACGAACTCGCCCTCGCCCTCGCGGTCGATCCACAGCTTGCCCGCCGTGCCGCCGCGGTAGCGCTTCCACCAGGCGGCCTCGCGGCCCATGGGCGCGGACAGCAGCACGGTGCCGGGGCCGCCGTGGGCGACGTCGCCGACGGGCCCGTACGGCAGGGTGTCCGCGGGGCCGCCGTCGAGCGGGACGGCACGGGCCCAGCTGCGCCGCAAGGAGGCCTGGCCGACCGTGCTGAGGGCGAGGACGCGTCCTTCCGGGGTCCAGCCGCGGACCTGGGTCCGCCCGCTCCCCCAGTAGGTCAGCCGCTTGGCGGGGCCGCCGTCGAGGGGGGCGGCGTGCACCTCGGGGGCGCCGTCGCGGGTGGAGGTCCAGGCGACGGTGGTGCCGTCCGGGGAGATGCGCGGATGGTTCACCGGGACGTTGTCGGCGCTGACCCGCCAGGCGCGGCCGGCGCCGTCGAGCGGGGCGGCCCAGACGTCGTCCTCGGCCGTGAAGACGACGAGGTCGCCGTGCAGGTGCGGGAACCGGAGATATGCGGGGGGTACGGACTGTGTCACCCGGTCACCCTATGCAGCGCCCGGCCGCCCGGACAGGGGTTTGGATCACTTGGTGCCCCCGCGCCCGCGCCTCACTTGCCCTCGACGGGACGGCAGGACGGGTAGTTCTCGCACCAGATGGTCTGCGTCTCGGTGACCGTGACGGTCGCCCCGGGCCGCTGCGGATCGTAGGAGACGGGCGGGGTGCCGGCGGCGTCGCAGTTGCCGAGCACGCTGAGGTGGAAGCGCTGCTTGCCGCCCACCTTGGCGGTGAGGTCGCCGCGTACGCACTTGCCGTTGACCTCGCGGGTGACCTCGCCGTTGATGGTGATGTCCTGCCCGTTCTTCGTCTCGCCCTGACAGTCGACGTCCGCCACGGTCCGTACGGTGGGCGACTGCGACTTCCCGGGCGTGGACACCTTGTCGCGGTCGCCGTAGTTCGCGGTGCAGCTCAGCCACTGCACGTCGACGCCCCGCCGCTCCAGCTCCTTGGTGCCCGCCTGGTCCGTCGTGTACGCGACCGACGCGGAGTTCAGCCCGTCACCCGGTTCGCACGCGGCCACGCCGAACACGGCGACCGCGCCCAGCGCGGCCAGTGCGTACAGCCTCCCGCGACCCGTCCGCCGCCTTGAATGCCTCAAAACCCCCATGGAGGGCAGCGTGCCACCGTCCCGGGCCCGGCGGTAGACCGCATGCGGCCAGTGTGACCGCCGACTTCGCGGCGCCGGCCGCTTCCGCGCGGCTGCGCGAAGTCGCCCCCGGGAACCGCGATTTCCGGTGCGACCTGCGGGAACGACGGGTCAGGACCAGCGTCCGGTGCGGCCCAGCAGCAGGGCCGTCGCGGCGGTTCCGGCGGTGGAGGTGCGCAGCACGCTGCGCCCCAGCCGGTACGCCTTCGCCCCGGCCTCGGCGAACAGCGCCAACTCGTCCGGCGAGACGCCGCCTTCGGGGCCCACGACGAGCACGATGTCGCCGTCGGCGGGGAGTTGGGCGGTGGCGAGGGGTTCGCTGCCGTACGCGCGGTCCTCGTGCAGGACGGCGGCGAGGTCGGCGGTGGCCAGAAGTGCGGCGACCTGGCGGCTGGTCATGGCGTCGGTGACCTCGGGGAAGCGCACGCGGCGGGACTGCTTGCCGGCCTCCCGGGCGGTGGCCCGCCACCTGGCGAGCGCCTTCAGGCCCCGGTCGCCCTTCCACTGGGTGATGCAGCGGGAGGCGGCCCAGGGCACGACGCGGTCGACGCCGGTCTCCGTCATGGTCTCGACGGCGAGTTCGCCCCGGTCGCCCTTCGGGAGGGCCTGGACGACGGTGATGCGCGGCGACTCGGGCGGTTCCTCGGCGACCGTGTCCATCCGGACGATCAGCCGGTCCTTGCCCTCGGTGCCGGTCACGACGCACTCGGCCCACCGGCCCACGCCGTCGGTGAGGACGACGTCCTCGCCGGACCGCAGCCGCTTCACGGAGACCGCGTGCCGTCCCTCGGCGCCGTCGAGCACGTACTGCCCGCCGCCGTCGGCGCGGAGGTCCTCGACCACGAACACCGGCGCGGTCATCGGGCCGTGCCTCCGGACGGGTACGACGACAACGCTGTCTTAGCCGCGTCGAGTTCGGCGGCCAGCACCTCGACCAGCCGGCCGGCGGGCAGGTCGCGGGCCATGCGGTGGCCCTGGCCCGCCCACAGCGCCATGCCCTGCGGGTCCCCCGCCTTGGCCGCCGCCTTGCGCAGCGGCGAGGTCAGGTGGTGGACCTCGGGGTAGGCGGCGGGGGCGTAGGGGCCGTGCTCGCGCATGAAGCGGTTCACGAGGCCGCGGGCGGGCCGGCCGGAGAACGCCCGCGTCAGCTCGGTCCGGACGAACAGCGGGTTGGTCAGCGCCTCCTTGTGCACGGGGGCGGCGCCGGACTCGGGGGTGGCGACGAACGCGGTGCCGAGCTGGGCCGCGCTAGCGCCGGCCGCGAGCACCGCGGCGATCTGCGAGCCGCGCATGATGCCGCCGGCCGCGACGATCGGCAGCCGGACGCTCTCGCGGACCTGGGCGACCAGCGACAGCAGCCCGATGCCGGCGCCGTCCGTCTCCGGGTCGTCCCGGTGGGTGCCCTGGTGGCCGCCCGCCTCGACGCCCTGCACGATCACCACGTCGGCGCCCGCCCGCTCCACTGCCTGCGCCTCGTCGGCCGTGGTCGCCGTGACCATGGTCAGCGTGCCGACGCGGGCGAAGGAGGCGAGTACCTCGGGGGTGGGGCAGCCGAAGTGGAAGGAGACCGCGGGCACGGGGTTGTCGAGCAGGACCGCGAGTTTGGTGTCGTAGCCGTCGTCGCGTCCGCTGTCGGGATCGCCCAGCTCGGTGTCGTACCAGCCGGCCTCACCGGCGAGCTGGTGGGCGTAGACGTCGACGGCGGCCGGGTCCGTGTGCTCCTGCTGCGGCATGAAGAGGTTCACGCCGAAGGGACGGCCGGTGAGGCCGCGCAGCTGCTTGATCTCCTGGTACATGCCGTCGGCCGTCTTGTACCCGGCGGCGAGGAAGCCGAGCCCGCCGGCCTCGGAAACGGCGGCGGCCAGCAGCGGCACGGAGACACCGCCCGCCATGGGGGCCTGCACGATCGGACACCGAAGGAGATCGGTCAGCGCGGAGGACATGACGGCATGTTGTCACGTCCTCCGTACAAGTCCGAATCCGGCCGTCCGCCGGGCACAGGCCACCGGAATGTGCCTCTCCGGGCGGCCCGCGCGGGCACCGCGGGCGCCCGGTCCGGGCAGCCCGCGCGCTCCGGCGTCAGCGTCCGTTGAAGGCGTCCTTCAGCCGGGAGAACAGGCCCTGCTGGCCGGGCTGGAACTGGCCGGTGGGCCGCTCCTCGCCGCGCAGCTTGGCCAGTTCGCGCAGCAGACGCTCCTGCTCCGGGTCCAGCTTGGAGGGGGTCATGACCTCGACGTGGACGATGAGGTCGCCCCGGCCGCCGCCCCGCAGGTGCGTGATGCCGCGGCCGTGCAGCGGGATCGACTGGCCGGACTGGGTGCCCGGTCGGATGTCGACCTCCTCCAGCCCGTCCAGGGTCTCCAGGGGCACCTTCGTGCCGAGGGAGGCTGCGGTCATGGGGAGGGTGACCGTGCAGTGCAGGTCGTCGCCGCGCCGCTGGAACTGCGCGTGCGGCAGCTCGTGGATCTCGACGTAGAGGTCACCGGCGGGGCCGCCGCCGGGGCCGACCTCGCCCTCGCCCGCGAGCTGGATCCGGGTGCCGTTGTCGACACCGGCCGGGATCTTCACCGTGAGGGTGCGGCGCGAGCGCACGCGCCCGTCGCCCGCGCACTCCGGGCACGGCGTCGGCACGACCGTGCCGAAGCCCTGGCACTGGGGGCAGGGGCGGGAGGTCATGACCTGGCCCAGGAAGGACCGCGTGACCTGGGACACCTCGCCGCGACCGCGGCACATGTCACAGGTCTGCGCGGAGGTCCCGGGGGCCGCGCCCTCGCCGCTGCAGGTGGTGCACACCACGGCCGTGTCGACCTGGATGTCCTTGGTGGTGCCGAAGGCCGCCTCGTCGAGGTCGATCTCCAGCCGGATCATGGCGTCCTGGCCGCGGCGCGTGCGCGACCGGGGGCCCCGCTGCGACGCGGTGCCGAAGAACGCGTCCATGATGTCCGAGAAGTTCCCGAACCCGCCGGCGCCGAAGCCGCCCGCGCCCCCGCCGCCACTCTGCGAGAGCGGGTCACCGCCGAGGTCGTAGACCTGCTTCTTCTGCGGGTCCGACAACACCTCGTAGGCGGCGTTGATCTCCTTGAAGCGCTCCTGCGTCTTCGGATCGGGATTGACGTCCGGGTGCAGCTCGCGCGCGAGCCTCCGGAACGCCTTCTTGATCTCGTCCTGGGACGCGTCGCGGCGCACGCCGAGTACGGCGTAGTAGTCCGTGGCCACTTACGACTCCGCCAGGATCTGTCCGACGTACCGTGCCACTGCGCGTACCGCTCCCATCGTTCCCGGGTAATCCATGCGGGTCGGTCCGACCACGCCGAGTTTTGCGACTGCCTCGCCGCCCGAACCGTAGCCGACCGAGACCACGGACGTGGAGTTGAGCCCCTCGTGGACGTTCTCGTGACCGATCCGTACGGTCATGCCCGAATCCGTCGACTCGCCGAGCAGCTTGAGGAGCACGACCTGCTCCTCCAGGGCTTCGAGGACCGGCCGGATCGTGAGGGGGAAGTCGTGTCCGAAGCGGGTGAGATTGGCGGTGCCGCCGATCATCAGCCGCTCCTCGTTCTCCTCGACGAGCGTCTCCAGCAAAGTGGAGAGCACCGTCGCGACCGTACCGCGGTCCTCCGTCTCGAAGGCCTCCGGCAGATCCTGCACCAATTGCGGCACGTCCGCGAAACGGCGGCCCGCGATCCGGCTGTTGAGCCGGGCCCGCAGATCCGCCAGGGACGTCTCGCCGAAGGGCGCGGGGCAGTCGATCATGCGCTGCTCGACCCGGCCGGTGTCCGTGATGAGCACCAGCATGACGCGGGCCGGGGCCAGCGAGAGCAGTTCCACGTGCCGCACCGTCGAACGGGTCAGCGAGGGGTACTGGACGACGGCGACCTGCCGGGTGAGCTGCGCGAGCAGCCGCACCGTGCGCCCCACGACGTCGTCGAGGTCGACGGCGCCGTCGAGGAAGTTCTGGATGGCGCGGCGCTCGGGCGCGGTCATCGGCTTGACGCCGGCGAGCTTGTCCACGAACAGCCGGTAGCCCTTGTCGGTGGGGATGCGCCCGGCACTGGTGTGCGGCTGGGCGATGTACCCCTCGTCCTCCAGGGCGGCCATGTCGTTGCGGACGGTGGCCGGGGAGACGCCCAGCCGGTGGCGCTCGGTCAGCGCCTTGGAGCCGACCGGCTCCTCCGTCCCGACGTAGTCCTGGACGATGGCGCGCAGCACCTCGAGCCTGCGTTCACTGAGCATCGCGCACACCTCCAGCTGTCGGCACCTTGGTCGTCGCGGTCTTCGTCCTGGCACTCAGCGCGTGCGAGTGCCAGCGTTCCCCGGGCCAGTGTACGGCGGTGAGGTACGGCCCCGGCAAGGGCGGGCCCGTGACGCCCCGCCACGGTGTACGGACGTGTCCCGCCATGTCGCGCCGTCGTACCCCCTTGCCGCTAGCGTCTCCGTGTGACGGTGACTTGGGAAGAGGCGGGATGGGAGCAACTCGCCCCGCACGCCGGGCGGTGCCGGCTCCCGGGCTGGGACTGCACCGCGGGGCTCGTGGTGGGCGAGGGGGCGGCCCTCATGATCGACGCGGGGTCGAGCCTCGCGGAGGGCGCGCGGCTGCGCGCCGAGGCGGGCCGGCTCCTGGGACCTGAGCGGCGTGTGACGCACCTCGCACTGACGCATCCGCACTTCGACCACGTCCTCGGGGCCGCCGCCTTCTCCGGGGTGGAGGTGTTCGGCGCGGTGGGCCTGGACACCGCCCTCGCCCACGGACGCGAGGAACTGCGCGCCGACGCCGTGAGCAACGGCCTGGACCCGCGGGCGGCGGCGGAGGCGGCGGACCTGCTCGTCCGGCCCCGCCACCTCGTCTCCGGCGAGTGGACGCTGGGTCTCGGCGGCGGCACGCAGGTCCTGCTGGCGAACGTGGGCCCCGGGCACACGGCGTACGACCTCGTGGTGCTCGTGCCCGGCACCGACGGACGGGAGGTGGTGTTCTGCGGCGACCTCGTGGAGGAGTCGGGCGAGCCGCAGGCCGGTCCGGACGCCGTCCCGTCCCACTGGCCGGCGGCGCTGGACCGGCTGCTGGACCTCGGCGGCGAGGACGCGGTGTACGTGCCGGGCCACGGGGCGGCGGTGGACGCGGCGTTCGTCCGGGCCCAGCGGGACGCGCTGGCCGCCCGCTTCGGCGTGTCGTAGGCGCGGGCGGGCACTTCGGCGCGCGTCTTCTCCTATCGTCATCCGAATGCGCCAGTACTCTCCGGACCTGACCCCGCCGTGGAAGAAGCCCAAGCCCGTGCCCGAGGTCCCGGCCGACCCCGGTCTGGTGGTGGAGGAGCCCGGCACCGGTTTCTGCGGCGCGGTGATCCGCTGCGAGGCGGGCACGGTGACGCTGGAGGACCGCTTCGGCAAGCACCGGGTGTTCCCGATGGAGCCGCGCGGCTTCCTGCTGGAGGGCAGGGTGGTCACCCTGGTGCGGCCCGCCGCCGGACCGGCCCGCCCCAGCCGCACCGCCTCCGGTTCGGTCGCCGTGCCCGGCGCCCGCGCCCGCGTGGCCCGGGCCGGCCGCATCTACGTCGAGGGCCGGCACGACGCCGAGCTCGTCGAGCGGGTCTGGGGCGACGACCTGCGTATCGAGGGCGTCGTCGTCGAGTACCTGGAGGGCGTCGACGACCTCCCCGCGGTGGTGGAGGAGTTCGGGCCCGGTCCGGACGCCCGGCTCGGGGTCCTGGTCGACCACCTGGTGCCCGGTTCGAAGGAGTTCCGGATCGCCGAAGGGGTCACGAGCGAGTACGCGCTCGTCGTGGGCCACCCCTACATCGACATCTGGGAGGCCGTGAAGCCGTCCTCCGTCGGCATCGCCGCCTGGCCCCGGGTACCGCGCGGGCAGGACTGGAAGACCGGCGTCTGCCGCGCCCTCGGCTGGCCCGAGAACACGGGCGCCGCCTGGCAGCACATCCTGTCCCGGGTCCGCTCCTACAAGGACCTGGAACCGGAACTCCTCGGCCGCGTCGAGGAACTGATCGACTTCGTCACGGCACCGGAGTAGCGCCGCGCCCGGCACGGCACGGCACGGCAAGGGGTCCGAAGGCAGACGCCAGCCCGGCCGACGGCTGGAGGACGGGGGCAGACCTCAGCCGCCCGGCGTTCGAGGACGAGCGCGACACCCGAGGACCCGGGGGGCGAATTTCAGCCCGTCCGGCGCTTGAGGACGAGCGCGTCAGCGCGACACGAGGGCGACATCAGCCCGCGGGGCGCTCAGAACAAGGGCACCCGGGTCCCGGGGGAAAATTCAGCCCGTCCGGCGTTTGAGGACAAGCGCGTCAGCGCGACTCGCCGTCCCGGGTCCCGGGTCCCGGGTCCCGGGTCCCGGGGACGGAACCCCAAGGCACGGAGGAAAGCGGGCGGACCTCAGTCCACCAGGTCCCGTACCACCGCGTCCGCGAGCAACCGCCCCCGCAGGGTGAGCACGGCCCGCCCGGCCTCGTACGGGCCCGCTTCGAGGAGACCCTCGGAGAGGGCGCGACGGGAGGCAGCCAGGCCCTCGGGCCTGAGCAACGACAGCGGGCAGCCCTCACGCAGCCGCAGCTCGAGCAGGATGCGCTCGACCCGCCGGTCCTCGTCGGCGAGCAGCTCGCGTCCGGCGCCCGGCGAACGGCCGGCGGCCAGCGCGGCGGCGTACGCCCCGGGATGCTTCACGTTCCACCACCGCACGCCGCCGACGTGGCTGTGGGCACCGGGCCCGGCACCCCACCAGTCGGCGCCGCGCCAGTACAGCTCGTTGTGCAGGCAGCGTCCCGCGTCCGAGGTCGCCCAGTTCGAGACCTCGTACCAGTCGAAACCCGCCGCCGCGAGCACCTCGTCGGCGATGAGGTACCGGTCGGCGTGCACGTCGTCGTCGGTCATGGGGACCTCGCCGCGGCGGATACGGCGGGCGAGCTGCGTGCCCTCCTCCACGATCAGCGCGTACGCGGAGACGTGGTCGGGACCGGCGCCGAGGGCGGCGTCCAGGGAGGCCCGCCAGTCGTCGTCGGTCTCCCCCGGGGTGCCGTAGATCAGGTCCAGGTTGACGTGGTCGAAGCCGGCGGCGCGGGCCTCGGCGACGCACGCCTCGGGCCGGCCCGGGGTATGGGTGCGGTCGAGCACCTTCAGGACGTGCTGCCGTGCGCTCTGCATGCCGAACGAGATCCGGTTGAAGCCCCCGGCCCGCAGGGTGGCGAGGTAGGCGGGGTCGACGGACTCCGGGTTCGCCTCCGTGGTGATCTCGGCGTCGTCCGCGAGCCCGAACTCGTCGCGGACGGCGGCCAGCATCCGTACCAGGTCGTCGGCGGCCAGCAGTGTGGGCGTGCCGCCTCCGACGAAGACCGTGCGGACCGGGCGAGGGTCGTCGCCCAGCACCTTGCGGGCCAGCCGGACCTCGTCGATCAGGGTCGACGCGTAGTTGTCGCGGGAGGCGAGCACGCCTCCGGTGCCCCGCAGCTCGGTGGCCGTGTAGGTGTTGAAGTCGCAGTAGCCGCAGCGGGTCGCGCAGTACGGGACGTGGAGGTAGAACCCGAGGGCGCGCTCGGCGGCCCCGGCCAGGGCGTGCTCGGGCAGCGCCCCGTCGTCGGGGACGGGCTCACCGTCGGGGAGTGCGGAAGGCATGCCCTCCATTGTCCAGCACGGCTCACCCGTCCCGGTCCGCGTGGTCCGGGAGGCGGGGGCGGGGCGGCCGGTCCGGCTGCTCCGCCTGGAGGACCAGGAGGGCGAGGTCGTCCTCGGGCGGCTTGCCGCCGAAGGCGTGCACGAGCCGCCGGACGCGCTCCGCGATCAGCTGGGCGCTCAGTCCGACGCAGCCCGCGAGGGCGGTCGCGAGTCCGTCGTGGTCGTCGAACTGGCGGGCGCCGTCGCGGCGCTCGGTCACCCCGTCCGTGACGCACAGCACGGTGTCGCCCGGGTACAGCTCGAAGGTCTCGGCGGTGTAGCCCGCGTCCTCCACGACGCCGAGCAGGGTCTGCGGGGCGGCCACCTCCCGGACGGAGCCGTCGGGTCCGAGGAGGAGCGGCAGCGGGTGCCCGGCGGAGGCGAGGGTGCAGCGCACGCCTCCGTCGAAGGGCACCAGCTCGCCGTAGAGCAGGGACAGGAACCGCGTCTGCGGGCCCTCGGCGTCGACCAGACCGGGCCCGCCGGTCGCGACCAGGGCGCGGGCCGCGGCGTCGGCCGCCTCGGTCGCGTCGTCGAGCAGCAGCTGGTTGAGGCGGTCCAGGACGTCGGCGACGGCGTAGCCCTCGCGGGCCAGCAGCCGCAGCCAGGGCCGGGCGAGCCCGATGACGACGGCGGCTTCGGGGCCCTTGCCCTGGACGTCGCCGACGGCGAAGCACCAGCGCCCGTCGCCGGCCGGGAACAGGTCGTAGAAGTCGCCGCTCGGGCCGCCCTTGTCACACGGCTCGTACACGAGCGCGCTGCGCACGCCGGGGATCTCGGCGACGGCGCCGGGCAGCAGGCCGCGCTGGAGCACCCGGCTGATGGTGGCCTGGCGCGCGTACTGGCGGGCGGCGCCGATGGCGAGGGCGATGCGGCGGCTGAGGTCCTCGACGAGTCCGGTGACCTCGTCGGGGAAGCCGGTCAGACCGGCGCGTCCGATGACGAGGGTGCCCAGCGGCCGGCCGCCGGCGATCAGCCGGTACGCCAGTGCCGCGCCGGGCGCTCCGTGCGGACCCCGGTCCTCGCCGGGCCAGGGCACCGGGACGGCCCGGGAGCGCACCGAGTCGGGCAGCCGCGGCGGGTCGTTCTCCAGGGCGCGGCGCAGCTCCTCGATGCGGTTCTCGCTGCCGTGCCAGACCCGGGCCAGCCGTGGCCCCGTGGCGCCCGGCCGGTCGGAGCCCCGCCAGCCGGTGGCCTCGTCCTCCAGCCAGACGGCGCACCAGTCGGCGATGCGGGGCACGAGGAGCTGTCCGGCGAGGGCCGCGACCAGCTCCTCGTCGAGCTGTCCGGCGAGCAGGTCGGAGGCCTCGGCGAGGAAGGAGAGCGCGCCGCGGCTGACCCAGTCGTGGTCCCGCCGGGCCGTGCGGCCCGGTGCGGGGCCGGGCGGACCGGCGGCGGCCGTACGGTGCTCGGCGGCCGGTGCGGGGACGTGCGGGTCGCCCACGCCGTCGGCCGGGGCCGCGCCGACGGGCAGCCGCGCCCAGACGGTCTTGACGCCGGTGCGGTACGAGACGCCCCATTCGCCGGAGAGCGCGGCGACCAGGCGGAGGCCGCGCCCGTACTCCGGGGTGCCGTACGGGCGTTCGGTGCCGTCGTCCCGTACCCCGCGGGAGGGGTGGTGGTCGGCGACCTCCAGGACGAGCCCCGCCGTGCCGTGGCCGCCGAGGGTGTCCGGTTCGTCCTCGTCGGCGTCCGGCTCCCGCGGGTCGTCCTGGTCGAGGCGGCAGAGCAGCTCCACGTCGGTGCCGGCGTGCACGACGGCGTTGGTGACGAGCTCGCTGACGACCACGGTGGCGTCGTCGAGCAGCCGGTCGGTGACCGCGACAGTGCCGGTCAGGGCGCGTTCGGCCCAGTCGGTGAGCGCGGCCCGGACGAAGCGGCGGGCAGCGCCGGGGGCGAGCGGACCGCCGGGCAGGGTCGTGCGGGCCACCGCGCGCCGGCCCGCGCCGGGGTGCTCGGGCGCACCGCGGGCCCGGGACAGGGTCTCCCGTCGCGTCGGTATGGGCCCCACTGTGCGTCTCCCTGAGCAGTTCGGACGAATCACCTCAGCCGATGCGGACAGGGTGACAGACTGACCGTGCCCATAAGCGCCGAGTTACCGAAGTGGGCCGCCATGAGTGAGAACAGTGCCGGTGATGTGCCCGAAGACGGTCGGATCCGGGCGTCGGATCTTCGTCCGCTGCTCGCCGCGCTGACCGCGGTCAGGGACGGCTACTTCACGAAGGTGCCGGAGACCGGGCACGGGCTGGTGGCCGAGCTGAGCACCGCCTTCAACCAGGTGATGGACCGGAACATGCACTTCAACACCGAAGTGCAGCGGGTCCGCCGCGAGTTGGTGCGCCACGGCCGGCTGGACGAGCGGCTGTCGGCGAGCCCGGGGCAGGGCAGCTGGACGTCCCGGGTCGACGACGTGAACCAGCTGCTGGACGCCCTGGTGGCGCCGGCGGCGAACGCGACCCGGGTCCTGGACGCGGTGGCGGGCGGCGATCTGACCCAGCGGGTCGACCTGCACGACGGCAACCGGCAGCTGCGGGGCGATCTGCGCCGGCTGGGCCGGGCGGTCAACAAGATGGTGGACCAGCTGTCGCTCTTCACCGGCGAGGTGACCCGGGTCGCCCGCGAGGTCGGCACCGAGGGGCGGCTCGGCGGCCGGGCCAAGGCGCAGGGCCTGTCGGGGAGCTGGCGGGACGTGACGGAGGCGGTCAACACCATGGCCTCCCGGCTGACCGCCCAGGTACGGGACATCGCGCTGGTGACCACGGCGGTGGCACGCGGGGACCTGACCCGGACGGTGACGGTCGAGGCGACCGGCGAGCTGCTCGAACTCAAGCTCACCGTGAACACGATGGTGGACCAGCTCTCCGCGTTCGCCGACGAGGTGACCCGCGTGGCCCGCGAGGTGGGCACCGAGGGCCAGTTGGGCGGCCGGGCCCAGGTGCGCGGGGTTTCCGGGGTCTGGAAGGACCTCACGGACAACGTCAACTTCATGGCGTCGAACCTGACCTCGCAGGTCCGCAACATCGCCCAGGTGACCACGGCCGTCGCCAACGGCGACCTCAGCCAGAAGATCACCGTCGACGCCCAGGGCGAGATCCTCGAACTGAAGTCGACGATCAACACGATGGTGGACCAGCTCTCGGCGTTCGCCGACGAGGTGACCCGCGTGGCCCGCGAGGTCGGCACCGAGGGCAACCTCGGCGGGCGGGCCCAGGTGCGCGGGGTGTCGGGCGTCTGGAAGGACCTCACCGACAACGTCAACTTCATGGCGGACAACCTGACCTCGCAGGTCCGCAACATCGCGCTGGTGTCCACGGCGGTGGCGCAGGGCGACCTCGGCAAGAAGATCACGGTCGAGGCGAAGGGCGAGATCCTCGAACTCAAGTCGACCATCAACACGATGGTGGACCAGCTCTCCGCGTTCGCCGACGAGGTGACCCGCGTCGCCCGCGAGGTCGGCACCGAGGGCAACCTCGGCGGCCAGGCCCAGGTGCGCGGCGTCTCGGGCGTCTGGAAGGACCTCACCGACAACGTCAACTTCATGGCGCTGAACCTGACCTCGCAGGTCCGCAACATCGCGCAGGTCACCACCGCCGTCGCCAACGGCGACCTCTCCAAGAAGATCACCGTGGACGCGCGCGGCGAGATCCTGGAGCTGAAGGACACCGTCAACACGATGGTGGAGCAGCTGCGCGCGTTCGCCGACGAGGTGACGCGGGTGGCGCGCGAGGTCGGCACCGACGGCCGGCTGGGCGGACGGGCCCAGGTGCTCGGCGTCTCCGGGGTCTGGCGCGACCTGACGGACAACGTGAACTACATGGCGGACAACCTGACCTCGCAGGTGCGCAACATCGCGCAGGTCGCCACCGCGGTCGCGCAGGGCGACCTGTCCAAGAAGATCGACGTGGACGCCCGCGGCGAGATCCTGGAGCTGAAGACCACCATCAACACCATGGTGGACACGCTGTCGTCCTTCTCCTCCGAGGTCACGCGCGTGGCCCGCGAGGTGGGCAGCGAGGGCCAACTGGGCGGCCAGGCCCGGGTGGAGGGCGTGTACGGCACCTGGAAGCGGCTGACGACGAACGTCAACGAACTCGCCCTGAACCTGACCACGCAGGTCCGCGCCATCGCCGAGGTGGCCTCGGCCGTGGCCCAGGGCGACATGTCCCGCTCGATCACGGTGGAGACGCAGGGCGAGGTCACCGAGCTCAAGGACAACATCAACCTGATGGTGGCCAACCTCCGCGAGACCACCCGCGCGAAGGACTGGCTGGAGTCCAACCTCGCCCGTCTCGCGGCGCTGATGCAGGGGCACCGCGACCTGATGGAGGTCGCCGACCTGATCCTGCGCGAGCTGACGCCGCTGGTGAACGCGCAGTACGGCGCGTTCTTCCTGGCCGACCCCGAGGACGAGTCCCTGCGGACCGCCATCCCCGCGAAGGGGCTGGCGTTCATCGCCGGGTACGGCTCGGCGCAGGGCGCGACGGTCGACACGGGCGGTATGCCGGTGCACGGGCTGGTGCGGCAGGCGGCGCGGGAGAAGAAGCGCATCCTCGTGGACGAGGCCCCGCCGGACTACATCAAGATCAACAGCGGGCTGGGCGAGGCCGCGCCGGCCAGCGTCGTGATCATCCCGATCCTCTTCGAGGACAAGCTGCTCGGCGTGATCGAGCTGGCGTCGTTCTCCCGCTTCTCCGACGTCCACCTGGCCTTCTTCGACCAGTTCGTGAACACCATCGGCGTCGCGATCAACACCATCATCGCCAACTCCCGCACGGAGTCGCTGCTCGGCGAGTCCCAGCGGCTCGCCACCCAGCTCCAGGAACGCTCGGACGAACTCCAGCGCCAGCAGGGCGAGTTGCAGCGCTCCAACGCCGAACTGGAGGAGAAGGCCGCACTACTGGCGACCTCCTCGCAGTACAAGTCCGAGTTCCTGGCGAACATGTCCCACGAGCTGCGGACCCCGCTGAACTCCCTGCTCATCCTGGCCCGGCTGCTGTCCGACAACCCGGACGGCCATCTCTCCGACCAGGAGGTGCAGTTCGCGACCACCATCCACCGCTCGGGGTCCGACCTGCTCCAGCTGATCAACGACATCCTCGACCTGTCGAAGATCGAGGCCGGGCGGATGGACGTACGCCCGAAGAAGCTGCCGCTGATCAAACTGCTCGACTACGTGCACGCCACCTTCCGCCCGCTCACCATCGACCGGGGGCTCGCCTTCGAGGTCACGGTCGGCGAGGACGTACCGCGGGAGATGTACTCGGACGAGCAGCGGCTCCAGCAGATCCTGCGCAACCTCCTCTCGAACGCGATCAAGTTCACCGCGAACGGGCGCGTCGAGCTGCGGGTCAGCCGGCTCAAGGACCCCGAGCACGTCTTCACCCGCGAGAACAGCGACGACGTGATCGCCTTCGCGGTCTCCGACACCGGCATCGGCATCGCCCCGGAGAAACTCCCGGTGATCTTCGAGGCGTTCCAGCAGGCCGACGGCACCACCAACCGCAAGTACGGCGGCACCGGCCTCGGACTCTCCATCAGCCGCGAGATCGCCGGGCTGCTCGGCGGCCGCATCATCGCCGAGAGCGCCCCCGGCCAGGGCTCCACCTTCACGCTGTACGTCCCGGTCATCAGCCCCGGGCACGCCGCCACCGGGGCGGTCGCCGAGGACCGCAGGCCGCCCGTGCCCGAGCAGCTGTCGACGGAGCCCTACACGGCGCACGACACCGAGGACTCCTGGCCGACGCTCACCAAGCTGGAGGCGTGGAAGGCGGGCCGGGCCGGCCAGGTCCTGCCCGGCCGGCGCGTACTGATCGTGGACGACGACATCCGCAACGTCTTCGCCCTCACCCACGTCCTCGGCCGGGTCGGCATGCCGGTCCTGTACGCGGAGAACGGGCGCGAGGGCATAGAGACACTGGAACGCAATCCGGACGTCGAACTCGTCCTGATGGACATCATGATGCCGGAGATGGACGGCTACGAGACGATCGCCGCCATCCGCCGCACCCCCCGCTGGACGGGGCTGCCCATCGTCGCGCTGACCGCGAAGGCGATGCCGGGAGACCGCGAGAAGTCCATCGCGCGGGGCGCCAACGACTACGTACCCAAGCCGGTGGACGTCGATCAGCTGCTGACCGTCGTCTGCGCGCTGCTCGACCCCGCGGGCACGGACCCCGGCGGTGCGCCGGACCCCTCCGCCGGGTCCGCCGTCCCGGGACCGGGCCTCTCGGAGGAGCCCGCCGTCCCGCCGCTGACCGAGTGAGGCACAGTCACCATGAGCGCTGAGGCAAGGACCGACGAGCGCGCGAGCATCCTCCTGGTGGACGACATGGAGGACAACCTGGTCGCCTTGGAGGCCGTCCTGGGGTCGCTCAACGAGCCGCTGGTGCGGGCGCGTTCGGGCGAGGAGGCGATGAAGGCGCTGCTGCGGCAGCGGTTCGCCGTCGTCCTGCTCGACATCCGGATGCCGGGCATGGACGGCTTCGAGACCGCCGCGAACATCAAGCGGCTCGACCAGACCAAGGACGTCCCGATCATCTTCCTGACCGGCACGGACGCCGACGCGGGCTACGCCTTCCGCGGGTACGCGACGGGCGCAGCGGACTACCTGACGAAGCCCTTCGACCCGTGGGTGCTGCGTGCCAAGGTGACCGTCTTCCTCGACCTGCACCGCAAGAGCCGTCAGCTGGAGCGGATGCTGGCCCGCGAGCAGGCCCAGTTCGACGAGCTGGCCGAGCGCCTGCACACGGTCGAGACCCACATGGTGGACGGCGGCACCCCGGACGTCGCCGAACTGCGCGGCCACATCCGGAAGATGGAGGAGCTGCTCACGGAGATGCGACGCGGGCGAGGCCTGTAGACGTCGACCGTCCGGCCCGTCACGCCGTGCGGGTACGGGGAGCCGGGGACCGCCGACCCCTCACGGCTTGGCGGTGCGGAAACCGCCGGCCCTCACGGCTTGGCGGTGCGAGGGCCGGCGATCACCGGTCCTCGCACCGCCGTACGGCTACGCCTCGCGCGAGCCGGCGTACATCTCCTCGATGAGGTGCTTGTACTCCCGCTCCACGACCGGGCGCTTCAGCTTCAGGCTCGGGGTGATCTCCCCGTGCTCCACGTCCAGGTCCCGCGGCAGCAGCCGGAACTTCTTGATGGTCTGCCAGCGCTGGAGACCGTCGTTGAGCTGCTTGACGTAGCCCTCGACCATCTCGACCGTGACCGGCGCGGCGACGACCTCGGCGTACGACTTGCCCTCCAGGCCGTTCTCCTTCGCCCAGTCCAGGATGGACGGCTCGTCCAGGGCGATGAGCGCGGTGCAGAAGTTCCGGTCGGCGCCGTGCACGAGGATGTTGGAGACGTACGGGCACACGGCCTTGAACTGGCCCTCGACCTCGGCGGGCGCGACGTACTTGCCGCCGGAGGTCTTGATGAGGTCCTTCTTGCGGTCGGTGATCCGCAGGTAGCCGTCCGGGGACAGCTCGCCGATGTCACCGGTGTGGAACCAGCCGTCGGACTCCAGCACCTCGGCGGTCTTCTCGGGCAGCCCGTGGTAGCCCTCCATGATGCCGGGGCCGCGCAGCAGGATCTCGCCGTCGTCCGCGATGCGCACCTCGGTGCCGGGCAGCGGCTTGCCGACCGTGCCGGTGCGGTACGCCTCGCCGGGGTTCACGAAGGAGGCGGCGGAGGACTCGGTGAGCCCGTAGCCCTCCAGGATGTGGATGCCGGCGCCCGCGAAGAAGTAGCCGATCTCCGGCGCGAGCGCGGCGCTGCCGGAGACACAGGCGCGCAGGTTGCCGCCGAAGGCCTCGCGGATCTTGGCGAAGACCAGGGTGTCGGCGACCTTGTGCTTGGCCCCGAGCCCGAAGGGGACGGAGGCGACGCCGGTGCGCCGGAAGTTGTCCTGGCTGACCTTCGCGTACTCGCGGGCCACCTCGGCGGCCCACTGGAAGATCTTGTACTTGGCGCCGCCACCGGACCGCGCCTTGGCCGCGACCCCGTTGTAGACCTTCTCGAAGATGCGCGGCACGGCCGCCATGTAGGTGGGCTGCACCACCGGCAGGTTCTCGATGATCTTGTCGACCCGGCCGTCCACGGCGGTGACGTGACCGACCTCGATCTGCCCCGAGGTGAGCACCTTGCCGAACACGTGGGCGAGCGGCAGCCACAGGTACTGCACGTCGTCGGCGCTGATCAGACCGGTGGCGACGGTGGCCTTGGCCATGTACGACCAGTTGTCGTGCGGCAGCCGGACACCCTTGGGGCGCCCCGTCGTACCCGAGGTGTAGATCAGCGTGGCGAGCTGGGCGGCGGTGATCGCGCCGACCTTCTCCTTGATCAGGTCGGGGTTCTTCTCCAGGTACTTGGCGCCGCGCGCCTCCAGCTCGGCGAGCGACAGCACCCAGTCGCCCTCGTCCCCGTCGGCGTCCAGGCCGGAGGGGTCGACGACCACGACATGGGTCAGCTCGGGCAGGTCGGCCCGCTTGGCGCGCGCCTTGGCGAGCTGCGCGGCGTCCTCCGCGATCAGCACCTTGCTCTCCGAGTCGGAGAGGATGAACGCGGACTCCTCCGCGTTCGTCTGCGGGTACACGGTCGTCGTGGCCGCGCCGGCGCACATGATGCCGAGGTCCGCGAGGATCCACTCGACGCGGGTGGAGGAGGCCAGCGCCACACGCTGCTCCGGCCGCACCCCCAGCTCGATCAGGCCCGCCGCGATGGCGTAGACCCGCTCGGCGGCCTGCGCCCAGGTCAGCGACTTCCACTCGTCCGGGCCCTGGCCCGCGGCCGGTGGTACGGGATAGCGGTAGGCCTCGGCATCGGGCGTGGCCGCCACGCGCTCCAGGAAGACGGCCGCCACGGAGGGCGGACGGTTCTCGATCAGGGTCTGTGTGTCGCTCACGACATCCTCCGGGGCCCGCGACAGTGCGTGCGACTGGCTCGATCGACTGCTGTGCGGCTGGCTGGTTGCGGCTGTGTTGTCGTCACTCACGAAGCCTTGTTTAACTCGTGAGTAACTACCGAGCAGAGATCAGAGTAAGGCCCGACCGCCTGGTATGTAAGAGGCAGCGGCCTGTCACTTCCTACAGAGAGCAACCGGCCGCATGCACAGGGGGCCCGCCGCCGGCGAGCGGAACGGGCCCCTGCCGCCCGGTCCGTTTCCGGGCGTCGTCCGTCTTTCGGACGGCTGCTTCTCGATCCGGGTGGCTACTTCTTGCCCTTGCCCGAGCCGGCGTTGTCGTCACTGGAGAGCACGGCGATGAAGGCCTCCTGCGGGACCTCCACGGAACCCACCATCTTCATCCGCTTCTTGCCCTCCTTCTGCTTCTCCAGCAGCTTCCGCTTCCGGGAGATGTCACCGCCGTAGCACTTAGCGAGGACGTCCTTGCGGATGGCGCGGATGGTCTCGCGGGCGATGACGCGCGAGCCGATGGCGGCCTGGATCGGCACCTCGAAGGCCTGCCGCGGGATCAGCTCGCGCAGCTTGGCCACGAGCCGCACGCCGTAGGCGTACGCCGCGTCCTTGTGGGTGATCGCCGAGAAGGCGTCCACCTTGTCGCCGTGCAGCAGGATGTCGACCTTGACCAGGCTCGACGTCTGCTCGCCGGTGGGCTCGTAGTCGAGCGAGGCGTAACCGCGCGTCTTGGACTTCAGCTGGTCGAAGAAGTCGAAGACGATCTCCGCGAGCGGCAGCGTGTACCGGATCTCCACCCGGTCCTCGGACAGGTAGTCCATGCCGAGCAGCACACCGCGCCGGGTCTGGCACAGCTCCATGATCGAGCCGATGAACTCCGACGGCGCGAGGATCGTGGCACGTACGACGGGCTCGTACACCTCACTGATCTTGCCCTCGGGGAACTCGCTCGGGTTGGTGACCGTGTGCTCGCTGCCGTCCTCCATGAGGACGCGGTAGACCACGTTGGGCGCCGTGGCGATGAGGTCGAGCCCGAACTCGCGCTCCAGCCGCTCGCGGATGACGTCCAGGTGCAGTAGTCCGAGGAAGCCGACGCGGAAGCCGAAGCCCAGCGCCGCCGAGGTCTCCGGCTCGTACACCAGGGCGGCGTCGTTGAGCTGGAGCTTGTCGAGCGCGTCACGCAGCTCGGGGTAGTCGGACCCGTCGAGCGGATACAGCCCCGAGAAGACCATCGGCTTCGGGTCCTTGTAACCGCCGAGCGCCTCGGTCGCACCCTTGTTCAGGGTGGTGATCGTGTCACCGACCTTGGACTGACGGACGTCCTTCACGCCGGTGATGATGTACCCCACCTCGCCGACACCGAGGCCGTCGGCCGACAGCATCTCGGGCGAGTTGGTGCCGATCTCCAGCAGCTCGTGCGTGGCGTTGGTGGACATCATCCGGATGCGCTCACGCTTGTTGAGCTGCCCGTCGATGACACGCACGTACGTCACGACACCGCGGTAGGAGTCGTAGACCGAGTCGAAGATCATCGCGCGCGCCGGGGCGTCGGCGACACCGACCGGGGCCGGCACCTCCGCGACCACCCGGTCGAGCAGCGCCTCGACACCCATGCCGGTCTTCGCGGAGACCTTCAGCACGTCGTCGGGGTCGCACCCGATGAGGTTGGCCAGCTCCTCGGAGAACTTCTCCGGCTGCGCCGCCGGCAGGTCGATCTTGTTCAGTACGGGGATGATCTTGAGGTCGTTCTCCATCGCCAGGTAGAGATTGGCGAGAGTCTGCGCCTCGATGCCCTGGGCCGCGTCGACCAGCAGGACCGTGCCCTCACAGGCCGCGAGGGACCGGGACACCTCGTACGTGAAGTCGACGTGCCCGGGGGTGTCGATCATGTTGAGGATGTGGGTCCTGCCCGGGTCCTCCGTGGGAGCCCAGGGCAGCCGGACCGCCTGGGACTTGATCGTGATGCCACGCTCGCGCTCGATGTCCATACGGTCGAGGTACTGAGCACGCATCTGCCGCTGGTCGACCACCCCGGTCAGCTGGAGCATGCGGTCGGCGAGCGTGGACTTGCCGTGGTCGATGTGCGCGATGATGCAGAAATTGCGGATCAGAGCCGGGGCGGTACGGCTCGGCTCGGGCACATTGTTAGGGGTCGCGGGCACGCAGGGTCCTGTCTCTTGAGGCGCCTGTCGCCTCGGGTCGGATCGATACGTAGGCTCCATGGTCCCACGGGCGGGGAGCTGCGACCGGTTTGGGCCGCCCCCGCGACGACTGGTAGCCTGGGTGGCTGTGTCTCATGCCCTCTCTGCACGAGGCACAGACGGCTCCACCGGGTGACCGGAGGGGTATCGGCTCCGCCGGGCTACCAGCGGGGCAGCAGTTCCGCCGGTTCGCCGGGGAGCTACTCGAAGATCAATCATCGGCGCGTGAGGCCTGCCCTCGCGCGCCTGAACCTGAAAAGGCTCATCAGTGGCGAACATCAAGTCCCAGATCAAGCGGATCAAGACCAACGAGAAGGCCCGGCTGCGCAACAAGGCCGTCAAGTCCTCTCTGAAGACCGCGATCCGCAAGGCCCGCGAGGCCGCTGCCGCGGGTGACGTCGAGAAGGCCACGGAGTACACGCGCGACGCGTCGCGCGCGCTCGACAAGGCCGTCTCGAAGGGCGTCATCCACAAGAACCAGGCCGCCAACAAGAAGTCGGCGCTTGCTTCGAAGGTCGCTTCCCTCAAGGGCTGAGTCGGCTGAGCCCTCGCGGGCTCGACCCCTGACTTGACCGTCGGCTGGACCCGAGCGGGCCCTCTCTCTCCGCTCCCACCCGACACCCCCGGACCCACGCGCGACCTGCGTTCGCCACGCGGGCGTGGATCCACAGAGCTTGCTCCAAGAACCCCGGCACCCCCTCCTTCCCCAGGAGGGGTGGCTGGGGCTTTTGGGTTTTCGGGGTGGGCCACGGGTGCCGGGGGGGCCGCCGTGCGGGCGTTGGGCGCGAGCGCCTGGGGCGACGGGTGCCCAGAGGCGGGTCCGCTGGGGCGGCGCAGAGGTGTGAGGTGAGGTGGCACGAGTGCCTGCGGGCGGGGCGAGGCGGTAGCTGGAGTTAGTAGGTCCTCAAACGCTGGATGGGCTGAGAATCCAACCCTCAGCACGAACCCGGGACCCGGGACCCGGGGCAACCGTCGGCCAGCGGCACCCGGCATCCGGCACCCGCAGCGCGAGCCGAAGGGGTCGGGAAAGTCACCCCGGTTTCGGGGCTAGCCCAGCCTGGACCGAGCCGCCCGGGCGATGGCGACGACCGCCTTCTCGAGCGCGTACTCGGGATCATCCCCACCCCCCTTCACCCCCGCATCGGCATCGGCCACAGCCCGCAACGCATAGGCGACCCCGTCGGGAGTCCACCCCCGCATCTGCTGCCGCACCCGGTCGATCTTCCACGGTGGCATCCCCAGCTCCCGGGCCAGATCGGCGGGCCGCCCGCCCCGCGCGGACGACAGCTTGCCGATCGCCCGCACGCCCTGCGCCAACGCACTGGTGATCATCACCGGCGCGACCCCGGTCGACAGGGACCAGCGCAACGCCTCCAGCGCCTCCGCCGCCCGCCCCTCCACGGCCCGGTCGGCCACGGTGAAGCTCGACGCCTCGGCCCGCCCGGTGTAGTACCGCCCGACCACGACCTCGTCGATCGTGCCCTCGACATCCGCGGTCAGCTGCGACACCGCGGACGCCAGCTCCCGCAGGTCGCTCCCGATGGAGTCGACGAGCGCCTGACACGCCTCGGGCGTCGCCGACCGGCCGAGCGCCCGGAACTCACTGCGCACGAACGCCAGCCGGTCCGCCGGCTTCGTCATCTTCGGACAGGCAACCTCGCGCGCTCCCACCTTGCGCGCGGCGTCGAGCAGCCCCTTGCCCTTGGCCCCGCCCGCGTGCAGCAGCACCAGGGTGATCTCCTCCGCGGGCGCCCCGAGGTATGCCTTCACGTCCTTGATCGTGTCGGCCGACAGATCCTGGGCATCCCGTACGACGACCACCTTGCGCTCGGCGAACAGCGACGGACTCGTCAGCTCCGCGAGCGTCCCCGGCTGCAACTGGTCCGGCGTGAGATCCCGCACGTCCGTGTCGGCATCGGAGGCCCGGGCAGCGGCCACCACCTCCTGCACGGCACGGTCGAGCAGGAGATCCTCCTGTCCCACGGCTAGCGTGACAGGGGCGAGGGGGTCGTCTTGTGCAGTCTTCCTGGCCATCGCGCCAAGCATCCCACGCGCCACTGACAACCCACCGCATCGCGGACCCACGCAGCCCTGAGCAGGCGGCCAGGGAGTTCCGACAGGGCGCCTGGTCACCAATACGCGGCGACGTCGACCGGCCGGTCCACAGGACGTAAGCGGGCGTCGGCCCCCGCTTACGGCTCCTCCCGCCAGCCGTCCCACTCGCCCGCGAACTCGTCCAGCTCCGCGGGAACGAGCCGCCCGTCCAAGTCCCGCAGCACGACCAGCCACTGCGCGTCCTCGGCATCGTCCTCACCGGCCAGCGCGTCCCGTACGAGCTGCGGCTCCTCGTCCAGGCCGAACCGGTCCCCGAGTGCCTCCAGCGCCTCCTCCGCCGCATCGCGGTCGGGCAGCACCAGCACATGTCTCACATCGCTCACGGAGACATTTTCCGCGACGGCCATCGGCCCCGGACGCCGGGCCCACCCAACGCCGGGAACACCCTTCGCCGGGCCCTCCGACCGACGGCACCTGACGCCCAGCCGCTCCTCACCGGCCGCCGGCGCCGGCCCCGCATGGCCTCGGACAACGTCGGACGACCCCGGACAGCGCCGGAAGACCCCGACGCCCCCGGCAACTCACGAAAGCCTGGCGCGGCATCGGGACCGCTCTGGGCGCCTCGGAGCATCCCGGACAGCCTCAACAATCGCGGGCTGCCCCGGGTGGCCATGACGACCTGGGACGACCTCGGCCGATCAGGCCTCCCGCACCACCGGAACCCGGCCCAGCTCCATCCCGAACCGCTCCCGGTAGACCCCCAGCACCTCCTCGTCCGTACCCAGCTCCGACACCTCCTTCGTGCCGTCGACTCCGGTCACCGTGAAGACCCGGCCGCTCAACGTGATCCGCCCTCCGTCCTCCGTGACCCGCGAACACACCAGCGACTGCGTGAAGTGCGACTCCGGTGACGTGCTGTGCCACCAGGCCCCCGCCACGAAGTCCCCGAGCACACGCCGGCGCGTCTCCAGGCGGTACTGCGCGGTTCCGTCCCGCAGCACATCCAGATCCCCGTACTCCGGCGCACCGTCCAAGCCCGGCTCCTCCGCCTCTTCCACACGGAACGTGCCGGCCGGATCGACCTGGTCGTCCCTCTCCCCGAAGGCCAGCGGCCAGTGGCTGTTCGCCCCGAAGCCCACGTCGGCCAGCAGGTCGCCCCCGTCCGACGTCCGCACCCGCAGCGCGAGGTGGTCGTAGGGGATCCCGAGCCGGCCGCCCGCCCCGTGCACCCGCGCCGCGAGCAGGGTCACGTCGAATCCCAGACCAGCCAGCAACATCCCGAAGGCGCCGTTCAGTTCGTAGCAGAAGCCGCCCCTGCGGGCCCCCACCACCTTGTCCAGCAACCGCTTCTCCTCCAGCACGATCTCCTCACCGAGGTGGATCGACAGGTTCTCGAACGGAACGGTTCGCAGATGCCGCACCTGGAGCTCACGCAGCGCTTCGGCGGTGGGCCGCTCGGGGCGGGCGGCCCCGATACGACGGAGATAGGCGTCGATCTGTGCGGAATTCATGAGCCCAGTCTCCCTCCGCGACCACCGGACACCCCGTCCCGAACCACCGTTCCGACTGATTCCCTCCTTCCGGCCCGCCCCACCCTCGGCTGCGCCCTCCCCTCCCGGCCCCTCACCCCCTGGCCACCCGCAGTCCCTCACCCGAGCCCGTGACCGCGATGGCCCCGTCCTTGTCCGTGCGCATCACCGCCGCACCCCCGGAACGCAGCGCGGCGACCGTGCTGGGTGCCGGGTGTCCGTACGGGTTGTCCTCGCCGCACGAGATCAACGCGAGCCTCGGAGCCACCCTGCGTATGAGCTCCGGATCCTGGTAGGCCGAGCCGTGGTGGGCGACCTTGAGCACGTCCACGGCGCCCAGGCCCGCGCCGCCGGGCGACCTCAGCAGGGCCTGCTGGGCGACGGGTTCCAGGTCGCCGAGCAGCAGGAGGGACAGTCCCGCCGACCGCACGAGCAGGGCGACACTGGCGTCGTTCGGGCCCTCGGCCGGCGGGGCGGGACCCGGTGGCGGCCACACCACCCGCCAGTCGAGGTCTCCGGTACGCCTCCGCTCCCCCGCCGCGGCACGGGTCACGGGGATGTGCCGCGCCGCCGCCTGGGACCGCACGAACCTTGCCTGCTCGGGCGGCTCTTCCAGGCCGGTCGTCTCGATGGCGCCCACCGAACGCCCCCGCAGCACGCCCGGCAGCCCCGCCACGTGGTCGGCGTGGAAGTGGGTCAGCAAGACCAGCGGGATCCTCGTGATGCCGAGCTCGCTGAGGCACCGGTCGACGAGCACCGGGTCCGGTCCCGCGTCCACCACCACGCCCGTACCGTCGCCCGCCGCGAGTACGGTCGCGTCGCCCTGTCCCACATCGCAGACCGCGAAGCGCCAGCCCGGCGGCGGCCAGCCCGTGATAACCCGGGTCAGCGGCGGCGGCTGCACCACGGCCAGCAGGAACAGCACGGCACAGACTCCGCACAGCCAGGGGTGTCTCACCAGCCTGCGCCCCACCAGTACGACGACCGCCGTGACCAGGGCGAGCAGCAACGCGCCCGTCCAACTACCCGGCC
The DNA here is from genome assembly GCF_042872045.1 of Streptomyces sp. NPDC005496. NCBI lineage: Bacteria > Bacillati > Actinomycetota > Actinomycetes > Kitasatosporales > Streptomycetaceae > Streptomyces > Streptomyces sp. NPDC005496. The sequence continues at coordinate 446,044 of NZ_JBIAJQ010000002.1, forward strand.
AGTCCACCCCCGCGCCCGGCAGCGCCGCCCCGGTGCGGGCGATGTCCGCGATCCACCCGACGGGCCAACTCGCGCACCAGGCGAGTGCCTTGGCGACCGGCATCGCCGCCGGCGCCGTCGCGAGGGCGGCGAAACCCAGCACCGTGGCCGGCGCGACCGCGAACTCGGCCAGGAGGTTGCACGGCACCGCCACGAGGCTCACCCGGGCGGACAGCACCGCCACCACCGGCGCGCACAGGACCTGGGCGGCCGCCGCCGCGGCCAGCGCCTCGGACACCCTGGGCGGGACCCGGCGCCTCTGGAGCGCGGCGCTCCAGCGCGGGGCGATGGTGAGCAGCGCGCCGGTCGCCAGCACGGAGAGCAGAAAGCCGTAACTCCGCGCCAGCCAGGGGTCGTAGAGCACCAGCACCAGGACCGCGGTGGCCAGCGCCGGGATCAGGGACCTGCGTCGTCCGGTCGCGATGGCGAGCAGCACGATCGCACCGCACGCCGCGGCCCGCAGCACACTGGGGTCCGGTCGGCACACGATCACGAAGCCGACCGTGAGCGCACCGCCGAACAGCGCGGTCGTCCGCAACGACATTCCGAGTCCGGCCGCCAGACCACGGCGCTCGGCCCGCTGCGCCAGCCCCGGTGGTCCGATGAACAGGACGAGCAGAATAGCGAGGTTGCCGCCGCTGACCGCCAGCAGATGGGCGAGGTCGGTCGCCTTGAACGCCTCGTCCAGCTCCGGGGAGACGCGTGAGGTGTCGCCGACGACCAGGCCCGGCAGCAACGCCCGCGCGTCCGGGTCCAGCCCCTCGGTCGCCTCCCGCAGCCCGCCGCGCAGCCGGCCCGCGAGGCGCTGCACCCCCGACGGCTCCCCCACGACGTCGGGTGCCCCTCCGCCGCGGACACGTAGGACACCCGCGATCCGGTCACCGCCGGTCAGGGCGGGCACGACCTGGGCGGACACCCGTACCCGCGTGGACGGCAGCAGCTCCAGCCATCGTGAGCGCCCCGCGCCTCCCCGCTTCCGGTAGCCGCTCGCGTCCACGATCACCAGCACCGGCGTGCGGGTCGCCACGACCGTCCCGTCCGGCTTCCTCACCCGCCGCACCTCCGCGTCGAGCAGCACCGCCGTGGGAGCCGCTTGATCTCCCCTGACGCGGGGCCGGGTGAGCCGGGGGTCGGAGGTGAGCTGCACCTCGGCCGTGATCCGCGCGTACTGCCGTGCCAGGTCAGGCACGGGGCCCCGGCGCAGATCCGCCCCGTGCACTCCGGCGGAGGTGGCGGCCGCGGCGACACACAACAGCACGGCGGCCGCCGAAACCTGCGGCCACGCCCCCGACGGACCCCGGACGCCGTCTCCTCGTCGCCGCCCCGGCGATGCAACAGGCGCCCCGACCACCGCCCCCTCGCCGCCCACTCCCCCGTCCGACGGTGCTCCCCTTTGCACCCCATGCGCCCCTCGCCACCGCATCAGCAACAGCACGGCCGCCCCCGCGAGGCAGACCACGACCAGGCCCGTCACCCACGCGCCGGACACGTGCACCGTCAGCGCCGCCGTCGCCCAGGCCGCCAGGGCGGGCGGCACCAACCTCAGGTCCGTCGCCCCTTCCTGGCGGGGGTGCGACGCCCCCAGCCGCTTGCCGGAGACGGCGTGCACCGCCGGGCGGTCGGGTGCCCCGGGTTCCGTGGTCCCTGCCCCGCTCATGGGCGTACGAGATTTCGCAGATCGGCGAAGCGGCGGTCACCGATGCCGTTGACCTCGCGCAGTTCGTCGACCGAGCGGAAACCCCCGTGCTGGGCGCGGTAGTCGATGATGTGCTGGGCCAGAACGGGCCCGACTCCCGGCAGGGTGTCCAACTGCTCCGCCGTGGCGGCGTTCAGGGAGACCGGCGCCGCGGGAGGCCCACCGGGCACCGACCCGGTGACGGACCCAGCGCCGCCCGAAGTCCCCGCCTGGCCGGAGCCGACACCGGCCGGGGGCGCGGGGCCGCCGACGACCACCTGCTCGCCGTCGACCAGGAGGCGTGCCCGGTTCAGGCCCTCGGTCTTCGTGCCGGGACGCACCCCGCCGGCCGCCCGCAGAGCGTCGGCGACCCGTGAACCGGCCGGCAGCCGTTGGACACCGGGACTGCGCACCTTGCCGCTGACGTCCACGAAGATCGCCCTGCCGGGGCCTCCGCCCGGAGTCGGCGCGCCGGTCGAGGACTCGGGCTTCGTGCCCTCCCGTCCGCTCTCCTCCCCGTAGGGAACCGCCGCCCGTACGACTTCCGGTGCGCGGACCTGCTGAGTGCGTCCCGTCCAGAAGTGCTGGGCGGCGAAGACCGCGGCGACGACGAGCACGACGGTGAGTGCGACCACACTCCGCCGTTCCAGTCCGCACCGCGACTGGAGCCACAGCGGCAGACGCTCCCGCACCGCGGGCCCCACCCGCTCGCGCCACGCACCGGGCACTCCGCCGATATCGGCACCCGTCCCCGAGCCAACCCCCGCGACCGCACCCTCATAAGCACCACCGCCAGCACCCGGACCCGCACTGACATCGCCGCGACGAGATGCACCACCGCGACGCCCCTCGCTCCCACGGACCTCCCCGGCCCACCCTCCAGGCGGCCCAAACTCCGAACCGACCAGCAGCCCGTCCGAATCAACGGACGGCCCAACCTCTGAATCCGCCGGCGGCCCATCCGAACCGACCGACGGCCCAACCCCCGAACCCCCCGGTTCCCCTGCTCTTTCGGCGAAGAGCGCCTCCGCCCGTCGGCGGAGCACCTCCGCCGATGTCTGATGTCGTCCGCCCCGGCCGCGGGCGTGGTGCCGCCGATGACGGGTGCGCCCGTCGGAGACGGGACCCCTGCCCGGGCCGCTGGTCGCGATGGCTGTACGTGAGCGTGATCGAAGTGCCATGCGCCGAGGATGAGCCAACCCACGGCTCCCGCGATGATCTTGGTCAATTCCCGTGGACGACGGCCCCGTTGTGGATAACTCGCTCACTCGTACGGGGGAAATCCCACCCCGTCGGCCGTCTCACCGAGGGGAGACGACCGCTCCCAGCAACCCCGGTCCCGTGTGCGCCCCGATGACCGCTCCGACCTCACTGACATGGAGATCCGCGAGGCCCGGCACCCGTGCCCGCAGCCGGTCGGCCAGCGCCGACGCCCGCTCGGGGGCGGCGAGATGGTGGACCGCGATGTCCACCTGCGCGGCCCCCGCGCGGTCGGCCACGATCTCCTCCAGGCGGGCGATCGCCTTGGACGCGGTCCGGACCTTCTCCAGGAGTTCGATGCGCCCGCCGTCCAGCTGGAGCAGGGGCTTCACCGCCAGGGCGGAGCCCAGCAGGGCCTGGGCGGCACCGATCCGGCCACCTCGGCGCAGATAGTCGAGGGTGTCGACGTAGAAGAAGGCGGAGGTGCCCGCGGCCCGTTTCTCCGCTGCCGTGACCGCGTCGTCGACGGTGCCGCCCGCCTCGGCGGACGCGGCGGCGGCCAGTGCGCAGAAGCCGAGGGCCATCGCGACCATGCCGGTGTCCACCACGCGCACGGGCACCGGCGCCTCACGCGCCGCGAGGACGGCGGCGTCGTACGTGCCGGAGAACTCGGCGGACAGGTGGAGGGAGACGATGCCCGGGGCGCCCGACTCGGCGACCTTGCGGTAGGTCTCGGCGAAGACCTCGGGGCTGGGCCGGGAGGTGGTGACGGACCGCCGCTTCTGCAGGGCCTGGGCCAGGGAGCGGGCCGAGATCTCGGTGCCCTCTTCGAGGGCCCGGTCACCGAGGACCACGGTGAGGGGCACCGCCGTGATGCCGTGGCGCTCCATCGTCCGTGGCGGCAGGTAGGCCGTTGAATCGGTGACGATCGCGACATGGCGGGACATGAGCTGGAGGTTACCTGTCGGGGCGGGCGAGCGGCAGTCCGGCCCCGGGCGCCGGGAGCGGGGCCGACCGGATCAAGTGGTGCTCTCGGGGCGGGGCTTCTTCTGCCAGGGGTGGACGGGCCGCGGTGCCGGCGGGGTGATGGCCGACCGGGTGGGCTCCTCGGCCGCGCGGGCCCCGGGTGTCTCGGGCCACGTCTGGCGGCCGGACGTCGCGTCCTCGGGTGCCGGCGCCTGGGGCCAGGACGAGGTGCCGGTCGGCTCCGTCGTCCAGTGGCGCAGCGCGCCCGCCTCCATGTCTATCTGCGTGCTCAGCGAGTCGAGGTCGTCGTCGGCGAAGCGGCGGGCCCGGTCGCGGGCCGCCCAGCGCAGGGCGTCGGCCGAGCGCGTGATCTGCTCGGTGCGCTCGCGGAGACCGGGCAGGCGGGAGACGAGCGTGCCCCGGTCTGGTTCGGTCTCCAGGCGCTTGAGCTCGCCGTCCAGTTCGTGTCCGTGAGCGCTGAGCCGCTCGAAGAGGCCCAGCGACTCCTTCAGGGACTCGTCGTGGGTCACGCCCGCGTGCAGGGCGTCCTGGGTGGCGCGCATCGACGTCCGCAGCTTGAGCCGGAGCTGGGCCAGCTCGCCGGTGGGGCCCGGCTGGGCGAGGGTCCTGGCGCGCAGGGTGGTGTCCTCGACGGTGCGGCGCGCCTGGGTCAGCGTGCGGTCCACGCCGCGCTTGGCGGCGCCGACGACCTTCACGGTGGCGTACGCGCCGAGGACCACGAACAGCAGGAAGAGCAGTGCCATCACTGCGACCACGGCTTCCACCACGCTCCTCCTCCGTCCGGCGCGGCGGCTGCCGCGGCTCTTCAACGGTAAACGCAACGGGCAGGTCCGGAGTTCCACAAGAACCCCGAACCTGCCCGTAGGGGACTACCCCGACGGCCGGACACGAAGGTGCCCGGCCGGCGTCGTTCGACTACGCCGGGACGATGTTCACCAGCTTCGGCGCCCGCACGATGACCTTGCGGATACCGGCGCCGTCCAGGGCGGCGACGACCCGCTCGTCGGCCAGCGCGACCTTCTCCAGCTCCTCGTCGGAGATCGCCGGGGAGACCTCCAGGCGCGCCTTGACCTTGCCCTTGATCTGCACGACGCAGGTCACGGCCTCGTCGACCACGTAGGCGGGGTCGGCGACCGGGAAGTCCTGGTGGACGACCGAGCCGGTGCGGCCCAGCTTGCGCCACAGTTCCTCGGCGATGTGCGGGGCCAGCGGGGCGACCAGCAGCACCAGGGACTCGGCGACCGTGCGCGCCAGCGGGCCGCCCGCCTTGGTCAGGTGGTTGTTCAGCTCGGTGACCTTGGCGATGGCGGTGTTGAAGCGCAGGCCCTCCAGGTCCTGGCGGACGCCGTCGATCGCCTTGTGCAGGGCACGCAGCGTGGCCTCGTCCGGCTCGGTGTCGACGACCGTGACCTCGCCCGTGGTCTCGTCGACGACGTTGCGCCACAGCCGCTGCAGCAGCCGGAACTGTCCCACCACCGCGCGCGTGTCCCACGGCCGCGACACGTCCAGGGGGCCCATCGCCATCTCGTACAGGCGCAGGGTGTCCGCCCCGTACTCGGCGCAGATCTCGTCCGGGGTCACCGCGTTCTTCAGGGACTTGCCCATCTTGCCCAGCAGCCGGGAGACCTTCTCGCCCTCGAAGTAGAACGCGCCGTCGCGCTCCTCCACCTCGGCGGCGGGTACGGCGATCCCGCGCGCGTCGCGGTAGACGTACGCCTGGATCATGCCCTGGTTGAACAGCTTGTGGAACGGCTCGGCGGAGGAGATGTGGCCCAGGTCGTACAGGACCTTCGACCAGAAGCGCGCGTACAGCAGGTGCAGCACGGCGTGCTCGGCGCCGCCCACGTACAGGTCGACTCCGCCGTGCGGCTGACCCTCGCGAGGGCCCATCCAGTACCGCTCGATCTCGGGGTCGACCAGCTTCCGGTCGTTGTGCGGGTCCAGGTAGCGCAGCTCGTACCAGCAGGAACCGGCCCAGTTGGGCATGGTGTTGGTCTCGCGGCGGTACTTCTTCGGCCCGTCGCCCAGGTCCAGGGTGACGTTGACCCAGTCCTCGTTGCGGGACAGCGGGGTCTCCGGGGAGGTGTCCGCGTCGTCCGGGTCGAAGGTGCGCGGCGAGTAGTCCTCGACCTCGGGCAGCTCCAGCGGCAGCATGGACTCGGGCAGCGGGTGGGCGATGCCGTCCTCGTCGTAGACGATCGGGAAGGGCTCGCCCCAGTAGCGCTGGCGGCTGAACAGCCAGTCGCGCAGCCGGAAGTTGACGGTGCCCTCGCCGATGCCCTTGCCGGACAGCCACTCGGTGATGCGCGCCTTGGCCTCGGTGACGCCCAGGCCGTCCAGGGTGATGTCCTCACCCGTGGAGTTGACGATCTTCGCGTCGTACGAGGCGAAGGCGTCGTCCCACGTCGAGGGGTCGGTGCCCCGGTCGTCCGAGGGCTCGACGACGCAGCGCATCGGCAGCTCGAAGGCGCGCGCGAACGCGAAGTCGCGGCTGTCGTGCGCGGGGACGGCCATGATCGCGCCAGTGCCGTAGCCCATCAGGACGTAGTCGGCGATGAAGACCGGGATGCGCTCGCCGCTGACCGGGTTGGTCGCGTACACGCCGGTGAAGACGCCGGTCTTGTCCTTGGCCTCGGCCTGCCGCTCGACGTCGGACTTGGAGGCGGCCTGCGCGCGGTAGGCGGCGACGGCCTCGGCGGGGGTGGCGTGGCCGCCCGTCCACACGTCGTGGGTGCCCTCGGGCCATGCGTCGGGCACGAAGGTGTCGACCAGGGGGTGTTCGGGGGCCAGCACCATGTAGGTGGCGCCGAACAGGGTGTCCTGGCGGGTCGTGAAGACCGTGATCGCCTGGCCGTCGACGGGGAAGTCGACCCGGGCGCCCTCGGAGCGGCCGATCCAGTTGCGCTGCTGCAGCTTGATGGCCTCGGGCCAGTCCAGCGCGTCCAGGTCGTCCAGCAGCCGGTCGGCGTAGGCGGTGATGCGCATGTTCCACTGGCGCAGCTTGGCCTTGAAGACGGGGAAGTTGCCGCGCTCGGAGCGGCCGTCCGCGGTGACCTCCTCGTTGGCCAGCACGGTGCCCAGGCCGGGGCACCAGTTGACGGGCGCGTCGGAGGCGTACGCCAGGCGGTACTCGCCCAGCAGGTCGGCGCGCTCCGCTGCGGTCAGCTCGCTCCACGCGCGCGTGGAGCCGTCGGCGGCGGGGACGGCGCGCTCACCGGACTCGAACTGCGCGACCAGTTCGGAGATCGGGCGGGCCCTGCCGGCCTCCTGGTCGTACCAGGAGTTGAAGATCTGCAGGAAGATCCACTGGGTCCACTTGTAGTACTCCGGGTCGATCGTCGCGAACGACCGGCGCTTGTCGTGGCCCAGGCCCAGCCTGCGCAGCTGGACCTTCATGTTCTCGATGTTGGCCTCGGTGGAGACACGCGGGTGCGTGCCGGTCTGCACCGCGTACTGCTCGGCGGGCAGGCCGAAGGCGTCGAAGCCCAGGGTGTGCAGGACGTTGTGGCCGGTCATCCGCTGGAACCGGGCGAACACGTCGGTGGCGATGTACCCCAGGGGGTGCCCGACGTGCAGTCCCGCACCCGAGGGGTACGGGAACATGTCCATGATGAACTTCTTGGGCCTGGCGACCAGAGCGGGGTCGCCGGCCAGGTCACCGGTCGGGTTCGGCGCCGCGTAGGTGCCCTCCGCGTCCCAGAAGTCCTGCCAGCGTGCCTCGATGTCCGCGGCCATGGCGGCCGTGTAGCGGTGCGGCGCGGCCACCTCGGAGGCGGCGGGGGCACCGCCCGCGCCTTCGGCGGCGGGGGAGGCGTTCGTCTCGCTCATGATCTCAAAGCTCCATCGGTCGTCTCTGCCAGCGCTGGGGAAATGAAAAAGCCCCTCGCACAGGAGGGGACGCCGCGCCGATGCCGACCACGATTCTTCAGTGGCCGGGACTGATCAGCGCGGCTCGCTAAGCAGAAGGCGTACGGCACGCATGGCGCCAGGGTACCCCAGGCCCGACGCGCGTCGCGACGGCCTTCCGGCCACCTCAGGGCACGCCGTGCCACCCCCACGAAGACCGAAAAAGCTGAACAAAGTTCAAAGATTACTTCGCGTAACGGCCGCTAAGGGACAACACAAGCCTCTCGCGGCCCTTGGATAACGACGCAATAACTGAAACCCCGTATCCATAGGTATGGCTCGACTTAGAGTGCCGCTTCGGGACCGCTTCCCCGAAACTCCTTGGGAGTACCCCCATGAACCCTCGTCGCAACAACAGCTCGCTCCCCCAACCGGGCCGGTCGGTCTATGGGGCGGCATCGGCTGCCGCTCTGCTTCTCATACCCCTGATCGTCCTGCTCGGAGGTGACGGAGTCAGGGACTTCCTCAACTTCGGTGCCGGCGTGCTGTCACTGGTCGCCCTCACCTGCTCCGTGGTGTGGGGACTGGTCGCGACCGACCGCCTGTTCCTCAACACGCGACAGCGCCTGATCGCCCAGGCCGTGCACCGGACGACCGCCGTCTCCTCGGTCGCCTTCCTCCTGCTGCACGTCACGGTCAAGCTGGCGCTGGACCACACCACGCTGATCGCCGCCGTCGTCCCCTTCGGCCTCGGCGTCACCGGCACCGCAGGGCTCATCGGCTTCGGCTCCCTGGCCGGCCTGCTGATGATCTTCACCGCCGTCACCGGCGCGCTGCGCAGCGCGTTCGCCTCCCCCGCGCCGATCGCCGCGCGCTGGCGCGCCGTGCACATGCTGGCCTACCCCGCCTGGTGCTCGGCCCTGGTGCACGGCCTGTACGCGGGACGCCCCGCGAAGACCTACGTCACGGTGCTCTACAGCCTCTGCCTGGTCGCCGTCATGGCCGCGCTGGCCCTGCGCTCGGCCTCCGGACCCCTCAAGCGCAAGGTCGCGGACCGGATCCTGCTGATCATGGGCGAGGCCGGCGGCCCCGGCGCCCGGACGCCCCGCGAGGACCGCGAGGCACCCCGTGCCGCGGGCTCCCTGCCCGGCTTCGCCTCCCGCGGGTCCCGGCAGTCCCCGCCGGACACGTTCGTGCCGCCGCAGCGCATGCCGTCCGCCGCGCAGTCGCTCTACGCCACTCCGCCCCAGGCCGCCGAGGCCGCGAGCGGCGGTTTCGCCGCCGCCTACCGCGCCGTGGGAGGCAGTTCGCCCACCGGCGACCCGCTGATCGACCCGACGGAGCGCATCCAGGTCCCCCTGGACACGCAGCCCACGCAGGCCATGCCCCGCTTCGACGGCAGCACCTCCGGCGACTGGCCCATCCCGTCCCCGCCGCCCGTCGGCGAGGCCCCCCGTTCCGCGTACGACCCGCTCAACGACACGGGATACACCATCCCTGTCTATGGCAATCCGGGCGACAACGGATACGTCGCGAGTGATGTGTACGACACCGGTGAGACGAACCCCCTCTACGGCACGTACAACACCAACGACACGTACGACAGCGGTCCCACGCCTGACGTACTGCCGGGCGCCTTCGACGCTCCTGGCTCCGGTGAACCATGGAACGCCCCTTCCGGAGGCTTTTAAGTGAACGAGGCCCTGCCCGACGTCCCGGAAGTCCGCGTGGTCGGACTTCCGCAGCTCACGTCGGGCTTCGACCTGGTTGAACGACTCGACCTGCCGATGCACCTCAAGGTGCACGGACCGCTCGAACCGATGGGCGGCGAACAACTCGCGGGCCTCGCCGAAGCGATCTCCCTGAAGGGCCGCGGCGGCGCGGGTTTCCCCTTCGCCAAGAAACTGCGTTCGGTCGCGGAGTCGGCCATCAAGAAAGGCATCCGGCCCGTCGTGGTCGTCAACGGCAGCGAGGACGAACCCGCCTGCCGCAAGGACACGGTGCTCATCAACCGCGCCCCGCACCTCATCCTGGACGGCGCCCTCCTGGCCGCCGAGGCGATGGGCGCCCGCACCCTGGTCATCGGTGTGACCCGGGCGTCGACGCAGGCCTCCATGGAGGCAGCCCTGGCCGAACGCGGTCTGAGCAACCGCCGTGGATCGGCCCTCCGCGCGCGCGTGCAGCGCAACCCGGTACGGATGGTCACCGGAGCGGCCGCCTCCCTGATCCGCTCCATCGACGGCGGCCCGGCGATCCCGCCCGGCCGCAAGATCAGCGCGTCGCAGAGCGGGGTCGGCGGCGCCCCCACCCTGCTGTCCAACGCCGAGACGTTCGCCCAGCTGGCCATCGCGGCCCGCATCGGCCCCGACCGCTACCGCAACACCGGCCTGTACGACGAGCCCGGCACCGTCATGCTCACCGTCTCGGGCGCCGTCGCGCGCCCCATGGTGATCGAGGTGCCCACCGGAGTGCCCCTGCGGTACGTGCTCCAGCTGGCCGGCGCCCCGCCCATGCCGCAGGGCGTGCTGACCGGCGGCTACCACGGCAAGTGGCTGGACGCGGCGGCACTCGACGGGGCGATCGTCTCGCGCAACTCCCTGGACGCCGTGGGCGGTTCCCTCGGCGCCGGCGCGATCCTCCCGATCAGCCAGGCGACCTGCCCGCTCGGCGAATCGCTGCGCGTGGCGCAGTGGCTCGCCGAGGAGAGCGCGGGGCAGTGCGGCCCCTGCTACCTCGGCCTGCCCGCCGCCGCGCGCGGCCTGGAGGACATACTCAACGGCGGCGGCCCGGCCGCGCTGGAGGCCGTCAAGCAGGTCGCCAAGGCCGTGAAGCGGCGCGGTGCGTGCTCGCACCCGGACGGCTCGGCGATGTTCATCGAGTCCACGATCAAGGCCTTCACCGACGACCTCGCCGCCCACGTCCTCGGCAACGGCTGCGGAAGGCCCGTGGAGGGCGTCCTGCCGCTCTTCGAGGGCGGCCAGACCCCCACCGGCATCCCGGGCGGCCAGGGGCAGCTGGAGGCCGGTCCCAGCCGCCAGAAGATCTTCGTCGACTGGACCCTGTGCCGCGGGCACGGCCTGTGCGCGGACATCCTGCCCGAGGTCTTCGAGCTGGGCGCCGACGGCTTCCCGACCGTCGCGCAGGCGCAGGTGCCCCGGTACGCGGAGGCCAAGGCCCTGCGCGCGGTCCGGCGCTGCCCGGCACTCGCGCTGCGCATCGAGGAGGACACCAGGTCCTCCGCCCCGGCCCGCAACAACCTGCCCGTCCTCTCCCAGGGCCGCGGGCGGCGGGCACTGGGCAGCGGACGCTGAACGCGAAGAAGGCGGGCCACTCGAATCGAGTGGCCCGCCTTCAACTGCTGTGGAGCTAAGGAGAATTGAACTCCTGACCTCCTGCATGCCATGCAGGCGCTCTACCAACTGAGCTATAGCCCCTTGCGGTGTTCCGCCCGGTTTCCCCGGCGGCGACGCCAACATTACACGGTCTCCCGGGTGCACCACCAAATCGTTTCCGTTCTGTACGGATACGGCGGATAGTGTCGGCCTTCGTGACTCTGATCGCCCTGCCCCGTGACCGCCGCGCGCGCCTCGCCCTGGGGACGTGCCTGCTGTCCTTCGCGGTGTTCTGGGCGGCCCAGCGGGCCGCGCACGTGTCGATGATCGACCTGATGGTCTACCGCGCGGAGGGCGCGACGGTCCTCGACGGCGGCGACCTGTACGCGCTGCGCACGACCGAGGCCCGCCTGCCCGGCACGTACCCGCCCTTCGGGGCCCTGCTGTTCGTCCCGCTGACCCTGCCGGGCACGGATGCCGCGCGCACCCTGGCGACGGCCGGAAACCTCCTCCTCCTGGTGGCGTTCGCCGGTCTCTCGCTGCGGCTGGCGGGGCACGCGCGCGTGGAGGGCGTCTGGTGGCTGGCGGCCGTCGCCGTGTGGTGCGAGCCGGTGTGGACGACGCTGCGGTACGGGCAGGTCAACCTGCTGATCGCCGTGCTGGTGCTGTGGGACCTGACCCGCAGACCCGGCCACCGGTGGGCCGGTCTCGGCATCGGACTCGCCGCCGCGATCAAGCTGACGCCCGCTCTGTTCGCACTCTTCCTGCTGGTCACCGGAGTGGTGGCACGCGCGCGTGGGGGTTCTGCGGAGCCGTGGACGCGGCACGCGCGGCGGGCGGCCGCCGCCTTCGCCGGTGCCACGCTGTCGGCGGCGGCCGTCCTGCCGGAGGACTCCTGGCGGTTCTGGACCCGGGTGGTGTTCGACGCGGGACGGGTCGGACGGGCGGAGGACACCGCGAACCAGTCGCTGCGCGGGATCCTGGCCCGGCTGCTGCACACCCCCGACCCGGGGCTGTGGTGGGTGGCCGCCGCGGTGGCGGCGGGCGCCGTGGGCCTCGCCGTGTCGGTCGCCGCCGAGCTGCGCGGCAGCCGGGCCTGGGCGACGGTGGCCTGCGCGGCCACGGCACTGCTGGTCAGTCCGGTCTCCTGGTCGCACCACTGGGTGTGGTGCGTGCCGTTCGCCCTGGTCCTGGCCACCGGACACCGGGCCTCGGCGGGGTGTTCGGCGCTGGTCTTCTGCTCGTACGCGCTGTGGTGGGTGCCGCACGGCCCCGGCCGGCCCGAACTGCGTCAGGGAGGCGCCGAGTTGACGCTGTCGGCCCTCTACGGGGTGACCGCTCTCGCCGTCCTCGCCCTTGCCGTGGCCCGGACGGGACGGTCCGGGCGCTTCGATGCGCTCAGGCCGTCGCGAACGAGTAGAACCGCTTCAGTGTGCAGTGCTCGTCGAGCAGCCGTCCGTAGATCGGCTCGCCCTCCAGCTCCCGGTACGTCTCGATCGGGTCGCCTTTTATGATCAGCGCCCGCGCGCACTCCTCGCACCAGTACTGGTAGTCGTGGTTGAGCGGCTCCATGTCGCGGACGATCGGCGTGCCGCTGCCGCACCAATCGCACTTCCGCCTGTGTGCACCCATCGATCAGCTCCAGCTGTGGCCGCAGGCCGTGCACACGTAGGAGATCCCGCCGTTGTCCCCGAGGACCTGGGCGACATGGACGGAACCGCAGGACGGGCAGTCGAGGAGGGTGGCTGTCTTCCGGGTCGTCGACGCTTCGAGGAGCCGGTCGGTCTCCTCGAGGATGCTCGCAGGCATCGCTACTCCCTCCCGTCGGGCCGCGCCCCCTTCCGGCCGTCTGATTCTGCCACGGCCGGGCCGATACGGTCAGCGACGCCCGCGTACCAGTCCGGCCACGGCACCCAGCGCGGCCGTGGCCGCCAGGGCGTACGTGCACGCCAGAAGCCCGTCCGCTGAGGTATACGCCCCGGGAGCCCCAAGTGACTCAAGCCGATCCAGGAAGAGTGCGCCGAAGCCCGCGACACCGATCAGCTGACCGAGCTGCGTGACCGTCGCGAGCAGTCCGCCGGCGTCCGCCGCGTCCTCGGCCCGCACCGTCGCCAGGGCCCCGGTGAGCGTCGGACTGAAGCCGAGCGCCAGGCCCATGCCCACGCCGGTGAACGCCGCGTACAGCCACAGGCCGCCGTCACCGCCGTCCCGCAGCGCCCACCCTACGCCCGCCACGCCGGCCCCGGCGAGCGCGAACCCGGCCGGGACGAGGGCCCGTTGCCACCTCGCGGGCCAGCTTCGCCAGGTCAGGCCGACCAGGCCGAAGACCACGGCGGTCGGCGCGAAGGTCAGCCCCGCGCGCAGGGCGCTGTAGCCGAGGCCACCCTGGATGTGGAGGGTGAGGACGAACAGGAACCCGCCGTTGACGGCCATCACGGCGGTGATCCGGAACACCGCGAGACCCATGCCGGGATGGCGCAGCACCCGCGGCGCGATCAGCGGGGCCCCGCCGCGGCGGGCGAGCCGGGACTCGTAGGCGCAGAAGAGACCGAAGAGGACGGCGGCCCCGGCGAGCGACAGCCAGGACCACAGCGGCCAGCCCTCCTCCTGACCGAGCACGAGCGGCACCGTGAGCAGGGAGACGGCGGCGCCCAGCAGCACCAACCCGGGCAGGTCGAGGCCGCGCGTACGCTCCAGCGCCCGGGTGTCGTCGCGCGGCAGCACCCGGCTTCCGACGGCGAGGAGGACGACGCCCACCGGCACGTTCACGAGGAACACCGGCCGCCAGCCGGTGCCGAACAGATCGGCGCTGACGAGAACCCCGCCGAGCACCTGGCCCGCCGCGGCGCCGGTCGCGAGGACCGCGGAGTAGGCACCGAGCGCCCGCGCCCGGCCCTCGCCGGCGAAGTGGCGCTGGATCAGGCTGAGCACCTGCGGGATCATCACGGCGGATCCGGCGCCCTGCACCACCCGGAAGGCGATCAACTCGCCGGTGCCCTGGGCGAGTCCGCAGGCCAGCGAGGCGACGGTGAAGACGGCGAGTCCGGTGAGCCAGACGCGGCGGTGACCGAGCCGGTCGCCGAGGCGCGCGCCGGTGATCAGCAGGACGGCGTACGCGACGGAGTAGCCGGCGACCACCAGCTGCAGGCCGGCGCCGGACGCGTGGAGATCGGAACCGATCGTGGGCACGGCGACGTTCACGATGAAGACGTCGAGCAGTGCCATGAACTGGGTGGCGAGCACGACGGCGAGCAGCCGTCCGGAGCCGTTGTCAGTGCCTGGGCTTTTACTGGTCGCAGGACTCGGACCCGCTTGCGGGGCGGGCCCTGCCGGGCTTGTGGTCGTCATGCGCCGAGCCTGGCGAGGAGCGGATCCGGGTGACGAGAGCCCGCCGATGCTGGTACTGACAGCACCTGGCAGCCGAGGGCTCCGGCACCGACGATGGAGCGGGGGGATGTGATGACGATGGTCACGACACAGCGGCGCCGGCCGGAGCTGGCCGCCTTTCTGCGCAGCCGGCGGGCCCGTGTGACACCGGCCGACGTGGGGATGCCACCGGGCTTCCGGCGCCGCACGCCGGGGTTGCGCCGCGAGGAGGTCGCCCAGCTCTCGGGCGTGGGCGTCACCTGGTACACCTGGCTGGAGCAGGGACGGCCGATCAACGCGTCCCCGCAGGTCCTGGACGCGGTGTCGCGCACGCTGCGACTGGACCGGGCCGAGCGGGAGCACCTGTACCACCTGGCGGAGGTGCCCTACGAGTCCGGTCCGGAGAGCCTCGCGCAGACCGTCGGGCCGGACGTGCAGGACATCATCGACGCCCTCGACCCGCATCCGGCGGTCGTCTACACCTCGCGGTACGACGTGCTCGCCACGAACCCGGCCTACCGGGACCTGTTCATGGTGCCGACGAGCGCGCAGATCGGCGTACCGAACGTGCTGTGGACGCTGTTCACGGTCTCCGACGAGTCCTGTCCCCTGGTGCACCCGGACCGTGAGCTGCCGGTGATGGTGGCCACCCTGCGCGCGGCGTACGGAAGACACGTCGGCGAGCCCGCCTGGGAGGACTTCATCCGCCGGCTGTCCGACGCGAGCCCCTACTTCGTGGAGCTGTGGGCCGGTGGCGAGGTCATACCGCCGGGACCCCGCGTGAAGACGTTCCGGCACCCGGTGGTGGGTGAGCTGCGCATGACCTCGCTGTCGCTGTCCGTCGACGGCATGCCGGAGTGCCGGATCGTGGCGTACACGCCGGAGGACGCGTCGGCGCGCGAGGGGGTGGCGCTGCTGCGGGAGTGGCGGGAGCGGCTCTGGCCACCGGCCGACGCGATGGACGCCGGGCCGGTGGGGGCCGACGCCTGACGCACCCGCCCGGGACCGGCGGGGACACGAAAAATCCCGTCCCCTCACGGGAACGGGATCTTCATCACCGATCTTTGACAACTCAACAGAGAGTCGATCTGTGGAGCTAAGGAGAATTGAACTCCTGACCTCCTGCATGCCATGCAGGCGCTCTACCAACTGAGCTATAGCCCCTTGCGTTCTTCCCGCTCGGCGGGCGAACAAGAAGAACTTTAACCGGTGACCTGCCGGAAAGTGAAATCCGGGTCCCGACCCCTCGAGCGGGTGCGGAAAGGGGTGCTCAGTCGTCGTCGCCGAGCACGGGTTCGGGCAGCGTGCCCGCGTTGTGCTCGAGCAGGCGCCAGCCGCGCGCGCCCTGTCCGAGGACGGACCAGCAGCAGTTGGAGAGCCCGCCGAGGCTCTCCCAGTGCCGCGATTCGAGACCGAGGAGGCGGCCGATGGTCGTGCGGATGGTGCCCCCGTGGCTCACCACCACGAGGGTGCCGTCCTCGGGAAGCTTGTCGGCGTGCCGGAGCACGACCGGGGCGGCCCGGTCGGCGACCTCGGTCTCCAGCTCCCCGCCACCACGGCGGACCGGCTCACCGCGCTTCCAGGCGGCGTACTCCTCGCCGTGCCGGGCGATGATCTCGGTGTGCGTCAGTCCCTGCCAGACGCCGGCGTAGGTCTCGCGCAGACCCTCGTCGTGCGTGACCTCCAGGCCGGTGAGCGCGGCGAGTTCGGCGGCCGTGTCGGCGGCGCGCCTGAGGTCCGAGGCGACGATGGCGTCCGGGCGCAGCGAGGCCAGCAGCCGGGCGGCGCGGCGTGCCTGGCCGATGCCGGTCTCGGTGAGCTCGACGTCCGTGGTGCCCTGGAAGCGGCGCTCCACGTTCCAGGAGGTCTGGCCGTGCCGCCACAGGATGACGCGGCGGCCCCGGCCCTTCTTGCGCTCGGCGGTTCCGGCGGGGCCGCTCACCGCAGCTCCCCGAAGTCGGCGGAGTCCTCCTCGGCCTGCAGCTTGGCGTGCTCCTCGGCCTTGCCGCGGGTGGCCTTGGCGTCGGCGGGCAGCTCCAGCTCGGGGCAGTCCTTCCAGAGGCGCTCCAGCGCGTAGAAGACGCGCTCCTCGCTGTGCTGGACGTGGACGACGATGTCGACGTAGTCGAGGAGCACCCAGCGGGCCTCGCGGTCGCCTTCGCGGCGGACCGGCTTGGCGCCGAGCTCCTTGTTCAGCCGCTCCTCGATCTCGTCGACGATCGACTTGACCTGGCGGTCGTTGGGTGCGGAGGCCAGCAGGAAGGCGTCCGTGATCGACAGCACGTCGCTGACGTCGTAGGCGATGATGTCGTGCGCGAGCTTGTCGGCGGCCGCCTGGGAGGCGGTGGTGATGAGCTCGATCGAACGGTCAGTGGCGGTCACTACGAAGCTTTCGGTCGGGAACAGGGGTCGGCTGGGTGCGGGGTCGCCCCCGCATGTCGCAGCCCGTCGGCGGTCAGGAACCCTCACGGGTCTCCTCAAGGGTCTCACGGCCCGCCGACGGCACCCCACGTGATGGCGGGATCACGCCCCGGACCTGCCGGGACGTGCTCCCCGTCACGAAGAGGTGCGGTAGTTCTGCCCCAGCACGACCGACACGTCCGCGTTGGACGTGACCTTGCCCTTCTTCACCGAGCCGGTGGGCAGGCCGAGGGTCTTGGCGACCTCGACCGCGTCGTCCTTGCTCTTCGCGTCGGCGTAGGTGATCCGGGACACGCTCTCGGTGGCTTCGGCGGTGCCGCCGTCCACGAAGGTGTAGCCGCCGTTGATGAGGACCACGCGGGCCTTCTCGGTGCCTTCCTTGGTGCCGGTGGCGTTGGTGATGCCGACGCGGACGGCGTCGCCCTGCTGAGGGCTCCGGGCGGACCCGCCGAGGACGTTCTTCACGACGCTGTCGCTCGTCTTCGCCGTGAGGGTGCCGTCGGACTGCACCGGGAGCATCGAGGTCCTGAAGTCGCCGCCCTTGGCGTGTTCGGCGAGCTTGGCGAGGAAGGTGCCGAGGTCCTTGTCGTTCAGCGAGGGGTCGAGGATCTGGGCGAGCGTCTGCACGGTGGTCGTGGCGGCCTGCGGGTCCGAGGTCAGCTTCCGCAGCACGCCCTGCATCACCTGGCCGAACCGCTCCAGCTGCGCGTTCGGGGCCTCGCCGGGGGCGCGGTAGGTGGCGTAGGCGACGGCCATCTTGCCGCTGAGGGTCTGGTCCTCGCCCTTGTGCACGAGGGGTGCGGCGCCCTTCTTGGCCGACTTGGCGTCGGGGTCCGGCACGTCCGCGTCGGTGTCGATGTCGATGTTGCCGACGAGTTCGACGAGGTTGTTCAGGTAGGGGGTGTCCAGGCGCCAGGTGCCCTCGATGTCGGTGCCCAGGACCGTGTCGATCGCGTCGCGCGTACCCGACGAGCCGTCGTCGTCCACGGACTTGGCGAGGGTGGTCGTGGTGCCGTCGTCGTCCGTCAGGGCGAGGGAGTTGGGCAGCAGGACGGTCGCGCCCTGCTTCGTGGTGGTGTTGTCGACGAGCAGCGCCGTGGAGGTGCCGCCCTTCTTGGTGTTGTGCAGGTGGACGACGATCACGTCGCGGTTCTGCGCGCCGGCGGCCGTGGTGGTGCCGGTACCGCCGTCCGAGATCGTGCCCGGCAGCTTGTTCGCGTACCAGAGGTAGCCGACGCCGCCGACGGCGACCAGCGCGAGGACCACGACCAGCGTGACGACGCGGCTGCGGGCCCGCCGCTTGGCCTCCTCGCGTCGCTCGGTGCGGTTCTCGGTGAACTTCAGCCAGTCGATGACGTCTTCGGAGTCCCCGTCCGGGTCCTCGACGAAGGCGAACTGCTCGGTGCGGTAGTCGCGGTCGGCCCGCGGTTCGTTCTCCTCGGCGGACCTCGACTGCTGCGGGATGTACGCGGTCTGCTCGACGACACGCGGCTGCCGCCCGGTGCCCTGGCCCTGGCCTTGGCTGTGTCCATAGGCGTCGTACGCGGTCCCCGTGGACGAGGCTCCGTAGGAGTCGTACGCGTCGTAGGAGGTCACCGGCTGCTGCGTGCCGGTGTCGTAGGGCTGGACGGGCTGCTGTGTGCCCGTGTCGTAGCCGCTCCCCGGGTCGTACGGCGGGACCGGCTGCTGCGTGCCCGTGTCGTAGGGGCTCACCGGCTGCTGGGAGCCGGTGTCGTACGAGGGGGCGGGCGGCTCCTGGCCGCTCGCGTAGGGGTCGTAGCCGTACCCCTGCTGTTGCTGTTGCTGCTGCGCGTAGGGGTCGTAGCCCTGCTGCTGCGGGACCTGCCGGTACACAGGCTGCCCGAACTCGTCGTAGCCGACGAGTTCGTACTGGTCGCCGCCCGCGTATCCGTCGTATCGGTCGTTCACCGGTGCCCCTCTCGGCTCACTCGCCGCGGTACAGCTCGCGCTTGTCGATATAGCGCACCACACCATCCGGCACCAGGTACCAGACGGGGTCGCCCTTGGCGACCCGGGCACGGCAGTCCGTGGACGAGATGGCGAGCGCGGGGACCTCGACGAGCGAGACACCGCCCTCCGGAAGACCCGGGTCGGTCAGCGTGTGGCCGGGCCGGGTGACGCCGATGAAGTGCGCGAGGGAGAACAGTTCCTCCGTGTACCGCCAGGTCAGGATCTGGCCGAGCGCGTCGGCGCCCGTGATGAAGAACAGATCGGTGTCGGGGTTCAGCGCCCGCAGGTCGCGCAGGGTGTCGGTGGTGTAGGTCGGGCCGCCGCGGTCGATGTCGATGCGGCTCACCGAGAACTGGGGGTTCTCGGCGGTCGCGATGACCGTCATCAGATAGCGGTCCTCGGCCGGTGCGACCTTGCGCGCGGTCTTCTGCCACGGCTGCCCGGTCGGCACGAACACCACCTCGTCGAGGTGGAACTGAGCGGCGACCTCGCTGGCCGCCACGAGGTGTCCGTGGTGGATCGGGTCGAACGTCCCGCCCATGACGCCGAGGCGGCGCTTGCCCGGACTCGACGGGCCGTTGTCCGTGCCCGGCACCAGGCGGCCGGCCGCGCGGTGTGCGGTGCCGCTCACCGTGTCATCCGCCGGACCGGTAGGCATGTCCTGCTCTCCCATGCGTGCAGACCCTACCGGCCCGGCCGACGGGCTTCGGCCGACAGGCCCCCCGGCCCCGGCCCGGAAGCCCGCGGGGGACTCAGCGGTCCCGGTTGAAGCGGGTGGTGATCCACAGCAGGAGAAGCAGGACGACGAAGGCGCCGCCACCGGTCAGGTACGGGCTGAGGCTCTCGTGGTTGCCGCCGTGCTCCTCGCCCTCTGCGGCAAGGGTGACCAACTGGGCAGCGGTGCTGTGGAAGCTCATCTTCGGCAGGACCTATCCGGTGTGGGCGGGATAAAGACGTCCGGGCCATCGTATGCGGGGGCTCCGGCCCCCATCACCCCGACTCCGCCGTTGGGGAGGCCCGGTCGCGCGCACGGGTCCGGGTGGCCGCCCGCCGGGGTCAGTCGTCGTCCCGCTTGTATCCGCGGAGCAGGAACCAGGCCAGCAGGACGATCCCGACCACGCAGACGATCAGCACGACCCGCAGCAGATTGCCCGGTCCCTGCTGGTCCGCCGCGCTCGCGGCCTCGGTGAGCCAGTCGGCTGCGGGGATGTGCTCCATGGCTTGCTCCTCACGGTGTGCTGCCCTGCCACCGTATCTCCGCCTAGGCTGGGCACCGCTTCGGGGGCACACAGGGCAATCAGACGCATGGGGGACCACATGTCCGACGACAGCCACGAGCGGAACGGGCACGAGAGCGTGCCGAGCAGGTCGCGCAGGCGTTTCCCGGAGATCTCCTCCCGGGCGTACGAGCACCCGGCAGACCGTTCGGCGCTGGTGGCGCTGCGCCGGCTCAGCGGCTTCGACACGGTCTTCAAGGCGCTCAGCGGGCTGCTCCCCGAGCGCAGTCTGCGGCTGCTGTTCCTGTCCGACTCGGTACGGGTCTCGGACGCGCAGTTCGCGCACCTGAACGACATGCTGCGGGACGCCTGCTACATCCTGGACCTGGCGAAGGTCCCGCCGATGTACGTCACCCAGGACCCGCAGCCGAACGCGATGTGCATCGGCCTCGACGAGCCGATCATCGTCGTCACCACCGGCCTGGTGGAGCTGCTGGACGAGGAGGAGATGCGGGCGGTCGTCGGCCACGAGGTGGGCCACGCGCTGTCCGGCCACTCCGTGTACCGCACGATATTGCTGTTCCTGACCAGCCTGGCGCTCCGGGTCGCCTGGATCCCGCTCGGGAATCTCGCGATCATGGCGATCGTCACCGCGCTGCGCGAGTGGTTCCGCAAGTCGGAGCTCTCGGCCGACCGCGCCGGACTCCTCGTCGGCCAGGACCTGCGGGCGTCGATGCGCGGCCTCATGAAGATCGCGGGCGGCAACCACCTGCACGAGATGAACGTGGACGCGTTCCTCGCACAGGCCGAGGAGTACGAGGCGGGCGGCGACCTGCGCGACTCCGTGCTCAAGATCCTGAACGCCCTGCCCCGGTCCCACCCGTTCACCACGGTGCGCGCGGCCGAGCTGAAGAAGTGGGCGGAGTCCCGCGACTACCAGCGGATCATGGACGGCCACTACGCGCGGCGCACCGAGGACAAGGACACCTCGGTGTCGGACTCCTTCCGGCAGTCGGCGGCCAGCTACGCCAGCGATGTGAAGAACTCCAAGGACCCGCTGATGAAGCTGGTCAGCGACCTCGCGGGCGGTGCGGGAGATCTGGGCGGCCGGGTGCGGCGCGGCTTCGGCGGCTTCGCCTCGGGCGGCGCCCCGAAGGACCCCACCCCGCCGCAGGACGGCCCGCCCCGGGGCGGGGACCCCGACCCGACCCCCTGAGCCCAGCGCCACGGCCCCGTCCGTCCGTCCGCACAGGCGGGACCGTGCGTCAGCCCCGCCTGTGCCGGGGCGTGCGTCATGCCCCCGGCTGGGCGCCCGCGCAGATACGGCACGCAGGTACGGGTCGGATCCGGACCGTCCGTGCCAGCCGGGGCCGACCCCCTCAGGGCGCTCACGAGCGGGACCTCCGCCCCTACCCCCGCCGGGAGGCCGGGGCCGGGATCGGTCTCCGGTCCAGCCCTTGCGGGCGGAATCAGGCCGCCGCCCGAACGCGTGGCCGGGGACGGACCCACCATGCCCTCCCGACCGGGGTCGGCCTCCCGCGAGCCCTTACGGGCGGAGGCGCGCCATCGTCCCGAACCCGCAGCCGGCCTGCGAAGCCGGGTGGCCCAGGGAAGATCAGACCTTCGGCTGGGCGCTGGTGGACAGTGAGCCGCAGAGCGCCGTGGCGCTGCCCGTGGCGTACGGGTCGGTGCCGGCGGGGCCGCCCGCCTTCGCCGTCTGGCCGGCGAGCAGCGGGCGCAGCCGGCTGGTCGAGTCCTCGGCGCAGGCGAGCGGGCCGGCCTGGACGTAGGAGACGACCAGCTCGGCCTGGTGCATCCGCAGGTCGTCGCGGTCGAAGCGGAAGTGCAGCTCGCGCCGCACGGTGAACAGCGACACCTCCGCCTTGGCGTCGGAGTCCGTGGGCCGCAGGGCGTAGACGAGGGTGTGGTCGGCGATGACCTCCAGGGTGTTCGAGTCGAACTCGGCGGCCTGGAGGGTGCCCTGCACGCGGATCCTGCTGTCGGCGAGCCGCTCGCGGGACGGGTCGAAGCGGACCAGCCAGCCGGTGGGTGCGTGCCGTCCGTCCGCCGTCGGATGGTCGAAGCTCTGGTCGAACTGGTCGAGCTGCTGCGGGTCGAGCAGGATCCGCACCGGCCGGGTGACCCCGCCGGTGAGCACGTCGGGGTCGAGGGAGGACCTGACCAGGTAGTCCTTGGCCGTGGTGAGGGCGGCGACGACCTGGCTGTCGGAGAAGTGGGCGGTGCGCCGGGAGGCGGGCATCGTGAAGCCGTCGGCGCCGATGCGGAACTGCGCCGCGGGACTGTGCGCGTACAGGTCGTCGGCGCTGGCGGCGCCCGGCACCGCGCTCTGCGGGGCGAGCGGGATCACGGTCATCCGCAGCGGCTCGGGCGGCTGGGCGACGGGGTTCTGGTACGGATGGCGTACACCCATGTAGATCGCGGTGCCGAAGGCGATCGCGATGAGCAGGACGAGGATCAGGGCCTGCCGGGACAGTCCGCGGTGCAGCGGGGGCCGGCGGCGTACGGCCGGGGCGTGGTCGTCGACCCGCTCCCGGGCGGAGAACTCCTGGAGGCGGGCAGCACGGACGAACGACTCGTCGAAGACGACGGATCGGTACTCGTCCTCCCCACCTCCGGGAGCACCCTCGGGCGCCCCCTCAGGTGGGTCTCCAGTCCCGTCCATACCTTCAGGTTAGGTCTCCGGGAGCCGCGGTAAACCCGGCTACGCGACAACTTGCGACCGGTTCGGGGCAGGTTTGTCAGGGGGTGCGGGGCACCGCGGACACCGCCGGCTGGGAGTGTTCGGCGGAAACGGAGGGGCTGACGCCGGTGACCTTGTCCGGGCCCTGTTCGAGGCCCGTGGAGGCGGGCGCGGGGACCTGATCCTGGCGGCCGGACGAGGCGCCCCGGTAGACCGCCGTGAAGGCGAGGGCGACCATGCCGACGCCCATCAGCAGGGCCAGCATCCAGGCGACGGGCCGGTGCCATCGGCCCGGTCCGTACGTCCCCGACGGCCCGTAGCGGCCCTCCAGGACGTCGGCGGCGTCCGGATCGTCCGGATCGAGGTCGTGGCCGAAACCGGAGTGTCCGTCGGGGCCGAAGCCGTCCTCGTAGCGGTCGTCGTCGCCGTGGCTCCCGGCGCGGGCCCGGCGGGCCTCCTCGGAGGCCTCGGCGCGGGCCTGGGCGGCGGCCACCAGGCGTTCCACGGCGGTCGGCTCGTGGACCACGGCCGAGCGGACGAAGTCCTCGTCGAAGACCACGGAGGCGAACTCTTCGTCCATACCCCCGCGGTCGCGGTCGTCGTCGGGCTCCCAGCCGTCCGGAAACGGCATGCCCCCCACGTCCTCCGGCACGGGTCCAGCGTAGACCTGGGGGGTCATTTTGGGCAGACCGTATGGAAATTCATCCGCCTGGCGAGACGCCTTCCGGCGGGCGGGCTCAGCGGCGGACGTGCCCGTCCCCGGTGACGATGTACTTGGTGCTCGTCAGCTCCGGCAGCCCCATGGGGCCCCGGGCGTGGAGCTTCTGCGTGGAGATCCCGATCTCGGCGCCGAAGCCGAACTGGCCGCCGTCGGTGAAGCGCGTCGAGGCGTTCACGGCGACCGTGGTCGAGTCGACCAAGCGGGTGAACCGGCGGGCCGCCTGCTGCGAGGTGGTGACGATCGCCTCGGTGTGCCCGGAGGTCCACAGCCGGATGTGCTCGACGGCGCGGTCCAGGGAGTCCACGACGGCCGCGGCGATGTCGTAGGACAGGTACTCGGTCTCCCAGTCCTCCGCGGTGGCCTCCACGACCGTGGCCCGGGAGTCCTTCGCGTACGCCGCCACCCGCTCGTCGGCGTGCACGGTGACGCCGGCGTCCGCGAGGGCGTCCAGGGCGCGCGGCAGGAACCGCGGGGCGATGTCCTGGTGGACCAGGAGGGTCTCGGCGGCGTTGCAGACGCTCGGGCGCTGCGCCTTGGAGTTGATGAGGATGTCGATCGCCATGTCGAGGTCGGCGTCGGCGTCGACGTAGACGTGGCAGTTGCCGGTGCCCGTCTCGATGACCGGGACGATGGACTCCTGCACGACGGTGCGGATCAGGGAGGCGCCGCCGCGCGGGATCAGGACGTCGACCAGGCCGCGGGCGCGCATCAGCTCGCGGACGGAGTCACGGCCCTCGCCGGGCACGAGCTGCACGGCGTCGGCGGGCAGTCCGGCGCCGCCCACGGCGTCGCGGAGCACGCGCACGAGGGCGGTGTTCGACTCGTACGCCGAGGAGGAGCCGCGCAGCAGCACCGCGTTGCCGGACTTCAGGCAGAGGGCGGCAGCGTCGACGGTCACGTTCGGGCGGGCCTCGTAGATGATGCCGACGACGCCGAGCGGGACGCGCACCTGGCGCAGGTCGATGCCGTTGGGCAGGGTCGAGCCGCGGACGACCTCGCCGACCGGGTCGGGCAGGGCCACCACGTCGCGGACGTCCGAGGCGATGGCCCGCACCCGCTCGGGCGTGAGCGTGAGCCGGTCGATGACGGTCTCGCTGGTACCGGCCTCGCGGGCACGGGCGATGTCCTTGGCGTTGGCCGCGACGATCTCGCTCGTACGGACCTCCAGCGCGTCCGCGATCGCGAGCAGCGCGTCGTCCTTCCCGGCCCGCGGGAGGGGCGCGAGATCGGCGGCGGCGGCCTTCGCACGGTAGGCGGCCTGGGTGACCGGGGACATCGAGTCGTACGGCGAGAGCGTGGTCATGACGGCAGCCTAGTGCTCCGAATGGGGCTGTTCAGCTCTTGTCCCAAACCCCGAGACACCCGGCGAAGGCGGCTCAAAAGGGATGCACGCCGACCGGGGTGGCGGGCAGCGGCCCGTACCCCTCGG
The DNA here is from genome assembly GCF_042872045.1 of Streptomyces sp. NPDC005496. Classification (NCBI taxonomy): domain Bacteria; kingdom Bacillati; phylum Actinomycetota; class Actinomycetes; order Kitasatosporales; family Streptomycetaceae; genus Streptomyces; species Streptomyces sp. NPDC005496. The sequence goes on from NZ_JBIAJQ010000002.1 coordinate 470,949, forward strand.
CGATGCGGTGGTGGTAGGTCTCCCGGTCGATGACCTCGAGGCCGACGATCTCCCAGGGCGGGAGCTTGGCGGTCTGCCGGTGCTCGCCCCACAGGCGCAGCGCGACCGCGGCCGCGTCGTGCAGGTCGCGGGCCTCCTCCCAGTACCGGATCTCCGCGTGGTCGTTCGCGTACCGGCTGGTGAGGAGGAAGGGGTGGTCGTGGGCGAGCTGCTCCAGGGCGCGCCTGACCTCCTTCAGCGGGGCCTCGCCGCCCGAGAGGCTGAGCGTGACGTGCCAGAGCCGCGGCACGTCCGCGGGGTCGCCGCCCTCGTACGTGTCACCGGCGGCGACGCTGGTGAGCGCGCGCTCCTCGCTCATCGCACGGGAGGTGCCACCACCGCGGGACGCCGCCGCCCCAGGGCGCACTCGTCTCACGGCGGCCTCCTTTACGCAATGGTCGTGCGGAATCTCCCTGCAACAAAGTTGAACAGCTAAGGCGGGATCGCGTGGCGGTTTTACGGAACGTCCCTCGCCGGAGGGCGGGAGAATCGGCCGTTCACGACCACCGTGGCCGGTTGTCCTACGGAGTGTCCGGGACGCGTTCTACGGGTGCAGGAGCACCAGGTCGTCCCTGTGTACGACCTCGCGCTCGTACGCGGGACCCAGCTCGCGCGCCAGTTCCCTCGTCGAGCGCCCGATCAGCTGCGGGATCTCCTTGGCGTCGAAGTTCACGAGGCCGCGCGCGACCGCCCGGCCCCGGCCGTCACGCAGCTCGACCGGGTCGCCCGCGGTGAACTCGCCCTCGACCCCGGCGATGCCCGCGGGCAGCAGCGAGGTGCGGCGCTCGACGACCGCGCGGACCGCCCCGTCGTCCAGGACGAGCGCGCCCTGCGGGGTCGACGCGTGCTGGAGCCACAGCAGCCGGTCGGCGGAGCGGCGGCCGGTGGGGTGGAAGTACGTGCCGGTGTCGCGGCCGGCGAGGGCGTCGGCGGCGTGCACGGCGGACGTCAGGACCACCGGGATGCCCGCCGCCGCCGCGATGCGCGCCGCCTCGACCTTGGTGACCATGCCGCCGGTGCCGACCCCGGCCTTGCCGGCGCTGCCGATCTCCACGTGCGCCAGGTCCTGCGGGCCGCGCACCTCCGCTATCCGCGAGGTGCCGGGCCTGCCGGGGTCGCCGTCGTACACCCCGTCCACGTCGGAGAGCAGGACCAGCAGGTCGGCGCGTACGAGGTGGGCGACGAGCGCGGCGAGCCGGTCGTTGTCGCCGAAGCGGATCTCGTCCGTGGCGACCGTGTCGTTCTCGTTGACGACGGGCAGCGCGCCCATGGCGAGGAGCTTGTCGAGGGTGCGGGAGGCGTTGCGGTGGTGGGCGCGCCGGCTGGTGTCGTCGGAGGTGAGCAGCACCTGTCCGACGCGGATGCCGTGCCGGGCGCAGGAGGCGGTGTAGCGGGCCACGAGCAGCCCCTGGCCGACGCTGGCGGCGGCCTGCTGGCGGGCGAGGTCCTTGGGGCGGCGGCGCAGGCCCAGCGGGGCGAGCCCGGCGGCGATGGCGCCGGACGAGACGAGGACGATCTCCCGCTCCCCGCCGCTGCGGCCCTTGGCGAGGGCGTCGACGAGGGCGTCCACCCGGTCGGCGTCCAGCCCGCCGGCGGCGGTGGTCAGGGACGAGGAGCCCACCTTGACGACGATCCTGTGGGCGTCCGCCACACCTTGCCTTGCCGCTGACACGTACTTCCCCAATGTCTGTGAGGTCCGACCAGCCCGGTACGTGCAATCTACGTGAGCGCGGGTTGGGTTCGCCGCCGCGTTCCGAGGGGCGGACGGCCCCCGCGCACACGACACCGAGGGCAGGATGCCCGTTTTCCGGTGATAGTTCCCACCGAAGATTGCTAGCCGGGCGCCAGAGGTCATACGGTCAGTGGTCGGCCAGGTCATGCCTGCCCGACGTCACCCCCGGTTCGCCCATCCGCCGCATCCCTTCGCAGGAGCCCCGCCCGTGCCTTCCGCAGGCCTCGCCCCCCGCCGCATCGTGCAGCTCTCCGCGCTGCTCGCGATGTTCGCGCTCTTCACGGCACAGATCGTCTCCGCTCTGCTGCCGTACGTCCCGGTGTTCGTCGCCGCGAGCGCGGCGGGACTCGCCCTCGACGTCTATCTGCAGTATCGCGATCCCGGTCTGCTCGCGTTGCTCGGCAAGGTCCGCTTCGACGTCACGGTCCGCCAGCTGCTGCGCGACATGCTGGTCCTGGTGGGCCTGCTGCGCATCGACGGCATCGACCCGGAGCGCGAGCAGGCGCCGCTGCTCGTCGCGCTCTGCCTCTTCTACGGGCTGCACTTCGCGTGCCAGGCCGTCGCCGTCCTGGTCCGCCGCACCCGTACGCTGCCGATCGTCACGCGGAACATCGACGCCTCCGCGCTGCGCCTGACGACCGCGCCGCCGCGCATCCTGGCCCGCCGCCAGGGCCACCGCCTGCTGACCTTCTCCGTGCCCGCGACGATCGGCCTGCTGGTCACCGCGGCCACCGAGGACGGCCTGTGGGGCGCCGTCGGCGTCGGCGTCTCCCTGCTGCTGATCGCCGGCGGCACCGTCCACCTCGGCACCTGGCTGCTCCCCAGGAAGCGCGCGGAGAGCGAGCAGAAGGTCATGGAGTGGCTGGACAAGTGGCTGGCGGAGTACCGGCCGACGGTCGCCATGTACTTCTCCGGCGGTACGACGTCGGCGTACCAGGCGAACATGTGGCTCTCCACGCTCTCGCAGATCGACGCCAAGCCGCTGATCGTGCTGCGTGAGCGTTTCATGGTGCAGAAGATCGACGCGACCGACGTCCCGATCATCTGCTTCCCGAAGGTGTCGACGATGTTCTCGCTGGAGAACTCGACGCTGAAGATGATGCTGCACCCGGCGAACGCCGCGAAGACCTCGCAGGTGCTGCGCATCCCCACGATCAAGCACGCCTTCACCAACCACGGCGAGAGCGACAAGCTGTCCTCCTGCAACCCGTACGCGAAGGCGTACGACGAGGTGTGGGTGGCCGGTCCCGCGGCCCGCGAGCGCTACCTGCTGGCCGAGGTCGGGGTCGAGAACAAGGACATCGTCGAGGTGGGCCGCCCGCAGCTGGCGCCGATCCGCCCCTACTCGGGCGCGCCGACGGGCACGTACACGACCGTCCTGTACGCCCCCACCTGGGAGGGCTGGGACGGCAACCCGGGCAACACCTCGGTGGTGCTGGCCGGCGAGAACATCGTCCGGCGGCTGCTGGCCGACGACGGTGTGCGCCTGCTCTACAAGCCGCACCCGATGACCGGCTCCGTCGACCCGCGCGCGGGCGCCGCCAACGAGCGCATCAAGGCGATGATCCGCGAGGCCAACACCAAGCGGTCGGGTGCCCGCCCGGGCCCGGAGGCGGCGGCCGATCTGGCGCGCCTCACCGCGGAACTGGACAAGCTGACCTCCACGGCCTTCCGTGCCAGCGCCGACGAGATGGAGCGGATGCTGCTCCAGGGCGCGCCGCACGGTGACCGCGAGGCGGAGATCGCCCGGGCCACCGCGGCGTGGGAGTCCGCCTACTGGGCGTCGTTCCCGGAGTGGGAGCACCAGATCATCACCGACGCGCGTCCGGCGATCTTCACCTGCTTCAACCAGGCGGACCTGCTGATCAGTGACGTCTCGTCGGTCGTCTCCGACTGGCTGTCCAGCGAGAAGCCCTACGCCGTCGCCAACACCTCGGGCATGTCCGAGGCGGCGTTCCGCGCGGGCTTCCCGACGGTGTCCGCGGGTGTCGTGCTCACCCCGGCCGCGGACGGGGTGCCGGCGCTGCTGGAGTCGGTGCGCTTCCCGGAGAAGGACCTGTTCACCGCGGCCCGCGCCGAGCTCAAGGTGCACCTGCTGGGCCCCTCGGACCCGCCGTCCCTGGCCCGCTTCAACTCGGCGATCGACGCCCTGTGCACCAAGGCCGACGAGCGGCGCGTGCGCATGGAGTCGCGTCTCGCCGCGGAGATCCCCTCCCAGCGCAGCGCCGCCGAGGAGACGGCTCAGGAGTCCGACCAGGGCCTGGAGGCCGTCGAGACGGAGGACAACGGCGCGGAGGACTCGGTCACCGCGTAGGTCCCGTCCCGTACGCGAAGGGCCCCCGGGAGCAGCTTCCCGGGGGCCCTTCGCGTGGCGCGGCGGCCGAACTCCCGTGCCGGCGCCGTCAGTCGGGGCAGACCGTCGCCGGCAGTGCGGGCAGCCCGCGCCGCTCATCGTCCGTGAGGTCGCGGCCGACGACGGCGCACAGGCGTCGCTTCCACCGGCTCGGGTCGAGCGTGAGCAGGTCGGCCTTGCCGTCCTGGACCCTGAGCAGCGTCCGGCCGTTCCGGGTGGCGGCGAGGAAGTACTGGTCCTCGGCGAAGTCGTACGTCTCGAAGCGGCTCGGGTCTTCCGCGTCCTGGAAACGTACCGAGCTGCTCGTCGCCACGTAGAACTCCGAGCCGCGTCCGGTGAAACCGAGAGTGAAGCCGTCGCCCCAGGACGCGTCGTTCTCCCCCAGCGGCCCGAGGGGTCCGAGCACCCGGGTGGGCGGGTGCCCCGCGCGCACCGACCAGATCTCGACCATGCTTCCCTTGGTCTTCGCCGCCGCGTACCGGCCGCTCGGGTCGAGGAAGGCACGGTCGTTGTCGGGGCCGAGGGTCACCCTGAGCCTTCTGACCTCCTTGCCGGTGCGCAGGTCGACGGCGTACAGCCGCGGGTGGCCGCGCACCACGATCTGCACGAGTCCGGGCTCGGGGCGGCGGTTCAGGGCGTATCCGGAATCGGGCGGGTCGCCGTCGGAGGTGGTCAGGGCAGGCGTCTTCCCGGGGAGGCCCAGCTCGCGCGCGTCGAGGGTCTTCGTCAGGCGCCGGCCGTTCCGGGCGTCGAAGTGCTCGATCCGGGTGCCCGAGAGGGTCACGAGCTCGTCGCCACGCAGAAAGAGCAGGGAGAGGCGGGACTTGCCCTGCTTGTCGGCGGGAGGCATCCGCGTGGTGATCTCGGCGACCTTGCGCAGCGAGGGGATCCGCCGGATCTGGATACGGTCGCGGCCCACCACGTCGGCCACCAGGGTCTGGGCCTCGTTGACCGCGAGGGTGTGCGGAGGGTCCGGGTCCATGCGGCTGTCCCTTGGCGGCCGCGCCACCTGGGTCCTCACGTGTCCGGTCGTCGCGTCGACCAGGGCCAGACGGTTGCCGACCGGGTCCATGGCGTCCTGCCGCGTCTCCACGTGGGCGACCAGAGTCCTGGCGTCGTCGAGAAGGAGCGGATGCGCGACCACGAGGCGCAGCGGATGGTCGGACGTCTCCAGGGACAGTCCCGTCACGGTGGTCCCGTCCCAGGTGGGCACCACCAGGTGCTGCGCGTCACCGAGCAGGCGGCCTGCGATGTCGGCCGTCTGCTCGGCAGCGTCCGCTGGCAGCACCTCGTCGCCCTCGCGGACTCCGCCGACGACCCAGTCGGACTTGTACACGTGCATGGCGAGGAGGGCGCCCGTGCGGTCCATGGCCACGCCACGGCAGCGGTAGCCCTCGGTCACGTACCGGTTCCGCTCCCGGCCGTCGGCCACCCGCACGGTCCGGTAGACCGCGCGATTCGTCCCGTCGTGCTTCTCCGTCCGGCAGTGGCTCAGCACCCTGCCGTCACCGGACAGCGCGATGGCCGGCAACGATCGGATCATGGTCTCCATGTCGAACGTCTCGACGCCGCGGGCGAGTTCGCGTGTCCGGCCGGTGCGGGTGTCGATCGCCACGACCGTGTGCTTCCCGCCGTCGGGATCCTGGGGGCTCCGCTGGGCCACCACCGTCCTCGCGTCCGGGCCGAACCACACCGCGTCGACCGCGGGCGGCCGGCCGGGCACCGGCCGGCGGGTCCCGGCCCGCAGATCCCACACGCCCAGCCGCCCGTCCGCCACCGTCACGATCTCGGAGCCGTCCGGGGAGAAGTCCATGAAGTGGACCTGGTCGCTCTGGCGTCCCTTCCCCTCGGCCTTGGCGGCGAACTCGGCAGCCGGCACCGGGTGCCTGCGGCCCAGCACGTCCGCCGCCCGGTCCGCCCCGGCGTCGACGTCGTGCCAGACCAGCGCGTCCTCCGTCGAGATGTAGGCGATCCGGCGTCCGTCCCGGCTGACCAGCGGATGGAAGGCCAGGCCCTGCAGTTGCAGCTGCAGCCGCCTGACCTTTCCCCCAGGCGAGCGCAGGAACAGCGACGCCCGCCCCAACTGACTGGTGGCCAGAGCCACTTGGCCGTCCACGCTCATGGACACGGCGTCGATCTCGCCCTCGACCCCTCCCATCACCCACGCCGCGCCGTTGAACTTGTCGTAGCCGCGCAGCATCGCGGTACGGGCCTCCTGCGTCGGCGCGGTGTCGTACGCCCCCATCGCCACCAGGGCGGCCTTGGCGGGGTCGCGCTTGTCCAGCTCCCCGGCGAGGCTCGCCAGCGCGCGTGAGCGTGCCTCGGCGCCCCGCCGCTCGCTGACCCCCGACTGGTGGACGAGGAAGGTGCCGAGCCCGGCGATCAGCGCGAGCACCAGCGCGCCGGCGATCCAGGCGGCACACAGGCGTCTGCCGCGGGCGCGCTGACGCTGCCGTGCCTGATCCAGGAAGTCCCGGTCCGCACCCGTCAGTTCGTCCTCACGGTCCCGCAGCCGCCCTGTCAGCAGGCCCAGCTGCACCGCCCCCGGCAGCAGGTCGGCCGAGCGGCCGCCGCGTTCCCAGCGCTCCCGGTCGTGCGCGAGTTCCGCCCGGGCGGCCAGGAACTCGCCGTCGGCCTTCACCTGCCGGGCGAGCGCGGGCCACGCCGTGATCAGCGCCTCGTGGGCGAGTTCGGCGGTCTCCGGTTCCTGGTCGCCGCCGTGCAGCACCAGCAGCCGCCGCTCCGCGAAGGACCGGGCCAGCCGCCAGCGCTCCTCGCCCGCCTCCTTACGGGTGAGCCTGCGGCGCAGCGGGGTCGCCCCGCCCGGCAGCACCCGGACCAGCCCGGTGAGCAGCCGCAGCGCGTCGGCCTCCGACCCCTCCTCCACGCACTCCCGCCAGGCGTTTCGGGCGTGCAGTCCGAGCGCCCCGGTGACGCCGTTCATCCCGTCGTACGCCGCCGCGCGCAGCCGTCCGACGGCACGCTCGTGCCACAGCTGCTCCAGTACGAAGCCGAGGAGTGGCAGGATGCCCGGCTCGCCGCCCGTGTCGTCCAGGATGCGCCGGTCCAGCCCGGGGTCGTAGGCCACCCCGGGGGCCCGCTCGACGGGCCGGGTGATCACCTCGCGGAGCTGCTCGCGCGTCATCGGCGTCAGCGGCAGCGTGCGGCCCGCCCGCACCGCCGGCCCGAGGGCCGGGTGTCTGAGCACCGCGTCCATGAGGTCGGCCCGCAGGGTGAGCAGGACGCGTGTCCCGTCGCCCCCTGGGCGCTCGGGGAAGAGCAGCCGCACCGTCTCGGCGACCTCCGCCTCCGTGCGGTCCAGGAGCGCCTCGGCCTGGTCGAGGACGACGAGCAGCCGGCCGCCCGCCGTGCCCCGCGCGCGGTGCAGCGCGTCCGCGAGGCCCTTGTCCGCGAGCCACGACTCGACCTGGTCGGCGCTGTGCGCGCGGGCGGGCCCGAAGCGGCCGGAGCGGATGTCCTCGTACAGCTCGGTGGCCAGCGCCGACAACGGGGACGAGACCTGGCCCGCGTTCACGACGAGCACGTCGTAGCCGTCCCGCCGCATCCGGGGGGCCACACCGGCCAGCGCCAGGGACGACTTCCCGGAGCCCGAGGGGCCGTAGAGGGTGACCGTCGGCCGCTCCCCGCGCAGGGCGCCGACGACGTCCGCGATGTCGCCGTCCCGCCCGAAGAAGACGTCCGCGTCCTCCTCCCGGAAGGGGGCGAGACCGCGGAACGGCACGGCGGGCAGTACCAGCGGGGCCAGTGCGGGCAGCTCCGCGAGCAGGGTCCGGGTCCGCAGGACGAAGGCCTGCTGGGCGTCCTGCTCGGGCTGGGCCGCGACGACCAGGCCGACGGCGGCGCCGAGCTCGTTGTCCCAGACCGGTGTGCCGCTGAAGCCCTGCCGGACGTGGGCGGCCTGCCCGTCGGCCCGGGAGAGCTGGAGCCAGCCCTCGCCGGTGGCACCGCCGAGCTTCCCGCGGAACCAGCTCTCGCCGGGCTCGCCGTCCGTGAACCCGACCGCGCGCGCCCCGTGCTCCCAGACGCTGACGGGGTCGGCCATGGGCAGCGGGCGCGCTCCGGGGAGCGGTTCCGGCAGCCGCAGCAGGGCCAGGTCGCCCGTCCGGTCGGCCCTGATCGGGACCCAGGTCTCGACGAGGGCCTTGCGCTCGGGACGCGGCTGTCCGGGCCGCGCGTCCCCGCCCGCAGCCCCGCCCGTGCCCTCGGGCGCCCCGGGCCCGGACAGCGGCAGGTCCACGGTGACGGCGGTCCCGGGGGCCACCGGGCGGTCGCGCGACCGCTCCAGCACGTCCGACACCACATGGGCGCAGGTCAGCACCAGATCCGGGGCGACGAAGAACCCGGCTCCCCCGACCTCGCCGTCCTGCCCCTTGATCCGGACGACCGCCGCTGCCAGCGCCTCGTCCGGACTCTGCGACTCTTCCCCCGTCATCGCGCCCCCGTCCGGCTCAGTTCACCCGCGTACGGTCCGCGGCCGCTTCCCGGGCGTCACCGCGGTTCCAGGTCAGCGTCACGGAGAAATTGGCCTGCGTGGCGGTGCTCGCGATCACGACGTCCGCCTCCGCCGACAGCGACACCCCGAACTCCAGGGTGATCTCGTCGGGTGCGTCCGCGAGATCCCGGAACCGCCCCACGAAGCTGTCCGCGACGGGCCGTACGGTGTCCAGCATCTCGCCGAGCGAGCGCTCGGCCCGGGCCACCGCGCGCCCCGCGCGCCCGACCCTGACCAGGGACTCGTCCACCTCGCGGATCTGGACGCGCACGACCTCGTCGCCGCCGTCCCCCACGGGCACCTCGACCGTGCGCACGGTCCGGTCGCTCATGACACTCCCCCGGTACTCCGATGTCCGGCTCCGCGAGGTCCGCCCGGCCGGGCGCGCGGTCCGCCCGCATCGTAGATCGTCACCACCGCGACACGGCCTGTGATCGGCCCACTTGGCGCGGACCTGACGGTGCCCGGGAACGCGAGAACGCCCCGGTCCGTGCGGACCGGGGCGTTCTCGGGGCGATGCGCTTCCTGCGCGGCGAGCGGCTAGAACGGCTCGAAGTCGTCGTACTCCTGCTCCGACTCGTCCCGCTCCGCCTGCTTGTCGCGGCGGCGCTGGGCGGCCGGGCGGGGGGCGTCGAAGCGGTGGTCCTCGCCGCGGCGGCCGAGCATCTCGGCGCCGGCCATGACCGTGGGCTCCCAGTCGAAGACGACCGCGTTCTCCTCGGGGCCGATGGCGACGCCGTCACCCGAGCGGGCACCCGTCTTCATCAGCTGGTCCTCGACGCCGAGGCGGGCGAGCCGGTCGGCCAGGTAGCCGACGGCCTCGTCGTTGCTGAAGTCGGTCTGCCGGACCCAGCGCTCGGGCTTCTCGCCGCGGACGCGGAACAGGCCGTCCTCCTCCTGCACCACCGTGAAGCCGGCGTCGTCGACCGCCTTCGGGCGGATGACGATGCGCGTGGCCTCCTCCTGGGGCTTGGCCGCGCGGGCCTTCGCGATCACGTCGGCGAGCGCGAAGGACAGCTCCTTGAGGCCGGTGTGGGCGACGGCCGACACCTCGAAGACGCGGTAGCCGCGGGCCTCCAGCTCGGGCCGGACCATCTCGGCCAGGTCCTTGCCGTCCGGTACGTCGATCTTGTTCAGGACGACCATGCGCGGACGCCGGTCGAGGCCGCCGTACTGCTTCAGCTCCTCCTCGATGATGTCGAGGTCGGAGACCGGGTCGCGGTCCGATTCCAGGGTCGCCGTGTCCAGGACGTGGACGAGCACGGAGCAGCGCTCCACGTGGCGCAGGAACTCCAGGCCGAGGCCCTTGCCCTGGCTCGCGCCGGGGATGAGGCCGGGCACGTCGGCGATCGTGTAGACGGTCTCGCCGGCCGTCACCACGCCGAGGTTCGGGACCAGGGTCGTGAAGGGGTAGTCCGCGATCTTCGGCTTGGCCGCGGACATGACGGAGATCAGCGAGGACTTGCCGGCGCTCGGGTAACCGACCAGGGCCACGTCCGCGACGGTCTTCAGCTCCAGGACGATGTCCTGGAAGTCGCCGGGCACGCCGAGCAGCGCGAAGCCGGGGGCCTTGCGGCGGGCCGAGGCCAGCGCCGCGTTGCCGAGGCCGCCGCGGCCGCCCTGGGCGGCGACGTACGAGGTGCCGTGGCCGACCAGGTCCGCGAGGACGTTGCCCGCCCTGTCGAGGACGACCGTGCCGTCCGGGACGGGCAGGACGAGGTCCTGGCCGTCCTTGCCGGAGCGGTTGCCGCCCTCGCCGGGCTTGCCGTTGGTCGCGCTGCGGTGCGGCTTGTGGTGGTAGTCGAGCAGCGTGGTGACGGACTGGTCGACGACCAGGATCACGTCACCGCCACGGCCTCCGTTGCCGCCGTCGGGGCCGCCGAGCGGCTTGAACTTCTCCCGGTGTACGGAGGCACAGCCGTGGCCTCCGCTACCCGCGGCGACATGCAGCTCGACGCGGTCCACGAAGGTGGTCATGGTGGGGTGCCTCCAGCACTTCGGTTACTTCTGTACGTACGGAATGTCTCTTGGGTAACACGCGAAAGGCGGACCCGCCTTCCCGACCGGGAAGTGAGGTCCGCCTCGCGAAAAACCTGTTCCGCGGAGCCTGCGCCCTAAGTGGACTGGATCAGGCGACCGGAACGATGTTCACGACCTTGCGGCCACGGTGGGTACCGAACTCCACCGCACCGGCGGCCAGCGCGAACAGCGTGTCGTCCTTGCCACGGCCGACGCTGGCGCCGGGGTGGAAGTGGGTGCCACGCTGGCGGACCAGGATCTCACCGGCGTTGACGACCTGACCGCCGAAGCGCTTCACGCCGAGCCGCTGAGCATTGGAGTCGCGACCGTTCCGAGTGGACGATGCGCCCTTCTTGTGTGCCATCTCTCCTCAGTCCCTTACTTCGCAGCCGCGGGGATCTCAGTGACCTTGATCGCCGTGTACTGCTGGCGGTGGCCCTGACGACGGCGGTAGCCGGTCTTGTTCTTGTAGCGAAGGATGTCGATCTTCGCGCCCTTGTGGTGGTCCACGATCTCGGCCTGGACCTTGATGCCGGCGAGGACCCAGGGGTCACTCGTCACGGCGTCGCCGTCGACAACGAGCAGGGTCGAGAGCTCGACCGTGTCGCCAACCTTGGCAGTGGAAATCTTGTCAACCTCAACGATGTCGCCGACAGCAACCTTGTGCTGGCGACCACCGCTGCGCACGATGGCGTACACGCGGATCTCTCTCTCACTCGGATCGGGACCCCGCAGTCCAGCCGCACGCTTGCGCGAGCGGCCTCTCCCGAAGCGCGGAGCGCCGGGAGGAAGAGGTTTACGGGGATGCGGCGCGCCAGGGGACACGCCGACGGTCAAGGTTACGGGGCCACAGCCGAAAGGGTCAAACCAGGCCCGGCCCCGTCACCGCCTCACACGTCACGTGGTCGGCTTCTCGCCGTCGTCCGGGAGCGGCTTCACGCCCCGGCACAGGTCCGTGGCGTCGGAGGCGCCCGGGTACGCGACCGCGCGCACCCGGTCGAAGTGGGTCCGGTACATGTCGTGCACGGCGTCGTCGTCGACCTTGACGATCGACTCGTCGTTCTCGCGCAGGGCGGGCCCGGTGTAGTTCCCGGAGCCGGTGAAGCTGACCTTGTTCCGCACGCCGTCGTACATGCCGTCGACGAGGATGTACTTGGAGTGGATGATGAACGGCGTCGTGAGCTTCTGTCCGGGGTTCAGCGGGTCCCGGTCGTCGTTGTAGCAGCGCACCGAGGGGCCGCCGGTGGTGTGCAGCATCTCCCACGTGCCCTTGGTGCCGCCGGAGCTCTTGGCGCTGTCCGTCTCCGCGTACACGACGCTGACCGAGCAGCCCGCCTTCTGCAGCGAGACCAGCTTCTCGGCGATCGCCATCCGGGTCAGCTTGAAGATCGCGACCCGGACCTTGGTCTTCTGCGTGACGCCGGCGGTGTCCTTGTAGGAGCACTGGACGTTGTTGAGCACCGAGTAGACGGTGTCGGTGTCCCGGGTGTTGCCCTCGCGTGGGAAGAAGTACGCCTTGTACAGGCCGTTGCTGACGGTGCGGTAGTTCCAGGACGCCCAGTCCCGGCCCACCATCGTGTCGAAGTAGTCCGAGTAGGCGTCGTACATCGTCGGGTTGTTCGGCAGCAGCAGCGCGTCGTTGAAGAAGCGCGTGTGCGCGGACGGCGTCGAGTTCGACGTCGTCTCCACGACCACGTTCGTGGCGCCCTGGACCGCGGAGAACAGCCAGAACTTGTTGTGCATGATCGACTGCCCGAACTTCGGGTCGCCGAGACAAGACTTGTTGGCCGGGCACGTGCTGACGTACGAGCCCTTCGTGCGGTCGGTGCCGAGGCCGGCGGCCAGCGTGCTGTACGAGGTGTTGGTCGGCCGGTCGCTGATGCTCGACTCGTCGAGCAGGACCTGGACGTTGACACCGCGGTCCTTGGCGGCCACGAGGGCGTTGACGACCGACGCCTCCCAGACGTGGTAGACCGCGACCTTGATGACCGAGCCGGGCAGCGCCGCGTTGGTCAGCTCGATCAGTCGGGTGCGGATCGCGTACTGCTGGTCCGTGGTGCCCAGCGGGTCGTTGAAGATCGGGCCCTCGGTCCAGGTCGGGTTGCCCGTCGCCTGGGCCGTACCGGTGGCCGCGACCGCCTGGACCCCCGCCGCCGACAGCACCGTCGCCAGCGCGACGGCCTGGCGTCCTCCCTTGACCGGCTTCACAGCGCGGTGCCGCCCCGTGCCCGTCAGGCGCACGCGCGCCATGAAATCCCCTCCCTGACACGAGCAAGCGGTCTCCCCAACCACGGCCCGTGGGCTCATACGTGTGACTGCATGAGTTTTACACGTAGCTGTTCGTGTTCCAAGTGGCGGGGGGTGCGGGCGGGAGGGGAGAAGCCCTGAAACCCCGTCAGGACGGACAAAAAATCCGTCGCTACGTCACCCCTCCTGCCCTGTCGGCGCCTTGACGAACACGCACGCCCCCCGCGGCGGCGGTGACACCGCCGGGCAGGGGGCGTGCGGCCGAGGCTACGGGCCCCGGCCGGCTCGGTCCTCGGCTCAGTCGTCGTCGGTGGAGGCGGAGGCCGTGACGGTGGACACCGTCTGCTCCGCCGCCGCGGTCTTCTTCGCCGTCGACTTGGCGGCCGTCTTCTTGGCCGTCGCCTTCTTGGCCGTCGTCTTCTTCGCGGCCGTCTTCTTGGCCGCGGTCTTCTTGGTGGTGGCCGCCTTCTTCGCGGTCGCCTTCTTGGCCGTCTTGCGGGCCGTCTTCTTCGCCGGGGCCGACTCCTCCGCCGGCTCCTCCGCCGGTGCCCCGGCCTCGGACGCCTCCGGTGCGGACGCCTCGGGGGCGGCCGACGGGACGACCACGACGGCCGCCTCCTCGGACGCGGTGGGCGCGGTCGCCTTGCGGACGGCACGGCGGCGCGGACGGGCCGGGGCGGCGCTCTCCGCGGGCGCCTCGGCCTGCTCGGCGGCCGGCGGCTGGGCCACCGGCTCGGACACGGGCTCCGGGGCGGCGGCGGGCTGCGGGGCGACCGCGACGGTCACCGCCTCGGCCTCGTCGGCCGCCTTCGGCGAACCGGCCGGGGCCGACACCTTGCGGGTCGCCCGACGGCGCGTACGGCCCTGCGGAGCGGCCTCCTCCGGAGCGGGGACCTCCTGCGCCGGAGCGAGCTCCACCGGGTTCTCCACCGGAGCCTCGGGCACCTCGGGCGCCTCGACGACCGGGTCCTCCATGGCGACGGGCTCCGCCTCGGCGGCGTCCCGGGACTTGGGAGCACGCTCCTCGCCGCGCGAGCGGGGAGCCCTCTCCTCGCCCCGCGGCGCACCCGCCGGAGCCGAGGCCCGCCGGGTCGCCCGGCGCCGCGAACGGCCCCGGGACGCGGCGGCCTCCGCCTCGGCGGCGCTGCTGTACAGCTCCTCGTCCGGCTGGAACTCGGGAGCGGGGAGCGCGGCCGGCGCGGCGGCCTCCGCGGCCACCTCCGCCTCGGTCTCCGTCTCGACGGCCTCGGCGGTCTCCGTGGGCTCCGCGGCCACCACCTCGTGCTCGTGCTCGTGCGTGTGCTCGGCACCGCCACGGCCGCGCTTCTTGCGCTTGCCGCCGCCACCCGCGGTGGTCGGCTGCTCCATGTGCACGATGACGCCGCGGCCGTTGCAGTGGACGCAGGTCTCCGAGAAGGACTCCAGCAGGCCCTGGCCGACGCGCTTGCGGGTCATCTGGACCAGGCCCAGCGAGGTGACCTCGGCCACCTGGTGCTTCGTCCGGTCGCGGCCCAGGCACTCCAGCAGGCGCCGCAGCACCAGGTCCCGGTTGGACTCCAGGACCATGTCGATGAAGTCGATGACGACGATGCCGCCCAGGTCGCGCAGCCGCAGCTGACGCACGATCTCCTCGGCCGCCTCCAGGTTGTTCCTGGTGACGGTCTCCTCCAGGTTGCCGCCCTGGCCGGTGAACTTACCGGTGTTGACGTCGACCACGATCATGGCCTCGGTCTTGTCGATCACCAGCGAACCGCCGCTGGGCAGCCAGACCTTGCGGTCCAGCGCCTTCATCAGCTGCTCGTCGATCCGGTACGTCGCGAAGACGTCGACCTCGGAGGTCCACTTCGACAGCCGGTCGGTCAGGTCGGGGGCCACGTGGGAGACGTATCCGTGGATGGTCTCCCAGGCCTCGTCACCGCTGACGATGACCTTGGTGAAGTCCTCGTTGAAGATGTCGCGGACGACGCGGACGGTCATGTCCGGCTCGCCGTACAGCAGGGTCGGGGCGTTGCCGCTCTTCGCCTTCTTCTGGATGTCCTCCCACTGGCCCTGGAGGCGCTCCACGTCACGGCGCAACTCGTCCTCGCTCGCGCCCTCGGCGGCGGTGCGCACGATGACGCCCGCGTCCTCGGGGACGATCTTCTTGAGGATGGTCTTCAGGCGCGCGCGCTCGGTGTCGGGCAGCTTGCGGCTGATGCCGGTCATCGAGCCCTCGGGCACGTACACGAGGTAACGGCCCGGGAGGGAGACCTGGCTGGTGAGCCGGGCGCCCTTGTGGCCGATCGGGTCCTTCGTCACCTGGACGAGCACCGACTGGCCGGACTTCAGCGCAGACTCGATGCGCCGCGGCCCGTTGG
This sequence comes from Streptomyces sp. NPDC005496, assembly GCF_042872045.1. Taxonomy (NCBI): domain Bacteria; kingdom Bacillati; phylum Actinomycetota; class Actinomycetes; order Kitasatosporales; family Streptomycetaceae; genus Streptomyces; species Streptomyces sp. NPDC005496. The sequence goes on from NZ_JBIAJQ010000002.1 coordinate 486,209, forward strand.
CCATGCCCAGCGCCTCGAAGTTGACCTCACCGGCGTACAGGACGGCGTTGCGGCCCTTGCCGATGTCGATGAAGGCGGCCTCCATCGACGGCAGCACGTTCTGGACCTTGCCCAGGTAGACGTTGCCGACGTACGACGTCGACTGCTCCTTGTTGACGTAGTGCTCGACGAGCACGTTGTCCTCGAGGACGCCGATCTGGGTGCGCTCGCCGCTCTGGCGGACGACCATCACGCGCTCGACGGCCTCGCGGCGGGCCAGGAACTCGGCCTCGGTGATGATCGGGACACGCCTGCGGCCCTGCTCGCGGCCCTCGCGGCGGCGCTGCTTCTTGGCCTCCAAGCGGGTCGAGCCCTTGATGGACTGCACCTCGTCGGAGGCGTCACCGGTCCGCTCCTCCCGCTTGGGGCGCGGCTCGCGGACCTTGACGACCGTGCGCTCGGGGTCCGAGTCGCCGGTCTCGGCCTCGGTGCCCGAGTCACCGGCACGACGGCGGCGGCGACGGCGGCGACGGCTGCTGCTGGAGCCGGAACCGCCCTGCTCCTCGCGCTCGTCGGCGTCCTCGGCGTCTTCGGCGTCCTCGGCGGACCGCTCGGCGGTGTCCTCGGTGTCCTGCGCGGCCTGCTCGTCGGCGTACTCGTCGTCACCGGACTCGGTGTCGGAGTCGCTGGCCTCACCGCGGCGACGGCGACGGCCACCACGGCGGCGGCGACGGCGGGAACCGGTCTCCTCGGTGTCGTCGCCCTCGGTGGCGTCCTCGGCGGACTCCTCCTCGTCGACGGCCTCCTCGGGCTCCGGCTCGGGCGCGGCCTGCTCGGCGGCGGGCTCCGGGTCGGCGCCGCGGCGGCGACGGCGGCGGCGCGCGCCGGTCGGCTCCTCGACGGTCTCGACCGTCTCCGTGAGCTCCTCGGCGGGCTCCTGCTCCGGCTCCTCCGCGGCCTCGGCGGCAGCGGCGGCGGCGGCTCGCTCGGGGGTCTGGAACATCGGCTCGGCGAAGACGGGCGCCTGGAAGACGGCCACGGCGGGGCGCGCGGGCCGTCGCGTGGACTCGCCCTCGTCGGTCCTCGGCGCGGGGGCCGAGAAGCCGGCGGCGGCCTTGCGGGTGGCGCGGCGGCGGCCGCGGCGCGGGCCGGCGTCCTCCTCGGCCGGGGCGGACACGGCTTCGGCGGCGGGCTGCTCGGCCTCGGCGGCCTCGGCCACGGGCTCGCTGGTCACGGGCGCCTCCGCACGCTCGTCGGCGGCGGCACCCTCGGGTGCGCCGGCGGGCGTGGTGACGCGCCGGGTGGCGCGACGCCGGGAACGGCGGGGGCCGGCGTCCTCGGCCGGCTCCACCGGCTCGGGGGACTCGGCCGGCTCGGCGGCGGGAGCCTCGTCCGCCGGGGTGACGGTGTCCTCGTCGGGGGCCGGGGCCGTCTCGACCGTACGGACGGGCGCGGTAGCGCGGCGCCGGGTACGGCGGGTGGGGGCGGCCTCCTCGACAGGGGCGGGCGCCTCGGCGGGCGTCTCGGCCTCGGCATCCGCGGTGTCGGCCTCAGCGGCCGGGGCCGGGGCGCCGGCGGGTGCGGAGGCCCGGCGGGTGGCGCGGCGGCGGGAACGGCGCGGGGCGGTGTCCTCGGCGGACTCGTCGGCCTGCTCGGTCACGGACGGGGCCTCGGCGGCGGGCGCCGGTGCCTCGGACGCGGCGACGGCGGGGACCACGGTCTCCGCCTCGGCGTCGGTCGCGGGGGTGGCGACGGGGGCGGTCGCGCGCCGGGTGGCACGACGCCGGGCGCGGCGCGGGGCGGCGTCCTCGGCGGCAGCGGGTGCCTCGGCGTCGGTGGCGGCGGTCTCGGCCGCCGTCTCGTCCTCGGTCTCCTCGACCTCGGCGGTGTCCGCGCCGGTGTCGGTCACGGTGTCTTCCGTGGCGAGCCCGGCGGACGACGCGGCCGGTATGGCCGGCGCGGTGGTCTCGGCCGCGGCCTCGGAGGCGGCGGACGGCGGGCCCGCGGGACGCGAGGCGGCGCGGCGACGGCGTCGCGGCGGCAGCGTGTCGCTGGGGCTGTTGTTGTCGGCGGAGCCCGTGGTGGGCTCGGCGGGTTCGGTCGGCTCGAGCATGCGGGTGGATCTCCCGTCAGGCTCCCGGGCGCCGCGCCTGGTCCGGATGAATCCGGTGACGTCCGCGGCTCGCGCGATGCGCGGTGCCGCCGTCCGGGGCGCGGGCGCCGCACGGGAGCTCTCTGTGTCCTGTCTCGCCGGTTCCGTACGCCATGTGTGCGTACGGCCTGGCGAAAGTCTTGTGGTCGGTGCGCTGCCCGACCCAGGTGGCTCCCGAGTACCAGGGCGGCGCTACGACATCCGTCCTACGCGGAACCTTCCGGCACCGGCGCCTTCGCGGTGGCAGTGCCGGCGACCCCTGGGCGATCGGCCGGGGCGGCCATAGCTGCCTCGCGGTCGGGCGCGAGCGGGTCGGTCACCGTGCCGGTCTCTTCATCGAACAGCCCCTGCGCCAGCCTGGTCACCGCTGCGGCGACCGGCGGCGCCAGGTCGGCCACGGCGCGGAGACCGGACAGGACGTCGTCGGGTCGAACGGCAGGCGTCACGTGCCGAACAACCAGGCGCAGTATCGCACAGGGCTGGTCCGTCGGCCTATCAGCCTGTGGACCGTGTGCCCCGTCCGCTGGGGCGGACGCCTCGGAGCCGGGGCTGTGGGCCTCCAGTCCGGCGACGGCGCCGCGGGCGTCGAAGGTGCGCATCCCGTTCTTGGTCCTGCGCTGCACCTCGACGGTCTCCGCCGCGTTGAAGGCGTCGACCGCGCGCCGGGCGTCCTCGGGGGTCACGCCGTCGAGGCGCAGCTCCCACACGGACGCGGTGAGCCGGTCGGCGAGTCCCGACGTGCGGGCCTCGACCGCCTCGGTGATGTCGAGCCCGGTGGGCAGCGACTCGTCGAGGAGCTCGCGCAGCCTGTCCGGGTCACGCGCCTCGGTGAGCGCGATCTCCAGGTACTCCGCCTCGCTGCCCGTGCCGGTGGGTGCGGCATTGGCGTACGACACCTTCGGGTGTGGCGTGAACCCCGCCGAGTACGCCATCGGCACCTCGGCACGGCGCAACGCACGCTCGAAGGCGCGCTGGAAGTCACGGTGGCTGGTGAACCGGAGGCGGCCGCGCTTGGTGTAGCGCAGTCGGATGCGCTGCACCGCGGGTGCGGGCGGCGGGCCTTCGGGCTGTCGCTTGCCCAGTGTCGTTCAGTCCTTCGTGAGAGCGGTCGTACTGCTACCTAGAGTACGTGTCTCACCGGCCGCCGGTTCCCGCCGGGCCACCGTCTGCCGCTCGGGCGGCGCTCCGAAGAGCATCCGGCGCACGTCGGCGCGGGCCTGCCGGACGGACTCGCGGGCGGAGGTGAGCGCCTGCCGCGCCGTGCGGCGCGCGACGCGGGCGGCCTCGGCGGCGGGGCGCAGGACCGTGTCGCGGACCGCGTGGCCCACGGGGGTGAGCACGCTCCGGTACGCCCAGCGCACCGGCTCCACGAAGATCCACCGGAACAGCCGGGCGAGGAAGCGCCCGACGGTGAGCGAGATCCGGCCGGCGACGCGCCAGGCGTGGCCGAGCGCCTCGGCGATCTCCCTGCCGACGACGACCAGAGCACGGCCGACGGGTGCGAGGACCCACCGCCACAGGGCGAGGGCGGGCAGCACGAACAGGATCCGCAGCGTCCAGTAGAGCGCGGCGCCGATCCCCACGAAGATCATCCGTACGAGCCACACGAGACCTCGCGCCGCCCAGGCGATCCCGTGTCCGACGGGCGTGAGGATCCACTCGTAAAGCCACAGCGCGGGTACGACGACCAGGTAGCGCACGAGCGCGGTGAGGGCGGTCCAGACACCGACGGCGACCGCCGCGAGGACCAGGCCGATCCCCCGCACGAGCCAGGCGACGGCGTGCCCGAGGGGCGTCAGCACCCGCGCGTACAGCCACAGCGCCGGTACGACCGCCAGATAACGCACGAGCGCGGTGAGGGCGGTCCAGACACCGACGGCGACCGTCGCGAGGACGAGACCGATCCCCCGCACCAGCCAGGCGGCCCCGTGTCCGATGGGCGTCAGCACCCGCGCGTACAGCAAGGTCACGCCGGCCCACAGACCGCCGAAGAACCACACGAGCACGGCTCCGGCGCCGCGCACCGCCCAGACGGCCGCACGTCCGACGGGCGTCAGCACGGTGCGGTACAGCCATTCGGCGGGCACCACGAGCAGCCGGTACGCGAGCCATCCGAGTCCCCTGCCGACCGGCACCACCAAGTAGCGCCACAGCGCCGACCAGGGCCAGACGAACATCGCCCACGCCAGCCACGCGAGAGCCCGCCCCACCGGACGCAGCACGGTGTCCCGGAGGAACCTGCCGCCGACGACCAGCGCGTCCCAGACCATCCGCACCGGCACCACCAGGACGAGCACCACGATCCGTACCGGGATGCGGATGGCGACGGTCAGGCACCCCTCACCCCGAGACACGTCCCGCTCGGCGGGCCGCCCGACGGCGGACTTCTCCAGATCCATACCGGGATAGACGCCCCGGCAGGCCGTTTGGATGCGGTGACGGCGGCGACGGTCCCGCCGGCCGCCGTCCGGGACCCGCCGAACGCCGAAAGCGGTGTCCCGGGCGGCTGTGGGAGCCGTCCGGGACACCGCTACCGGTCAAGCGGGCGTCGGGCCCCCGAGGGGGCCGCGCCGGCCGGGGTCAGCGACGGTGGTCGCCGCCGTGGTGGTCGCCACCGCCGTGCTGGTTGCCGCCACCGTGGTGGTTGCCGCCGCCGTGGTGGTTGCCGCCGCCGTGGTGACCCCCGCCGCCCCAGTTACGGCCCCAGGACTCGTCGTCGATGAAACGTCCGCGGTCGTTGCGCAGGGTGGCCGTGTCGGAGCGGTTGTCCCACACGTAGTCGCGGCGGTCCTGGAAGACGTCGTGGCGGTTGTCGTCGCCGTATCCGGTGTGGACGCGGACGGTGCTGCGGCCGTCCAGGCGGAAGTGGCGGAACCGGTAGGTGTCGCCGTCCCGCGAACGCAGGGTCCAGCCGTCGAGGTTGACGCTGTGCCGCCCGTTGTTGGTGATGTCGACCCACTCCTTGTTCAGGGAGCGGTTGGAGAAGTTGTCGTGGCCCGGCGAGTCGTACTGCACGCCGCTGATGACCACACGGGCACGCTGATGGCCGCTGTCCGCGGTGGCCGGCATGGCTGCCGCGCCGAGGGCGGCGCCCGCCGCGAGAACCGCGGCGGCGATACGGCGAGTGGAGCGAGAAGACATGAACGTCCCCCAACTGTGGGGCCCCGTCGGCCGGCCCTGACCGGCCGAAAGAGGCGATGTGCGTTCCCGGCGAGTGCCGAGGACCCACAGCTTTGCCGCGCCCCGGGCCGGGCGGCAGGTGTCCCGCTTGGTGTTGCCGTATGCGGACATTTCCGTGACCGTCAGATGCAACGTTCAACCAATCAGGCCCACCCGGGGACGCCGACCCCGTGGCACCCACACCCATCCCCGTAGATCACCGTGGAAGCGGTTTCCAGCTCCGCCCACGCCCCTGCCGCACACCCCGCACGCTCCGCGCCGGTGGCCGGAAATACACGTAACAGTCCGGACCGTCACATTGTCGATCATTCGTTCCAGAAAGCCGGAAAAGTTCGACTCGGGAGCGGGTACGCGGCCTGTGCCGGACAGCGGAACGGCCGGTCACCCGGGCGAACGCGTCGCTCGGATGACCGGCCGTCCCGGCGGTCCCGCTGGTGTCAGTGCACGTGGCCGCTCGACGCGGGCGACGGCGCCGCGTTCTTGACCGTCAGCGGCAGCAGCTTCTTGCCCGTCGGGCCGATCTGGATCTGCGTGTCCATCTGCGGGCACACGCCGCAGTCGAAGCACGGGGTCCAGCGGCAGTCCTCGACCTCGGTCTCGTCGAGGGCGTCCTGCCAGTCCTCCCAGAGCCAGTCCTTGTCGAGGCCCGAGTCCAGGTGGTCCCAGGGCAGGACCTCCTCGTAGGTGCGCTCACGCGTGGTGTACCAGTCGACGTCCACCCCGAAGGCGGGCAGCGTCTTGTCCGCGCAGGCCATCCAGCGGTCGTACGAGAAGTGCTCGCGCCAGCCGTCGAAGCGGCCGCCGTCCTCGTAGACGGCGCGGATGACGGCGCCGATCCGGCGGTCACCGCGGGACAGCAGGCCCTCGACGATGCCGGGCTTGCCGTCGTGGTAGCGGAAGCCGATGGAGCGGCCGTACTTCTTGTCGCCGCGGATCTTGTCGCGGAGCTTGGTGAGGCGGGCGTCCGTCTCCTCGGCGCTCAGCTGCGGCGCCCACTGGAACGGGGTGTGCGGCTTGGGCACGAAGCCGCCGATCGACACCGTGCACCGGATGTCGTTCTGGCCGGAGACCTTGCGGCCCTCGGCGATGACGTTCATCGCCATGTCCGCGATCTGCAGGACGTCCTCATCGGTCTCGGTGGGCAGACCGCACATGAAGTACAGCTTCACCTGCCGCCAGCCGTTGCCGTACGCCGTGGAGACCGTGCGGATCAGGTCCTCCTCCGAGACCATCTTGTTGATGACCTTGCGCATGCGCTCGGAGCCGCCCTCGGGGGCGAACGTGAGGCCCGACCGGCGGCCGTTGCGGGTCAGCTCGTTGGCCAGGTCGACGTTGAAGGCGTCGACGCGGGTGGAGGGGAGGGACAGGCCGATCTTGTCCTCCTCGTACCGGTCCGCCAGACCCTTGGCGATGTCGCCGATCTCCGAGTGGTCGGCGGAGGAGAGCGAGAGGAGGCCGACCTCCTCGAAGCCCGTCGCCTTGAGGCCCTTCTCGACCATGTCGCCGATGCCGGTGATGGAGCGCTCGCGCACCGGGCGGGTGATCATGCCGGCCTGGCAGAAGCGGCAGCCGCGCGTGCAGCCGCGGAAGATCTCCACCGACATCCGCTCGTGGACGGTCTCCGCGAGGGGCACCAGGGGCTGCTTCGGGTAGGGCCACTCGTCGAGGTCCATCACCGTGTGCTTGGAGACGCGCCACGGGACGCCGGACCTGTTCGGCACGACGCGGGCGATGCGGCCGTCCGGCAGGTACTCGACGTCGTAGAAGGCCGGGATGTAGACGTTGCCGGTCTTCGCGAGGCGCAGGAGGACCTCCTCGCGGCCGCCGGGACGGCCCTCAGCCTTCCAGGCGCGGATGATGTCCGTCATGTCGAGCACGGCCTGCTCGCCGTCGCCGATGATCGCCGCGTCGATGAAGTCCGCGATCGGCTCGGGGTTGAAGGCCGCGTGGCCGCCGGCGAGGACGATCGGGTCGTCCAGCGTGCGGTCCCTGGACTCCAGGGGGATCCCCGCGAGGTCCAGGGCGGTCAGCATGTTCGTGTAGCCCAGCTCCGTGGAGAAGGACAGGCCGAACACGTCGAAGGCCTTCACCGGGCGGTGGCTGTCCACGGTGAACTGCGGGACCTCGTGCTCGCGCATCAGCGCCTCGAGGTCCGGCCACACGCTGTAGGTGCGCTCGGCGAGGACGCCCTCGCGCTCGTTCAGCACCTCGTAGAGGATCATGACGCCCTGGTTGGGGAGTCCGACCTCGTAGGCGTCGGGGTACATCAGGGCCCAGCGGACGTCGCAGGCGTCCCAGGGCTTCACCGTGGAGTTGAGCTCTCCGCCGACGTACTGGATCGGCTTCTGCACATGCGGGAGCAGAGCTTCGAGCTGCGGGAAGACCGATTCGGCAGGCATCGCGAACCTTCGTGAGCTGACTGGGGGCACCCCCGGCCGAAAAAAGCTGGGGGAAGGGTGACCATCTAGCCTAACGCGGCCGGGAGGTGCCCCCGCACGCTCAGAACGCCGCCTTGCGCCCGGCCTTCCGCCACGCGCCCCGCAGCGCGTCCTCGTCGGCCGCCGCCCGCCGCTCCTCACGGGCGTAGAGCACGCCGTACGTGAACGAGCTCTCACCGGCGGCCTGCGCCTTCTCGGCGAGGTCCCGCAGGGCTTCGCGGGCCATCACGCTGTCCTGGTGGTCGCCGAGCAGCTTGGTCAGGGACTTCATGGCCTTGGCGGTGGCCTCGGCGGGCTTGCCCAGGGCGGGCACCGCGGCCTCGGCGGCGTACCGCGTGCGCTTGGCCTTCTTGCGGGCCTCGTGCAGCGCGATGTCCCGGTCCCGGCCCGGCGGCAGCGAGACCGCCCGGTCGACCAGTTTCCCGAGTTTGTCGAGGTCCTTGCGGATGGCCTCGGCGAGCACCTTCTTCGGCTTGCCGGCGGCCGCCTTGTGCAGCGGCGGATCGCTGACCAGGGCGTCCAGGGCGCCCAGCAGGTAGAGGTGGCGCCGCCCGTCGAGCGCCTCGGTCAGCCGCTGCCGGGAGCCGGAGTGGCGGGCCCGCGACCAGGTGCGCAGGCGGTTGCGCACGGGTCCGGAGCGCAGCGACCCGGGGAGGTCGTCCAGGGCCGAGGTGAGGCGCTTGGTGATCACCTCCTGGTCACGGTCCCCGGCCAGCTCCCCCGCGAGCCACTTCAGCTCGGTGCGGACGGGGTCGGTGACCTTGCGGTCCAGGACGTTGTCGAACGAGCGCAGGGTGTTGCGCAGGCGGCGGGTGGCGACGCGCATCTGGTGCACGGCGTCGGGCTGGTCGCGGCGGACGGCGGGGTCCAGCTCGACCAGGGCGTCGCGCTGTTCGCGTACGTAGGCGAGGACGTGGTCGCCCGCGGTCACCGGGGGCCGGGCCGCGGGGCGTCCGCCCGAGGGGCGCCGGACGCCGGCTCCGGTCTCCGTCAGGGCCCGGGCCAGCTTGGAGGGCGATGCGGAGCGGTGCAGTCCCGCCTTGCGCAGCTTCTTCTCGACCTTGTCGAGGAAGGCGGGGTCGCCGTCGTCGGCGAGTTCCACCTCGATCTCGGTCCACTGGGCCGTGCCCTTGCCGCCGCTGAGCCGCTCGGCGCGCACCCGGTCGACGCTGACCTCGGCCAGCAGGGCTCCGTCGGCGTCCAGCAGGTGGCGGACGTCGCGGGAGGAGCGCAGGCGTACGACGGGGACGAGCGCGGCGTCCCGGACGCGGGAGCGGACGAGCGAGGACAGGGCGGCCGGCACGGAGTCGGCGAGCGGGGCGTGGATCTCGTCACGCACCCCCTCCGCCACCGGCAGTTTCAGGTGCCAGCCCGCGTCGGCGCCTCCGGTGCGGCGGCGCAGGGTGATGGAGGAGGCCGCCAGGAGCTGGTCGGCCGTGTCGTAGTAGGTGGCGTCGAGTTCGTCGACGCCTCTGCCGACGACGCTCCCGACGCCGGGGACGGCCGTCAGGTCCGGCAGGCCCGCACCGCCGCCGGCCGCGGGTCCCTCGTACTTCCGCTCGATCTCGCGCTTCGTGTCCGCCATGAAACGAATCTAGACGCGAATCGGGGCCGGGGGCAGTCCGTCCCCGGCCCCGCTCGGCCACCTGTGTGTTCCTTCCGACGGGTCGCGCCGGAGGTCGTCGGGCGGCGCTAGGCCGACATCGGCCGCTGCACCCGGATCGACTGGAGGAGTCCGACGGCCACCCAGACCGCGAACATCGACGATCCGCCGTACGAGACGAACGGCAGGGGCAGACCGGCGACCGGCATGATGCCGAGGGTCATGCCGACGTTCTCGAACGACTGGAACGCGAACCAGGCGATGATGCCGGCGGCGACGATCGTGCCGTACAGCTCCGTCGTCTCGCGGGCGATGCGGCAGGCGCGCCACAGGACGACGCCGAGCAGCAGCAGTATCAGTCCGGCGCCGACGAAGCCGAGCTCCTCGCCCGCGACCGTGAAGACGAAGTCCGTCTGCTGTTCGGGGACGAACTGGCCGGTGGTCTGCGAGCCGTGGCCGAGGCCGGTGCCGAAGAGGCCGCCGGAACCGATGGCGATGCGCGCCTGGTTGGTGTTGTAGCCGACGCCCGCCGGGTCGAGCTCGGGGTTGGCGAAGGCCGCGAAGCGGTTGATCTGGTACTCGTCGAGGATGTGCAGCTGCCAGACGGCGACGGCGCCGAGGGCGCCGGTGCCGATGAGGCCGAAGACCCAGCGGTTGGAGGCTCCGGAGGCGAGCAGCACGCCGAGCACGATGATGACCATGACCATGACCGAGCCGAGGTCCGGCATCAGCAGGACGATCAGTATCGGCACGGCGGCCAGGCCGAGCGACTGCAGCACCGTGCGGTGGTCGGGGTAGGGCTTGTCGCCCGCGTCGACCCGGGCCGCGAGCAGCATCGCCATGCCCAGGATGATCGTGATCTTCACGAACTCGGAGGGCTGGAGCGAGAAGCCGCCGCCGAGGACGATCCAAGCGTGGGCGCCGTTGACCGTCGCGCCGAGCGGGGTCAGCACGAGCAGGATCAGGAACACCGAGATGCCGTAGAGGATCGGCACCGCGGTGCGCAGGGTGCGGTGGCCGAGCCAGACGGTGCCGATCATCAGCGCGAAGCCGATGCCGGTGTTCATCAGATGGCGGATCAGGAAGTAGTACGGGTCGCCCTGGTTGATCTCGGTGCGGTTGCGGGTCGCCGAGTAGACGAGGGCCGTGCCGATCAGCGAGAGCGCGATGGCGGACAGGAGTATCGGCCAGTCGAGCCGGCGGGCCAGCGAATCGCGGGCGAACAGCCGCGTCCAGCCGGCGCGCTCGGGCCCGTAGCCGGACACGGAGAAGCCGTTCGTGCCGGTCATGTGAGCCTTCCCTGGTCGGTGCGCGCGCCGGTCATGCGAGGGTCCTTTGCCGCTTGCGCGGGCGGGTGGAGCGCCTGCGGGTGTCGCGGTTGGTCGGGTCGGGCGGGGCGGTGGTGCCGGCGGGCTGGTCCGGGTCCGTGCCGGCGGGCTGGTCCTCCTCGCTCGCCTGCTGGTCCTTGACCGGGTCCGGGGAGACCTTCGGGGCGTCGATCGAGCCGTCCGGCTGGATCTTCGGCAGGGTCTTCTGCGGGGTGGGCAGCAGCGCCCGCTTCTTGTCGATCGCGCCGTCCTCGGAGACGCCGTACAGCGCGTTGTAGACCTTGCGCACGGCGGGGCCGGAGGCGCCGGAGCCCGTACCACCCTGGGAGATGGTCATGACGACCGTGTAGTCCTTGGTGTACGTGGCGAACCACGAGGTCGTCTGCTTGCCGTAGACCTCGGCCGTACCCGTCTTGGCGTGCATCGGGATCTCGTCCTGCGGCCAGCCGCCGAATCGCCAGGCGGCCGTACCGCGGGTCGCGACTCCCGCGAGGGCACCGTCTATCTCGTCGCGCGTCTTCCGCGTCATCGGCAACTTGCCGTGCGAGGAGGGCTTGATCTCCTGCACGTCCTTGCCGTCGGCGCTCACGATGGCCTTGCCGACCGTCGGGTCGTACAGGGTGCCGCCGTTGGAGATGGCGCCGTAGATCGTGGCCATCTGGATCGGGGTCACGAGCGTGTCGCCCTGGCCGATGGAGTAGTTGACCGCGTCACCGGCGCGCATCTTGTTGCCTTCGAGGCAGTTCTCGTACGCGATCTTCTGGACGTAGTCGCCGTCCTTCTTGCCGGTCTTGCACCAGGCGTCCTTGTTGGCCTTCCAGTAGTTCTGCTTCCACTGGCGGTCGGGGACGCGGCCGGTGACCTCGTTGGGGAGGTCGATGCCGGTCTCCTTGCCGAGGCCGAACTGGTGGGCGGTCTTGTAGAACCAGTCGTTGGGGTGCTTCTTCGGCTTGTTGCCGCCGTCCTTCTGCCACTCCTGGTGCGAGAGCCGGTAGAAGACGGTGTCGCAGGAGACCTCCAGGGCCCGGCCGAGGCTGATCGAGCCGTATCCCTTGGACTCGAAGTTCTTGAAGACCTGGCCGCCGAGGTTGTACGAGCTGGAGCACTCGTAGTTGCCGTCGAAGGGGTAGCCGGCGTTCACGGCGGCGGTGGTCGGGATCACCTTGAAGATGGAGCCGGGCGCCGCCTGGCCCTGGATGGCGCGGTTGAGCAGCGGGTAGTTGGACTTCTTGCCGGTCAGGCGCGCGTAGTCCTTGCCGGAGATGCCGCCGACCCAGGCGTTCGGGTCGTAGCTCGGGTTGGACGCCATGGCGACGACCCGGCCCGTCCTGGCCTCCATGACGACGATCGCGCCGGCGTCCGCCTTGTAGTTCTCGCCGGTGTTCTTGTCGAACTCGGTACGGGCGGTCTTCATCGCCTCGTTGAGCTCGTACTCGGCGATGCGCTGCACCCGGGAGTCGATGCTGGTGACGACGTTCGCGCCGGGCTGGGCCGCGTCGCTCTCCGCCTTGCCGATGACACGGCCGAGGTTGTCGACCTCGTAGCGGGTGACGCCCGCCTTGCCGCGCAGCTGCTTGTCGTACTGGCGCTCCAGACCGGAGCGGCCGACCTGGTCGCTGCGCAGATACGGCGAGTCGGTGTCCTTGGCCTTCGTGATCTCCTCGTCGGTGACCGGGGAGAGATAGCCGAGCACCTGCGCGGTGTTGGCCTTGCCCGGGGCGGCGTAGCGGCGGACGGCCTCCGGCTCGGCGGTGATGCCGGGGAAGTCCTCGGAGCGCTCACGGATCTGCAGGGCCTGCTTGGGCGTGGCCTCGTCGGTGATGGGGATCGGCTGGTACGGCGAGCCGTTCCAGCACGGCTGGGGCGTCTTGGCGTCGCACAGCCGGACCTTCTCGATGACGTCCTTGGGCTTCATGCCCAGCACGTCGGCGAGCTTGGTGAGAACGCCCTTGCCGTCGTCCTTCATCTTCAGCAGGTCGGTGCGCGAGGCGGAGACGACCAGCCGGGTCTCGTTGTCGGCGATCGGGACTCCGCGCGCGTCCAGGATCGAGCCGCGCACGGCGGGCTGCACGACCTGCTGGACGTGGTTGCCGGAAGCCTCCTTGGCGTACTCGTCGCCGTTGCGGATCTGGAGGTACCAGAGCCGTCCGCCGAGGGTCCCGAGGAGGGAGAGCACGAGGATCTGGATGACGACGAGCCGGATCTGGACCCGTGGGGTCCGGCCGGTCTCGGGGATGTTGGTCACTGCGGCTGCCTCCCCCTCTCAGTGTGTGGACGAGTGGTACGTGTACACGGCCCGCCTGTGCGCGTGGACGGCGCGGCCGGCGGGCTGCCCCGCCCGTGCGGGCGTCCGCTCCCCTTGCTGACGCTTCCTCACAGCCGCTTGACCCCCTTGATGCGTCCGGCGCGGGCGACGCGCGCACGGGCCGCCTTGACGCGCAGGCCGCTGCGCTGACTGCCGATGCGCAGTCCGGTGCCGGAGGAGAGCCAGCCCGCGGAGACGTCGGCCGCCTTGGCGGCGTTGGTGTCGGCGAGCGGGTCGTTCTCGGCGCGCCGGGCGAGGGCCATCAGGCCGGGCACCACGAAGGGGGCGAGCAGCAGGTCGTACAGGGCGGCGGTGAACAGCAGGCTGCCCAGGCCGACATGGCGGGCTGCCGTGTCGCCGACGAGGGCGCCGACTCCCGCGTACAGCAGGGTCGAGCCGACCGCCGCCGCGACGACGACGGCCATCGGGCCGGTCGCCGACTTGAGCCGGCCGTTCTCCGGCTTGGCCAGTCCGGCGAGGTAGCCGATGACGCAGAGCACGAGGGCGTAGCGGCCGGCGGCGTGGTCGGCGGGCGGCGCCAGGTCGGCGAGCAGGCCGGCGCCGAACCCGACGAGGGCGCCGCCGACATGGCCGTAGACCAGGGCGAGGGCGAGGACGGTGAGGAGCGCCAGGTCGGGGACGGCGCCGGGGAGATGCAGCCGGGCGAGGACGCTCACCTGGATCACCAGGGCGACGACCACCAGGGTGGCGGAGAGCAGCATCCGGTTGAAACGCATGGGATTCGGCTCCTACTGCTGCTGGCCGTCGACGGGCGCGTCCGCCGAGGGGGTGACCGTCACGGTCACCGTCGGCGTGGGGGTGGGCTTGGGCTTGGCCGGGAGCACCTCGTCGCGCGGGTCCTTGCGCGGGGCCTCCACGACGACGCCGACGATGTCGAGCTTCGTGAACGAGACGAAGGGCCTCACGTAGACCGTGCGGGTCAGGTCGCCGCCGGAGGGGTCGACACGGGAGATCACGCCGACCGGGACGCCGGGCACGAACGGCTTGTCGGCCTGCGAGCCGAAGGTGACCAGCCGGTCCCCCTTGGCCACCTTGGCCTTGCCGTTGAGGAGCTGGACGCGCAGCGGGCGGTCGCCCTGCCCGTCGGCGAAGCCGAGTTCGTCGGTGGACTCCATGCGCGTGCCGACGGTGAAGTCGGGGTCGTTGGCGAGCAGTACGGTCGCCGTGTTCGGGCCGACGGTGGTGACCCGTCCGACCAGGCCGTCGCCGTTCAGGACGGTCATGTCGCGCTTGATGCCGTCGTTCGCGCCGACGTCGATGGTGACGGTCCAGGAGAAGCCCTGGGCCGCTCCTATGGCGATGACCTGGGCGCCCTTGATGCCGTACTGGCCGGCGCCGGCCGTCTTGAGCATCTTGTCCAGCTGCTTGACCCGGCTGCGGTTGCGGTCGTCGCTGCCGAGCTTGGCCTTCAACGCCGCGTTGTCGTTCTCGAGCTGGGCGATGCGGTCGTGTCGGTCGCCCGAGTCGCGGACGGCGGCGACCGCGTTGCCCACGGGGTCGACGGCGGAGGCGACCCCGTTCTCGATCGGACCGAAGACGGTGGCCGCGGCGTGCCGGGCACCCTCGACCGGTGAGTCCTCCCCACCGCGGATGTCCACCGTGATCAACGCGAACGCGATGGCGATCAGCAGCACCAGGAGCAGCCGGCTCTCTTTCGTGTCCCTCACGTGCGGCGGCCGTGCCTTCCTCGTCGGAATTGTTCGGGAATTCGTTGACGGACGCCCTGGTCAACACCGGGCGTCTTGGGGGAGCTTATGCCTCTATATCAACGATCCGCCGTACGAGAAGGGATCGTCTCGTACGGCGGAATCGAAGTGTCGTGTCATCGCCGGGGCTGGGCGTCCAGAACCTGCTGGAGCGCCTCGAACTCCTCGACGCATTTGCCGGAACCGAGCGCCACGCTGTCCAGCGGGTCCTCGGCGATGTGGATCGGCATGCCGGTCTCCCGGCGCAGCCGCTCGTCCAGACCGCGCAGCAGGGCTCCGCCGCCGGTCAGAACGATTCCGCGGTCCATGACGTCACCGGAGAGCTCGGGCGGGCACTTGTCGAGCGTCGTCTTCACGGCGTCGACGATCGCGTTGACCGGCTCCTCGATGGCCTTGCGGACCTCGGCGGCGGAGATGACCACGGTCTTCGGCAGGCCGGAGACCAGGTCCCGGCCGCGGATCTCGGTGTGTTCGTCATTGTCGAGGTCGTACGCGGAGCCGATCGTGATCTTGATCTGCTCGGCCGTCCGCTCACCGAGGAGGAGGCTGTACTCCTTCTTGATGTGCTGGATGATCGCGTTGTCCAGCTCGTCACCCGCGACGCGGATGGACTGGGCGGTGACGATGCCGCCGAGCGAGATGACGGCGACCTCCGTGGTGCCGCCGCCGATGTCCACCACCATGTTGCCCGTGGCCTCGTGGACCGGCAGGCCGGAGCCGATGGCGGCGGCCATGGGCTCCTCGATGATGTGCACCTGGCGGGCGCCCGCCTGGGACGACGCCTCGATGACGGCGCGGCGCTCGACGCCCGTGATGCCCGAGGGCACACAGACGACGACGCGAGGACGAGCGAGGTAGCGCCGCTTGTGGATCTTCAGGATGAAGTAGCGGAGCATGCGCTCGGTGATCTCGAAGTCGGCGATGACGCCGTCCTTCAGCGGACGCACGGCGACGATGTTGCCCGGGGTCCGCCCGATCATCTTCTTCGCTTCCGCGCCGACCGCGAGGATGCCACCGGTGTTGGTGTTGATCGCGACGACGGACGGCTCGTTGAGAACGATCCCGCGACCCCTGACGTACACCAGCGTGTTGGCGGTCCCGAGGTCGACAGCCATGTCACGGCCGATGAACGACATTGAGTTCCCCATCAGGATTCGTCTGGCCTTCCCAAGTGGAGCTTTTGATGGCTTTTTAGGACGGCGAGGTGGGTGCTGTGACGTGAAGGCTTCCATCGTAGACGCGCCTGCACGAACACTGCGCGAGGGTCTTCGCCAATTCTCAGCAGATGACGAGTCGCCTCGCTTCTGGAGACGGGCCATCGGGGGCATGCGTTCCCCCGATCGGCACGCATATGCCGGAGGACGGCCGAAATACTCCGGCCGCCCCCGCCCGAATCGGCCCTTCGGCTGACGTGCCGTCAGAAAAAAGATCGTTCCGTGCGGCGGCCCGGCGGCTCCCCCGGACAGCCAACTCCGCGCCGGGCGCCCGGCGCGGCGGGAGGTCAGGCCCGGCCGGGGAAGAAGATCTTCAGCTCACGCTCGGCGGACTCCTCGGAGTCGGAGGCGTGGATCAGGTTCTCCCGGACGATGACTCCGAAGTCGCCCCGGATGGACCCGGGCGCGGCGGCGATCGGGTCGGTCGGGCCGGCCAGGGCGCGGACGCCCTCGATGACGCGCTCGCCCTCGACGACGAGAGCCACGATCGGGCCGGACGCCATGAAGGCGACGAGCGGCTCGTAGAAGGGCTTGCCCTTGTGCTCGCCGTAGTGCTGCTCCAGCGTGTCCTGGTCCAGGGTCCGCAGTTCCAGCGCGGTGATCTGCCAGCCGGCCTTGCGCTCGATACGGCTGATGATCTCGCCGGTCAGGCCGCGACGGACGGCGTCCGGCTTGAGCAGGACGAGGGTGCGCTGGCTCACGGTGGTGGCTCCTTCGATCACATGGTGTGCGGGCTCAGAGGCTACAGGGCCGCTCGGAGGGGACGTTACTCAGTGTCAGGCAGGGCCCTGCCCCGGAGGGCCGCTGAGGCCCTGCGGGACAGGGACCCCGCTGCCACGGTGACCGAGGGGTCCGGCGCCGGTCACGCTCGGGCACCGGGGGCGGGCTCTCCGGGGCCCGCGCCGCGCGCCGCTGTCGGTACGTCACGGGGCGCGGCGCGGGCCCCGGAAGCCGGGACCGGTCAGGCGCCGGGACCGGTCAGGCACCGGACGGGCTGCTCGTGCCGCTCTGGGCGGCGAAGCGGGCTGCCTTCGCCTCGTCGATCTTGCGTCCGTAGTGGATGGAGGCCCACCACAGGGCCGCGAAGACCGCGCCCATGAAGAACATGGTCGGGACGACGAAGCCGGAGGCGATCAGGGCGACCTGCAGGGCCCAGCCGAGCTGGAGGCCGCCGGGCCGGGTGATCACGCCGCAGAACAGCACGCACAGCGCCATGGCGATGCCGCTGACCGTCCAGACCGTGGCGACGTCGAGGTCCGGGTCCTTCATGGCGACCAAACCGGCGAAGCCGATCACGAAGAACTCGCCGATCAGGGTCGATGCACAGAGCGTACGCACGGGTCAGCCCCTCCCCAGGAGCAGTCGGGCCTCGCCGACGGTGATGACGGAGCCGGTGACGAGGACGCCGCCGCCGGCGAACTCGCCCTCCTCCTCCGCGAGGGTGATCGCCGCCTCCAGCGCGTCGTCCAGGCGCGGCTCCACCTGGACGCGGTCCTCGCCGAACACCTCGACGGCGATGCCGGCCAGTTCGTCCGCGTCCATGGCGCGGTGGCTGGAGTTCTGGGTGACGACGACCTCGGCGAAGATCGGCTCGAAGGCCTCCAGCAGCTCGCGCACGTTCTTGTCGCCGCTGGCGCCGACCACGCCGATCAGCCGGCTGAAGTCGAAGACCTCGCTGACGGCCTCGGCCGTGGCGCGGGCGCCCGCCGGGTTGTGCGCGGCGTCCAGGACGACGGTCGGCGAGCGGCGCACGACCTCCAGCCGGCCCGGCGCGGTGACCGAGGCGAAGGCCTTGCGGACGGTGTCGATGTCGAGGGCCTGGGACTGGGCGGCGCCCACCCCGAAGAACGCCTCCACCGCGGCGAGCGCGACGGCCGCGTTGTGCGCCTGGTACGCGCCGTGCAGCGGGAGGAAGACCTCCTCGTACTCCCCGCCCAGTCCGCGCAGGGTCAGCAACTGGCCGCCGACGGCGACCTGGCGGGCGACCACGCCGAACTCCAGGCCCTCGCGGGCCACGGTGGCGTCGACCTCGACCGCCTTCTTCAGCAGCACCTGGGCCGCGTCGACCGGCTGCTGGGCCAGGATCACGGTGGCGCCCTGCTTGACGATGCCGCCCTTCTCCTGGGCGATCTCGCCGGGGGTGGAGCCGAGCCGGTCCGTGTGGTCCAGGTCGATGGGGGTGATCACGGCGACGTCGCCGTCGATGACGTTGGTGGCGTCCCAGCTGCCGCCCATCCCCACCTCGACCACGGCCACGTCCACGGGGGCGTCCGCGAAGGCCGCGTAGGCCATGCCGGTCAGCACCTCGAAGAAGGACAGGCGGTACTCCTGCCGGGCGTCGACCATCTCGACGTAGGGCTTGATGTCCTCGTACGCCTCGATGAACCGCTCGGCGGAGACCGGCGCGCCGTCCAGGCTGATGCGCTCGGTGACGGACTGGACGTGCGGGCTGGTGTACCTGCCGGTGCGCAGCTCGAAGGCGCCGAGCAGCGCCTCGATCATGCGGGCCGTGGACGTCTTGCCGTTCGTGCCCGTGATGTGGATGGAGGGGTACGCGCGCTGGGGCTCGCCCAGGACGTCCATCAGCGCGCTGATGCGGGCGACCGACGGCTCCAGCTTCGTCTCGCCCCAGCGCGTGGCGAGCTCGGCTTCGACCTCGCGCAGCGCCTTGTCCGTCTCGGGGTCGGCCGGGCGCGTCGGTACGTCCGACTGCGGCAGGCCGCCCTGGGTGCGCAGGGTGCGGCTGCCGGCCTCGATCACCGCGAGGTCCGGGTCGCGCTCGGTCTCGTGCGCGACGATCTCGTCGAAGGAATCGAGCGGATCGGACTCGCTGCTGTCGTCGTGCGGGGGGAGCTCACTCACGGACCCCAGTCTACGGAGCCCCACCGCCACGCGACGCGGGGGCGCACACCGGGCGGATTCCGGCTCCTCGGGCCGCCCCCGCCCCCCGGGGGCCGGGGCGAAGCCCCTCGGGGCCGGAGGCGGGGGCCCCGGCGCGAAGTCCCCCGGGGTCGGGGGGCGAAGCCCCTCGGGGGGCCGGGGGCGGACCTCACCCCGAGGGCACGGGCGAAGCCCACCGGCCGGATGCCGGGGTGTGAGCCCACGGCCGGAAGCCGGGGCTAAGCACCCCGGAGGGCGGTGCAGGCACCCGGGTATGGGCCGGGGCCAAGCCCCCGGGGGCCTGGGGCGGAGCCCACCGTCGAGGGTGCGAGGCGAAGCCCCCGGGGCAAGAGGGGCCGAGCCCCCGCCGAGGGCACGGGGCAAAGCCCGCCGCCCGGGGGCGGGGCCAGGGTCGGGGCCCGCCGCCGGGGCGGAGCCCACAGCAGGGGGTCGGGGTGAAGCCCGGGATCGGGAGCCGGGGCGAAGCCGGGGGGCCGGGAACCGGGGGCCGGGGCGAAGCCCGGGGCGAGAGGCCGGGGCCGGGGGCCGGGGCCGGGGGCCGGGGCCGGGGGCCGGGGCGGAGCCCACCCCGAGGGTGTGGGCGAAGCCCTCGGGGTGGGCTGGGGCGAACCCCCGGGAGCCTGGGAGACGCCAAGCGTCGAGGGCGCGAGGCAAACCCCCCAGGGCAAGGGGCCGACCCCCCGGTCGAGGGTACGGGGCGAAACCCGCTGCCCGGGGGCAGGGCCGGGGTCGCGGCCCTGGGCCGGGAGGCCGGGGCGAGACCCAGGGGCCGGACTTGGTGGCGATGCCCACCGTCGAGGGCCGGGGTAAAGCCCGGGCCGGGATCGGGGCGAAGCCCGGGAACCGGAACCGGGAGCCGGGAGCCGGGAGCCGGGAGCCGGGAGCCGGGAGCCGGGCGAAGCCCACGGCGAGAGGCCGGGGCCGGGGCGGAGCCCACCCCGAGCGTGTGGGCGAAGCCCTCGGGGCGCGCCGGGGCCAAGCCCCCGTGAGCCAGGGGTGAAGCCCACCGTCGAGGGCCGGGCGAGACCCACGGCCGGCCCCAGTGGCAAGGCCCACCGCCGGGGGTGGGGATGAAGCCCGGCGCTCGGGAGCCGGGGACGCCCGAGAGCCGGGGACTGGGGGTCGGGGCGAAGTCCGAGGCCTGGAGCCGGTGGCCAAGCCCACCGCCTGGGGTCGGGGTGAAGCCCGGGTCGGGAGCCGGGGACTGGGGATTGGGGCGAAGTCCGGCGCCGGGAGCCGGGACCAAGGGCCGGGGCGAAGCCCGAGGCCGGAGGCCGGGGGCCGGGGGCCGGGGGCCGGAGGCCGGGGGCCGGAGGCCGGGGGCCGGG
>NZ_JBIAJQ010000002.1:506461-735009 GCF_042872045.1 Streptomyces sp. NPDC005496
GGGGTCGAGGTCGGAGGCCGGGGGCCGGGGGTCGAGGTCGGAGGCCGGGGGCCGGGGGTCGAGGTCGGAGGCCGGGGGCCGGGGGTCGAGGTCGGAGGCCGGGGGCCGGGGGTCGAGGTCGGAGCCCACGGCCGGAAGCTGGGGCTACGCCCCCGGAGGGCGGGGCGAGCCCCGGGGGTGGGGGCGCGGGGCGGAGCCCGCCGCCCGGTGGCAGGGCCGGGGTCTCGGCCCGTGGCCGGAAGCCGGGACGAAGCCATCGGGAGCCGGGGCGTAGTCCACTGCGGGCTGCGGTGCGAGGCCCCGGGACAGGGGGCCGAGCCCACCTTCGGCGGTGCGGGGCGACGCCAGAGGCCGGGCGGAGCCCACCGCCAGCTACGGAGCGAGCCCTGGGGACAGGGGGCGGAGCCCACCGCTGGCTACGGAGCGAGCCCTCGGGTCAGGGGGCGTAGCCCAGCTTCGAGGGTCGGGGCGGAGCCCGCGGCCAGGAGTCGGGGGTATGAGGAGGCCCCCGGTGCCGTATTGGCACCGGGGGCCTCCTTCGTGTGCGTGGTGGGGTGTTACGCCTGGGGGAGGCGGTCCAGTTGGGTCTGGATGCGGGTGATGTCCTCGTCCGCCTTGGCGAGGCGGGTGCGGATCTTCTCCACCACGTTGTCCGGGGCCTTGGCGAGGAACGCCTCGTTGCCGAGCTTGGCGTTCGCCTGGGCCTTCTCCTTCTCGGCGGCGGCGAGGTCCTTGGCCAGCCGCTTGCGCTCCGCGGCGACGTCGATCGTGCCCGAGAGGTCGAGCGCGACCTGCGCTCCCCCGACCGGCAGGGTCGCCGTGGCCGTGAACTCCTCGCCCTCCGGCTGGAGGCGCAGCAACTGCCGGATGGCCGCCTCGTGCGGGGCCAGTGCGGTCCCGTCGAGGGTCAGCCGGGCCGGGACGCGCTGACCGGGCTGCAGACCCTGGTCGGCGCGGAAGCGGCGGACCTCGGTGATGACCCGCTGGAGCGTCTCGATCTCCCGCTCGGCGGCGTCGTCGCGGAAGCCGCTGTCCTTCGGCCAGTCGGCGATCACGACGGACTCACCGCCGGTGAGGGTCGTCCACAGGGTCTCCGTGACGAACGGGACGACCGGGTGGAGCAGCCGCAGCGTGACGTCCAGGACCTCGCCGAGGACCCGTCCGGAGACCTTCGCCGCCTCGCCGCCGCCCATGAACGTGGTCTTGGACAGCTCGACGTACCAGTCGAACACCTCGTCCCACGCGTAGTGGTAGAGGGCGTCGGAAAGCTTCGCGAACTGGAAGTCCTCGTAGAACGCGTCGACTTCGGCGACCGTCTTGTTCAGCCGGGACAGGATCCAGCGGTCCGTCGCGGACATCTGCGAGGCGTCGGGCAGCGGGCCCTCGACCGTCGCGCCGTTCATCAGCGCGAACCGCGTGGCGTTCCAGATCTTGTTGGCGAAGTTGCGGGAGGCCTGAACCCAGTCCTCGCCGATCGGCACGTCCGTACCGGGGTTGGCGCCGCGGGCCAGGGTGAAGCGGACGGCGTCGGAGCCGTACGCGTCCATCCAGTCGAGCGGGTCCACCACGTTGCCGAAGGACTTGGACATCTTCTTGCCGCGCTCGTCGCGGACCAGACCGGTGAGCGCGATGGTCTTGAAGGGGACCTCGCCGTCCATCGCGTACAGGCCGAACATCATCATCCGGGCGACCCAGAAGAAGATGATGTCGTGTCCCGTGAGCAGGACGTCGGTGGAGTAGAACTTCTCCAGATCCGGGGTGCGCTCCGGCCAGCCGAGCGTGGAGAACGGCCACAGGCCCGAGGAGAACCAGGTGTCCAGGACGTCGGTGTCCTGGGTCCAGCCCTCGGCCTCCGTGCCGGGCGGCTCCTCGTCGGGGCCGACGCAGACGACCTCGCCCTCGGGGCCGTACCAGACGGGGATGCGGTGGCCCCACCACAACTGCCGTGAGATGCACCAGTCGTGCATGTTGTCGACCCAGTCGAAGTAGCGCTTCGACATGTCGGCGGGGTGGATCGCGACGCGGCCGTCGCGCACGGCGTCGCCGGCGGCCTTCGCCAGCGGGGCGACCTTGACCCACCACTGCATGGAAAGGCGCGGCTCGACGGTCGTCCGGCAGCGCGAGCAGTGGCCCACGGAGTGGACGTACGGACGCTTCTCGGCGACGATGCGGCCCTGCGAACGCAGCGCGCCGACGATGGCGGAACGGGCCTCGTAGCGGTCGAGTCCCTGGAAGGGGCCGTGGACGGTGATGACCGCCCGCTCGTCCATGACCGTGATCGACTCCAGGCCGTGGCGCTGGCCGATCGCGAAGTCGTTCGGGTCGTGGGCGGGGGTGACCTTGACGGCGCCGGTGCCGAACTCGGGGTCGACGTGCGTGTCCGCGACGACGGGGATGGTGCGGTCGGTCAGCGGCAGCTTGATCCGCTTGCCGACGAGGTGGCGGTAGCGCTCGTCGTCGGGGTGGACGGCCACGGCGGTGTCGCCGAGCATCGTCTCGGCGCGGGTGGTGGCGACGACGAGCGTCTCGTCGCCCTCGCCGTACCGGATGGAGACGAGCTCGCCGTCATCCTCCTGGTACTCGACCTCGATGTCGGAGATCGCCGTGAGGCAGCGCGGGCACCAGTTGATGATGCGCTCGGCGCGGTAGATCAGCTCGTCGTCGAACAGCCGCTTGAAGATGGTCTGGACGGCCTCGGACAGGCCCTCGTCCATGGTGAAGCGCTCACGCGACCAGTCCACGCCGTCGCCGAGCCGGCGCATCTGGCCGAGGATCTTGCCGCCGTACTCCTCCTTCCACTGCCAGACGCGCTCGACGAACTCCTCGCGCCCCAGGTCGTGGCGGGACTTGCCCTCCTCGGCGAGCTGCTGCTCGACCTTGTTCTGGGTGGCGATACCGGCGTGGTCCATGCCGGGCAGCCACAACGCCTCGAACCCCTGCATGCGCTTACGGCGCGTCAGGGCGTCCATGAGGGTGTGCTGGAAGGCGTGGCCCAGGTGCAGGGAGCCGGTCACGTTCGGCGGGGGGATGACGATGGTGTACGGAGGCTTCTCGCTCTTGGCGTCCGCGGTGAAGTAGCCCCGCTCCACCCAGCGCTCGTACAGCTTCCCCTCTACCTCGGCCGGCGCGTACTGGGTCGGCAGTTCGGGAGTGGATGCTGGCGGCTGCTGCTGAGCGTTGTCGGTCACGGAGCCAGTTTAGAGGTGTCACGGGCCCGTCCCGAAACGGGATTCTTCAGTAACGGTGAGCCCCCCGGCGCCCTCCCGCGTACGACCTTGCGCCAGGATGTTCGGAACACATAAGTATCCGGAGGGGAACCCAGTAATGAGCTACAACCAGCCGGGCCCGTACGGCGGGCAGCCCCAGCAGCCCGGACCGTACGGCCAGCAGCCGCAGCAGCCCGGGCCCTACGGTCAGCAGCCGCAGGCGCCGCAGCCCGGCTACGGCTACCCGCAGCAGGCTCCCCAGCAGCCGGGCTACGGTTATCCGCAGCAGGCTCCTCCTGGCGTTCCGCCCCAGCAGCCGTACGGCCAGCAGCCCTACGGCGCCCCGCAGCCGCCCGCCCCGGCCGGCGGCAAGAAGAAGACCGGTCTGGTCATCGGTGCGGTGGCGGTCGTGGCGGCGATCGCGGTCGGCGCGTACTTCGTGCTCGGGTCGGGCAGCGGCTCCTCGTCCGTCGCGGACGACGGCCCCCACAAGCTGACGACGCCGGCGAAGGTGCTCGACGGCTCGTACAAGAAGAGCGAGAACGCCGCCAACACGACGTCCGACGAGGACCTCAAGGACTTCGAGAAGTGGGGCGTGAAGGACGCCAAGGACGTCAGCGCCGGCTACACGAGCGGCAGCGGTCTGACGGGCAAGAACCTCTCCTTCAGCGGCGTGTACGGCACCATCGACGACCCGGAGGGGGTCGTCGACGCCATGTTCGCCAAGGCCAAGAGCGAGTCCGAGAAGGACCAGAGCGACGAGGCCAGCACGGGCAAGCTGCTCGGCAGCCCGCAGGAGTTCACTCCGGACGGTTTCGAGAACGGCATCCTGAAGTGCCAGGAGACCGAGATCACCAACAACGACGAATCGAGCACGAGCAGTGCCCCCAAGACCGTGAAGATGCCGCTGTGCATCTGGGCCGACCACAGCACGGTCGCCTCGGTGTTCGCGCTCGACCTGAGCACCTTCGCCACCGGCAAGGGCGGCTCGATGGAGACCACGGCGGACCTCGCCGCGAAGCTCCGCAACGACGTGCGCGTCAAGATCTGACCCCGCGCACCAAAAGCGAAGAGGCCCCGGTCGTCCGACCGGGGCCTCTTCGCTGCGCGTACCGCGGCGGGTTACGCCGTCTTCTGCTCGCCCGGGCCGCGCCCGTTGCGCGCGTCCCTCGGGATCAGCGTCGGGTTCACGTTCGAGTGAACGACGTCCGGGGTGATGACGACACGGGCCACGTCCTTGCGGGACGGGACCTCGTACATCACCGACATCAGGACCTCTTCCATGATGGCGCGCAGTCCGCGGGCGCCGGTCTGGCGAAGGATGGCCTGGTCGGCGATGGCCTCCAGGGCCTCGCGCTCGAACTCCAGCTCCACGCCGTCGAGTTCGAAGAGGCGCTGGTACTGCTTCATCAGCGCGTTGCGCGGCTCCACCAGGATCTGCAGGAGCGCCTCGCGGTCGAGGTTGTGGACCGAGGTGATGACGGGGAGCCGGCCGATGAACTCGGGGATCATCCCGAACTTCACCAGGTCCTCCGGCATGACGGCCTCGAACTGGTCCTTGGACTCGATCTCGCGCTTGGAGCGGATCGTCGCGCCGAAGCCGATGCCCTTGGCGCCGGCCCGGGACTCGATGATCTTCTCCAGGCCCGCGAAGGCGCCGCCCACGATGAACAGCACGTTCGTCGTGTCGATCTGGATGAACTCCTGGTGGGGGTGCTTGCGGCCGCCCTGCGGCGGGACCGAGGCGGTGGTGCCCTCGAGGATCTTCAGCAGGGCCTGCTGCACGCCCTCGCCGCTCACATCGCGGGTGATCGACGGGTTCTCGCTCTTGCGGGCGACCTTGTCGATCTCGTCGATGTAGATGATGCCGGTCTCGGCCTTCTTGACGTCGTAGTCCGCCGCCTGGATCAGCTTCAGCAGAATGTTCTCGACGTCCTCGCCGACGTACCCGGCCTCCGTCAGTGCCGTCGCGTCGGCGATGGCGAACGGGACGTTCAGCATGCGGGCCAGGGTCTGGGCCAGCAGGGTCTTGCCGGAGCCCGTCGGGCCCAGCAGCAGGATGTTCGACTTCGCCAGCTCGATGGCGTCGTCACGCCCCTGCGCCCCGCCGTTCTCCCCGGCCTGGACCCGCTTGTAGTGGTTGTACACCGCGACCGAGAGCGCCTTCTTGGCGGCCTCCTGGCCCACGACGTACCCCTCGAGGAACTCGTAGATCTCCCGCGGTTTGGGGAGTTCCTCCCAGCGGACCTCGCTCGTCTCGGCGAGCTCCTCCTCGATGATCTCGTTACAGAGGTCGATGCACTCGTCGCAGATGTACACACCGGGGCCTGCGATGAGCTTCTTGACCTGCTTCTGGCTCTTGCCACAGAACGAGCACTTGAGCAGATCGCCGCCGTCACCGATGCGTGCCACGGTGTGCTTCCCCTTCGCCTGGGAGACGCCTAGGTCCAGCGGCTCCTGGTGCTGCCTTATGTCCGACGGTACCTTGCCGGGACCCCCGTTCGGGCCCCCCTTGGCACGGTTCACTTTGACGTGCTCCGTGCCAAGGAGCGGCAGACGATACAGCGTCGCGTCAGGCAACCGCCGAGTTGTTCATCTTCCGGGTGGAGATGATCTGGTCGATCAGGCCGTACGAGAGCGCGTCCTCGGCCGTGAGGATCTTGTCGCGCTCGATGTCCTCGCGGATCTTCTCGATCGGCGTGGTGGAGTGCTTGGCCAGCATGTCCTCCAGCTGACCGCGCATCCGGAGGATCTCGTTGGCGGCGATCTCCAGGTCCGAGACCTGACCGCGGCCGGTCTCGCTGTACGGCTGGTGGATCAGCACGCGCGCGTTCGGCAGGGCCATGCGCTTGCCCGGCGTACCGGCGGCCAGCAGGATGGCGGCCGCGGAGGCGGCCTGGCCCATGCAGACCGTCTGGATGTCCGGCTTCACGAACTGCATGGTGTCGTAGATGGCCGTGAGCGCCGTGAAGGAGCCGCCGGGGCTGTTGATGTAGACGGAGATGTCGCGGTCGGGGTCCATCGACTCCAGGCACAGCAGCTGCGCCATGACGTCGTTGGCGGAGGCGTCGTCGATCTGCACGCCGAGGAAGATCACGCGCTCCTCGAAGAGCTTCGCGTACGGGTCGTACTCACGCACGCCCTGCGAGGTGCGCTCGACGAAGCGCGGGATGACGTAGCGGGACTCAGCACGAGGACCGGTGTACTCGGCCTGCGTGCGGGCGTAGATGCCGCTGCCGGGGAAGTCGTTCACTGTGTCTCCTGGAAGCCTGAAAGGGGCTGAGGCGTCGACTGGGGGGCTCGAGGGGCTCGCGCGCCGGCGTACGGCGGCGAATACCGCGTACGTCGGCCCGCACCGTCCCGAGCCTGTTACGCCGCCCCGGTGCCGCCGCCGCCCGGCATGCCGGCCGCGGTGGGCATGATGTCGTCGATGAGGCCGTACTCCTTGGCCTCGATCGGGTCGAACCAGCGGTCACGGTCGGAGTCGCGGGTGATCTGCTCCACGCTCTGGCCGGTGTGGAAGGCGGTCAGCTCCGCCATCCGCTTCTTGGTGTGCAGCAGCCGCTCGGCGTGGATCTTGATGTCCGACGCGGAGCCCGCGAGGCCGGCGGAAGGCTGGTGGATCAGGATCTCGGCGTTCGGCAGGGCGAAGCGCTTGCCGGGGGTGCCGGCGCTGAGCAGGAACTGGCCCATCGAGGCCGCCATGCCCATGGCGATCGTCACCACGTCGTTCTTGATGTACTGCATGGTGTCGTAGATCGCCATGCCGGCCGTGATCGAGCCGCCGGGGCTGTTGATGTAGAGGTAGATGTCCTTGTCCGGGTCGGAGGCAAGGAGCAGCAGCTGCGCCGTGATCTTGTTGGCGATGTCATCGTCGACCGCCTGGCCGAGGAAGATGATTCGCTCGCCGAGCAGTCGGTTGTAGACCTGGTCGCCGAGGCCACCACCGATGGGGTCGCCGGCAGCTGTGGGCATCAGATTCGTCACGTATCCACCTGCTCGTCTTGCGACGGCGCCGGGCCGTCTCACGTCTTCTGCTCAGGCCTGGGGCCCCACCCGCACCGCCCCGGGGCGGCTTCGGGGACTCCCCTGCCCTCGTATTCATGGACCCTAACGCGCGGGTCCCTCCGGAGAATCCCGCAGAAGGAACTGTTCGCTGTGAGCGCATGTGCTGCGCTGGCTTGACCGGGGTTCACTCGGCGCCGTTCGCAGGGGCGACCCGGGGTGCGCGGGGGCGCCCACGGGGCTGCCTCGCGAGGCGCGGGGGGGCGGACGCGGCGCCTCGGGCCGAGCGCACCGTTCCCCGCCCCCTGAGGGCGCGCTACGGGGCGGTCGCGCCTCGGGCTTGCCCGGTGTGCGGGGCGCCGTGCAAACGGCCCCTACGGGACCCTCAGGCGCAGGCGCGTCTGCCGGGGGCTGCACGGAGGCGGGTGCGGGTCGTCGGGGGCCGGTCGCGCCGTTCCCCGCGCCCCTGGTAACCGCGACGGGCCCCCGGGACTGCTGTCCCGGGGGCCCGTCGCGGTTACCGCAGGTTGATCAGGCCTCGGGCTTGGCTTCCGGGGTCTCGTCCGTGGACTCGGCCGGGGCCTCGACGGTCTCGGCCGTCTCGTCCTCGTCGTCCAGGTCGACGATCTCGCCGTTGGTGTCCTTGACCGTGGCGGCCTCGACGACGACCGCGAGGGCCTTGCCGCGGGCGACCTCGCCGACCAGCATCGGGACCTGGCCGCCCTCGACGACGGCCTGGGCGAACTGGTCGGGGGACATGCCGGAGGAGGCGGCGCGCCGCATGAGGTGCTCGGTGAGCTCCTCCTGGTTGACGTTCAGCTTCTCCTTGTTGACGAGCTCGTCGAGGACGAACTGCGTCTTGATGCCCTTGACCGCGGCTTCCTCGGTCTCGGCGTCGAACTCTTCCTCGGTCTTGCCCTGGATCTCCAGGTACTTCGCGAGGTCGAGGCCCATCTGGCCGAGCTGGTGGTGCTCGAGGTTGTGCTTGCGGGTCTGGATCTCGTCCGCGAGCAGCTTCTCGGGGACCGGGACCTCGACCAGCTCGAGCAGCTTCTCCAGGACACGCTCCTGGGCCTGCGTGGCCTGGTCGTACTGCTTCATGTTCTCGAGGCGCTTGCGGCTGTCGGCCTTGAGCTCGTCGAGGGTGTCGAACTCCGACGCGAGCTGCGCGAAGTCGTCGTCCAGCTCGGGCAGTTCACGGGCGGCGACCTGGGTGACCTTGACGGTGACCTCGGCCTCCTTGCCGGCCGCCGAGCCGCCCTTGAGCTCGGAGGTGAAGGTGGCCTCGCCACCGGCCTCCACGCCCTTCACGGCCTCGTCGATGCCGTCCAGCAGCTCACCGGAGCCGATGGTGTAGGAGACGCCGGAGGCGACGCCGTCCTCCAGGATCTCTCCGTCGACCTTGGCCTCCAGGTCGAGGGTGACGACGTCACCGTCCTGGGCGGCGCGCTCGACCGGGGAGGTCGAGGCGAAGCGCTCGCGCAGCTCGGTGACGGCCTTCTCGACGTCCTCGTCGCTGACCTCGACGGCGTCGACCTCGACCTCGATGCCGGAGTAGTCCGGGATCTCGATGGTCGGGCGGACGTCGACCTCGGCGGTGAAGTTCAGCGTCTCGCCGTCCTTCAGCTCGGTGATGTCGACCTCGGGCTGGCCGAGGACGTTCAGCTCAGCCTCGTTGACCGCTTCGGTGTAGAACTTCGGGAGCGCGTCGTTGACGGCTTCCTCGAGCACGGCGCCACGACCGAACCGCTGGTCGATGACGCGCGCCGGGATCTTGCCCTTCCGGAACCCCTTCACCGTGACCTGCTGGTTGATCTTCTTGTACGCCGCGTCGAGGCTGTCCTTGAGCTCCTCGAAGGGCACCTCGACAGTGAGCCGAACCCGAGTCGGGTTCAGGGTCTCCACGGCGCTCTTCACGGTTCGGTCTCCTTGTGGCTGACTTCTTGGGGGTTCTGCGTGCCTCTGCCGGTCGGGCAGAGCCTCTGAGGATTCGCGGCCCTTGAGAGACATGACAGTGCAGACATACGGGCGCGCAGTTTGCATACTAGCCGCAGGCGGTACACGCCCCAAAAGGAGATCGGGGGATCCCCGGCGTTCCTTGCCGGAACCAGCCGTCCTGACGAAGATCCAGGTGGTCGGGGTGGCGGGATTTGAACCCACGGCCTTCCGCTCCCAAAGCGGACGCGCTACCAAGCTGCGCCACACCCCGTCGGTGCGACACGTAGGGTACATGCCCGCAGGCCCGGCGGCGGGCCCATTTTCCCCGCGTGCGCGGCGCCCGCGGAGGAAGTGCGTGACGGGTGTGCGGCGAGTGGGTGCGACCCGCTACGATGCCTTCTGTGCCGCGGTCACTGACCTGCGGCGCGAGCCGTGCGGGCGTAGCTCAATGGTAGAGCCCTAGTCTTCCAAACTAGCTACGCGGGTTCGATTCCCGTCGCCCGCTCCAGATGACGTAGGGCCAGGCAGAGGATCACTCCTCGGTCTGGCCCTCTGTCGTGTCGTGGGTACCGTCCGTCGCCGGCGGTGGGCGGCGGACCGGCCGGCGTGCGGCTCCGTGAGAGGTGCGGGGACCGGGGCGCCGGGAGCGGGCCTCGGCGTCCTGGTCGACCGGTACATGGCGACACCGGTGGTGCGGGGTCGCGGAGCCGGCGCCCGGCGCGCGCCCCCCGCTCGGCGGTCGACGCGCGCGCCGCTCACCGGAGGGGCGCCGGCCGGGCCCGGGCGGGCGGGCACCCCGGGGAGGGCTCCCGGTCAGAAGCTGATCGAGTTGATGGTCTCCGCTATCGAGTTCAGGAACCGGTTGATGGACGGAGCCATCCCGGTCGAGGCGAGGAAGAAGCCGAAGAGCACCGCGACGATGGCGGGCCCCGCCTTGATCGATCCCCCTCGGATCAACACCACCAGGATGATCGCCAACAGCAGCACCACTGACAGCGAAATGGCCACAACTGATCACACCCTACGGTCGGTTCCGCTCTACCGGCCCGGGAGCGCCAGCCCCGCGCACCCCCGCCAGAACCATCGTGCCACCAACAGGCCCGCCGTATGCGGCTGGTGAGGCAACGTCGGTCGAGGAGAGCTGGAGTCCGCGTCGCCGCACGGGCCCCACGGGACGCAACGGCGGCTGCCCGCACTGCAATTCGAGGGTGACCCCGCATCAGGAATTCAGCGTGATCGTTTCCATGCCCACACATCCTGTTCGCAGGTAATTCGAATTGTCGCCGCGGGCACACCTGGTGAGCCGAAGACACGCAACGGAAGTCTCCGGAAACGGACATTCCACAGGAGTCGCCCGCGAGTGTTATGCACCATTTAGTCAGGATGAAGAGGGACACAACGGGCGGACAGGTTCTGCCGATCGATGATCGGACTGTGTTCGGATTCGGATGTTGACTTCGCCAAATCGGGGGTATGCGCAGGCGAAAGCAGTAATCACACCCAGGGGTTTTACGAAATCCCGCAGACAACGCTAGGGTGCCTCAGATGTTCCACGCTGCCTCGTCCCCCGCAAGTGCAGCGAGGTCACGGACCGACCCGCCGAGTTCCTGGTGGGAGGGCCTGTGACGAACTCGTTGCGTCCGCACGGCCACGACAGAGCGCCGCTCCCCCCGGCACAGCCGCCGGTGGACGGAGTCCCGAGTCCGCGCTCGCCCCACCCCGCACCGCCGGCCGCACACACCGCCTCCCCGGGCGGCAGGCCGGTCAAACAGCGCGACGCCTTCTTCGACAACGCCAAGTACCTGGCGATCGTCCTCGTCGCGATGGGTCACGCCTGGGAGCCGCTCACCGACCACAGCCGCGCCGCGGAGGCGCTGTACATGGTCGTGTACACCTTCCACATGCCGGCGTTCATCCTCATCTCCGGCTACTTCTCGCGCAGTTTCGACATGCGCCCCGACCGGCTCCGGCGGCTGGTCACCGGCGTCGCCGTGCCGTACGTGCTCTTCGAGGTCGCGTACTCCCTCTTCAAGCGGTTCGCGGACGACGACCCGACGCACCCCATCAGTCTGCTCGACCCCTGGTACCTGACCTGGTTCCTGGTCGCCCTGTTCGTGTGGCGGCTGACCACCCCGCTGTGGAAGGTCGTGCGCTGGCCGGTGCCGCTCGCGCTCGCCGTCGCCGTTCTGGCCTCGGTCTCGCCCGACATCGGCGACGACCTCGACCTGCAACGGGTGCTGCAGTTCCTGCCGTTCTTCGTCATGGGCCTGTTCATGAAGCCCGAGTACTTCCAGCTGATGCGGCGCCGTGAGGTCCGTCTGCTGTCGCTGCCCCTCTTCGCGGCCGCGCTGGCGGTGGCCTACTGGGTGGGCCCGAAGATGAACTCGGCCTGGTTCTACCACCGGGACAGCGCTCAGGAGCTGGGTGCCCCGTGGTGGGCCGGAGTCGTCATGACGCTCGCGCTCTTCGGCTGCTCGATGGTGCTCACCTCGTGCTTCTTCGCCTGGGTGCCGCGCCGGCAGACGTGGTTCACGGTGCTGGGCGCGGGCACGCTGTACGGCTACCTGCTGCACGGCTTCCTCGCCAAGGGCTCCCGCTTCTGGGGCTGGTACGACAGCTACGCCTGGCTCCAGCAGCCGTACGGCGAGATCTTCGCGACGCTCTTCGCGGCCGCGGTCATCACGGTGCTGTGCACGCCGCCTGTCCAGCGGATGTTCCGCTGGGCGATGGAGCCGAAGATGGAGTGGGCGTTCAAGCGGGACGCCACGGAGCTCGCCCGCGAGCGCGCCAGGGCCAACTCGGCCCGGTAGCGCCCGCGGTGGCCCTCACGCGGGCGGCAGGCCGAGAAGCGCGCGCATCGTGGCGTACTTCTTGGCCAGCCTGGCCCGCGTGTGCTCGTCGAGGGCCGCGAGCCGGGCAGGGTCGCCGTTGTGCGCCAGGTCCGCCGCCTTCACCACCAGAGCGCCCGGGGTCGAGCGGACGCGTGCCGCGTACGACTCCGGGGGCTCGTCCTCGCCCTTGGTGAGCGCGAGGACGATGTCCTTCGTGCGCTGCGTCAGCGCGGCGCCGTTCAGCCACTCGCGGGTGAGCACGCCGTCCTCGACGGCGTCGTGCAGCCAGGCCGCCGCCACCTGCTCGTCGTCGCCGCCGCGCTCGCGCACCCCCTCCGCCACGGCCTGGAGGTGCTCTGCGTACGGCCGGCCCGCCTTGTCGCTCTGCGCGGCGTGCGCCGTGCGGGCGAGGGCTTCGACTTCGGCCAGGGTCAGGAGAGTCTGCGTCACGCCCCCAGTGTCTCCCAGGGCCCGCCCGCACCGCCCCGGCAGCCGCTCAGCGGGCCGAGGTGGGTCCGTCGCGGCAGATCAGCAGCAGCGCCCGGTCGTCGTTGACGTCCTTGGCCACCGCCTCGATGAGGTGCCAGGCGGCGCCGTGGAAACCGCCCGCCACATAGCGGTCGGCCTCTCCGGTGAGGCGGTCGATGCCCTCCACGATGTCGCGGTCGGCGGTCTCCACCAGCCCGTCCGTGAACAGCATCAGCACGTCCCCCGGGCGCAGCGAGCCCTTCACCGGGTCGAACTGGGCGCCGTCGTACACCCCGAGGAGGGGTCCCTCGGCCACCTTCTCCTCCCAGCGGCCGCTGCCCGCGCTGAGCTGGAGGCCCGGCGGGTGCCCGGCGGAGAACAGCTCGTAGTCGCCGGAGTCCAGGTCGAGGACCAGGTGGATGGAGGTCGCGAAGCCCTCGTCCCAGTCCTGGCGCAGGAGGTAGCCGTTGGCCGCGGGCAGGAAGGCGTGCGGCGGCAGCGAGCCGAGCAGGCCGCCGAAGGCGCCGGACAGGAGCAGCGCGCGCGATCCGGCGTCCATGCCCTTGCCGGAGACGTCGGTGAGGACGACCTCCAGGGTCCGCCCGCCGTTCGTGCGGGCCGCCACCACGAAGTCGCCCGAGAAGGACTGTCCGCCCGCGGGCCGGAGCGCCATCTCCCGGTGCCAGCCCTGCGGCAGCTGGGGCAGCTTGCTCTGCACCCGGATGCGCTCGCGCAGGTCGAAGAGCATGGTGCCGCCGCGCCGCCAGGGCACCCCGACGCGGCTGCGGAACTGGGCGATCAGCAGTCCGAAGAAGCCGCAGGCCGCGACGACGAGCACGACGCCCGGCGTCACCCGGGACGGGCCCTGGGTGTACGGGCCGAGCCTGACGGACTCCACGATCAGCGCCGTGGCCGCTGCGGCGTACAGGCCGAGCAGGCTGGCGGGGCGCAGCAGCAGCCCGCCCGCGACGATCGGCAGGACGAGCGCGGCCGGTGAGCACCACACCGAGTTGACCATCGTGGTGGACGCGATCACCGGGATCATCAGCAGCAGACCGACCAGCGCGATCCAGTCCGAACCGTCTCCGCGGAAGTAGTCGACGGCGGATCTGCGCAGGGCGGTGCGGACCCGGTGCCACTGCTTCTTCAACCGGGCCGTGAACGTCTCGGCGGCCGTGCGCCGCTCTCGTCCTGCTGCCATTGCTCGGGACCCTATCCATCGGACCAGCCCCTTGGCACGGGAGGTCCCACTTGTCCCCCGTCCGAGCGCTCAAGTTCACAGAGAACTTCGCGGAAGAACCGTTCCGGTAACCCGGGCGAAATTCCCTCGCTCGCACCGCATTGCCCTGATAGGTATGGCTCATGACCACTGACGTGCGGGTGCTGCGGAAGAACGAATGGGACGCCTGGTACGGGAATCTCCTTCGCGCCTTCGGCGGGGTGGACGAGTCGTCCGAGGAGCGCGAGTTGTGGAACGCGCTCACCGAATACGACCGCTCCCTCGGTGTCTGGGACGGCGACGCGTGCGTGGGCACCGCGGGCGCGTTCACCTTCCGCCTGTCGGTCCCCGGCGGCTCCTGCGTGCCCGCCGCGGGCGTCACGATGGTGAGCGTGGCCGCCACCCACCGGCGGCGCGGGGTGCTGACGTCGATGATGCGCCGGCAGCTGGACGACGTGCGCTCCTGGGGCGAGCCGGTGGCCGTCCTGACCGCCTCGGAGCCGGCGATCTACGGCCGGTTCGGCTACGGCACCGGCACCATGAACCTGAACGCGGAGATCGACACGGACCGGGTGCGGCTGTCGGTGCCGCCCGGCACCGACGACGTACGCCTGCGGTACGCGCGTCCGGCCGACGTGCTCGACGCCTGCGAGGCCGTGTACGCGGCGCAGGTGCCGCTGCGTCCGGGCATGCTGGCCCGCCGGCCGGGCTGGGAGCGGGTCCCGCTGCTCGACCCCGAGGGCGAGCGGCAGGGCGCCTCCCCGCTGCAGTGCGTGGTCGCCGAGCGGGACGGCGAGGTCGTCGGCTACACGCGTTTCCGGGTGAAGCCGGAGTGGACGATGTCCGGGCACAGCGGGATGGTCGTCCTGGAGGACCTGGAGGGGCTCGACCCGGTGGCGCGGGCCGCCCTGTGGCGGTTCCTCTTCGGCATCGACCTGACGTCCACGCTGCGCACCAAGGGCCGTCCGGTGGACGACGGCTGGCAGTACCTGGTGTCGGACGTGCGGCGGTGCAGCATGCGTACCAGGGACTCGATGCACGTGCGGCTCGTGGACG
The DNA here is from genome assembly GCF_042872045.1 of Streptomyces sp. NPDC005496. Classification (NCBI taxonomy): domain Bacteria; kingdom Bacillati; phylum Actinomycetota; class Actinomycetes; order Kitasatosporales; family Streptomycetaceae; genus Streptomyces; species Streptomyces sp. NPDC005496. Next base: position 521,185 of record NZ_JBIAJQ010000002.1, read on the forward strand.
TCGGTGCCGCGCTGGAGGCCCGGACCTACCAGGCCCCGGTGGACGTGGTGTTCGAGGTGGAGGACGCCTTCTGCCCCTGGAACGCGGGGCGTTGGCGGCTCACCGGTGACACGAAGGGCGCGTCCTGCGCGCCGACCCGGGATGCGGCCGATCTCGCCCTGACCGTGCGGGAGTTGGGGTCGGCGTACCTGGGCGGGGTGTCGCTGGCCGCCCTCGCCGGGGCGGGGCTGGTGCGGGAGCTGCGCCAGGGCGCGCTGGCCGAGGCGTCCGCCGGGTTCACCTCGCCGGTCGCGCCGTGGCTGCCGCACGGCTTCTGACGGTCAGCGGGTCTGGCAGGCCGGGCACCAGAAGAGGTTGCGGGCGGCGAGAGGGGCGGTGCGGATCTCGCCGCCACAGACGTGGCAGGGCAGCCCGCCCCTGCGGTACACGTAGACCTCGCCGCCGTGGTCGTCGACGCGCGGCGGGCGGCCCATGGCCTCGGGGGTGTGCTCCGGGCGGACGGTGTCGATGCGGTTGTGGCGGACGCCCTCGCGCATCAGGGCGACCAGGTCGTCCCAGATCGCGTCCCACTCGGCGGGCGTGATGTCCTTGCCGGCCCGGTAGGGGTCGATGCCGTGCCGGAAGAGGACCTCGGCGCGGTAGACGTTGCCGACGCCGGCGACGACCTTCTGGTCCATGAGCAGGGCGGCGACGGTCGTACGGCTGCGGGAGACGCGCCGGTACGCCTGCGCCGGGTCGGCGTCGGGCCGCAGCGGGTCGGGGCCGAGACGGTCGTGCACGGCCTGCTTCCCGGCGTCGGTGATCAGGGCGCAGGTCGTCGGGCCGCGCAGGTCGACGTAGGAGGTGTCGTCGGCGAGGCGCAGGCGGACGGTGTCCGTGGGCGGCGGGGCCGGGGCGGGGCCGAAGGCGACCTTGCCGAAGAGGCCGAGGTGGATGTGGATCCACTCGGACGCCCGGAAGCCGAGGAAGAGGTGCTTGCCGTGCGCGTCGGCGGACTCCAGGACGGTGCCGTCGAGCAGGGCGGCGGCGTCCGCGAACTTGCCCTGGGGACTGGTGACGCGGACGCGGCGGCCCCGGAAGGCGGCCGCGTAGTCCTCGGCCAGCCGGTGAATCGTGTGCCCCTCGGGCACGGGTCCTCCCCCGTCGTACGTTCTTGGAGGACGGCCGGGTCTCCCCCTCCGCCCTTGCCCGTCCCGTGACCGGGGGCCGCGCCCCGAGCCGCCGGGTCGCGCCGTCGCGCTCGCCGTCGGACGCCGGACGGGCCGGTTCGGGCTCCGTCCGGCGCTCCCGGGCGGACTACTGCTGCGGGTGGTGGGAGGGGATCTCGGGGAGGTCGCCGGTGGTCTCGTAGGACGAGAGCATGTCGATGCGGCGGATGTGGCGCTCGTCGCCGGAGAACGGGGTGCCGAGGAAGATCTCGACGAACTTCGTGGCCTCTTCGCGCGTGTGCATGCGGGCGCCGACCGACATCACGTTGGCGTCGTTGTGCTCGCGGCCCAGCGCGGCCGTCTCCTCGCTCCAGGCGAGGGCGGCGCGGACGCCGGCCACCTTGTTCGCCGCGATCTGCTCGCCGTTGCCGGAGCCGCCGATCACGATGCCGAGGGAGCCCGGGTCCTCCGCCGTGCGCCGGGCGGCGCGCAGGCAGAACGGCGGGTAGTCGTCCTGGGCGTCGTAGATGAGCGGTCCGCAGTCGACGGGCTCGTGACCGGCGGCCTTGAGCCACTCGACGAGGTGGTTCTTGAGTTCGAAACCGGCATGGTCGGAGCCGAGATACACGCGCATGCTCCGAGTGTGACACGGCTGTCCCCGTCCGGCCTCGCCGGGTGCCACCCGAGGAAAAGTGTGGTCCGCATCGCATAACCTCAGGAAAACCTCAAGTAACGATCCGGATTCAAAGGTTCACGAATTCTCTGGCCTCCGTTTCACTGGACCGACTCGTACACCGCTCGTATGAGGAGCCGTACACCGCTCGTACGGGAAATCTGCACGCTCGGCACAAAGGAATTCGTCCCATGACCTCGCAGCCGACCCTGTCGAAGGCCGGAAACGGCCCGGAGAGCCCCGGAGAACCCGGTGGCGGACTCCAGGCCGGACTGAAGAACCGCCACCTGTCGATGATCGCCATCGGCGGTGTCATCGGAGCCGGACTCTTCGTCGGCTCCAGCACCGGAATCGCCACCGCGGGCCCGGGCATCCTCCTGTCCTACGCCCTCGTCGGCACCCTCGTGGTGCTCGTGATGCGCATGCTCGGCGAGATGTCCGCCGCCAATCCCACCTCGGGCTCCTTCTCGGCACACGCCGACCGCGCGCTCGGCCGCTGGGCCGGGTTCTCCATCGGCTGGCTGTACTGGTTCTTCTGGGTGGTCGTGCTGGCCGTGGAGGCCACCGCCGGGGCCAAGATCCTCGAAGGCTGGATGCCGGGCGTACCCCAGTGGGGCTGGGCGCTCATCGTGATGGTGGTGCTCACCGCGACCAACCTTGTCTCGGTCGGCAGTTACGGCGAGTTCGAGTTCTGGTTCGCCGGGATCAAGGTCGTCGCCATCGGCGCGTTCATCGTGGTGGGCGGCCTGGCCGTCTTCGGCGTGCTCCCCGGCGTCGACGCGGACAAGGCGGGCCTCGGCAACCTGACCGAGCACGGCGGCTTCCTGCCGCACGGGCCCGGCGCGATCCTCACCGGTGTGCTGCTGGTGGTCTTCTCCTTCATGGGCAGCGAGATCGCCACCCTGGCCGCCGGCGAGTCGGAGGACCCGCAGCGCGCGGTCACCAAGTCCACCAACAGCATCATCTGGCGGATCGGCGTCTTCTACCTCGGCTCGATCCTCGTCGTGGTCTCGCTGCTGCCGTGGGACGACAAGTCCATCGCCGAGGACGGCTCGTACGTCGCCGCCCTGAACTCCCTCGGCATCGCGCACGCCGGCCAGATCATGAACTTCATCGTGCTGACCTCGGTGCTGTCCTGCCTCAACTCGGGCCTCTACACGGCCTCCCGGATGGCGTTCTCCCTCGGTGAGCGCGGGGACGCGCCCAAGGCGTTCGCGCGGACGACGGCGCGCGGTGTGCCGATGACCGCGATCGTCGTCTCGGTCGTGTTCGGCTTCGTCGCCGTCTTCTTCAACTACAAGTTCCCCGACTCGGTCTTCCTCTTCCTGGTCAACTCCTCCGGTGCGGTGGCCCTGTTCGTGTGGCTGGTGATCTGCTTCTCCCAGCTGCGCATGCGCAAGATCATCGAGCGTGAGGCGCCCGAGAAGCTGGTCGTGCGGATGTGGCTGTACCCCTACCTCACCTGGGCGACCGCCGCGCTGATCGTCTTCGTGCTCGGCTACATGCTGACCGACACGGAGCACGACGGACGCGAGACCGTGCTGCTGTCGCTCCTCGTCGCGGCCGTGGTCCTGACGATCGCGCTGATCCGCCAGAAGACGGGTGCCGGCCGGGCCGCGCACCCGGTGGCGGCCGCCCGTCCGCAGGACGAGGCATCCGGCGAGGCCGGCGCCTGACGCCGAGCGGCGAGAGGTGTGACGACGGGGCCCCGCGGCGCTTGCCGCGGGGCCCCGTCCGTCTACCGTGCGGAGTCGCCCTCGCGGGTGCCGGGCCGTGTCTTGCCGACGCCGGTGCCGGGCGAGGGTGCCTTGCGGACGCCGGTGCGGTGCGAGTGACATGCCGACGCCAGGGCCCGGTGCGGGTGCCGTGCCGACGCCGGTGCCGGGTGCGGGTGTTGCCGCCGGGGCCCGGTGCGTGTGACGTGCCGACGCCGGTGCCTGTGCGGGTGTTGGCGCCGGGCGCGGACCGGGTGCCGTCACAGGATCGTGAAGCTGTCCTTGACCTTCTCGTAGGTCCGCAGCGCCCGGCTCTCGTCGTCGGGCTGGTACCAGGTGTTGATCTGGTACGACTTCCCGTCGGCGTCGAAGCCCAGCAGGCGCGCGTGCCAGTGCACGCCCTTCATCGTGAACGTGTACTCCCACACCACCGCGGGCCGGCCGCGGAACGTCGTCCTCTCCAGGCGGACCTTCCGGTAGTCCTGCCCCTGGTGGGCGTTCTGCTCCGAGGTCCGCCAGGTCTTCATCAGGTCGCCCCGGGCGAGGGCGGACTTGGCGACGAGTTCCTGCGCGCCGTCCGGCGAGGTGTAGTGCACCTCGGCGCCCGTCTTCAGATCCCGGCGCCAGCCCTCGGGCGTCACCCACGCGAAGCCGCCGGCCTCCCGGTGCGCCCCCGGCGGCAGACTGGGCGGGCGCGAGGTGCCCTCGACGGTGGGCCTGGCGGACGCGGTGCCGCCGGTGCCGGTGCCGGTGTCGGCGGTGACGGACGACACCGACGACCGTGGCAGGGCGCCGTGGCCGTGGCCGCCGAACGGGCCGTTCGTGGCCGTCAGCACGAGGGCGGTGACGGCACCCGCGACGACCGCGGCGGCACCGGCGAGCACCGTACGGCGACGGCCCGTCCGGGAGGCGGACGGCTGGGCGGGGCCCGGGAGTTCACCCGGCGGTGCCGGGCGGGGCGCGGGTGTCCCCGGCGTCGGGCGGACCTCCGTCGGCGCCTCGGCGAGCCCTCCGGTGGAGGCGTTCACGGCCTCCGGCGGGGCTTCCGCGGAGGCGCTCACCTTCTCCGGTGGGGTCGGTGCGGGGGCGGTCGGCTCCTCCGGCGGGGCTTGAACGGGGGCGGACGCGGACGCGGGCGCTTCTTCCGGTGCGGCTTGCGCGGGGGTGCGCGCCGGTTCGGTGGGCGGGGCGGTGGGCTCGGGGTGCGCGGGCCGGTCGGGTACCGGTACGGGGACGACGGTCGGGGTGGGTGCCGCCGGGACCGCGTCCTGGACGGGGGCCGGCCGCATCAGGGCGCGCGTCGGCGATTCGGGGCGGACCGGGGGCGGGAAGGTTTCCGCCGGATCCTGTGCCGGTCCCGGTGTCGATGCTGCGGGCTGGGACTTCCCGGTGCCGCGCTTTTCGGGGGCGGGGTGCGGGTCCCCATGGTCGGGCTGTGAGGTCCGGGCGAGGCCGGGGCCGGGATGGCTCCGGGGCTCCGGGAGCGGGTCGGTTCCGGGACGGGAGGTCGGGTCCGTCCCGGGCTTCGGGGCCGGATGCCCCGGGGGACCGGGGGCCGGGTCGGGATGCGTCCAGGGACCGGGGGCCGGGTCCGTCGCGGGTGCGGGTCCCGTCTCCGTGTCGGTCCTGGTGGCGGTGCCGAGCCTGGGGTCGGGGTCGCTCCCGGGCCTCGGGTCAGGTCCGGGTCCCGCCCTGCTCCCGCTCCCTCGCCCGGGGCCGGATCCGGGTTCGCCGCCGGTCCCGGTACCGGGGCCGCTCCCGGGTGCGGGCATCGTCGCGGAGCCAGGCGCCGGCCCGGGACCGGGCACCGTCCCGGGATCAGGCACCGTCTCGGCCGGCCCCGGCGTCCGCACCGGGAACGCGAGCGGGGCCAGAGCCTCCTCCAGTTCCGCCAGACCGGGGCGGACGGACGGTTCCTTCTCCAGAAGGGCGGCCAGGACGTCCCGCAACTCCCCTGCGGAGGAGGGCAGTTCGGGCTCCTCGTACAGCACGGCGTGCAGTGTCGCCAGCGTCGTCGAGCGGGAGAACGGGGAGCGTCCGCCAAGGGCCGCGCACAGCGTCGCGCCCAGGGACCACACGTCGGACGGCGGGCCCTGCGGCTGCCCCGACACCCGCTCCGGTGCCATGTAGTCGGGGGAACCGACGAGCATCCCGACCATGGTCAGTGCCTTGGCGTCCTGCATCGCGGCGATACCGAAGTCGGTGAGGACGATCCGGTGGCCGCGCCGCTCGACCAGGACGTTGCCCGGCTTGATGTCCCGGTGCAGGACTCCCCCGGCGTGCACCTGGCGCAGTGCCGCGACCAGGCCGAGCCCGAGCCGCGCCGCCTCGCGCACCGTGAGCGGCCCGTCGGCCGCCACGATCTGTTCGAGGGAGCGGCCGTCGACCAGCTCCATGACGATCCAGAGCCGCTCGCCCTCGTCCACCACGTCGTAGATGCGGACGACATTGGGATGGTCTATCCGGGCCGTGGCCCTCGCCTCGCGCAGCGTGCGTTCGCGGCGGGTGCGGGTGTCCTCCTGGTCGAGTCCGTCGATCCGCATCTCCTTGACGGCCACCGGCCGGTCGAGCATGTCGTCGGACGCCCGCCACACCCGCCCCATTCCCCCCTGGCCGATGCTTTCGACCAGCCGATATCGGCCCGTCACCAATAATCCCGGAACACCGCCGTACGCATTTCCCGGCAACCCCCTGCACCCCCTCCGCACCCGCCGCGAACGTCCGCAACAGCAGAAACACAATGGTCACACTTCAGGCCGTACCAGCATAGTGCGGAGAAATCTTGTGGTACCTCTTCAAGTACTGCGAATTCAGGCGCAGCCAAGGGGGACGAACATGAGTTCTCGTCACACGACGACCATCGCGGGATCGCTGCTCACGGCATCTTTCTCGGCCGTGATGATCCTTTCCTTCACCGCCGTCGCTGACGACACGGGACCGGAGAGCAGCAAGGGGGGAAAGGCGGTCGACAAGGCACCGGCGGGCGTACGGCTGACCACGGAGCTGCCGGAGAGGATCTCGGTCGACAACAGTTCGGAGAAAGCGTCGATTACCGCCACGGTGAAGAACGGGGGAAGCAAGGAAAGCGACAGCATCCGGCTTTTGGTGGTCGGTTTCGACGGCCTGCGCGTCAAGAACGTCGAAGGCTGCACCGCCATTGCCGCGAAGGATCTTCCCGAAGGGTCGAACAGCGGTTTCAGTTGCGCCGTGGGAAAGCTCGCGGCCGACGCGTCGAAGTCGTACGACGTCGATGCGACGTTCGATCTGGGAAAGACCGGGAAAATCTGCCTGCCGGTCCAGGACGCCGCGGGAAAGAAGACGTTCTGGCAGCAGGGACCGGTCCCGTTCGGCACGACCAACCCGTCGCCGAACGCGCCCGCCACCCCGCTGCTCCTCGGCACCGACAACCAACCGGCGGCCCCCGGCGGCGACGAGCTGCCGAGGACCGGTGCCGGGGACGACGTCCTGCCGCTCGGCGCGGCGGGTGCGGCGCTCCTCGCGGCGGGTGCGGCGGGCCTGTGGTGGACGGGCCGCCGCCGACCGCGGCCGTGCTGAGCGGGTGAGCGACTGAGCCGGGGACCGTCCCCGCGCGCCGGCGGGCCGGGTGCCGTACGCGGCCCGCCCGGCGTCCACGAAAAGCTGACGGCACCTGTCAGGTTGTGCGTCCACCCTGCGTCCATGAGCACTGTGGAGAGCAACCCCGGCAAGCGGGTCCTGCGGCCCGGCGACGCGGGCTACGAGGAGGAACTCGCCGGATTCCAGACCGGTTTCACCCGGCGCCCCGCCGTGGTCCACGCCGTGACCTGTGCCGACGACGTGGTCGCGGCGGTGCGTCAGGCCGCGGCGGCGGGCCTGAGGGTCGGCGTCCAGGCCACCGGGCACGGGGTGCCGGGCGGCGCCGCGGGCGGCGTACTGATCAGCACGCGGCGCATGGACGCCGTGACCGTCGACGCCGGGGCGCGCACCGTGCGCGTCGAGGCCGGCGTCCGGTGGGGCGACGTGGTCGCCGCGGCCGCGCCGTCCGGGCTCGCCCCGCTGAACGGCTCGTCCCCGGGCGTGGGCGCCGTCGGATACACCCTGGGCGGCGGACTCGGCGTCCTCGCCCGGGAGTTCGGGTACGCGGCCGACCACGTCCGGTCGCTCGACGTGGTCACCGCGGACGGGCGGCTGCGCCGGGTGACCCGGGCTTCCGACCCCGACCTGTACTGGGCGCTGCTAGGCGCGGGGCACGCCTTCGGTGTCGTCACCGCGCTGGAGACGGCCCTCGTCCCGGTGGCCCGGCTGTACGGCGGCTCGCTCGCCTTCGACGGGCGGCGCGTCGACCCGGTGGCCGTGCTGCGGGCGTACGAGCGCTGGACGCGGACCGTCCCCGACCGGCTGACGTCGTCGTTCGCCGTCGTGCCGTATCCGGACGTGCCGGCGCTGCCGCCGGTCCTGCGCGGACGCCGGGTCGTCTCCGTGCGCGTCGCGTACACGGGCCCGGCAGCCGAGGGCGAGCGGCTGGTCGCCCCGCTGCGGGAACTCGGTCCGGTGCTCGCGGACTCGCTGCGCGAGCTGCCGTACGCCGAGAGCCACACCATCCACGGCGACCCCGACTTCCCGCACACCTACTACGGCGACAACGCGGTGCTGAGCGAGCTGGACGTCGACGCGGCGGCCGGACTGCTGTCACTGACCGGCGCGGGGGCGTCCCCGATGACCGTCGTGCAGATCAACCAGCTGGGCGGAGCGCTGGCCCGGTCGGCGCCGAACTCGGTGCCGCACCGCGAGGGGCGCTTCCTGGTCCGGGTGCTGGCGACGGCCGGCCGGGACCGGGCGCGGGCCCGGCTGGACCCGGCTCTCGCGCTCCTTGAGCCGTGGACCATCGGACGGGCCGTCAACTTCGCGTTCGGCGCGGGCGACCGGCGCAGGGGGCTGTACGGCCCCGGAACGCGCGAGAGGCTCGCCGGGCTGGCGTCGCGCCACGACCCGGCGAGCCTCTTCGGCGGGGTGTGAGGGATCAGCGGTCGAGGAACTTCCAGGCGGTGGGCAGGACGCCCATCGCCAGGGCCGCCTTCAGGGCGTCGCCGATCAGGAACGGGGTGAGGCCCGCCGCGACCGCCGCGGTGAGCGACATGTCGGCGGCCAAGGCGAGGTACGGGACGCCGATCGCGTAGATGATCGCCTCGCCGAGGAGCATCGCGCCCGCCATGCGCGGGACCGAACGGTCGGCGCCGCGGCGGGCGAGGGCGCCCACGACGGTGGCGGCGAGGAGCATGCCGAGGATGTAGCCGAACGACACGCTGACGCCCGAGGTGCCGCCCGCGAACCACGGGACGCCGGCCAGGCCGAGGAGGGCGTACAGGGCGAGGGAGAAGAGGCCGCGGCCGGCGCCGAGCGCGGTGCCCACGAGCAGGGCCGCGAAGGTCTGGCCGGTCACCGGCACCGGGGAGCCCGGCACGGGCAGGGCGATCTGGGCGGCGAGCCCGGTGAGCGCGGCACCGCCGGCCACGAGCGCCACGTCCCGGACGCGGGAGGCGGGCAGCAGGTCGGCGAGGACCTGGCGGGGGCGGGTGGTCACGGCAGCGGTACTCATGGGGACTCCGGCGGCTTCTCACGATTCGGGACACCGTGACGCTATCCCAGCGCCGTCGGGGCGATCACCGTCAGCGCTCGACAAAGGGGGGAACACGCGCTTGGTGCCCTTCCGACAAAGGATGGCGTGTACACCCGCCGCGGCGTGATGCTGGTCACTGCGGTGGCGTCGGTTCGCCCACGATCAGGGGCGGAGCGGGAACTGTAGGGTCCCGCCAAACGGCCTTCGCGCCGACGCCGGTCCGTTCCCCGGTACGGGGGCCTGGCCGGAAAGGGGGCGCAGGCTCTACGCTCCCAGCCATGGTCGCCCAGTCCGAGAACTTCGCCTCACGTCGCTATGTCGACCTGCGGCGCCAGGGCACGGCCACCTGTCGTCCGGACTGAGGCGGGCGGAGCGGATCCGGCTCGCCGACACGTCGAGCGCAGTGCCGGACCGACCTCCGAGGACGTTTGCCATGCCCCGTTCCCTCACGCTCACCCCTCCCCGCCAGGCGGCGCCCGCGGCCGTGCGCCGCGCCGTCGACAGCGACCGGCGCAGGACCAGCGCCAGCGTGATCCTGCGGTCCGTGCTGGAGCACGGACCCGTCGCCCGCAGCACCATCGCCCGGCTGACCGGGCTCTCCCCGGCGTCGGTGACCGACTACTGCGCCCGGTTCGCCGAGCTCGGCCTGATCCGGGAGGCGTCCGCTCCCCGGCGCTCGAACGGCGTCGGACGCCCGCACGTACCCGTCGACCTGGACGACTCCCGTTTCGTGGTGGGCGGGGTGCACGTGGCGGTGCCGTACACCACGGTCGCGCTGCTCGACCTGCGCGGCCGGGTGGTCGCCGAGCGGCGGCTGGACCACGAGGGCACCGCACCGGAGCGGCTGCTGGCGAACGCCGCCGACGGCCTCGACGCGCTGCTGGCCGGCCACCCCGCGGCGACGGCGCTCGGGGTGGGGGTGGCGACCGGGGGCTGGGTGGACCGGGACTCGGGGACCATCGTGGAGCATCCGCTCCTCGGCTGGCGTGACGTGGCCGTGCGCGAGGCGGTCGGGGCGCGCACCGGGCTGCCGGTCCATGTGGACGGGCACGCGCGGGCGCTGGTGAACGCCGAGCGGCTGTTCGGGCGGGCGCGGGGCAGCCGGAGCGTGCTGCACCTGTTCGTCGGCAACGTGGTGGACGCCGCCTTCGCCACCAACGACGAGGTGCACCACGGCCCCCGTTCGCAGGCCGGGGCGATAGCGCACCTGCCGCTGGCGGGCGGTACCGAGCGGTGCGCGTGCGGGCGGACCGGCTGCCTCCAGGCCGAGTTGAGCGAGCGGACGCTGTGCGCGCGGGCGCGTGCGGAGGGCGTCGGCGGCACGGACGACCCGATGCGGGTGGTCGCCGCCGCGGCCGCCGGTGACCCGGTCGCCGCGCGGCTGCTGGTGGAGCGGGCCCGGCTGGTCGGCCGGGCGGCGGCGCTGCTGCTCGACGTCCTCAACCCGGACACCGTCGTGGTCACCGAGATCGGCGTCATCCACCGGGAGGACTGCCTGGCCGCGCTGCGCGAGGAGGTGGGCGCCGAGCGGGCGGCGGCGGTCGTGCCGACCGGTTTCCCGGACTCGGTGCTGGCCGTGGCGGGCGGAGCGGTGGCGCTCGACGTGCTCTACCGGGACCCGTTGGGCGCCTCACCGGGGGCGACTTAATTCAGAAACTCGGAATGTTGACAGGCGTCGGGCGTGGCCAGGAACATCCCTTTCATGAGCAGCGCGCAGGACTTCTCCCCGGTGTTCCGGTTGCGGCAGGGCCGCGACCGGAGCGCCGGCGGCGCGCTGTCACCGGTGCGGCGGGTCCCGCTCACCAGGTGCCGGGTCATCGACCTGATGCGGGTCGGACGCACCCTTTGTTGCTGACGCGTTGACGCCCTGACGTCCCGTCAATTCCCGTCGATTGCCTGCCGTACGGAGACGCTCCGGCGTCCTTGCGGCACGCCTCCTCCGCTCCGCACGTCCCGCGACCGTTCCCGGCCGCGCCCCGGGCGTGTGCCCTCTCCCCGTGCGTGACCTCCGCCCCGGGCTTCGCCCTGCCCGGAATCCCGCTCGCTCTCCGCCTCATGAACTCCTGGAGTCCTGCCATGCCACCACTGTCCGCGTCCGGTGCCGACCGACGGCGGTTCCTGTCCTCACTGCTCGGCGCAGCCGCAGCTGCCGGGCTCAGCGGCTGCGCCGGGAGCAGCGCGGCCGACACGGGCACCAAGGGGTCCACGTCCGCCCCGCTGAAGACCGACGTCCCCGCCGGCACCCGCCTGAAGATCGCCTCCTACCAGGGTGTCCAGCAGCTGCAGTTCAAGCTGGCGGGCCTGTCCGACCTGCCGTTCGAGGTCGCCGACTGGCCCAACATCGGCGCCGGCCCCGACGTCATCAACGCCTTCCGCGCCAAGTCCCTCGACCTCGCCAACAACGCGGGCATCCCGCCCATCCAGGCGCACTACCAGGGCTTCGACGCGAAGATCGTCGCGATCAACGTCACCCGCAAGCCGAACTACCTCTTCGCCACCAAGCCCGGCAGCGACATCCAGGACGTGCGGGACTTCAAGGGCAGGCGGCTCGCGTTCTCGCAGGGGCAGGCGCAGGGCGTCGTCCTGCTGCGCGCCCTGAAGAAGGCCGGGCTGAAGTACGACGAGGTGGAGCTGGTGCCGCTGACCAGCAACCAGTTCCTCACCGCGCTCCAGGCCGGCCAGGTCGACATCGCCCCGCTCGCCAACAGCCAGGCGCCGGCCTACCTCAAGCAGTACCGGGCCAAGGGCGCGCACACCATCAAGACCGACGTCGTCGACCTCCTCAACCTGCTGTGGGCGCCCACCTCGGTGCTGGCCGACCCCGCGAAGGCCGCCGCCGTGGCCGCGTACATCCCGCGCTGGGCGAAGGGCCAGGTCTGGGCGTACGAGCACCCCGACCGGTGGAACGAGGAGTTCTACGTCAAGACGCAGAACCTGACCCTCGCCCAGGCGCGGTCGATCACCGAGCTGGCCAACAAGCCGTACTTCCCGCCGAGCTGGGACGGCGCGGTGGCCTGGGAGCAGGAGACGGCGGACCTGCTGGCCGAGGGCGGCTTCGTGAAGGCGTTCAAGGTCGGCTCCCTCTTCGACCGCCGCTTCGAGGACATCGCCGCCAAGGCCGTCCCGGCCGAGTACCGGAGGTGACCGCCGTGACCACCACCGCACCGGCGCCCGCCGCCGTCTCCCCCGCCGCCGCACCCGCCGGGACACCCGGCCGGAGGAAGCACCGCACCCGGCGCCGCGGGCTGGCCCCCGGCCGGCGGCTGCCGGCATCCCGGCTCATCGGCCCCGCGCTGTTCGCCGCGCTGTGGGCCCTCGCCTCCGCCGCGGGACAGCTGGACCCCGGCGCGATCCCGGCCCCCTGGACGGTGCTGCGCACCGCCGGTCACCTGTGGACCGACGGCACGCTCCCGACCGACGTACTGACCTCGCTGCGCCGCGCCGCCTACGGGTTCGCCCTCGGGCTGACCGCCGGGGTGACGCTGGCACTGGCGGCCGGGCTGAGCCGGGTCGGCGAGGCGCTGATCGACGGGACCGTGCAGCTCAACCGGGCGATCCCGACGCTCGGACTGATCCCGCTGTTCATCCTGTGGCTCGGCATCGGCGAGACCTTCAAGATCGCGATCATCGCCATCGTCGTCTACATCCCGATCTACCTGAACCTGCACGCCGCGCTCTCCGGCATCGACCACCGCTTCGTCGAACTGGCCGAGGTGCAGGGCCTGTCGAGGGTCCGGTTCATCCGGCAGATCGTCGTCCCGGGCGCGCTGCCCGGGTTCTTCGCCGGGCTGCGGCTCGGGGTGACCGGCTCCTGGTTGTCGCTCGTGGTGCTGGAGCAGATCAACGCCACCAGCGGCCTCGGCTATCTGATGTTCCAGGCCCAGAACTACGGCCAGACGGACGTGATCCTCGTCGGCCTGCTCATCTACGGCGTCTTCGGTCTCGTCTCCGACACCGCGGTGCGCCTCGTCGAACGGAGGGTGCTGTCATGGCGACGCACACTGAGCAACTGACCCGGCCGGCCGTGCGGCTGCGGGGCCTGACCCGCTCCTTCGAGGAGCGCACGGTCCTCGACGGCATCGACCTCGACCTGCCGCCCGGCCAGTTCACGGCACTGCTCGGGCACAGCGGCTCCGGCAAGAGCACCCTGCTGCGGGCCATCGCCGGACTCGACCACGACGTCAGCGGGAGCGGTGAACTGACCGCGCCCGAGCGGGTGTCGGTGGTCTTCCAGGACTCCCGGCTGCTGCCCTGGCGGCGGGTGCTCGACAACGTGCTGCTCGGCACGGACGGCAGGGAGGCCGCCGAGCGCGGACGCGCCGCCCTCGCCGAGGTGGGGCTCGCCGGGCGCGAGCGGGCCTGGCCCAACGAGCTGTCCGGCGGTGAGGCCCAGCGCGCCGCGCTGGCCCGCTCCCTGGTCAGGGAACCCGAACTCCTGCTGGCCGACGAGCCGTTCGGCGCCCTGGACGCGCTCACCCGGATCCGGATGCACACCCTGCTGCGGGAGCTGTGGGAACGGCACCGGCCCTCCGTCCTGCTCGTCACCCACGACGTGGACGAGGCGATCGTGCTCGCCGACCGGGTCCTCGTCCTCGACCGGGGCCGCATCGGCGTCGACCTGGCCATCGAGCGCCCGCACCCGCGCTCGTACCGCGATCCGCTACTCGGCGAGTACCGCGAGCGGCTCCTGGAGGCGCTCGGCGTGACCGGGCACCACGCGGACACGGAACCGCGCGAGAGGCACGACCGGCAGCCCGAGGTCCACACGGACCCCGTACGAGAGCAGGAGACCACCCCGTGACCCGGCGCAGACTGCACCTGAACGCGTTCCTGATGAACACCGGGCACCACGAGGCCTCCTGGCGGCTGCCCGAGAGCGACCCGCACGCGAGCGTCGACCTCGGGCACTACCGCGACCTCGCCCGCATCGCGGAGCGCGGCACCTTCGACTCCCTCTTCCTCGCCGACGGCCCGGTGCTCTTCAACAGCGTCGGCCAGCGTCCGTCGGGCGCCCTGGAACCGATCACGCTGCTCACCGCCCTGGCCACCGCCACCGAGCACATCGGCCTGATCGCCACCGCGTCGACCTCGTACAACTCGCCCTACAACCTGGCCCGCAGACTCGCCTCCCTGGACCACCTCAGCGGCGGGCGCGCGGGCTGGAACATCGTGACCACCGCCGGCGCCGAGGCCGCGCGCAACTTCGGGCTCGACGACCAGCCGGCCCACGCCACCCGCTACGAGCGCGCCGCCGAGTTCCTGGACGTGGCGCTCAAGCTCTGGGACAGCTGGGAGGACGACCTGGTCGTCGCGGACAAGGCGGCCGGGGTCTGGGGCGACGAGCGCAAGATCCACCCGCCGCGGCACCGGGGGACGTACTTCGACGTCGAGGGCGCGCTCAACGTGCCGCGCTCGCCGCAGGGTTACCCGCTGCTCGTCCAGGCGGGCTCCTCCGAGAACGGCAGGCGGTTCGCCGCGCGGTACGCGGAGGCGGTCTTCACCGCCCAGCAGACCCTGGGCGACGCGCAGGCGTTCTACGCCGACCTCAAGTCCCGTACGGAGCGGGCCGGGCGGGACCCCGACCACATCAAGATCCTGCCCGGGATCGTCCCGGTCATCGGGTCCACCGAGGCCGAGGCCCGCCGGCACGAGGCGGTCCTGGAGGACCACATCGTGTACGAGCACGGCCTGGACCGGCTCGCGCACCTGCTGCGCGTGGAGCCCGGCACGCTCGAACTCGACGCGCGACTGCCCGCCGACCTCCCGCCGGAGAGCGCCATCGAGGGTGCCAAGAGCCGCTACACGCTCGTGGTGGAACTCGCCCGGCGCGAGCGGCTCACCGTCCGGCAACTCATCGGGCGGCTCGGCGGCGGACGCGGCCATCTGACGTTCGCCGGCACCCCGGAACAGGTGGCCGACGCCATCGAGGACTGGTTCCGGCTCGGGGCGGCCGACGGCTTCAACATCATGCCCGCCGTACTGCCGTCCGGCCTCGAACTGTTCGTCGACCACGTGGTGCCGCTCCTGCGCGCCCGCGGCCTGCTGCGCACCGAGTACGGCCCCCGCCGGACCCTGCGCGAGCGCTACGGGCTGCCGCGGCCCGCCAACCAGTACGCCACCCCGGCCCTCGCCGCCCACTGAGCCGTCCCCGAGGACCGGGCCGACCCGGACGAACCGCCGGTCACGCCCGGTCCGGACCGCGGGCCCCGCGCTCCCGCCCGGAGCCGCCGCCCGCAGCCAGCCCCCGTGAGTCATCCGCCGAAAGGACCGCCGCACATGCCCGAGATCGAGATCCGCAAGGTCACCGCCCGCATCGGCGCCCAGGTGTCCGGCGTCGACATCGGCCGCCCCCTCGACGAGGAGACCGTCGCGACCCTGCGCGAGGCCCTCAACCGCCACAAGGCGCTGGTGTTCGACGGCGTCGGCCTGGACAACGCCGGACAGCAGGCCTTCGCCCGCCACTTCGGTGACCTCACCACCGCGCACCCCACGGTGCCCGCCGTCGACGGCGCCCCGAACGTGCTCCCCGTCGACAGCGAGAACGGCCGCGCCAACCACTGGCACACCGACGTCACCTTCGTCCTCAACCCCCCGCAGGCCAGCACCCTGCGCAGCATCACCGTGCCGCCGTACGGCGGGGAGACGCTGATCGCCGACTCCGCCGGCGCCTACCGCGACCTGCCCCAGCCGCTGCGGCAGCTGGCCGACACCCTGTGGGCGGAGCACACCAACGACTACGACTACGCCGTGCCCGCGGAGGACATCGACGAGGAACGGGCCGCGCAGCGCGCCCAGTTCACGTCCATCGAGTACCGCACCGCCCACCCGGTGGTCCGGGTGCACCCGCTGACCGGTGAACGGGGCCTGTTCATCGGGGGCTTCGCGCAGCGGATCGTCGGACTGTCGGTGGCGGAGTCCCGCAAGCTGCTGGAGCTGCTCCAGTCGTACGTGACGCGGCCGGAGAACATCCTGCGGTGGCGCTGGTCGCCGGACCAGCTCGTGCTGTTCGACAACCGGATCACCCAGCACTACGCCGTCGACAACTACGACGGTCTGCCGCGCCGGCTGCACCGGGTGACCGTCGCCGGTGACGTGCCGGTCGGGGTCGAGGGCAAGGAGAGCTACTCGATCACGGGCGACGCCTCGCACTACACGCCGCTCGCCGCCTGAGCCCCTTCCCCCGGGACGCGCGGGGCGCCGTGCTGCCCCAGGTCGCCCACCGGTGACCGGGGCGGCACGTTCCGTGGTGGAGGCGTCCGCATGGTGGGCGGTCTCCCCGGACGGACGGACGGACCGCCCAGAATGTGGGCGTTTTTGCCCGCCTCACGTAACGGACCCCCCACGCGCATGTCTCGGACCGCTCCCGACACCGGCGTCGACCGACCGGACGACGCCACCGCCGACCCGGCCCCGCCGCTCTCGCACGGACTCAAGCAGCGCCATCTGTCGATGATCGCCCTCGGCGGGGTGATCGGCGCGGGCCTGTTCGTCGGGTCGGGTGCGGGCATCGCCGCCGCCGGCCCGTCGATCGTCGTCGCGTACGCCCTCTCCGGCCTGCTCGTCATGCTGGTGATGCGCATGCTGGGCGAGATGTCGGCCGCCCACCCCTCGTCCGGTTCCTTCTCCGCGCACGCCGAACGCGCCATCGGCCCCTGGGCGGGCTTCGCCTCCGGCTGGTCGTTCTGGGTGCTGCTGTGCACGGCCGTCGGGCTGGAGGGCATCGCCGCCGCCGGGATCGTCGCCGACTGGCTGCCCGGCACGCCCGAGTGGGCCTGGGTGGCCTTGTTCGTGGCGGTGTTCTGCGCGGCCAACCTGGCCGCCGTGAAGAACTTCGGCGAGTTCGAGTTCTGGTTCGCCGCGCTGAAGGTGGGCGCGATCACCCTGTTCCTGGTGCTGGGCGTCCTTGCGATCGCCGGGCTGCTGCCGGGCACCGACTCCCCCGGCACCGCGAACCTCACCGGCGAGGGCGGGCTCCTGCCCAAGGGCGGCGAGGGGCTGGTCGTCGGCCTGCTCGCGTCCGTCTTCGCGTACGGCGGCCTGGAGACGGTGACCATCGCCGCCGCCGAGTCCGAGGACCCGGTCCAGGGGGTCGCGCGGGCCGTTCGCACGGCGATGTGGCGGATCGCGCTGTTCTACGTCGGCTCGATGGCGGTCGTCGTGACGCTGGTCCCGTGGGACTCCGCGGAGGTCCTGGAGCGGGGCCCCTACGTCGCCGCCCTCGACCACCTCGGGATTCCGGGCGCCGCGCGGCTGATGGACGTGGTCGTCCTGGCGGCCCTGCTCTCGGCGATGAACGCCAACGTCTACGGCGCCTCGCGCATCGCGTACTCGCTCGTCGAGCGGGGGCAGGGGCCGAAGCCGCTCGGCCGGGTCTCGGGCGGGGTGCCGCGGGTCGCGGTGCTCGCCTCCTGCGTGTTCGGCTTCGGCTGCGTGCTGCTCAGCTACTGGCGGCCCGACGACGTCTTCCCCTGGCTGCTGAACATGATCGGCGCGGTGATCCTGGTCGTCTGGATCTTCATCGCGGTCTCGCAGCTGCGGCTGCGGCGCACCCTGGAGCGGGAGGCGCCGGAGCGGCTGACGGTGCGGATGTGGGCGTTCCCGTTCCTGACCTGGCTGGCGCTGGCGGGGATGGCCGCGATCTTCGTGTTGATGGCCCGGCAGCCGGACACCCGGGTGCAGTTGTACTCGACGGGCGGGATGACGGTGTTCCTGGCGGCGGTCGGCTACCTCTGGCAGCGGACGCGCGCCCGCGCCTGACCCCCGCTCCACAGGCCCCCGCACGGACGCTCCGTGCGGGGGCCCTCGCATGTCCGGGCACGCATCGGCACCCTCTTGCTGCTAGCGTGCAGTTGCAAGTAGATTGCAATAAGGAAAGCGGAGGGGACCCCAGGCATGGCCGTCTACACACTTCCCGAGCTGCCGTACGACTACGCCGCGCTCGCTCCCGTGATCAGCCCGGAGATCGTCGAGCTGCACCACGACAAGCACCACGCGGCGTACGTGAAGGGGGCCAACGACACGTTGGAGCAGCTCGCGGAGGCACGCGACAAGGAGCGGTGGGCGGCGCTGAACGGCCTGGAGAAGAGCCTGGCGTTCCACCTGTCCGGGCACATCCTGCACTCGGTCTACTGGCACAACATGAGCGGCGACGGCGGCGGCGAACCGCTGGCCGCGGACGGCGTGGGCGAGCTCGCCGACGCGATCGCCGAGTCCTTCGGCTCGTTCCGTGCCTTCAAGGCCCAGCTGTCGAAGGCCGCGGCGACCACCCAGGGCTCGGGCTGGGGCGTCCTCGCCTACGAACCGCTCAGCGGCCGGCTGATCGTCGAGCAGGTCTACGACCACCAGGGCAACGTCGGCCAGGGCTCGACGCCGATCCTGGTCTTCGACGCGTGGGAGCACGCGTTCTACCTCCAGTACCGGAACCAGAAGGCCGACTTCGTCGAGGCGATGTGGCAGGTGGTGGACTGGCAGGACGTGGCCCGGCGTCACGCGGCCGCGCGGGACCGTACGGACGTGCTGCTGCTCGCGCCCTGACCCCGATGACACCTGCCTCGTGATCGTCTTCTCACCCGGCACGCGGCAGGCGCACAGGGAGGCCCCCGTGAGGACGTGACTCACGGGGGCCTTCCGTTCCGTTTCCCGGCGCGCCCGGTTCCGCTCTCGCGCGGCGGCGCCCGGCGGCCTACCTTCTCAGTCCCGGCCCGAGGAGGCAGCCATGTTGTCCGACGCCCGATGCCCCAACCCGACCTGCCGGGGCCCCCTGCGCCGCTTCAAGGACCTGAACAAGGCGGAGGCGGAGGCCACCAGGGCCGTGGTGAGCACATACCCCGGCGAGCGGGACGAGAAGTTCCGCCCGCAGGCGTACCACCGGTGCACCACGAAGAACTGCCGCCGCGTCCAGCGCAAGGACAACTGGCAGGTGGGCGGCAACCTGCCCGAGGGCTTCTGAACCCGCGCCGGGAAGAGCCCTACAGGTTGCTGAAGTCCGGGCCCGCCGTGCGCGTGCGCTTGATCTCGTAGAAGCCCGGGATCGAGGCGACCATCAGGGTGCCGTCCCAGAGCTTGCCCGCGTCCTCGCCCTTGGGCGCCGGGGTGACCACCGGGCCGAAGAAGGCGATCTGCTCGCCGTCCGCGCCCGGAACCGCGATCACCGGCGTGCCGACGTCCTGCCCGACCTTGTCGATGCCCTCCTTGTGGGAGGCGCGCAGCTCGGCGTCGAACTCGAAAGCCTCCTGGTCGGCGTAGTCGATCAGGTCCGCGGGCAGGCCCACGTCGGCGAGCGCCGCCGCGATCGCCTCGCGGGTCGCTTCCTCGCCCTGGTTGTGGAAGCGGGTGCCGAGCGCGGTGTAGAGCGGGCCGAGGACGTCGTCCCCGTGCTTCTGCCAGGCCGCGGTGACCACACGGACCGGGGCCCACGCCTTGGTGGTGAGCAGCTCGCGGTACTGCTCGGGAAGCTCGTCCAGCTTCGGCTCGTTGAGGACGGCGAGGCTCATCACGTGCCAGCGGACCTCGATGTCGCGGATCTTCTCCACTTCCAGCACCCAGCGCGAGGTCATCCAGGCCCAGGGGCACAGCGGGTCGAACCAGAAGTCGACAGGGGTCTTCTCGGACATGGCTCTCCTCGTGAGGTCTGTTTCCGTGGGCAACACCGCCGCGCGCCCCCGCCATTCCCGGGTGTCCGCCGTCAGGAGCACATGGCAGGATCGGTCCTGTTCACACGTACCGATCACGCCACGAAGGAGTGCCGCCCGTGCCCGGTGAGAATCTGTCCCGCGACGAGGCCCGGGAGCGGGCCGCGCTGCTGTCCGTCGACGGGTACGAGGTGTCCCTCGACCTGCGGTCCGCCGTGGGGGACGCCGGGAGCGAGCCGCGCACCTTCCGCTCGGTGACCACCGTCCGGTTCCGCTGCGCCGAGCCGGGCGCGAGCACCTTCGCCGACCTGATCGCCCCGAGCGTGACCGCCGTCTCGCTCAACGGCAAGGACCTCGACCCCGCCGACGTCTTCGACGGGGCGCGGATCCGGCTGGACGGCCTCGCCGCCGAGAACGAACTGGTGGTCGACGCGCTCTGCGCCTACTCCCGCACCGGCGAGGGCATGCACCGCTTCGTCGACCCGGAGGACGGCGAGGTCTACCTGTACACGCAGTACGAGCCCGCCGACTCCCGCCGGGTCTTCGCCAACTTCGAGCAGCCGGACCTCAAGGCGCCGTTCCGCGCCGAGGTGCGGGCCCCCGAGGGCTGGACGGCGTGGAGCAACGGCGCCGGCGAACTGACCGACGGGGTCTGGCGGTTCGCCGAGACCGAGCCGATCTCCACGTACATCACCGCGTTCGTCGTCGGCCCGTACCACTACGTGAGCGACAGCTACTCCCGCACCCTGCCCGACGGCACGGTGCTGGAGATCCCGCTCGGCGCGATGTGCCGCAAGGGTCTCGCGCCGCACTTCGACGCGGACGACGTCTTCCTCGTCACCAAGCAGGGCCTGGACTTCTTCCACGACCACTTCGACTACCCGTACCCCTTCGGGAAGTACGACCAGGCGTTCGTGCCCGAGTACAACCTCGGCGCGATGGAGAACCCCGGACTGGTCACGTTCCGGGAGGAGTTCATCTTCCGCGGCAAAGTGACGCAGGCGTCGTACGAGCGGCGCGCCAACGTCGTCCTGCACGAGATGGCGCACATGTGGTTCGGCGACCTGGTCACCATGCAGTGGTGGGACGACCTGTGGCTCAAGGAGTCCTTCGCCGACTTCATGGGGACCTTCTCGATGGTCGAGGCGACCCGGTTCACCGACGGCTGGATCACCTTCGCCAACAACCGCAAGGCGTGGGCCTACCGCGCCGACCAGCTGCCGTCCACGCACCCGATCACGGCCGACATCCGTGACCTGGAGGACGCGAAGCTCAACTTCGACGGGATCACGTACGCCAAGGGCGCGTCCGTCCTCAAGCAGCTCGTGGCCTACGTCGGCCGGGACGCCTTCCTCGAAGGCGCCCGCCGGTACTTCAAGCGCCACGCGTACGGCAACACGCGTCTGGGCGACCTGCTGTCGGCGCTGGAGGAGACCAGCGGGCGCGACCTGGCCGCCTGGTCGCGGGCCTGGCTGCAGACCGCGGGCGTCAACTCCCTCACCCCGCAGGTGATCCTGAGCCCCGAGGGGCGCGTCACCGAGCTGGCGGTCGTCCAGGAGGCACCGGAGTCGCACCCCGAGATGCGGCCGCACCGGGTGGCCGTGGGCCTGTACCGGCGCTCCCCCGAGGGCGCCCTGGAGCGGTACGCGCGCGCCGAGGTGGACGTCGAGGGCCCGCGCACGGTCGTCGGCGAGCTGGCCGGCGCCCCGGCACCCGACCTGGTCCTGGTCAACGACGACGACCTCACCTACTGCAAGATCCGCTTCGACGAGAACTCGCTGGTCACGCTGCGCGAGCGGCTGGGCGACATCTCCGACCCGCTGGCCCGCGCCCTGTGCTGGTCGGCGCTGTGGAACCTCACCCGCGACGGACTCATGCCCGCCCGGGACTTCATCGGCCTGGTGCTGCGGTTCGCGGGCCGCGAGTCCGACATCGGCGTCCTGCAGATGCTGCACGCCTGGGCCAACTCCGCGCTGACCCACTACGTGGCTCCGGCCTGGCGGGAGGAGGGCGGCCGGCTGCTCGCGGACGGCGCCCTCAAGGAGCTGCGCGCCGGCGCGCCCGGCAGCCAGGAACAGCTCACCTGGGCCCGGTTCTTCGCCCGGGTCGCGTCCGGCGCCTCCGACCTGGAGCTGCTGAAGGGGCTGCTGGAGGGCACGGCCGGGATCGACGGGCTGGACGTCGACCAGGAGCTGCGCTGGGCGTTCCTGGAGCCGCTCGCCGCGGCCGGGGAGGCCGACGAGCAGGTGCTGGCCGCCGAACTGGCCCGGGACGACACCGCGTCCGGCAAGCGGCACCAGGTCCGCTGCCTGGCCGCCCGTCCGTCGGCGGCGGTCAAGGCGCAGGCATGGGCGTCCGTCGTGGAGTCCGACGCGCTGTCCAACGCGCTGGTCGAGGCGACCATCGCGGGCTTCGGCAGGGCGTCCCAGCGGGAACTGACCGCGCCGTACACCGCGAAGTACTTCGAGGCGATCGAGCGCGTGTGGGCCGAGCGGTCCATCCAGATCGGGATGGACGTGGTCCGGGGCCTGTACCCGGCGCTCCAGGACTCGCCCCGGACGCTGGACGCGACGGACGCGTGGCTGTCCGCGCACGAGGGGGCGCCGCCCGCCCTGCGCCGCCTGGTGCTTGAGGCACGGGACGACCTGGCGCGCTCCCTGCGCGCCCAGGCGTGCGACGCGGCGGCCGGCTGACCCGGCCCGGCCCGGAGGGCACCGGCGGACGCCGGTGCCCTCCGTCACCGTGAAGAGTGGTTACTAAATTCAGGTATGCCCGGCCGTAACTCCGATGGCCCCCTGCCCGGACCTGCCGCTTTCGGCAGTCGAACGCCCGTACTTTAGGGCGAGCTTGTCCGGATTTGTCGACGGGCGTGTAACAGCGGTTAGGGAACGGATCACAGGCGGGAAGCTCCGGGTCATGACCCACAACACCCCGCTCTCCCCCCGCCCCCTGCGTCACCTGTCCGAGGTCCAGCGGCGCGTCCTGACCAGCGCGCAGCTCCGGGCCCACGGCGTGAGTGCCGCCGAGGTGAACGAGCAGTGCCGTCCGGGCGGCCCGTGGCAGCAGATCCTCCCCGGGGTCCACCTGCTGCACCCCGGCCCGCCCACCGGCGAGGAGCGGCTGCACGCGATCCTGCTGTACGCGGCCCGTTCCCCGCTCGGCGAGCAGGCGTCCGGTGTCCCGGCCCAGCCGAGCGCCGAGCAGCCGCACCGCCCCACGTACCAGGACGCGATGATCACCGGCCTGGCGGCCCTCACGCTGCACGGCTTCTCCGCCGCGCCCCCGCTGCTCTCCCTGGACCGGATCGACGTCCTGGTGCCCCGGCTGCGCAGGCTGCGCTCGACCGGTTGCGTGCGGATCGTGCGCACCGCCGTGCTGCCCGTCCCGGAGCAGGTCACGGGCGTCCCGGTGGCCCCGGTGGCGCGTGCCGTCGCCGACGCGGTGGCGGACCTGGTGGACGCGGGCGTGGTGCGGCGGCTGCTGACGGAGGCGGTGCGCGGCGGCCACTGCGAACCGGCCACGGTGGTGCGGGAGCTGACGCAGGCTCGGCTGCTGAGCCGCCCGCACGTGGTGGACGCCGTGGACTCGCTGCTGGCGGAGGGCCGCGCGATCGCCGAGGAGCGCCTCTACCGCATGGTCCGCGAGCACGGTCTGCCCGACCCGGTGTGGAACGTGGACCTGCGGCTGCCGGGCGGCCCCCACCTCGGCGGTCTCGACGCGTACTGGCCCGAGCAGGCGGTGGCGCTGGAGCTGGACACCCGGGCGCCCCGGCAGGACGACGACGCGCTGTGGTCGGAGTACGCCCGCAAGCGCGAGCACCTGGAGCGGCTCGGCATCACGGTCGTCCACGTGACGCCGCGCAAGCTGCGGGACGCGATGGAGCAGCAGGCGGCGGTCGTGCGCACGGCTCTGATGGCGGCGAGCGACCGCGATCCGGCGGCGTACGTCGTGGTGCTCCCCCGGTAGTGACGGACCGGGGACACCAGGAGGGGAGAGGAGGGGCCGCCGGGCCACCGGCGGCCCCTCCTCGTGCGTGCCGTGTGGGTCCTAGGAACCGCAGTACTCCGCCTCGATCACCGCGTCGCCGTCCCCCGACCAGTCGCCGTTGAAATTGAAGGCGAGGGAGTGGCGGCCGTCGGCGGTGGTGACGGCCTCCGAGGTCGAGCCGTGGATGCCGCCGCCGTGGCCCCAGACGTGGACGCCGCAGCTCAGTTCACGGTCGATGAGGCCGAGGCCGTAGCCGGCGCCCGGGATGTCGTCGACCCGGACGGTGGTCTTCATCTCGGCGAGCTGCTTCCTCGGGAGCAGCCGGCCGCGCAGCAGCGCCGAGTAGAAGCGGTTCAGGTCGCGGGAGTCGGCGATCATCTCGCCCGCCGAGGAGGCGAGGGAGGGGTTGAGCTCCGTGACGTCGTACGTCGGTCCGGTCGCCGTCCGCGCGAGCTTGCCGTAGGCGCGGCTGCTCGGCTTCGGCACCTTCGGGTAGGTGCCGGGCACGAGGGTGGCACGCAGTCCGAGGGGTTCGACGACGCGGCGGTGGATCTCGGTCGCGTACGTGTGCCCGGTGGTCTTCTCGATCACCATGCCGGCGAGGACGTAGTTGGTGTTGGAGTAGTGCCAGGAGGCTCCCGGGGCGAAGTCGGGTGCGTGGGCCATGGCGATCGCGACCAGTTGTCCGGGGGTCGTCGTGTCGAAGCGGTGCCGGAGGAAGCCGTCCTTGAGGAAGTACGTGCGGGCGAAGCCCTCGTCCTCGGTGACGTTGTAGACGCCGCTGGTGTGGTTGAGGAGTTGCCGGAGCGTGATGCGGCGGCCGTCGTGCCCGTGTCCGCGCACCACGCCCGGCAGCCACCTCTCGACGGTGTCGTCCAGCGACAGCCGGCCCTCCGCCTCCAGCTGGAGCAGGACCGTCGCGACGAAGGTCTTGGTGATGCTGCCGACGCGGTAGCGGTCGTCGGTGCCGCGGGCCCTGCCCGTCCTCAGGTCGCCGGTTCCGGAGGCCGCCTTCCAGGTGCCGTGGCCGTCCTCGGCGCGGGCGGTGACGCCCGGGACGCCGTCCCGCACGGCGGCGTCCATGGCCCGCCGGGTCGGGGTGTGGTCCCGCCCGCCGGGCGCCGCCGCCGCGGGTGCCGCCAGGGCGAACGCCGCCGCCACCGCGGTCGTCGCCACCAGTCCCGTACGTACTGACATGTGTTTCCCCCATCGCCTTGAACGCCCGCACCGTCCGTGTCGGGGGAAGGGACCCGGCGGGCGCGGGGAGGGTTGACCGCCGCCGGTCCGGTTGAGCCGGTTTCAGCCCTTCTTCAGCACCAGCTCGGTGTTGCGGTCGCCGGCCGTGCCCGTCAGGTCGCTGCGGGCGCCCGGGGCGTTGAAGGACAGCTCGCGGTAGAGGGCGGCGAGGCCGGTCTGGGAGAGGTCGGCGTAGTCGGTGCGGTGCGGGGCGGCGGACTCGATGAGCGTGGTGAACAGGGAGACCGTGCCGTCCTTGTTGTCCACCACCTCAATGACGCGGGCGAGTTGGGGGAAGTCGACGTGCGAGGCGGTGGAGATCTCCCAGAAGGAGCCGCCGCCGGACGTCCGGTGCGGGGTGATGTCGTTCTTGTGGCTGTGGCCGTTGACCCAGGCCAGCACGTTGCGGTGGCTGCCGAGCAGGGCGAGCAGCTCGTCGCCGCCGTGGCGCCTCTCGCCGGGGTGCGCGGGGTCGGCGCGCAGGTTGCGCATGGTCTTGCTGGTGTGATGGCTGAAGACGATCACGTGCGCGTCCCGGTTGTCGCGCAGGGTCCGCTCCAGCCAGCGGAGCTGGGCGGTGCCGACCGAGCCCTCGTAGTGGCCGCCGGGGTCGGTCGAGTCGAGGCTGACGCCGAGGACGTCGTCGGCGATGCGGAACGCGTAGTACTGGGTGCCCGCGGCGAGGTTGGCCTGAGAGTAGCCGTGGCCGACCGGGCCGGGGCCGGTGTGGGCGGGGTCGAGGTGCGCCCGCACGTACTCGGCCGGGGTGAAGGGGGCGCGCGCCTCGTCGGGGGTGACCGAACGCATGTGCCGAGCCTGGGACTTGAGCATCGCGCGGAAGTCGGTGCCCTTGGGGTCGCCGCCCTTCTTCACGTTCTTCCAGAGCGCGGCGCCGACCGCCTCGTCGAGCGTCATCAGCTTCTTGCCGCCCACGGCGAACTCCGCGAAGAAGGAGTCGCCGGGCGCGTAGCAGCCGCCGGGCAGGGCGTCGTGGTTGCCGACCGTGGAGTACCAGGGCAGGCCGAGGCCGGGGCTGCGCAGCTCGCGCACGGCCGCGTCGAGGAAGCCCTGGATGCGCGGGAAGCCGCGCTGCTTGTCCGCGTCGCGCAGGGCGGTGTCGGGCTGCCAGTACAGCTTGAGGTCGCTGTTCTGGACGCCCTCGTAGTGGCGCGGGTCGCCGGAGTTGGGGGTGACGCGCCCACCGCTCATCACCTTCAGGAACCACTCCAGTTCGGTCCTGGAGTTGTTGTCGGTGTTGTCGCCGGTGGTCATCACGAAGTGGAGCGGGGAGCCGGTGACGGGGGCTCCCCGCAGGCTGTTGACCCGCTCGACGAGCGAGACGGCGCCGGCCACGGACAGCGCCTCCTGGGGGCGCCAGGCGCTGGCGGTCTGGGCGCGCAGGTACTCGTAGCGCAGCGGGTGCTGGACGTCGACCAGGTGCAGGTCGGTGAACTGCACGAAGGAGGCGAGCGCGGTGCGCCGGCCGGCCCGGCCCGCCCGGGGCGCGGCCAGTTCGCCGCGCACCACCCGCTGCCAGGCGGGGCCGTCGCCGAGGCGCCGGTAGCCGGTGCCGCCGCGGGGTGCGGCGACCGAGCCGAGCGTGGTGCCGCGGGTGTAGGGGGCCAGGGGCGCGGCGGGCGCGCGGCGGGACATGGCGACGGGTGCCTGCGCCGCCGCGGCCGGTGCCTGCCCCGCGGCGGCGTGCGCCTCGGCGCCGGGCCGCAGCGCGTAGCCGAGCCCTCCGGAGAGCGTGACCGCCCCGGCGGCGGCGAGCAGGGCACGGCGGTCGAGGGAGGCGGTGGCGGTGCTGGCGGCGGCTGTGGCGACAGAGCGTATGCGCGACATGGCGCGATCTCCCCGAGTACGAACGCGTCGGCGGTGTTCGCGGGGACTCCTCTGCTGGAATCCCCGCTCACACTGGATCGTTGGCACCGGGAATGACCTGCGCGTTAACTGGACGGCAACGGGCAACGCCGATCACCGTACGTGGATCACCGCCTGCCCTGCGTGGCCACGGACCTCTCTCCGGACGGCCGGGAGGCGGTCACTCCGTGTTCATCTTCCGGGGTACGCGGCCTACGATCCGGCGTCGGCGGCCCGTCCGTCGGCCGGGCGCCGCCGCCACAGGGTGAGGCCGACGTCGACGAGCCCGACCCGGTCGAGGCCGGTCACCGACTCCAGGGGGTGCCAGGCGGCCAGGTCCGTGGAGCCGTTCGTCTCGTGGCGGAGTTCGCCGCCGGTGACCTCGGCCTCGTAGACGATGCGCAGCCCGTGGAAGTCGGCCGTCGCGCCCAGCCGGCGCGGATAGGTGCGGCGGATGGAGTCCACGCCGAGCAGGGTGACCGGGCGCACGGCGTACCCGGTCTCCTCCTCGGCCTCGCGGACGACGGTGTCGTAGGGGTCCTCGCCGTGGTCCATGCCGCCGCCCGGCAGGGTCCACCGCTTGCTGCCGTCCCCGGCGACCCACCGGGCCAGCAGCATCATTCCGTCCCGTACACACACGGCGTAGGCCGCCACCCGCAACTCCTCATGCATGCACAGACGTTACGGCAGGGAGGGGTTGGCGGGTGAGTAATCGGGCGGTGACCAGCGCAGCGGGCTGCCCCCGGCGGTCTCCACGGCCTCGGCGAGGGTGAAGTGGACGCTCCGCTCGCCGCCGGGGCCGTACCGGGTGCGGGCGGTGCCCGTGAGCTGGAGCAGCGTGCCCGACGACCAGTCCAGGAAGAGCAGTCCGGCCCGCGGGTCCGCCTCCAGGTTGCCCAGGGAGAGGAACATGGAGTTGCCCGGGTAGTCGCGCCAGCTCAGCTCGCGGGGCGAACCGGCGCGCACGAAGCCGGGGTTGCCGCCGCGGTGGCTGACGTCCGCGCCGTCCGCGTGCACGCTGGCCAGGAAGAAGGTGTCGGCGGCGGCGACGAACTCCCGCTGCTCCGGAGTCAGTTCGGTGCCGCGGCCGGTCTCGCGTGGTGTGCGGACGAGCGTCTCGTACGTCTGTCTGCGCTGGAGGTACTTGGGGCAGTTGGCGAAGACCTGGTCGGCCTCGACGGCGAGACCGCCGGGCGTGGGCCGCGCCCGGCCGTTGAGCCGCATGCGGCGGCGCGTGCGCGGGTCCAGGGCGAGGGTGCCGACGGCCGTGCCCTCCGTGGAGAGGGCGGCCTCGATCGGGTCGCCCGCGCGGACCGAGCCGGCGACGGAGATCCGGCGCGGCCCGGTGGCGCGTACGAAGCCCGGGCGCCCGGTGACCGGCGAGGCCCACACCGCGCCGTCCACCGGGTCGGCGGCGCCGAGGACGAGCATCGGCTGCTGTTCCAGGAAGGCCGCGGCCACGGGCCTGATGCCCTGCCCGACGGACTGGCCCACGTGGTCGGCGAGGTCGCGGACGCCGACCCGCTCCTGCACGGCGCGCGAGCCGGGGTGATACGTCACGGGGCGCCCCTTCGCCTAGAAGAAGCCGCAGGTCGGTGCGGAGGACGAGGGTGCGGGGGCGTCGTCGGCCCCCTGCGGCGCGTAGATCTCCAGGCGGATGCCGTCGGGGTCGTGGAAGAAGATGCCGCCGGAGGCCCTCCCCTCGCCGTGGGCGACCACGCCCTCGTACGCGAACTCCACCCCGTAGGCGCGCAGGGCCGTCTCGTACTCCCTGACGCGCTCGACCGAGTCCACCTCGAACGCCAGGTGGTGCAGGCCGGCCCGGCCGCGGTCGTAGGAGCCCTCGGCCTGCTGCCACAGCGTCAGCACGGGGCTGCCGCCCTCCCCGAGGAACGCGTACCTGCGGTCCTCCTCCTTGCCCTCGCCGATCAGGCCGAAGCCGAGGACGTCCCGGTAGAAGCCGAGCGAGCGGTCGAGGTCCGTGACGCTGAGGCCGATATGCCCGGTGCGCGGTGTCATGACAGTCCCCTTCTGTCGATGGGGCCCCCGAAGCGGGGCTAACCCTCGTCATGGAGATTAGAGGTTAGAATCGACGGGCGCAACCGGTCACGTAGTCTTGACCGGTTAGCAGTGAAGGAGCCCCCATGTCCCCCGCGCCCTCCGCACCCTCAGCGGCCCCGGCACCCGATCCGCGCCCGCTCACCGGCGAGCCCCTCTCGCTCGACCTGCTCAACACCCGCTGGATGCACGAGGGGACCGTGCGGGACCTGCTGACGGACACCGCGGGCCTCGCGGTGTGGCTGCACGCGAACGGCCTGGACTTCCCTGCCCGGGACGCCACCCTGCGGCACCTCCTGCACACTCGCGACGCCCTGCGCGCCATCGCCGACGGCTCGCTGGAGGGCGGGGCGGACCGCGTCGACGCCGTCCTCGCGCACGGGCGGGTCAGGGTGACCCTGACGCCGCAAGGGCCCGGCGAGAGACCGGAGTTCGAGGACGCGGCGTGGGGCCCCGCCTGGCTCGCCGCCCGCGACTACCTGGAGCTGCTCACCACCGCCCCGGACCGCATCCGCCGCTGCGCCCACACGGCGTGCATCCTGCACTTCTTCGACACCTCGCGGAACGGCACCCGGCGCTGGTGCTCGATGGCGGCGTGCGGTAACCGCGCGAAGGCGTCCCGCCACTACGCGCGCACGAAGGAGGGCTGAAACCCCGCCGGCCCGGCGCACGGCGTCGGGAATGCCCCCTCCTGCGGCACTTTGGCCGCCGTGACGTATGGCGGAAGTACGCCATGCCTCCAACCCGCCCCGGTCAACTCTCCCCAAACAACTGTCCCCTGGGTAAAGCTGAGCGGTCTTCCGGGTTCACATACCGGACTGACGCGACCGGCCCGATTCATCCCGGACCCGGTCGCTCCACGCTCGTTCCTTTACCTACAAGGGATGCAGATGACCCCCGAACCTCAGCGCGCTCCGATATCGGGCGCGAGACGCGTGGCCCGCGTGGTCGCCGCCGCAGGCCTGGTGGCCGCGCTCTCCGCGGCCGGGCCGATACCCATGGCCTTCTCGGCGGACCACGCGCCCGCCACACCGGACCCGGGCACCAAGTCCGCGAGCGCCAAGCTCGGTTCGGCCGACGCCGACCTCCTCACGGAGGCCAAGGCCGAGGGTGCCAAGAACGTCACGATGATGATCGCCACCGCTCCCGGGCAGACCGAGCAGGTCGCCGGGCAGCTGGACGCGGTCAAGGGCGGCTCCGTCGGCCGCACCTACGACAAGCTCGGCTACGTCCGCGCGACGGTCCCGACGGCCAAGGCCGACGCCGCCATCGCCGCCGCCGCGAAGCTCGGTTCGGTGCACGGCATCGACCTGCGCCAGGAGATCGCGCTCGACGACCCGGCCCCGAGCGCCGACACGGCCAAGGGCGCCAAGGAGCGTGCCACCGCCACGACGGCGTACCCGGCGCCCTCCAAGAGCACGCCCGCCGAGAACCCGTACAACCCCTCCTTCGAGACGGGCGCCGTCGACTTCGTCGAGGACCACCCGAAGGCGGACGGCCGGGGCATCACCATCGGCATCCTCGACTCGGGCGTCGACCTGGGTCACCCCGCCCTGCAGAAGACGACCACCGGCGCGCGCAAGATCGTCGACTGGGTCACCGCGACCGACCCGATCACCGACGCCGACGCGACCTGGCGCCGGATGACCAACCCGGTCGCCGGCCCCGTCTTCACCTACGGCGGCGCCACCTGGAAGGCCCCCGCGGGCGACTACCAGGTCAACCTCTTCCGCGAGTCCGCCTCCGTCGGCGGCGACGCCAACGGCGACGCGAACCGCGACGGCGACACCACCGACGTCTGGGGCATCCTCTACGACGCCAAGGCCGGCACGGTCCGCGTCGACCTGAACAACAACCAGGACTTCACGGACGACGAGCCGATGAAGCCCTACAAGGACGGCTTCCAGGTCGGCTACTTCGGCACCGACAACCCGGCGACCGACGTCGCCGAGCGGCAGCCGTTCGTCGTCGAGATCCGCAAGGACGTGCCGACCGACCCGTACGGCGGCGACTGGGTCGGCAAGAAGGCCGACTTCGTCAACATCGGCATCATCGAGTCCGAGCACGGCACGCACGTCGCGGGCATCACCTCCGCGAACGGCCTGTTCGGCGGCAGGATGAACGGCGCGGCCCCGGGCGCGAAGCTCGTCTCCTCGCGCGCCTGCACCTGGAGTGGCGGCTGCACCAACATCGCGCTCACCGAGGGCATGATCGACCTCGTCGCCAACCGCGGCGTCGACATCGTGAACATGTCCATCGGCGGTCTGCCGGCGCTGAACGACGGCAACAACGCGCGCGCCGAGCTCTACACGCGCCTCATCGACACCTACGGCGTCCAGCTGGTGATCTCCGCGGGCAACTCCGGCCCCGGTGCCAACACCATCGGCGACCCCGGCCTGGCCGACAAGGTCATCTCCGTCGGCGCGACCATCTCCAAGCGCACCTGGGCCGCCAACTACGGCTCCCAGGTGGAGAAGTCGTACGCGATGATGCCCTTCTCCTCGCGCGGCCCGCGTGAGGACGGCGGCTTCACGCCGACGATCAGCGCGCCCGGCGCCTCGATCAACACCACCCAGACCTGGCTGCCCGGCTCCCCGGTCGCCGAGGCGGGCTACACGCTGCCGGCCGGCTACTCGATGCTCCAGGGCACCTCGATGGCGTCCCCGCAGGCCGCGGGCGCCTCGGCGCTGCTGCTGAGCGCCGCGAAGCAGAAGGGGATCGACCTCACCCCGGCGACCCTGCGCACCGCGCTGAACTCCACCGCCGACCACATCAAGGGTGTGCAGGCGTACGAGGAGGGTGCGGGCCTCATCAACATCGAGGACGCGTGGGAGTCCATCAAGGACGACGCCACCGCGCACACCTACACGGTCCAGGCGCCGGTCGACACCGCGATCGACTACGCCCTGAAGACGCCGGGCTTCGGCACCGGCCTGTACGACCGTGAGGGCGGCCTGAAGGCCGGCCAGTCCAAGACGTACGACGTGACCGTCACCCGCACCTCGGGCCCGGACCGCGCGCTGCGCCACGAGCTGCACCTGGAGAACAACGCGGGCGGCACCTTCCGCATCGTGAGCTCCGACGAGGTCGCGCTGCCGCTGAACAAGCCGGTCACCGTCAAGATCGCCGCCCGGCCCTCCTCGGCCGGAATCAAGAGCGCGATCCTGGAGGTCGACGACCCGCGCACCGAGGGCGTCGACAAGCAGATCCTGTCGACCGTCGTCGTCGCGGCGCCGGTCAAGTACACGTACTCCGCGTCGGGTTCGGTCCAGCGCAACAGCAGCACGTCGTACTTCGTGACCGTCCCCGAGGGCGCCAAGTCCCTCGAGGTCGCGATCGGCGGGCTGAAGGACAAGAGCCAGACCCGCTTCATCTCCATCCACCCGTACGGCGTTCCGGTCGACAACACCTCGACGCCGTACTGCTACAACAACTACCTCGACGGCAACGGCTGCAAGCCCGACGTGCGCGCGTACGCGGACCCGCAGGCCGGCGTCTGGGAGATCGAGGTCGAGTCGCGCCGTACGTCGCCGCTGCTCGACAACCCGTACAAGCTGGACGTCGCCGTGCTCGGCGCGGCCTTCGACCCGGCCGTCGTCACCGTCCCCGAGGCCAAGGTCGGCACCCCGGCCGCCGCCTCGTGGAAGGTCACGAACAAGTTCGCGGCGCTCGACGGCACCCTCAAGGGCGGCCCGCTCGGCTCCTCGAAGACGGCCCGGCCGACCATCGCCCAGGGCGCGACGCAGACCACCACGGTCGAGGTGCCCGCGGGCGCCAAGTCGCTCGACGTCGCCATCGGCAAGGTGTCCGACACGGCCGCCGACCTCGACCTGACGGTGAAGAACGCCGCCGGGACGACGGTCGGTTCGTCGGCGGACGGCGACTCGGAGGAGGCCGTCTCCGTGCCCTCCCCGGCCGCCGGGACGTACACCATCGAGGTCGTGGGCTACGCGGTTCCCTCGGGCTCCACGGCGTACGACTACCAGGACGTGTTCTTCTCGTCCTCGCTCGGCCAGGTCACGGTCGACGGGTCCGCGCCGGTCAAGCTCGGCACCGGTGACACGGCGACGGTGTCCGCCTCGGTCACCGCCGCGGCCGCGGCCCCCGAGGGCCGTGAGTTCTTCGGCCAGGTCCAGCTGGTGAACGCCCGCGGCACGGTCGCGGGCCTCGGCAGCGTCAAGATCGAGAAGGTCACGCCGTAACCGACGGTTCACGGCAGCGGGGGCGGGCGTCCGTACGGGCGCCCGCCCCTTCCCGTTCCCGCGCCGTCAGTCCTTGCCGCCGTCCCCCTCCGGGGCCGGGCACGTGAGGTGCTCGGCCCCGGGCAACGCCTTCAGGATGTCCTCGCGCGCGTCGCCGATCCCCCGGCCGACCTCCCAGTCCTGCCGGTCCGTCTCCGGGTGGACCGGCACCCGGACCAGCGTGCGGACGCCGGGCCTCAGATCCTCGCGCGCACTGCCGTCCAGGGTGACGGTGATCGTCGGCCGGTCCTTCACCGACTCCCGCGGCCGGTAGTAGCGCTTCACCTTCAGCACCACCCGGACGTCCCCGTCGTGCCGGGGCGTGAGGCTCACCACGGTCCCCTCGACGAGGACCCGGGAGCAGGCGATGCGCAGGGCCGGCGAGTGATCCGACTCCTGACCACCGGCCTTGGCGTCGGCGGCGGCCGACTTGCCGCTCGCCGAGGAGTCGGCGGCGC
This sequence comes from Streptomyces sp. NPDC005496, assembly GCF_042872045.1. Classification (NCBI taxonomy): domain Bacteria; kingdom Bacillati; phylum Actinomycetota; class Actinomycetes; order Kitasatosporales; family Streptomycetaceae; genus Streptomyces; species Streptomyces sp. NPDC005496. Next base: position 554,791 of record NZ_JBIAJQ010000002.1, read on the forward strand.
CCATGCCCCCGCCCTGCGTGACGAGCCAGCCCATGCCGGCCACGACGGTGGCCGCGACGGCCGCGGCGAGGGTGCCGAGGGCCAGACGCAGCGGACGGCGGGTACGCCGTGCGGGGGCCCGGTTCCTGACCGGCTCTCGCGCCCGCTCCGGCGCCCGCTCACGTGCCGGCACATCGCCGGCCAGCGCGTCCCCGATGGCGGTCAGCTGTTGCCGCAGCAGTGCCACGTCCGCCGCCGCGGACCGGTGCTCGGCCAGGACGGCGGCGTCGTCGCGCACCTCCTCGGGCAGCGGCTCGTCCATGATCGCGGCCCACAGCGCGTCCGCGCCGGATCCGGCTGGCCCGCTCTCGTACCCGGCCACGTCACACCACCTCGTCCTCGTGCAGGCGGACGCGCAGCGCGCGCACCGCCGAGTGCAGCCTGCTCTTGACCGTGCCCTCCGGGATGCCGAGCTCCTCGGCTATCCCGCGCACCGGCAGATCGGCGTAGAAGCGCAGCACGAGCACCTGCCGGTGGGCGTCGGGCAGCTCGTCCAGCCCCCGCGCCACGGCGAGGGAGAGCACGCTGGAGTCCTCGTCGGAGGGGTGCTCCAGCGGGCGCAGCCCGGCGAGGCGCTCGCCGAGCCGTTCCTGACGGCGCTTGGCGCGGTGCCAGTCCATCGCCAGGTTGGAGGCGACGACCGCGGCCCAGGCCGACACGTCCCGCGGCGCCTCGTCCCCCTTGGCGGCCCGCTCCAGCAGCCGCAGGCGGACCTGCTGCACCCCGTCCGGCAGGTCCGCCTGCGGCACCCCGCCGAGCGCGAGCACCGCACGCACCCGGCGTTCCTGGGCCGCGTCCAGGGGGTCGTCCACCCCCTGGACGCGGCGCGTCCTTCCGCGCAGCACCGTCACCCCTCCCCTCGCCGCGTTTTCTCTACGACGCCGGGGCGGGCCGAAACGTTCACCGAGACCTGGGTCACACGCGTGCGGGCGGCCGAGGGGTACGTCACAGGGGCCGTCCCATTCCTCGGGCAAAGGATTGGACACACGGGGCCTGGTGAGACGCATGATGGGTTCACTGGGACCTGTCGTCCGTACGCAGGAAAAGCACGCTAGGAGTCGTCGTGAAGGTAGGAATCGTCGGAGCCACCGGTCAGGTCGGCACGGTCATGCGCAGAATCCTCGTGGAGCGCGACTTCCCGGTCGAGACGCTGCGCCTGTTCGCCTCGGCCCGGTCCGCAGGTTCGACGATCGACTTCAAGGGCACGCCCGTGACCGTGGAGGACGCCTCCACCGCCGACTACAGCGGCCTGGACATCGTGCTCTTCTCGGCGGGCGGCGCCACCTCGAAGGCGCTGGCTGAGAAGGTCGCCTCGCAGGGCGCCGTCGTGATCGACAACTCCTCCGCCTGGCGCAAGGACCCCGAGGTCCCGCTGGTCGTCTCCGAGGTGAACCCGCACGCGATCGCCGACCGCCCCAAGGGCATCATCGCCAACCCGAACTGCACGACGATGGCCGCGATGCCGGTGCTGAAGCCGCTGCACGAGGAGGCCGGCCTCCAGGCGCTGGTCGTCGCCACCTACCAGGCGGTGTCCGGTTCGGGTCTCGCGGGCGTGGCGGAGCTGCACGGCCAGGCGCAGAAGGTCGTCGCCGACGCCGACAAGCTGACCCACGACGGCGGCGCGGTCGACTTCCCCGAGCCGCAGGTCTACAAGCGCCCCATCGCCTTCAACGTGCTCCCTCTCGCGGGCAACGTCGTCGACGACGGCCTGAACGAGACCGACGAGGAGCAGAAGCTCCGCAACGAGTCCCGCAAGATCCTGGAGATCCCCGGGCTGAAGGTCTCCGGCACCTGCGTGCGCGTGCCCGTCTTCTCCGGCCACTCCCTCCAGGTGAACGCCCGCTTCGAGCGTCCGCTGTCCACGGAGCGTGCCACCGAGCTGCTCGCCGGCGCCCCGGGCGTCGTCCTCTCGGACATCCCGACGCCGCTGGAGGCCGCCGGCCAGGACGCCTCGTACGTCGGCCGCATCCGCGGCGACGAGACGGTCGACAACGGTCTCGCCTTCTTCGTCTCCGGCGACAACCTGCGCAAGGGCGCGGCGCTCAACGCGATCCAGATCGCCGAGCTGGTCGCGGCCGAGCTGAAGGACTGACGCCGGTCCCGGCCGCCCCGCCGGGACGTGCCCGCGAGGGCCGGGACGCGCACGCGCGCTCCCGGCCCTTCCGGCGTTCAGGGGCGGGGTCGCGGGCGCTGCTCAGGGCCGCCGCACCTCGTAGTGGAAGCAGCCGTACTCCACGGCCCTGACGTGGACCAGGGCGACCGCCGGGTCCGCGAAGGCCTCGGCGAGCGCTTCGTCGACGGCCCCGTCGGCCGCCCCGGCGTCCTGCGGCACCTCCAGCAGCCGGCCGCCCAGGATGTGCCCCTCGGCGGAGTAGCGCCGCAGGACCCGCAGGACGCCCGGCCGGACGAACGGATGTCCGTCGCCGCCGGGCCCCGCGCACTCCTCGGCGTGCACGAACACCGGCCCCTGCTCGTCGTACGCCCCCGGGTCGGCGCCCGTCGCGGCCGCCCACCGCCGCAGCGGCGCGTAGGAGACGAGGGCGATCCGCTCGCCGGTCCGGCTGCGGCGCAGACAGCAGCGCAGCGGCGCCCCGCCCTCCTCGTCGGTGAACGGCGCGAGGGGCCGTCCGGCGTCGTCCCGGTCCCGGAGTTCCTTCAGAACCGTCGGCTCGACGGCTCGTGCGGTGTAGGTCGTCATGCCTCAAGACTCGCCCCGCTCCGGCGCCTCCACCGGCGGGAAACGGACATCGCGTTCCGCACAGTTCCCATGGAAGGATGACGCAACCCACACATAACGAGGAGATGACCGCGTGCCTGGCACAAACCTGACCCGCGAAGAGGCACAGCAGCGGGCGCAGCTGCTCAGCGTTGACTCGTACGAGATCGATCTCGACCTCTCCGGCGCGCAGGATGGGGGCGGCACCTACCGGTCCGTGACCACGGTGCGCTTCGACTCCGCCCGCACGGGCGTGGAGTCCTTCATCGACCTGGTGGCCCCGGCCGTCCACGAGGTGATCCTCAACGGTGACCCGCTGGACCCCGCCGAGGTCTTCCGGGACTCGCGGATCGCGCTGCCCGGCCTGCTGGAGGGACGCAACGTCCTGCGGGTCGTGGCCGACTGCGAGTACACCAACACCGGTGAGGGCCTGCACCGGTTCGTCGACCCCGTCGACCAGCGGGCCTACCTCTACACCCAGTTCGAGGTGCCGGACGCCCGCCGGGTCTTCGCCTCGTTCGAGCAGCCCGACCTGAAGGCGACCTTCCAGTTCACCGTGAAGGCGCCGTCCGGGTGGACGGTCGTCTCCAACTCGCCGACGCCGGAGCCCAAGGACGACGTCTGGTCCTTCGAGCCGACGCCGCGGATCTCGACGTACATCACCGCGCTGATCGCAGGCCCCTACCACAGCGTCCACAGCGTGTACGAGAAGGACGGGCAGTCGGTGCCGCTCGGCATCTACTGTCGGCCCTCGCTGGCCGAGTTCCTCGACTCGGACGCCATCTTCGAGGTGACCCGGCAGGGCTTCGACTGGTTCCAGGAGAAGTTCGACTACGCGTACCCGTTCAAGAAGTACGACCAGCTCTTCGTGCCGGAGTTCAACGCGGGCGCGATGGAGAACGCGGGCGCCGTCACCATCCGCGACCAGTACGTGTTCCGGTCCAAGGTGACCGACGCCGCGTACGAGGTGCGCGCGGAGACGATCCTGCACGAGCTCGCCCACATGTGGTTCGGCGACCTCGTGACCATGGAGTGGTGGAACGACCTGTGGCTCAACGAGTCCTTCGCCACCTACACGTCGATCGCCTGCCAGGCGTACCACCCCGACTCGCGCTGGCCGCACTCCTGGACGACGTTCGCCAACTCCATGAAGACGTGGGCGTACCGGCAGGACCAGCTGCCGTCCACGCACCCGATCATGGCGGACATCAACGACCTGGACGACGTCCTGGTCAACTTCGACGGCATCACGTACGCCAAGGGCGCCTCCGTCCTCAAGCAGCTCGTCGCCTACGTCGGCATGGACGAGTTCTTCCGTGGCGTGCAGGCGTACTTCAAGGCGCACGCCTTCGGTAACACGCGGCTGTCGGACCTGCTGGGCAAGCTGGAGGAGACCAGCGGACGCGATCTGCAGACCTGGTCGAAGAAGTGGCTCCAGACCGCCGGCATCAACGTCCTGCGGCCGCGGATCGAGACGGACGCCGACGGGGTCGTCACGTCCTTCGCGATTCACCAGGAGGCCCCCGCGCTGCCGGCCGGCGCGAAGGGCGAGCCGACGCTGCGCCCGCACCGCGTGGCGGTCGGCCTGTACGACCTGGACGCGAGCGGCAAGCTGGTGCGCGGCGACCGGATCGAGCTGGACGTCGACGGTGAACTGACCGCCGTCCCCGAGCTGGTGGGCAAGCGCCGTCCGGCCGTGGTGCTGCTCAACGACGACGACCTGTCGTACGCGAAGGTGCGCCTGGACGAGCAGTCGCTGGCGTTCGTGACGGAGCACCTGGGCGACTTCGAGTCGTCGCTGCCGCGCGCGCTGTGCTGGGCGTCGGCGTGGGACATGACGCGCGACGCGGAGCTCGCGACCCGCGACTACGTCTCCCTCGTCCTCGCCGGCATCGGCAAGGAGTCCGACATCGGCGTGGTGCAGTCGCTGCACCGCCAGGTGAAGACGGCGATCGAGCTGTACGCGGACCCGGCCGCCCGCGAGACGCTGCTGGCCCGCTGGACGGAGGCCACGCTCGCCCACCTGCGCACCGCGCAGGCCGGCAGCGACCACCAGCTCGCCTGGGCGCGCGCGTTCGCCGCGACCGCCCGCACCCCGGAGCAGCTGGACCTCCTGGAGGCCCTGCTCGACGGCCGGGAGAGCATCGAGGGCCTGGCGGTGGACACCGAGCTGCGCTGGGCGTTCGTGCAGCGGCTCGCCGCGGTGGGCCGCTTCGACGAGGCGGAGATCGCGAGCGAGTACGAGCGCGACCGGACGGCGGCCGGTGAGCGGCACGCGGCGACCGCCCGCGCGGCCCGTCCCACGGAGGAGGCGAAGGCGGAGGCCTGGGCCTCGGTCGTGGAGTCCGACAAGCTGCCGAACGCCGTGCAGGAGGCGGTGATCGGCGGGTTCGTGCAGACCGGCCAGCGGGAGCTGCTGGCCCCGTACACGGACAAGTACTTCGCCGTGCTCAAGGACGTCTGGGACTCCCGCTCGCACGAGATGGCCCAGCAGATCGCGGTGGGCCTCTACCCGGCCGTGCAGGTCTCCGAGGACACGCTCGCCAAGACGGACGCGTGGCTGGCCTCGGCCGAGCCGAACGCGGCCCTGCGGCGGCTGATCTCCGAGGCCCGCTCGGGCGTCGAGCGCGCCCTCAAGGCGCAGGCTGCGGACGCCGCGGCTTCCTGACGCCGACCGTACGTCGTACGGGAGAGGGGGCGCCCGGCTCTGTGCCGGGCGCCCCCTCTTCACGTCCGGCCCCACCGCGTACCGCCGGGGTGTCGGCGCGCGCCCGGTCACGCACCCCCGAAGCCGAGCCTGCCTCCGGCCGCCTCCCCGCCCGGCTCACCGGCGGCCGGCCGCGCCGCGGCCTCGCGCAGGGCGTCCAGGACCCGGCCGACGGCGGCACCCTCGTCGGCGCCCCGCCGTACCGCCGCGACGACGTGGCGGTGCGGACGGTCCGCGTCGAGCCGGCGCATGACGACGCCGTCGCGCGGTACGGACGCCATCCGCGGCACCAGGGCGACTCCCATGCCCGCCTCGACCATGGCGAGGATGGCCGTCCAGCCCGCCGCGGAGTGCCCCTGGTGCGGGCTGAACCCGGCGCTCTCGCAGGCGGCCCGCGTGATGTCCGACCAGGGCCCGCTGCCGCCGAAGATCCACGGCTCGGCGGCGCAGTCGGCCAGCCGGACCTCGTCGGCGCGGGCCAGCGGGTGGTCCCGGGGCAGCGCGAGGTCGAGCGGGTCGGCGAGCAGCGGCACCCGGCTGAAACGCGGGTCGGCCGCCGTGGGCGCCTGCGCGGCCAGGGAGAGGGCGAGGTCGACCGAGCCCGCGGCGAGCAGTTCGTACGCCTGTGCCGCCTCGGCCTCCCGCACCTGTACGCGGATCCCGGGACGCGTCACCCGCAGCGCCCGCACCGCCGGGACGACCAGCGCGGGCACGGCCGTCGAGAAGGCGCCGACCCGTACCTCGCCCGCCTCCCCGTGCAGGTAGGCGGTCAACTCCGCGTCGGCGCGCTCCAGCTGCTCGAAGACGGCCGCCGCGTGCCGCAGGACGAGTTCGGCCGCGTCGGTGAGTCGCACCCGCCGCCCCCGCGCCTCCAGCAGCGGCACGCCGAGCTGCTTGGCGAGGTTCGTCAGCTGCTGCGACACGGCGGAGGGCGTCAGCGCCAGCGCCTCGGCGGTCGCGGTGACGGTGCCGTGCTCCCGCAGCGTCCGCAGGATCCGCAGCTTCTTGATGTCCCACCTGTCGTACTCGGCCATGGCGGCAACCTATCCACCCGTGTGTCCCGCCCGGCCGGGGGCGGCCGTGCCGAGGACGACGCCGCCGAGGACGAGGACCGCGCAGGCGGCCTGCGTCCAGCTCGGGCGTTCACCGAGCAGGACGTACGACAGGCCGGCCACACACAGCGGCTGGAGGTGGTAGACGGCTCCCGCGCGGGCCGCGCCGACCAGGGCGACGGCCTTGTTCCAGGCGAGGAAGGCGAGCGCGGAGGACAGGACCCCGACGTACAGGAGCGGGCCGACGGTGGCGGGCGTCGGGGTGAAGGTGCCCTGGACGGCGACGCTGAGCGCGCACGCGGGCAGGAGCATCGCGGTGCCGAGGGCGAAGGTCGTGAACAGGAAGGCGGGACCGGCGAGTTCGGCGGGACGGCGGCGCAGCAGCGCGCTGTACGCCGCGAAGCTCGCCGCCGCGGCGAGCATCCAGAGGTCTCCCGCGGTGAACCCCGTGGCCCCGGAGCCGGTGCCGATCAGGAGCAGCACCCCGGCGCAGGCGATCAGCATCCCGGTGGTCCGCCGCGCCCCGAGCCGTACGCCGCCCAGCCGTTCCAGGGCGGCCATCAGGACGGGCGCGGCGGCCATGATCATGCCCATGTTGCCCGCCGAGGTGGACAGGGCGGCCTGGTTGACCAGGGTGTTGTAGACGGTGACGCCGAGGAGGGCGGCGAGGAGGCAGTGGCCCAGGTGCCGGCGAAGGAGGGCGCGCCGCCGCCAGGCCCCGCGTGCCGTGAAGGGGGCGACGACCAGCAGGGCGACGGTCCAGCGCCAGAACGCCTGCTGGACGGGCGGCACGCTGTCGTGCAGGGCGCGGGCGGCGACGAAGCTGCCCGACCAGACGAGGGTGGCGACGGCGGCGAGGGCGATACCGGGACCGGCCGCCCGCCTCCCCGCCGCCGCCGTCGCCGTTGCCGTCGCCCGGTGCGTACGCGTCCGGTCCAGGACCGCCATGGACATCCCTGCCTCTCGATGGTGGGTGCGGGTGCCCGCCCACCGTCGCAGCGGCGGAACCGTCACGTCCATCGAAACTTTTCGACGTTTCCGTTCAGGAGAACTGAAAGGTGATGGGGCTACGAGGCCCGGGAGGCCGGTGTCACAGGGGCCGCGGGGACGGGCGCGGTAGCCGGGATCGCCGTCGCGGGGACGGGCGGGGAGGCGGGCGCCGTCGCGGGGGTCCGGTCCCCCGTGGGTGCCGTGACGCGGCGCGGGCGGCGCTGGCCCACCACGGTCGCGGTGAACGCCAGCGCCATGCCGGTGAGCTGGAGCGGGGTGAGCGCCTGACCGAGCGCCGCCCAGCCGATGACCGCTGCGGTGAGCGGCGAGAGCGGGCCGAGGAAGGTGACTTGGGTGGCGGAGAGCCGGCCGATCCCGCGGAACCAGAGCCAGTACGCGACCGCCGTGTTCGCCAGCGCCAGGTAGAGGTATCCGCCGACCGCCCGGCCGTCGAGCGCGGGCGGGGCGCCCTCGGCGAGGAACGCGACCGGGGCGATGAGCAGTCCGCCGGCCGTCAGCTGCCAGGCGGTCAGCGCCAGGGGGCCGACGCCCTCGGGGCGCCCCCACCGCTTGGTGAGGACCGTGCCGGTGGACATCGAGGCGGTCGAGGCGAGGGCCGCGAGGACTCCGAGGGTGTCCAGCGCCCCGGCCGCCTGGAGCACGACGAGGCTCACGCCGAGCGCGGCGGCGATCCCGGTGAGCAGGGTGCGTACGGTCGGCCGCTCCCCCAGCAGCAGGGCGGCGAGCCCGGCAACGAACAGCGGTCCCACCGAGCCGACGACGGCCGCCATCCCGCCGGGCAGCCGGTACGCGGAGAGGAAGAGGAGGGGGAAGAACGCGCCGATGTTCAGCGCGCCCAGCACCGCCGACTTCCACCACCAGGCACGGCGCGGCAGCACCCGGGCCAGCGCGAGCAGCACGAGCCCGGCGGGCAGGGCACGCATCAGCCCGGTGAACAGGGGCCGGTCGGCGGGGAGGAACTCGGTGGTGACGGCGTAGGTGCTGCCCCAGGAGACGGGGGCGAGAGCGGTCAGCAGGACGGTGACGGAACGCCGTCCGGTGGTGCCGGTGAGGTCGTGGGTCGCGTCCGCCATGACGGCGCCCTCCAGAAGTGGGCCGGCGCCGGGACGCGTCGGCGGTGAGGTGGCCGACCCGGACCAGGTCGACATTAATAGCTTAGCGCTAAGCAACTTAGCGTCAAGCCGCTTAGCGAAAAGCCACTTACCCATGAGCCACTTTCTTGCGACCGACCGAGGCGCGGCCCGATACTCCTCCCATGACCGGGAACCCACCGAGCAAGGACGCCGTCGACGCGATCATCGAGCAGTGGGCCGTCGCGCGGCCCGACCTCGACACCGCGGCGATGGAGGTCTTCGGCCGCATCTTCCGTCTCTCACGGGCGATGGGAGACCGCATGGAGAAGGCGTACACGCGGTTCGGGATCTCGCGCGGCGAGTTCGACGTGCTGGCGACCCTGCGCCGGTCCGGGGAGCCGTACGCGCTCTCGCCCCGCCAGCTCTCGGCGACGCTCATGCTGACCACGGGCGGGATGACCGGCCGCCTCGACAAGCTGGAGCGCGCGGGGCTGCTGCGCAGGTCACCCGATCCGCACGACCGGCGCGGGCTCCAGGTGACCCTGACGGACGAGGGGTACCGCCTGATCGACGAGGCGGTGGGCGCGGGTCTCGCCGTCCAGACCGAGGCGCTCGACGCCCTGGACCCGGATCAGGCGGGCCAACTGGCCGGTCTGCTGCGTCTGTTGCTCGCGGGCACGACGACGGCGTGAGCCGGACCCGGTCCCGGTCCCAGGGCCGGGGCGGATCGGTGCGGGGAGGTGCGCCGCTGCCTCACGGACCGCCCGCGGACGTGACCCTCGGCGGCCGCACGGCGGCGGAGCGGTGAGGCGGGCGGGGGCCCAAACGCGTCGAGGGAGTCCGCACCCCACTCGGGTGCGGACTCCCTCGGCGACGTGACGTCGGGCGGCGGAAGGCGGAAGGGCTGACCGGTACGGCCCGGACGCGGACGTCCGGACGCGCCGGGTCAGCTCTGCTTCTGCGGCTTCGGCTGCTTCGGGGACTTGTCCAGGACCATCACGAGACCGGCGATGACCAGGAACAGCACGATCGGCGCCGCGACATAGAGACCCAGCGTTTCGATCACGCTCAGTCCGCTGCCGGGCTGGTCACCGTCGTCGCGGTTCAGCGCGAGCGCGGGGGACGACATGAGCAGCATCATCAGCGTCGTACCGGCAGCCAGGGCGCCGGCGCGCAGGGCGTTCTTCTTGTCCACGGTGCAAACGTAGCGAACGCCCGGCGGAGCCGCGCGTCCGGGGTGCCGTACGAGGAATCACGCGCCGGGCGCGAGTGCCCGCTCCGGGGCGCGCGCGAGGCCACGGCCGGCGTCCGGGAGCCCGCCGAAGCGGCGGGCCACCGGACCGGGCGTCACCCCCCACCGGACCCGAACGCCCGGCCACCCCGGACGCCCCGCGTCCCAAGGCGGCTCCGGGGCTCCTAGTCGCCCGACTCCGCCCGGCTCCTCCGCTCCGCCGGCTCGCGCCGCAGGACGTCCATCAGGGCGTGCAGCCGGGGTGACTCGGCGAGTTCCTCCAGCGTCACCGGGCGGCCCTCGGCGTCGGCGACGGGCAGCCGCCAGTTCGGGTACTGGTCCCAGGTGCCGGGCAGGTTCTGCGGGCGGCGGTCGCCGACCGTGTCGGGCAGCCAGACGCCGACCATGCGGGCCGGGGTGCGCAGCAGGAACCGGTGCACGGCCTGGATCGCCGCCTCCTCGGACGCCGGCGCGAGGTCGCCGCCCGTGTCCTCCAGCAGCCCCAGCCCGGTGAGCAGCGCCAGCCACTCCCCCGTGTCGGCCGCCGCCTCGGCCCGCTCCTGCGCCACCGGCCGGGTCAACAGGCCCAGGCTGTCGCGCAGTTCCACGTGCTCGCCGGTGAGGCGGGCGGCGGTGGACGGCAGGTCGTGCGTGGTCGCGGTGGCGAGGCAGTCGGCGCGCCAGCGTTCGGGGGGCAGCGGGAGTCCGTCGCCGGCCCAGTCCCGCTCGAACCACAGCACGGAGGTGCCGAGCACCCCGCGCTCCTGGAGCGCCTCGCGTACGCCGGGCTCGACGGTGCCGAGGTCCTCGCCGATCACCAGGGCACCGGCGCGCGAGGCCTCCAGCACCAGGACGGCGAGCATCGCCTCGGCGTCGTAGCGGACGTAGGTCCCGTCCGTGGGGGCCTGGCCCCGGGGAATCCACCAGAGCCGGAACAGGCCCATGACGTGGTCGATGCGCAGGGCGCCCGCGTGGCGGAAGAGGGCGCGCAGGAGGCTGCGGAAGGGGGCGTAGCCGGACGCGGCCAGGCGGTCGGGGCGCCAGGGCGGCAGACCCCAGTCCTGGCCCAGGGCGTTGAAGGCGTCGGGCGGGGCGCCCACGGTGGTGCCGGCCGCGAAGTACTCCTGCTGGGCCCAGGCGTCGGCCCCGCCGGGGTGGACTCCGACGGCCAGGTCGTGGACGAGGCCGACCGGCATGCCGGCGTCGCGGGCGCCGCGCTGGGCGGCGGTGAGCTGGGCGTCGGTGAGCCAGGCGAGCCGGGTGTGGAAGTCGACGCGGTCCTTCAGCTCGGCGCGGGCACGGGCGGTCTCGGCCGAACGGGGGTCGCGCAGCCCCGCGGGCCACGTGTGCCAGTCGGAGCCGTGCGCCTCGGCCAGCGCGCACCAGGTGGCGTGGTCCTCCAGGGCGGCGCCCTCCTCGGCGACGAAGTCGTCGAGGGCGGCCCGGCGGCCGGGGCCGAGCGGGACCGTGCGGATCAGTTCGAGTGCCGCGCGCTTGAGTTCCCACACGGCGTCGCGGTCGATGAGCGCGCCCTTGTTCAGGACGGTGTCGCGCAGTTCCGCGGCGCGCAGGCGCAGGGCGTCGAGCCGCTCCCGGTCCTCGGCGTAGGCGAACTCGGGCACGTCCTCGACGCGCAGGTGCACGGGGTCGGGGAAGCGGCGGGAGGAGGGCCGGTAGGGGGACGGGTCGGTGGGCGCGCCCGGGACGGCCGCGTGCAGCGGGTTCAGCTGGACGAATCCGGCGCCGAGCGCGCGGCCCGCCCAGGTGGCCAGCTCGCGGAGGTCACCGAGGTCGCCCATGCCCCAGGAGCGCCGGGAGAGGAGGGAGTAGAGCTGGACGAGGAGTCCGTGCGTGCGTCCGGGCGGGGCGGGCAGCCGGTCCGGGGCCACCACGAGGTGGACGTCGGCGGTGCGGCCGTCGGGCGCCTGAGCGTGCAGTGTGTGGACGCCGGGTGCGAGGTGCGCGGCGGAGTCGCGGGTGTCGCCCTGCTCGGTCTCGACGCGCAGCCGGGTGCCGTCGGGCAGGCCGGCCAGCGCGGCGGGCAGGTCGCCTCCCCAGGACACGATCGTCGGGGGCAGCAGCCGCTCGCGTAATTCGGCCTCGCGGGCGGCGAGGGCGGTGAGGACGGCCTGCGGGGTGCTCGCGTCGACGCCGAGGGCGGCGAGGGCCGCGGTGACCGCGGTGTCGGAGGCGGGGACCGTGCGGTCCGGGGAGGGGCTGTAGGAGGTGGCCACGCCGTGCAGCGCGGCGAGCCGGGACAGCGGGGTCCCGGCGGACTCGGCCGGCCGGGCGGGCGCGGCACCGGACGGGGGCCACTCGGCGGACTCGGCCGGCGGGGACGGTGCCATCTAGACTCCCGCGGCGGCGCCGGTCGAGGTCGGCTCGCTGGTCAGGTGGGCGGCGTCGGAGAGCGGCGGTTCGCTGGTCAGGGGCTCGGCGTCGGGCAGCGGGGGCTCACTGGTCAGCGGGGCCTCGCCCCAGGAGCCCTCGGCGCTGTCGCCCGCCCGGGGAGGGAATCCGAGGGTGTCCCACTCGGGGACGCGGGTGGGCCGTCCGTCCCGTTGTTTCGGGGTGAGGCCGGGGTCGCGGGAATCGGCGGAGGACTCCGCCGAGGGTTTGGAGAGGGCCGAGAGCAGAAGGTGCGCCGAAGCGGCCACGAGGGTCTCCTTGTCGTCGTAAGGCTGGACGCGGGTTGTCGCAGCCCTACCCAGTGAGCGCGGCCGCAGACGTGCACGAACGCCCAAGGTGTCCTTGGTCACATTCTGTTCCAGGGGCGGCCGCGGCACCAGAAGGCAGCCGGGTGACGCCAGGGGCGGCTCCGCGCCGGACGCCGGGCTGATCCGCCACGTGAGGCGCACGCGGCACGTCGGCCCCTTCCGTTGACACCGCGACCGCGTGGATGGTGGGCTCGATGCCGCCCCGACCGAGCCGTGCGGGGTGGACCGGTCGACGAGGGAGGGCTGTTGCAGCTCCGGGGCGGGTGGGGAGCCGTGCTGCTTCGGCGGGGACAGCGGGCGGTGCGGCCCGTGCGGGGGCCTGGTGGCGTACCGCTTCGCCGGGGGCCGGGCGCGGCCGTGGTCGCGCTGCTCCTCGCGGCGGGCGCGCTGGGCGTCGCGCCCGAGGCCGTCGCCGACCCGGCGCCCGCCGCCGCGGACGCGCCGGATGCGGGCGCCGGGCCCGCGGTCTGGCCCCGTCCGCAGTCCCTGGACACCGGGGGCACCGCCGTCGCGGTCACCGGCGAGGTGGTCCTGGTCGCCGACGCGGCGGCCGATCCGTACGCCCTGGACGCGCTGCGTTCGCTGCTGTGGCAGGCCGGCGCGCGGAAGGTCACGACGGTGCGCGACGGCGACCCGATCCCCGAAGCCGCCCTGCGCGCGGGCGCGTTGGTGGTGCGCGCGGGCGTGGAGAGGGCGCACGACAGGACGGCCCAGGGCCCCGGCTCGACGGGCGCCGACGGTACGGGCGGCCGGAGCGCGTACCCCTTCGGCGGGCACGCCGGCAGCGCGGCGACCGAGGGCGCGCACGCGCTGGGCGTCCGCGCCGCGACCCCGCTGGACGAGGCCCTGACCGCGCTCGGTGCCCCGCCCCGCGCCGACCTCCCGTCCGGGGGCTACCGGCTGGCCGTCGGACGGGTCGCGGGCCGAGCCACCGTCGCCCTCGCCGGGGCCGGCGAGGACGGCCTGTTCCACGCCGTGCAGACGCTCCGCCAACTGGTCGACGGCCGCGGGCGGATCGCCGGCGTCCGGGTCCGCGACTGGCCGGGCACCGCGGTCCGGGGCACCACCGAGGGCTTCTACGGCACCCCGTGGACCCACGAACAGCGCCTGGCCCAGCTGGACTTCATGGCCCGCACCAAGCAGAACCGCTACCTGTACGCGCCCGGCGACGACCTCTACCGGCAGGCGCGCTGGCGCGAGCCGTACCCGGCGCGGCAGCGCGCCGACTTCCGGGAGCTGACGGACCGGGCGGTGCGCGATCACGTCACCCCGGCCTGGGCGGTCGCGCCGGGGCAGGCGATGTGCTTCTCCTCGGACGCCGACGTGGCGGCCCTCACGCGCAAGCTCGACGCCATGTGGGCGCTGGGGTTCCGTGCCTTCCAGCTGCAGTTCCAGGACGTCAGCTACAGCGAGTGGCACTGCGGGGCGGACGCGGAGGAGTTCGGTTCGGGCCCGGAGGCGGCGGCGCGGGCGCAGGCGCGGGTGGCGAACGCGGTGGCCCGGCGGCTGGCCGCACGGCACCCGGACGCGGCGGCGCTGTCCCTCATGCCGACCGAGTACTACCAGGAGGGCGCGACCGCGTACCGGCGGGCGCTGGCGGACGCGCTGGACGAGGGCGTCGAGGTGGCGTGGACGGGCGTCGGTGTCGTGCCGCGCACCATCACCGGCCGTGAACTGGCCGCCGCCCGGGACGCGTTCGGGCATCCGCTGGTCACCATGGACAACTACCCCGTCAACGACTACGCGCAGGACCGGATCTTCCTCGGCCCGTACCGGGGCCGCGAGCCCGCCGTCGCCACCGGCTCGGCGGGGCTGCTGGCGAACGCGATGCAGCAGGCGGAGGCCTCCCGCGTCCCGCTCTTCACCGCCGCCGACTACGCCTGGAACCCCCGCGACTACCGCCCCGAGGACTCCTGGCGGGCCGCGGTCGACGACCTCGCGGGCGGTGACGCGCGGGGCGGGCGGGCGCTGAGCGCGCTGGCCGGGAACGACGCGTCGTCGGTGCTCGGCGGCGACGAGTCGGCGTACCTGCGCCCGCTCGTCGAGGCGTTCTGGCGGGGCCGGGCGGCGCCGGACCGCGCGGCGGGCGACCCGGCGACGCGGCGGCTGCGGGCCGCGTTCGCGGTCATGCGGGAGACGCCCCACCACCTGCCGGGCCGTTCACTGGCGTCCGAAGTACGGCCCTGGAGCGAGCAGTTGGCGCGCTACGGCACGGCGGGCGACACGGCCGTCGCCATGCTGAGCGCCCAGTCGGACGGCGACGCCACGGCGGCCTGGGACGCCTACCGCTCCCTGGTCCGCCTGCGCGCCGACCTCGCGTCGAGCCCGGTGACGGTGGGCAAGGGCGTGCTCGGCCCGTTCCTGGCGCGGGCGTCGAAGGCGTACGAGACCTGGGCGGGCCTCGACCACGAGCCCGCGCCGGACCGCGCCGGACAAGGCGGCGGGGGCGAGCAGCGCGTCGCCCGCTCCGTGCGCCTGGCGCGGGCCCGCCCGCTGACCGCCGTCACGGTGCTCACCGAGCCCGGGACGACCGGCACCGTCGAGGCGCACGTCCCCGGCGAGGGCTGGCGGCGCCTCGGCGACCTCGCGCCCGGCGGCGCGACCGAGACCGCCGCCAAGGTGAGCGCGGACGCCCTGCGGGTGACCGGACCCGAGCCGTCGCGGGTACGGCACCTGGTGCCGTGGTTCGCCGACTCCCCGGAGGCGAGGCTGGAGTTGGGGCGCGCGGAGACGGACGTGGCGATCGGCGGCACGGCGTCGGTGACGGCACGGCTGGTCCCCCTGCGTCCCTCCGACGTCCGCGGGAAGCTCACGGTGCGGGCGCCCGAGGGTGTCCGGGTGCGCGTCCCGGCGGCGCCGGTGCGCCTGCGGCGCGGCACGGACCTCTCCGTCCCGGTCGAGATCGAGGTGCCCAAGAAGACGCCCTCGGGGACGTACACCGTCCGCGTCGCCTTCCGCGGGGAGACCCGCACCCTCACCGTCCGCGCGTTCCCCCGCACGGCGGGACCCGACCTCGCCCGAGGCGCGCGGGCCACGTCCTCCGGCGACGAGACGGCGGACTTCCCGGCGTCCGCGGCGAACGACGGCGACCCGCGGACGCGGTGGTCCTCGCCCGCGCGCGACGACGCCTGGTGGCAGCTGGAGCTGCCCCGGCCGGTGCGCCTGGGCCGGGTGGCGCTGCGCTGGCAGGACGCGTACGCCTCCGCCTACCGCGTCGAGGTCTCCGCGGACGGCCGCGTCTGGCGTACGGCGGCGGCGGTGCGGGACGGGCGGGGCGGCCGGGAGTCGGTGCGCATGGACGAGCGGGACGTGCGCTTCGTGCGCGTCCGGGGAGAGGAGCGCGCGACCCGGTACGGCTACTCGCTCTGGTCGGTGGAGGCGTACGGCGTCGCCGGCTGAGGCGGCGCCCGCCCGTGAACCGTGTGCCGGACGGTGAACCGGCGGCGTCCCGGGGGCCGATAGACGGGGTGTGAGACTGTTCCGCCCCATGGGGGGCCACCGGGAGGACGTCACGGACGCGGCGCTGCTGCGGGCCGTCGCGGACGGGGACTCGGCGGCGATGGCCGCCCTGTACGACCGGCACGCCGGGTGGCTGCACACGCGGCTGACCCGGCGCTGCGCGGACCCCGAGGTCGTGCGCGAGGTGCTCCAGGACACCTTCGTGGCGGTGTGGCGGTCGGCGGCCTCCCACCGGGGTGAGCAGGCCGGCGGCTGGCTGTGGACGCTCGCGGCCCGGCGGCTGGTTGACGCCCGCCGGGTGCAGGAGCGGGCCGCGCGGGTCGAGTACGAGGCACCGGTGGCGGTGGCCTCCGCCGAGGAGCGGGTGCTGGCGGGCCTGGAGTACGGCGACGTCGGCACGGCGCTCGACCGCATCTCCCCCGAGCTCCGCGAGGTGCTGCGGGCCACGGTGGTCGACGGGCTCACGACCCGGGAGACGGCCCGGCTCCTCGGCATCCCCGAGGGCACGGTCAAGACCCGCGCCATGCGCGCCCGCGCCGAACTGCGCGCCGCCCTCGCCCACCTGCATCCGTCCGGGGCCCCGGGCCCGTCCCCGCTGGGAGGTCCGGCATGACCGGCTGGCACGCACCCGACGACCTGATCACCCGTTACACGGACGGCGGCCTGCCGGAGCCGGACGCCTGGTCCCTGGAGAAGCACCTGGAGGGCTGCGCCGCGTGCGCCGCTCGGACCTCGCGGGCGGCGCGGACGGGCACCGCCGGGGCGGTGCTGGCCGAGGTGCGGGACGCGGTCCTGCACGCGGCCCCGGCACCCGCCCGGGCCCCGGCGCCCGTGCGGGTCCGGGCCGTCGGGGGGCGGCTCGGGCGCGTCCTGTGGGCCGCCGGGCCCGCGCTGCGCGGGGCCTGGGCGGCGGCCGTGGTCCTGGTGGCCGCGGGGGCGCTGGCCCTCGCGTACGGCGGCGGGTTCGACGCCGTGCGCCCGCTGCTGCCGGCCGTCGCCCCGGTCGTCCCGGTCGCCGGGGTCGCCCTGTCCTACGGCCGGCACGCCGATCCCCTGCACGAGATCGCCGCCGCCTCGCCCTCCGGCGGGCTGCGCCTGCTGCTGACGCGGACGGCCGCCGTCCTCGCGCTGAGCCTGCCGCTGCTGACCCTCGCGGGGTTCCTGCTGCCCGCCACCGGCTCCGGGGCGCCGGAGGTGCCGGCGGCGGCCGCCTGGCTGCTGCCCGGGCTCGCCCTGACGCTGGCCACCCTGGCGCTGTCCGGGTTCGTGGGCTGCCGGGCCGCGTCTGCGGCGGTCGGCGGCGGCTGGCTGCTCGCCCTGGCCGCGCCCGTCCTCGCGGACTCCGGGGCCGGAGTCACGGTCCGGCTCGCCCGGCAGCTCTCCCTCTACCTCACCGGCGCCTCGCCGCAGTGGACCTGGGCGGCGGCGTCCGCGCTCTGCGCCCTGGTCCTCGTCGCGCGCCGCACCGCGTACGACCGTCTGGAGACGATGTGAACCCCGGCACCACCACCCCGCCCGCGCCCCGCGCACCGGACGGCACCGCGCCCGGCTCCCCGGCCGTCCGCGTCCGGGGGCTGACCGTCCGCCACCGCAGGACGCTCGCGCTGGACGCCGTCGACCTGGACCTCGGTCCCGGGGTCCACGGGCTGCTCGGTCCGAACGGGGCCGGCAAGACCTCCCTCGTCCGCGTCCTCGCGACGGTCGCGGAGCCCGCCGCGGGCCGCGTGGAGATGCTCGGCGGCGACCTCGGCCGGCACCGGGAGCGGACCGCCGTACGCCGTGAACTGGGCTATCTACCGCAGGAGTTCGGGTACTACCCGGGGTTCACCGTGCGGGAGTTCGTGGCGTACGTGGCCTGGCTGAAGGAGATGCCCGCGGCCGCTGTCCCGGCCGCCGTCGAGCACGCGGTCACCCGGGTCGGGCTCGCCGACCGCCTCGACGCGAAGGTCAGGACGCTCTCCGGCGGCATGGTCCGACGCGTCGGCATCGCGCAGGCGATCGTGAACGCACCCCGCGTCCTGCTGCTGGACGAGCCCACCGCGGGCCTCGACCCCGAGCAGCGCGTCGAGTTCCGCGCCCTGCTGCGGGAACTGGGCCGGGCGGCCACCGTCGTCGTCTCCACCCACCTGGTCGAGGACGTGGCCGCCGCCTGCACGGACGTCACCCTGATCGAGGCGGGCCGGGTCGCCTACCGGGGAACCCCGCGATCGCTGGCCGACCTCGGCGCGGACGGCACCGCAGCCGACGGCAACGCCATGGAGCGCGGCTACACCGCGGCCCTGCGCGCCCACCGCGCCGGCGCCTCCGCGGAGGCCGGCCGATGAGCGTAGGCACGCGACCGGACGAGGACCGCACCACCGCTCTTCCGCCGGACCGGGGCACCGCTCCCGCGCCCCGCGGCCGCCGCGCGCGCCACCCGATGCGCACCGAGTTCCTGCGCGGGTTCGCCCCCTGGGCGGGCGCCGCACTGCTCGTGGCGCTGGCGTGGCCCCTCGCGGCCACCGCCGCGCAGTGGCAGGGCAGCTGGGGCGGGACGACCACCAGGCTCGGCGACGCGGCGGGGCTGGTCGGCGCGCCCTTCGCGCTGGCGGCGGGCGCGTGGCAGGGCGGCCGGGAACGCCGTTCCGGGATGGCGGAGCTGCGCACCTCGGGCGCCCGCGGACCGCTGGCCCAGCTCCTCACGGCGGCCCTGCCGCTTGGCTGCTGGCTGGCGGCCGCCTACCTGCTCACGGCGGCCGGGGCGCTGGCCGCCTGCGCGCCCTACACGTCGGCGGGCCACCCCGCCCCGACGGTCGTCGCGGGCACCGCCGTCTCGATCGCCGCGTGCACGCTGCTCGGCCACGTGGCGGGCCGGGCGCTGCCCTGGCGGCTGACCGCGCCGGCGCTGGCGATCTGCGGCTACGTCCTGTGCGGCGTCCTCGGCACCTCGCGCTCCGGTCTGCGCCTGCTGGCGCTCGCCCAGGTGCGGGGGCACGGCGACCGGGCGGTGCCGGTGTGGTGGTATCCGCTCCTCGCGGCCCTGTGGGCCTGCGGGCTGGCCGCCGCCGCGGTCCTGGTCGTCACCGCGCGCCGCCGCCCCGCCGCGCTGCTGCCGCTGGCCGCCGCACTGGGCGCCGCCGTCCTGCTCCTCCGTACGGGTGACGGGGTGCTCCCCGACAACCCGCGGTTCCACCGGCAGGTGTGCGACACCTCGACCACACCGCACGTGTGCGTGAACGCCACCCACCCCGGTCTGCTGCCGGAGGTGACCGACGCGCTGTCCGGTCTCACCGGCCGGCTGGCGGGCGTCCGGAACGTGCCGGTGCGCTTCGAGGACCTGGGGCGCGACCCGCACGAGGACGAGGCGCAGCTGCCGGTACTGACGCCCTTCGGGTGGGGCGTCGTACGCGGCGAGCTCACAAATCCGGAGCGGTACGCCTGGGAGGCCGCGCACATGCTGGTCAGGGCGGACTGCGAAGGAAGCCCTTCGTCACGACGCGTGCGGATCGCGGACGAGGCCGTGCTGCGCTGGCTCGCGCCGGACCGCCTGTCCCGCGACCTGCGCCGGTACTTCGTGAAAGCGGCCCGCAAGAGCGGCGACACGGAGGCCCTCGCCCGCTACCGGGACGAGGACGAGGCGTACGCCCGCCTCGCCGCGATGACCGTGGAGGAGCGCCGCGCCTGGCTCGGCCGCTGGTTCGCGACCGCCCGGGACTGCGCACCGGACGAGAGAGAGGTCCCGTCCCTGTGAAGACGCCGCCCGCTCCCCTCGTCCTGTACGCCCGCTCCCGCACCCTGCCCATGACGGCCGCCGTGCTGGCCGGCGCCGCCCTGCTCACCCTGTGGGCGGCGAGCCGGCCGGAGACCTACCTGGACCCGTACCGCAGGGTCCCGCTGCTCTCGCTCGCCCCGCTGGCGGCCTCGGCGGCGGTCGGGGTGAGCCTCCACTCGTACGCGCGGGAGCTGGACGACACGGCCGTACGGCCCTGGTGGCCCCGGCGCCTGGCGCACCTGCTGGTCCTCGGCGCGCTCGCGGCGCTG
This sequence comes from Streptomyces sp. NPDC005496, assembly GCF_042872045.1. Taxonomy (NCBI): domain Bacteria; kingdom Bacillati; phylum Actinomycetota; class Actinomycetes; order Kitasatosporales; family Streptomycetaceae; genus Streptomyces; species Streptomyces sp. NPDC005496. The sequence goes on from NZ_JBIAJQ010000002.1 coordinate 574,816, forward strand.
CTGCTGGCGCTCGCCGTGCCCGGGCGGGCGGAGGTGTTCGGCGCGGCGGCGATGGTCCGCAACACGCTGGGCGCGGTCGGCCTCACGGCGGCCGCGGCGGTCGTGACCGGCGCCCGGGCGAGCTGGCTGCCGACGACGCTGTACCTCAGCTCGGTGTACCTCTCGGCCGCCTCACCCCGTGTGAGAAACGAGACAGTGCTCGCCTGGCCGCTTCAGTCGGGCCCGCAGCCGGCCGCGTGGGGCGTCGCGCTGGCACTCTTCGTGTCCGGCTCGGCGCTCTGCGCATGGCGTGGCGCCCGCCCCGAAGGACCCCGCGGCTGAGGCGGGGCCGTGCGGGACGGGCAGGGGTGTGCAAAAGCCCGGATCGTCAGGCGGAGATGCCGTCGATCCGGGCCATCGCGTCCTCGGCGCCGTACGGCTGCAGGTAGGGCAGCCAGCGCGGGTCGCGATGGCCGGTTCCGATGATGCGCCAGGCGAGCCCCGTCGGCGGGGCGGGTTTGTGGCGCAGGCGCCAGCCGATCTCGACCAGGTGGCGGTCGGCCTTGACGTGGTTGCAGCGGCGGCACGACGCCACCACGTTGTCCCAGGCGTGCTGACCCCCGCGGCTGCGCGGGACGACGTGGTCGACGCTGGTTGCGACGCCACCGCAGTACATGCACCGGCCGCCGTCCCGGGCGAACAGGGCTCGCCTGGTCAGCGGGACGGGGCCCCGGTAGGGGACCCGGACGAACCTCTTCAGCCGGACCACGCTGGGTGCGGGGACAGTAACGGTCGCGCTGTGCATGAAGGCGCCGGATTCCTCCAGGGAGACTGCCTTGTTCTCCAGGACGAGGACGAGCGCGCGGCGGAGCGGTACGACGCCGAGTGGCTCGTACGACGCGTTGAGGACCAGGACATGCGGCACGGATGCCTCCTTGTACGCCGGCGGCGCGTGGCTCGCGCCGGGACGATCTGTGGCCAGTGTCCCCTCATGCCTGGTGGAAGCGCCACCATGTCCCGGTAACGGGCTGGGAGTGTTTTCGACCACACCTTCTTCATCCCCGGGTGAGCACAGTCTCTCCCTCGCGGACGGCAACGATCCACACACGATGCCCCGTTAGTGTGGTGGGTCTGCCCGACGGTGTCCTTCTCGTGATTTCCGGCCGCGGGCGGACCGCTACGCCTGGAGGTACACCCCGTGTTCTTGTCCGTCCTGTCGGCCACCGCGACCCCGTCGCCGTCACCCTCGACGACGGCCGACCCGCTTCAGGACGCCCAGGAGAGCGCGACCAACGCCGCCAGCTGGGTCGAGCAGAACTGGTCCACCTGGCTCAGCATCGGTCTGCGGGTCCTGCTGATCGTGGTCATCGCGGTGGCCCTCAGAATCGCGGTGCGCCGGGCGATCACCAAGTTCATAGAACGGATGAACCGGACCGCGCAGGCCGTCGACGGCACCGCGCTCGCCGGGCTGCTGGTGAACGCCGAGCGGCGCCGGCAGCGGTCCCAGGCCATCGGCTCGGTGCTGCGGTCGGTGGCGTCCTTCCTGATCGTGGGCACGGCCGCGCTGATGGTCCTCGGCACCTTCGAGATCAACCTCGCGCCCCTGCTCGCCTCCGCCGGTGTGGCCGGCGTGGCCATCGGTTTCGGCGCCCGCAACCTGGTCACGGACTTCCTGTCCGGCGTGTTCATGATCCTGGAGGACCAGTACGGCGTCGGCGACACCATCGACGCCGGGGTGGCCTCCGGCGAGGTGATAGAGGTCGGCCTGCGCGTCACGAAGCTGCGCGGCGACAGCGGCGAGATCTGGTACGTCCGCAACGGCGAGGTCAAGCGCATCGGCAACCTCTCCCAGGGCTGGGCCACGGCGGGCGTCGACGTCACCGTCCGCGCCTCTGAGGACCTGGACCACGTCCGGTCGGTGCTCAACGAGGTCAGCGAGGCCATGAGCAAGGCGGAGCCCTGGAACGAGCTGCTGTGGGGCCCGATCGAGGTGCTCGGCCTCGACAGCGTCCTGCTCGACTCGATGGTGGTCCGCGTCTCGGCGAAGACCATGCCGGGCAAGGCCCTGACGGTGGAGCGCGAGCTGCGCTGGCGCATCAAGCGCGCCTTCGACGCCGCCGACATCCGGATCGTCGGCGGGTCCACGGTCCAGCCGGAGGAGACGCCGGCCCCGGACCCGACGGCCGCGGTGGCGGCGCCCTCGGTGTACGCGAACTCGGCGTCCCCGCAGTCGGAGGCCGCGTCCCCGATCGCCCCGAGGTCCCCGCAGAGGTAGCCCCCGGCGCACTGCGCGGACCCACCACGACCGCCCCCGCGGGTAACGACTCTGTTGCCGCGGGGGCGGTCTCTCTTGACGCCCTCACGGCACCGCGCCTACGTTCCTCCCATCGAACAGGAAACTTTCCTAACAGTGATCTTGCGGCGGGGTCTCCCCGGCCCCCGCGTGGACGTCGCCGCCGCGGCACTGGGAAGCTGGGCAGCCGAGAGGCAGGTGGGGACGACATGGCCGGATCAGCCGGTACGCCGGGCACTCCGCGCGTCCTGCGCGCCATGAACGACCGCGCCGCCCTGGACCTCCTCCTGGAGCACGGCCCGCTGTCCCGCACCCGGATCGGCAAGCTGACCGGGCTGTCCAAGCCCACCGCCTCCCAGCTCCTCGCCCGCCTGGAGGCCGCCGGCCTGGTGCTCGCCACCGGGACCAGCGAGGGCCGCCCGGGCCCCAACGCCCAGCTGTACGCCGTCAACCCGCACGCCGCCCACGCGGCCGGACTCGACGTCACCCCCGAGCGCGTCCGGGCCGCCGTCGCCGACGTCACCGGCCGCACGGTGGGCGAGTTCGAGCTGCCGACGCCCGGCCGGCGTCCGGCGCAGCCCGTGGTCCGGCAGGTCACCGACGCGCTGGACGGGGCGGTGAAGGCTGCGGGGCTCGCCCGCGACGACGTGCACCGGCTCGTCATCGCCACACCGGGCGCCTTCGACCCCACCACCGGACGGCTGCGCTACGCCTCGCACCTGCCCGGCTGGCACTCCCCCAGCCTCCTCGACGAGCTGGCCGCGGCGCTGCCGATGCCCGTCGAGTACGAGAACGACGTGAACCTCGTCGCCGTCGCCGAGCAGCGGCTCGGCGCGGCCCGCGGTCACGAGGACTTCGTCCTGCTGTGGAACGAGGGCGGTCTCGGCGCCGCACTCGTCCTCGGCGGACGGCTGCACCGCGGCTGGACCGGCGGCGCCGGCGAGGTCGGGTTCCTGCCGGTGCCCGGCGCACCCCTGGTCCGGCAGGTGACCCGGGCCAACAGCGGCGGCTACCAGGAGCTGGCCGGCTCCCAGGCGATCCCGGCGCTCGCCCGCGAGCTGGGCATCCGGCCGGTGCCGAGCGGGCCGTACGCCGAGGTGGCCGCCGCCCTCGTCGCCCAGGCCGCCGCCGTGAACGAGGGGCCGCACCTGCGGCTGCTCCAGACGTACGCGACCGGGCTGGCCACCGGTCTGGCCTCACTCGTCTCCGTCCTCGACCCCGAACTCGTCGTGCTCAGCGGCGCCTCCCTCACCGCCGGCGGTGAACCGCTGCGGGCCCTGGTCCAGGCGGAGCTGGAGGAACTGGCCCCGTCCCGTCCGCGGCTCGTCGTCGGCGACGTGCGCGAACACCCCGTGCTGCGCGGCGCGTTGGAGAGCGCGCTGGCGGCCACCCGCGACGAGGTCTTCGACACCTCGCGCTGACCCCGCCGTATCCCGGCACCGTCCGATCCACCCACCCCCCGCGTCCCCTGCAGTCCCGCCCGTCCTAGGGAGACCCCGTCATGCCCGGAATGTCCCGGAAAGCGGTCGTCGCGCTGGCCGCGTCCGCCTCGATAGCCCTCCTCGCCACCGCCTGTACCGGCCAGTCCGACTCCGGCGGCAGCGACGACGCGTCCAAGGAGACGACGCTCAACTTCTGGCACGCCTGGAGCGCGCCCGGTGAGGTCAAGGCCGTGAAGTCGCTCATCGCGGGCTTCGAGAAGAAGCACCCCAACATCCACGTCAACGTCGTCGGCAACATGACGGACGACAAGATCAACCAGGCGCTGCGCGCGGGCGGCGACAAGGCCCCCGACGTCGTCTCCTCCTTCACCACCAACAACGTCGGCAAGTTCTGCTCGTCCGGCGCCTTCGTCGACCTCGGCCCCTTCTTCGAGAAGGCGGACATCGACCCGGAGAAGACGTTCCCGAAGGCGATGAACGAGTACACCCAGTTCGAGGGCAACCGCTGCACCGTGCCGCTGCTCGGTGACGCCTACGGGCTCTACTACAACAAGACCGCCTTCGAGAAGGCCGGCATCACCGCGCCGCCGAAGACCTGGTCCGAGTTCGAGAAGGACGCCGAGAAGCTCACCGTCACCAAGGGGGACTCCTACTCCCAACTCGGGTTCATGCCGAACTACCACGGCTGGGAGTCGACCACCGAGCACTACTTCGGGCAGTTCTCGCCGACGTACTTCGACAGCGAGGGCAAGTCGAACATCGCGAAGGACCCCGCTTTCAAGAAGGGGTTCACCCTCCAGAAGCGGCTGGTCGACGCGCTCGGCGGCTATCAGAAGCTGGAGAAGTTCCGGTCCAAGCTCGGTGACGAGTGGGGTCCCAAGCACCCCTTCCACACCGGCCAGGTCGCGATGCAGCTGGACGGCGAGTGGCGGCTCGGCATGGCCGAGGAGGCCAAGCCCGGCTTCGAGATCGGCGTGGCGCCGCTGCCCGTGCCCGACGACCAGGCCGACCAGTACGGCAAGGGCTACATCACCGGCACCATCGCCGGCATCGCCGCCACCAGCAAGAAGCAGAACGCGGCCTGGGAACTCGTGAAGTACATGACCACGGACACGGACGCGGTGGTCGGCTTCGCCAACGCCATCCACAACGTGCCGTCCACACTGGAAGCCCTCAAGTCCCCGAAGCTGAAGTACGACCCGCGCTTCAAGACCTTCCTGGACATCGCGTCGAACCCCCACTCCACGACGACCCCCGCCTCGATCAACGGCGGCACCTACCTCGTGTCGATCCAGCAGTTCGGCTACGACTACGAGAGCGGCAAGGCGCGGGATCTGGAGGCCGGTCTGAGGAAGACCGCCGCCCAGATCGACACGGACATCGCCCAGGCGAAGTGACACGTCCATGAGCGCCACGTACACACTGCGCGCCAAGCGCCGCCGGGCGGCGCTGCGCACGGCCGCCTTCATGTCGCCCTGGCTCGTCGGGTTCGCGGTCTTCTTCGCCTATCCGCTGTTCTCGACCGTCTACTTCTCGTTCATGCACTACGACGGCTTCAAGCCGCCGACGTGGAGCGGCTTGAAGAACTGGGTCTACGTCTTCCAGAACTACCCCCTGTTCTGGCCCGCGTTGCGCAACACCCTGTGGCTCGTCGTCGTGATGGTCAGCCTCCGGGTCCTGTTCGGACTGGGCGTCGGGCTGCTGATCACGAAGATCAGGACCGGGACGGGCGTCTTCCGGACCCTCTTCTACCTGCCCTACCTGGCCCCGCCCGTCGCCGCCACGATGGCGTTCGCCTTCCTGCTCAACCCGGGCACGGGACCGGTGAACTCGATCCTGGAGGGCATCGGCATCCCGGCCCCCGGCTGGTTCAACGACCCCGCCTGGTCCAAGCCCGCGCTCACCATGCTCGCCCTGTGGGGCGTCGGCGACCTCATGGTCATCTTCATGGCGGCGCTGCTCGACGTCCCGAAGGAGCAGTACGAGGCCGCGGAGCTGGACGGCACCTCCGCCTGGCAGCGCTTCCGGTACGTGACCCTGCCGAACATCTCGCCGATCGTGATGTTCGCCGTGGTCACCGGGGTGATCCAGACGATGCAGTACTACACGCAGCCGCTGATCGCCGGGAAGGTCGCCTCGGGCGTCATCCAGGGCGCGGGAACGCAGTTCGAGCCCGGCTATCCGGACAAGTCGACGCTCACCCTGCCGCAGCTCGTCTACAACCTCGGTTTCCAGCGCTTCGACTACGGCTCCGCCTGTGTGGTCGCGCTGGTGCTGTTCGCCCTGTCCATGGTGTTCACCGCGTTCCTGATGCGGCGCCGGGGCGGTCTCATCCAGGCAGGTGACTGACCATGACCCAAGTACTCGACAAACCGGTGGAGTTGCGGCCCCGGCCTGTCTCACCGGCCGAGCGCACCGCCCGCCGCAGGGCCTTCCTGGAATGGATCGCCGTGCACGCGCTGGGCGTGGCGGCCGCGCTCTTCTTCGTGCTGCCCTTCGTTTTCGTCTTCCTCACCTCGCTGATGAGCGACTCGCAGGCCCTGAGCCGGGACCTGATCCCGCACACCTGGGAGTGGGGCAACTACCGAAAGGTCTTCGACACCCCGGGCTTCCTGACCTGGTGGAAGAACACGCTGCTGTACGCCGGGGCCGGCACCGTCCTCACCGTCGTCTCGTCGATCCCGGTGGCGTACGCGCTCGCCAAGTTCCGCTTCCGGGGCCGGAACCTGTCGCTGATGCTGGTCATCTCGATGATGATGCTGCCGCCGCAGGTCGTCGTCATCCCGATGTACCTGTTCTGGGCGAAGCAGCTGGACCTGTCCGGCACGCTGTGGCCGCTCATCGTCCCGATGGCCTTCGGGGACGCGTTCTCCATCTTCCTGCTGCGGCAGTTCCTGACGACCATCCCGAACGAGTACCTCGACGCGGCCCGGGTCGACGGCTGCGGGGACCTCAGGACGCTGCTGCGGGTCGTGCTGCCGATGGCGAAACCCGGTATCGCGGCGGTCGCGCTCTTCCAGTTCTTCTACGCCTGGAACGACTACTTCGGGCCGCAGATCTACGCGTCCGAGAACCCCGCCGCCTGGACACTGAGTTACGGCCTGGAGTCGTTCAAGGGCGCGCACCACACCGACTGGAATCTCACCATGGCCGCGACCGTCCTGGTCATGGCCCCCGTGATCCTCGTGTTCTTCTTCGCGCAGAAGGCGTTCGTCGAGGGCGTCACGCTCACCGGAGTGAAGGGCTGACTATGAAACTGGCAGTAGTGGGCGGGGGCTCCACGTACACCCCTGAACTCATCGACGGATTCGCGCGGTTGCGGGACACCTTGCCCGTCGAGGAGCTGGTGCTCGTCGACCCGGCCGCCGACCGACTGGAGCTGGTGGGCGGCCTGGCCCGGCGGATCTTCGCCCGGCAGGGACACCCGGGGAGGATCGTCACCACCTCCGACCTGGACGCGGGGGTCGAGGGCGCCGACGCCGTGCTGCTCCAGCTGCGCGTCGGCGGGCAGGCCGCCCGCAACGAGGACGAGACCTGGCCGCTGGAGTGCGGCTGCGTCGGGCAGGAGACGACGGGCGCGGGCGGTCTCGCCAAGGCGCTGCGCACGGTTCCGGTGGTGCTGGACATCGCCGAGCGGGTCCGCCGCGCGAACCCGGACGCCTGGATCATCGACTTCACCAACCCGGTCGGCATCGTCACCCGCGCCCTGCTCCAGGCGGGCCACCGGACGGTCGGGCTGTGCAACGTGGCGATCGGCTTCCAGCGGAAGTTCGCCGGACTGCTCGGGGTGGCACCGGCCGACGTGCACCTGGACCACGTGGGCCTCAACCACCTCACCTGGGAGACCGGCGTGCGCCTCGGCGGCCCCGAGGGCGAGAACGTCCTGCCCAGGCTGCTCGCCGAGCACGGCGGCACCGTCGCGGACGACCTGCACCTGCCCCGCAGCATCGTCGACCGGCTCGGCGTCGTCCCGTCGTACTACCTGCGCTACTACTACGCGCACGACGAGGTGGTCCGCGAACTCAGGACGAAGCCGTCGCGCGCCGCCGAAGTGGCCGAGATGGAGCGGGAGTTGCTGCGGATGTACGGCGACCCGGCGCTCGACGAGAAGCCGGAGCTGCTGGCCCGGCGCGGCGGCGCGTACTACTCGGAGGCGGCCGTGGACCTGGCGGCCTCGCTGCTCGGCGGAGGCGGCAGCCCCTACCAGGTGGTCAACACCTACAACCGGGGGACGCTGCCCTTCCTGCCGGACGACGCGGTGATCGAGGTGCAGGCGGCGGTCGGCACCAAGGGGCCGACGCCGCTGCCGGTGCCGGACGTGGACCCGCTGTACGCGGGGCTGATGGCGAACGTGACGGCGTACGAGGACCTGGCGCTGGAGGCCGCGCTGCGCGGGGGCCGCGACCGGGTGTTCCGCGCCCTGCTCGCGCACCCCCTGGTGGGCCAGTACGCCTACGCCGACACCCTCACCGACCGGCTGATCGCGCACAACCGGGAGCACCTCGCGTGGGCGTGAGCGCAGGAGTCCTCGCCATCGACGCGGGGAACAGCAAGACGGACATCGCGGTCGTGTCCACCGACGGCCGGGTGCTCGCCACGGCCCGCGGCGGCGGCTTCCGGCCCCCCGCGGTGGGCGTCGGGCCGGCCGTGGACGCGGTCGCCGCGGCGGTCGGCCGGGCGTACGCCGCGGCGGGCGTGACCTCCGTCGCCCATGTCTCCGCCTGTCTCGCCAACGCCGATCTGCCCGTGGAGGAGGAGCAGTTGGCGGCCGCCCTGGAGGCGCGGGGGTGGGGCGCGAGCGTGGACGTGCGCAACGACACCTTCGCGATCCTGCGGGCCGGGATCGCCGAGCCGCGCGGGGTCGCCGTGGTGTGCGGCGCGGGCATCAACTGCGTCGGCATGCGGCCCGACGGACGCACCGCCCGCTTCCCCGCGATCGGCCGGATCTCCGGCGACTGGGGCGGCGGCTGGGGTCTCGCGGAGGAGGCCCTGTGGCACGCGGCGCGCGCCGAGGACGGCCGGGGCGGACCGACGGCCCTGGCCCGCACCCTCCCGGCCCACTTCGGCCTCGGCTCGATGTACGCGCTGATCGAGGCCCTGCACCTCGGGCACATCGGCAACGCCCGGCGGCACGAGCTCACCCCGGTGCTGTTCGCCACCGCCGCGGACGGCGACCCGGCGGCCCGCGCGCTGGTCGACCGGCTCGCGGACGAGGTGGTCGCCATGGCGGCGGTCGCCCTGACCCGCCTGGAACTGCTGGACGAGGAGGTGCCGGTCCTCCTCGGCGGCAGCATCCTCGCCGCCCGGCACCCGCAGCTCGACGACCGGATCGGCGAACTGCTCGCGGACCGCGCCCCCAAGGCGGTCCCCCGGGTGGTCACGGCGAGCCCCGTCCTCGGCGCCGCGCTCCTCGGCCTCGACCACCTCGGCGCCCCGGACGAGGTCCACGCGCGCGTGCGGGCCGCCTACGAAGGGGACGTGACCGCCGTACGCGACGGGGCGTGAACTCCCGCGCGGCGGGGGGCGCGATCCCTCCGCCGCGGCCCGGGAACCGAACTGATCCGGCGCGCGTATTCATGGGCAGGGGGGGTGGCGCGGGGAGTCGTGCGCCGTGCTGGAGTCCGACGGGTGTGCCGCGATCCGAACAAGATCGAGTCAAGGCCTGTGCGGATGTCCGCCGCGGCGGCGATACTTGCGCCCGTGCACTTTCGCCCGCGCCCTCGGCGCGGCGGGCGGAGGTGACCGACGAAGGACCAGGGGGAGGTCACGTGACGTATCCGCAGCAGGGCGGTGCGGCGCCACCGGCGCCGGCCGCGCCCGCGGTCCCGGCCGTGCCGCCGCAGGCCGGGCCGCCCGCGCCGGTGCCGGCCGCGCGTCCGCTGCCCGCCCCGGCCCCGCCGCGCCGTACCGCCTGGTCCGAGGGTGTCGACCGGCTGCGTGCGGGCGCCACGACCGAGCCCGGCCGGCTGCGGATCATCGGCGCGCTCCTCGCGCTGCTGGTCGTCGCGTTCGGCTCCGTCACCGCCTGGCAGATGTCCGACCGCTCGGCCGCCGCCGACGACGTGCTGCACAAGAGCCAGCCGCTGAGCTCCGACGCGGCCGACATCTACCGCTCCCTCGCGGACGCCAACACGGCGGCGTCCAGCGGCTTCCTGGCGGGCGGTCAGGAGCCGGAGGCCACCCGGAAGCGGTACGAGAAGGACATCAGGACGGCGGCCGCCAAGCTGGTCACCGCCGCCGCGAACTCCGAGCCAGGCTCGGCCTCGGCGGACACGATCACCAAGCTGAACAAGCTCCTGCCGCAGTACAAGGGCCTGGTCGAGCGGGCCCGCGCCAACAACCGGCAGGGCTTCCCCCTCGGCGGCGCCTACCTGCGGTACGCGAACGACAAGATGCAGAAGGAGATGCTCCCGGCCGCCGAGGACCTCTACACCTCGGAGAACCGCCGGCTGCGCTCCGACTACGCCGCCGCGACCCCCTACCCCTGGGCCGCGATCGCGCTGGGCCTGCTCGTGCTCGGCGCGCTCGCCTGGACCCAGCGGCGCCACTACCGGCGCACCAACCGCGTGCTGAACCATGGCCTGGCCGCCGCCACGGCCGCCGCCGCGGTGGTCCTGCTCTGGCTGGTCGTCGGGCACAGCGTGGCCCGCGCCGGACTCGACTCCTCCTACGACCACGGCGTGCGCTCGCTGAACGTGCTGCACGACGCGCAGATCGCCTCCCTCAAGGCCCGCGGCAACGAGACGCTCACCCTGGTGAGCCGCGGCGCGGAGACCGTCGACGTCGGCGGCGAGCCCAAGGACCGGTTCGACGTCGACTTCCAGAAGTCGATGAGCGACCTCACCGAGGGCCTGGCCGAGGCGGCCGCGCTGGCGGACGACACGGCGGGCGAGAAGCCCGTCACGACCGCCACCGGCAACATGAAGGTGTGGAAGTCCCGCCACCTGGAGGCCCGCCGGGCCGACGACGCGGGCGACTACCAGGGCGCCCTCGACAGGATCATCGGCACCCCGGCGCAGAAACCGACCGGCGAGTGCTTCGACGGCGTCGACGACAATCTGGACCTGGCCCTGCGGCACGAGGAGCGGGAGTTCCGGCAGTCGGCGGGTGACGGGCTGGGCGCCATGACCGGTCTGCCCGTCGGCGCGGCCGTCCTCGCGGTGCTCGGTGCGGCGGGGGCGGTGCTCGGCATCGGGCGCAGGCTTTCGGAGTACCGGTGAGAGGAGGAGCGGCCATGACCGTACGACGGCTGAGGGCGAGCCTGCGGGGCTGGGGCGGAGTGGGCGCGATGGCGCTCGCCTGCGCCCTCACCGCGGCTCTCGCGCTGCTGCTCCCGCTGGCCGACGCGCGCGGGGACGGCAGCACGGGCATCGGCGGCCAGGGCGTCGCCGACGGCCGCCAGACCAGGGCCGAGGAGTGCACGGACCCGCAGGACCTGAGCCCCTCCCCGTCCGGCGACGAGAGCGGCGACACGGTCAAGGCCATCAAGGAGCGCGGCTACCTGAAAGTCGGCGTCGACCAGAACAGCTACCGCTGGGGCTACCGGGACCCGAACAGCACCAAGGAGAAGGTCGAGCTGGAAGGCTTCGACATCGATCTCGCGCGCCGGATCGCCGAGGCGATCCTCGGCAGCCCGGACAAGATCCGCTTCCAGGCCATACCCACCAACGAGCGCATCCCGGCCATCCGGGAGGGCCGGGTCGACATGGTGGTGCGCACCATGACGATCTCCTGCAAGCGCCTGGACGAAGTCGCCTTCTCCGCGCCGTACTTCATGACCGGTCAGCAGGTGCTCGCCCCCAAGAAGTCGGCCATCGAGGGCTACGACAAGACCCTCGCCGGCAAGAGGATCTGCACCGCGGACGGTTCCACCGCCTACGAGACCCTCACCGACGACCGGAAGGCGGGCCGGCTGCCCGCGTCCGCCGACCTGCGGACCGTCGTCCCGAACCAACTCGACTGCCTGGTACGGCTCCAGCTGGGCGAGGTGGACGCCGTGGTGACCGACGGCGCGCTGGCCGCGAGCCAGGCCGCGCAGGACCCGACGGTCGAGCTCAAGGGCGGCACCTTCACCACCGAGTACTACGGTGTGGCGATGAACAAGGACGCCGAGGACCTGGTGCGCCGGGTCAACCAGGTCATCGAGGACTACCGCAAGAGCGGCTGGCAGGCGTCCTACGACACCTGGCTGTCCGCGACCCTGCCCGAGAAGTCGCCGTCGTCGAAGCCGCCGGTGGCCCACTACAGGTGACGTGCCACGACCGGCGACAGGCAGCAACCGAGAGCGAGAGGTGATCGATGGGCGTCACGGGGCCCCCCGGGCCGGTGATGGACCGGGACGAGGTGGACCGTGCGCTGGCGCGGCTCGGCGCGGAGCACGAGGCCATCGAGACCTCGCTCCTCGCCCTCCAGGACCACGCGGGCCGCAGACTCCTCGAAGGCGCCGAGCTCACGGGCACGACCAAGGAGCGCTGGACGGCCACCGAGGCGTCGATCACCCTGCTGTGGGCGTACTTCGACGCGTACGCGGACGCCCTGCGCGCGGCCCGCGGCATCCGTGCGCGCCGGCGCTGGTCGAGCCGTGAGGACCTGGCCGAGCTGACGGAGCTGCTGCGCGGCGAGAGCGTCACCGTCGCCGGCAGCGCCACGGCCACGGCGAACGCGCCCACGCTCGCCGGCTCGGGCAAGCTCAGCGAACGGTTCTCGCTGGTCGCCCTCGTGGAGCGGATGAACGAGCTGTACGCGGCCTCGCTCGACATGGTCGTGGCGGCGGACGCCGTCTGGTCCGCGCTGCCGGCCCGGATCGATTTACTGGCCGCGGAGCTCCAGCGCACCCGCCGCCTCGCGCACTCGGTCGGCGTACGCCCCGGGGAGCACCCCTCGGGTGATGACCTGGAGCGGATCACGCGCACGCTGACGTCGATGCGGGAGCAGGTGATCTCCGACCCGCTGGCCTTCTGGCTGCCCGCGCAGGGCAGTTCGGCGCCCGGCGGTGGCCGGCCGGACACGACGGCGTACGACCGCGAGGCGCGCGCCCTGGAGGACGTGCGACGGGAGATCGACGCGGTGCTCACGGTGCGGCAGGACGCGGAGGCGCGGCTCGTGCGGCTGCGGGACGTGCTCTCGCGCGCCGACCGCACCCTGGCGGAGGCCCGGTCCGCGCGCGGTGAGGTGCTGGCGAAGATCGCGGCGTCCGAGGTGCCCGCGGTGAGCGGTCCGCCGACGGCGCTGCACGAGCAGCTGGCGACGGCCGCCGAGTACCGCAGGCACGCGCAGTGGCATCGCCTCTCCCCGCTCCTGGAGTCGCTGGAGCAGAAGGCGGAGGACGAACTGCTGCGCGCCCGCGAGTCGTTGACGGCCGTCACCGCGCCGCTGGCGGTCCGCGCGGAGCTGCGCGGCCGGCTCGACGCGTACAAGGCGAAGGTCGCCCGGCACGGTCTCGCGGAGGACCCGTTCCTCATCGAGCGCTACGACGCGGCGCGCCGCATGCTGTGGAGCGCGCCCTGCGATCTGCGGGTCGCGGAGGAGGCGGTGCTGCGCTACCAGCGCGCGGCGGCCGACCTGCTGAGCCCGCGGGTGCCCGAACAGGGCGGCGCCGGGGAGCCGACGGACCAGAGGAGGCCCGGCACGTGAGGGGCAGGGGTGAGGCAGCGTGAGTGAGCAGTCCGTGAGCGGTGCGCGCAAGTGCCAGCGCCCCGGTTGCCCGGGGTCGTACGAGGACATGGGCGGCGGGGAGCTGTACTGCGACACGTGCGGTCTGGCGCCGGTCGTCTCGTCGGACGGCATGGTGGGCTCGCAGCCGACCGGGATCACGGCCGGCGGCTCTCGCGGGTCGCGCGGCAGCAGTTCGCGGACCGGCTCGCGGGCGTCGTCGCGGTCCTCGCAGTCCCGGCGCTCGGTCTCGGGCCGCCTGTCGCGTTCCCTGTCGGGGAGTTCGGGCTCGCGGTCGGTGTCGGTGCGCAGCTCCGGCTCGACGACGGGTTCCTCCAGCCGCGGCCGGCTCGGCGCCGGTCTGGTGCAGGTGCCGGGGGTGCCGCGGCCCGACCCGCGCGAGATGGTCCTGGAGAACCCGGAGGTGCCCGAGCGCAAGCGGTTCTGCTCGCGCTCCGACTGCGGTGCGCCGGTGGGGCGTTCGCGCGGAGACAGGCCGGGGCGCACGGAGGGCTTCTGCACCAAGTGCGGCCACCCGTACTCGTTCGTGCCGAAGCTGCACGCGGCCGACATCGTGCACGGCCAGTACGAGGTCGTGGGCTGTCTGGCGCACGGCGGGCTCGGCTGGGTCTACCTCGCCGTCGACCGCGCGGTCTCCGACCGCTGGGTGGTCCTCAAGGGCCTCCTGGACACCGGGGACCAGGACGCGATGGCGGCCGCGATCTCCGAGCGCCGCTTCCTCGCCGAGATCGAGCACGCCAACATCGTGCGCATCTACAACTTCGTCGAACACCTGGACCAGCGCACCGGCTCCCTCGACGGCTACATCGTCATGGAGTACGTGGGCGGCAAGTCCCTCAAGGAGATCGCGAACGGGCGCCGTACGGCGGACGGCAAGCGGGACCCGCTGCCGGTGGAGCAGGCCTGCGCGTACGGCATCGAGGCGCTGGAGGCCCTCGGGCACCTGCACAGCCGCAACCTCCTGTACTGCGACTTCAAGGTCGACAACGCGATCCAGACCGAGGACCAGCTCAAGCTGATCGACATGGGCGCGGTGCGCAGGATGGACGACGACGAGTCGGCCATCTACGGCACGGTCGGCTACCAGGCCCCCGAGGTCGCCGACATCGGCCCCTCCGTGGCCTCCGACCTCTACACGGTCGCGCGCACCCTGGCGGTGCTCAGCTTCGACTTCCAGGGCTACACGAACGCCTTCGTGGACTCGCTGCCGGACCCGGACACCATCGACGTCTTCCGGCGGTACGAGTCCTTCTACCGGCTGCTCGTGCGGGCCACCGACCCCGACCCGGCCCGCCGCTTCGCCTCCGCGGAGGAGATGTCGGAGCAGCTGACCGGCGTCCTGCGCGAGGTCGTGGCCCTGCAGACGGGCCGCCCGCGCCCCTCGCTGTCCACGCTGTTCGGGCCCGAGGTCAAGGTCACGGACACGGAGTTGTTCGTCAGGCTGGACGGTGACGTCTCCCGGCTGGGGGCGCGCGCCGTGCCCGTACGGGGCGGGAAGGGCGCCTCCGTGCCCGCCCCGAGGCCGAACGGCGCACCGCCGCCACCGCGCCCCGGAGCGTCCCTGGTCAAGCCGCTGAACACGGCCGCCACCGCGCTCGCGCTGCCCGTCCCGCGCGTCGACCCGGGCGACCCGAACGCCGGCTTCCTGGCGGGTCTGCTGACGTCCGCGCCCGGGGAACTGATCACGGCGCTCGCGGCGGCCCCCAGCGAGTCCGTGGAGACGAGGCTGCGGCAGATCCGGGCCCGGCTGGAGAGCGGCGACTCGTACACGGCCCTGGAGGTCCTGCGGAAGCTGGAGGAGCAGCGGCCCGACGACTGGCGGGTGGTCTGGTACCGGGGCGTGGCGGCGCTGGCGACCGGCGACCACGAGGGCGCGGCGCTGTCCTTCGACGCGGTCTACGACGCGTTCCCCGGCGAGTCCGCGCCCAAGCTGGCGCTGGGCGTCTGCGCGGAGGTGCTCGGCCAGCTGGACAACGCGGCGGAGTACTACCGCCTGGTGTGGACGACCGACCCCAGTTATGTGAGCGCGGCGTTCGGTCTGGCGCGGGTCCAGCTGGCGGCCGGCGACCGGCGGGGCGCGGTGCTGACGCTGGAGTCGGTGCCGGAGTCGTCGATCCACTACACGGCGGCGCGGGTCGCGGCCGTACGGGCGCGGCTGCGGCACCGGATGGCCGAGGAGGCCGCCGCGCCCGGTTTCCTGGACGAACTGACCGCCGCCGCCGGGCAGGTGGAGGCGCTGGACGGATACGGTCTGGACGCCGTGCGGCGCGAGCAGTTGTCCACAGAGGTCCTGGGCTGTGCGCTGGACTGGGTACTCTCCGGTAGCCAGGGTTCCGCACCTGCCGGGGGCGGACGTGCGCTGCTGGGCAGCGAGCTGGACGAGCGAGGCCTCCGCTTCGGTCTGGAGCGTTCGTACCGGATGCTTGCCAGACTCGCGCAGGGCGGCGAGGAGAGGATCGACCTGGTGGAACGTGCCAACCGTTACCGCCCCCGGACGTGGGTGTGAGGATGTCCCAGATGCCCCAGCCGACGGCTCTTTCGAGGTGCCCCAGTTGCGAGGAGCCCCTGGAGTCGGGTGACCGTTTCTGCGGTGCGTGCGGGTTCGACCTGTCGGCGGTGTCCGCACCGCCCCAGGACACCCCCACGATCACGATGAACGGCGCGGCGCCCCGCCCCCCTTCGGAGGTCTCGTCCGTGGACTGGCCCGACGCACCCGAGCGGGGCAGTTCCGGCGCGCCCGCCCCGGTCCACCTGCCGACGGACATCCCCGGCACGGACTCGGGCGGCTCGGAGCTGCCGGCCGCCCACCCGGCCGCCGGTGCGGTGTCCGAGCCCCGCCCCGCGGCCGCTCCCGGGGCGCGGCCTCCCGCCGCCTTCGGTCCCGCGCCCTCGGCCGCCCCCGCTCCGGGGCACCCCGAGGCCGCCTCCCCCGCCGCGCCGGGCGCCGAACAGCCGGGCACCGGGGGCGAGTCGGCCGGGGTGCGCTTCGACCGGCCCGCCGAGCCGGACGAGTACCCGCTGGCCCCGCCCGGATCGGCGCCCGCCGATCCGCGCACCGCCGACCTCGGGACGCCGCCCGCCGGCACCAAGCTCTGCGTGGCCTGCCGCGCCGGTCACGTCGACCGGGACGGCTACTGCGAGAACTGCGGGCACGCCCAGCCCCGCGAGCGCGACCACATGGAGCAGGAGCTCGCCGCGGTGGCCGCGGTCAGCGACCGCGGGCTGCGCCACCACCGCAACGAGGACGCGTTCACGCTCTCCTCGACCGCGCTGCCCGACGGTTCGCCCGCCGTCGTCGCCATCGTGTGTGACGGTGTCTCCTCGGCGACCCGCCCCGACGAGGCGTCCCTGGCCGCTTCCCGCGCCGCGGGCGAGGCGCTGCTGGAGTCGCTGCCGCAGGGCACGCATCCGCAGCAGGCGATGCACGAGGCGATCATCGCGGCCTCGCACGCCGTCAACGCCCTCGCGGAGGACCCCGGTTCGGCCCGCGAGCACACCCCGCACCAGAACGCCCCGGCCTGCACCCTGGTCGGCGCCGTCGTCACCAGCAGTCTGCTGACCGTCGGCTGGGTCGGCGACAGCCGCGCCTACTGGGTGCCGGTCGACCGGAGTTCACCGCCGGCCCGGCTCACCGAGGACGACTCGTGGGCCGCGCAGATGGTCGCCGCGGGCCTGATGAACGAGGCGGAGGCCTACGCCGACGAGCGCGCCCACGCCATCACGGGCTGGCTCGGCGCGGACGCGTACGAACTGGAGCCGCACACCGCCTCCTTCAAGCCCGACCGGCCGGGTGTGGTGGTGGTCTGCACCGACGGGCTGTGGAACTACGCCGAGGCCGCCGAACACATGGCCGAGGTGGTCCCCCTCGACGCGGCGGCCCGGCCCCTGCACAGCGCGCAGGTGCTGGTCGGTCACGCCTTGGACGGCGGGGGCCACGACAACGTAACAGTGGCCGTCGTGCCGTTCCCCGCACCCTCTCAGGGGGCAGGATCGGCCTGAGGCCGCAGCACGGGGAACGGTCTCGGACCGGAGGGGACCGGTCCGCATATCGTCGTCGTTCCGCCCGCCGCGGGAAGCGGCGGCGCGGGATGTCTAGGGGGAGCAGAGAAGGCATGGCCAATTTCTCGAAGTCGAATGTGCCGCAGTTCTCGGTGGACGTGTACCAGAACGAGTACCTGCCGGAGGGCGGCCGCGAGGTCAACGCGATCGTCACGGTGAGCGCGACCGGCGGCGGCACCGTCGGCAGCGCGATCGCCGCCCCGCACCTGTACCCGGCCGGGCAGGCGCCCGACGCCGCGGTGGCGATCATGGTCGACTGCTCGGGCTCGATGGACTACCCGCCGGCCAAGATGCGCGGCGCGCGCGAGGCGACGGCCGCCGCGATCGACGCGGTCCGCGACGGCGTCCACTTCGCCGTGATCTCCGGCACGCACGCCGCCCAGGAGGTCTACCCCGGAAACGGCGCGCTCGCGGTGGCGGACGCCCGGACCCGCGACCAGGCGAAGCAGGCCCTGCGCAGGCTCAGCGCCGGCGGCGGGACCGCGATCGGCACCTGGCTGCGTCTCGCCGACCGCCTGCTGTCCTCGGCCGACGTGTCGATCCGGCACGGGATCCTGCTCACCGACGGGCGCAACGAACACGAGTCCCCGGAGGACCTGAAGGCCGCCCTGGACTCCTGTGCGGGCCGTTTCACCTGCGACGCCCGGGGAGTCGGCACGGACTGGGAGGTCAAGGAGGTCACCGCGATCGCCTCCGGGCTGCTGGGCACCGCCGACATCGTCGCCGACCCCGCGGCCCTGTCCGCCGACTTCACGCAGATGATGGAGACGGCCATGGGCAAGGAGGTCGCGGACGTCGCGCTGCGGCTGTGGACGCCGGTCGGCACGGAGATCAAGTTCGTCAAGCAAGTGGCTCCCACCGTCGAGGAACTGACGCACCGTCGCACCGAGGCCGGCCCGCGCGCCGGCGACTATCCGACCGGCTCCTGGGGGGACGAGTCCCGCGACTACCACGTGTGCGTGGAGGTCCCCTCCGCGGGCATCGGCCGGGAGATGCTGGCCGCCCGCGTCTCCCTGGTGATCCCGCAGAGCGACGGGAGCGTGCAGAACCTCGGCGCGCAGGGTCTCGTACGGGCGGTGTGGACCGAGGACATGGTGGCGTCGACGTCGATCAACCCCCAGGTCGCGCACTACACAGGTCAGGCCGAACTGGCGCAAGTCATCCAGCAGGGACTGGATGCGCGCAAAGCGGGAGATGTCGACGGGGCGACGGCCAAGCTGGGCCGAGCCGTCCAGCTCGCGAGTGCGTCCGGCAACGCCGATACTGCGAAACTGCTTGCGAAGGTGGTGGACGTCGTCGACGCGGCGGCGGGTACTGTGCGATTGAAGGCACGGGTCGAGGAGGCGGACGAAATGACCCTCGAGACCCGGTCCACAAAGACTGTTCGTGTAAAGAAGTAGCGAGCCCGGCCCCTCCAGGGGACCGGAGAAACCCGGCCGAACCGGCCGGAAAAGGAGAGGGGGAAGCGCCGACATGCCGACCTGCCCGAACGGACACCAGTCGGGTTCCGACGACTGGTGCGAGGTCTGCGGTCACCGCATGGCCGGTGCCGTGCCCCCGCCTCCGCCCCCACCGCCCGCCGGTTACGGCTACCCGCCGCCCGGCTCGCCGCCGCCCGGTGCGGGCGGCCGGCCCGGTGGCGGTCCGGGAGGCGGACCCTTCTCCGCCGCGCCCGAGCACGAGCCGCAGCTGTGCCCGCAGTGCCGCACGCCCCGCGAGGGCGGCGCGCCCTTCTGCGAGGAGTGCCGGTGGAACTTCCTGACCAACACCGCGACCTCGTACACCCCGGCCGCACCGCGCCCGCCGGCGCCGGGCCCCGGGTCCCCGGGCGGTCCCGGTCCCGGTCCCGCGCAGCGCTTCCAGCCGCAGCCCGGCCCGTCCTACGCCGGCGGCGGCGGTGACGCGTACGACTACCAGAGCTCGCGTCCCTCGCAGATGAACCGGCCCGCCGAGCCCATCCCGCCCTTCGGCCAGGAGCCCTCGGGCCCCTCCGGCTTCGGCGACCCCGCACGTCCGGCCCAGCCCGGTTTCCCCGGCGACCCCTCGCGGCCCGCCCAGCCCGGTTTCCCGGGCGATCCGGGCCGTCCCGTCCCGCAGCAGTCCGGCGGTCCCGGCGCCCCGCAGGCGTTCCAGCAGCAGAGCCCGCCCGCTCCGCCCGCCTTCCCCGGTGAGCGGCAGCAGCCGCAGGGCCGGCCGCAGACCGGTGGCCCCGCCTTCGGCGGCGACGACGACTGGGTGCTGCCTCCGCCGTCCGGCGGCCAGGGCGGACCCGACCAGGGCCGGGGACAGGGCGGCTACGGCTACCCGCAGCCCGGCGCGACCCAGGCGCCTCCCGGCCCGGGCGGCGGCTACCAGCAGCAGCCACTCACCTGGACCGCGACGATCGGCCCCGACCGCGCGTACTTCATGGCGATGATGCAGCGCTCCGGCCCCGAGGCCGCGGGTCTCAACCTGCCCGCGTACTCGCCCGAGCAGCAGCGCCCGCTCACCGGCAACCAGCTCACCATCGGCCGCCGCCGCCACTCCACCGGCGACACCCCCGACATCGACCTGTCGGTGCCGCCGGAGGACCCGGGCGTCTCGCACCAGCACGCGGTCCTGGTCCAGCAGCCGGACGGCAGCTGGGCGGTCGTCGACCAGAACTCCACCAACGGGACGACGGTCAACGGCGGCGAGGAGCCCATTCAGCCCTTCGTGCCCGTACCGCTCCAGGACGGCGACCGCGTCCACGTCGGCGCCTGGACGACGATCACCATCCGCCGGGGCTGACCGGGGCCTCCCGGCTCCGGAAAGCCCCGTACGGCGGACGCGCGGGGCTCGTACGGCCGCGGGTCAGCGCAGTGGCCAGGCGTACGGCCCCGCGGGGTCGTCCAGCCACGCCCAGGCGTCCGCGCCGCTGACCGTCACGCCGAACCGCTCCCGCGTCGGCTGGTGCTCGCGCTCCCACAGGACGTACGCCTCGTACGGGTCGAGGCGGCCCGCCGTCAGCGTCAGCAGGAACCGGAACAGGTCGTCCGTCCTCGCCCGGTGCGGCAGCCCGTCGAGCTGGGGCGGCTCCGGCTCGGGCGGGGTGTCCCCGCGCAGCGGCACGAAGAAGGCGGGCGTGTGCAGGAAGTGCCCCTCGGCGTGCCGGCCGTCCCGTACCCGCAGGGCGATCAGGCCGGTGGCCAGCGGCCCCAGGATGCGGGCGCCCGGGGCGCACTGCGGGAGCCAGGCCCGCGGGATCGACGTCAGCGTGCAGGTCACGATGATCCGGTCGAACGGCGCGCGCTCCGGGACCCCCCGGGCTCCGTCGCCCGTGACGACGGCCGGGTGGTGGCCGGCGGTGGCCAGATGCCGTCGCGCCGAGTCCGTGATCTCCGGGTCGAGGTCGACGGTGGTGACGAGGTCGTCGCCGAGCCGGTACGAGAGCAGCGCCGCGTTGTACCCGGTGCCGGCGCCGATCTCCAGGACCGTGTGCCCGTCCCGTACCGCCAGCTCGGTCAGCATCTTCGCCATCAGCGAGGGCTGGCTGCTGGAGGAGAGCAACTCCCCGTCCCGCACCCGCGTCGCCAGCGGGGCGTCGGCGTACGCCCCGCGCAGCCAGCGCTCCCGTCTGCGCCGGTCGGGGTCCTCCCCCCACATGCGCTCGTAACCGCCCAGGACGCCGACGTAGTAGTACGGCACGAAGAGGTGCCGCGGGACCGCCTCGAAGGCCTCCCGCCACACCGGGTCCGCGGCCCAGGCCCCGCTCGCCTCGATCTCGCGCACCAGCGCCGCCCGCGCGGACGCGGCGAGGTCGTCCAGGCCGGGGTCGAGAGCGTGGGCACCCATACCTCCACTGTGCTGCCGGACGGCCCGCGACGCGAGTACCGGAGCCCCGCGGTCCGTAAGAAGCGGCCCCCGGCCGGCCCGCAGCACCCGGGCCGGTGCGAAGCGACCTAGGTCTTGAGTCCTCGGTCGGCGCGTCTGAGACGATGGACGGGTGAATGAGATCCGGCGCGGCACGCTTCAGGAGCAGACCTTCTACGAGCAGGTCGGCGGCGAGGAGACCTTCCGCCGCCTCGTGCACCGTTTCTACGAGGGCGTCGCCGAGGACCCGCTGCTGCGGCCGATGTATCCCGAGGAGGACCTGGGCCCCGCCGAGGACCGGCTGACGCTGTTCCTGATCCAGTACTGGGGCGGCCCGACGACGTACAGCGAGAACCGCGGCCACCCCCGGCTGCGGATGCGCCACGCCCCCTTCACCGTCGACCGGGCCGCGCACGACGCCTGGCTGCGGCACATGCGCGTCGCCGTCGAGGAGCTCGGCCTCTCCGAGGAGCACGAGCACACCCTGTGGAACTACCTGACATACGCGGCGGCCTCGATGGTCAACACGGCCGGCTGACCCACGGCACGTCCGGTTGCCCGTACCCGGCCGCAGAGAGGACCTGGCCGGGTACGGCGCCCACCCGTAGGACGTGGCAGGGTACGGAGCGGCCGGTCAGCGGACGCTGACGTCCAGTGCGCCAAGTCCCGCCCTGCGTACGGCTATCGAGCCGTACGGTGTGCGCAGTCTGAGCCACGCTCCCGACGAGTACAGCCCCAGCGGCTCTTCGTCCGGTGCCGCCGCGCGCGCGGGACGCAGGAACCCGAGTGCCTGTGCGGCGTGCGCCGCCCGCACCGGGAGTCCGCTGTCGCCGAGCGGCCGGGACCAGATCTCCCGCCCGATCCTGTCGAGTTCGGCACGCGTGCGCCGGTCGGCCGCCAACTCCTGCGTACGCGACCGGAATTCGGCGACCGCCTCGGCGACCGTCGCCCGCACCGCGGCCGGTTCAGGAAGCCCGGGCTCCGGCCGCCAACCGCCGCGGGGCGGCAGCAGTCCGGCCCAGGGCGGTCCGGTGACGGCGGCCGGCACGGTGACCGTGGCCGCCGTGTCGTCGAGCGACTCCAGGAGTTCACCCGCGGAGACGGTCACGTCCAGCGAGTCGTTGAGCCCGCTCTCGTACGGCTTGGCGAGCCGCGCCGCACGGACGGCCAGGACCTCGAACGACGGCGGCCGTCCGAACACGGCGAGCGCGGTGCCGGACACCTGGAGGCGCACGGCGGCGGCGCGGTCGTAGTGGATCAGCCTGGCCAGGAAGGCGGCGAGGTCCGCCGCCTCCCCCTCGTCGGCCAGATGCAGGACCGTCATGCCGCGACGGCCTCGGCGCGGTCGTCCTGGTACTCCAGCAGGAACTCCCGCTCCTCCGCTGTGATGCGGCGCGGGCGCTGCGCCTCGAAGTCGAACGGCACTATGACCGTCTGGGCCCGGACGTACACCTGGTCCGGGTCCTTGACCTCGTAGGCGAGCGTGAACGACGCCGCCCTTATCTGCGTCACCCAGAGCTCGATGTCCACCGGCGCGTGCCGGTGGACGAGCTGGCGCTTGTAGTCGATCTCATGGCGCGCCACCACGGACCCCTGCTGGAAATCCTTGTCCGGGCGGAACAGGAAGTCGATACGCGCTTCCTCCAGGTAGCGGAGGAACACCACGTTGTTGACGTGGCCGTACGCGTCCATGTCCGCCCAGCGCAGCGGGCAGCGGTAGATGTGCCGCAAGATCAGCCCCGGGTCAGCTTCTTGTAGGTGGCGCGGTGCGGACGGGCGGCGTCCGGGCCGAGCCGCTCGACCTTGTTCTTCTCGTACGACTCGAAGTTGCCCTCGAACCAGAACCACTTGGAGTCGCCCTCGTACGCGAGGATGTGCGTCGCCACCCGGTCCAGGAACCACCGGTCGTGGGAGACGACCACGGCCGCACCCGGGAACTCCAGCAGCGCGTTCTCCAGGGAGGAGAGCGTCTCCACGTCGAGGTCGTTCGTCGGCTCGTCGAGGAGCAGCAGGTTGCCGCCCTGCTTGAGGGTCAACGCCAGGTTCAGGCGGTTGCGCTCACCACCGGAGAGGACGCCGGCCGGCTTCTGCTGGTCCGGGCCCTTGAAGCCGAAGGCGGAGACGTAGGCACGCGAGGGCATCTCGACCTGGCCGACGTTGATGTAGTCCAGCTCGTCCGAGACGACCGCCCACAGCGACTTCTTCGGGTCGATGTTCTCGCGGCTCTGGTCGACGTACGAGATCTTGACCGTGTCGCCGACCTTGATGGTGCCGGAGTCCGGCGTCTCCAGGCCCTGGATCATCTTGAACAGCGTGGTCTTGCCGGCGCCGTTCGGGCCGATGACGCCCACGATGCCGTTGCGCGGCAGCGTGAAGGAGAGGTTGTCGATGAGGACCTTGTCACCGAAGGCCTTGCTGAGGTTGTCGACCTCGACCACGATGCTGCCCAGACGCGGGCCCGGCGGGATCTGGATCTCCTCGAAGTCCAGCTTCCGCATCTTGTCCGCCTCGGCGGCCATCTCCTCGTAGCGGGACAGACGCGCCTTGGACTTGGCCTGCCGGCCCTTGGCGTTGGACCGCACCCACTCCAGCTCTTCCTTGAGCCGCTTGGCGCGCTTGGCGTCCTTCTGGCCCTCGACCTTGAGGCGGGAGGCCTTCTTGTCGAGGTAGGTGGAGTAGTTGCCCTCGTAGGGGTGCGCGCGGCCGCGGTCCAGTTCGAGGATCCACTCGGCCACGTTGTCGAGGAAGTACCGGTCGTGGGTGACGGCGACGACGGTGCCGGGGTACTTCGCGAGGTGCTGCTCCAGCCACTGCACGGACTCGGCGTCCAGGTGGTTGGTGGGCTCGTCGAGGAGCAGCAGGTCGGGGGCTTCGAGGAGCAGCTTGCACAGCGCGACGCGGCGGCGCTCACCACCGGAGAGGTTGGTGACGGGCCAGTCGCCGGGCGGGCAGCCCAGGGCGTCCATGGCCTGCTCCAGCTGGGTGTCCAGGTCCCACGCGTTGGCGTGGTCGAGGTCGTCCTGGAGCTTGCCCATCTCCTCCATGAGCGCGTCCGAGTAGTCGGTCGCCATCAGCTCGGCGACCTCGTTGAAGCGCCGGAGCTTGCCCATGATCTCGGCGGCGCCGTCCTGCACGTTCTCCAGGACCGTCTTCGACTCGTCCAGCGGCGGCTCCTGGAGGAGCATGCCCACCGAGTAGCCCGGCGACAGGAAGGCGTCGCCGTTCGACGGCTGCTCCAGGCCGGCCATGATCTTCAGAACGGTGGACTTACCGGCGCCGTTCGGGCCGACCACACCGATCTTCGCTCCGGGCAGGAAGCTCAGGGTGACGTCGTCGAGAATCACCTTGTCGCCGTGCGCCTTGCGCGTCTTGCGCATGGTGTAAATGAACTCAGCCAAGAGAAACCGTCCGGACGCTTGAAATCGGCAGTGGGCAGATACACCCCATCTTGCCTGACGGCCACCCCTGGATGGAAACCAGTCTCATCGGGGGTCCGTGACCTGCGCCTGCGGACCCGCCTTCTCCGCCGAGCCGATCACGCACTCTCTGTTGTGGGCATTGCATCCACTTTGGTCACAATTTCGGATAGATCTCGATACCTGTGGGGTGCCTGAGAAACGTGGGGCGAGGACAGGCGACGGTCCGCAACGCTCTGCACCCACCCGGCACCCGCCCCGAAGCCGACCGCCCCGCCCCGGGGGCCTGTCTCCCTGTCCAGATGTCAAGGTGCCGTGTGCTCGGTCCCGCGCGCTCAGTCCTGTGCGGGCGCCTTCTTGCGGAGGAGCAGCAGGGCCGTCCCGCCGATCACCAGCAGGCCGATGGCGGTGCCCGCGATCATCGGGGTGGCACCGGAGCTGCCGGTCTCCGCGAGGTCCGTCCCCCCGGTGGTCGAACCACCGCCCGCGGTCGCCGGGCTCGGCTCACTGAGCGTCTGGGTCGCGTCGCCGCCGGCGCCGCCCTCGGTCTCGCAGTCGAGCACGCCCGTGAACCGCTTCTGGAAGCCGTTCGGCCCCTTGATCGTGAAGTCGTACGCCTGGTCCTCCTGGAGCGGGATGGTCACCGTCTGCGACTCCCCCGCCTCGATGGTGTGCTCCAGCCCCATCAGCTCGAAGGTGAACGCCTCGTCGCCCTTGTTGGCCGCCGTGATGTCCACACCGCCCTCGGCGCAGTTCTTCTCGGCGGACAGGGCGGGTATCGCGCCCTTCTCCGCCCAGTTCGCACTGGCCGTCGCGGAGACCGTGGACTCACTCGACCCCGCGAGTATCTGCGTCTGGCTCCGGGTTTCGGAGGTGAACGCACGACCGACCGGCACGGTCGTCGACGCCTGCACGCCCACGGCCGCGGACCCGTCCGGCGTGTCCTCCGGCACGTCGAAGTAGAGCCGGCTGCCGTTCCTGGCCGAGGTGACCGGCTTCCCGTCCCGGTCGACGACCCGCACCCCGGCGGCTGCCGCGTCCGCCGGCGGCGTCACCGTCACGCTGTCCGCGTTCGTGCGCACCGTCACAGGGCCGAGCTTCTCGCCGGCGTGACCGGCGACCGCCGGCGGATCGAGGGTTAGCGAGGCCTTGGGCTCCGCGAGGTTCCGCGCGCTCTTGTGGAGGTAGTCCGCGAGCTTCTCGGCCCGCGGGCTGACCGCGTCGACGTCCGCGCCGTCCGAGTACCGCCAGATGGCCACCTGGGTGCCGGCCGCCGCGTCCTGCTCGGTGAGGCCGCTCGTCCCGGCCTCGCGGGCCAGCGCCGCGAGATCGTTGACCTGCGGGTAGGAGTTCTGCAGGATCCAGCGGATCCTGCCCGCGTCCGGGTTGCCGCTCAGCGACGTGCCGCTCCAGGGGGTCTCCTGGTACTTGGCGTCCTTCTGCGTCGGGTTGTACAGGTCGACGCAGTAGGTCTGCAGCATCCCGCCGTTGTCGACCGACATCTCGAAGAGTCCCGCGGAGACCTGGAGGTCCTCGGCACCGTCGTGGATCACGGCGTCGCCGTACGTCTTCAGGCCGCCTATGGTCGCTGTCGCGCCGCCCTGACTCTGCGGCGCCTCGTCGGCGACGGCCGCACCGGCGGTGGCCAGAACCCCCGCGGCGAGCAGCCCCGACACGAACGTCGCGGCGGTGAGGCGAGCGGCGCCCCGTCCGCGCGCGGACGACGCAGAGAACCAAGAAAACACAGAATTCCCCTCCGAGCAGGACCCGTTGACGTGGGGGAACGGTCCCACCAGCAGAATCAGAAGCCCCATGAGCTATGCCCGGCATCCTAGGGAGACGGCACACCGCTCTCCCCAGTCATGTCATCCGATAACCGATCCGACTCGGAATCGTTATCGGCTGGGCAGACCCTGTGAGCTGGGCTTATCGACAAATCCACCAGGACCGTACGGAAAGCGGACGCCGACGGGCCGTCCACCGGTCAGCCCGGTCCGACACCTGACATCACGTCACCGGGACGGGTTCCGGTTGCTCCTGGGCCGCCACTTCGCTCCGGATGCCGGGCTCCGTCTCCCAGTTGGGCTCCGGCCGGGACGCGACGGCAACCGCCGCCTCCCCCTCCCTGGACGGGCGCCGGAACGCCGACGTCCCCCGTGACAGGTCGTGGCCGACCGCCACCGCGTCGATGTCCGCCGACGTCCAGCTCTGGCCGTCCCGCACCTCGGTGCGCACCTTCAGCCGGCCCTGCACGACGACCGGATCGCCCACCGAGAGGGACGCCCCCACGTTCGTCGCGAGCGCCCGGTTGGCCCACACCGTGAAGAAGTTGGTGTGCCCGTCCGTCCACGTGCTCTTCTCGCGGTCCCAGTAACGCGCCGTCACGGCGAGCCGGAACCGCGCCGACGCCCCCGACGCCAGTTCCCGGTACACGGGCTGCGTCGCCACGTTCCCCACCGCGCACACCATCGTCTCGTTCATCCCGAACCCCTCCCTCACCCCGGCTGCCGCGCCGGGCGGATACGCGTACGGGCCCGGCCCGTACGGCTGCGTCTGCCGCGGCGACCGCGTCGGTGCGATCGCCGCGGATTCAGACTGCCTCCGCCGGGCCGGACCCGCTGAGAGCTGTGGGCCACCGGCCGATTGTGGACAACGCCGCCACCCGAACGAGTAGTTCCGCTCCCCGCGCACACTCTCCGTGCCCGGACGTACTACCCGTGCCCGTCGCCTCTCTCCCCCCGCCCCGAAAGCTCAACGCCCGTACGGCACACCCGCCCTCGCCCGGGACCCGTCTCCGCCTACACCCGCGTCCCCACGACCCTCCCGTACTGCTCCCGCACCTCGCGGTACCGCAGCAGTTCCGCGGCCACGGGATCGAGTACGCGGGCCCGTCCGCACCCGGCCGCCGCCTCCCGCAGCCGCCGTTCCGCCTCCAGCCCGTATCTGCGGGCCGGGCCGCGCGCGGCCAGTTTGCTGCTCCACTCGACGACCGGGCCGCCGACGATGCCCGCCACCATCAGCAGCACCGGCACACCGAGATTGGGCGACATGAACCCGATGATCTGGCCCAGCAGCCACAGGCCGCCGACCACCTGAAGGATCGTCATGGACGCCTGGGCGAACACGGCGACCGGCCACCAGCCGGGACGGGGCGGCCGGCCGGGAGGTCCCCCCGCGCGCACCGCCAGCTCGTCCAGCGCCTCAGGGAGCCCCTGAGCGCCCCGTGCGGCCGCCTCGCGCACCGCCTGCGCCCAGGGCGCCGGGAGCCCGTACGCGGCCCGCTCGGCGACCGTACGCACCGCCTGCTCGACGCGCTGGCGCGCGGTGCACTCCTCGTCCGCGGGAGCCCGCACGGGCAGCCGTCCGGTAGGGGGTTCGCGCCGGTCCTGGTACCACCTCCACAGCCGCAGCCAGGGCGTGCCGCAGGCACGGTTGGCGTTGCGCAGCCAGGCGCGTTCGGCCGCGTCGCCGGCGGCCGTCGCGCCCACCGCGTCCGCGAGCCGGTCGGCGAACTCGTCGCGCGCCTCCTCGCTGAGCCCGGCGCGCCTGCCCGTGGAGTAGACGGGCCACAGTCGGGCCGCGGCCACGTCCAGGTCGGCGGCGATCCGGCGGGCCGCGGCGCCCCGTTCGGCCACGAACTGGCCGAGCGCCTCGCGCAGTTCGCCGACCCCCTCCCCGGTCAGTCCGGACACCGCGAGCACGGTGGCGCCGGGCTCGCCGTACTCCCCCAGCGCGATCCCGTCCTCGTCGAGCAGCCGACGCAGGTCGTCGAGGACCTGGTCGGCCGCCTCCCCGGGGAGCCGGTCGACCTGGTTGAGGACCACGAAGGTGACCTCCGCGTGCGCCGCCATGGGCCGCAGATAGCGCTCGTGGAGCACCGCGTCGGCGTACTTCTCCGGGTCGACGACCCAGATGACCGCGTCGACGAGCGCCAGGATGCGGTCCACGTGCTCGCGGTGCTGGACGGCCGCGGAGTCGTGGTCGGGCAGGTCCACCAGGACGAGCCCGCGCAGCTGCGCCTCGGCCTCCGGGCTCTGCAGCGGCCGTCGGCGCAGCCGCCCGGGGATGCCGAGCCGGTCGATGAGCGTGGCGGCGCCGTCGCTCCAGCTGCACGCGATGGGCGCCGCTGTGGTGGGCCTGCGCACGCCGGTCTCCGAGATGGCCACTCCGGCGAGGGCGTTGAAGAGCTGCGACTTGCCACTGCCGGTGGCTCCGGCGATGGCGACCACGGTGTGCTGCCCGGAGAGCTTGCGGCGGGCCGCCGCCTCGTCGAGGACCCGTCCCGCCTCAGCGAGCGTCCTGTTGTCGAGCCGCGCGCGGGAGAGGCCGACCAGTTCGCGCAGGGCGTCGAGCCGCGACCGCAGCGGTCCGTCGTACGCGAGGGGCTCGGGCGGTGCCTGTACGGCGGGCCTGGTCTCGACGGCCGGTACCTCCTGCGGGGTGTCGCTCTCCGACACCCGGCGGGCGATCAGCCCGTCGTCCCAGGCGGGCCCGGCCTCCGTACCGGCGGCCGCGTCGGAGCGGTCCTCGGCGCCCCCGGTGCCCTTGCCGCCCTTCTCGTCCTTGTCGCCGCGGCCCCTCCTGGTGATGAACCTGATCGGCTTGATCGTCCTGCCGGACCCGCCCGCGTCGGCGGACGGTGCGGGCTTGTCCGGCTCCGCGCGGGTCAGCCGCGGGGTGCCCTCCTCGCGCTCCACGCGCGCGTGGACGCCGTCGGAGGGGGCCTTACCGGCGGACCCGTCCCCGGTGGGCTCACGCCCGGGACGCTCGCCGCCTCCGGGCTCCGCCGGGGACGCGGCCCCGGAACGGGCTTCCCCGGAGAGGCCGTTTTGGGAAGTGCCGTCCCCGGAGGGCTCGTCTCCGGGACGGTCGGCGTGATCCGTGCGGTCAGTGACGGCGGTCACAGCGGTCACCTCTCCTTCTGCAGTACGGACAGCGCGGCGATGAGTTCGGCCTGGGGTTCCGGGTGGACCTCGAGTGCGTCGAGGGGCGCGAGACGGCGTTCCCGCTCGGTGTGGAGCGCCTGGTCGAGGTAGTCGGTGAGGAGGCGGCCGCCGCGGTCCCGCAGCCGCAGGGCGCCGTGCGCGCCGATCCGTTCGGCGAGGCCCTCACCCGCGACCCGCGCCCGGCGTCCGCCCAGGAGCGTGGTGGCGACCAGCGCGGCCACCACCTCGGCGTCCGGCGCGACGCTCTTGTCGAGGTCGCGGACCTCTTCCTCCGCGTACTCCTCCAGGACCCGCCGCCAGCGCCGTACGGCCATCCCGATGCGGTGCTCGGCACTCTCCAGGGTCGGGTCACGGTCCGTCAGCCCGGGTGCGTCCGCGGCCGGTTCGCGCCGCCACGCCTCGTCGATCCGTTCGTCGGCGGCGGTGACAGCGCACAGCACGAGCGCGGCGAGGCTCTCGACGAGCGCGTCGAGAAGTTCACCGGCGGTGCAGTCCAGCGGGTACGCACGCCACCGCTTCAGCGCGTCCCCGGCAAGCACGGCGCCGGACTGCAGACGCCCCCGTACACGCGCGTACTCGCTGTCGTAGGCGCCGTCCACGGCCGCGGTGAGCCGCAGGGCGGCGGCGTACTGAGCGGCTGCCGCGCCGGCCAGTTCGGGCATCCGGGACTTCAGCGAGTCGAGGACCCCGTAGGCGGTGCGGGCCATCGCCTCGTGGCGGGCCGCGGGGTCCTGGACGTGGTGGGTGAGCCAGGTCCGCAGCGGCGCGACCGCGGTGGCCGGAAGGAGACCGCCGCCCCAGGCGGACTCGGGCAGTTCGGGCACGGTGAAGCGGGGCACGTCGCCGAGCCCGGCCTTGGCGAGCAGCGCGCCGTACTGCCGCGACACCTCGGACACCACCTGGTGGGGCACCCGGTCGAGCACGGTGACCAGGGTCGCCTTGTGCTCCTTCGCCGTCCGCAGCAGATGCCACGGGACGGCGTCGGCGTACCGGGCGGCCGTCGTCACCATGACCCAGATGTCGGCCGCGCAGATGAGCTCGGCGGCGAGGACGCGGTTGTCGGCGACCAGGGAGTCGACGTCGGGCGCGTCCAGCAGAGCGAGGCCAGGTGGCAGCGTGTCGGCGGTCTCGATGCGCAGCACCCGTTCGCCGCGCTCGACCGGTGGGTTCATGTCGTCGCCCGGCTCCTGATGGGGCACCCACACGCGCGTGAGGTCGGGCAGCACCCGCATCCCGCTGAACCAGTGATGGTCCTCCGGGTGGCAGACGAGCACCGGGGTGCGCGTGGTCGGCCGCAGCACCCCCGCCTCGCTGACCCGGCGGCCCACGAGGGAGTTCACCAGGGTCGACTTGCCGGCACCGGTGGATCCGCCCACCACGGCCAGCAGAGGCGCTTCGGGGTCTCTCAACCGGGGCACCAGATAGTCGTCGAGCTGTGCGAGCAGTTCGTCGCGGTTGGCACGCGCGCGTGGAGCCCCCGCCAGGGGCAGCGGGAAGCGTGCGGCGGCGACACGGTCGCGCAGGGCGGAGAGTGCGTCGAGCAGCTGAGGCCGTACGTCCAAGGTCACCACATGCGAAGAATGCCCAATTTTGGAGGCTTTCTGAAGCATATGGGTATGTCTGCGCGCCGACAGGACACAGGGGGCGGAAGGGATGACTGGGGCGCAGGCATAACGAGTGCACAACACCCGGTGCCACAGAGCCCAAAAGCGGTGCACGATTCGTACCTGCCTGCGATTATCAGGACCGCTTCACTGAACCTCCACATCGAGCCACGGAGGGGAAGCACCAAGGGCAAGGACGCGGGAGCCCTATCCTTGTCCCCGGCAAGGTCACGGATCAGCCCACACCCGGGCAGCACCAGGACACAGGCCACCACACCCGGCCCCCGTAGCTCAGTGGATAGAGCAGGCGCCTTCTAAGCGCTTGGCCGCAGGTTCGAGTCCTGCCGGGGGCGCTCCGCCGCTGGCTGCGTCGTCGCAGTACGCGCGTGCCTCTCACGGGCCGCACAGCCGGGCCCCGCCGCGTGGGCGACGTCGCTCGCCCGGCCCCTCACCTGGTCCCGCCCTCTCCGGCCTCGGGCCCCCTCCCTCCGCCCGGCCCCTACGCCCGGCCTCTCCACCTGCGCCCTCTCCGGTAAGGGTGACGCACCGATGATCGCCGTTACCCAAGGTGACCGGGCGCGTTGAAGGGAAGTGCGGCCGCGTCCGTGCAGTCGCACTCACCGAGTAGAAGGAGAACGTGATGTCTCGCATCGCGAAGGCAGCCACCGTCGCTCTCGGCACCGGCGCCGTGGTGCTCAGCGGGGCCGGCCTGGCCACCGCGGACGCCGGGGCCGCCGCCGCCGCAGCCAACTCGCCCGGCGTCCTGTCCGGCAACGTCCTGCAGGTCCCGGTCCACGTGCCGATCAACCTGTGCGGCAACACCGTCGACGTGATCGGCCTGCTGAACCCCGCCTTCGGCAACTCCTGCGTCAACAAGAGCGACGACAAGCACGACGGCGGTTACGGCCGCTGAACCGGCCTGCATGTGTGCAACGACCCCCGGCAGCGGTACCGCCGGGGGTCTCGCGCGCCAGGCACCGGCACGTCCCTCGCTACGCGTACCGGTAGATCCCGCCGACGTCCTCCAGCTGATCCGGCGTCACATCCCAGGGCGGCAGGGCCTCGTGCCGCGCGACGATCCGTCCGTACTGTGAACTGCCCAGTCCTGGCGGGCTGGCCGGCAGATAGCGCCCTCCCCGGTGCTTGCGTTGCCAGCGGGTCCAGACGAGGTCCACGAAGGCGTGGTGCAGCCAGAAGACCGGGTCGTTGACGGAGGCGCCGCCGAGCATGTGCCCGCCGACCCAGCGGTGGACGCGGTTGTGGTTGCGCCAGGCGGCGCTGCCGCTGCCCGGCCCCCATCCCTCCAGCTTGTTGCGGAACCCGCGCGCCGAGGTCGAGTTCCAGGGCTCGGTGTCGTAGACCGGGTCGTCCAGCGCCCGGGCCAGCTCCGCCGCGGTCGGCAGGTCGATCGGGTTGTGCGGGCGGCCGAAGTCGCGGGTGAGGTACTCGACGTCGGTCACCCCCTCCTTGATCTTCCACTTCCCGTGCCCGTAGGCGAACGGGCCGGTCATGACCCGGTGGTCGGAGGGCCGCCCGTTGCCGCCGAGCAGGTCGCTCGTCCAGGGGGCCGCGGACGGCGTACGGCTGCGGGTCCAGTCCCAGTAGGGCACGCTCACCGAGGAGTCCACCCGCCGCA
Organism: Streptomyces sp. NPDC005496; assembly: GCF_042872045.1. Taxonomy (NCBI): domain Bacteria; kingdom Bacillati; phylum Actinomycetota; class Actinomycetes; order Kitasatosporales; family Streptomycetaceae; genus Streptomyces; species Streptomyces sp. NPDC005496. Next base: position 607,694 of record NZ_JBIAJQ010000002.1, read on the forward strand.
GGGCACGCTCCAGGTCCAGCAGGAACTTGCGGTGCCAGGGCAGGAAGGACGGCGCCATGTGGGCGGTGCGCAGCTCGTCGTCGCCGTCGGAGACGTAGTACTCGATGTGCGTCCGCACGAATTCGTCGTACTCGCCCCGGCGTTTGACCTCCAGCAGGGCGCCGACGAACCGCCGCCGCTCGGCGCGGGTCAGGGAACTGACGTCCCTACGCGTGTACACCATCGTGCCTCCCCCCTGTGGCGGGGCCGCGCAGCCGCTCGGAGGCGCCGAGCACGTCGACGGCGGCGCGCGCCGCGGCGAGCGGGGTGGGGTAGGACTCGTAGTGGTCGACCATGCTCAGATACGAGCCGTCGGCGCGCCGCATCAGGTGCAGCGGCCGCCCGTCCACGGTGACCTGCCACTGCCCGCTGTCGTAGGCGGCGCGGCCCGCGACGGACCACACGCCGTGGATGCGGCGGCCCCGGTACGTCTCCTCGAAGGTGTCCGCCACGTCGTGCGGGTCGGACACCACCTCGTCGCCCCCCGAGGGTCTGGAGGCCGCCACGACCGGGACCGCGGACACCGCGACGAGCGAGGCGAACAGCGCGCGCATCGCGTTCCGGCGGGTTCTGTTCCCGACCTCCACCGGACCGGCCGTAGTGACCGGCACTCTGCTGACGGACATCGTTCTCTCCTTGTCGGATCCCGTGGCGGTGGCCGCCCCGGTGGGACGCGGGCGCCGGGGACCGGACCACGGACCCCCGGCCCCCGCCGGTCAGTCCCCGAGCCCGAGATTCAGCCCGGGCGCCGTCTGCAGCAGCGGGGTGAGCACGGCCGCCTGGGGCAGCTTCGGGTCGGGCAGGCCGAGGTGGTCGGCGTTGGGCGCGGTCACCGGGGTGTCGACGGACAGCCCCGGGGTGAGGGTCCTGAGGTCGGAGGCCGGGGCGTCGACCACCAGGTACTCGAATTCCTGTCCGAGGGCCTGCGGGAGGGGCGCCTGGACGTCCGCACCGAGCAGCCCCGCGCTGATCGGAAGCTGCGGGAGGGTGCGCTCGGGCATCAGACGGCCCGTGACGTACCGCGGCCCGTTCGGGCTTCCCGGCACGGGGACCGGCAGCTCCCCGGCGACCCTGGGCAACTCCATGCCGAGAGCGCGCTCGGCGCCGCCCAGCGGTACCGGGACGGGGACGACGGGAGCCGCGGCGGCGGGCGTCGCGGCGGCGCCGACCGAGGCCGCCACACCGGTCAGGACGGCGGCGAGGGTTGCTCGAGTGGTGGACTTCATCTCAGGTACGGTCCCTTTCAGGATTCGGTGCATTGGGTCCGTACCGCGTAACGATCCCGGGAACGGCATCAGCGAAAGATTCCCCCGACGGACGCAGTAATAGGACCGACGGCCATGCGGCTATCGGATCGGTACGACGATCAGCTCGTCCAGAAGTCCCACCAGCGGGTCAGGATCAGCATCCCGATGACGCCGATGTGCACCGCCGGCAGGACCCAGGTGAACTCGGTGAGGAACTGCCTCGCCCAGCGGGGTGCGGGCAGGAACCGGTTCCGTACGTTGAACGAGGTCACGTACCAGAACATGAGGATCGTGGCGACCCACGCCAGACAGCACCACAGGCACAGCGAGTTGATCCGGTACAGCGACTCGAACTGGAGCCACGAGACGAATCCGACGCCGAACAGCGTCCCCGCGTCGAGGAGCAGCCAGTACCAGCGCGGGAAGACGGCACCCGCGAGCAGGCTGACGCCGACGCAGACGACGACGCCGTAGGCGACCAGTCCGAGCATCGGGTTGGGGAACCCGAAGGCGGAGGCCTGGTCGCTCTTCATGATGTTGCCGCAGGAGACGACCGGGTTGAGGCTGCAGCCCGGTACGAAGCCCGGGTCCTCCAGCAGCTTGAACTTGTCGATCGTGATGACCCAGGCGGCGAGGAGACCGGCCGCACCGGTGATCACCAGCAGCAGCGCGAAGGCACGGCCGCCGCCCACCGCCCGCACCTCGGACCGGGCGCCGGCACCCGTCGCCGGCCCCGTGGTGGCCGCCATCAGCCCTGGGCGGCGCGGGCGGGCAGGAGCACGTGCGCCGCGCTGTCGAGGATGCCCTCGTCACCCGCGAAGGCGGCCAGGTCCTCCGGCGCCACGGGCTTGCCGGGCTCGGCGCCGGGCCACGGGCGGGTGGCGAACAGGAAGTAGGCGTAGCCGCGCCGGCCCACGGCGGCGAGCCACTCCTCGGGGACCACGCACCGGGCGTGGAGGTACGGCATGTCGACCACGGCCTCGCCCCCGTCGACGACGAGGGTCAGCGGCAGGTCCGGCCGCTGGGAGCCGTCGATGATCTGGTCGCCCGTCGACAGGCCGTTGGCGCGCAGGAGTTCCTCGACCGCGGCGGTGGATGCCTCCGGGCCGCCCGCGCCGTCGCCCAGGGTGTAGGCGAGGAGGTAGGGCATGTCGCCGTCGGGGGCGGCGCCGCTGAAGGCCATGACGACGAGCGTGCCGAGTTCGGCGGCGCTGAACGGACGTGTGTCGCTTGAGGCTGAGGTCACCGCAAGACCCTATCCAGGCAACGGAATTCGCCCCGCCGACTCATCACTCGACAGGGTGACACCACAGGGCCGACCACCCGAATGAGGGACGGATGTCGAACAGGGGAGAAGGCCGGCTCCGAGCGTCCGGAACCGGCCCTTCGGCGTCATCGTGTCGCCGGGTGCCGGCGCGTCAACTCACCCGCCGGCGTACGACGTCACTTGTTGACGCACACGTTCCCGGCGGCCGGGTTGAGAACGCCGATGATGTCGACGGTGTTGCCGCAGATGTTGACCGGGATGTGCACGGGGATCTGAACCACATTGCCGGAGAGGACGCCGGGGGAATTGACGGCGGCACCTTCGGCTTCGGCGTCCGCGAACGCGGTGCCCGCGGCGGCCCCCATGGACATTCCCACGGCGGCCACGAACAGAGCGGCCTTCTTGACGGTGTTCATCGTCGGTCCTTTCTTGGAAGGTTTGCTCCAGCCTATAAACGGCCCCGCAAGGCTTTCCGTAAGGACACGCAATAATGAACTGATTAACCGTTGACGGGAAGGCCGCCGAGCAGGGTGTCCGAGGGGCTGCTCACCGTGTTCAGGGTCTTCGTCGCGCCCTTCACGGTGCTGAGCGCGGAGTCCTTGTTCTCGGTGTCGAGCGCGTCCGACTGGTGCTTCAGGGGCTGAAGGTCCTCGACGTCCAGCGAACGCTGGCTCGCGATGGTCTCCACCGCGCCGTTCAGGCCGCCGTTCAGGCTGGTGGGCGCGGCGTCGTACGCGAAGGCGGGAGCGGCGGCGCCCGCGGCGACGAGGGAACCGGCAATGACAGCGGCGGCCTTCAGGGGCTTCATCGTGTTCCTTTCTTCGGCAACTCGCGTCGCCAGGAGGAATTCAATACAGGCACTACTTATGCCTGGTCTCTCACTTCGCCCTGGATAACGAGCCCCGTGGCACCCGGAAACCCCGCGCCCGGTAAATTCCTGGACGCCACCCGAATGAACGGCGTGTCTCATTCTCATATAAAACAGCCGTCGGGCTTGGCCCCCCGGGCCGGCCCGACGGCTCCGCTGCCGCGCCGCTCGTCTCAGGCGCCCGCCCCGAGGCCCAGCAGGGAGAGCAGACCGGTCTTGGGGAGGCGGGAGGAGTCGGGCAGGTGCTGCATGCCCGGCATGCTCGACACGTTCGACGGGTTCAACCCGCTCGTCAGGTCCGCCGACTGGGCGGAGTCGGGCAGTGCGGACGTGTTCGGCTCCGTCGTGCTGTTCGCGACCACCGTGGAGACCACGACGTCGACGAGACCGGTCACCAGGCCCGTGGCCGCGGGGACCACCTTGCCGAGGTCCCCCGAGGTGACCGCCTCAAGGAGCTTGTCCAGGCTGCCGCGCAGCTTCGCGAGCGGGTCGTCCTTGACGTCCGTGGCGTCCGTGCCGTCTTCGCTCCCCTGTCCGTCGGCGTCCGCCGCCGGGTCGGACCGCGGTACGGAGGCGGCCTCTTCGGTGATCTGGGCGATCGCGGCCTCGGCCGCGGCACCGAGTTCCTCCGTCTCCTCGTCGGAGAGCCGGGCGTGGTCCGTGGTGAGCACGGTGTCGAGGAGGTCGGTGACCGGGGTCAGCGGGCCGCCGAGTCCGGCGAGGGCCGTGACCTGCGGCAGGAGCCCGTCAGCACCGGGGACGGGAGCGGCCGCACGGGCGTGGCCACGCGTCGGGGCGCCGTCGGCCGCGAGTGCGGCGGGAGCACCGATCCCGAGCAGGAGCGCGGCGCAGAGTGCGGAGGAGGCGATGCGCCGGGCGGGCAGAACACGCATTGACGTTCCCTTCGATGGTCGCGAGGAGCTTGTGATCACCGTGGGATCGGTGATCTTGCCCTGCAACCGATCGGCCCGCCACCGGTGTCCGCGTGTCGACGCCACCGCGGGCGTCGTCGCTGGTGAGCGCGTTCTCGTCGCGCTGATACCCCATCCGTCCATTCGGGGCAACGCGGACCGGCCGCCCTCCCGTCAGGGGAGAACGGCCGGCAGAAGGGTCCGTACCGGCGTCAGTCGTTGACGCAGACGTTGCCGAACGCGGGGTTCAGCAGGCCGATCACGTCGACGGTGTTGCCGCAGACGTTGACCGGGATGTGGATCGGAACCTGCAGGACGTTGCCCGACAGCACGCCCGGGGAGTTGGCGGCGGCGCCGTGTGCGTCGCTGTCGGCGGCGGCGATGCCGGCGGTGCCCGCCACAGCGGCGGCGGCAACGGAGGTCAGGGCCAGGCCCTTCGCGATACGCGACATGGAGAGGTGCTCCTTGGGGGTCGACACAACATCCGGGCGGATATGCCCGGCGTTGTGTCAACGCGCGGCGCACGCGCGGGTTGTGCCTCCAAAGGAGTGATGTCACAAGTGCCGGGCTTCACCATTCCGACACACTTGGCAGGTTTCACCGATAAATACCGACAACGGCTAGAGTTGCGCTCCTCCCGAGGCCCCTTGGCACCACGGGACGGACGGGGGAACCGACCGACACCTGTGCGATCCGCACGCGACAGTCCGTCCGTCGTTCCAGAACCTTCACAGCTCGGAAGGGCAACGCCGATCATGCGTCATTCCCCGGGTCCTCTGCTGCGCCGTGCCTTGGTGGGGTGCCTCGCCCTGACCTCGCTGTACGCGCCGGCGGGCCACGCGAGCACCGCACCGCCCCCCGCGGAGGCCGAGAGCCTCGCGTTCACGCAGCGGTACCACGCCCTCCAGCACGGCGGGATCGTCCGCGCGGCCAACTCGTCCATCAGCTGCCGTACGGCGCCCGCCCCCTCCCGCACGTCGGGCTCGTCGCCGTGCACGGCCGCGCGGGCGGGCGGGACGGCCGCGAACGACGACTTCGACATGTTCTACATCGACGTCGACAAGGACCCGAACACCTACAACTCCAGCCGGGGCGAGGTCCGTCTGCCGCGGGGCGCGCGGGTCACGTACGCGCGCCTGTACTGGGGCGGGAACCTGCGCGTGGGCGAGCAGAAGCCGCCGAAGGACAACGCGCGCGTGCTGGTCGCCGAGCCCGGTGGGCGGTACAAGGCCGTGCTCGCGGACACCGTCGTCGGACACCGGGTGACACGCGGGGCGGACGCGTTCCAGGCCTCCGCGGACGTCACCGGGCTGGTGCGGGCGAGCGGTTCGGGCCTCTACACGGTGGCGCAGGTCAACGTGGCGATGGGCCGCTCGGCCGCCGGCGCCTGGGGCGGTTGGACGCTGATGGTGGCGTACGAACGGGAGTCGGAACCGCTGCGGCACCTCGCGATGTGGGACGGCTTCGCCCCGCTCGGGCCGGGCGCGGACCAGGTCGTCGGGGTCCGCGGGCTGCCCCTCGCACCGGGAGCCGGCGGCCGGGCGGGACTGGTGGCCTACGACGGCGACGCCGGGCGCGGAGGGGATTCGCTCATGGTGTCGACCGGACGCGGACGGGTGACGGCGCTGAGCGACTCCGCGAACCCCGCGGACGACGTCCTGAACTCGACGATCAGCGAGCCGGGACCGGCCGTCGCCAGGCGCTCGCCCGCCTTCCCCAACACCCTCGGATACGACTCCGACGTCTTCGATCTGGGCACGGCTCTGCGGCGCGGCGGTGACCAGTTGGCCTTCCGGCTCGTTGCGCAGCAGGACGCGGCCTGGGCCGGGGCGCTCTTCGTCGCTGTCGACGCCAAGCAGTGACGCGCTCCCGCCGGCGCCGTCCGTGAGCGAGGAACCGCGTATGCCAGTGTCATCGACCGACCCACCGACGCGGGTCCTGCATGTCACCCAGCCGGTCGACGGCGGGGTCGCGCGGGTGGTCACGGACCTGGTGCGGGCGCAGCTCGCCGCCGGACTGCACGTCACGGTCGCCTGCCCCGAGGGCGGCGGGCTCGCCGACACGCTCCGGATGCTCGGCAGTGACGTACGGCGGTGGCGGGCGACGCGTTCGCCGGGCCGCCGGCTGGCGTCGGAACTGTGGCAGCTCGGCAGGATCGTCGACGAGATGCGGCCGGACGTCGTGCACGCGCACAGCGCCAAGGCCGGACTCGCGGTGCGGCTCGCCCTGCGCGGCCGGGTGCCGACCGTGTTCCAGCCGCACGCCTGGTCGTTCGAGGCGGTCGGCGGCGTCACCGCCTCGGTCGCGCTGCGGTGGGAGCGGTGGGGGGCACGCTGGGCCTCGCGGGTGGTGTGCGTCAGCGAGGCGGAGCGTACGACCGGGGCGCGGGCCGGAGTGGCCGCCCGGTGGCGGGTGATCCCCAACGGCGTGGACACGGCGCGCTTCCGTCCGGCGGACGTGCGGAGCGCGCGCTCCGCGATCCCGCTGCTCGCGAAGGCCGGCCCGGCCGGTCCGCTGGTCGTCTGCGTCGGGCGGCTGTGCCGGCAGAAGGGGCAGGACGTCCTGCTGGCCGCGTGGAGTTCGGTGGTCCGGCGGGTGCCGGGGGCCCGGCTGGTGCTGGTCGGGGACGGGCCCGACACCCCCGAACTGCGCGCCGCCGCCCCCGACTCCGTGCTGTTCGCCGGGGCCGCCGCCGACGCCGTGCCCTGGTACCAGGCCGCCGATCTGGTGGTGCTGCCCTCCCGCTGGGAGGGGATGGCCCTGGCGCCGCTGGAGGCCATGGCCTGCGAACGCCCCGTCGTCATCACCGATGTCGACGGCGCCCGCGAAAGTCTTCCGCCGGGTCTGAAGGACCGGTGCCTGGTGCCCCCCGAGGCGCCCGGGGCACTGGCCGAGGCGCTGTGCGGCCTGCTGTCCGATCCACCGCTGCGGGAGTCGCTCGGCCGTCGCGGCCGGCACCACGTGCTGGCCACGCACGACGTGCGGCACACGGCCGACGCGGTCGCCGCCGTGTACGGCGAGCTGCTCGTCGCGGAGCCGTCCCGGCGCCGCGGGCGGTCCGCCGCGAAGCCCGCCGGGCACGCCGAGCGCGCGGAGTTCGCCGCGCGCGGGGCACACAACGAGTGCAGGGAGTCCATCCACACGTGACTGCGGAAAGCACCGTTCCCTCCCCCGGCGGACAGCCACGGGAGCACGGATTCTCGCCCGTCTCGGTCATCCCTCCGCGCGAGGCCGCCGACGGCTTCAGATTTCCCGCCGGCCGGCGGACCTCCGTACGGCGGACCGCGCGGTGGCCGCTGCCCGCGGTGGACGCCGGCGCCGCGCTGCTCGCGTCCCTGGCGCTGACCGGGGCCCAGCGCCATCCACTGCTCGTCGGCCTGCTGCTGGCCGCCGTGGTCGGCCTGAACGCGCGCGCGTCGCTGTACCGGCCGCCCGCCGTGCCCGCCGTCCTGGACGAACTGCCCGCCGTCTGCGGGCGGATCGTCGTGGGCTGGTGCGTGCTCGCGGCCCTCGTCGCGGCGCTCTCGCCGGCCGACGCGCTGTCCGCGGGGACGCTGGCCGCGGGCTGCGCCGCGCAGTCGGCGGCGAGCTGTCTGGGCCGCGGCGCCGTCCACTGGCGGCGGCGCAGGGCGCTGGTCCGGCGCCCCGAGGCGGCCCTGGTGATCGGTCCCGCCGGCACGGCCCAGCGGGTGGCCGCGGCCTTCCTGCGCCACCCGGCCTGCGGGGTGCGGCCGGTCGGCATCGTGGACCGGCAGCCGTCCGGCGGCGAGGGGCTGCCGGTGCTGACCACCGGCGAGGAGGTGCAGCGGGCGCTCATCCAGAACGGCGTCCAGACCGTCCTCGTCGTCGGCCGCCGCGCCGAACACGCGCCGCTGCTGCGCGCGCTCGGCGAGTCCGGCTGCGTGCTGTGGGAGGTCGACGCCGAGTCGCCGTCGTACGACGTGCACGGCGAGCGGCTCGCCGGATTCTCCTGCCGGCGGCTCAGCGTGGGCGAGCCCCGGGGCGGCGCGGGCAAGCGGCTGCTGGACGTGCTGGTCTCCGGGGCGCTGCTGCTCGCGGTCAGTCCGCTGCTGCTGGTGTGCGCGGTGGTGCTGCGGCTCGCCGACGGGCCCGGTGTGGTCTTCCGGCAGGAGCGCATCGGCAAGGACGGACGGCCGTTCACGCTGTTGAAGTTCCGCACGCACCGGCCCGTCGACGCGCACGAGGCGGCGACCCGGTGGAGCGTGGCGAACGAGCACGAGATGAACCCGTTCTGCCGTTTCCTGCGGCGGACCTCGCTGGACGAGCTGCTCCAGCTGTGGAACGTCTTCTGGGGCGACATGAGCCTGGTCGGCCCGCGCCCCGAACGCCCTTATTTCGTCGCCAAGTTCAGCCAGACGTACCCCGGTTACGCGACCCGCCACCGGATGCGGACCGGCATCACCGGGCTCGCCCAGGTGCACGGTCTGCGCGGCGACACCTCCATCGAGGACCGCTGCCGCTTCGACAACGCCTACATCGACAACTGGTCGCTGTGGCAGGACGTCTGCATCCTGCTGCGCACCGCGGTCGCGCTCGTCCGTCCGACGGGGAGCTGAGCAGGTGAGGGTCAGGTGGACGCCCGTCGTGCCGGTGCTGGCGGTGGTCGCGATGCTCGCGCTGCCGGTCGCGCCCGGCGGGGAGGGCGGCGCGACCGTCGCCGACGCCGTCTCCGGGCTCCTGGTGGCGTACTGCGTGGTCCGTCTCCTGCGGCAGCGACGGCGGCCCCTGACACCGTCCGCCGCCGTGATCCTCGCGCTGCCCGTCGCCGGTTTCGCGGTGGCGGCGGTCGGCGCGGTGTCGCCCGGGGCGGGGCTCACCGGGTTCGCCCGCTATCTCCAGGTCTTCGTGCTGGTGCCGGCCGCGGTGGTGCTGGTGGTGCGGGACCGGCGCGACTTCCGGCTGCTCGCCTGGTCGTTCGTGGCGCTGGCGCTGTGGCAGGGCGCGATCGGGGTGCGCCAGTACGCGACCGGCACGGGGGCCTCGTACATGGGCGAGGAGATCCGGGCCGTGGGCACGTTCGGGGCGGCGGACGTCATGGGGATGGCGACCGTGGTGGCCTTCGGGCTGGTGTGCGCGGTCGCGCTGGCGCTCGGGACCGGGCCGGCCCGGCAGCGGGCCACCGCTGCGGCATGCGCGGCGGTGCTGCTCGCGCCGCTCGCGCTGTCCTTCAGCCGGGGCGCGTGGATCGCCACCGCCGTGGCGGTCGGGGCGCAGCTCGCCCTGGCCGGGATGCGGCGCGCGATGAAGGCGGCCCTCGTCGTCACCGCCGCCGCGGTGGTCCTGGTCGGCGGGGTCGGCGTCGGTACGGCGATGCTCCAGGAGCGCATCAGCAGCATCACGCAGGTCACGGACGCGCCCGACCGCTCGGTGACCGACCGCTACACGATGTGGGCCGCCGCCACCGACATGTGGCGGCAGCACCCCGTGAACGGGGTCGGGCTGAAGGGCTTCCCCGAACACCGCGACGGGCACGCCTCGTTGGCGCTGTCCTCGGGCAGCGACACGGAGGGCGCGGGCGCCGCGTTCCGCAAGCAACCGCTGCTCTCCCCGCACAACATGTACCTGCTGGTGCTCAGCGAACAGGGGCTCCTGGGGCTGCTCGCCCTGGCCGGGAGCTGGCTGGCGCTGCTGGTCTGCGCCGTGCGGGGGCTCGTCCGCGTGCGGCGCGAGGAGCCGGGCGGCGCCGCCGGCGGCGGGAACGGCCTCGACTGCGCGCTCGTCGCGTGCGGGCTGCTGGTCTGGCAGCTGGTGGACTTCGTGTACGGCGACATCGGCGGCCCCTCGACCGTGCTGACGGCCGTCTGCTTCGGGCTCGTGGCCTGGTGGGCGCTGATGGATCCCGCCTCCGCGCGGCCAGGCGGACGCCGGGCCGGGACCGACGGCGCGGCCGACCGGCTGGGCGTCACGGTGGGCTGCTCCGGGGCGGCGCGATGACGGTCACCCCTCGCCGGGCCGACGACGCGGCGACACTGCCTCCGGCCCGTACCGGTACGGACACGGGCTCGGCCCCGGAGGGCACGGGTGCCGGTACGGACGCGGCCCCACGGACCACGGGTCCGGGTACCGACGCGGCCCCGCACAGCACATGTCCCGGTACCGACACCGGTATCCGCGAGAACGCGGACGCGGCCGACGGCGTCGGCTCGGCGGGGGGTACCCGTACCGACAAGGTCGATCCCGCCGATACCGGCTCCGCCGGGGCGTCCTCGCGGCGCTTCCTGGCCAAGGCCGCTCTCGTCACCGTCGGCCTGTCCATCGTGGGCGCGCTGCTGGGCCTCGGCCGGGACCAGGCGCTCGCGCACCTCTTCGGGGCCGGCAGCGAGACGGACGCCTTCCTCGTCGCCTGGACCGTGCCGGAGTTCGCGGCGACGCTGCTCATCGAGGACGGGCTCGCCTTCGTCCTCGTCCCGCTGTTCAGCCGGGCGGTGGCGCTGCGGGCCCAGGGAGCCGGCGGCGATCCGGTGCGCTCGCTGGTCGCGACCACGCTGCCCCGGCTGGCGCTCGCCTTCGTGGCGGCGGCGGCACTGCTGATCGCCGGGGCGCCGTACGTCGTCGAGGTGCTGGCGCCGGGACTGCCCGACCCCGCCCCGGCGGTGGACTGCACGCGACTGACGGCGACCTGCGTACTGAGCTTCGGGCTCGCCGGGTACTGCAGCGCGGCGCTGCGGGCGCACCGCCGGTTCGTCGCGCCCGCCGCCATCTACGTCGCCTACAACACCGGCATCATCACGACGATGTTCGTCCTCGGCGGGCGCTGGGGCGTGCGGTCGGCGGCGGCCGGGGTCGCGGTGGGCGGCGCCCTGATGGTCGTGACGCAACTGCCGTCGCTGTGGCGGCAGGTCTGGGGACGCTCGCGCGAGGAGCGGCCCTCGGCGGCCGACGGCTCCCCGGCCGCCGAGGACACCACCGGCCGCCCCGGCGAAGGCGACCGGACGGCGCGCTCGATGGACCTGGTCCTCGTGGCGACGGTGCTCCTCTTCGCGCTGTTCCGGCAGTCCCAGGTCCTCGTGGAGCGGTTCCTCGCCTCGTCGCTCCCGGCGGGGGCGATCTCGCATCTGAACTACGCCCAGAAGGTCGCCCAGATGCCGATGGTGCTGTCGCTGATGCTGTGCACCGTCACCTTCCCGGTGGTGGCGCAGGCGCTGGCGGAGGGCGACACCCGGCGCGCCAGGGACCGGGTGGAACGCGACCTGGCCCTCGTGTCCTGCACCGTCCTCCTCGGGGCGGCGGCGGTCGTGGCCTGCGCGCCGCAGATGATCCGGCTGCTCTTCGAGCGCGGCGCGTTCGGCGCCGGTGACACCGCGGCCACCGCCGCCGTGATGCGCGTGTACGCGCTCGGCCTGCTCGGCCACACCCTCGTGGGCGCGCTCGTCCGCTCGTACTTCTCTGCGGGCCGGCCGACCTGGTACCCGATGGGCGCGATGGCGGCGGGGATCGTCACCACCGCCTGCGCCGGGGCGTGGGCGGTCGGCCCCTGGGGCGTGTGCGGGATCGCCGCCGCCAACGCCCTCGGCATCACCCTGTCCGCGCTGCTCCTGCTCTCCGGGATGGGGCGGCACGGGGTGCCGATCCGTACCCGGCAGGTCGTGACCGAGATCAGCCGCCCGGTGCGCGCGGCGGTGGCCGCGGCGGCGGCGGGCGCGTTCTGCGCGAGCCGCACCGACTCCGCGCCGGCCGGTCTGGCCGCCGGCGGCACCGCCGTCGTCGTCGTCTTCGTCCTGGTGGCCTGGGCCCTGAACGCCCAGGCCGTCGCACCCGCCCTCCGTTCCGTGACCCGAAGGCTCCCGCATGTCCGTTTCCGTTGACACGGCACGAGCACGACGTGCCACCAGACGCCCCGGCACTCCCCCGTGGGTGGCGATGTACCACTCCGTGGGCGACTGCTCCGACGACCCGTACCGCATCACCGTGACGCCCGGCCGTCTCGACCTCCAGCTCGGCCTGCTGCGCCGCCGCGGTCTGCGGGGCGTGAGCATGGCCGACCTGATCGCGGCGCGCGCCCGGGGCGAGGGGCGGGGCCTGATCGGCCTGACCTTCGACGACGGGTACGCCGACTTCGTGGAGCACGCCCTCCCGGTGCTGCGCCGCCACGGCTGCGGGGCCACCCTCTTCGTGCTGCCCGGCCGGCTGGACGGCGAGAACGCGTGGGACCCCCTCGGCCCCCGCAAGCCGCTGCTCGGCAAGCAGGGCATCCGCGTCGCCGCCGCGACCGAGGGCATCGAGATCGGTTCGCACGGGCTGACCCACGTCGACCTGACCACGGCCGACGACGCCGTCCTGCGTGCCGAGGTCGCCGAGAGCAGGGCGGCGCTCGCGGAGCTGATCGGTGCCGACATCGACGGGTTCTGCTACCCGTACGGCACGGTGGACCAGCGGGCCGTCGACGCCGTACGGGCGGCCGGGTACCGCTACGCCTGCGCGATCGACCCCGGCCCGCTCACCGGGCCCTTCGCGCTGCCCCGCGTCCACGTCGGGCAGAACGACACCGCCGTGCGCCTGCTGCTCAAGCACCGGCTGCACCGGCTGCGCCGCCGCCCGGCCGAGGGGGTCTGATGAAGGCCCTGCACGTCATCACCGGTCTCGGTGTCGGCGGCGCCGAGCAGCAACTGCGCCTGCTCCTGCGGCATCTGCCGGTCGACTGCGACGTGGTGACCCTCACCAACCCGGGGAGCGTCGCCGACGGCCTCGCCGACGACGGCGTACGCGTCTTCCACCTCGGGATGACCGGCAACCGCGACCTCTCGGCGCTCCCCCGCCTGGTGAAGATCATCCGGTCGGGCGGCTACGACCTCGTCCACACCCACCTCTACCGGGCCTGCGTGTACGGGCGGATCGCCGCGCGGCTGGCGGGCGTCAAGGCCGTCGTCGCCACCGAACACTCCCTCGGCGACTCGCAGATGGAAGGGCGGGCGCTCACCACGGGCGTCCGCGCGCTGTACCTGGCCAGCGAACGGCTCGGCAGCGCCACCGTCGCCGTCTCCCCCACCGTCGCCGACCGGCTGCGGCGCTGGGGCGTGCCGGGGCCGCGCATCGAGATCGTGCCGAACGGCATCGACGTGGACCGCTTCCGCTTCGACCCGGTGCTGCGCGAGCGCACCCGGCGGCGGCTGGGACTGCCCGAGGGCGCGTACGTCGTCGGGGGCGTCGGCAGGCTCACCGCGGGCAAGCGGTTCGACGTCCTGGTCCGCGCGCTGGCCGAACTCCCGGACGACTACTGGCTGTTGCTGGTCGGCGGTGGTCCCGAGGAGAGCGTCCTGCGGCGGGCCGCCCAGCGCGCCGGCGTGTCGGACCGGGTCCTGCTCACCGGGGAGCGTCCGACCGGCGGCTTGCCCGGCGCCGACCTGCCGTCGCTGACGGCGGCGATGGACGCGCTGGCCTCGCCGTGCGCGGAGGAGGCGTTCGGGCTCGCCGTCGTCGAGGCGCTGGCCGCCGGACTGCCGGTGCTCTACGTGTCCTGCCCGGCGATCGAGGACCTGCCCCCGGGCGCGGCGCTCGGTGCCCGGCGGGTGCAGGGCGGCGCGGAGTCGTTCGCCCGGGCGCTGGTGAAGGTCCGCGCCGAGGGCCCCCGGCCCAGGACGGCACCCGAAGCCGCCCACCACTACTGCATCACCCGCAGCGCCGCCCAGCTCATGGACGTGTACGCGGCGGCGGTCTCCTGCACCTCTCTGGGAGTGAGTTCCTCATGACCGACAACCACACCGGACACCACCGCCAGGCCGCCAGGCCCGGCTCGGCCCTGTCCCGCGCGCGGAGCCTGCCCCCCTGGGGTCTGCTCGCGACCGGTGCCCTGCTCGGCGGCCTGGCGGGCGGCACGTACGGCGTGCTGACGCCCGCGACGTACACGGCGACCAGCTATGTCGTGGTCGTGCCGACCCAGAAGGCGGACCCGGCGGCGGCGCTCGGCTTCGCGCAGGCCTACGGGCGGGTGGCCACGCAGGTCGCGGTGCTCGGCGACGCCCAGGTGTGGGCCGGGGTGCCCGTCGCCACGCTCCAGGAGAGCGTGCGGACCGCGACCTCGCCGGACGCCCCGATGGTCTCGGTGACGGCGACCTCCTCGCGTCCGGACCTGGCGGCCGACATGGCCAACGCCGTCTCGCGCTCGCTGACCCGGCACGCCAACGACACCAAGAGCAGCACCCACGTGGAGCTGCTCCCGTTCTCGCGCGCGGTGAAGCCGGCCGAGCCGTCGTCGGCGTCGCCCGCGGTGACGGGTCTGGTGGGCACCGCCGCGGGCGGACTGCTCGGCGGGCTCGCGCTCCTCGTACGGCCCCGGCGGACGACGGACGACACGGCCCGCGCCGCGTCCGTGCCGAGTCCGGCCGTCGCCGCCGACGCGCACGGACAGCTGTGAGCACCGAGCGGGCTGCCGGCACCGGGGTCACCGAGGGGTCCGCCACCGTACCGGCGCCCGCGGCCGGCCCGGAGGCGGGCTCCGGTACGCGGACGGAAGGCGCCGGAAGTACCCTCGTCGCCGAACTCGTCACCGATGTGCGCGAGTTCGCCGAGCTGGGCCCGGCCTGGGAGCGGCTGTACCGGCGGTGCTCGGCGGCCACCCCGTTCCAGAGCCACGCCTGGCTGCACTCCTGGTGGCTGTCGTACGGCACCCCGGGCGGGCTGCGTCTCCTCGTGGTCCGCGAGGGCGGCGAACTGCGGGCGGTGGCGCCGCTGATGCGCGTACGCCGCGTACTGCCCGTCCTCGTCCCGCTCGGCGGGGCGATCTCGGACTACGCGGACGTGCTGCTGGACGACGAGCACGCCGACCGGGCCGCTCCCGCGCTCGCCGCGGGGCTGGCGGAGGCCGCCCGTACCGCGCTGATCGACTTCCGCGAGGTACGGCCGGGCGGCGCGGTCGAGCGGGTCTACGAGGGGTGGCGCGGGCCGCGCACGCGGGTGCGGGACTCGGTCTGCATGGAGCTGCCGGCCCTGCCGATGGAGGAGTTGCTGGAGCGGCTGCCGGCCTCGCGCGCCCAGCGGGCCCGCGCCAAGCTGCGCAAGCTCGCCTCCCTCGGCGTCGAGCACCGTGTCGTGGGGCACGACGAGGTGGACGCGGCGCTGCACCGGCTGCTGGAGCTGCACCGGCTGCAGTGGCAGGGCCGCAAGGTGACGTCCGAGCACGTGCGGCCCCGGTTCGCCGCCCATCTGGTGCGGTCGGTGAGCCGGATGGTGCGCTCCGGCGACGCCCTGGTGACGGAGTTCCTGCTGGACGGCACGGTCGTGGCGGTCGATCTGACGCTGCTGTCGCCGGGCCTCGCGGGCGGCTACCTGTACGGCTCGGACCCGCTGCTGCGGGAGCGCAAGGCGGACGTGGCCACGATGCTGCTCCAGGCGTCCGCGCGGGAGGCGGTCGACGGCAGGCGGCGCGTGCTGAGCCTGCTGCGCGGCGCCGAGTCGTACAAGTACCGGTGGCGCCCCGAGACGGTCGTCAACCGGCGGCTGCTGCTGTCCCGCCGGCGTACGGCGCCGCTGTTCCTGGTGGTGCTGGCCGGCGTGAGCGCCCGCCGCCTGTGCCGGGACCTGGTGCACCGCTGGAGGGAGCGCGGTGGCGACGGGTCCTGAACGACCCGCCGCCGTCCGGGGACCGGCCGGTGAGGGGCGCGCCCCGCACGCGCCCCTCACGGGGTCACCGGTTGCGCGACCACCAGTCGAAGCGCAGGCAGAGCTTGCCGCCGATCCAGTGCTCGACCCAGTCGCCCAGCTCCACCGGCGAGCAGTTCTCCGGGTGCCCGGGGGTCGGTGTCGTCGGAGGCGCGGTCGGGGGCGTCTTGGTCGGCGGGGCCGTGGGGTCGGGGGCCGGATCGGTGCGGCCCGAGAGCATGGTCCGGTAGATCTCCGAGGCCCTGGGGTTGTCGTCGCACTGCCACACGCCGTGCGGGCAGTAGTCGGTGACGGTGTTGTAGAGCGGCTTGTGCTCGTCCATCCACGCGAGCATGCGCTTCATGTACGTCGCGTTGTCACCGTTGCGGAACAGGCCCCATTCCGGATAGGAGACGGGCTTGCCGTGGGCCTTCGCGAAATCCACGTGCGCCTGAAGGCCGAAGGGTTCCTTCACCTGTTCGTCGAATGAAAGACCTCGCGGCTGGTCGTACGAGTCCATGCCGATGATGTCGACCGTGTCGTCCCCGGGATAGCACTGCGTCCAGGGAATGGCGTCCCGGCCGCGGTTCGGTGTGAAGTCGAACCGGAATTTCTGGCCCGGCACCGAACGCATGGTCGTGACGATTCTGTTCCAGTACTTCTTCCACGCCTCCGGATCGGGACCGCAGCGATGGGTGTAGGTAATGCCGTTCATCTCCCAGCCGAGCACGACGACGGTGTCCGGCACCTTCAGCGCGACCAGCCGCTCGGCGAGGGCGCGGAAGTGCCTGTCGTACGCGCCGGACGCACCCTCGGCCAGCAGTCCGCGGACCTCGGCGTCGGAGACGTGCTCCTCGTTGCGCTCCATCATCGGGACGTTGAGGACCAGGAGCCGGTCGGCCTTCTGGCGGCGCCAGTTGGCCCAGGCGTCGAGGAAGCCGGGCGCTCCTTCGATGTTGCTCCAGCGGTCGCCGGGCAGGTAGGTGTGGGCGACGCGCAGTTCGGTGCCGCCCAGCCACTGGCTGAGCCGGGCGATCCGGGCCACACCGCTGGGGCCGTAGTCCAGGTAGGCGCCGAAGGCGGGGCGGGGGGCGGCGGGTCTCGGCGTGCCGGAGGGCTCGGCCGACGGCGCCGGCGGGACGGCCGGCGGGGTGACCGGCGGCGTGACGGGCGCGGGGAGTGTCACGGGTCCGGCGCCCGGGGGCGCCGGGGCCGCGGCGGGTGCCGTCGAGGCGGGTGCTGTCGCGGCGGGTTCCGGTGCCGGCGGGTCGGCGACCCCGAGGGCCCCCGAACTCACGGCGTGCACCGGTCCCGATGCCAGGGCGAGCGACGTGACGATCGCGGCCGCGACGAAAGCCGACCGTCCGGCCCGGGGCCGTTGCTGCTGTGCGGCCATACCTGCTCCTCTCTCCACGCTTCTCCGCTGTCTCTCCGTCGAGCTCCGCGTTCAAGCTTCTCTGTTCACTGACACTCAGTCATATAAATGCGAATTCCGCCAACCGAGGTTCAGGCCTTCGAGTGCCCCCATCGCCCGCACGGGTGAACCGACCTGAAGGAAATGTCCGTGTCGCTTCTCGACAGCCGCGTCCCCGCCGTTCTCCTGCGGATCGACCGGAATCCCTTTCACCACGGGACACTGGGCGCCGTGCGTTCGCTCGGACGTGCGGGTGTGGACGTGCACCTGGTCGCCGATTCCCGGCGAAGTCCCGTACGCAGATCTCGATTTGTGCGGGAAATGCATCCACCGCCCGCACCGGGGGCGTCCCCGCGTGACATCGCCGCCGTGCTGCACCGGGTGGCGGCACGGATCTCCCGCCCGGCCGTCCTGATCCCCCTGGACGACGCGAGTGCCGTCGCGGTGGGCCATCTGCGCGAGGAGCTGGTTCCCGCCTACCTGTTGCCGCGTCAGCCCGGCGGTCTCGCCGAGCGGGTCGCCGACAAGGCGGAACTGGCCGCCCTGTGCGCCCGCATGGACATCGCGCACCCGCTGACGCTGGTCCCGGACAGCCCGGCGCAGGCGGCCGCGGCGGCCTGGCGGCTGGGGATGCCGGTGGTGGCGAAGTGGAGCCGCCCCTGGCGGGTGCCGCCCGGGACCGGGCTGCGCAGCACGGTGCTCGTGCGTTCGGCGCAGCAGGCGCAGACGCTGTACCTGCGGGCGGCGGAGGCGGGCAGCCCGCTGCTGCTCCAGGCGTATCTGCCGCCCGGGCCCGACCGCGACTGGTTCTTCCACGGGTACGCCGACCGGTCGGGGGCCCTGCGCGCCGGCGGCCCGGGCCGCAAGCTGCGGGCCCGGCCGCACGGTGCCGGACTGACCGCGGTCGGCCAGTGGACCCCGAACCCGCCGCTGCGGGCGCTCGCCGAGCGGCTCACCGGGGAGCTGGGCTACCGCGGCATCTTCGACCTCGACTTCCGCCGGGACGGCACGACCGGCCACTACCACCTGCTGGACTTCAACCCCCGGCCCGGGGCCCAGTTCCGGCTCTTCACCGACGCCTCGGGCCTGGACGTCGTACGCGCCCTGCACCTGGACCTGACGCACCGTCCGCTGCCGGACCCGGCGCCGCGCCCCGGGCGGACGTTCGTGGTGGAGAACTACGCCCCGCTGACCGCCGTGGGCGCGCCGCCCGGCGGACGGGAGCTGGCCTGGCACGCGTACGACGACCTCGGTCCCGGCCTCGCGCTGTGGAGCATGTGGTCCCGCCACGTGGCCGCGCGCCTGCTGGACCGCGCGCAGGCCCCGCAGCCGGCCGCGCCGCTCCCCCGGCTCGTACGGCAGCCGGAGCCGCGCGACCTGACGGCCGACGACGTGCGCCCGGCGGGCGACGACGCGGTCACGCTGACCGACGACGAGAAAGCGAGCAGCTGCTGATGCACGACCTGCTGGTGGTGGGGGCCGGTCCCTACGGCCTGTCCATCGCCTCCCACGCCGCGGCCGCCGGCCTGGACCTGCGCGTACTCGGCAGGCCCATGGCGTCCTGGCGGGACCACATGCCCCCCGGGATGTTCCTCAAGTCGGAGCCCTGGGCGTCGAATCTGTCCGACCCCGGGGGCCGGCTGCGCCTGGACGCGTACTGCGCGGAACAGGGGGTCCGGGCCGGGCACGGGGAGCCGATCCCGGTCGGGACGTTCGCCTCGTACGGGCTGTGGTTCGCGCGCCAGGGCGTGCCGGGGGTCGACGAACGGACGGTGGCACGGATCGCCGCGGTCCCGGGCGGCTTCGAGGCGGTCACCGAGGACGGTGAGGTGCTGCGCGCGCGGACGGTGGCCCTGGCGGTGGGCGTGCTGCCGTTCACCGAGATCCCCGCGGCCCTGCGCGGGCTCGGTCCCGCGTACGTCTCGCACAGCAGCCACCACGGCGACCTCGGCCGGTTCCGCGGCCGGGACGTCACGGTGGTCGGCGGCGGCCAGGCGGCCCTGGAGACGGCGGCGCTCCTCGCCGAACAGGGCACCCGGGTCCGGGTGGTGGCCCGCGCGGGCCGTCTCCGCTGGAACGACGTGCCGCCTCCGTGGGAGCGCCCGTGGACGCAGTCGCTGCGCGCCCCGCACAGCGGCCTCGGCTGCGGCTGGCGCAACTGGTTCTACGCCGAGCGCCCGGGTCTCTTCCGCCGGCTCCCGGCGGCCACGCGGGCCCGGGTCGCGGCGACGGCGCTCGGTCCGGCGGGCGCGTGGTGGGTGCGCGACCGGGTGGAGTCCGCCGTCGAGGTGCTGCTCGGGCACGAGGTGGCGGCGGCGTACGGCGAGGGCGGCGCCGTACGCCTGGAGACGGTGAGCCGGGCCGGTGAGGCGGCGGTGCTGGACACCGAGCACGTCATCGCGGCCACGGGGTTCAGGGCGGGCTGCGAGCGGCTCGGGCTGCTGGCGGACGACCTACGGGGCGGTCTGCGCACGGTCGCGGACGGATCGCCCCACGTCGGGCGGGACTTCGAGTCCTCGGTGCCCGGACTGTTCATGGCGGGACTGGTGACGGCGTCGGGCTTCGGGCCGGCGATGCGCTTCGTGCACGGCGCGTCGTTCACCGCGGGCACGCTGGTGCGGGGGGTGCGCCGGCGGCTGCGCACCGGGGCGCGGGGCGGGCTGATCCCGGCGCCCGCGCGCCGTTCGCCGGACGCGCTGGACACGGCCGGGCGCTGAGGCGGGCCTGGGTGCCGGGCACGGCGCGTCCGGCACCCAGGAGCACTACCGACGGGACGCGGTGCGGCTGCGGCGGTACAGGACGGTCCCGCTGATCAGCAGCGCGGCACTGGCGGCCGCCGCGCTGAGCACGTCCTCGCCGCCGGTGCGGGCCAGCGCGGACGAGGAGCCGGTGGTCGAGTCGACCAGGCTCTCCGAGGTGTCGACCGGGGGCAGCGCCCGGGTCTCCACCGGGGAGGTGATCGGCTCGGCTCCGTGCGGGCCCCGCGGGACCTCGGACGGGGTGTCGGGCAGCACACCGGGCGGGGTGTGCGGCTGTCCGGGGGTGTGCGGCTGCTGCGGCTTCCCGCCGGACCTGCCGGGCTCCTCGCCGCAGACGTTGCCGAACACCGGGTTCAGCAGCCCGATCACGTCGGCGGTGTTGCCGCACACGTTCACCGGTACGTCCACGGGCGCCTCGGCGTCGTTGCCGCCGCCGACCCCGGGCGAACCCTGCGTGCCGCCGTGCGCCGAGGACCCGGAGTGGCCGTGCCCGGACGACGGACCGTGCGAACCCGGCGCGTCGCCGTACCCGCCCTCGTCGTCGTGTCCGCCCCCGTGGTGACCGGAGCCGTGGTTGCCGCCGTGGCCCCCGTGCGGGGCGGGCCGGTGAGGGGCGCCGTGGGAGCCGTGGGAGCCGTGCTGCCTGGGGCCGTTGGCACAGGAGTTGCCGAAGGCCGGGTTCAGCGCGCCCACCACGTTGACGGAGTTGCCGCAGGCGTTCACCGGAACGTCCACGGGTACCGCCACGTTGTTGCCCGAACCGACACCGGGCGAGTCCGACGCGGCCCCGCCCGCCTGCGAGTCGGCCAGTGCCGGGCTGCCGTACATGGACAGAATGCCCGTCGCGGCGGCGGCCACGACCATTCCCCTGCTCAGGGTCTGTCGCATCGTTGTCTTCCTGCTGGTAGAAGTGGGAAAGCCGGCCTTGGAACCGTGTAGGTCGTCCAAGGCCGGCATGACCGAGCCGGGAGGCAGGTGCGCTCCGGGGTCAGTCGTTGACGCAGGTGTTGCCGAACGCCGGGTTCAGCAGACCGATCACGTTGATCGTGTTGCCGCACACGTTGACGGGAACGTGAACGGGGATCTGGACGACGTTGCCCGACAGGACACCCGGGGAACCGACAGCGGCACCCTGGGCGCCGGCGTCCGCGAAGGCCGGGGCGGCCATGCCGAGAGCCATGATGGCGCCGGCGACGACGGCTGCGCTCTTCTTGTAATTCACGTGCTTTCCCTTCTCTGCGGTCATGCCCCTGTGACGGCCGAAACCGAGCGAGCACTTCGGGAACGGCTCGCAGCACGACCTGCATGCGGTAAACGAGGGGCGGAGGCCCGGAGAAACTACGGAACGAAAGCCGCTTGATAATTCACTCGAACGCTCCGCACGAAATCCGGCGAGGCCGGTGGAATACACGTGGGCAAAAGCCCGGGCGGCCCGCACGGAAAATCGCGGGCAACCCGGGCTGCACCGGGAACGTCTCAGCTCTCGCCGTTGGCGGACAGGACGGAGAGGTCCTCCAGGACGTGCGACAGGGCGCCGTCCCGCTTGGCCTGCGTCGAGTTGTCGCTGCACTGCTGAGCCAGGTCGTCCGACAGGATCGGCACGTCCTGGATCGGAACGAGGTTGATGACCGCGACGTTGATGTCCTCAAGGCCGACACACGGCTTGTTGAGGGTGCCCTCGACCAGCGACAGCTGCGGGCTCATGTCACCCTTGGTCGCCGAGTTGCCGAAAGCCGACGTCGCACCGTTGCCGTTGGCAACGGACGGTCCGGCGTCGTCACCGATGGCAAGGGCCTGGGGAGCAGCCGCCACCGTCATACCGATCACAGAAGCGGCGGCCGCCGCGGCGACCATAGCCTTCTTGAGCACTGCGTGTTCCTTTCCTCGTAGCGACGCACTGTCGTACTGCCTCATCAACCCGGCGCCGCGGGATTAGTTGCGGGGGTTCACCCGGTTGGACGCCACGAGTTCGGGACAGTGACGAGAAATCAAGGGTTTCGGTGGGTAGAGGGACCCCGCCGCGTATCCGCCGGGCGGGTGAACGACAGAAACCATCCTTGCCAAACGGAGTTGGTCATGGCGCTCCGGTGGACGGGGTTTCTTCAGAAGGGACTGGCCAGTGATTAAAAAGGTTATTGCCGCTGCGGCGATCACCGCTTCCGTCGTGGGTGCCTCCGCTGCCGCGGCTCCGACGGCGATGGCTCTCGGCGACGACAACGGGCCGGCCATCGCGAACGGCAACGCGGCCATGCAGAGCTTCGGCAACTCGGCCACGTACGGCAACATGAGCCCCCAGATGGCGCTCATCCAGGGCTCCTTCAACAAGCCCTGCATCGGCCTGAACGACATCAACGTTCCGGTCGTCAACCTCATCCCGATCCAGGACGTCCCGATCCTGTCGGACGACCTGAACCAGCAGTGCACGGAGAACTCCACGCAGACCAAGCGCGACGGAGCGCTGGCGCACCTGCTGGAGGACGTGTCGATCCTGTCCGCCAACAGCGAGGACTGACACTCCGGCACGCGAGGGGCGGGGCCACCGATCACGTCGGTGGCCCCGCCCCTTTTCGTGTGTCAGCGCTCCTGTGTCAGCGCTCCTGCCGGTAGAGCGCCTCGATCTCGTCCGCGTACGCCGCCACCGCCGCGTGCCGCCGGACCTTGAGGGACGGGGTGAGCAGGCCGTTGTCCTCGGTGAACTCGCCCGTCACCAGCCGGAAGGCGCGGATCGACTCGGCGCGGGAGACCGCCGCGTTGGCGTGGTCCACGGCCTTCTGGACGTCGGCGCGCAGCCGGGGGTCGGTGACCAGCTCGGACAGCGGGGTGTCGGCGGGCAGGCGCCGGACGGCGAGCCAGTGGGCCACGGACTCCGGGTCGAGGGTGATCAGGGCGGCGACGTAGGGGCGGTTGTCGCCGACGACGAGGCACTGGCCGACGGGCGGACGGCTGCGCAGACGGTCCTCCAGGACGGCCGGGGAGACGTTCTTGCCGCCGGAGGTGACGAGGATGTCCTTCTTGCGGCCGGTGATGGTGAGGTACCCGTCCTCGTCGAGGGAGCCGAGGTCGCCGGTGGCGAACCAGCCGTCGCGCAGGACCGCTTCGGTGGCCTCCGGGTTGTTCAGGTAGCCGCCGAAGACGACGCCTCCGCGGACCAGGACCTCGCCGTCGTCCGCGATGCGGACCGTGGTGCCGGGGACCGGGAGGCCGACGGTGCCGGGGCGGGGGCCCAGCGGCGGTACGACGGTCGCGGCGGCGGTGGTCTCGGTGAGCCCGTAGCCCTCGTAGACGATGATCCCGGCGGCGTAGAAGAAGAGGCTGAGGTCGCGGTCGAGCGGGGAGCCGCCGCTGATCGCGTAGCGGGTGCGGCCGCCGAGCTCCCGGCGCACGCGGCGGTACACGAGCAGGTCGTACAGGGCCCAGGCCGCCCACAGGCCCGGTCCGGGGCCCTTGCCGCGGCCGAGGAACCGGTCGAGGTGGGCCCGGCCGAAGCGGACCGCGATCCGGTGGGCCCGCTCGAAGGAGGCGCCCCGGCCGATCTTCTCGGCGGTCGCGCGGCCGGTGTCGTGGATCTTCTCGAAGAGGTACGGGACGCCGACGAGGAAGGTGGGGCGGAACTCCCGCAGGGCGGGGCGCAGTTCGTCGGGCTTGATGCTCGGGCAGTGGCCCAGTTCGATGCGCGCCGTCAGGCAGGCGATCTGGAGGGAGCGGCCCAGGATGTGGGCGAGCGGGAGGAAGAGGAGGGTGGAGGCCGTCCGGCCGGTGACCGCCTCGAAGACGGGGTGCAGCAGTTCGACCGTGTTCGCGGCCTCGGCGTGCAGGTTGGCGTGCGTGAGGACGCAGCCCTTGGGCCGTCCGGTGGTGCCGGAGGTGTAGCAGAGGGTGGCGACCGTGTCCGGGGTGAGGGCGGCGCGGCGCTTGGCCACCTCCTCGTCGGGGACGTCGCGGCCGGAGCGGGCGAGGTCGGCGAGCGCGCCCACGTCCAGTTGCCAGACGCGCGGCGGTTCGGGGTGTCCCGCGGTGGCGGTGGCGACGGCCGCCGCGTTCTCCGGGGTCTCCGCGACGACGAAGCGGGCGCCTGAGTCCCGCACGATCCAGTCGATCTGGTCCGGGGACGAGGTCGCGTAGACGGGGACGCTCTGGCCGCCCGCCGCCCAGACGGCGAAGTCCAGGACGGTCCACTCGTAGCGGGTGCGGGACATCACGGCGACCCGGCCGCCCGGTTCGAGTCCGGCCGCGATCAACCCCTTCGCGGTGTCGGTGACTTCGCGGGCGAAGGCCGCCGCGGTGACCGGCCGCCAGGAGCCGCCCTGCCGGCGGCGCAGCACCACGGCGCCGGGTGCCTCGGCGGCGTTGGTGTACGGCAGGTCGGCGGTGCTGCCGGTGACCGGCGGCGGTGCCAGCGGGGTGGCACGGGCCTCGCGGACCCTGCCGGTCTCGTCGCGGACCAGCTCGATCGCGGGGCGGGTCCCGAGGCCGGTGCCGCGCCTCGCCCGTCTCAAGTCCTTGCGTACGCCCATGGCGGCTCCCGGTCGCGGCTCGTGCGGAGGTGCGGGGTGCTGGAACGGTACTTACTCTGGAGTCAACTTACTCGTGCGTAACAGAAATTCAATGGGTCGCGCACGGTCTTCCCGCACTTGCCGCCCACGGGTGCTCGCCCCTCCGATGGCCTCGCCTCCTTTGCGCCAAAGGGAGTTGTGAGCCCCGTGGGGCCTTGCGTGCTGAGCGGTTCGGTTCGACGCTGGCGTTTCTTGTCGTCTTACGTGCGGAGCCGCAGCGTGAGTGCAGACCGACCGACCACCGGCCGACCGAGCCGCCGGACCCTCCTGCTGGCCGGCGGGGCCCTCGCGGGGTGGACCGCCTTCACCGCACAGAAGGGGGCGTTCGCCGCGACGGCCGCCGCCCGCGCGGGAGAGCCCGAGTGGGACGCGAGACCGGGCGTCTTCCAGATCGGCCGCGAGGCCGCCCGGGCCCGTCTCGTGCCGTACGCGAGTGCCGCCGACGCGCTGCGCGGGCGGTTCACCGAGTCGCCGTACCACCGCTCGCTGAACGGGACTTGGCGCTTCCACTGGTCGAGGAACCCCGACCGGCGGCCCGTCGGCTTCGAGGCGCCCGGCTTCGACGACGGCGGCTGGGACCGCATCCCCGTCCCGTCGAACTGGGAGATCGAGGGCTACCCGGAGCCCATCTACCTCAACGTCAGGTACCCGTGGGTCGGCTACGAGACGCCGACGCCGCCGCAGGTGCCGCACGACTTCAATCCGGTCGGCTCCTACCGGCGTTCCTTCACCGTGCCCGAGGGCTGGGCCGGGCGGCGGACGCTGATCTCGTTCCAGGGCGTGAAGTCGGCGTTCTTCGTGTGGGTCAACGGGGAGCGGGTCGGCTACAGCGAGGACAGCTACACCCCGGCCGAGTTCGACATCAGCCGCCATCTGCGGCCGGGGCGCAACACGCTCGCCGTCGAGGTCTACCGCTGGTCCGACGGCAGCTGGCTGGAGGACCAGGACATGATCGACCTGTCCGGGATCTTCCGGGACGTGTACCTGTACTCCGTCCCCCAAGTGCACGTGCAGGACCTGTTCGTGCGCACCGAGCTGGACGCGGCGTACCGGGACGCGGTGCTCTCCGTCGACGTGACCGTGCGCGACCGCGGCGGTGAGCGGCAGGACGGGTACCGGGTGACGGCCGAGCTGTTCGGCGCGGACGGGCGCCGGGTGCCGGTCCGGATGCCCGCCGGGGACGTCGGGTTCGAGGACGGCGACGCGGAGGTCCGGCTCAGGGCGGACGTGAAGGCGCCCGCGCTGTGGTCCGCCGAGGAGCCGAACCTGTACACGCTCGTCGTCACGCTGGCCGACGGCTCGGGACGGCCGGTCGACGTGCACGGCACCCGGGTGGGCTTCCGGGAGATCGGCTACGGGCCAGGCCGGTTCACGATCAACGGCAGGCCGCTCATGTTCCGGGGCACCAACCGGCACGAGACGGACCCCGACCGCGGGCAGGCCGTCGACGAGGCACGGATGCTCCAGGACATCCGCCTGATGAAGCGGCACAACATCAACGCCGTCCGCACCTCGCACTACCCGAACCACCCCCGGTGGACGGAGCTGTGCGACGAGTACGGCCTGTACGTCGTCGACGAGACCAACCTGGAGACGCACGGGGTGCGGGACACCGTGCCCGGCTCGCTCGCCGAGTGGACCGACGCCTGCGTCGACCGGCTGCGCTCCCTGGTGGAGCGCGACAAGAACCACGCCTGCGTGGTCGTCTGGTCGCTCGGCAACGAGGCCGGGCAGGGGTCGAACTTCAAGGCGATGGCCGACTGGGTGCACGCCAGGGACGCCTCCCGCCCCGTCCACTACGAGGGCATGAACGCGGTCGCCGACCTGCACAGCGAGATGTACACCAGCCCTGCCGGGGTGGAGCGCTACGGCAGGTCCGGCGACCCGAAGCCCTTCATGCTGTGCGAGTACACGCACTCGATGGGCAACAGCGGCGGCAACCTCCGGGAGTACTGGGAGGTCTTCGAGCGCTATCCGAACCTGCACGGCGCCTTCGTCTGGGACTGGGCGGACCAGGCGATCCGGCTGCCCGTGCCCGGCGACACCCGGCGCACGTACCTCTCGTACGGGGGCGACTGGCACCCGGGCTATCCGACGGACGGCAACTTCTCCTGCAACGGGCTGGTGGCCGCGGACCGCTCGCTCCATCCGGGGCTCGCCGAGGTGAAGAAGTGCTACCAGCCGGTGGGGATCGCCGCCGGCGACCTGTCCGCCGGGACGGTGAAGATCCGCAACAAGCACCTCTTCAGCGGCCTGGACTCCTACGAGCTGCGCTGGTCCGTGACCTGCGACGGCACCCGGGTCCAGCACGGCACGCTCGCCGCGCCGCGCGTCGCCCCGGGCGCCGAGGGGACGGTCCGCATCCCGTACCGCAGACCCTCGGCGCCGGAGCCGGGAGCCGAGTACTTCCTCGACCTGTCCTTCGTGCTGCGCGCGGCGACGCGCTGGGCGGAGGCCGGGCACGAGGTGGCCGCCGAGCAGCTGGCGCTGGACTGGCACGCGCCCGCCCGTCCGGCCGCCGCCCCCCGGGGCCGCCTCACCCTCGCGGAGACCGCCACCGAGGTCACGGTGACCGGGCGGGAGGTGGAGGTCGTGCTCTCCAAGGAGTCCGGGACGCTCTCCGCGTACACCTGGCGGGGACGGCCGCTGCTGGCCGAGGGTCCCGTGCCCAACTTCTGGCGCGGGCCCACCGACAACGACATCGGCCGCAAGTTCCCGGCCACCGCGCGGACCTGGCGGGGGGCAGGCACCGGGCGGACGGTGACGTCGGTCGAGGCACGGCGGACCGGGTCCGGTGAGGTCGTCGTCGAGGTCGGCTGCACCCTGCCCACCGAGCCCGGCGCCTCCACCTGGCACACCGTGTTCACCGTGCGCGCCGACGGCGAGGTCGGGGTGCGGCACACCCTCGACGCCGCGGCCGGACTGCCGGACCTGCCGATGGTGGGCGCCCTGCTGACCGTCCCGCCCGGTTTCGAGCGGCTCGACTGGTTCGGCCGGGGGCCGCACGAGAACTACCAGGACCGCAAGGCCGCCGCGTTCGTGGGCCGTCACCGGTCCACGGTGGACGAGCAGACGGCGCCGTACGTCCGTCCCCAGCAGATGGGCAACATGACGGACGTGCGGCGGCTGTCGCTGACCGACCGTTCCGGTGACGGGCTCCTGGTGGCCGCCGACCCCGCGGACGGCGAACCGCTGCTGGAGACCAGCGCCCTGCATCACTCGCCGTTCGACCTCGACGGGCCCCGGCACCCCCACGAGCTGAAGCGGCGGGACGAGACCGTGCTGCTGGTCAACCACCGGCAGATGGGCGTCGGCGGGATCAACTCCTGGGGCGCGGCGCCGCTCGGGGAGTACGTGCTGCGCTCCGGCCGGACGTACACCTACGCCTACCGGCTGCGGCCGGCCTAGGACGCGCGGGGCCGGACGGGCGCGGGGTCCGTCCGGCCGGGTGCCCTCAGTCCCGGAGCCGGTCCGCCCGGCGGATCGCGTCGGCCAGGTCGCGCACCGCGTCGTCCTCGGTGGCGGTCGCGAGCCGTCCGGCGCGGTCGGCGAGGGCGCCGAGCGGTGGCCTGGCCGGCAGCGCGCTCCAGCGGCTGTCGCCCCGGCGGAGGTCGTCGGCGAAGTAGGCGGCCACCGCCGAGACCTGGAGGCCGGGCGGCGCGCTCCACAGGTCGTCGCCGAGGGCGGCGGCCGCCAGCCGGCCCGACTCCTCGTGCGGGGTGCGGTCGCCGGGGTCGAGCCAGCGGACGGTCGCGGTGGCGAGCCGGCCCGAGGCGCCGGGCCGGGTGCGGACGGCGTACAGGGCGGTGACCGTGTGGCCGGGGCCGGTCTCGCCGCCATCCACCCGGTCGTCGCGGAAGTCCTCGTCGGCGACCTGCCGGTTGTCGTAGCCGACCAGGCGGAACTCCTCGACGGCCGCCGGGTCGAAGGCGACCTGGGCCTTGGCGTCGCGGGCGGTGAGGTCGATGTTGCGCGGGAGCTCCTCGCAGAAGACCTTCCGGGCCTCCTCGTCGTTCGCGACGTACGCGGTGTGGCCGTCGCCCCGGTCGGCCAGACGTTCCATCAGGGCGTCGCCGTAGTCGCTGCCGACCCCGACGCCGAACAGGGTGATGCCGTGCTCGCGGCGGGCGCCGGAGACGCGCTCCAGGATGGAGTCGGCGTCGGTGTCGCCGGTGTTGGCGAGCGCGTCGGAGAGCAGGACGACGCGGTTGGTGGCGCCCTCGCGCAGTCCTTCCACGGCGGTGTCGTAGCCGGCGCGGACTCCCTCGCCGAGGTCGGTGGAGGACCGTGGCTCCAGGCTTCGGATCGCGGAGTGGACGCGTGCCCGGCCGGTTCCCAGCCGTGTCATGGGCAGGATCGTCTCGGCCTCGTCGCTGAAGGCGACCAGGGCGACCGAGTCGTCCGCGCGCAGCCGGTCCGTCATCACGCCGAGGGCGTCCCTGGCCAGGTCGAGGCGGCCCGGTTCGGCCATGGAGCCGGAGACGTCGACGACGAAGGTGAGGGCGGCGGGCGGGCGTTCGCCCTCGTCCCGCACGGCGCGGGTGGCGAGGCCGACGCGGACCAGCGACCAGTCCTCCTGGCCGGTGCGGGCGCCGTCGACGGTGACCGAGAAGCCGTCGCCGTCGGGGCGTTCGTAGCCCTGGCGGAAGCTGTTGACGAACTCCTCGGGGCGGACGGTCGCCGGGTCGGGCAGCCGGCCGTCGGCGAGGGTGCGGCGGGCGTAGCCGTACGAGGCGGTGTCGACGTCCAGGGCGAAGGTGGAGAGGAGGTCGGGGGACGGCGCGAGGTCCCGGCCGGTGTCGCCGCTCTCCTCCCGGTGCTCGTCGTCCCGCGGCGCGTTCGGCGCGGGGGCGGGCCAACCGGTCGACCGGTCACGGGACTTGGCGGCCCCGTCCGAGGCTTGGCCGTGGTCCCCGTCCCCGCCGCAGCCCGCGACCAGCAGGCCCCCCGCGACCGTCAGCGCGAGCAGTCCGCCGCGCAGTCGCCGTGCATGGTCGATCCCCATCCGTGCCCCCTCGGTGAACGGTCCCGGCTCATGGCCTGTGTCTGTGACTGTGACGTCCGAGAGGGCCGTTCCGTGCGGCACGGGGTGTTGCGGATGGATCTCGAAGCGGCCACGGCGGGGGCCGCCGAGACCGGTAGGTGACGCTCCGGAGACCTACGACACGATGTCCTTGTGCCGGAAGCCCCTGAAGGCGAGGGCGAACAGGACGAGCGCGTACGTCACCGAGACGGCCGTGCCCTGGATCATGCCTCCCCACTCCGGGGTCGGCTGGAGGGCGTCCGCCCAGGCGAACTGCCAGTGCGCGGGCAGGAAGTCGCGCCAGTCGCCGAGCGCGGTCACCGCGTCCAGGACGTTGCCGACGATCGTCAGGCCGACCGCGCCGCCCACCGCGCCGAGCGGGGCGTCCGTGCGGGTCGACAGCCAGAACGCGAGCCCGGCGGTGACCAGTTGGGACACGAAGACGTACGCCACGACGATCAGCAGGCGCTGGGTCGCGGTGCCGGTGGACAGCTCGCCGCCGGTGGGGATCTCCAGCGGGCCCCAGCCGTAGGCGGCGCTGCCCACCGCCAGCGCCACGACGGGCAGCAGCACCATGGCGGCGAGGCTGAGGCCGAGCGCCACGGTGAGCTTGGACCACAGCAGCCGGGTCCTCGGAACGGGCGCCGCCAGCAGGTAGCGCAGCGAGGACCAGCTCGCCTCGGAGGCGATGGTGTCCCCGCAGAACAGCGCCACCGGGATCACCAGCAGGAAGCCGGCCGAGACGAACAGGTTGACGGCGGCGAAGTTCGCGCCGGACGCGGTGGCCGTGTCCATCAGCGTCACCTGGCCGTTGCGCGCGCCCGGCTCGCCGCCGATCGCGAAGGCGGCGACGAGGACGAAGGGCAGCAGCGCGAGCACGGCCCCCATGACGAGGGTGCGGCGGCGCTTCAGCTGCCGTACGAGTTCGACCCGCAGCGGCAGTGTCCGCCGCGGGCGGTACCCGTCGGCAGTCTCGGCGCGCTCGGTGAGGGTGCTCACGCGGAGCCTCCGATTAGGGTGAGGAAGGCGTCTTCGAGGCGGCGGTTGGGGCCGACGGACCGCACCGGCACGTCGAGCCGGACCAGCTCCACTACCAGGTGTTCGGCGCTGCCCCCGGGGGCGAGGCGGACCAGCAGCCCGTCGTCGGTGACGAGGGCGGAGAGCACGCCGGGCAGCGCGCCGACCTTCTCGGCGAGCGGCCCGGCCACGGGTGTGCCGGTGCCGACCAGGAGGGTGTCGCCGGAGCCGATGATCTCGCTCACCGGGCCGGCCTGCACCAGCCTGCCGCGGTCCATGACCACGAGGTGGGTGCAGGTCTGCTCGACCTCGGCGAGGAGGTGGCTGGAGACGATCACGGTACGGCCCGCCGCGGCGTACCGGATCATGACCTCGCGCATCTCGCGGATCTGGGGCGGGTCGAGGCCGTTGGTCGGCTCGTCCAGGATCAGCAGGTCCGGCAGGCCCAGCATGGCCTGCGCGATGGCGAGGCGCTGGCGCATGCCCTGCGAGTAGGTGCGCACCGCGCGGGCCAGGGCGTCGCCGAGTCCGGCGATCTCCAGGGCCTCGTCCAGGTGCGAGTCCTCGGGCGGGCGTCCGGTGGCCCGCCAGTACAGCTCCAGGTTCTCGCGGCCCGACAGGTGCGGGAGGAAGCCCGCTCCCTCGACGAAGGCCCCGACCCGGGAGAGCACGGGAGCGCCCGGCCGGATCTCGTGCCCGAAGACGCGGATCGAACCGTCGTCGGGCGTGATCAGGCCCATGAGCATGCGCAGGGTCGTCGTCTTGCCGGCGCCGTTCGGTCCGAGCAGGCCGAGGATCTGGCCCTTCTCGACGCGGAAGGACAGGTCCCGGACCGCGTACCGGTCGGCGGACCTGGCGTACCGCTTGCTCAGGCCGGTGATCTGGAGCGGCACCTCGGCCCGCTCCGGGTCGGGCGGCCCGGCGGCGGTGCGGCGGCGGCCGGTGAGCAGCAGGGCGAGCGCGGCCAGGGCGCCGGCCACGGGCAGCCACCACAACCAGGAGGGCAGCGGCGCAGCGGCGGTCGTCACGCCGGGCGCGCTCGGGACCCGCAGGTCGCCCTTGAGCGAGACGGTGTACGTGGCGGGGGCGGTCGGGGAGGCGTAGCCGAGGTCCGTGGAGGCGAGGACCAGGCGCAGCCGGTGGCCCTTGCGCAGCTCGTGGTCGACGGCGGGCAGGGTCAGGTGGACGTCCTTGCCGGCCTTGGCGCCCTCGACCCGGACGGGCGCCACGAGCTGGGCGGGCAGCACCTGCCGGGAGCCGCCCGGTCCGACGTCGTACACCTTGCCGAAGAGGACGGCGTCGTCGGTGGTCGACCGCACGTGCACGGTCGCCGTGGGCGATCCGGTGATCCGCAGGTCCTCGGTGAGCGGGGCGGACGTGAACTTGGCGTACTGGCCCGGGAAGTCGATGGAGATCCCGACGCCGAGGGAGGACAGCTGGGAGATGCCGCCGGAGTCACCGAGGCCGGGGAGGGCGGAGATGGCGGGCGGGCTGGCCCCCGCGGGGTTGCGGACGGCCTGCTCGCGTCCGCTCAGCGCGATGTCCCGCCCGCGGCTCTCCAGGCCCGGGTACGTGTCCGCGCTCGCGCCCCGCAGCCGCGCGGCGCCGTCCGTGGAGTCGACGCCGCCGGTGCGGGTGACGCGGAAGGCGGGGCCGGTGTCGGCGTGGGCGTCGTCCTTCAGGTAGCGGTCGAACCAGGCGCCGACGCGGGCCCGCACCCGGTCGGTCTCCATGTCGCCGCCGTCGTGGCCGCCGGAGATCCAGTCGACGTCGACCGGCGCGCCGTTGGCCCGGATCGCCCTGGCCGCGGCGTCGGCCTGGCCGAGCGGGAACAGCGAGTCGGTCTGGCCCTGCACCAGGAGCGTCGGCACCTTGATGCGGTCGCCGACGGCGGACGGGGAGCGGGCGTCGAGCAGCGCCCGGGCCCGGGCGTCGGGCTTCCCGGCCTCGGCGACCCGGTTGTACATGGCGCACAGCGGGTCCTCGAAGCGCTCACAGCCGCCGCCGGAGTTGATGAACAGGCCGGCCCACAGCTTCTTGAGGACCCCGTTCGGGAAGAGGGCGTCCGCCAGGTTCCAGTAGGTGATCTCCGGGGCGATGGCGTCCACCCGGCGGTCGTGTCCGGCGGCCAGCAGGGAGACCGCGCCGCCGTAGGAGGCGCCGCTGAGGCCCACCCGCGGGTCGCCCGCGGCGTCCAGCTCCACCTCGGGCCGGGCGGCGAGCCAGTCGATGAGGCGGGAGACGTCGGCGACCTCGCCTGCGGGGTCGTTCAGGCCGATCCTGCCGGTGGAGCCGCCGAAGCCGCGGGCCGACCAGGTCAGCACCGCGTATCCGTCGCGCGCGAGCTGTTCGGCCTGCTCCCGGACGTCGGCCTTGCTGCCGCCGAAGCCGTGCGCCAGCAGGACGGCGGGGCGGCGGCCGGTGCCCGAGGTGAAGTACGAGGTGTTGATCTTCACTCCGTCGCCCATGGCCATGGCTCTGTCGGCGCGGTGCACGGGCGGGGCCTCGTCGGAGGCGGCGGCCGTCCACGTGCCGGCGCCGGCGAGCACGACGACGGCGGCCGCCGCGGCGGCCCACCGTCGCGGTCCCCGGGGTGCGGGTCCGCGCAGTCGGGACAGTCGAAGATCCATGCGTCCACCGTAAGGGGGCCCGCCGGCGCCCGACGCAGCCGCCGGGTTGAACCCGGCCCCCTCCCCTGGGAGTACGCTCGCGCCCCCGCGTACCGCGCCCGTGGTACGAACGCCCCATGGAGATTCGCCGTGCCACCACGGTCGGGGAACTGACCGCCGCCGAGTACCTCTTCGACCGTCCCGTGCGTCCCGAGTGGGCGCAAAGATTCCTGGAGGCCGGGGGCCACCACCTGTTCCTGGCGTACGGGACCCCGGAGTCCGGCGGCCCGCCGGAGCCGGTGGGCTTCGTCAGCGGGGTCGAGACCGTGCACCCCGACAAGGGGACCGAGATGTTCCTGTACGAGCTGGCGGTCGCCGAGCCCTACCGGCGGCGCGGGGCCGGGCGGGCGCTGACCCGGACGCTCGCCGACCTCGCCCGCGAACGCGGCTGCTACGGGATGTGGGTCGGCGTGGACACCGGGAACGACGTCGCCCTCGCCACCTACCGCAGCGCGGGTGGCGAGGACGACGGGACGTGCACGGTGGTGGTGTGGGACTTCGCGCCGGAGGCGCCGCCCCGGGCCTGAGGAATCAGGCCTGGCCGTCCTCCGGGATCGACACCAGCCAGCGGGTGTCGCGGCGCGGGCGCAGGTAGAAGGCCCAGTACAGGGTGGCGACGGCCGTGATGCCGCCGGTCCACAGCAGGTAGCCCGTCTCCTGCTGGCTGAGGATGTACGCCAGGACGCCGATCAGCAGGACCGGTACGGCGGGCCACAGCGGCATGCGCCAGGCGGAGGTGTGGGCGTGTGTCCCGCGCCGGGCGAGCAGGGCGGCGACGGCGACCAGCAGGTACATGCCGGTGACGGAGACTCCGGTGACGCCGTACAGCGTGTCGAGGTTCACGAAGCACAGGACGGCGCCGGGGATGCCGACGAGCAGGGTGGCGACCCACGGGGAGCCGAAGCGGCCGAGGCGGGACAGGCCCCGGTTGACCGGCTCGGGCCAGGCCTTGTCGCGGGCGGAGGCGAACAGGACGCGGGAGTTCTGGATGACCATGACGATGCCCGCGTTGATGATGGCGAGCGCCACGCAGAGGCTGACGAAGGTGCCGACCGCGGAGTTCGACCAGGCGGTGACCATGGTGCTGATGTCACCGCCGGACAGGGCCGCCAGGTCGGGGGCGCCCATGGTGATGGCGACGACCGGCACCAGGATGATCACCGTGGAGATGGCGAGGGTGGCGAGGACGGTACGGGCGACGTTGCGGCGCGGGTTCTCCAGCTCCTCGGAGAGGTAGACCGCGGTCGAGAAGCCCTGGGTGACGAAGAGGGCGATGGCGAGGCCGGAGACGATCAGCATGGCCGTGACGGTGTCCGTGTGGCCTCCGGCGTCCGCGACCTGGAGGGAGACCAGGCTGCCCGCGCCGCGCTCGCCGTGCGCGAAGCCGAGGACTGCCACGACGGCCGCCGCGATGACCTCGAGGACCAGGAAGACGCCGGTGATCCAGGCGTTGGCGCGCAGGTCGAGCAGGCCGGCGAGGGTGGCGAGCAGCATGACGGCGGCACCCGCGTAGGACGGGTCGAGGTGCACGATCGGGGCGAGGTAGTCCGCGGTGCCCATCGCGATCACCGGCGGCACGATCATGACGACGAGCAGGGAGAGCACGAAGACGAGCCAGCCGGCGAGGCGTCCGGCCATCGTGGAGACCATGGCGTACTCGCCGCCCGCGCTGGGGATGAGGGTGCCCAGCTCCGAGTAGCAGAACGCCACGGCGATGCAGAGGAGCGAGCCGATCGCGATGGTGAGGGCGGTGGCCGTGCCGAGGGACGAGAAGAGGTCGGGCACGACCACGAAGAGCGTCGAGGCCGGGGTCACGCAGGAGAGCGTCAGCAGGGTGCCGCCGACGATCCCGATGGAGCGCTTGAGCTTGAGGGGGCCGCCGGACGCCGTGGGGGCGGCGTCCGGGGCGGCGGTCTCGACAGGGCGGAGCGTGTCGGTCATGGAGTGGTTCCGATCGACTCGTGCGTCAGGTGTTTCGGGCGGGAGCGATATCGCCTCCGGCGGCTCGCGTCGTTCATGTCTTCGTCCGCTCCCGGCGCTGAATGGAACCCCGACGAAAACCAGCACGTCAATGGCTGTTTACCTACGGAATCCGCAGCCGTGCAGCGACCCAGG
Organism: Streptomyces sp. NPDC005496; assembly: GCF_042872045.1. Classification (NCBI taxonomy): domain Bacteria; kingdom Bacillati; phylum Actinomycetota; class Actinomycetes; order Kitasatosporales; family Streptomycetaceae; genus Streptomyces; species Streptomyces sp. NPDC005496. The sequence continues at coordinate 643,171 of NZ_JBIAJQ010000002.1, forward strand.
TCACATCACTTTCGCAGGCTTCGACGCCCCGATATTGCAATCATCAAGCCGTTCGGGAATGTGACCTTGCTTTCCAAGATCCAATACGGACGTGGCCTGCGTCACCCGTTTCATCCCGTCTGAACGGGAACCGCAGCTCGGCCGTCAAAAAAACGTGAGGCCGTCCGCAATGCGGACGGCCTCACTGCCTGCGTCGATCACCCTCAGTGGTTGCGCGGGAACCCCAGGTCGACGCCGGCCGGGGCCTCCGACGGGTCCGGCCAGCGGGTGGTCACGACCTTGCCGCGCGTGTAGAAGTGCGTGCCGTCGTTTCCGTAGATGTGGTGGTCCCCGAAGAGGGAGTCCTTCCAGCCGCCGAAGGAGTGGTAGCCGACGGGCACCGGGATCGGCACGTTGACGCCGACCATGCCCGCCTCCACCTCCAGCTGGAAGCGGCGGGCGGCGCCGCCGTCCCGGGTGAAGATCGCGGTGCCGTTGCCGAACGGCGAGGCGTTGATGAGGTCGACGCCCTCCTCGTAGGTGTCCACGCGCAGCACGCACAGCACCGGGCCGAAGATCTCGTCCCGGTAGGCGTCGGCGGTCACCGGGACCCGGTCCAGCAGCGACAGCCCGATCCAGTGGCCGTCCTCGTAGCCCTCGACGGTGTGGCCGGTGCCGTCCAGGACGACCTCGGCGCCCTGGGCCGCCGCGCCCGTCACGTACGAGGCCACCTTGTCGCGGTGGGCCGCGGTGATCAGCGGGCCCATCTCGGACGCCGGGTCGTTGCCGGGGCCGATCTTGATCTTCTCGGCGCGCTCGCGGATCTTCGCCACCAGCTCGTCGCCGATCGCGCCCACGGCGACGACCGCCGAGATCGCCATGCAGCGCTCGCCGGCCGAGCCGTACGCGGCCGACACCGCGGCGTCCGCGGCGGCGTCCAGGTCGGCGTCGGGCAGGACCAGCATGTGGTTCTTGGCGCCGCCGAGGGCCTGGACGCGCTTGTGGTTCGCGGCGGCCGTGGTGTGGATGTGGCGGGCGATCGGCGTGGAGCCGACGAAGGACACGGCCGCGACGTCCGGGTGCTCCAGCAGGCGGTCGACGGCCACCTTGTCGCCGTGCACGACGTTGAAGACACCGTCGGGCAGGCCGGCCTCGGAGAGCAGCTCGGCGATCTTCATGGAGGCCGACGGGTCCTTCTCGGACGGCTTCAGCACGAAGGTGTTGCCGCAGGCGATGGCCATCGGGAACATCCACATCGGCACCATGGCCGGGAAGTTGAACGGCGTGATGCCCGCCACCACGCCCAGCGGCTGCCGGATGGAGGACACGTCGACGCGGCTGGCGACCTGCGTGGACAGCTCGCCCTTCAGCTGCACGTTGATACCGCAGGCCAGCTCGACGATCTCCAGGCCGCGGGCGACCTCGCCGAGCGCGTCCGAGTGGACCTTGCCGTGCTCGGCGGTGATCAGCTCGGCGACCGCGTCCCGGTTCGCGTCGAGCAGCGCCCGGAACCGGAACAGGATGTTGGTGCGCTGCGCGAGCGAGGACTGGCCCCAGGTCGCGTACGCCTCCTTGGCGGCGGCCACCGCCGCGTCGACCTCGTCGACGCTCGCGAAGGCGACCTTGGTGGTGACGGCGCCGGTCGCCGGGTCGGTGACCGGGCCGTACGTACCCGACGCGCCTTCGGTGGGCTTGCCACCGATCCAGTGGTTGACGATCTTCGTCATGCCAGAAACTCCCTCACAGATGGCGGCGTCGGGTGGAGACGTGCCGGTCGTACTCGTCGCGCGCCTTGACCGCCGACGGGCGGGTCGCGGTCTCGGCCACGGGTACATCCCACCAGGCTTGGGCCGGGGGCGCGCCCGACACTGTGTCTGCCGTTTCGGTCTCCACGTAGACACATGTGGGAGTGTCCGCGGCCCGTGCCCGCGCCAGCGCCTCCCGCAGGTCACGCACGGTCTTCGCCCGCAGCACCCGCATGCCGAGGCTGGCCGCGTTGGCGGCGAGGTCCACGGGCAGCGGCGCCCCCGTATAGGCACCCTCGCCCGACCGGTGGCGGTAGGCGGTGCCGAACCGCTCGCCGCCCACGGACTCCGAGAGGCCGCCGATGGACGCGTACCCGTGGTTCTGCAGGATCACCACCTTGACCGGCACGTTCTCCTGGACCGCGGTGACGAGTTCCGTCGGCATCATGAGGTAGGTGCCGTCGCCGACCAGCGCCCACACGGGCCGGCCGGGCGCCGCCATCCGCACCCCGATCGCGGCCGGGATCTCGTAGCCCATGCACGAGTACCCGTACTCCACGTGGTACTGGTCCCGGGACCGCGCCCGCCACAGCTTGTGCAGGTCGCCGGGGAGCGAACCCGCCGCGTTGATGAGGATGTCCTCCTCATCGACGAGCGCGTCGAGTATGCCGAGCACCTGGGGCTGGGTGGGCCGGATGTCGGGGTCGTCCGCCTCGAACGCCGCGTCGACCCGGTACTCCCAGCGCTCCTTGTCGTCCGTGTACTCGGTGACGTAGGCGGGCTCCGCGCGGTGGCCGTGCAGGGTGAGCGCCTCGGTGAGCTCCTCCAGACCGGCGCGGGCGTCCGCGATCAGGGTCCGCCCGGACAGCTTGTGCCCGTCGTAGGGCGCGATGTTCAGGTTGAGGAAGCGGACGCCCGAGCCCGCGAAGAGGGTGCCGGACGCCGTCGTGAAGTCGGTGTAGCGGGTGCCGACGCCGATCACCAGGTCGGCGGTGCGCGCCAGTTCGTCGGCGGTCGCGGTGCCGGTGTGGCCGATGCCGCCGACGTCCTGCGGGTGGTCCCACCGCAGGGAGCCCTTGCCGGCCTGGGTGGAGGCGACCGGGATGCCGGTGGCCGCGGCGAGTTCCGCGAGGGCGTCCTCGGCGCGGCTGTGGTGGACCCCGCCGCCCGCGACGATCAGGGGGCGCCGGGACTCGCGGACGGCCCGCACGGCCTCGGCCAGTTCGCCGGAGTCGGGGGCCGGGCGCCGGACGGTCCAGACCCGCTCCGCGAAGAACTCCTCCGGCCAGTCGAACGCCTCCGCCTGCACGTCCTGCGGCAGCGCGAGGGTGACCGCGCCCGTCTCCACCGGGTCCGTCAGCACCCGCATCGCCTGGAGCGCCGCCGGGATCAGCGCCTCGGGGCGGGTGATCCGGTCGAAGTACCTCGACACCGGGCGCAGGCAGTCGTTGACCGACACGTCGCCCGCGTAGGGGACCTCCAGCTGCTGGAGGACCGGGTCGGCCGGGCGGGTGGCAAAGACGTCGCCGGGCAGCAGCAGCACCGGCAGGTGGTTGACCGTCGCGAGGGCGGCGCCGGTGACGAGGTTCGTGGCGCCGGGGCCGATCGACGTCGTCACGGCGTGCGTGGACAGCCGGTTGCGCTGGCGCGCGTAGCCGACGGCCGCGTGCACCATGGACTGCTCGTTGCGGCCCTGGTGGTACGGCATCTCGTCCGCGTACTCGACGAGCGCCTGGCCGATCCCGGCGACGTTCCCGTGGCCGAAGATGCCCCAGGTGGCGCCGATCAGCCGCTGCCGCTCGCCGTCCCGTTCCGTGAACTGGGAGGCCAGGAAGCGCACCAGCGCCTGCGCGACCGTCAGACGGGTCATCGGTATCCCTCCGCGCTCTCTCCGTGTCCGGGGTGGAAGCAGATCCGCCACTCCCGCTCCGCGCCCGGACCCGCCATCACGTTCAGGTAGTACATGGTGTGCCCGGGAGCCGCGACGGACGGGCCGTGCCAGCCGTCGGGGACGAGGACGGCGTCGCCGGTCCTCACCTCGGCCAGCACGTCGGCGCCGCCCTCGCGTGAGGGGAACACGCGCTGATAGCCGAAACCGCCCGGACCCTCGATCTCGAAGTAGTAGATCTCCTCCAGCAGCGACTCGACGCCGGGGCGGTGCTCGTCGTGCTTGTGCGGCGGGTACGAGGACCAGTTGCCGCCGGGGGTGACGACCTCGACGGCGATCAGCCGGTCGCATTCGAAGCCGTCGGCCGAGGCGAAGTTGCGCACCTTCCTGGCGCAGGTGCCGCTGCCGCGGTCTTCGACGGGAACCTCCGGCGCGGGGCCGTAGCGGGCGGGGAGTCGGCGCTCGCACTTCGCTCCTGCCAGGGCGAAGCGGCCTCCCGCGCCGGAGGCGATCAGTGCCCGGGCGTCGCGGGGAACGTAGGCGAAGTCGCTGACTCCGCCGAACACGCTTTCCCTGCCCAGGAGATGGAACTCCTCACCCTCCGTGTGTACCGTACAACCACCCTCCAGGGGCAGCACGATCCACTCGCTGTCGCCGCTGGTGAAGGTGTGCGTGCCGCCCGGCGCGAGGTCGACCACGCGCAGGCTGCTGTACTCCCATCCCGCCCGCTTGGGGTCGATGTCGACGGCGTACAGCGGGCCTGCGGCGGCGCCCTTGGGGACGTACAGGTCGTTGCTCGTCATCCGGTCCTCACAGGAGTCCGACGGCGGTGTCCACGGCGGCGGCCACGTCCCCGTCCGCCGGGTAGAGCAGGGAGCGGCCGACGACCAGCCCCTGCACGGTGGGCAGTTGGAGGGCACCGCGCCACTTCTCGTACGCGCCCTCCTGGTCCTCGCCGACGTCGCCGCCGAGCAGGACGGCGGGCAGCGTGGAGGTCTCCATGACGCGGGCCATGTCGTCGGGGTTCTCGGTGACGGGAACCTTCAGCCAGGTGTACGCCGACGTGCCGCCCAGGCCGCTCGCGATGGCGATGGACTTGGTGACCGCCTCGGCGCCGAGGTCGTTGCGCAGCGCCCCGGTCGCCGGGTCGCGGCGGCACAGGAACGGCTCGACGAACACCGGGAGCCGGCGCCCGGCCATCTCGTCGACGACGCGGGCGGCGGACTCCAGGGTCCGCAGCGAGCCCGGGTCGTCGTAGTCAATGCGCAGCAGCAGCTTGCCCGCGTCGAAACCGAGCCGCTCGATGTCCTGCGGGCGGTGCCCGGTGAACCGGTCGTCCAGTTCGAAGGCGGCGCCCGCGAGGCCGCCGCGGTTCATCGACCCGAGGACGACCTTGCGGTCCAGGGCGCCGAGCAGCAGCAGGTCGTCGAGGATGTCGGCGGTGGCGAGAACGCCGTCGACACCGGGCCGCGAGAGCGCGAGGCAGAGCCGTTCCAGCAGGTCGGCGCGGCTCGCCATGGCGAACCTGCGGTCGCCGACGGCCAGCGCGCCCCGGGCCGGGTGGTCCGCGGCGATGATCATCAGGCGGCCGCCGCCGTCGACCAGGGGGCGCCGGGGGCGGCGGGCCGCGGCCTCGGCGATCGCCTCGGGGTGCTGGGCGCGGACGCGGACCAGCTCGGATACGTCTATCGGGCCGAGGGCACCCGGAGCGGTGCCGCGGCCGTCGCCGGCGCCCTCCCCGTGCCTCGTCCCGCCGACGTGTCCCGCCCTCACCGCACCGCTCCCGCGGCGAGCGCGTCCTCGACCTCGTCCGGGGTCGGCATGGCCGAGGAGCACTCCAGGCGGGAGGCGACGATGGCGCCCGCCGCGTTCGCATACCGCATGATCCGCTCCAGGTCCCAGCCGGCCAGCAGGCCGTGGCACAGGGAGCCGCCGAAGGCGTCGCCGGCGCCGAGGCCGTTGAGGACGGTCACCGGCAGCGGCGGGACCTCGGCGGACGTGCCGTCGCGGTGGACGGCGAGGACGCCCTTCGGGCCCTGCTTCACCACCGCCAGCTCGACGCCCGCCGCCAGCAGGGCGCGGGCGGCGGTGTGCGGGTCGCGCTCGCCGGTGGCGATCTCCACCTCGTCCACGTTGCCCACGGCGACGGTGGTGTGGCGCAGGGCCTCGGCGTAGAAGGGGCGCGCGGACCCGGGGTCCTTCCAGAACATGGGGCGCCAGTCGAGGTCGAAGACCGTCGTGCCCGCCCCGGCCCGGTGGGCGAGCGCCGCGAGCGTCGCGGTGCGGCTGGGCTCCTCGCTCAGTCCCGTGCCGGTCACCCAGAAGACGGAGGCGTCGCGCACCGCCTCCAGGTCGAGCTCGTCCGCGTGGATCTCCAGGTCGGGCGCCTTGGGCTGCCGGTAGAAGTAGAGCGGGAAGTCGTCCGGCGGGAAGACCTCGCAGAACGTGACCGGGGTCGGCAGCCCGGCGACCGGCGTCACCCAGCGGTCGTCGACGCCGAAGTCCCGCAGCGCGTCGTGGAGGTACGCGCCGAAGGGGTCGTCGCCCGTACGTGTGATCACCGCCGTGCGCCGGCCGAGGCGGGCGGCGGCCACCGCGACGTTCGTCGCCGACCCGCCGAGGAACTTCCCGAAGGACGTCACCCGGGCCAGCGGCACGCCCGTCTGCAACGGGTAGAGGTCCACGCCGATCCGCCCCATGGTGATCAGGTCGTACGCCATCGAGATCCCTTCGCTTGGGCTGTCCCCAGGTCTAGCGTCGCCCGGGGAGCCCTGTCAACGCTTTGTCCAGACATTCGGACCAGGGCTTGACACCTTCCAGGGGCGGTCCGAAGCTGACGCCCATGACGTCGTTGTCACCGCAGCCATCGCCCGAGCCGTCACGTCCGTCGTCACCTGGCCCCTCACGCCCGTCGTCGCCCCGGCCGTCACCGCGGTCGTCGCCTCCCTCCTCACTGTCCCGCATCCGGATCGGTTCGGCTCCCGACTCCTGGGGCGTCTGGTTCCCGGACGATCCGCGGCAGGTCCCCTGGCAGCGCTTCCTCGACGAGGTCGCCGCGTCCGGGTACGAGTGGATCGAGCTGGGCCCCTACGGCTATCTGCCGACCGATCCGGCCGTCCTGGCGGAGGAGACCGCACGGCGCGGGCTCACGGTCTCGGCCGGCACGGTGTTCACCGGCCTGCACCGGGGCCCGGCGGTGTGGGACTCCACCTGGGCGCACGTCTCGGCCATCGCCGAGCTCACCCGGGCCATGGGCGCCGAGCACCTCGTCGTCATCCCCTCCTTCTGGCGGGACGACAAGACGGGCGCGGTACTGGAGGACAGGACCCTGACACCGACGCAGTGGCGCAGCCTCACCGCCCAGACCGAGCGGCTCGCCCACGAGGTGCGGGAGCGCTACGGGCTGCGGATCGTCGTCCACCCGCACGCCGACACGCACATCGACAGCGAGGAGAACGTCACCCGCTTCCTGGACGCCACGGACTCCTCGCTCGTCTCGCTGTGCCTGGACACCGGGCACTACGCCTACTGCGGCGGCGACAGCGTCAAGCTCATCGAGACGTACGGCGAACGCATCGGCTACCTCCACCTCAAGCAGGTGGATCCGCTGGTCCTGGCCGAGGTCCGGGCGGGCGAGGTGCCGTTCGGGCCGGCCGTGGCACGCGGTGTCATGTGCGAACCGCCCTCCGGCGTACCGGCGCTGGAGCCCGTCCTCGCCGCCGCGCAGAAGCTCGACGTCGACCTCTTCGCGATCGTCGAGCAGGACATGTACCCCTGCCCACCGGACAAGCCCCTCCCGATCGCCCAACGGACCCGGGCGTTCCTGAGGTCCTGCGGGGCCTGAACGGACGGGGGCCAGGTTCGAGGGCGCGGGTGGGGCGATTCGGGGGCGCGGCTTCGGGGGGCGCGGCGGTGCGCCGGGGGGGCGCGTGGGGTCCGTCGGCGTGCGGTGGGGCCGGGGCCATCAGTTGTTCCCAGGGTGCTCACGACGCTCAATGCGTCACCCGTGTCACAAAAGACCGCTTCCTGTCACACATGTCGCGTATACGCGGGTCTTGGGTCACACCCGGGCGACAGGCCCAGCCTCCCGGTCACGCAGCGTCGTTCAACGGGCACAGGCTTTGTGATCGCCAGCGCAGCGCCCGGCTCCCCCGACGGCCGCCCCCGGCCGCCGCCGCGGCGCGCGCAGGGAGGTGCCACTGATGACCGACCGTCGGCTCTGGTCGTACAAAGAGATCGCCGCGCACATCCGGGTGCAGCCGGACACCGTGAGGTCGTACCGCAAACACGGCCTGCTGCCACCGCCCGACCATGTGGAGGGCGGAAAACCGTACTGGTACGCCGACACCGTCCGCGCCTGGGTCGCGTCCCGGCCGGGCAACCGGGGGCGCCGGGAGGACTGACCCCGGGAGTCACGGCCGCCCCGGCGGCACTGACGCCGGGAGTCACGGCCGCCCCGGCGGCGACGGGCCGGCCCCCGGAGCCGGTTCGACGGGCGGGAGGCGGCAGTGAAGGGCTCCGGCGCGGACCCGGACGTGGGCGGTGCGGCCCCTCAGGCCCAGGGTTCGACGACGGTCACCCCGGAGCCCGGGGCCGTGCCCATCGCCTCCAGCGCGGCCGGCGCGGCGTCCAGCGGGATGGTCGACGTGACGAGCAGATCGGGGCGCAGCACGCCCGCCCGCACCAGCTCCAGCATCCGGGGGTAGGCGTGCGCCGCCATCCCGTGGCTGCCCAGCACTTCGAGTTCGAGGCCGATCACCCGTGCCATCGGAACCGGGGTGGAGCCGGTCGGCGAGGGCAGCAGGCCCACCTGCACATGACGGCCGCGGCGGCGCAGGCCGTTCACGGAGGCGGCGCAGGTGGCGGGGGAACCGAGCGCGTCCAGGGAGAGGTGGGCGCCGCCGCCCGTCACCTCGCGCACCGCCTCCGCCGTGTCCGCGACCCGGGAGGCGTCGACGCACTCGGCCGCCCCGAACGTCCGCGCCAGCTCCAGCGCCCGGGCGGAGACGTCCACGGCCACGACCCGGGCGCCCGAGGCCGCCGCGATCATCACGGCGGACAGCCCGACGCCCCCGCACCCGTGCACCGCGACCCACTCCCCCGCCGCCACCCGTCCCTGTACGACCACCGCGCGGAACGCCGTGGCGAACCGGCAGCCCAGCGAGGCCGCCGTCCCGAAGGACAGCTCCTCGGGCACCGCGACCAGGTTCACGTCGGCGTGCTCCAGCGCCACGTACTGCGCGAAGGAGCCCCAGTGGGTGAAGCCGGGCTGGGTCTGGCGCTCGCAGACCTGCTGGTCGCCCGCCGCGCAGGCGGGGCAGGTGCCGCAGGCGCAGACGAAGGGCACGGTGACCCGGTCCCCGGGGCGCCATCCGGTCACCCGCGCGCCCACGGCCTCGACGACACCGGCGAGTTCGTGACCGGGCACGTGCGGCAGCGTGATGTCCGGGTCGTGCCCCTGCCAGCCGTGCCAGTCGCTGCGGCACAGCCCGGTGGCCTCGACCCGCACCACGACCCCGTGCCCGGCCGGTGCCGGGTCCGCCACCTCGCGCACCTCGGCCGGCTCGCCGTACCGCTCGAACACCACTGCCCGCATCCGTCTCGCCCCTCGCCCGGAGATCGTGTCCGCGGGGAACGCTATCCGCGTACCTCGATCCTGTCCCGGTCCAGGTCGGGCTCCTGCACCTCGGAGGCGGGGGGCCGCGTGTCCCCTTCGGCGACTCCGAACCGCTCGTGGAAGCGGCGCAGCGGACCCGGGGCCCACCAGGTGGCCCTGCCGGTGAGCCGCATGACGGCGGGCACGAGCAGGCTGCGGACGATCATCGCGTCCATCAGGACGGCGAGCGCGATGCCGAGGCCGAGCATCTTGGTGTTGGTCACCCGCGAGGTGCCGATCGCAACCATCACCACCGCCAGGATGACCGCGGCGGCGGTGATCAGTCCGCCGGTGCGCTGGAGGCCGAAGCGGACCGATTCCCGGTGGTCGCCCGTCGCGTCGTACTCCTCCTTGATGCGGGAGAGCAGGAACACGCCGTAGTCCATGGACAGTCCGAAGGCGACACAGAACATGAGGACCGGCAGGGTGGTCTCGATCGAGCCCGTGTCGGTGAAGCCGAGCAGCCCCGACAGATGGCCGTCCTGGAAGACCCAGACCACCGCCCCGAACATCGCCGTCAGGCTGAGCGCGTTCAGCAGGACCGCCTGGAGCGGTACGAGCACGCTGCCGGTCAGCAGGAACACCAGGAGCAGGGTGACGAGCGCGATGAAGGCGACCGCCCACGGCAGCCGGTCGGCTATCGCGTGCTTGGAGTCGACAAGGACCGCCGCCGTGCCGGTGACGGCGGTGCCGAAGGGCGCGTCGGCCGCGCGCAGGTCGCCCACCAGCCGCTGGGCGGCGTCGTCGACGGCCTCGCCCTTCGGCAGCACCGTGAAGTACGCCGAGTCGCCCTCCACCAGGGGTCCGTCCACCCGGAGCACGCCGGGCAGCGCGGCGATCCGGTCCTTGTACGCGGCGTACTCGGCCCGGGTCGCGCGGCCTTCGGCGAGCACTTCGAGGCCGCCGCCCGGACTGCCGGGGAAGCCGTCCCTGATGTGCTGCTGGACGGTGTGGGACTCGGCGGTCGAGGGGAGCTGCCGGTCGTCGGCCGTGCCGAACCGCACGCCCAGGAACGGCAGTCCGAGGACGACCAGGGCGACGGTGGTGGCCAGGGCGAAGACCGGTGCCCTGCGCATGACGAGGTCCGCCGTGCGCCCCCAGGCCGCCCCTTCGGCCGTCCTGCGCGGCCGGCCGCGCCGCGGCAGGCGCCGCAGGTCCAGGGCGTTCACCCGGTGTCCGAGCAGGACCAGCGCGGCCGGCAGCAGGACGAGGGCGGCGCCCGCGGCGAGCAGCACCACCGCGATGCCGGCGTAGGCGAAGGAGCGCAGGAAGTACTGCGGGAAGAGCAGCATCGCGGCCAGCGACACGGCGACCGTGAGGGCCGAGAAGAGGACCGTGCGCCCGGCGGTGCGCAGGGTGGTGGCGACGGCGGCCCGGGGCTCGGCGCCCGCGGACAGCTCCTCGCGGAACCTGCGGACGATGAACAGGGCGTAGTCGACGGCGAGGCCCAGCCCGAGGGCCGTGGTGAGGTTCATGGCGAAGACCGAGACGTCGGTCAGCTCGGTGAGTCCGCGCAGGACCGCGTTCGTGCCGAGGATGGCGATGATGCCCACGCCGAGCGGCAGCAGCGCCGCCACCGCGCTCCCGAACACCATCACCAGGAGCACGAGCGTCACCGGGAGGGCGATCAGCTCGGCGCGGGTCAGGTCCTCGCGGATGGTCGTCTGCATCTCGTGCCGTACGGCGACGGGTCCGCCGACGCGGACCTCGACCGGGCCGTGCGTCCCCCGGAAGGCGGGTGCCAGGCGGTCCAGGGTCTCGCCCGCGGTCTTCTCGTCGCCCGTGATCCGGGCGGCGACGAGTGCCTCGTGCCCGTCCTCGGCCTTCAGGGCGGGTGAGCCTGACTGCCAGTAGGAGCCGACGCCCGTGACGCCCCGCTCGGAGGCGAGCCGGGCCGCGAGCCGCTTCGCCTCGGCGGCGACGGCGGGGTCGTCCACCGACGCGCGTCCCGCGTCGACCAGGAGGAGCAGATTGGGCTGCGAGGCGGGGAAGCGGTGCTCCAGCGCCTCGGTCGCGTAGGTGGACTGGGCGTCCGGGTCCTCCCAGCCGCCGCTGCCCAGCCGGTCGGCGACACCGCTGCCCGCGACCACCGCGAGGGCGGTGACCAGCAGGGCCAGGAGCAGCGAGAGCCGGGGCCGCGCGGTCACGACGCGGGTCCAGCCGCCGATGCGCGGGGTCCTGTTGACTACGGTCATCGTGCGGTGTCCCCTTCACCGTGACCCCTGTCGTCCGCTCGCGGCCGCGCGTTCGTCGCGCGCGTCCGGGCAGGCCGCATGGGTCGTCCTTTGCCATAGACTGGCAAACACGAGTCATCGCTCGCGTTTTCCAAGAATGCGAGCGACCACTCGTGTTTGTCAATCGCGCCCTGAGAGTTGGGGATAACCCGTGTCCGACAAGCCCGACAGGTCCGCCGACGGCACCGGCACCGACATCACGGAGCGGACGCCGGAGGACAGGCCGCGCCGGCGCCAGGCCCGCGGCGAGCGCCGCATCGCCCAGCTCCTCGACGCCGCCGCCTCGGTGTTCTGCAGGAGCGGCTACACGGGCGCCAGCACGAACGCGATCGCCCGCGAGGCGGGCGTCTCCCCCGGCACGCTCTACCAGTTCTTCCCGAACAAGGAGGCCCTCGCGATCGGCCTCAGCGACCAGCTGCTCCACGACTGGCGCGCGTCGCAGGGCCAGGCCCTCGCCCCGGAGAACATCGGGCTCCCGCTGGACGAGATGCTCGACGCGGTCCTCGACCCGCTCATCGAGTTCAACGTCGCCAACCCCGCGTTCGGCGTCCTGATGCACGGCGCCGACACCCCGGGCCGCATCACCGAGGAGATCAGCACCGTGCACGACGCCGTGCTAACCCGGGTGGACGACATCGTCGCCGGCTACCTGCCCGACGCCTCACCCGAGGAGCGCACCCGCACCGCGAACATGACGCTCGCCCTCTTCAAGGCCGGACTCGACCTGATCATGTCCCACGAGGGCACGGCGCGGGACGCGTACGTCACCGAGCTGAAGACGGTCATGTACCGCTACCTGAAGCCGCTCGTCGGGGAGACGGGCGGCGGCGGACACTGAGCGGCGCGCCCGCGGTCCGGCCGCGTCCCGCCCGGCCTCGTTAGTACCCCCTAGGGGTATAGTGTGGAGTGCGTCGGGTGGGAACCCGCATCCCACAGGCCGCCCACCCGCACCGGAACGCCCCCATGCCTCGACGAGGAGTAACGCCATGACCGCCCAGACCGGCACCCCGCACTCCGTCACGACCGTCTACCGGGTGAGCGGCATGAGCTGCGGCCACTGCGAAGGCTCCGTCTCCAGCGAGATCTCGGAGATCGCCGGCGTCGACTCGGTGAAGGCCGTGGCCTCCTCCGGCGAGGTCACCGTCGTGTCCGCCGCGCCGCTCGACGACGAGGCCGTACGCGCCGCCGTGGACGAGGCGGGCTTCGAGCTCGTCGGCCGCGCCTGACCCCGCCCGAGCCCGGCTGCGGCGCCGCCCGCAGCACCTCGTCCCCGCACCGGGCCGTACCGGCCGGCAGACACCGACTCCGTACGGCCCGGCCCATCGACTGGAGCCGGACATGACCACCGCAGCAGCCAGGACCCCGGTGACGGAGACCTCCGCGCCGTCCGTCCCGGCCTCCGAGGTCGAACTCGTCATCGGCGGGATGACCTGCGCCTCCTGTGCGGCCCGGGTCGAGAAGAAGCTCAACCGCATGGACGGCGTCACCGCCACGGTGAACTACGCCACCGAGAAGGCGAAGGTCACCTACCCCGCGGGGACACAGGTCGCCGACCTCATCGCCACCGTGGTCAAGACCGGCTACACGGCCGAGGAGCCCGCTCCCCCGCCCGCCGAGGACACCGAGGCGCCCGCCGCGGACGACCCCGAACTCGCCTCCCTGCGGCAGCGGCTGACCGTCTCCGCCGCCCTCGCGCTGCCCGTCGTCCTGATGTCGATGATCCCGGCACTGCAGTTCGACAACTGGCAGTGGCTCGCACTCACCCTCGCCGCGCCCGCCGTCGTCTGGGGCGGACTCCCCTTCCACCGCGCCGCCCTCACCAACGCGCGGCACGGCGCGGCCACCATGGACACGCTCGTGTCCGTCGGCACGCTCGCCGCCTTCGGCTGGTCCCTCTGGGCGCTGTTCTTCGGCGACGCGGGCATGTCCGGCATGCGGGACGGCTTCACCTTCACCGTCTCGCGCCACGACGGCGCCTCCACCATCTACCTGGAGGTCGCGGCCGGCGTCGTCGCGTTCATCCTGCTCGGCCGCTATCTGGAGGCCCGCTCCAAGCGGCGCGCCGGGGCGGCCCTGCGGGCGCTGATGGAGCTCGGCGCTAAGGACGTCCGCGTCCTCAGGGACGGCCGCGAGGTGCGCGTCCCCGTCGACGGACTGGCCGTCGGCGACCGCTTCGTCGTACGGCCCGGCGAGAAGATCGCCACCGACGGCACCGTCGTCGAGGGCACCTCGGCGGTCGACGCGTCCATGCTGACCGGCGAGTCCGTGCCGGTCGACGTGTCCGTCGGCGACGGCGTCACCGGCGCCACCGTGAACGTCGCGGGCCGCCTGGTCGTGGAGGCCCGCCGCGTCGGCGCGGACACCCAGCTGGCCCGGATGGCACGGCTGGTGGAGGACGCGCAGAACGGCAAGGCCGAGGTGCAGCGCCTCGCCGACCGGATCTCCGCGGTCTTCGTGCCGGTGGTACTGCTGATCGCCGTCGGCACGTTCGGTTTCTGGCTCGGTCTCACCGGTGACACCGTGGCCGCCTTCACCGCCGCCGTCGCGGTCCTGATCATCGCCTGCCCCTGCGCCCTCGGCCTCGCGACCCCGACCGCGCTGATGGTCGGCACGGGACGCGGCGCCCAGCTCGGCATCCTCATCAAGGGCCCCGAGGTCCTGGAGTCCACCCGCCGCGTCGACACCGTCGTCCTGGACAAGACCGGGACCGTCACCACCGGCCGGATGACCCTGCACGAGGTGTACGCCGCCGAAGGCATCGGCGAGAGCGAGCTCCTGCGGGCCGCAGGAGCCCTGGAGCACGCCTCGGAGCATCCGATCGCCCGGGCCGTCGCCGCAGGCGCCGAGGAGCGCGCCGGCGCCCTGCCCGCTCCCGAGCACTTCGAGAACGTCCCCGGACTCGGCGTGCGCGGACGCGTCGAGGGACGGGAGATCACGGTGGGACGGCTGCCGCACGGCACCCTCCCGCCCGAGCTGGCCCGCGCCCGCGCCGAGGCCCAGGCCGGCGGCCGTACGGCCGTCGTGGTCACCCGGGACGGGACGGCGATCGGCGTCCTGACCGTCGCCGACACGGTCAAGGAGACCAGCGCCGAGGCGGTGAGGGCCCTGCGCGCCCTCGGTCTCACGCCGGTGCTGCTGACCGGCGACAACCGGGCGGTGGCCGAGTCCGTGGCCCGCGCCGTCGGCATCGACCAAGTCGTCGCCGAGGTGCTGCCCGAGGGCAAGGTCGAGGTGATCGAGCGGCTCCGGGGCGAGGGCCGGACGGTCGCCATGGTCGGCGACGGCGTCAACGACGCCGCCGCGCTCGCCACCGCCGACCTCGGTCTCGCCATGGGCACGGGGACCGACGCGGCCATCGAGGCCGGCGACCTGACCCTCGTCCGCGGGGACCTGCGCGTCGCCGCCGACGCGATCCGGCTCTCGCGCCGGACCCTCGCCGTCATCAAGGGGAACCTGCTCTGGGCCTTCGGATACAACGTGGCCGCGCTGCCGCTGGCCGCCGCGGGACTCCTCAACCCGATGATCGCGGGCGCCGCCATGGCCTTCTCCTCGGTGTTCGTGGTCACGAACAGCCTTCGGCTCAGGGCATTCTCATGACGACGGGGCGGGAGTCCCTCTAGAGTCCAACGGAAGCCTCACATAAGCTCTTCACAAGGCTCGCGCATCATCCTTACGCTTGGTCTCCGATCGACGTATCGGGGCTCTTGCGCATTTTCAGGACATATGCAAGAGACGCAGGTCACAGTGATGTGAACGTAACCAACGAAGGGGTTCGTGAGTCTAAGTTGGCGATGTCGGCAACGTCTTGGGGGGCGGAGCCGGCATCTGGGGATGTCTTGGGGGACGTTCCCGGAGCTGCGTTGCCGGGGCACGTACGCCGGAGAGCTTTGAGCGGCCCTCCCGGTCCGTACGGGTCCCGGCAGACCGCACCTCGTCACGCAGTGGCGTAACCAGTTTTGCTCGTTTAGCTCGCAGCGATTCAGGCGCTGTCCCACAGACGCCCGGCCGGATCCCGTGGGGGGAATCCGCACCGGGACAAGGAAAGCGCCCTGACTGCCGGCCCGTGGGGGGACCGGCAGCAGGGCGCTTTCCGTATTTCTGGCGCTCGGTTCGCCTCCGGGGCCCCCTCTTCCAGGAGCTCGGTTCGCCTCCGGGGCGCGGAAGCCTGTGTCGAGGGGCCGATCGTGCTCGACCCCTCCTTCGTCGGGGCCTCCGCGCGTCGGCCCCTCGACACAGGCGCGCCCCTTCGGCTCACTCGCTTTCGGGAGGAGCCGTCGGGGCGGTTTTTTGCCTGGAAGGTGCTGTCTAGCGGGCTTCCACCGGGACGAAGTCGCGGAGGACCTCGCCCGTGTAGATCTGGCGCGGGCGGCCGATGCGGGAACCCGGCTCCTTGATCATCTCGTGCCACTGGGCGATCCAGCCCGGCAGGCGGCCGAGGGCGAACAGGACCGTGAACATCTCGGTCGGGAAGCCCATCGCGCGGTAGATGAGGCCCGTGTAGAAGTCCACGTTCGGGTAGAGCTTGCGCTCGACGAAGTAGTCGTCGGCCAGCGCGTGCTCTTCCAGCTTCAGCGCGATGTCGAGCAGCTCGTCCGACTTGCCGAGGGCGGAGAGGACGTCGTGCGCGGCGGCCTTGATGATCTTCGCCCGGGGGTCGAAGTTCTTGTAGACGCGGTGCCCGAAGCCCATGAGCTTCACGCCGTCTTCCTTGTTCTTCACCTTGCGGATGAAGGTGTCGACGTCGCCGCCGGACGCCTGGATGCCTTCGAGCATCTCCAGCACCGACTGGTTGGCGCCGCCGTGCAGCGGGCCCCAGAGGGCCGAGATGCCGGCGGAGATCGAGGCGAACATGTTCGCCTGCGAGGAGCCGACCAGGCGCACGGTGGAGGTCGAACAGTTCTGCTCGTGGTCCGCGTGCAGGATGAGCAGCTTGTCGAGCGCGGAGACGACGACCGGGTCGAGGTCGTACTCCTGCGCGGGGACCGAGAAGGTCATCCGCAGGAAGTTCTCGACGTACCCGAGGTCGTTGCGCGGGTAGACGAACGGGTGACCGATCGACTTCTTGTACGCGTAGGCCGCGATCGTCGGAAGCTTGGCGAGCAGGCGGATCGTCGAGAGGTGGCGCTGCTTCTCGTCGAACGGGTTGTGGCTGTCCTGGTAGAAGGTGGACAGCGCGCTGACCACGGACGACAGCATCGCCATGGGGTGGGCGTCACGCGGGAAGCCGCGGAAGAAGTTCTTGACGTCCTCGTGCAGCAGGGTGTGCTGCGTGATCTCGCCCTTGAAGGTGGAGAGCTGGTCGACGGTCGGCAGTTCGCCGTTGATCAGCAGGTACGCCACCTCAAGGAAGGTGGAGCGCTCGGCGAGCTGCTCGATCGGGTAACCGCGGTACCGCAGGATGCCTTCCTCGCCGTCGAGGTAGGTGATCGCGGATTTATAGGCGGCGGTGTTGCCGTATCCGCTGTCGAGCGTGACCAGACCGGTCTGGGCGCGGAGCTTCCCGATGTCGAAGCCCTTGTCGCCGACGGTGCTGTCGATCACCGGGTAGGTGTACTCGCCATCGCCGTACCGCAGTACTACAGAGTTGTCGCTCACGTCATCCCTCACCGACGTTGTGCCTCTTCTTCGAGGTGCCCTGACTGTCTCTACCATCCCCCATTTGGCCCTGGAGAGTGCACTCGGGGTCGACCATTGGGCCTATTGGCGGCACTCAGTGCCGCCAACCTGCTCATCCTGCCCCCCACGCTCCGCTTCCGGAAGTGGAGTGTGACCTTTGTGACTCATTTGATCGATCATTTTTTACGAACCCCGCCGTGCCGGGACCGTTGAGCCCTTCCCCGCGTCCGTCCCGGCGTCTCAGGCTCCGAGGGGGCGGGGCGCCAGACGGTGGTCCAGGGCGGTGCAGCGGCGCCCGGCGGAGACCGTGCGGACCGCCTGGCCTATCGCCTTGCGGGAGCCGACGAGGACGACCAGCTTCTTGGCGCGGGTGACCGCCGTGTAGAGCAGATTGCGCTGGAGCATCATCCAGGCGCTGGTGGTGACCGGGATCACCACCGCCGGGTACTCGCTGCCCTGGGAGCGGTGGATGGTCACCGCGTACGCGTGGGCCAGTTCGTCGAGCTCGTCGAACTCGTATTCCACTTCCTCGTCCTCGTCCGTGCGTACGGTCAGGCGCTGTTCGTCCGGGTCGAGCGAGGTGACGACGCCGACCGTGCCGTTGAAGACGCCGTTCTCGCCCTTCTCGTAGTTGTTCCGGATCTGGGTGACCTTGTCGCCGACGCGGAAGACCCGCCCACCGAAGCGCTTCTCGGGGAGGTCGGGGCGGGCCGGTGTGACGGCCTGCTGGAGCAGGCCGTTCAGTGCTCCGGCGCCCGCCGGGCCGCGGTGCATCGGCGCGAGCACCTGCACGTCGCGCCGCGGGTCGAGACCGAACTTGGCCGGAATGCGCCGGGCCACCACGTCCACGGTGAGCCGGCCCACCTCCTCGGTGTCGTCCTCGACGAAGAGGAAGAAGTCCTTGAGTCCCTGGGTGACGGGCTGCTGGCCCGCGTTGATCCGGTGGGCGTTCGTCACCACGCCGGACTGCTGGGCCTGGCGGAAGACGCGGGTGAGGCGGACCGCCGGGATCGGGCTGCCGTCGGCGAGCAGATCGCGCAGGACCTCGCCGGCGCCGACGCTGGGCAGCTGGTCGACATCCCCCACGAACAGCAGGTGAGCACCCTCGGCGACCGCCTTGACCAGCTTGTTGGCGAGCAGGAGGTCCAGCATCGACGCCTCGTCCACCACCACCAGGTCGGCGTCGAGCGGCCGCTCCCGGTCGTACGCCGCGTCCCCGCCGGGCTTGAGCTCCAGCAGCCGGTGCACGGTGGAGGCGTCGGCGCCGGTCAGCTCCGCGAGGCGCTTGGCCGCCCGGCCCGTGGGCGCCGCCAGCACGACCTTCGCCTTCCTGGCCCGGGCCAGCTCCACGATCGAGCGCACCGTGAACGACTTGCCGCAGCCAGGTCCCCCGGTGAGGACGGCGACCTTCTTCGTCAGCGCGAGCCGGACGGCCGCCTCCTGCTCGGGGGCCAGCTCCGCGCCCGTACGCCCCTTCAGCCAGGCGAGCGCCTTGTCCCAGTCCACGTCGTGGAACCCCGGCATCCGGTCCTCGCCGGTGCGCAGCAGCCGCAGCAGCTGGGCGGAGAGGGAGAGTTCGGCGCGGTGGAAGGGGACCAGGTAGACCGCGGTGACCGGGTCGCCGCCGTCGGGGGCCGGGACCCTCTCGCGCACGACGCCCGGGTCCTCGCCGTCCTCGCCGGGTGCGGCCAGCTCGGCCAGGCACTCGATGACGAGTCCCGTGTCGACCTGGAGCAGCTTCACCGCGTCCGCGATGAGCCGCTCCTCGGGGAGGTAGCAGTGGCCCTGGTCGGTGGACTGCGAGAGCGCGTACTGCAGACCGGCCTTGACGCGCTCCGGGCTGTCGTGCGGGATGCCGACGGACTGGGCGATCTTGTCGGCGGTGAGGAAACCGATGCCCCAGACGTCCGACGCGAGGCGGTAGGGGTGGTTCTTCACCACGGAGATCGACGCGTCGCCGTACTTCTTGTAGATGCGGACGGCGATGGACGTCGACACCTCGACGCTCTGGAGGAAGAGCATGACCTCCTTGATCGCCTTCTGCTCCTCCCAGGCGTCGGCGATCTTCCTGGTGCGCTTGGGGCCGAGACCGGGGACCTCGACGAGCCGCTTCGGCTCCTCCTCGATGATCCGCAGCGTGTCGACGCCGAAGTGCCGGGTGATGCGGTCCGCGAAGACCGGGCCGATGCCCTTGACCAGACCCGAGCCCAGGTAGCGGCGGATGCCCTGGACGGTGGCGGGCAGCACCGTCGTGTAGTTCTCCACCGTGAACTGCTTGCCGTACTGCGGGTGGGAGCCCCAGCGGCCCTCCAGGCGCAGGGACTCGCCCACCTGTGCGCCGAGGAGCGAGCCGACGACGGTCAGCAGGTCGCCGGCACCACGGCCGGTGTCCACCCGGGCCACCGTGTACCCGGTCTCCTCGTTGGCGTACGTGATGCGCTCCAGTACGCCTTCCACCACCGCCAGGGTCACCTGGCGGGTTCCCGCCTGATCGGACATGTCCCGACGGTACCCGGAGGGTGTGACAGCCGTCAGCGATCAGCCACGGGGGCCTGCTTGAGCGCCTCCACGAAGGGGACGAAGGCCGTCACCGGGAAGGTGAGGGTGGCTTGGGCGGGGGCCTTCGAGTCACGGACGGCGACGTGGGCGGGGAGGGTCGCGATCTCCACGCAACTGTTGCCGTCGCCCTCGCCCGAGTGGGACGACTTGTGCCAGTTGTCGAACGTCATGGGGCGCCTCACAACTCTTTCGCCAGTCCGTTGATGAGTTCACGCGATCGCTCCGGGTCGAGCGATGCAGCTTGCACCCTACGGAAGTTCGTTCGGTAAGTCGCCAGTTGAGCTTCGGCGTCGATGAGGACCGACCCGTGCGGCGCGTCGCGCACGACCGTGTCCAATCGGGGCAGAGAGCCACCCGCGTAGGTCATGGTGGCGGACGCTTTGGTGAAACCGTCCACATCGAAGGGGATCACTCGCAGGGTGACGTGGGCACTCTCGGACGATTCGAGAAGCCGCGTGAGCTGCGCTCGGGTTGCGGCGCGGTCGCTCACCCTGATCCTCAGCGCCGCCTCGTGGATCACCACCTCGTGCGGGAGGGGCAGTTGTTGGCGTGCCATTCGGTGACGCACCCGAAACTCGACCTCCTCGTCGGTCAGTTCGGGAACTCGCGAACTGAAGAGGGCGCGGGCGTAGTCCTCCGTCTGCAGCCGACCCGGCACGTAGAGGATCGCCACGTCGTGCAGGTACACGGCGTGATGTTCCAGTTCGGCCAGGTCCAGAAACGACGTGGGCAGCAATCCCCGGTACTCCTCCCACCAGCCCCGCGTCCGGTCCGTCGCCATGGCCACCAACGCGTCGATGAACTCCTCGTCCGTGCAGGCGTAATGAGAGGCGAGGCGGCGCAGCCTCTGCTCGCTCACGCCCGCGAGGCCGGACTCGATGTGGGTGATCTGAGCCGGGCTCACCCCCAGGAGCGCCGCCGCTTGGCGCGCCGTGAGGCCTGCCGCCTCGCGGAGTCTGCGCAGCTCTGTCGCCAGTCGCATCTGACGTGCCGTCGGTTCGCGCCTCAAAGCCTGACCGCCCTCTGGTTCAACGCGCCCGCGGACGCCACTCATTGGGGGCCAGATTACGTGACCCGCTTGCGGCGTCTCTAGATTTAGATCTACCGTCAGTGACGCGACGCACACTCTGCGGCACCCCCGGGGCACCGGAAGCGCACCGCCCCGTCCTGCCATGACGGGCGCGACACTGCCACCGCCGGCCCGCCGCAACTCCCCCTCCACCGAACGGAGTTCACGCATGCCCGAAAACGAGTCCTGGGAGTACTCCCTACACGTCCCCAACGACGTGCGCGCCGTCACCGTCAGCCGCCGCACCATCCGACTGATCCTCACCATGCACGGACTGATCGGCCTCACCGACGTCGCCGAGCTGCTCGCGACCGAGCTGATCTCCAACGCCGTACGCCACACGAAGGGCCCCGCCGCCCTCCGGGTGCGCTGGTCGCCGCCCGGCACACTGCGGATCGGGGCCTGGGACACGGACCCCGAGCCGCCCGAGCCGCCGGCGCCGTCCGGACAGGAGGGGCAGGAGGAGCAGGAGCACCCCGAACAGGGGCGAGGGCTCACCCTGGTGCGGGCCTGCTCCACGGAGTGGGGCTGGCACCCGCTCGCCCGGCACGGCAACCGCGGCAAGTACGTGTGGTGCGAGCTGGCCGCCGTCTGAGCGCCCAAGAAGGCCGTCGTGGGCCGTATCACGCCACAGGTCACGATTCAATCTCGGCCACTGGCGACCCTTGCCTTTCCCCATGTAATCGATTCCAATTCCTGCATGTAATCGATTCCACGAGGAGGTGGAGCGACGATGGCGAGCATCAAGGACGTCGCTGCCGAGGCGGGCGTGTCCGTCGCCACGGTCTCGCGCGTCCTGAACGACCATCCGTCGGTCAGCGCGGACGCACGCGCCCGTGTCCTGACCGCCGTCCAGACCCTGGGCTACCGCCCGAACGCCGTCGCCCGCTCCCTGCGCACCGACCAGACCCGCACCCTCGGCCTGGTCATCAGCGACGTGCTCAACCCGTACTTCACCGAGCTGGCCCGCTCCGTCGAGGAGGAGGCCCGCGCCCTCGGCTACAGCGTGATCATCGGCAACGCCGACGAGCGGCCCGACCTCCAGGACCACCACGTCCGCACGCTGCTCGACCGCCGGATCGACGGCCTCCTCGTCTCCCCCGCCGACGGCGGCTCCCCCGGCATGCTGGACGCCGCCCGCGCGGGCACCCCGATGGTCTTCGTGGACCGCTGGATCCCCGGCGTGGACGTGCCGGTCGTCCGGGCGGACGGGCGGGCGGCCGTCCGCGACCTCGTCGCCCACCTGCACGGGCTCGGCCACCGGCGGCTCGCCATCATCGCGGGCCCGGCGGCGACCACCACCGGCAGCGAGCGCGTGGAGGCCTTCCGGGAGGCGCTCGCCGAGTACGGCATCGCCCTGCCCGACGCCTACATAGGCCAGGGCGACTTCCAGGCGGAGAGCGGGCGCCGGGCCACCGAGGGCTTCCTCGACCTGGCCGAGCCGCCCGAGGTCGTCTTCGCCGCCGACAACCTGATGGCGCTCGGCGCGCTGGACGCCGTCCGGGCACGCGGGTTGCGGGTCCCCGAGGACATCGCCCTCGCCGCCTTCGACGACATCCCGTGGTTCGTGCACACCGACCCGCCGGTCACGGCGATCGCCCAGCCGACCGGTGAACTGGGCCGGGCAGCCGTCCGCGCCCTGGTCGACCGGATCGAAGGGCGGCCCCCGCAGTCCGTCACCCTCCCCGCCCGTCTCGTCGTGCGCCGTTCCTGCGGCGAGCCGGCACCCGTACGTCCCGTGCAAAGGAGCAACCCGTGAGCCGTACGGACGAGTTGCTGCGTATCGAAGGGATACGCAAGACGTTCCCCGGCGTCGTCGCCCTCGACAGCGTCGACTTCGACCTGCGCCGCGGCGAGGTGCACGTGCTGCTCGGGGAGAACGGCGCGGGCAAGAGCACCCTCATCAAGATGCTCTCCGGCGCCTACCGCCCCGACGCAGGACGGGTCCTCGTCGACGGCGAGGAGGTGCGCATCCACGGCGCCCAGGACTCCGAGCGCCTCGGGATCGCCACCATCTACCAGGAGTTCAACCTCGTCCCCGACCTGACGGTGGCCGAGAACATCTTCCTCGGCCGCCAGCCGCGGCGCTTCGGACTCATCGACCGCAAGAAGATGGAGGCCGACGCCGCCGAACTGCTCGACCGGGTCGGCGTGCACGTGTCCCCCCGGGCCCGGGTGCGTGAACTGGGCATCGCCCGGCTCCAGATGGTCGAGATCGCCAAGGCGCTCAGCCTGGACGCCCGCGTCCTGATCATGGACGAGCCGACCGCGGTACTCACCTCCGAGGAGGTCGAGAAGCTCTTCTCGATCGTGCGCAGGCTGCGCGAGGACGGCGTCGGCATCGTCTTCATCACCCACCACCTGGAGGAGATCGCCGCCCTCGGCGACCGGGTCACCGTCATCCGGGACGGCCGGAGCGTCGGCCAGGTGCCCGCCTCCACACCCGAGGACGAACTCGTACGCCTCATGGTGGGCCGGTCGATCGAGCAGCAGTACCCGCGCGAACGCGCCGACGCCGGAACCGCGTTGCTGACCGTCGAGGGGCTCACCAGGGACGGCGTCTTCCACGACGTGTCGTTCGAGGTGCGCGCCGGTGAGGTCGTCGGCATCGCGGGACTGGTGGGCGCGGGACGCACCGAGGTCGTCCGGGCGGTCTTCGGGGCCGATCCGTACGACAGCGGCACCGTCGAGGTCGCCGGGGCGCGGCTGCCGCGTCACGACGTCACCGCCGCCATGACCGCCGGCATCGGGCTGGTCCCCGAGGACCGCAAGGGCCAGGGACTGCTGCTCGACGCGTCCGTGGAGGAGAACCTCGGTCTCGTCACCCTGCGTTCGGCGACCCACGGCGGGCTCGTCGACCTCAGGGGCCAGCGGGCGGCCGCCGCCCGGATCGCCGGGCAGCTCGGCGTCCGGATGGCCGGACTCGGCCAGCACGTACGCACCCTGTCCGGCGGCAACCAGCAGAAGGTCGTCATCGGCAAGTGGCTGCTCGCCGACACCAAGGTGCTGATCCTCGACGAGCCGACGCGCGGCATCGACGTCGGCGCCAAGGTCGAGATCTACCAGCTCGTCAACGCGCTCACGGCCGCCGGAGCCGCCGTCCTGATGATCTCCAGCGACCTGCCCGAGGTGCTCGGTATGAGCGACCGCGTGCTGGTCATGGCCCAGGGCCGGATCGCGGGCGAACTCCCCGCCGCCGAAGCCACCCAGGACGCGGTGATGGCACTCGCCGTCAGCACACCCGCTACCGCCAACACCGGAACTACCGCAGTGGAGGACTCCCGTGGCCACTGACACGCTCAAGAGCTCATCGGGCGCCAGTGGCGCCTCGGCGGTCCGCCGCCTCCTTCTCGACAACGGCGCGCTCACCGCGCTCATCGTCCTCGTCGTCGCGATGTCGGCGCTGTCCGGCGACTTCCTGACGACCGACAACCTGCTCAACATCGGCGTCCAGGCGGCCGTCACCGCCATCCTCGCCTTCGGTGTCACCTTCGTGATCGTCTCGGCGGGCATCGACCTGTCGGTCGGTTCCGTCGCCGCGCTCTCCGCGACCGTCCTCGCCTGGACGGCCACCTCGCACGGCGTCCCGGTGGGGATCGCGGTCCTCCTCGCCATCGCCACCGGCATAGCGTGCGGGCTGGTCAACGGCGTGCTCATCTCGTACGGGAAGCTGCCGCCGTTCATCGCGACGCTGGCCATGCTCTCGGTGGGCCGCGGACTGTCCCTGGTGATCTCCCAGGGCAGCCCGATCCCCTTCCCCGACTCCGTCTCGCACCTCGGCGACACCCTCGGCGGCTGGCTGCCTGTGCCGGTCCTCGTGATGATCGTGATGGGTCTGATCACCGCCCTGATCCTCGGCCGTACGTACATCGGACGCTCCATGTACGCGATCGGCGGCAACGAGGAGGCGGCCCGCCTCTCGGGTCTGCGGGTGAAGAAGCAGAAGCTCGCGATCTACGCGCTGTCCGGTCTGTTCGCCGCCGCGGCGGGCATCGTGCTCGCCTCCCGGCTCTCCTCCGCGCAGCCGCAGGCCGCCCAGGGCTACGAGCTCGACGCGATCGCCGCGGTCGTCATCGGCGGCGCCTCGCTGGCCGGCGGCACGGGCAAGGCGTCCGGCACCCTGATCGGCGCGCTGATCCTCGCGGTGCTGCGCAACGGACTCAACCTGCTCTCGGTGTCGGCGTTCTGGCAGCAGGTCGTCATCGGTGTCGTCATCGCGCTGGCGGTGCTGCTCGACACGGTGCGGCGCAAGGCGGGGGCGACCCCGACGGCCGCCGGGACGGGCGGTCCGGGCGGCCGGGCCCGGCAGGCGGGCACCTATGTGCTGGCGGCCGTGGTCGCGGCGGCCGTCGTGGGCGGCATGTCCTTCCTGCACAACGGCTCCTCGGGCGGCACCGACAAGAAGGTCGGACTGTCCCTGTCGACGCTGAACAACCCGTTCTTCGTCCAGATCCGGGCCGGCGCCCAGCAGGAGGCGAAGAAGCTCGGCGCGGACCTGACCGTCACCGACGCGCAGAACGACGCCTCGCAGCAGGCCAACCAGCTGCAGAACTTCACCAGTTCGGGTCTCGACTCGATCATCGTGAACCCGGTGGACTCGGACGCGGCGGGCCCCGCGGTACGCGCCGCGAACAAGGCAGGCATCCCCGTGGTCGGCGTCGACCGGGGCGTCAACAAGGCCGACACGGCGGCGCTCGTCGCCTCCGACAACGTGGCGGGCGGCAAGCTCGCCGCCCGGACCCTCGCCGAGAAGCTGGGCGGCAAGGGCACCATCGCGATCCTCCAGGGCCAGGCGGGAACGTCCGCCAGCCGGGAGCGGGGCGCCGGTTTCGCCGCGGGCCTCAAGGAGTTCCCGGGCATCAAGGTCGTCGCCAAGCAGCCCGCGGACTTCGACCGCACCAAGGGCCTCGACGTCATGACGAACATGCTCCAGGCGCACCCGGACGTCCAGGGCGTCTTCGCCGAGAACGACGAGATGGCGCTCGGCGCGATCAAGGCCCTCGGCTCGAAGGCCGGCAAGTCGGTCGCCGTCATCGGCTTCGACGGCACGCCCGACGGACTGAAGGCGGTCGAGGCGGGCACCCTGTACGCCTCCGTGGCCCAGCAGCCCAAGGAGCTCGGCCGGATCGCGGTGCGCAACGCGCTGGACGCGGCCGAGGGCAAGAAGGTCGACGAGACCGTGAAGGTGCCGGTGAAGGTCGTCACGTCGAAGAACGTGGCCGGGTTCGGCGGCTGACGCCCGGCCCGCCGACCGGCTCCCCCGCCGGTCCGCGGGCCGTTCGCCGGCGGTCGGGCCGGGTCCGCCTCACCGCGGACCCGGTCCCCACCGGCGTACGGGGGCCGGACCCGGCTCCCGTGGACGGACGGGGTCCGCCCCGTCGACGTACGGAAAGAGTGTGCTGATGTACGACTACGACCTGCTGGTCGTGGGCTCGGCCAACGCCGACCTGGTGATCGGGGTCGAGCGGCGGCCCGCGGCCGGGGAGACGGTGCTCGGCTCCGACCTAGCCGTCCATCCGGGCGGCAAGGGCGCCAACCAGGCGGTCGCCGCCGCCCGGCTCGGTGCCCGTACCGCGCTGCTCGCGCGGGTCGGCGACGACGCGCACGGACGGCTGCTGCTCGACTCCCAGCGCGCGGCCGGCGTCGACACGGCGGGTGTGCTGGCCGGCGGGGCGCCCACCGGGGTCGCGCTGATCACCGTCGACCCGTCCGGGGACAACAGCATCGTCGTCTCGCCGGGCGCGAACGGACGGCTGACGCCCGCCGACGTCCGCGCGGCCGAGAAGCTCCTGCGGGCCTCGCGGGTGGTCTCGGCGCAGTTGGAGATCCCGCTGGAGACGGTCGTGGAGACCGTACGGTGCCTGCCGTCCGGCTCCCGGTTCGTCCTCAACCCCTCACCGCCCGTGCCGCTGCCCGCCGAGGTGCTGGCGGCCTGCGACCCGCTGATCGTGAACGAGCACGAGGCCCGCGTCCTGCTGGGCGAGGCGGCGGGACCCGAGCCCGAGGACTGGGCGCGTGCGCTGCTCGCCCTCGGCCCGCGCTCGGTCGTCGTCACGCTGGGCGCGGCGGGCGCGCTGGTGGCGGACGGGAGCGGGTCGGCCCGCGTCGCGCCGGTGAAGGTGGCGGCGGTGGACACCACCGGGGCGGGCGACGCGTTCACCGCGGCGCTGGCCTGGCGCCTCGGGGCCGGGGCGTCCCTTGCCGAGGCCGCCGCCTACGCGGCCCGGGTCGGCGCCGCCGCCGTCACCCGGGAGGGCGCGCAGGTGTCCTTCCCGACCGCCGAGGAGGTCGGCGCGCTGTGAAGAAGGCCGGGATACTGAACCGCCATCTCGCGGGCGCCATCGCCGAGTTGGGGCACGGGGACGGGGTGCTGGTGTGCGACGCGGGGATGCCCGTCCCGGACGGGCCGCGGCTGGTGGACCTGGCGTTCCGGGCCGGGGTGCCGTCGTTCGCCGAGGTCCTGGACGGGCTGCTCGCGGAGCTGGTGGTGGAGTGCGGGACGGCCGCCCACGAGGTGCGGGAGGCGAACCCGGAGGCGGCGGCCCTGCTCCGCTCGCGCCTGCCCGTGCTGGAGCTGGTCTCGCACGAGGAGCTGAAGTCGCGCTCGGCGGGCGCGCGGCTGATCGTGCGCACCGGGGAGGCACGGCCGTACGCCAACGTGCTGCTGCGGTGCGGGGTGTTCTTCTGAGGAGGACGGCGCGCCCGGGGCCGTGAGGCGCTTGATTGCGGCCGTGAGGCGCGTGGTCGCGGCCGTCCGTCGCCGGGATCAGCCGCCCGTCGGGCCGGTTCCCGGCCGTGCGCGGGCATTTCGAAGGGGCCCGGTCCGTCGACCGGGCCCCCTCGGCTTTCCCCTCCGCATCAGAACCCCCGCGATCCCCCCGGATCCCCCTCCAAGAGTCCTGACGCACACCTAGACCCGCGGACTCCCGGAAGGGTTGCACGGTATTTCCAAGATTTTTTCCGAGGCACTCCGGCACCCCGCGAGAGCCTTGCCGGAGCCCCGTGGGAGCCCCGGCGGAGCCCCGGGGCGACGCGTCGCGAAGAAGTCCGTGTTACGTCCTGATCGTGTCACTTGGCACCCAACGGCGTTGCCGCTGCAACGCGTTATGGGTCACGATGTTCGACGTACTGGTGAGTCATACGCGATACACGGGGGTGGATACGTGAAGTTCGACATGGGGGCCACGACCCTGGCGGACCTGGGCAAGAGCACGGTCGGATCCAGTGACGACCTGGGCACCCTGATCAAGTGGCTCGTGCAGGCCGCGGAGCCGCTGGAGGGCAAGTTCAACGGCGCCGGCAAGGCCGCGTTCGACTCGTTCAAGAGCCGGGCGGACGAGATCACCGACGCGCTGAACGGTTCGCTCGGCGCGATCCTCGGCGGCCAGGGCGGCATGGACACCGCGTTCGGCACCGGTGACACCGAGCAGCAGGACAACGCCCACCAGAACATGGGGCAGGCCAACTTCGACGCGGCCCGCTTCGGCGCCCGATAAGACGACTCAGGGGGATTTGGATCATGGGTCAGAACCAGGACCGCCGCTCGTACGACACCGGCGCCTCCACGGAGGTGCAGGGCAGCCTTCAGGGCATCATCGGCCAGCTGGAGCGCGTCCTCGGGGACCGCGACCGCGCGGTGCAGGCCGCGATGGCCGAGTTCCAGGCCGACGGTGTCTCCGACGACTACCACGGCAAGGAAGTCCGCTGGAACCGCGCGGCGAACGAGGTCCGCGACATCATCCGCCTCGTGCGCACCACGCTGGAGCAGAACGACGGCACCGCGCAGGCGACGCTCGCCAAGGCGCGCGCCGCGGTCGACAACATCGGCTGAGGCGGACCGGCCCGGGGCCGCGGCGAGTCCGCGGCCCCGGGTCCGGCACACCGGGCCGCGGCGGGGGAACCGCGGACGGGATCCACCGGATCCCGGCGAACGGCACGTCCATGCCGAAGGGAACACGGTGACGGCCCAGGAGTACGACAGCCAGCTGCTGGAGTCCGTGTCGGTACGGCGACGGCGGCTGCGGGACGCCCTGCTGTTCGGGACGCAGCGGCAACGGCGCTCGGTGGACGAGCGGTTGGGGAAGGTGTTCGCCGGGGTGGTGATCGCGGCGGTGCTGTGCGCGGGGTGCGTGGGGTGGTCGTTCGTGTCCCACCGGATCATCGGCAAGAGCCCCAACGGCGGTCCCGTACAGCCTTCTCCGGGTGTCTCCGCCCCGTCGTCGCCGGGGTCCTCCCCGCAGCCTTCCGCTTCCTCAGTGACTCCTTCGACCCGGTGATTGGTACGACATGGCGATATCCGCGGGGGCTTCGAGCCAGACCGGACCGACGGGCCGCACGGCGCTGAGCCGGGTCACCCTGGTCGGCGAGCGACGGAGGGTGGACCTGGTCCTGCCGTCGCGGGAACCCGTCGGGCTGCTCCTGCCCGAGGTGCTGCGGCTGCTGGGCGACCAGGTCTCCGAGCGCCCCCAGTTGCGCCACCTGGTGACCGCGGACGGCTCCGCGCTCGCGCACGACGGCACGCTGGAGTCCGCGGGGGTGCCCGACGGGGCCGTGCTGCGGCTGGTGCGTGCCGAGGACGCGCCCTCGGCGCCGGTGGTACATGACGTCAGCGACGAGACCGCCGACGACCTGGACTCGCGTGCCTGGCGCTGGCGGCCCGCCGTCCGGCGGATCGTGGCCGGGCTCGCGACCGTCGGCTGGGCGCTCGTCGCCGGTGTCGTCGCGCGGGCGCACTACACGCACGGGTCCGTCGGCGCCGCGCTGCTGGCACTCGCCGCGGTGTGCCTGCTCGGCGGTGTGCTGCTCGGGCGGACGGGACGGCGCGGGCTCGCGGCCACGCTGCTCACCACGGGCGGGGCACTGGGGGTGCTCGGTGCCTGGACGCTGGGCGACGCCCGCGGCTGGCCGGGGGCGGCGCAGGCGGCGGGTGCGGTGGCGGCGGTCGTCGTGACGCTCGTCCTGCTGGGACGGTTCACGCCGCTCGGCCGGGGCGGGCTCGTCGGCGGTGCCGCGCTGGCCGCGACGGGCCTCTGCTGGGAGGCGGCCGTGGCCCTCCAACCGGGCATGTCGGACGCCGGGGAACAGGCCCGGGTCGGCGCCGTGCTCGCCGTCGGGTCCGTCGTCGTGCTGGGGCTGCTGCCCCGGCTGGCGCTGATGGCGTCGGGGCTGTCCGGTCTCGACGACCGGCGCTCGGGCGGCGCCTCGGTGAGCCGGTACCAGGTGTCGGCGGCGCTGGCCGCAACGCACCGGGGGCTGGCGCTGGCGACGGTCACGGTGGCCGTCTCGGCGGTCGCCGCGGGTGTCCTGGCGCTGCGCGAGCCCACCGTGTGGACGGTGCTGCTCGCGGTCGTCACGACCGTCGTGGTGGCGCTGCGGGCCCGTGCCTTCCCGCTGGTCGCGGAGGTGGTGGTGCTGCTGGCGGCGTCGGCCGTGCTCGCGGTGCGGCTGCTCCTGGTGTGGCTGGACCGGTCCGGGGCGGCGGGGCCGCTGGCCGTGCTGGCGGGGCTCGCGGTGCTGCCGCTGCTGGTCCTGTCGGTGCAGCCCGCCGAGCATGTGCGCGTACGGCTGCGGCGCGCCGGCGACATGCTGGAAACCGTCGGGGTGATCGCCCTGTTCCCGCTGGTTCTCGGCGTCTTCGGCGTGTACGGACGACTGCTCGACACCTTCGCTTAAGGGGCGGACATGGCGCAGGAACAGGGACGGGGAGGGGACTGGCAGCGCGACGTGCTGCGCCGGCTGGGACAGACCACCGGGGAACCCCGGGCCGTGGGTGACACCGGTGTGCCCACGGGGGCCGGCGCCTCCGGTACGGCCGCCGCACCGGGCGGTGCCGGGCAGAACCCCGCGGCGACCGCTCCGACGCCCGGCGTGGGGCCCTCCGGCCCTCCCGGCGCCGGGGTCCCCGGCGTGCGGCGGGGCGAGCCCGCGCTGCGTCTCGTGCATCCGCCGCGCCCCGGAGCGCAGCCCTTGGCCGCCGCGCCGCCCGCCGGAGGGGGCGAACCGGCGTACCCCGCCCCGCCCTTGGAGACCGCGGAGCCCGCCCCGGCGCACCCCGAGCCGCAGCCGGCGCCCGCGCCCACGCGCCCCGCGCCCTCACCGGCCCTGCCGCACCCGGCCCGTTCGGCCGCGGCGGGCGGAGGGCAGCCCGGGGACAGTCCCGTGCCGCGGGGCTCACGCGACCCCCGGCTGCCGGAGTCCGCCCCGGAGGCCGTGCCCACCGTCGACCCGCGGCTCGCCCGCGCCCTCGGCCGCCCGCAGCACGGGGACTCCCTCACCCGGCGCACCGGACGCTCGCTGCGCCGCCTCACCGCGTCCGCCGCGCAGGACGTGACCGAGGAGACCCGGATCGCCCGGGAGTTGCAACAACCGGTCACCACCGGGCGGGTCATCGCCGTGACCTCGATCCGCGGAGGCGTCGGCAAGTCGACGGTCTCCGCGCTGCTCGGCCGGACCTTCAACCACTACCGGCACGACCCCGTGCTGACCCTGGAGGCCGACGCCGCACTCGGCACGCTGCCCGTACGCATGGGCGCGGAGTCGGTGCGCTGGGCCTGCGGGGACCTGGCGCCGATCCTCAGCCCCTCGATGCGGCTGAACGACGTCACCGGCTACCTGGTGCCGGTCGCCGACGGCGGCTGGCTGCTGCCCGCGAGCCGGGGCCGCGTCGGCGCCCCGCTGGACGTCCCCACGTACCGCACGGTGACGCTGGCGCTGCGCCGCTACTTCGCGGTGACGGTGGTGGACTGCGAGAGCCTGCCCGGCGAGGTGGCCCGCACCGCGATGGACACCGCCCACGCCCGGGTGGTCGTCGCCCCGACCACGGCCGAGGGCGTCAACGGCACCCGCCAGGTCCTCAACTGGCTGGCCCAGCTGCCGCACGCCGCGCTCGCCTCGACGGTCGTCGCGCTCACGGCCGGATCGCCCGATCTGGTGCTGGACGTCAAGGCGGCCGTCGCGCACCTGAAGGAGACGGGCGTCACCGTCGTCCCCCTGCCCTACGACCGTCATCTGGCGGGCGGCGGCCCGATCCGCCCCGAGCTGCTCGGGCAGGCCACCCGAGACGCCACGGTCCGCCTCGCCGCCGAGGCCATGCGGCGCGCGACGAGGGTGCGATGAGCGTCCGCCGTACCGCCGCCGCGCCGCACGCCACAGGAGCCGTACGAGAAAGGGTCCGTCCGTGACCCAGAGTCTGATACACCGGCCCGCCCGCTCCACCCGGCCGCTCGCGCCCGCCGGGCCGCGCACGGTGGAGCCGCCGCCGAACCTGCCCGAGGGCAAGCTGGGCAACGCGGCGACGGCGCTGCTGCCGATGGCCGGCGTCATGGGTTCGGTCGTCATGATGACCGTCATCCGCAACAGCCAGTTCGCGGCGCTCGGCGCGATGGTGCTGGTCATCGCGCTGCTCGGCGCGGTGGGGCTGTTCCTGTCGCAGCGCGGCAAGGCGCAGCGCACCCGGCGGGCCCAGCGTGAGCGGTACCTGGAGTATCTGGAGGAGCTGCGCGAGGAGTTCGGGGCGGCCGAGCGGGAGCGGCGGCAGCTCGCCCGGGTCCTCAACCCGCCCCCGGAGGCGCTCTACGACCTGGTGCGGGACCCCGCGCGGCTGTGGGAGCGGCGCCGTCAGGACCCCGACTTCCTCCGGGTGCGGGTGGGCACCGGCGACGTGCCGGTGCAGGAACTGGCCATCGGCTCCGACGCCGGCGGTGTGATGACCCCGCCGGACCCGTTCATGCTGAACGAGGCGCGGGCGCTGCTGGCGCGGTACTCGGTCGCCAGTGACTGCCCGCTGACGGTGCCGCTGGACCGGGCGGGCAACGTCAGCATCGTCGGTGACCGCGAGGGGGTGCTGCGGGTCGCCCGCGCGCTGCTCGTCCAGGCCGCCGTCACGCACGCGCCCGACGACGTGGCGATGGCGCTCGGCGTGCCGGGCGACCGGCTGACCGAGTGGGAGTGGGCCAAGTGGCTGCCCCACGTGCTCGATCCGCAGGAGCAGGACGGCCCGGTCGCCGCCCGCCGGATCGCCCCGAGCCTGCCGCAGCTCGCCGCGCTGTGCCGGCACGAGCTGGGACAGCGGGCGTCGTACGCGGCGGAGGTGCGGCGGGGCCTGTCCGGCCGCGACGCGCTGCGGCTGACGAGCCGGCTGCTGGTGGTGAGCGACGAGTACGGCGCCACGGCCGCCGAGCTCCCGCGGCCCGACACGGCCGTCGAGCTGCGGGACATGGGCGTCACCGTGCTCCACCTGCTGGAACGGCAGGTGCACGAACCGGACCAGGTCGGCGTGCGCATCCGCGTCGACGGCGACCAGGTGACCGTCGAGGACCTGCGCGAGCCGTCCCCGGTGGCGCAGGGCACGGCGGACGCGGTGAGCCCGGCCGGCGCCGAGGGGCTGGCGCGGCTGCTCGCCCCGCTGCGGCTGTCCGCGGAGTCCGCCGCCGAGGGGACCCCGGTGTCCGGGCCCGTCGACTTCCCCGGGCTGCTCGGTGTCGAGGACCCGACCGCGCTCGACCTGGAGCGGCTGTGGGCGCCGCGCGGCGAGCGCGAGTTCCTGCGTGTGCCGATCGGACTGACGGACCGTCACGAGCCGGTGCTGCTCGACCTGAAGGAGTCCTCCGAGCTGGGCATGGGGCCGCACGGGCTGTGCGTGGGCGCGACCGGTTCCGGCAAGAGCGAACTGCTGCGCACCCTGGTGCTCGCGCTCACCGCCACCCACGCCCCCGAGGACCTGGCCCTGGTCCTCGTCGACTACAAGGGCGGTGCCACCTTCGCGCCGTTCACCGAACTCCCCCACGTGGCCGGGGTGATCACGAACCTGGAGAACCAGGCCGGGCTCGTCGAGCGCGTCCACACCAGCCTCGCGGGCGAGGTCAAGCGCCGCCAGCAGGTGCTGAAGGACGCCGGGAACGTCGCCGACATCGGGCACTACGCGGCCCTGCGCGCCGCCGGGCGCCCCGATCTGGAGCCGCTGCCGCACCTGTTCGTCGTCATCGACGAGTTCGGCGAACTCCTCACCGCCAAGCCGGACTTCATCGACCTGTTCCTGTCCATCGGCCGCATCGGACGCTCCATCGGCGTGCACCTGCTGCTGTCCAGCCAGCGCATCGAGGGCGGCAAGCTGAAGGGTCTCGACACCTACCTGTCGTACCGCCTGGGTCTGCGCACCTTCTCCGCCGACGAGTCGCGCACGGTGCTCGACACCACCGACGCCTTCCATCTGCCGCCGCTGCCGGGCTTCGGCTACCTGAAGGTCGACACCTCGCTGTACGAGCGGTTCAAGGCCGGGTACGTGTCCGGCGCCTACCGCGGTCCCGCGCTGCGCGACCAGCAGGACGACGAGCCGCTCGCCTGGCCCTACCCCGCCTTCAACACGCTCGACGCGGCCCCGGCCGAGGGCGCCGCGGAACCGGCGGCCACCAAGCGGGAGACCGGGCCGACCGTGATGTCCGTGATGGTCGGCCGGCTCACCGGCGCGGCGCCGCCGGTGCGCCGGATCTGGCTGCCGCCGCTGCCGGCCGCCATCACGCTGGACGCCGCCGCGGGGCCCGTCGAGGTGACCGGACGCGGGCTGCACCTGGCCGCCGGGCGGGCCGGGGCGATGCGCGTGCCGCTCGGGGTGCTGGACGACCCGGCGAGCCAGTGGCAGGGCAAGTGGCTGCTCGACCTCACCGTCGCCGGCGGGCACGTCGCCGTCATCGGCGGGCCCCAGTCCGGCAAGACCACGATGCTGCGCACCCTCGCCCTGTCCCTGGCGACCACGCACACCCCGTACGACGTCGCCGTGTACGGGCTCGACCTGGTCGGCGGCGGTCTGTCGGCGCTGGCCGGGCTGCCGCACGTCGGCGGGATCGCGGGGCGCGCCGACCACGAGCGGGCCGCGCGGACGGTCGCCGAGGTGCGCGCGATGCTTGCCGCCCGCGAGGAGCTGTTCCGCGAGCACGGCATCGACTCCGTGGAGCAGCTGCGCCGGCTGCGCGCGCAGGGCCGGCTGACCGAGCTCGGCTCGACCGACGTCGTGCTGCTCGTCGACGGGTTCGGGGCGCTGCGCGACGAGTTCGCCGACCTCGACGACTCGGTGACCGACCTGCTCAAGCGCGGCGGCGGCTACGGCATCCACGTGGTCGCCGGCATGCTGCGCTGGAACGACGTGCGGATCGCCACCCAGTCCATGTTCGGCACGCGTGTCGAGCTGCGGCTCAACGACCCGGCCGACTCCTCCGTCGACCGCAAGCTGTCCGAGACGCTGGCCGCGGACACCCCGGGCCGGGTCCTCACCGACGGGAAGCTGTTCGCCCAGGTCGCGCTGCCGCGTATCGACGGCTCGCCGTCCAGGGACGACATCGGGCCCGCGCTGGAGGAGGCGGCGCGCACGATCCGGGCCACCTGGCACGGGGACGTGGCGCCGCCCGTACGGGTGCTGCCGACGCGGATGCCGGCGGCGCAGCTGCTGTCCGTGGCCGCCGAGCCGCGGCGGGTGCCGATCGGCGTCGACCAGGACGCGCTGGCGCCCGCCCTCCTCGACCTGTTCGGGAGCGACCAGCACCTGCTGGTCCTCGGCGACAACGAGTGCGGCAAGACCAACCTGTTGAAGCTGATCGCCGGGCAGCTCGTGGAGCGGTACAGCGACGAGGAGCTGGTGTTCGGGGTCTTCGACCCGCGCCGCGGGCTGCGCGGGGTGATCCCGGAGGCGTACCGCGGCGGCTACGCGCACAACGCGAAGCTGTCCGCCGCGCTGGCCTCGGGCATCGCGGCCGAGCTGGAGAAGCGGCTGCCGGAGAGCGCGGACCCGGACACGCTCGGCACCGAACCCGCCTTCAGCGGGCCGCGGATCGTGATCCTCGTCGACGACTACGACATCCTGACGACCGCGGGGCAGCAGCCGCTGAACCCCTTCCTGCCGTACGTCTCCTCCGCGCAGGACATCGGCCTGCACTTCGTCATCGCCCGCCGCGTCGCCGGGTCCTCCCGCGCGCTGTACGAACCGCTGCTGACGACACTGCGCGAGACCGGGACCGCGGCGCTCGTGATGACCGGCGACCGGACCGAGGGGCAGCTCTTCCCCGGTCTGTACGCCTCCCCGCAGCCGCCGGGACGCGGCACGATCGTCCGCCGCGGCCGCCGGCACCAGCTCGTCCAGACCGCCCTCTCCGACACCGAGGAAGCAGAACGCCCGTGACCAAGGACGTCATCGCCCTCACCCCGAAGATGCCCGACATCTGGGACCTGCTGACCGGCCTGTACGCGGGCGGCCCCGACCTGGGGGTGTCCGCCGCGGCCGACGGCGCGGTCGTCCAGCTGCACGGTCCCGGGGGCCGCCCGCTCGTCTCCGTGGAGGCGCCGGTCCTCGTCCAGGTGCCCGGCGAGGCGCGGCGGCTGCTCGGCCCGTCGGCCGACGGCGTGCCGCTGCCGTTCTGGTGGACCGAGGCCCGCGCCGCGACGGCGGTCCCGGAGGCCGAACGGCTCGCCGCCTCGGTGTGCGGGCGCCTCAACGCCCTGCTGGGCGGCATCACCTGGCCCGCGGGGGCGGCGCGCACCGAGGTGGTGGACACCTCCGGCGTCCCGGCGCCGGAGACCGTGCCCGGCGCGGAGGGGGAGCCGCCGGAGGGCGCGGAGGCAGACGGGGCGCCGGACGGGGAGGGCGAGGTGACGGCGCGCGCGGCCGTGGGTCTGCCCGCCGTGGACGTGCTCACCGACAGCACCGCCGTGGTCCTGGCCGACCGGCCGGTGATCGCCCTGACCTCCTGGCTCTCGGAGGTGCTGCGTGCGGCGTCCGGCTCGCGCCGGGCCCTGCAGATCGTGACCCCGCCCGACGTACGTCTGAGCCCGGCCGCCCGCACCACGCTGGCGCAGGTGCCCAACCGCTGGGTCGTCCAGGACCCGGACTGCGGGTACTACGACGGGCTCTCCGGGGCGGTGCTGCGCTGGCAGGACGGCACTTTCACGCCCGCCCTCACGGCCGAGGGGAAGTCGACGGTCGCCAAGGCCTTCACCGACACCGGGCCTTCGGCCGAGCGCCAGCTCCACGTCGCGTTCCGCACGCGGCACGCCGCCGACCCGAACCTGCTCCTGGGCGGGGCGCTGGAGACGGCGTGGCGGACGCTGACCGGTGCGCCGCCGGCCGGCTGGGGCACGGCGGAACCGGTCAACCTGCCGTGGTCGCCGCGGCAGTTGACGGACCTGGCGCAGGAGCGCGCTCCGCAGGCCACGCACCTGGTCGCCGTGGGCGCCCCGGACCGTCCGGCGGTCGGGACGCTCCGGGTGACGCGTACCGGGGCGGGGGTGGAGGAGGACGTGCACCTGACCCTCGGCTTCGGCGCGGACGAGGGCCTGCCGCTGGACGCGGTCCAGGGCCTCGCCGAGACCCTCGTCGGTGAACACGGCCTGGTCACCATGCTGGTGTCGGTGCGCCGCGCGGGCCGGGACCTCGTGACGCCGCCGCGGCTGGAGGCGCCGCCCGTGCCGTTCGCGTTCACGCTCGGCCCGGACGACGTGCGCGCCATCGGCCTCGACCACGCCGGCCGTCCGCCCGTCGCGCTGCGGCCGGTCCGGCTGGGTGCTCCCTCGCGGCCCGCGCTGCACTATCCGCTGGGCGACGGGAGCGACCCGCAGTCGTGGACGACGCTCCAGCAGCTCACCCGGCACCTGAAGCGGGGCTGACCGGCGGCCGGTGACCCGTCACCGGCCGCCCCGCCTCACAGGACGTGCGCCGCGAACCGGGCCGCCGTCTCCGCCAGCACCTCGCGGCCGTCCCGGGCCCACAGCCCCTCGTTGAACAGCTCGACCTCGATGGGTCCGCGGTAGCCCGCCGCCTCCACGTACCCGCGCCACTCGCGCAGGTCGACGGCGCCGTCGCCGAGCTGCCCGCGCCCGTTGAGGACGCCCTCGGGCAGCGGGGTGACCCAGTCGGCGACCTGGAAGGTGTGGATGCGGCCGCCCGCCCCGGCCCGGGCGATCCGGGCGGGCGCGGTGTCGTCCCACCACAGGTGGTACGTGTCCACCGTGACGCCCACCTGGTCGGCCGGGAAGCGCTCCGCGAGGTCCAGGGCCTGGCCGAGGGTGGAGACCACGCAGCGGTCGGCGGCGAACATGGGGTGCAGCGGCTCGACGGCCAGCCGGACACCGCGCTCGGCCGCGTACGGGCCCAGCTCCGCGAGGGCGTCGGCGATCCGCTCGCGGGCGCCGTGCAGGTCCCTGGAACCCGCGGGCAGGCCGCCCGAGACGAGCACGAGCGTGTCCGTGCCGAGGGCCGCCGCCTCGTCGACGGCCGTCCTGTTGTCGTCCAGGGACCGGGCCCGCTCGTCCGCCCCGGTCGCCGTGAGGAAGCCGCCGCGGCACAGCGTGGTCACGGTGAGTCCCGCGTCGCGCACCAGCTTCGCCGCCGCCTCGACGCCGTACGCCCGGACAGGCTCGCGCCACAGGCCGACGCCGGGCACGCCGAGCTGTGCGCAGGCGTCCACGAGTTCGGGCAGCGAGAGCTGCCTGACCGTCATCTGGTTGATGGAGAGACGGGAGAGATCCGGGGTGCTCACTGGGCGACTCCGTACAGGGCGAGCAGGTGTTCCATACGGGACCGGGCCAGCTCGGGGTCGGGGAACAGGCCGAGCCCGTCGGCGAGTTCGTAGGCGCGGGCCAGGTGCGGCAGGGAGCGCGCCGACTGCAGCCCGCCCACCATGGTGAAGTGGGACTGGTGGCCCGCGAGCCAGGCGAGGAGGACGACCCCGGTCTTGTAGAAGCGGGTCGGCGCCTGGAACAGGTGGCGGGACAACTCGACGGTGGGATCGAGGAGTTCACGGAAGCCCTTGGTGTCACCGGTGTCCAGCACGCGCACCGCCTCGGCGGCGAGCGGTCCCAGCGGGTCGAAGATGCCGAGCAGGGCGTGGCTGAAGCCGTGCTCGTCGCCCGCGATCAGCTCGGGGTAGTGGAAGTCGTCGCCGGTGTAGCAGCGCACGCCTCGCGGGAGCCTGCGGCGCAGGTCGGTCTCCCGCCGGGCGTCCAGCAGGGAGACCTTGACGCCGTCGACCTTGTCGGGGTGCGCGGCGATCACCTCCAGGAACGTGCCGGTCGCGGTGTCGAGGTCCGTGGAACCCCAGTAGCCCTCCAGCGCCGGGTCGAACATGGGGCCGAGCCAGTGCAGGATCACGGGCTCGGCGGACTGGCGCAGGAGATGGCCGTAGACCGCGAGGTAGTCCTCGGGGCCCGTCGCCGCCGCGGCCAGCGCCCGGGACGCCATGAGGATCGCCTGCGCGCCCGTCCCCTCCACGTGCGCGAGCTGCTCCTCGTAGGCGGCCCGTACGTCGGCCAGTGAGCCGGCGGCGATCTGGTCGGTGCCCGCCCCGCACGCGATACGGCCCCCGACCGCCTTCGCCTCGGCGGCGGAGCGCCTGATCAGCTCCGCGGCCGTGGCCCAGTCCAGGCCCATCCCGCGCTGCGCGGTGTCCATCGCCTCGGCGACCCCGAGCCCCTGCGCCCACAGATGCCGGCGGAAGGCGAGGGTCGCGTCCCAGTCGACGGCGGCCGGGGAGCCGGGGCTCGTGTCGGCGTACGGGTCGGCCACGACGTGCGCGGCGGAGAAGACCGTACGGGAGGTGAGGGGGCCGCCGGGCGAGAGGGCGAGCGGCTCGGGGCGCGGGGTGTAGGTGACCAACTCCCCGTTCGCGCGCGGCAGTCGGAGGGTCACAGCGAGATCTCCGGTACGTCGAGACGGCGGCCCTCGGCGGAGGAGCGCAGACCCAGCTCGGCGAGCTGGACGCCTCGGGCGCCGGCCAGCAGGTCCCAGTGGTACGGCGCGTCCGCGTAGACGTGCCGCAGGAACAGCTCCCACTGGGCCTTGAAGCCGTTGTCGAACTCGGCGTTGTCCGGGACCTCCTGCCACTGGTCGCGGAAGGAATAGGTCGCCGGGATGTCCGGGTTCCAGACCGGCTTCGGGGTCGAACCACGGTGCTGGACACGGCAGTTGCGCAGGCCGGCGACCGCGGACCCCTCCGTGCCGTCCACCTGGAACTCCACGAGCTCGTCGCGGTTCACGCGCACCGCCCACGAGGAGTTGATCTGGGCGACGGCGCCGCCCTCCAGCTCGAAGACGCCGTACGCGGCGTCGTCGGCGGTGGCGTCGTAGGGCTTGCCCTGTTCGTCCCAGCGCTGCGGGACGTGGGTGGCGGTGAGCGCCTGCACGGAGGTGACCCGACCGAAGAGCTCGTGCAGCACGTACTCCCAGTGCGGGAACATGTCGACGACGATGCCGCCGCCGTCCTCGGCGCGGTAGTTCCAGGAGGGGCGCTGGGCGGACTGCCAGTCGCCCTCGAAGACCCAGTAGCCGAACTCGCCCCGCACGGACAGGACCCGGCCGAAGAAGCCGCCGTCGACGAGCCGCTTCAGCTTGAGCAGGCCCGGCAGGAACAGCTTGTCCTGCACGACGCCGTGCCGGATGCCCTTCCCCGCGGCCAGCCGGGCCAGCTCCAGGGCGCCGTCGAGGCCGGTGGCGGTCGGCTTCTCCGTGTAGACGTGCTTGCCGGCGGCGACGGCCTTGCGGATGGCCTCCTCGCGGGCGGAGGTGACCTGCGCGTCGAAGTAGATGTCGACGGCCGGGTCGGCGAGCACGGCGTCCAGGTCCGTCGACCAGTGGTCCAGGCCGTGCCGTTCCGCGATGGTCTTCAGGGCGTGCTCGCGGCGCCCGACGAGCACCGGCTCGGGCCACAGCACGGTGCCGTCGCCGAGGTCGAGTCCGCCCTGCTCGCGCAGGGCGAGGATGGAGCGGACGAGGTGCTGGCGGTACCCCATGCGCCCCGTCACACCGTTCATGGCGATACGCACCGTCTTGCGTGTCACGTCATTCCCTCCGTATGCGTCCGGCGCCGCGTACGCTCACAGGTGAGCGCGGCAGCAAGCGCTTTCTATGCCAGAGACGCTAGCCGCTGCGCCGCCGATCGGACAAGACCGTGTGGGCCGCGAGATGTTCGACGGGGCGGACAGGAGGTACGGTCACGCGGCGGGGGCAGGGCACACGCACGGCCGGCCGGGTCCCCGGGACCGACCGAGAGACGCGCGACCGGAGGAAAGACGAGATGACGGTGACCCTGGCGGACGTGGCGGCGCGCGCGCAGGTCTCG
Organism: Streptomyces sp. NPDC005496; assembly: GCF_042872045.1. Classification (NCBI taxonomy): domain Bacteria; kingdom Bacillati; phylum Actinomycetota; class Actinomycetes; order Kitasatosporales; family Streptomycetaceae; genus Streptomyces; species Streptomyces sp. NPDC005496. The sequence goes on from NZ_JBIAJQ010000002.1 coordinate 684,013, forward strand.
CCCGCGACCGTGTCGCGTGTGCTGAACGGGAACTATCCGGTGGCGGCCTCCACGCGCGAGCGGGTGCTGCGGGCCGTGGACGAGCTGGACTACGTGCTGAACGGGCCCGCGAGTTCGCTGGCCGCCGCCACGTCCGACCTGGTCGGCATCCTCGTGAACGACATCGCCGACCCCTTCTTCGGGATCATGGCCAGCGCCATCCAGGCGGAGATCGGCGGGCCCCCCGGGCACTCCTCCGGGGTCCTCGGCGGCGGGCGCGCGGGCGGTGAGCGTCTCGGCGTCGTCTGCAACACGGGCGGCGACCCGGAGCGTGAGCTGACCTACCTGACGCTGCTCCAGCGCCAGCGGGCCGCCGCGGTGGTGCTGACCGGCGGCGCCGTCGAGGACGCGCGGCACGGGGCGGCGGTCGCGGCGAAGCTGCGCAGGCTGGCCGAGGCGGGGACCCGGATCGTGCTGTGCGGGCGGCCGCCCGCGCCCGAGGACACCGGGGCGGTCGCGCTCACCTTCGACAACCGCGGGGGCGGGCAGCGGCTGACGGAGCATCTGATCGGGCTCGGGCACCGGCGCATGGGATACATCGCCGGTCCCGAGGAGCGGACGACGACCCGGCACCGGCTGGAGGGGCACCAGGCCGCGCTCGCCGCGCACGGGATCGAGGACGATCCGCGGCGTACCGTGCACGGCCGGTACGACCGGCGGGCCGGGTACGAGGCGACGCTCGAACTCCTGCGCCGTGAGCCGTCGTTGACCGCTGTCGTCGCCGCCAACGACACCGTCGCGCTGGGGGCGTGTGCGGCGCTGCGCGACTCCGGTCTGCGGATTCCGGCGGACGTGTCCGTGGCCGGGTTCGACGATCTCCCCTTCAGCATCGACGTGGTGCCGGCGCTCACCACCGTGCGGTTGCCTCTGGCCGAGGCGGGGGCGCGGGCCGGGCGGATCGCCATGGGGCGGGAGGAGGCGCCGCCCGGGGGGATCGCCATGGTACGGGGGGAACTGATGGTCCGCGGCTCCACCGACGCCCCGCGCCCCTGACCAACGCCAAGTTCGCCCCCGTCCGGGGTCCCCGCCCCTCTCGGGACGCCGTTCCCCCCGAGGCCCACGGGACGCCGCGTACGTCGCCCGCATCGGCACCCGGTGCTTGGGCTGCCCTCGAGGCCGGTCGGCGAACCCGGCGTCCACTGGGTGCCGCCCAGGGTGGGCCCACTCCCCCTCACCCGCATCAGCACCCGGTGCCTCAGCTGGCGTCGGGTGGGTCGGCGAGCCCGGCGCCAGCGGGGTGCCGCCTGCGCCCACCCGTGCCGCCCCTAGCGGCACGCATGCCCGCAGCTGGAGCGGGCGGCCCGCCGGCGCCAGCCGGGTGGGTGGGCGCCGCCCCACGCCGCACGCCCGTCCGCCAGGTGGGCATCGCCCACCGGCCCGCACCCGAGCCACCGAGCCCGCGCCCCCGCAGCTCAGCCCCCACGAACCGCAAGCCGCCATGCGACCGAAGGGGCCGTGCCGGTACATCAAATGGCCGTCGAGACGGGGACGTATCCGGCCGAGGAACGCTGGTGACGGACGCCGACACCAACTACCGACGGCCGGATGTACCGGCACGGACCCGACCCACCCACCGGACCGAAAGCGCCCGACGCCCGCCGCAACGCCCGTGCGCGTCCGTGATGCGGGTAGGGTCCGGCGCATGCTCTGCTGTCCCGGGGGGCACCGGACCCCCGGCCGGGCCCGCGTGCCCGGGGCTCCGTAGCGAGGTGTGCAAAGTGAAACTGGCCTTCTCCACCCTTGGCGTCCCGGGACTCCCCGTCCCCGACGTCGTACGGCTCGCCGCGACGCACGGCTACCACGGCGTCGAACTGCGGGCGCACCCCGAGGAACCGGTCCACCCCGGCCTCACCCTCGCCGAACGCGCCGACGTCGCGGCCGAGTTCAAGTCGGCCGGCGTAGAGATCCTCGGCCTCGCCGGATACGCCCGCGTCGCGGCCCCCGGCGACGACACCCCCGTCCTGCGCGAGATCCGCGACCTCCTGGAGCTGGCCAGAGACGTCGGCGCCCCCTTCGTCCGCGTCTTCCCGGGCGCCGGCGAGGACCAGAGCCCGGAGGAGGCCGACGCGACGGCCGCCCGGCGCCTCGGCACCGCCGCGGAGTACGCGACGGACCTCGGCGTACGCATCCTGCTGGAGACCCACGACTCCCACCGCACCGGCGCCGACGTCATCCGCGTCCTGGGCCCGGTGGGCCACCGCCGGGTGGGCGCCCTCTGGGACGTGATGCACACCTGGCTGGGCGGCGAACAGCCGTCCACCACGTACGCCGCCCTGTCCCCGCACCTGGGCTACGTCCAGGTGAAGGACATCGCCTCGCCCGAGGACACGACCCCGCTGCTCCTCGGCACCGGCGTCCTGCCGCTCACGGAGTGCGTGGAGCTCCTCTCCCGGGAGGGCTGGGACGGCTGGCTGTGCTGGGAGTACGAGAAGCGGTGGTACGAGTCCGCCGAGCCGCTGGAGCCGCTGCTGACCCCGGGCCGCGACCACCTGGCCCGCCTGCTGAACGACTCGGCGTAGCCGGCGCGCCCCCGAAACGCCACGCCCGAAACCCACGCCCGGAATGAGCAAACCGGCCCCCGGGTGCGGAACGCACACCCGGGAGCCGGTGTCGAGGCGCACCGGGCGGACCGGAGCGGGGACGGCGACCGCCGTCGCCGCCACGCTCCACCGCCCGGTGGCCCCCGCTACTTGTTGGTCGTCCGCACCGAGTCCAGGTCGGGCACCGGCGCCCCGCCCGTGCCCCGGGGCAGGACCGGGCCGGCCCCGCTCCGGGCACCCGCCGACAGCGCCGACTTCTGCGCGGTCTGCTGCGGGACGATCCCGTCGTAGTACGGCGTGTACTTGACGAGGGAGCTGCCCGCACTGATGGCGGACCCCGCCGCCGTCAGCTCGGACGCGGAGACCGACCCCGTCCCGCCGAAGGCGACGACGATGTTGACCCCGGCCGCCTGCTCGCGCAGGTACGTCGCGTCGGCGTCCGTCAGCGTCGTCTCGTCGGTCCACAGGATGGGTCCGTAGTCGAGCATGCCGGTGCTCGCGGAGACGCCCCCGCGCCAGCTGTCCGACCAGGCGAGGCCCACCACGGACGGCGAGGTCCACCAGAAGCGGGCGAGCGCGGCGGAGGTCCCGTCGTGGCCACTGCCGCTGATCGGGTAGTACGACCAGGTGTCGGGCCAGTTGGAGAGGTACGTGTGCGTGAGCGCGTACTTCGCCGAGGCGCCGACGGGGATGACCATCGTCTGGTCGGGGTCCAGCGAGTTGAGGTACGACTTCACCGACGACGACAGCGAGTTGCCGTCATTGAGGACGACCGTGCCCTTGCCGCCGTACCCGAGGGCACCGGCCGCCGCGGAGGCCGCCATCGCGGAGTGGTAGTCCGTGCCGGTGGCGAGGAACACGTACTCCGGCGCGCCGGTGACGGCCTTGGCGACCGCCACGGACGTCGAGTAGCGCGAGGTGCCCGACAGCCGCTTCGGCGTGAAGCCGAGGGAGCTGACCTTGCTCGCGACGGTGCTGGAGAGGATGTCGGTACCGCCGACCAGGTAGACCGTCGCGCCGGGCTTCAGCGTGCGCTTCAGCTCGGTCTGCACGGCGGTCGACAGCGAGGTCTCCGAGGTCATCAGCAGGGGACCCTGCTTCTGGCCGGCGAGGCTCTGCCCGGTCAGCGCGTAGGACGGGCTGTCCTTGCTGACGAGGACGGCCGACTTGGCGTCGATCAGACCGGGCTCGCTCTGGCCGACCGTGTTCCAGCTCCAGCGCGACGCGGCCACGTTGGTGGCGTAGGAGTCCGCGCCCCAGACCCGGCCGACGCTCTGTCCGCGCAGCGGCTGCCACGCCGGGTCGAGGACCGACGACGTGCCCGGAGGCAGCGGCATCTTGGTGACGTCGCCGGTGGCGACGTCCACGATCCGGGGGATCGCGACGTCCTCGTCGGTCCCGTTGGTGACGACGATGCGCGTGCCGGTGGGCGCCCACGCCGGGGCGTACGCGGCGTCCTCGAAGGTGAGCTGGCGCTCCCCCGTGCCGTCGACGTTCACGACGAAGAGCCGGCTGAGGCCGCCCGACTCGCGTACGAAGGCGACCTGGGTGCCGTCGGGCGAGATCGCCGGGTCGTCGCCGGTGTCGGCCAGCTTGGTGAAGCCGCCGGTGGTGTCGTCGTAGAGCCAGATCGCCGAACCGGTCGGCGAACCGCAGGTGTCGCCGGTGCGGACGAAGGCGATCAGCCCGTTGGCGGCCGCGCTCGGCTTGCGGTCGCAGCCGTCCTCCGAGGTGGAGAACAGCGGCTGGGCGTAGCGGGAGCCGTCCGAGGGGGCGTAGCGCAGGCGGCCGCCGCCGGAGTAGACGACCGTGCTGCCGCTGTAGAGGAACGTCGGGTCGCCCACCGACGTCATGGAGCCCTGCTCCTGGATCTTGACCAGGGTGGAGCCGGTGTAGCGCCGGGTCTCGACCCGGTTGTCCTTCACGTACGCGACGCGGCTGCCGTCGGGCGACCAGGACGGCTGCCGGGCGTCGGCGACGAAGTCGGTGTACGTGCCGGTGCCGGGCTGGTTCGTCTGCAGGACGTTGCGCGCGCCGTTGAGGAACATCAGCGTGCCGTCCGCGGCCTGCCAGGTGACGGGGTTCGCCGCGGCGGCGCCCGGCGCGGTGGCCATACCGGCGGCCACGGCGACGGCGGTGCCCAGCGCCGCGAGGACGCGGCGTCTTCGAATCTTCATGTGCCCCCACAAAGGTGATGAAAGAGAGCTGTCGTTCACCTCTCGGGTGCGGAACGGAAACCTCACGTTCCTCTGCGACAGCTGCGTCACTGTAACGGCACAGCTGATCAAAAAGGAACAGGTTTCAACCATCACTTGGCCCCCGACCGCGACGACCAGCGCGGCACCCGCGGGACCACCCCGGCGGCTCAGCCGCCCGCGGCCGACGGCACCCCGTCACCGGCGCGCCTCCCTGCGACCAGGCCGGTGGCGGCCCGTTCCCGGTTACTGTGCACACCCTTGACTGGAAGAAACTTCCCGGATATTCGTGATTCCTCGGAAGTTTCCTTCATGAGGGAAGGGGCGCACGTGCGCGACTCCGGCACGGGAAGCACCGCAAGACCGTCCAGACGTTCCGTTCTCACCGCGACGGCGGGCGTCACCGCCGCCCTCGCCGCCGGGGGCGGCGCGTACGCCGCCGCCGACGGCACCCCGCACGACGACCGGAGACTGCGCGCGCTCATCTCGCGGATGACGCTGGAGGAGAAGGTCGGCCAGCTCTTCGTGATGCGGGTGTACGGCCACTCGGCCACCGCGCCCGACCAGGCCGACATCGACGCCAACCTCAAGGAGATCGGCGTCAGGACGGCCGCGGAACTGGTCGCCAAGTACCGCGTCGGCGGCATCATCTACTTCGCCTGGGCGCACAACACCCGCAGCCCGCAGCAGATCGCGGACCTGTCGGACGGCATCCAGAAGGCGTCCCTGGGTCTGCCCCGCGGCCTGCCGGTCCTCATCTCGACGGACCAGGAGCACGGGATAGTGGCACGGGTGGGCAAGCCCGCGACGCTCTTCCCCGGCGCGATGGCCCTCGGCGCCGGAGGCTCGCGGGAGGACGCCCGCACGGCCGGCCGCGTCGCCGGCGCCGAACTGCGCGCGCTCGGCATCCGCCAGGACTACGCGCCGGTCGCCGACGTGAACGTGAACCCGGCCAACCCGGTCATCGGCGTACGGTCCTTCGGGGCCGACCCCGAGGCGGTCGCCGGGATGGTGGCGGCGCAGGTGAAGGGCTATCAGAGCGCCGGTGTCGCGGCGACGTCCAAGCACTTCCCCGGGCACGGCGACACCGCCGTCGACAGCCACACCGGCTTCCCGGTCATCGGGCACAGCCGGGAGCTGTGGTCCGAGCTGGACGCCGTGCCGTTCCGGGCGGCGATCAGGGCGGGCATCGACTCGATCATGACCGCGCACATCATGGTGCCGGCGCTCGACCCGGCCGGCGACCCGGCCACCCTCTCGCACCCGATCCTCACCGGCATCCTGCGCGGCGAACTCGGCTACGACGGCGTGGTGGTGACGGACTCGCTCGGCATGGAGGGCGTCCGCACGAAGTACGGCGACGACCGCGTCCCCGTACTGGCGCTGAAGGCGGGCGTCGACCAGCTCCTCAACCCGCCCTCTCTGGACGTCGCGTGGAACGCGGTGCTCACGGCGGTCCGGGGCGGCGAGCTGACCGAGGCCCGGCTGGACGAGTCGATCCTGCGCATCCTGCGCCTCAAGGCGAAGCTCGGCCTCCTGAGGGACGCCTACGTCCCCGACGGCGCCGTCGAGCGCACGGTGGGCACCCGGGCCCACCTGAGGACGGCCGACCGGATCGCGGACCGCACGACGACCCTGCTGGTCAACAAGGACGGCCTGCTCCCGCTGTCCCGGCGGACGCACCGGAACGTGCTCGTGGTGGGCGCCGACCCGGCCTCGCCCTCCGGCTCCGACGGGCCCCCGACGACCGTGCTCGCCGCCGCGCTCACCGGACTCGGCTTCTCGGCGACCGCGCTGTCCACCGGTACGGCACCCTCGCAGGCGACCGTCGACAAGGCGGTGGCGGCGGCCGGGAGCGCGGACGCCGTGGTGGTCGGCACGTACAACGTGACGGCGACCAGCGCCCAGCGGACCCTGGTGGAACGGCTGGTCGCCACGGGCGTCCCGGTGGTCGCCGTGGCCATCCGCAACCCGTACGACGTGGCCCAGCTCCCGGGTGTCGGCGCGTATCTGGCCGCGTACTCCTGGACGGACGTCGAACTGCGCGCGGCGGCACGGGTGATCGCGGGGGCGGTGTCCCCGACCGGGAAGCTGCCGGTGCCCGTGCAGCGGGCCGACGATCCGGCCCAGGTGCTGTACCCCCTCGGGTACGGGCTGTCGTACTAGCCCTGCGCCCCGCCCGCCGCGGGACCCCGCCGTCGGCCCCCGAGCACCCCGAACGTCCGGCGTGGCCCCGTGCGGGCGGGCCACGCCGGGCGGGGTCGTACCGGGGGGAGCCATGGGGGCCGAGCGGGTCGGACGTGCCCTGCCGGGCGTGCCGGCGCCGTACGCGCCGGCCTCGGCGCTCCTGACGAGCCGTCAGGGCCCGGCGGCGGTGAGCCGGTGGGCTGCGCCCGTCCGGTGCGGTGACCGGACGGGCGCGGCACGGGTGTTACGGACGCAGCGCGGGCTCGCGCTCGACGTCCCGCTTGTCCAGCCTGGCGTCGAACTTCGCCAGCGGCTTCGCGGCCGCCGGGTCCGCCTGGACGGCCGCCGAGGCGACTCCCGCCCATTCCAGGATGCGGGCGGTGGCGAACGCCTTCTCGTCGGCGACGAGTCCGGCGACGTTGGCGCCGTGGTTCAGTCCGGGCGCCGTCATCACGTACGAGTCCTTCGCGCCCTTGCCGAGGCGGAAGCGCTCGGCGCCCCACGGGTCGTTCTGGCCGTAGACGAACAGCATGTGGCGCGCGTTGTGGCGCACCCAGGTGTCGACGTCGCGCATCGCCCACGGCTGGAACTTCATGGAGATGTCGCGCGGCACGAAGTTCCGCGGCGGCTGGTACCCGTAGCGGATGAACCGCTTCTCGATGTACGGGAACTTGATCGTGGGCGCTCCGAGCTGCGTACCGGCCTGGTAGTAGTACGGCGTGTACGTGGTCAGGCCCTGGTCCGTGTAGGCGGAGAAGCCGGAGATCGTGTCGACCGAGGTCCAGATCTCGTCGTCGGTGGCGTGCGCCGCGTCGGCCGGGATGTCCCCGCAGTCGGAGAGCAGGCTGTACTGCCAGAAGCCCCAGACGTAGTCGAGGACGACCGCCTCGTAGGCCCGGTCCAGGCTGCCGATGGTGGTGAAGGTGTAGCCCTCGGCAGCGGCCAGATCGGCGTACTTCTTCTCCAGCGGCTCGCGGCGGACGAGCGCCTCGCGCTGCACCGCGTTCAGCCGGTCGCGGCACTCCTTGGTGCCGACGTTCGCGAAGAAGCGGTCGTAGGCGGAGTCCTCGTCGTTCACCACGTCGTTCGGGGCGACGTAGGCGACGACGCCGTCCATGTCGCGCGGGTAGAAGCGCTCGTAGTACGTGGCGGTCATGCCGCCCTTGGAGCCGCCCGTGGAGAGCCACTTCTTGCCGTAGATCGGCTTGAGGGCGGTGAAGATGCGGTGCTGGTCGCTGGCCGCCTGCCAGATGTCCAGCTTGCTCCAGTCGGCCGGGGCCGGACGGGACGGCGTGAAGTAGCGGTACTCCATGGAGACCTGGTTGCCGTCGACGATCTGGGTCGGCTCGCGGCGGCCGGGGTTGGTGGAGACGTTGTAGCCGCCGGTGTAGAAGACCGTCGGGCGGGCGGTGTCCTTGTGCAGCACGGTGATCCGCTGCTGGAACGTGCCCTTGGACGGGTTCCGGTGGTCGACGGGCTGGGTGTAGTTGAGGACGAAGAAGCGGTACCCGGTGTAGGGCTTCTCCTCGATCAGGCTCATGCCCGGTATCGCGAGCAGCTGGTCCTTGATGTCCGTACCGGTGGTGCCGGTGGTGCCGGTGGCCTCCGGCTGGGCGGCGGTGGCCGCCCCGGCCGTGCTCAACGTGCCGATGAGCACCGTGAGCGCCAGCAGCCATCTGAGCGCCTTGCGCATGCACCCTCCCCTGGGAAATACGCGGATGTCCGCCGGAACCTAGCGGAGCAACACCCGGTGCACCAGGGGATGTTGAGTCGACGTGCCGGAAATGTGCCGGATCGGCCGCAAACGGCCGGGGCTCCGGACCGGAAGCGGACCGCCGCGGGGGCCGGTCCGGGCCCCGTTCAGCACAGGATCAGCAGAGGATCCAGCCCGAACTGACCGAGCCCGAGCCCACGGAACCCTCGACGCGCACGCAGCGGCGTCCGGCGTGCACGGTCACCGGGCCGGCGTGGTGCGTGTAGCGCCCCTTGTCGGCGACGGGGCGGCTGCCGCGCGCCTGCACGCTCACCGACATCGACTTGCGCGAGCCCTGCCGCTTGGGGAACGTCACCGCGCACACGTAGCCACTGCGTTTGTAGACCTGCACGGAGCCGGTGGAGAAGGGCAGGGTGCGGACCTTGCGTCCCGAGCAGTAGGAGGCGGCCTCCGCGCTGCCCGGCCCGGCGAGGGCGAGCAGCCCGGACGCGGTCAGCACGGCCGTGCCGAGCGCCAGCCGCCTGCGTATCGCACCACTGTCCACTGTCGTCCCTCCCGCAGCAATCAGCGTACTGGTGTACGGACGCAGGACGTACGTCGGATGGTTGCGCGGGAGGGGACGGGCCGTCAGGCCGTGGAGCGGACCGGCTCCCCGGGCTCGGGCGCGCCCACGAAGGTGCGCCACAGCTCGGCGTACCGGCCGCCGAGGCGCAGCAGTTCCTCGTGGGTGCCGTCCTCGGCGACGCGGCCGTGGTCCATGACGACCACCCGGTCGGCGCGGGCGGCCGTGGTCAGCCGGTGGGCCACCACCAGCGTCGTACGGCGGCCCGCGATCCGGTCGGTGGCCTGGTTGACCAGTGCCTCGGTGGCGAGGTCCAGGGCGGCGGTGGCCTCGTCGAGGAGCAGGATGTCCGGGTCGACGAGTTCGGCGCGGGCCAGCGCGATCAGCTGGCGCTGACCGGCCGACAGGTTCCGGCCGCGCTCGGCGACCTCGTGCAGATAGCCGCCGTCGAGGGTGGCGATCATGTCGTGGGCGCCGACGGCGCGGGCCGCCGCCTCGACCTCGGCGTCGGTGGCGTCGGGGCGGCCGTAGGCGATGGCGTCGCGGACCGTGCCCTGGAAGAGGTACGCCTCCTGCGGGACGACGCCGAGCCGGTGCCGGTAGGACGTGAGGTCGAGGTCGCGCAGATCGGTGCCGTCGACGGTGACGCGCCCGCCGGTCGGGTCGTAGAACCGGGCCACCAGCTTCACCAGGGTCGACTTGCCCGCGCCGGTCTCGCCGACGAACGCGACGGTCTGCCCGGCGGGGACGGTCAGCGCGACGCCGCTGAGGGCCTCCTCGTCGTCGCCGTAGGCGAAGTCGACGTCCTCGAAGGCGATCTCCCCGCGCAGGGAGAGCACGTCGAGCGGCTCGGCCGCGGACCGCGTCGACGTCGGCTCGCGCAGCAGTTCCTGGATGCGGCCCAGCGAGACGGTCGCCTGCTGGTAGCCGTCGAAGACCTGGGAGAGCTGCTGCACGGGCGCGAAGAACAGGTCGATGTAGAGGAGGTAGGCGACCAGGGCGCCGGTGGTCAGTGTGCCGGCGTCCACCCGGTGGGCGCCCACGATCAGGACGCCCGCCGCGGCCACCGAGGACAGCAGCTGCACGAAGGGGAAGTACACGGAGATCAGGCGCTGGCCGCGGATGCGTGCCTGGCGGTAGCTGTCGCTGCCGTCCGCGAAGCGCTTGCGGCCCGCCTCCTCGCGCCGGAACGCCTGGAGGATGCGCAGCCCGGAGACGGACTCCTGGAGGTCGGCGTTGACCACCGAGACGCGCTCGCGGGCCAGCTCGTACGCCTTCACGCTGGCCCGGCGGAAGAAGAAGGTGCCGACGATCAGCGGGGGCAGCGTGGCGAAGACCACCAGCGCCAGCTGCACGTCGATCACCAGGAGCGCGCCCATGATGCCGAAGAAGGTGACGACCGAGACGAACGCGGTGACCAGGCCGGTCTGCAGGAAGGTGGACAGCGCGTCCACGTCCGTCGTCATCCGGGTCATGATCCGGCCGGTCAGCTCGCGCTCGTAGTAGTCGAGCCCGAGCCGCTGGAGCTGCGCGAAGATCTTGAGCCGGAGCGAGTAGAGGACCCGCTCACCGGTGCGCCCGGTCATCCGGGTCTCGCCGATCTGGGCCGCCCACTGGACGAGCACGGTGAGCAGGGCGAGGACGGCGGCCGTCCACACCGCGGCGCGGGAGAGCTGCGAGACGCCCTCGTCGATGCCGTGGCGGATCATCACCGGCAGCAGCAGGCCCATGCCGGCGTCGAGGGCGACCAGGCCGAGGCTGACGAGCAGCGGCAGCCCGAAGCCGCGCAGCAGCCGGCGCAGCCCGTAGGACTCCTCCGGCATGACCGCGCGGGCCTCGTCGATGCCGGGGGTCTCGGTCGCCGGGGGCAGCGCCTCGACCTGCGAGAGCAGCTCCGGGGTGGCGGGCATCCCGGCGATCGCGTTGTCCTTCGGCTTGCGGTCGCCGGTCCACAGGTGCGGGGTGACGCCGCGCTCGGCGTCGAACTCGGCGTCGAGCTCGTCGCGGACGGACGTGTCCTCCCGCTCGGCGGCGGGCGCGGCCCGGCCGGGCGAGACGCCGCCCAGCTCGTCCGGGTCGGTGAGCAGCCGCCGGTACAGCGCGGAGCGTTCCTGGAGCTCCTCGTGCGTGCCGATGTCGGCGAGCCGGCCGCCGTCGAGCACGGCGATGCGGTCGGCGAGGTTCAGGGTGGAGCGGCGGTGCGCGATGAGGAGGGTGGTGCGGCCCCGCATGACGTGCGCGAGGGCCTCGTGGATCTCGTGCTCGACGCGGGCGTCCACGGCGGAGGTGGCGTCGTCGAGGACGAGCAGCCGCGGGTCGGTGAGGATGGCGCGGGCGAGGGCCATGCGCTGGCGCTGGCCGCCGGAGAGGGTCAGTCCGTGCTCGCCGACGGTCGTGTCGTACCCGTCGGGCAGCTCGGCGATGAAGCGGTGGGCCTGGGCGGCGCGGGCGGCGGTCTCGATCTCCTCCTGCGTGGCGTCCGGGCGGCCGTAGGCGATGTTGGCGCGGACGGTGCCGGAGAACAGGAAGGAGTCCTCGGGGACCAGCCCGATCGCGGCGCGCAGCGACTCCTGGGTCAGCTCGCGGACGTCGTGGCCGCCGACCAGGACGGCGCCGTGGGTCACGTCGTAGAAGCGCGGCAGCAGCAGCGAGACGGTGGACTTGCCGGAGCCGGAGGAGCCGACGACGGCGAGGGTCTCGCCGGGGCGGATCTCGAAGGAGAGGCCGTCGAGGACGGGGCGGCCCTCCTCGTAGCCGAAGGAGACGTCGTCGAACTCGACGGTGGCGGGCGCGTCGGCGGGCAGCGTCTTCGTGCCGTCCTCGATGGACGGCTCGGTGTCGATCAGCTCCAGGACGCGCTCGGCGCCCGCGCGGGCCTGCTGTCCGACGGTGAGGACCACGGCGAGCATCCGCACCGGCCCGACGAGCTGCGCGAGGTAGGACGAGAAGGCGACGAAGGTGCCGAGGGTGATCTGTCCGCGCACCGCGAGCCAGCCGCCGAGGGCGAGCATCGCGACCTGGCCGAGGGCGGGCACGGCCTGCAGCGCCGGGGTGTACTTCGCGTTGAGCCCGATGGTGCGCATCCGGCCCGCGAAGAGCCTGCGCCCGACCTCCCGGAGCTTCCCGGTCTCCTGGTCCTCCTGCCCGAAGCCCTTGACGACGCGGACGCCGCTGACGGCGCCGTCGACGACCCCGGCGACGGCGGCGGCCTGGGCCTGCGCGTACCAGGTGGCGGGGTGCAGCCTGGTGCGGCTGCGCTTGGCGATGAACCAGAGAGCGGGGGCGACGGCGAGGGCGACCCCGGTGAGCGGCAGGGACAGCGAGGCCATGATCCCGAGCGAGATCAGGAAGAGCAGGACGTTGCCGATGGTCATCGGCAGCATGAAGAGCAGGCCCTGGATCAGCTGGAGGTCGCTGGTGGCCCGGCCCACGACCTGGCCGGTGGACAGCTCGTCCTGGCGGCGGCCGTCGAGCCGGGTGATCGTCGCGTACATGTCCGTGCGCAGGTCGTGCTGGACGTGCAGGGCGAGCCGTCCGCCGTAGTAGCGGCGGATGTACGTCATGACGTAGACGAGCACGGCGGCGCCTATGAGGGCGCCGGCCCAGGGGGCCATGTCCCTGGTGTGGTTCCCCACGACGTCGTCGATGATCACCTTGGTGACGAGCGGGACCAGTGCCAGGACGGCCATGCCCCCGAGGGACGAGCCGAGGGCCAGCACGACGTCCTTGGGGTAGCGCCATGCGTACCCGGCCAGTCGCCGCACCCAGCCGGGCTCGCCCGCCCCGCCCTGTTCCGCTGCCACGCAGATGCCTTCCGTCGTTCCTGTTCCGCCGGAAGGCACCAACACGGATCGGGGCGGATTTCATCCCTCCGCAACATTCGCGGCGCGGCGAAGGGCAGGCGGGACGGCCGGGCGGCGGGGCGTGCGGGGCGTCAGCCGGCGGCCGGCACCGCCGGGAACGCCTCGCGCGGTGTCTCGGTCGGCGTGTACCTCTGGGCGGTGCTCACGCTCGGCACCAGGTCCCGGTGGATGGCCTTGGCCACGGCCTGGATGGTGGCGACGCCGTAGTCCATCGTGCTGTTGCCGTGGGTGAGCACGGAGATCGTGTAGTCGTGGCCGGCCCCGTCGAAGGTGCCGACGCTGTGCACGCGCCAGCCGTTGGTGGCGCGCGACAGCCAGCCGTTCTTGACGTGCACGGCGACCGAGGAGGGCGCGCCGGCCGGGGTGCCCCAGCGCTGCGAGGAGACGACCTTGCCCATCAGCTTCAGGACGTAGGCGCGGGCGTTGTCGCTGAGAACGGTGTTCCGGGCGGTGAGCAGCGCGAGCAGTTTCTGCTCGTCGCGCACGGTGATCTGGGTCAGGCCCCAGTAGCCGTCGGCGCCGGGCTTGGTCTGGGTCATGCCGGCCGCGGTGAGGAAGCCCTTGATCTTCGTGAGGCCGAGCTGGCGCCACAGGGTGCTGGTGGCGGCGTTGTCCGACCTGGTGATCATGGCGGTGGCGAGGTCGGTCTCGCGCTGCGTGAGGTAGCGGTTGTGCTTCTTGGCGTCCCACAGCAGCGTGGCGAGCACGGTCACCTTGACGACGCTGGCGGAGTCGAAGGCGCTGGTGGAGCGCAGCGTGCAGGTGGTGTTCGTCGTACGGTCGCGGAGGCCGACGGCGACGGTGCCCCGGCGGCCGGCGAGCGCGGCGGTGATGTCGCGCTGGAGCTTCTCGGCGAGGCCCGCCCGGTCCGACGTGCAGGTGACCTGCGCGGCCGTGGCCGAGGCCGGCGTCGCGGCGGCGACCAGCGGCACGAGCACGCCGACGCCGAGGCCGGCCGCGAGCACACGGGCGCGCCCGGATATCCGGTGAGTCATGAAGGTTCCCATCCCCTGAGGCGATACGGGTGCGCCCCCTGCACACCCGCCCCCCTTTGACCGGGCAAGGGCACGAAAAGTTGTACGAGTCGCGCGACGGGACCGGTTCCTTTCGGCGCCCGCCTCAGGGACCGGATCCGGCAGAGCGGGCAAGTCGCGGGCGCTGCCGTCGACTTGCCCGCTTCCGACACACAACGGTCACATCTCGTTCACCCCTAGAAGCGCATGTCCATGTCACGCTCCCGATTGCCCGCTCAATCAACCCGCGTAGAACGGACGTCCCCACATGCCCGCCACGCACACACGCCGCTGGAAGACGCTGGCGCTGTCGGCCTCAGCCGTGCTCGTCGCGCTCGCCGTCCCGACGGTGACCGCCTCCCCCGCGAGCGCCACGACGACGGCGTACGACACCACGTACTACAAGAACGCCGTCGGCAAGACCGGGTCGAGCCTGAAGTCCTCGCTGCACACCATCATCAGCAGCCAGAGCAAGATCTCGTACTCCGCGGTCTGGAACGCGCTCAAGGTCACCGACCAGGACCCGAACAACAGCAACAACGTGATCCTGCTCTACAGCGGGGTCTCGCGCGCCAAGTCGCTCAACGGCGGCGACCTCGGGGACTGGAACCGCGAGCACACCTGGGCCAAGTCCCACGGCGACTTCGGCGAGGTGACCGGCCCCGGCACGGACCTGCACCACCTGCGCCCGGCGGACGTCCAGGTGAACAGCATCCGCGGCAACAAGGACTTCGACAACGGCGGGAGCACGGTCAGCGGCGGGGGCGGCAGCCTCACCGACTCCGACTCCTTCGAGCCGCGCGACGCGGACAAGGGCGACGTGGCCCGCATGATCCTCTACATGGCGGTGCGCTACGACGGCGGCGACGGCTTCGCCGACCTCGAACCCAACGAGAGCGTCAGCAACGGCAGCAACCCCTACATGGGCAGGCTCGCCGTGCTCAAGCAGTGGAACGACGAGGACCCGCCGAGCGCCTTCGAGGAGAAGCGCAACCAGGTCATCTACGACACCTACCAGCACAACCGCAACCCCTTCATCGACCACCCGGAATGGGTCGAGGCGATCTGGTAGGGAGCGGTAATCGCCTGAACTCCCTCCGTGAAGAGGGGAGTTCAGGCGGTATCCGTCGTTCCGGGCCACCACCGGGTGACCGATGAATGGCCGACAGGCGTACAACCAGTGACGCCCCGCCCGAGTCGCACTGTCCGGACGCGTCGGACCACCGCGTCCACCGGAACGACGAAAGGCACTCGATGTCCCGAGCACGACGAAGGACCCGCTCCGCGCGACTGACCGCGCCCCTGGCCGCAGCCGCCCTGCTGGCCGGCGGCATCGGCACCTGGGCCCTCACCGGCGCCACCGCCCAGGCCGCCGGCGGATCGGCGGACGCCCGGGACGACTTCAACGGGGACGGCTACGCCGACCTGGTGGTCGGGGCCCCGGGCGCGACGGTGTCGAGCCAGGCCAAGGCGGGCTACGTGGCCGTCATGTACGGCTCCCCCGGCGGCCTCTCCACCACGGACAAGAAGATCGTCAGCCGCTCCACCAGCGGGGTGCCCGGCGCCGCCACCGCCAACCAGCGCTTCGGATCGACCTTCGCCAAGGGCGACCTGGACAAGGACGGCTTCATCGACCTCGTGATATCCGGCGGCACGGCCGGCTCGGTCGTCCTGTGGGGCTCCGCCTCCGGCCTCACCGGCGGCACCGCCCTCGCCGGATACGGGGCCGCGCCCCAGGCCGGCGACTTCGACGGCGACGGCACCACGGACCTCGCCCTGTTCGCCGCCCGGTCCGTCGGCGGCGACGACCCCGCGGGCGCCCCGGCCGCCCTGTGGAAGGGCCCGCTCTCCCGCACCGGCCGCCCGGCCGCCGTCCTCAACATCCTGGACAAGTCCGGCTGGTGGGGCAACGACGAGGACGACGCCTCCTGCGCCACCGGCGGCGGCTGCGAGGAGGACGGCGACTCGATCACCGGTCCCGTCGTCTCCGGCCAGGTCGGCGACATCAACGGCGACGGCAAGGACGACCTCGTCCAGTGGCGGTACGAGGGCGACGGCGTGTGGGGCAACCGCCTGCTCTACGGCGGCACTTCGGGCTTCGTCAAGGGCCGCGCCCCCGGCGAGGACACCTCCCGCGAGGGCGTGGGCACCGGCATCGGCGACGTCGACCACGACGGCTACGACGACGTCGTGGTCGGCGGCGACGGCTGGAACGGCAAGGCGCGGATCGCGTTCGGCTCGGCCTCCGGCCTGTCCGAGACGCGGGTGCAGTCCTTCGACCAGGATCTGCCCGGCTTCCCCGGCGTCGAGGAGGAGGGCGACGGACTCGGCACCTCCGTCTCGGTCGCCGACGTCACGGGCGACGGCTACGCGGACATCGCGCTCGGCATCGCGGGCGAGGACGTCGAGGACATCGCCGACGCCGGCTCGGTCGCGCTGCTCCACGGCGGCCCGACCGGCGTCACGGGCGCCGGGACCCAGGTGTTCCACCAGGACACCGCGGGCGTCCCCGGAGTCGCCGAGACGGACGACCGGTTCGGCGTGAGCACCGCGCTGCTGGACGTCGACGGCAACGGCCACCGCGACCTGGCCGCGGGCTCCACCGCCGAGAACGGCACCGACGGCGCGGTCTGGATCCTGCGCGGCACCTCGTCCGGGCTCACCACCACGTCGGCGCTCGCCTTCGGCGCCGCGAAGCTGTCCGCGCCCGCGACGGACGCCCTGTTCGGCGCCCCCCTGCGCTGACGGGCGGGGCGGGGCGTCCGCGCCCCGCCCCCACCGCCGGTCAGCCCAGGTGGGTCGGCGCGAACATCCGCAGCACCGCGGGGAGCACGACCACCGAGGGGCCCGGCGTGCCGAGCGCCTTCGCGAGGTCCGCCTCCAGGGCCTCGGGCGTCGTCCGGACGCCCGGGACCCCGAACGACTCGGCGAGCGCGACGTAGTCGGGCCGCGCCAGTTCCGTCGCCGTGGCCTCGCCGAAGGTGTCCGTCATGTACTCGCGCAGGATGCCGTAGCCGCCGTCGTCGACGATCAGCCAGGTGACGTCCAGCCCGTACTGCTTCGCCGTGGCCAGCTCGGCGATCGAGTACAGCGCGCCGCCGTCGCCGGACACCGCCAGGACGGGCCGCGTCGGGTCGGCCACGGCGGCACCCAGGGCCGCCGGGAATCCGTAGCCGAGGCCGCCCGCGCCCTGGGCGGAGTGCATGAGGTTGGGGCCCTCGGCGTCGAACGCCGACCAGGCCCAGTACGCGAGGATCGTCATGTCCCAGAAGGACGGCGAGCCGGCGGGCAGGGCCTTGCGGACCGAGGCCAGCACCCGCTGCTCCAGGGCGAGTTCCTGGCCGGCGATGCGGTCGGCGACCTTCGCGAGGACGGTGCGGACCCGCTCGGCGGCCCCCTCGTCCTTCCTCGGCGACACCGTCTCCAGCAGCGCCTGCAACGCCGGCCGCGCGTCGGCGTGGATGCCCAGCGCCGGGTGGTTGGCCTCCAGCTTGCCGAGGTCGGCCTCGATCTGGACGACGCGGCCCCGCGGCGCGAACGTGTGGTAGTTCGAGGAGAGTTCACCGAGGCCGGAGCCGACGACCAGCAGGACGTCCGCGTCCTCCAGGAAGTCCGTGGTGTGCCGGTCCTCCAGCCAGGACTGGAGCGAGAGCGGGTGCGTCCAGGGGAAGGCGCCCTTGCCGCCGAAGGTGGTGACCACCGGCGCGTCCAGCTTCTCGGCCAGCGCCCTCAGCTTCCCGGACGCGTCCGCCCGTACGACACCGCCGCCCGCGATGATCGCCGGGCGCTTCGCGCGGGACAGCAGGTCGGCGGCCAGCGCCGTCAGTTCGGGGCGCGGGACGACGTCCTCGGGCGTCGCGTCCATCGCGGTCACCACGGGCAGCCGGGCCTCGGCCAGCAGCACGTCCTGCGGGATCTCCACCCACACCGGGCCGTGCGGGGCCGTCAGCGCCGACTCCCAGGCCGCCGCGATCGCGGACGGGATCTGGGACTGCGTACGGACCGTGTGGACGGACTTCACCACGCCCCGGAACGAGGCCTGCTGGTCGGGGAGTTCGTGCAGATAGCCGTGGCGGCCGCCGCCGAGTCCCGCGGTCGGGACCTGGCTGCTGATCGCGAGGACGGGCGCCGAGGCGGCGGCCGCCTCCTGGAGCGCGGCCAGCGAGGTCAGCGCCCCGGGGCCGGTCGACAGCAGCAGCGGCGCCGCCTCGCCGGTGATCCGGCCGTAGGCGTCGGCCGCGAACCCCGCGTTGTTCTCGACGCGCAGCCCCACGTACCGCAGGGGCGAGCGGCGCAGCGCGTCGAACATGCCCAGCGCGTGCTGGCCGGGCAGTCCGAACACGGTGGTCGCGCCGAGACCGGCGAGGGTCTCCACGACCAGGTCCCCGCCGTTGCGGCCCGGCGGGGGGTTGAGCGCCGCCTCGGTCTGGGCGGCGGTCGGCCGCAGGTCCAGGTCGTGGTCGTGAGTCACTTCGCGGCCTTCTCCTCGGCGATCTGGCGGGACATGATCGTCGTCAGCTCGTACGCCGTGTGGGACGCGGCGACCGCGGTGATCTCGGCGTGGTCGTAGGCGGGCGCGACCTCGACGACGTCCGCGGAGACCAGGTGGCAGGACGACAGGCCGCGCAGGATCTCCAGCAGCTCGCGGGAGGTCATGCCGCCCGCCTCGGGGGTGCCGGTGCCGGGGGCGTGCGCCGGGTCGAGGCAGTCGATGTCGATGGAGATGTACAGCGGGCGGTCGCCGATGCGCTGGCGCAGCTGGTCGGCGACCTCGTCGGCGCCCCGGCGGTAGATGTCGGCGGAGGTGACGATGCCGAAGCCCATCTTCTCGTCGTCGGTGAGGTCCTGCTTGCCGTACAGCGGGCCGCGGGTGCCGACGTGGGAGAGCGCCTCGGTGTCGAGGATGCCCTCCTCGACGGCGCGGCGGAACGGGGTGCCGTGCGTGTACTCGGCGCCGAAGTAGGTGTCCCAGGTGTCGAGGTGGGCGTCGAAGTGGAGCAGGGCGACCGGGCCGTGCTTCTTGGCGACCGAGCGCAGCAGCGGCAGCGCGATGGTGTGGTCGCCGCCGAGGGTCATCAGGCGGGCGCCGGTGCCGAGGAGCTCGTCGGCCGCCGCCTCGACGGTCTCCACGGCCTCGTTGATGTTGAACGGGTTCGCGGCGATGTCACCGGCGTCGGCGACCTGCGCGAGGGCGAAGGGCGAGGCGTCCTGCGCCGGGTTGTAGGGCCGCAGCAGCCGGGACGCCTCGCGGATCGCGTTGCCGCCGAAGCGGGCGCCCGGCCGGTACGAGACGCCCGAGTCGAACGGGACGCCGACCACCGCGACGTCGGCCGAGCCGACCTCGTCCAGGCGCGGCAGCCGGGCGAAGGTCGCGGGACCCGCGTACCGCGGGATGCGGGACGAGTCGACGGGGCCGCGGGGCGTCTCGTTGCTGCTCATGATGGGTGCTCTCTTTCCTACGCTTCGTCGCGTATGTACGACTGGTACGACTCTACTGGTGAGCCGGGACGGGTTCGGACAAGGGTTCGGAGCCGCGGCCGGCCAGGCGCTCCCGCCAGGCGGCGAGGACGGCGGGCTCGGTGGGCCTGGTCGCCAGGGACACCACCACGTAGGCGGCCAGCGAGGAGAGCAGGCCGTAGTAGACGGGCTCGTTGGCGAGGATGCCGTAGGCGGCCATCAGGCCGACGACGGCGATACCGCCCACCGCGACGGAGGCGAGCGCGCCGGGCGCGGTCCCCCGCTTCCACAGCAGACCGCCGAGGATGGGGACGAGCAGTCCGCCGACGAGCAGGTTGTAGGCGACGGTCAGCGCCTCGACCACGCTGTTGAGCGCGATGGCGATGCAGATCACCGCGACGCCCATGATCAGGATGAACGCGCGGTTGCCGCGCACCTCGTCGCGTTCCCCGTCCCCGTCCCGGGTGACGGCGCCGCGCAGCCGCGACCAGATGTCGTTGTTGGCGACGGTGGCGCAGGCGATCAGCGCGCCGGAGGACGTCGACATGACCGCGGCGAGCGCGGCGGCCAGCACCAGGCCCCGCACGCCGACCGGGAGTTCGTCCTTGACGATGGTCGCGAAGGCGGCGTCGGCGCTCGGCAGCTTGGGGTAGAGGACCTTGGCGGCCGTGCCGATGACGGCGCCGGCCAGCGCGTACACCAGGCAGTAGGTGCCGGCGACGGTGCCGCCCCACTTGGCCGTGGTGTCGCTGCGGGCGGTGAACACGCGCTGCCAGATGTCCTGCCCGATCAGCATGCCGAACGTGTAGATCAGCACGTAGGTGAAGATCGTCTCGCCGCCGATGCCCAGCGGGTCGAAGTACTCGGTGGGCAGCTTCGCCCTCATCTCGCCGAATCCGCCGGCCTTGACGACGGCGATGGGCAGCAGGAGCAGCAGCACGCCGATCGTCTTGACCACGAACTGCACCATGTCGGTCAGCGTGATGGACCACATGCCGCCGAGCGTCGAGTACGCGACCACGATCGAACCGCCGAGGACGATCGCGAGCGTGCGGTTCATGTCGAAGAGGACGTCGAAGATGGTGGCGTACGCGATGGTCGAGGTCACCGCGAGCATCAGGGTGTACGCCCACATGACCACGCCCGAGATAACGCCGGCCCGGCCGCCGTAGCGCAGGTCGAGCATCTCCGAGACCGTGTAGACCTTCAGCCGGGCGATGCGGGCGGAGAAGAAGACGGACAGGGCCAGCAGTCCGAGGCCGATGGTGAAGACCATCCAGGCGCCGGAGAGCCCGTACTGGTACCCGAGGCCGACACCGCCGATGGTGGAGGCGCCGCCGAGCACGATCGCGGCCATGGTGCCGGAGTACATCGCGGGCCCGAGGCGGCGGCCCGCGACGAGGAACTCGCTCTTGGACCTGGCGCGGCGCATGCCCCACCAGCCCATGGCCAGCATGCCGGCCAGATAGACGACGATCACTGTGTAGTCGACGGCCATGGGGGCCTCCTTCGCGCACTCTCGGTGGCGTGTCGTGCGGCGGGAACGCGGCCGGCGCATGTCGCGCGGCCGGCGGTACGGCAGCTGGTCGCGGGGACATCCGCCCGTACCCGCGGCTACCGACGGCTCTGACCCTAGGTGGCCGGAAAGCGACTGCGAAGTGTACGTTTCATCCACTCGAACCGCTCCGGATGGAGGGAACGTCCACCGTGCCGGACCCGGCAGTACCGCCCGTCCCGCCGACCCCGCCGGTGCCGCTGGGCGCGCTGCTGGCCCGGGACGACCTGGGGCTGCGCCGGATCGCGGGCCCCGCCGACCCCGACACGGTGATCCACTGGGCGCACACCTCGGAGATGGCCGACCCGTACCCGTACCTGCTGGGCGGCGAGCTGCTGCTGACCGCCGGGGTGCACATCCCGGAGGCGGCGGGCTCGGGGACCTACTTCGACGACTACGTGTCCCGGATCGTCGCCGCGGGCGGGGCGGCCCTGGGCTTCGGTCTGGCCCCGGTGCACGACACGGTGCCGCGGGCGCTGGTCGCCGCCTGTGACGCGTACGGGCTGCCTCTGCTGGAGGTGCCGCCGCAGACCACGTTCTCGGGCGTGGCCCGCGCGGTCTGGCAGCTGATGGCCCAGGCCCGCCTGGCGGAGCTGCGCCGCGTGACGGAGGCCCAGCAGAGCCTCGCCGCGGCCGCCGCCCGGCCCGACCCGGTCCCGGCCGTGCTGCGCCGGCTCGCCCGGCACACCGACGGCTGGGCGGCCCTGTACGGCCCCGAGGGCCGGGAACTCGCCACCGCGGGACGCGTCCCGCGGACCCCGGCACCGGACACGGCCTCGCGGTCCGCCCCGCGCACGGCGACGCCCGAGGCCGCCGACCGGGCACCTGGGACGCAGGCCCCGGCAGCCGGCGCGACGGACCCCGGCGCCCGTCCGGCGGGGCCAGCACAGGACGCGACGGCTTCCGGCCCCCGTCCGGCGGAAACCGCGCAGAGCACGGCGCCACCACGCCCCCGTCCGGCGGGCTCCGGACAGAGCGCGACGGCACCCGAGGCCCGTCCGGCCGGCTCCGCACAGGGCGCGGCGACTTCCGGGCCCCGCCCGGCGGGGGCCACACAGGACGCGACGGCACCCGGCCCCCGGCCGGCCGGCTCCGTACCCGGCGCGGCGGACGCCGAGGGCTGGGTCGTGGGGGCGTTGCGGGAGCTGGCCGGGGTGGTGCGGCCGCGCGGGCGAGCGGGGGGCGCGGTCCCGCCGGGGCCCTCGTCCGCCACCGACACCGTGGGCGGCGTCCACCTCGCCGCCTACGCCCTCGGGGCGGGCCAGGGCTTCGTCCTCGGGGTCGCCGGGGCCGGGCGCGCCCCCGGTGACCACACCATCGCCTCCGTGGCCGCCGTCCTGCTGTCGCTGCTCACCGGGGAACACCAGAGCGGGACCGGGGCGGCCCGCTCGGCGGCGCTGGTCCGGCTACTGCTCGGGGCGACTCCCGGGGAGGTGGCGCCGCTGCTCGGCGCCGAGCGCCTCCTCGTGGTGCACGCCCGGCCCGCCGGGGACGCTCCCGCGCCGGACGCCGTCGCGGCCTCCGCGCTGGGCGCCGCCCTCGGTTCCACGCTCGTCGACGTGGGCGACGACGTCGTACGCGTCCTCGTCCCGGCCGGCCGCGAACCGGCCCCGCAGCCCGGCTGGACCTGCGGGGTCAGCGCCCCCGCCGCCCCGGACGGGTGGGCCGCCGCGGACACCCAGGCCGCCCGCGCCCTGGCCCGCGCCCGTGCCACCCGCGCGGCGTTGGTGCGTCACGGGGAGCGCCCGGCGCTCGCGGACCTCGTGCCCGCCTCCGACGCCGAGGCGCACGCGCGGGCCCTGCTCGCCCCCGTCGCCGGGCAGCCCGCGCTGACCGAGACCCTGCGCACCTGGCTCTCCCTGCACGGGAGTTGGGACCGCACGGCGGTGGCGCTGTCGGTGCACCGCAACACCGTGCGTCAGCGCATCACGCGGTGCGCGGCCCTGCTGGCGGCGGACCTCGACGACCCGGACGTGCGGATGGAGCTGTGGTTCGCCCTGAGGGAGGGGTGAACGAGGGAGGTCACCGGGGTCACGGTGAGGAGTGACGCACGTCCCAGGGCTCGGGACACCGGCGCCCCGGACGGGCCGCCCCGGCACAATGGGAGGCATGCCGATACCCGGGACTCCCAGCCGCGCCGAGCTCGTCGACCACCTCGTACGGACACGTATCGCGGGCGATGTCGCCACGCCCCGCGAGAACAACCTCTCCCACTACCGCAAGCTGGCGAACGGCGACCGCAACTTCTGGCTCGGGCTTGAGCTCGGCGACCGCTGGAGCGACGAGCAGGACGTGCTCGCCGTGATGGCGGAGCGGTGCGGTGTGAACGACGACCCGGAGTACCGCTACGGCCAGGACACCATCGACCCGGAGCTGACCGTCGACGCCCTGGACCGGATGGCCGCGCGGCTGCGCAAGGCGGCGGCCGGCGAGGAGCGGGTGCTGTTCGCCACCGGGCACCCCGGCGGCCTGCTCGACGTGCACCGCGCGACCGCCGACGCCCTGCGCGGAGCCGGCTGCGAGATCGTCGTCATCCCGGCGGGGCTCCAGACGGACGAGGGGTACGTCTTCCAGTTCGCGGACGTCGCGGTCCTGGAGCACGGGGCCTCGCTGTGGCACACCCATTCGGGCGAGCCGATGCGCGCGATCCTGGCCGGCCTGGAGCGGGACGGCCGCCCGCTGCCCGACCTGGTCGTCGCCGACCACGGCTGGGCGGGCTTCGCGGGCCAGGCCGGCATCGACTCCATGGGGTACGCCGACTGCAACGACCCGGCGCTCTTCCTCGCCGAGGCCGAGGGCACGCTCCAGGTGACGATCCCCCTCGACGACCACGTCACCAGCCCCCGCCATTACGACCCGATGACGGCGTACCTGCTGAACGCGGCGGGCCTGGAGTAGCACCGGCCCGGTCCGCGCCGGCGGGCGGGCCGCCGGTTCACGGCCACGGGCTGAGTCCCTCCCTCCGGCGCTGGGCGTACCCCGGCGTCGGGTCCAGGTACACGCGGCCGACCGCGGGGAACGTCTCGCGCAGCCGCCGTTCGGCCTGTTCGCAGGCCCACTCGATCTGGGCGGCGGTCGAGGCGTCCCGGAAGTCGACCTTGGCGGCGACCAGCGCCTCCCGCGGCCCCTGCACCAGCGTGGTCAGTTCGAGAACCGCCTCGATGTGCTCCACGGCGAGCAGCTCGGCGCGGATCCGCTCCCGCACCGGCCGGGGCAGCGGCCGCCCGATGAGCAGCTCCGCGTTGGAACGGCCGAGGACCCAGGCGACGTAGAGCAGCAGGACGCCGATGCAGAGGGAGGCGGCGCCGTCCCAGACGCCGGAGCCGGTGAGCTGCCCGCCGAGCAGTCCGCCCGCGGCGAGCACCAGGCCCACCAGGGCGGCCGAGTCCTCCATGACGACGGCCTTGACCGCGGTGTCCGGGGTGCGCCGGAGATAGTGGACGAACGGTGTCCCGGAGCGGTCGGCCTCGCCCCGCGCCTGGCGGACGCCGGTGCGCAGGGAGTAGCCCTCCAGCAGGAAGGCGACCGCCAGCACGACGTACGAGACGAGGGGGTCGCCGAGGTCCTCGCCCGCGACGAGGGTGTGGACGCCGTCGTAGAGCGAGAAGACCGCGCCGCCGACGAAGGTGGCGACGGCGGCGAGCATCGCCCAGATGTAGCGCTCGGGCCCGTAGCCGAGCGGGTGGTCCTCGTCGGCCGGCTTCTCGCTGCGCTTCAGCGCGGTGAGCAGCAGCACCTCGGTGACGGTGTCCGCCACCGAGTGCGCGGCCTCGGACAGCATCGCGCTGGATCCGCTGACGACACCGGCGACGGCCTTGGCCAGCGCGGTCCCGAGGTTGGCGACGGCGGCGACGATCACGGTGAACGTGCTCTCGCCGCCGCCCGGTTCCTGTTCCCGCGCTGCTCCCATGCGGCCCAGTCTCACCGAGGAACGCGGACGACGCCTTCCTGGATCACCGTGATGGCGAGCCGCCCGTCCTGGGTGTAGATCCGGGCCTGGCCGAGCCCGCGGCCACCGGAGGCGGACGGGGACTCCTGGTCGTACAGCAGCCACTCGTCGGCGCGGAACGGCCGGTGGAACCACATGGCGTGGTCCAGCGAGGCGCCGACGACGTCCCCGATCGCCCAGCCGCCGCGCCCGTGCGGCAGCAGCACCGAGTCCAGGAGCGTCATGTCGGAGACGTAGGTGGCGAGGCAGACGTGCAGCAGGGGTTCGTCGATGGCGCCGCCCAGCTTGCCGTTGGTGCGGAACCACACCTGGGAGCGGGGTTCGCGCGCCTCGCCGACGCTGCCGAAGGGCGGCGCGTCGACGTAGCGCAGGTCGACGGCCTCGCGGGCCTCGGCGAGACGCCGGGCCACGCCGGGATCGGCGAAGACGTCGGCGTAGCGCGGCAGCATCTCGGCCGTGGTCGGCAGCGTCTCGGGGTCCGGGGCCGGCGGCATGGCGGCCTGGTGCTCCAGCCCCTCCTCGTACGCCTGGAAGGACGCGGAGAGGTGGAAGATCGGCTGCCCGTGCTGGACGGCGACGACGCGGCGGGTGGTGAAGGAGCGCCCGTCGCGGATGCGGTCGACGGTGTAGACGATGGGCGCGCCCGGGTCCCCGGCGCGCAGGAAGTACGCATGCAGGGAGTGGGCGGGCCGGTCCGCGGGGACGGTGCGGCCCGCGGCGACCAGCGCCTGCGCCGCCACCTGCCCGCCGAACACGCGGGGGACGACGGCGGAGCGGGACTGGCCGCGGAAGATGTCCTGCTCGATCCGCTCGAGGTCGAGCAGATCGAGCAGGGACTCAAGTGCCTGACTCATGGGGTCAGTTGTACCGTGAACTTTTTTCGCGGGCCTTACAGACCCATGTCCTTGGCGATGATCGTCTTCATGATCTCGCTGGTGCCGCCGTAGATCCGGTTGACGCGGTTGTCGGCGTACAGGCGGGCGATCGGGTACTCGTTCATGAAGCCGTAGCCGCCGTGCAGCTGGAGGCAGCGGTCGATCACGCGGTGCGCGACCTCGGTGCAGAACAGCTTCGCGGACGCGGCCTCGGCCGGGGTCAGCTCGCCCGCGTCGAGGGCCTCCAGGGCGCGGTCGGCGACGGCCTGCGCGGCGTCCACCTCGGCCTGGCAGGCGGCCAGCTCGAACTTGGTGTTCTGGAAGGAGGCGACGGTCTTGCCGAAGACGGTGCGGTCCTGGACGTACTGCTTGGCGAACCGGACGGCCGCGGCGGCCTGCGCGTAGGCGCCGAAGGCGATGCCCCAGCGCTCGGACGCGAGGTTGTGGCCGAGGTAGTAGAAGCCCTTGTTCTCCTCGCCGAGGAGGTCCTCGACGGGGACCTTGACGTCGACGAACGCCAGCTCTGCGGTGTCGGAGGTCTTCAGGCCCAGCTTGTCCAGCTTGCGGCCGATGGAGTAGCCCTCGGACTTGGTGTCCACGGCGAACAGGGAGATGCCGTGGCGGCGGTCCTCGGCCGTCGGCGCGGAGGTGCGGGCGCAGACGATCACGCGGTCGGCGTGGACGCCACCGGTGATGAAGGTCTTGGAGCCGTTGAGGACGTAGTGCGTGCCGTCCTCGGAGAGCTTGGCGGTGGTCTTCATGCCCGCGAGGTCGGAGCCGGTGCCCGGCTCGGTCATCGCGAGGGCCCACATCTCCTCGCCGGAGACGAACTTCGGCAGGAAGCGCTTCTTCTGCTCGTCGGTGGCGAGCATCTTGATGTAGGGCAGGCCGAGCAGCACGTGCACGCCGGAGCCGCCGAACTGGACGCCCGCGCGCGCGGTCTCCTCGTACATGACGGCTTCGAACTTGTACGAGTCGATGCCCGCGCCGCCGAACTCCTCGGGGACGCGGATACCGAAGACACCCAGCTCGGCGAGCTTGTAGTAGAAGTCGCGCGGCGCCTGGCCCGCGGCGAACCACTC
Organism: Streptomyces sp. NPDC005496; assembly: GCF_042872045.1. Taxonomy (NCBI): domain Bacteria; kingdom Bacillati; phylum Actinomycetota; class Actinomycetes; order Kitasatosporales; family Streptomycetaceae; genus Streptomyces; species Streptomyces sp. NPDC005496. The sequence continues at coordinate 711,044 of NZ_JBIAJQ010000002.1, forward strand.
GTCGTAGACGGGTACGACCTCGGCCTCGATGAAGGCCCGGAGGGTCTCCCGGAACGCCTCGTGATCCTCGTTGAACACCGTACGGCGCACCGCCGCCACCTCCGTCTGGGGTATCTGTCTAAGCGCTTGCTCAGATCTCAGGTTACCCGTCGGTCACGACGGTCGTCCAGAGCGGTCACCCCATGACCCTCGTCACGCCACGGGGGCCGCTCCGGCCGCCTGGAAGGCCCCGCGCGCCATGCGGTGCAGCAGCTCCGCGGTGCCCGCGCGGCCGGGCAGGGCGCCGGGGCGGCCCAGGTGGGGCGTGGAGTTGAGGAGCCCGAAGACGGAGTGCACGGCGGAGCGCGCCGCGGGCTCGGCGAGGTCCGGGTAGACCTCGCGGACGACCTCCACCCACAGCTCCACGTACTGGCGCTGGAGCTGACGCACGAGCTTGCGGTCGCTGTCCCGGAGGCGGTCCAGCTCACGGTCGTGCAGGGTGATCAATGGACGGTCGTCGAGCGCGAAGTCGATGTGCCCCTCGATGAGCGAGTCGAGGACCGCCTCCGAGCCGCCCCGGGCCTCGGCGACCCGGCGCCTGCCGCCCGTCAGCAGCTGGCCGCTGATGCCCACCAGCAGCTCGGCGAGCATCGCGTCCTTGCCCGCGAAGTGCCGGTACAGGCCGGGTCCGCTGATGCCGACGGCCGCTCCTATCTCGTCCACTCCTACGCCGTGGAAGCCGCGCTCGGCGAACAGCCGGGCGGCCTCCCTGAGGATCTGCTCGCGACGGGTGGGGGCGTCGGTTCTGGTGGCCATGGAAGCAATTCTAGACAGGGAGGTTAGCGGTCGTTAACCTGGAGGAAATGCGTTAACGCTCATTAACAAGGTGAGGGGACCGCAGGATGCACGAGGCACCGGAGCTGACGAGCGCGGCAGACCCCGCGTCGGAGGCCTGGCGGGCCAACGAGGCGGCGCACCACGCGCTGGGCGAGGAGTTGCGGCGCAGGCTGGCCGCGGCCCGGCTCGGCGGTGGTGAGCGGGCCAGGCAGCGGCACACCGCGCGCGGCAAGCTGCTGCCCCGCGACCGGGTGGACACGCTGCTCGACCCGGGCTCGCCCTTCCTGGAGCTGGCGCCGCTGGCGGCCGAGGGGATGTACGGCGGAGCGGCACCGGCCGCCGGGGTGATCGCCGGGATCGGGCGGGTGAGCGGCCGCGAGTGCGTGGTCGTCGCCAACGACGCCACGGTCAAGGGCGGCACGTACTACCCGATGACGGTGAAGAAGCACCTGCGCGCCCAGGAGGTGGCGCTGGAGAACCGCCTCCCCTGCATCTACCTGGTCGACTCGGGCGGCGCGTTCCTGCCGATGCAGGACGAGGTCTTCCCCGACCGGGACCACTTCGGGCGGATCTTCTACAACCAGGCGCGGATGTCGGGCGCCGGCATCCCCCAGATCGCCGCGGTGCTCGGCTCCTGCACGGCGGGCGGCGCCTACGTCCCGGCGATGAGCGACGAGGCCGTGATCGTGCGCGGCCAGGGCACGATCTTCCTCGGCGGGCCGCCGCTGGTGAAGGCCGCGACCGGCGAGGTGGTCACCGCCGAGGAGCTGGGCGGCGGCGAGGTGCACTCGCGCGTGTCCGGCGTGACCGACCACCTCGCGGAGGACGACGCGCACGCGCTGCGCATCGTCAGGACCATCGCCTCGACGCTCCCCGCGCGCGGGGAGCTGCCCTGGACGGTCGAGCCGGCCGTCGAGCCCAAGGTGGACCCCGCCGGGCTGTACGGCGCGGTGCCGGTGGACTCGCGCACCCCGTACGACGTGCGCGAGGTCATCGCCCGCGTGGTCGACGGTTCGCGTTTCGCCGAGTTCAAGGCGGAGTTCGGGCAGACCCTGGTGACCGGCTTCGCCCGGATCCACGGGCACCCGGTCGGCATCGTCGCGAACAACGGCATCCTCTTCTCCGAGTCCGCGCAGAAGGGCGCCCACTTCATCGAGCTGTGCGACCAGCGCGGCATCCCGCTGGTGTTCCTGCAGAACATCTCGGGGTTCATGGTGGGCCGCCAGTACGAGGCCGGCGGCATCGCCAAGCACGGCGCCAAGATGGTCACGGCTGTCGCCTGCACGCGCGTGCCGAAGCTGACCGTGGTGATCGGCGGCTCGTACGGCGCGGGCAACTACTCGATGTGCGGCCGGGCGTACTCGCCGCGCTTCCTGTGGATGTGGCCGAACGCGAAGATCTCCGTGATGGGCGGCGAGCAGGCCGCGTCCGTCCTCGCCACCGTCAAGCGGGACCAGGCGGAGGCGCGCGGGGAGTCCTGGCCGGCCGAGGAGGAAGAGGCCTTCAAGGACCCGATCCGCGCCCAGTACGAGCAGCAGGGGAACGCCTACTACGCGACGGCCAGGCTCTGGGACGACGGTGTGATCGATCCCGTGGAGACCCGGCAGGTGCTGGGCCTCGCCTTGACCGCGTGCGCCAACGCCCCGCTGGGTGATCCCGGCTTCGGCGTCTTCCGGATGTGAGGGGACCCCTGACGATGTTCGACACGGTACTTGTGGCCAACCGCGGCGAGATCGCCGTCCGGGTCATCCGCACGCTCCGGGAGCTGGGCGTGCGGTCGGTGGCCGTCTTCAGCGACGCGGACGCCGACGCCCGCCATGTGCGCGAGGCGGACACGGCGGTGCGGATCGGGCCCGCGCCCGCCTCCGAGAGCTATCTGTCCGTGCCCAGACTGCTGGAGGCCGCCGCGCGCACGGGCGCCCAAGCCGTCCACCCCGGGTACGGCTTCCTCGCGGAGAACGCCGCGTTCGCCCAGGCGTGCGAGGACGCCGGGCTGGTCTTCATCGGGCCGCCCGCCTCCGCCATCGACCTCATGGGCGACAAGATCCGCGCCAAGGAGACCGTGCGGGCGGCGGGCGTCCCCGTCGTCCCGGGCTCCTCGGGCAGCGGGCTCACCGACGGCCAACTGGCCGACGCCGCCCGCGAGATCGGCATGCCCGTGCTGCTGAAGCCGTCGGCGGGCGGCGGCGGCAAGGGCATGCGGCTGGTGCGCGAGGAGGCGCTGCTCGCCGACGAGATCGCCGCCGCACGGCGCGAGGCCCGCGCCTCGTTCGGCGACGACACCCTCCTCGTCGAGCGCTGGGTCGACCGGCCCCGGCACATCGAGATCCAGGTCCTGGCCGACGGCCACGGCCACGTGGTGCACCTGGGCGAGCGCGAGTGCTCCCTCCAGCGCCGCCACCAGAAGATCATCGAGGAGGCGCCGAGCGTGCTCCTGGACGAGGCGACGCGCGCCGCGATGGGTGAGGCCGCCGTCCAGGCCGCCCGCTCCTGCGGTTACCGCGGGGCGGGCACGGTGGAGTTCATCGTGCCCGGCGGCGACCCGTCCTCGTACTACTTCATGGAGATGAACACGCGCCTGCAGGTCGAGCACCCGGTGACCGAGCTGGTCACCGGCCTGGACCTGGTCGAGTGGCAGCTGCGCGTCGCGGCGGGCGAACGCCTGCCGTACGAGCAGAAGGACATCTCGCTCACCGGCCACGCGGTCGAGGCGCGGATCTGCGCCGAGGACCCGGCCCGCGGCTTCCTGCCCTCGGGCGGCACGGTGCTGGCCCTGCGGGAGCCGCAGGGCGACGGCGTGCGGACCGACTCGGGCCTGTCCGAGGGCACCGAGGTCGGCAGCCTCTACGACCCGATGCTGTCCAAGGTCATCGCCTACGGCCCCGACCGGGCCACGGCGCTGCGCAGGCTGCGCGCCGCGCTCGCCGGGACGGTCACGCTGGGCGTGCAGACCAACGCCGGGTTCCTGCGGCGGCTGCTGGCCCATCCGGCGGTCGTGGCGGGCGAGCTGGACACCGGGCTGGTCGAGCGGGAGGCGGACTCGCTGCTCCCGGGCGACGTCCCCGAGGAGGTGTACGAGGCAGCGGCGGCCGTCCGCCTCGACGCCCTCGCCCCGCGCGGCACCGGCTGGACCGACCCCTTCTCGGTGCCGGACGGCTGGCGGCTGGGCGGCGAACCGGCCCCGCCCGCCTTCCCGTTGCGGGTGCCGGGACTCGAAGCGGTCGCCCACCGCCCGCGCGGCCGCCACACCGTCACCGCCGACCGGGTCTCCGTGACCCTGGACGGCGTCCGCCACAGCTTCCACCGCGCGGGCGACTGGATCGGCCGCGACGGCGACGCCTGGCAGGTGCGCGACCACGACCCCGTGGCCGCCTCCCTCACGGGCGCCGGGCACGCGGGCGCCGACTCGCTCACCGCCCCCATGCCCGGCACGGTGACGGTCGTCAAGGTGGCCGTCGGCGACGAGGTGAGCGCCGGGCAGAGCCTGCTGGTGGTCGAGGCGATGAAGATGGAGCACGTCGTCTCCGCGCCGCACGCCGGCGTCGTCAGCGAGCTGGACGTGACGCCGGGCTCGACCGTCGCCATGGACCAGGTCCTGGCGGTCGTCACCCCGGCGGAGGAGGCCCCGGCGAACGCGGCGATCCCCGCGGCCGCGGCGGCTCCGGCACTGGAGGAGACCTCATGACCACGCCCCAGCCCGGCCTTCCCATGACCGTACCGGCGCCGGGCCTGCCCGCGCGGGTGCGCATCCACGAGGTCGGCGCACGCGACGGCCTGCAGAACGAGAAGGCGACCGTCCCGACCGAGGTGAAGGCCGAGTTCGTCAGGCGCCTGGCCGACGCGGGCCTCGGCACCGTCGAGGCCACGAGCTTCGTGCATCCCAAGTGGGTGCCCCAACTCGCGGACGCGGAGCAGCTGTTCCCCCTGATCAGCGGGCTCCCGGTGGACCTTCCCGTGCTGGTGCCGAACGAACGCGGGCTCGACCGCGCCCTCGCGCTCGGCGCCCGCCGCGTCGCCGTCTTCGCCAGCGCGACGGAGTCCTTCGCCCGCGCCAACCTCAACCGCACGGTGGACGAGGCGCTCGCCATGTTCGCGCCGGTCGTCGAGCGGGCGCGCGCGGAGGGCGTCCACGTCCGCGGCTACCTGTCCATGTGCTTCGGCGACCCCTGGGAGGGGGCCGTGCCCGTCCCGCAGGTCGTGCGCGTGTGCCGCGCGCTGCTCGACATGGGCTGCGACGAGCTGAGCCTCGGGGACACCATCGGTGTGGCGACCCCCGGTCACGTGCTCGCGCTGCTCTCCGCGCTCGGCGAGGCGGGCGTCCCGGTGGGCGCGCTGGGCGTGCACTTCCACGACACCTACGGACAGGCGCTCGCCAACACCCTGGCCGCCCTCCAGTACGGCGTGACGACCGTCGACGCCTCCGCGGGCGGCCTCGGCGGCTGCCCGTACGCCAAGTCCGCCACCGGCAATCTCGCCACCGAGGACCTGGTGTGGATGCTCCAGGGCCTCGGCATCGAGACCGGTGTCGACCTCGGCCGCCTCACCGCCACCAGCGTGTGGATGGCCGGACAACTGGGCCGACCCAGCCCCTCCCGCACCGTCAAAGCCCTCTCCCACAAGGAGCCGTGACCCCATGGACCACCGCCTCTCCCCCGAGCTCGAAGAACTCCGGCGTACGGTCGAGGAGTTCGCGCACGACGTCGTCGCGCCGAAGATCGGTGACTTCTACGAGCGGCACGAGTTCCCGTACGAGATCGTGCGGGAGATGGGCCGCATGGGGCTGTTCGGCCTGCCGTTCCCCGAGGAGTACGGCGGCATGGGCGGTGACTACCTGGCGCTCGGCATCGCCCTGGAGGAACTGGCCCGGGTGGACTCCTCGGTGGCCATCACGCTGGAGGCCGGCGTCTCGCTCGGGGCGATGCCCCTGCACCTCTTCGGCACGCCCGAGCAGAAGGCCGAGTGGCTGCCGCGGCTGTGCTCCGGCGAGATGCTCGGCGCCTTCGGCCTGACGGAGCCCGACGGCGGCTCGGACGCGGGCGCGACGCGGACGACGGCGCGGCTCGACGAGGACACCGACGAATGGGTGATCAACGGCACCAAGTGCTTCATCACCAACTCCGGTACGGACATCACCGGACTGGTGACGGTCACCGCGGTGACCGGCCGCAAGGCGGACGGCCGGCCGCGCATCTCCTCGATCATCGTGCCGTCCGGCACCCCCGGGTTCACGGTCGCCGCCCCGTACTCGAAGGTCGGCTGGAACGCCTCGGACACCCGTGAGCTGTCCTTCGCCGACGTCCGCGTACCGGCGGCGAACCTGCTCGGCGAGGAGGGCCGCGGGTACGCGCAGTTCCTGCGCATCCTGGACGAGGGGCGCGTAGCCATCTCGGCGCTCGCGACGGGTCTCGCGCAGGGCTGTGTGGACGAGTCGGTGAAGTACGCGAAGGAACGGCACGCGTTCGGGCGCAGCATCGGCGCGTACCAGGCGATCCAGTTCAAGATCGCCGACATGGAGATGAAGGCGCACACGGCCCGGCTCGCCTGGCGTGACGCGGCGTCCCGGCTGGTCAGCGGGGAGCCGTTCAAGAAGGAGGCGGCGCTCGCCAAGCTGTACTCGTCCACCGTGGCCGTCGACAACGCGCGCGAGGCGACGCAGATCCACGGCGGGTACGGCTTCATGAACGAGTACCCGGTGGCCCGGATGTGGCGCGACTCCAAGATCCTGGAGATCGGCGAGGGCACCAGCGAAGTCCAGCGGATGCTGATCGCCCGGGAGTTGGGCCTCGTGGGCTGACGCACCGGCACCTCCGCGCGCGGGCCCGTGGGCCGGTGCCCGGCGACCCGCCCTCTGGACAACTTCTGAGGTTAGGCTAACCTACCTTCGAACTTGTCCGGCGGGCGGATCGCCCCGTGCCGAAAGCAGCCACACTCATGCCCAAGCCCCGTGCCAACCTCCTCTCCCGCCGCGGCATCCTGGCCGCGGGCGGCGCCCTCGGCCTCGGCGCCGCGCTCGCCGCGTGCGGCGACGACGACGCGAAAAGCGGTGGCTCGGGCAAGGCCTCGACGTCGGGCAAGTCCGGCCCCTGGTCCTTCAAGGACGACCGCGGCCAGACCGCCAAGGCCGACAAGGTCCCGGCGAACATCGTCGCCTTCACCGGTGTCGCCGCCGCGCTGTTCGACTACGGCATCGAGGTCAAGGGCGTCTTCGGCCCGACGAAGACCAAGGACGGCAAGGCCGACGTCCAGGCCGGCGACATGGACATCAGCAAGCTGACGATCCTCGGCAACGAGTACGGCCAGTTCAACATCGAGAAGTACGCGGCCCTCGCGCCCGACGTCCTGATCTCCACGATGTTCGACGACGCGGGCACGCTCTGGTACGTCCCCGCGGAGTCCAAGGACAAGATCGCCAAGGTCGGCGCCCCGAGCGTCGGCATCTCCGTCTACGACCGGCAGATGACCGGCCCCCTGGAGCGGATGCTCGCGCTCGCCGAGTCGCTCGGCGCCGACGTCACGTCCGCCAAGGTCACCAAGGCCAAGAAGCGCTTCGAGGACGCGGCCGCCAAACTGCGCGCGGCCGCCAAGGCCAACCCGGACATCAAGGTCCTCATCGGCTCCGCGAGCCAGGACATCTTCTACGTCTCCGGCTCCAACCTCTCCGTGGACCTGGAGTACTTCAAGGCGCTCGGCGTGAACATCGTCGAGCCCCCGGCGAAGACCCTGAAGGCCAGCGGCGGCTGGTTCGAGAACCTGAGCTGGGAAAACGTCGACAAGTACGACGCGGACATCATCATGATGGACAACCGCTCCGCGACCATCCAGCCCGCCGACATCACCAAGGGCACCTGGAAGAAGCTCCCGGCCGTGAAGGCGGGCCAGGTGATCCCCCGGGTCACGGAGCCGATCTTCTCCTACGACAAGTGCGCCCCGATCCTCGAGGACCTCGCGGCCGCCATCGAGAAGGCCAAGAAGGTCAGCTGACCCGCCGCGGGCTGCCCGGCCCCCGGCCGGGCCGCCCGGACGACAACCGCCCCCTGACGACGACTCAGGAGCACACATGACGACGGCCGTGGCCGCCCCGTTCCGTTTCTTCTCCCTCCAGGTGGCACGGACGAGGCGGCTCGGCCCGTCGCTGCTCCGGGTCACCTTCGCGGGCTCCGACCTGCACGCCTTCCTCTCCGACGGCCGCGATCAGAGCCTGTCGCTCTTCCTGCCGCATCCCGGGCAGAGCGAGCCCGCCGTCCCGGTCGAGCTCGGCGACGGCTGGTGGCAGGGCTGGCGCGAACTCCCGGACGACGTACGGGCGGTGATGCGCTCGTACACGCTGCGGGGACTGCGCCGCGACGCGCTGGGCCGCACCACCGAGATCGACATCGACTTCGCGCTGCACGGCGTGGACCCGGGCGCGGCCTCCCCCGCCGGTCCCGCCTCGCGCTGGGCGGCGGGCGCGCGGGCCGGTGACCGCGTCCTGCTGCTCGGACCGGCCGTCGAGGACAACAGGGCGATCCGCTTCCGCCCGCCCGAGGACACCGACCTGGTGGTCCTGTGGGCCGACGAGACGGCCGTGCCCGCGGCCTCCGCCGTCTTGGAGTCGCTGCCGGCCGGCACGCGCGTCCGCGCCTGGCTGGAGGTCCCCGCCGCCGGCGACATCCAGGACGTGGTGACCGACGCCGACGCCGAGATCACCTGGCTGGTGCGCGCCGACACCTCCCGCGCCGCGAGCGCCGAGGACGCCTCGACTCCCCTCGCCCTGGACGCGATCCGGGACGCCGGACTCCCCTGCGCCCGCGCGCCGTACGCCTGGATCGCCGGCGAGTCCGGCTGCGTCAAGGCGCTGCGCCGCCACCTCGTGCGCGAGTGCGGCGTCGACCGCCGCCGGGTCACGTTCGTCGGTTACTGGCGGCGCGGGCTGACCGAGGAGCAGCTGCGGGAGCGGGAGTGAGTCGCGAGCCGCGCCGAGACGCTCGCCCCTGAAAGACGCAGGTGGGGTGGGGTCGCACGATCGACTTAGGTTAGGCTAACCTAAGTTGAAAGCGCGACTTCGCCCCTTTCCCTTGTCCCGCCCCGCTCCCGTCCGGCTCGGACTCTCCCGCACGGAGGACCCCCACATGCGCTCGCACCTGCTCAATGACACGACCGCGGAGCGGTACCGCCGTTCCGTGATTGAAGGAGTCGAGCGGGTGGCGGCCAAACTCGCCACCACCGGCCGTCCGTTCACCGGCGTCACGGTCGACGAACTCGCGCCCCGCATCGACCGGATCGACCTGGACCGCCCGCTGCACGACACCACCGCGGTCCTCGACGAACTGGAGGAGGTCTACCTCCGGGACGCCGTCTACTTCCACCACCCCCGCTACCTCGCGCACCTCAACTGCCCGGTCGTGATCCCGGCCGTGCTCGGCGAGGCCGTCCTGTCCGCCGTCAACTCCTCACTCGACACCTGGGACCAGTCCGCGGGCGGCACCCTCATCGAGCGCAGGCTCGTCGACTGGACCGCCGAGCGCATCGGCCTCGGCCCGGCCGCCGACGGCGTCTTCACCAGCGGCGGCACCCAGTCCAACCTCCAGGCGCTGCTGCTGGCCCGCGAGGAGGCCAAGGCCGACGACCTCGGGTCCCTGCGCATCTTCGCCTCCGAGGTCAGCCACTTCAGCGTCCGGAAGTCCGCCAAACTCCTCGGCCTGAGCGCGGACAGCGTCGTCTCCGTCCCCGTCGACCACGACAAGCGGATGCAGACCCTTGCCCTCGCGCACGAACTGGACCGCTGCAAGCGCGAGGGCCTCACCCCCATGGCCGTCGTCGCCACCGCCGGCAGCACCGACTTCGGCTCCATCGACCCGCTCCCCGAGATCGCGGAGCTGTGCGCCCGGTCCGGCGCCTGGATGCACGTGGACGCCGCCTACGGCTGCGGACTGCTCACCTCGCTGAAGAACCGGGACCGCCTCGACGGCATCGAGCGCGCCGACTCGGTCACCGTCGACTACCACAAGTCCTTCTTCCAGCCCGTGAGTTCCTCCGCGGTGCTGGTCCGCGACGCCTCCACGCTGCGCCACGCCACCTACCACGCGGAGTACCTCAACCCCCGGCGCATGGTGCAGGAGCGCATCCCCAACCAGGTCGACAAGTCCCTGCAGACCACGCGCCGCTTCGACGCCCTCAAGCTGTGGATGACGCTGCGCGTGATGGGCGCCGACGGCATCGGGGAGCTCTTCGACGAGGTCTGCGACCTGGCCGCCGAGGGCTGGGAGCTGCTCGCCGCCGACCCGCGCTTCGACGTGGTCGTCCGGCCGTCGCTGTCCACCCTCGTCTTCCGCTACATCCCGGCCGCCGTCACCGACCCCGCCGAGATCGACCGCGCCAACCTGTACGCCCGCAAGGCCCTGTTCGCCTCCGGTGACGCCGTCGTCGCGGGCACCAAGGTCGGCGGCCGCCACTACCTGAAGTTCACGTTGCTCAATCCCGAGACCACGGCCGACGACATCGCCGCCGTACTCGGTCTGATCGCCGGCCACGCCGAGCAGTACCTGGGAGAGTCCCTTGACCGCGCTTCCTGAATCCACCCGCGTGCACGACTTCGTGGGGATCGGGCTGGGTCCCTTCAACCTCGGCCTCGCCTGCCTCACCGAGCCGATCGCCGAACTGGACGGCGTCTTCCTGGAGTCCAAGCCGGACTTCGAGTGGCACTCCGGGATGTTCCTGGAGGGCGCCCACCTCCAGACCCCCTTCATGTCGGACCTCGTCACGCTCGCCGACCCGACCTCCCCGTACTCCTTCCTCAACTACCTGAAGGAATCGGGCCGTCTGTACGCGTTCTACATCCGGGAGAACTTCTACCCGCTGCGCGTCGAGTACGACGACTACTGCCGCTGGGCCGCCTCCAAGCTGAGCTGCGTCCGCTTCGGCACGACGGTGGCGGAGGTGACGTACGACGAGGGCGCCGAGGTGTACGCCGTGCGCACCGAGGGCGGCGAGACGTACCGCGCCCGCCACCTGGTCCTCGGCACCGGCACTCCCCCGTACGTCCCCGAGGCGTGCGCCGGCCTCGGCGGCGACTTCATCCACAACTCCCGCTACATGCAGCACAAGCGGGAGCTCCAGCGGAAGAAGTCGATCACGCTGGTCGGCAGCGGCCAGTCCGCTGCCGAGATCTACCACGACCTGCTGAGCGAGATCGACGTCCACGGCTACCAGCTGAACTGGGTGACGCGCTCGCCGCGCTTCTTCCCGCTCGAATACACCAAGCTGACGCTGGAGATGACCTCCCCGGAGTACATCGACTACTTCCACGCGCTGCCCGAGCCGACCCGCTACCGCCTCCAGGAGGAGCAGAAGGGCCTGTTCAAGGGCATCGACGGGGAGCTGATCGACGCGATCTTCGACCTGCTCTACCAGAAGAACGTCGGCGGCCCGGTCCCCACCCGGCTGCTCACCAACTCCTCGCTGCACAGGGCGGAGTACCGGGACGGCACGTACACGCTCGGACTGCGCCAGGAGGAGCAGCAGAAGGACTACGAGCTCGCCTCCGAGGGGCTGATCCTGGCCACCGGCTACAAGTACACCGAGCCGGAGTTCCTCAAGCCGGTCCGGGACCGGCTGCGCTACGACTCCCGCAACAACTTCGACGTGGCCCGCAACTACGCCGTCGACGTCACCGGCCGCGGGGTCTTCCTGCAGAACGCCGGCGTGCACACCCACAGCATCACGAGTCCCGACCTGGGCATGGGCGCGTACCGCAACGCGTACATCATCCGGGAGCTGCTCGGCACCGAGTACTACCCCGTCGAGAAGACGATCGCGTTCCAGGAGTTCGCTGTATGAGCACCCGTTTCACCTTCCGCCCGCTCGACCCCCTGAAGGACGCCGTGCTGCTGCACGGCTGGGTCACGCATCCCAAGGCGGCCTTCTGGATGATGCAGGACGCCGCACTCGAGGACGTCGAGCGCGAGTACATGGCGATCGCCGCGCACGAGCACCACGACGCGTTCCTCGGGCTGTCGGACGGCGAGCCCGCGTTCCTGATGGAGCGCTACGACCCGAGGTACGTCGAGCTCGTCGGCCTGTACGAGCCCGAGCCGGGCGACGTCGGCATGCACTTCCTGGTGCCGCCGACCGACACCCCCGTGCACGGGTTCACCCGGGCGGTGATCACCGCGGTGATGGACGAGCTGTTCGCCGACCCGCGCACCCGGCGGGTCGTGGTCGAGCCCGACGTGTCCAACAAGGCCGTGCACGCGCTGAACGCGGCCGTCGGCTTCGTCCCCGACCGCGAGATAGACAAGCCGGAGAAGCGGGCGCTGCTGAGCTTCTGCACCCGGGAGCAGTACCTGACGGCCCGCGAGGCGGCGGTCCTCGCCGCCGTCCGAGGAGTGGCGACATGACCCTGTCCGACGCCGTGGCCCACCTCTCCCCCGAGCGCTGGGCCGAGGCCAACCGCCTGCTGATCCGCAAGGCGCTCGCCGAGTTCGCCCACGAGCGGCTGATCACGCCGCTGCCGCGGGGCGGCGACCGCTACACCGTCCACAGCGACGACGGGCTCACCCGCTACGGCTTCACCGCCCGCCGCCGCGCGCTCGACCACTGGGAGGTGGACGCGGCGTCCGTCACCCGTCACCGCGACGGACGCGAACTCCCGCTCGCCGCGCTGGACTTCGTCATCGAGCTGCGGTCGTCGCTGGGCCTGAGCGACGAGGTCCTGCCGGTCTACCTGGAGGAGATCTCCTCCACCCTGTCCGGCACCTGCTTCAAGCTCACCAAGCCGCGGACCAGCTCCGCCGACCTGGCGAGGAGCGGCTTCCAGGCCATCGAGACCGGGATGACCGAGGGCCACCCCTGCTTCGTCGCCAACAACGGCCGGCTCGGCTTCGGCGTGCACGAGTACCTCTCGTACGCGCCGGAGACCGCGAGCCCGGTCCGGCTGGTGTGGCTGGCCGCGCACCGCTCGCGGGCCGCCTTCACGGCGGGCGTCGGCATCGAGTACGAGTCGTTCGTGCGCGAGGAGCTGGGCGAGGAGACCGTCCGGCGCTTCCACGCCACGCTCACCGCCGAGGGACTCGACCCGGCCGACTACCTCTTCATCCCGGTCCACCCCTGGCAGTGGTGGAACAAGCTCACCGTGACCTTCGCGGCCGAGGTCGCCCGGCGGCACCTGGTCTGCCTCGGCGAGGGCGACGACGAGTACCTGGCCCAGCAGTCGATCCGGACGTTCTTCAACACGAGCAACCCGGAGAAGCACTACGTGAAGACCGCGCTGTCGGTCCTCAACATGGGCTTCATGCGAGGGCTGTCGGCCGCCTACATGGAGGCGACCCCGGCCATCAACGACTGGCTCGCGCAGCTCGTCGACAACGACCCGGTGCTCAAGTCCACCGGCCTGACGGTCATCCGCGAGCGGGCCGCCGTCGGCTACCGCCACCTGGAGTACGAGGCCGCCACCGACCGCTACTCCCCCTACCGCAAGATGCTCGCCGCGCTGTGGCGCGAGAGTCCGGTGACCTCGCTCAGGGAGGGCGAGTCGCTGGCCACGATGGCCTCGCTCGTCCACGTCGACCACGAGGGGGCGTCCTTCGCGGGCGCGCTGATCGAGCGGTCGGGCCTGACCCCGGTCGAGTGGCTGCGCGGCTACCTGCGGGCCTACCTCACGCCCCTGCTGCACAGCTTCTACGCCTACGACCTCGTCTACATGCCGCACGGCGAGAACGTGATCCTGGTCCTGGAGGACGGCGCGGTCCGGCGGGCGGTCTACAAGGACATCGCCGAGGAGATCGCGGTCATGGACCCGGACGCGGTGCTGCCGCCCGCGGTCGAGCGGATCCGCGTGGAGGTGCCCGAGGACACGAAGCTGCTGTCGATCTTCACCGACGTCTTCGACTGCTTCTTCCGCTTCCTCGCGGCGAACCTCGCCTCCGAGGGGATCCTCGACGAGGACGGCTTCTGGCGGACGGTCGCCGAGTGCGTGCGCGAGTACCAGGACGCGACGCCCGAACTCGCGGACAAGTTCCGCCAGTACGACCTGTTCGCCCCGGAGTTCGCCCTGTCCTGCCTCAACCGGCTCCAGCTGCGCGACAACCGGCAGATGGTGGACCTGGCCGACCCGTCCGGCGCGCTTCAGCTCGTCGGGACCCTGAAGAACCCCATCGCGGGCCTCTGAAAGCCGAGGTGGGGCCCGGGAGACGGTCCTCCCGGGCCCCACCTCCGTCCCGCGTCCCGCGTCCTAGGGGGCGGGCCAGGGCACCTGCGGTGAGCGGTAGTAGTCGATGCCCAGCGCCTCCCAGCGCGGGGCCTGCGCGGCGAGCCGCACCTTGTACGCGTCCCAGTCGTGGGCCGTGGCCGGCGACCAGCCCAGCTCGGCCACGCCGGGCAGGCGCGGGAACGCCATGTACTCGATGTGGTCCGAGTTCAGGATCGTCTCGGTCCACAGCGGCGCCTCGACACCTCGGACGGCCGACGCGGGGGCGCCGGGCAGATAGGCGCCCGGATCCCAGTCGTAGGACCGCCGCACCTCGACGAGACCCGCCCAGTCGAGGCCGAGCGGGGTGTCCGCGGTGTACTTCATGTCGAGGTAGACGCGGTCGGCCGGGGACAGGATCAGCCCCGTCCCGTTCTGGGCGGCCTTCGCGACCTGGGCCTTCTCGGCGGCGCTCGTGTCGTCCAGTCCCCAGTACTGGGCCAGCGCGCCCTTCACCGGGGTGGCGCCGGTCAGCTGGTGCCAGCCGATCACCGTCTTGCCGTACCGGGCGACCACGGGCTGCACCCGCTCCATGAAGGCCACGTAGTCCGCGTGACTGGTGGAGTGCGCCTCGTCGCCGCCGATGTGCAGATAGCGGCCCGGGGTGAGCGCGGCCAGTTCACGGATCACGTCGTCCACGAAGTCGTACGTCACCGGCTTGTCGACGCACAGCGAACTGAAGCCGACCTCGGTGCCGGTGTACAGCTCGGGGGCCACGCCGTCGCAGTTCAGCTCGGCGTACGAGGCGAGGGCCGCGTTGGTGTGCCCCGGCATGTCGATCTCCGGGACGACCTCCAGGTGGCGTGAGGCCGCGTACCGTACGATCCGCCGGTACTGGTCCTTCGTGTAGAACCCGCCCGTTCCGCCGCCGACCTGGGTCGAGCCGCCGTGGGTGGCCAGGCGCGGCCAGGAGTCGATCGCGATGCGCCAGCCCTGGTCGTCGGAGAGATGCAGATGCAGCTTGTTGATCTTGTAGAGCGCCAGCTGGTCGATGTACCGCTCTACCTGGGCGACCGTGAAGAAGTGCCGGGAGACGTCGAGCATCGCGCCGCGGTAGCCGTAGCGCGGGGCGTCCTTGACGGTGCCGCCCGCGACGAGCCAGGGGCCGGGCTGCGCGGACCTCTTCTCGACCGCGGCCGGCAGGAGCTGGCGCAGCGTCTGGACGCCGTGGAAGAGCCCGGCTGCCTTGCGCGCGGTGATGGTGACGCCGGATCTGCCGCTGTCGAGGCGGTAGCCCTCGTCGCCCAGTGCGCGCGCGGAGTTCGAGCCGAGCCGCAGCCGGATGCCGTCCCCGCCGCGCGAGGTGACGGGCAGCCGGTAGCCGGTGGAGGGCCGCAGCACGTCCGCGAGGTACTCGCCGACGCGGCGGGCCCCGGGCGAGTCGTCGACGCGGATGCGGGTGTCGCCGGTGATGCGGTACGGCGCCCCCTTCGCCTCGACCGAGAGGGGGGCCGGGACGACCTGGCCCAGCGGGACGGGGACGCCGGTCGCGGCAGGAGCCGCGCCGACGACGGAGATACCGGCAGCCACCACGAGCAGCAGCGTACCGAGCAGGCGGGGCGTTCTGTGGTGCTGTCTCACATGCGCTCCCTTCCATGAAGCTCCACGAGCTCCGGTGGGGTCCCCTGGTCTGGACCCGGATCGGTATAGACCACTCTCCCGCACAGCCGGTGAAACAATCCCTCTCATGGCGGAAATCATCCAGCGGGACGGCACGTGGACCTTCGAGGGCGACGCACTGCGCCTGACTCCGGGCCGCGACAAGAGCGTCGGCCTGCTGCGCCGGACACTGGGTGAACTGACCGTCCCCCTTGAGGCGTTGGCGGGCATCTCCTTCGAACAGGGCCGTAAGGCGGGCCGGTTGCGGCTGCGGCTGCGCGAGGGCGCGGACCCGCTGCTCCAGGCGACCGGAGGCAGGCTCACCGACGCGGCCGACCCGTACCAGCTCGTGGTCGAGTCGGACCGCTACGGGGTGGCCGAGTACCTGGTGGAGGAGGTCCGCAACTCCCTGCTCCTGGAGGGGATTCCGGCGGACCCGGTGGCCTCGTACCTGCTGCCCGGCCCCGCGGTGCCGCTGTCGGTGTCCGCGGGCGACGGCACGGCGGGCTTCGACGGGGAGCGGGTGCGCCTGGAGTGGAACTGGAAGACGGAGGACGCGAAAGCGGCGGCCGGCGCCCGCACCCTCGCCGTCACCGACATCATCGGCGTGGAGTGGCAGCCCTCGGTCGGCCTGGAGGACGGCTACCTGCGCTTCACGGTGCGCGGCGAGCGGACGAAGGTGCCGCCGAAGTACGACCCCAACTCCGTGCAGCTGTGGGGCTTCCGGAAGGACCCGCTGATGGCGCTGGTGGCGGCGGCGGTGCAGGCCCGGCTTCCGCACCCGGCCGCCGCCGCGCGGGAGGCACCGCCGGAGAGCCCGAAGGCGCTCACCGCCGGAGAGCCGGCCGAGGACGGCCATGACGCCCTGCTGCGCCGGCTGCGTGAACTGGGCGAGCTGCACCGCTCGGGCGTCCTGACGGACGAGGAGTTCGCGCTGGCCAAGCAGGCGGTCCTCAGGAGGATGTGAGGACCGCCGCCCCGGTGGCTCAGACCCGGCGGGCCACCGTGAACCGGTCGACCTCCTCGCCCGTCTCGGCGATCCCGCGCACCGTCAGCGTGGCGGTGCGGCCCTTCGGCGCGGGCGTCACGTCGACCCGCAGGAACGAGTAGTCGAGGTAGCGCACCCGCGACCAGGCGACCGTCTCGTTCTGCCGGTCGCCGTCGACGCAAACGAACGACGACACCGACTCCAGGTCCTTCTCGTGGCCCTGGTAGGACTCGGTGGCGCTGAACGCGTACAGGCTGCGCCCGGCGGCGCCCGCCGTCACGTACACGACGCCGTCCGTCTCGGGGTACGCGGTGCCGCCGATCGGCAGCTCCTTGGCCACCTTGCCGCCCTTGACGACGTCGGTGCGCTCGTAGACGTGGTTGTGGCCGTTGATCACCAGGTCGACGGTGTACTTCTCGAAGAGCGGCACCCACTCGTCGCGGACCCCGCCCTCGGAGGCGTGGGCGGTGGAGGTGCAGTACGCGCAGTGGTGGAAGAAGACGACGACGAAGTCGATGTCCTTCGCGGCCCGGTACTTCTTGAGCTGCGCCTCCAGCCACTTCGTCTGGGTGCCGCCGGAGATGCCGAGGTTGGCCGGGATCTCGAAGGAGATGTCGTTGGCGTCCAGCGAGATCACGGCGGTGTTGCCGTGCGTGAAGGTGTAGACGCCGGGCAGGTTCGCCTTGTCCGGGCCGTTCTCCGGCAGCTGCCAGCGCGCCTCCTCGCCGCCGTAGCCGTTGGGCGAGTACCAGGCCTCCATGTCGTGGTTGCCGTAACTGACCATCCACGGCACCTGCTTGGCGACCGACTCGGTCTGGGCGAGGAACTGGTCCCAGGTGCGCGAGTCGAAGCCGGTGTCGGCGCTCTTGCCCTGGCCCGCGGGGTCGGCGTAGGCGATGTCGCCCGCGTGCAGGTGGAAGGCGGGGTTCTGGGCGAGGATCAGGCTGTCGTTGGCCAGGCCGTGGTAGCTGACGCCCTGGTCGCCGAAGGCCGTGAAGGTGAACGGCCGCGCGTGCGCGGGGGCGGTGGTGAAGGTGCCGAGGGTGCCTGCGAGGTGGGCGGACGCCGGGTCGAAGCCGTCGTGGCCGACGCCGTAGTAGTAGGTCCTGCCCGGGCGCAGCCGGGTGAGGCGGGCGTGCAGGTAGTACTGGGTGTGGTCGCCGCTCGCGCCGACGCCGGCCGGCGTGAACAGCTCGCGGACCTCGGCCTCGATCTTGCGGGAGAGGTCCCAGGGGTGCGCGCCGATGCGGATGTAGGGCCTGCGGACGGCGACCGGGACCTGCCAGGAGACCGTCATCTCGGTGCGCGGGTCGGCGCCGTAGGCGAGGTGGCGGCCGAAGGGGGCGACGAGGGCGCCGTCCACCTTCCCGGTGCTCGTCGCCCGGGCGGGTGCCGCGGACGACGCGGTCGCGGCCCGCGCGCTCGCGCCCGGTACGAAGACGCCGCCGGCGACGGCGCCGAGGGTGACGGCGCCGCCGCGCATCATCGTGCGCCGCGAGAAGCGCGCCCGGAGGTATTCGTGCTGCTCGGCCATGCTCATCCGGTCGGCGAGCCGCTCCGGTACGCCCATGCGTGGTATGTCCATGGAGCCAGAAGTTGCTCCAGGCAAGCAACGCTTCGCGGGACGCAGGGTGGACAGCTCGCAAACAGCGGTCCATAAGAGTTTCAACACTGCCCTGCCCGATATCGGGCAGGTTTCTTGCGAAACGCCTTCCCGTACCCCAGGATCAACGGGTGCACGACGAACTTGTTGATCACCTGACGCGCTCCACCGCCCTGAACCGGGGCGAGGCACTGCGGGTGGTCCAGGACGTGCTCGCCTACTTCGACGAGACGACCGAGGAATACGTCCGTCGCCGCCACCGCGAGCTCCAGGCCCAGGGCCTGGTGAACACGTCGATCTTCGAACGGATCGAGGCGGACCTGAAGTACCGCGCGGTCGCGCCTCCCGAGCTCACGCTCCGGCAGCTGCGCCGCATCGTCTACGGCTGACCGCCCGACGGCGGACCCGGACGACACAGCGAACAGAACGACAGAGGGGAACCGGAAGACGTATGTGCGGAATCGTCGGTTACATCGGCAGGCGTGACGTGGCACCACTGCTCCTGGAGGGCCTGCAGCGCCTGGAGTACCGGGGCTACGACTCGGCGGGCATCGTCGTCACCACCCCCAAGGCGGCCGGCCTGAAGATGGTGAAGGCCAAGGGCCGGGTCCGCGACCTGGAGGCCAAGGTCCCCGCGCGCTTCAAGGGCACCACCGGCATCGCGCACACCCGCTGGGCCACCCACGGCGCCCCCTCCGACGTGAACGCGCACCCGCACCTCTCGCACGACGGCAAGGTCGCCGTCGTCCACAACGGCATCATCGACAACGCCGGCGACCTGCGCAGGAAGCTGGAGGCCGACGGCGTGGAGTTCCTCTCCGAGACGGACACCGAGGTCCTCACCCACCTCATCGCCCGCTCGCAGGCCGAGAAGCTGGAGGACAAGGTCCGCGAGGCGCTGCGCGTCATCGAGGGCACCTACGGCATCGCGGTCCTGCACGCCGACTTCCCCGAGCGCATCGTGGTGGCCCGCAACGGCTCCCCCGTCGTCCTCGGCATAGGCGAGAAGGAGATGTTCGTCGCCTCGGACGTCGCCGCGCTCGTCACCCACACCCGCCAGATCGTCACCCTCGACGACGGCGAGATGGCCACCCTCAAGGCCGACGACTTCCGCACGTACACCACCGAGGGCACCCGCACCACGGCCGAGCCGACCACCGTGGAGTGGGAGGCCGAGTCGTACGACATGGGCGGCCACGACACGTACATGCACAAGGAGATCCACGAGCAGGCCGACGCCGTGGACCGCGTGCTGCGCGGCCGCATCGACGACCGCTTCTCCACCGTGCACCTCGGCGGCCTGAACCTGGACGCCCGCGAGGCGCGCCAGATCCGCCGGGTGAAGATCCTCGGCTGCGGCACCTCGTACCACGCGGGCATGATCGGCGCCCAGATGATCGAGGAGCTGGCCCGTATCCCCGCGGACGCCGAGCCCGCCTCCGAGTTCCGCTACCGCAACGCGGTCGTGGACCCCGACACCCTCTACGTCGCGGTCTCCCAGTCGGGTGAGACCTACGACGTGCTGGCGGCCGTCCAGGAGCTCAAGCGCAAGGGCGCCCGCGTCCTCGGCGTGGTCAACGTCGTCGGTTCGGCGATCGCCCGCGAGGCCGACGGCGGCATGTACGTGCACGCCGGCCCCGAGGTGTGCGTCGTCTCCACCAAGTGCTTCACCAACACCACGGTGGCCTTCGCGCTGCTCGCGCTGCACCTGGGCCGCACCCGCGACCTGTCGGTGCGCGACGGCAAGCGGATCATCGAGGGCCTGCGCAAGCTGCCCGCCCAGATCTCCGAGATCCTGGAGCGCGAGGACGAGATCAAGAAGCTGGCCGAGAACTACGCCGAGGCCCGCTCGATGCTCTTCATCGGCCGGGTGCGCGGCTACCCGGTGGCCCGCGAGGCCTCGCTGAAGCTGAAGGAGGTCTCGTACATCCACGCCGAGGCCTATCCCGCCTCCGAGCTGAAGCACGGCCCGCTCGCGCTCATCGAGCCCGCGCTGCCGACCGTCGCGATCGTCCCGGACGACGACCTGCTGGAGAAGAACCGCGCCGCGCTGGAGGAGATCAAGGCCCGCAGCGGCAAGATCCTCGCCGTCGCCCACCGCGAGCAGGAGAAGGCCGACCAGACGATCGTCGTCCCGAAGAACGAGGACGAGCTCGACCCGATCCTCATGGGCATCCCGCTCCAGCTCCTCGCCTACCACACGGCGCTGGCCCTGGGCCGGGACATCGACAAGCCGCGCAACCTGGCCAAGTCGGTGACGGTGGAGTAATCCGCCCGCCGGACACGGGACTTGGGCCCGCCGGAGCGTGAACGACCCCCTGCGTGTGCCACCTTCGCGCAGGGGGTCGCTCTGTCAGGGCCGGGGCCGCCCATTGCCCCGGCCCGCGCCTGCTTCAGCCGGTGGCCGTCACCCCCCGGCCGGCGGCGCGTCCGCGAGGGTCCCGGGCCGACATACCGGGACCGGCGACCGGTATATGCCCTTCACAAAGGCACAAACACCTCTACGCGTCGGTAGATTGACGCGATACGGCGAGGGAACCGAGCTACCCGCCCCTCATCCCACCTGGGACGGGAGCGAGTTGCACTCGAAGGGCGCGTGAGGGGCGCGGCGCGCTAGGGGATGACGACGACGGGCCGCCGGGCGCGCTTGGCGAGCCGGCCGGCCACCGAGCCGAAGATGCGCCCGACGATGCCGTGCGTGGAGCCGACGACGATCGCGTCCGCCTCGTACTCCTGCCCCACCTCTTCGAGCTCGTGGCAGATGTCGCCCCCGCGCTCGACGAGGATCCAGGGCACCTCGGACAGGTACTCCGCGCAGGCGAGCTCCAGCCCGAGGACCTCGGTGCGGTGGTCCGGCACGTCCACGAAGACGGGGGGCTCGCAGCCCGCCCAGACGGTGGTCGGCAGCCGGTTGGCCACGTGCACGATGATCAGGCCCGAACCGGAGCGGTGGGCCATGCCGATCGCGTACGCGAGCGCCCGCTCGCTGGACGTGGAGCCGTCGAAGCCGACGACCACGCCGTGCTTGAACGCGGGGTCGCAGGAACGACGTGGCTCTTCCGCCGCCAAGGGCTCGGCCGCCGTGGGATCGGCGAGCGGGCGCTTGCGGTCCGCGGGATCGAAGAATTCGTGACCGGCCATGAGTGTCTCGGCGTGTGGATCCTCGTGGGTGGGACGACAGAGAGCGGCGGAGCTGTGTGTCCGGGAATCACCTTCCCAACCCCATACCCCCAAGGGTACGGCGGCACGCCTCCTCTGCCCATATCCCGCGCCTGCCGCGCGGGGTTCCAGGGAGCATGCATGAGGGGGCGCCCGTAACGCAATGGTTGCTGCCCCGTACAGGCGGTTTGCACGGGGTTCACCCGAGCGCGGCCCGGACCCCGGCCCGACGCGGCGGGGCGGGGTCCGGCCGGTCTTCGGCGTCCGGGCAGTGACCGGGCGCTCGAACACGCGTTGAACCGGGTGAGCCACGACCATGGGAAGCACGGGAGCACCAGGGAGCACAGCGTGCCCGCACCAGAGACCGCGTCCCAGTCCGCCCCCGCGCCGCGTCCGCCCGCGCCGCCCCCGCAGGACACGGCGAGCGACGTCGTGCGCTGGGCCGCCTTCAGCTGCGTCCTGGTCCCCGTGGTGCTCGTCCTGTACGGCACCTCGCTCGCCGGCGCGGCCGGCACGGCGCTCGGGCTCGGAGCGGTGACCGCCGCCTGCCGGATGCTGCTGAGGCAGTCCGAACGGGGCGCCGCCCGGCTGCGCGCACAGGAGGAGCCGCAGCACCGCGGGCGGCACGGCCGGCCCGGTCCGCCGCGGGGCGAGGGCCCCGGCAGGAGCGAGTGGGGACGGGGCGGCGCGCACGCGATGGCCGGCGGCCACGGCGGGCGGGGTGGTTCCCACGGGGCTGCCGGGGCACACGGGAGGAACGGTCCCGGGGCGCACAGAGGCGGCCGTCGAACAGGGGGAGATACGCCGGTCGACTGACCGGTTTGTGCGCACGCCCCCGCTTCTTTTCAGCCAACTTCACTTACCGGCGCATGGCTTGGTCGAACGACCCCCCAACCCCCGTTCCACCTGCACGGACAGGGTCGCCGGGGACATGCGCACCCTATGGGGACCGGCCACCGGCACAAGGCGCACTTCCCTGCACGGCCCACGAGTGCAACGCTTCGTGATCGAATGCTTCACGCCAAGTTGCCATGTCGACAATGTGCCGGATGGTGAACTGGTCACGCCGGCACCACGCGACACAGTAGATTCGATCATGACTGTCTTACGGCGGGGGACTCGTGCAGGACCGAGGGGAAACGTGTTGGAGCGACAGACCCGAAAGGTTAAGGGTGCCGCGACCACCGAGGGGGGCTTAGCAGTATGAGCCACGACTCCGCTGCCGCGCCGGAAGCCGCGGCCCGGAAACTCTCCGGGCGACGCCGCAAGGAGATCGTCGCGGTGCTGCTGTTCAGCGGCGGCCCCATCTTCGAGAGCTCCATACCGCTGTCGGTGTTCGGCATCGACCGCCAGGACGCGGGCGTACCGCGTTACCGCCTCCTGGTGAGCGCGGGTGAGGAAGGCCCACTGCGGACCACAGGGGGCCTCGAACTCACCGCGCCACACGGGCTGGAGGCGATCTCACGGGCGGGCACCGTCGTCGTACCGGCCTGGCGGTCGATCACCTCGCCGCCACCGGAGGAGGCGCTCGACGCACTGCGCCGGGCGCACGAGGAGGGGGCCCGCATCGTCGGGCTGTGCACCGGCGCCTTCGTGCTGGCCGCCGCCGGGCTGCTGGACGGACGGCCGGCCACCACCCACTGGATGTACGCGCCGACGCTGGCCAAGCGCTATCCGTCGGTGCACGTCGACCCACGCGAGCTGTTCGTGGACGACGGGGACGTACTGACCTCGGCCGGCACCGCGGCCGGAATCGATCTCTGTCTGCACATCGTGCGGACGGACCACGGCAACGAGGCGGCCGGCGCGCTGGCCCGCCGGCTGGTGGTCCCCCCGCGCCGGAGCGGCGGCCAGGAGCGCTACCTCGACCGCTCTTTACCGGAGGAGATCGGCGCCGACCCGCTCGCCGAGGTCGTCGCCTGGGCGCTGGAGCACCTCCACGAGCAGTTCGACGTGGAGACCCTCGCCGCGCGCGCCTACATGAGCCGGCGGACCTTCGACCGCCGCTTCCGCTCGCTCACCGGCAGCGCTCCGCTGCAATGGCTGATCACGCAGCGGGTGCTCCAGGCGCAGCGGCTGCTGGAGACGTCGGACTACTCGGTGGACGAGGTCGCGGGCCGCTGCGGCTTCCGCTCGCCGGTGGCGCTGCGCGGGCACTTCCGCCGCCAGCTCGGCTCCTCGCCCGCCGCGTACCGCGCCGCCTACCGGGCGCGCCGTCCGCAGGGCGACCGGCCCTCCGACCTGGACGGCTCCGCGGGGCCGCCGGGACCGGCTCCCGCGCTGCACCAGGAGAGCCCGGTGCCGCTGCAGACCCGGCGTACGGCGGCCGCCGGCGCGATCGGCCCGTCCACCTCGCTGTCCACGGACCCGGCCAAGCACGGCCAGGACTTCTACGCGGCGGGCCGACCGAGCCTGCCGGGGCAGCGCAGCGCGCCGTAGCACCGGCCGGGCGGGGGCCCACGGGCTCCCGCCCGGACCGTCCGTGCGCCCCCGGCCGGGCGGGGCCGGGGCGCCCGGGCGGGCCGGCGGGGCGGCGCGGGGCGGTGGGGTAGACACAAGACCCCAAGCACGGTGTGGGT
>NZ_JBIAJQ010000002.1:735019-968643 GCF_042872045.1 Streptomyces sp. NPDC005496
GCGCGGGGGGGGGCCGCCCGCGCGGGGGGGGCCCGCGCCGCGCCCCGCCCCCCGGGGGGGGGGGGCCCCCCGGGCCCCCCCCCGGCCCGGGCGGGGCCCCGGGGGCGGGGGGGCCGGGGGCCCACGGGCGGTCCGGCGGGCCGGAGCGGGCCGTAGGGTAAGACACATGAACGATCGCATGGTGTGGATCGACTGCGAGATGACCGGTCTCTCGCTGTCCGACGACGCGCTCATCGAGGTGGCCGCGCTGGTCACCGACTCGGAGCTGAACGTACTCGGCGAGGGGGTGGACATCGTGATCCGCCCGCCCGACGCGGCGCTGGAGACCATGCCGGACGTGGTGCGCACCATGCACACCGCCTCCGGCCTCCTCGAAGAGCTGGCCGGCGGCACGACGCTGGCCGACGCGGAGGAGCAGGTGCTCGCCTACGTACGGGAGCACGTCAAGGAGCCGGGCAAGGCCCCGCTCTGCGGGAACTCGGTCGGCACCGACCGCGGTTTCCTGCTCCGGGACATGCCGACCCTGGAGGACTACCTGCACTACCGGATCGTGGACGTCTCCTCCGTGAAGGAGCTGGCCCGGCGCTGGTACCCGAGGGCGTACTTCAACAGCCCCGAGAAGAACGGCAACCACCGGGCCCTGGCCGACATCCGCGAGTCGATCGCGGAGCTGCGCTACTACCGCGAGGCGATCTTCGTCCCGCAGCCGGGCCCCGACTCGGACACCGCCCGCACGATCGCCGCCAAGCACGTCCTGCCCGTCGAATAGTCCCGCGCCCGCCCCGCGGAAAGGCGGGCGCGAGCACCCCTTCGGACCCTGTACACTTTTTCTCGGCCGGTCGGGGAAACCACTTTCGGAGAACCGCCGGTCATGGTGGGTGTAGCTCAGCTGGTAGAGCACCTGGTTGTGGTCCAGGATGTCGCGGGTTCAAGTCCCGTCACTCACCCTGAGTAGTCAGCCGGTGACCTGTTCGTTCAGGTCACCGGCTGACTGCGTTTCAGGGGCCGTCCGCGCCCGGCCGTGGCTCAGGCGGCCCGGCCCGGGCGCACCGCCCGCCACGCGGCGGCGAAGGAGGCCACGTCCTCGTAGCGCTCGGCGGGATCCTGCCGGGTCGCGCGCTCGATGACCGCGAGCTGCGGTGCCGTACCCCGCCAGGCCCGCTCCTCGTCCCCGGCGTCCAGGAACAGCCGCGCGGTGCGGCCCAGGGTGAAGACCGTCGTACGGGCGTCGATCACCGCGCCCCGCTCGAACTCCTCGGGCGCCATGTACCGCCGGGAGCCCGGCAGCCGCTCCTCCTCCACGACGAAGGGGCCCGGACGGTACTCGTCGAGGTCGACGAGGTGGGCCACGCCGCCCGCGAAGTCGTACAGCAGCGCCCCGTCGTAGAAGTCGACGGCGACGTGGCCGGCGCCCTCCACGGCCAGGTGGGCGTCCAGGACGCGGTCGAAGGCGCGCAGGATGTCCGCGGTCGGCAGGGCGCGGAAGCGGGCCATCGGGGTGTGCGGGCTCGTACGGTCGCGCTGCCCGGTCCCGGTGGGGTGGTAGAGCACCTCGCCCTTGCGCCAGGGCATCACGACCGCCCAGGTGTCCCGTACCGCGATGCGGTGGACCTGGGGGACGATGGCCGCGTGCCGTACGGCGCGGTGGAACGCCCAGCCGCGCTCCAGCGACTGGCGGGCGCCGTCGGTGACCGCCTCCTTGACGAACCAGCACGCGCCGTCGAGCAGCCGGACCCCGTACGACACGCACCCGGAGTCCTGTTCCCGGAACGCGGTGAACACCTCACCCACCCGGCCCAGATACGGCTCCACGGCGGAGACTTCGTCGACTGCCAGCAAGGGATGGAGGACCATGCACGCCAGCTTGCCCTACGAGAGGTCAGGACGAAGCGCGCGCCACCAGTTCCGTGGGCAGGACCACCTGACGGCTCTCCAGATCGCGCGAGGCGACGGGCCTGCGGTCGGCGATCTCGCCAAGCAGCAGGTCGATCATCACGCGGCCCATCTCCTCGATCGGCTGGCGCACGCTGGTCAGCGGGGGGTCCATGTGGCGGGCGATGGCGGAGTCGTCGTACCCGACCAGCGCCACGTCGTCCGGTATACGGCGGCCGACCTCGCGCAGCACCTGGCGGGCGCCGGCCGCCATGACGTCGGAGCCGGCGAAGACCGCGTCCAGGGTGGGGCAGCGGGCGAGGAGTTCGGTCATCGCGCGGCGGCCGCCCTCCTCGGTGAAGTCGCCGGCCACGATCAGGTCCTCGTCGACCTCGCGGCCCGCGGCGCGCAGGGCCTCGCGGTAGCCCTCGACGCGGCGCTGGGCGCCGAAGACGTCCATGCGGCCGGCCAGGTGGGCTATGGTCCGCCGCCCCTGCGCGATCAGGTGTTCGACGGCGACCCGGCCGCCGCCGAGGTTGTCGGAGTCCACCGAGGGAAGCGTCTCCCGGGCGGATCTGCGGCCGCTGATCACGGCCGGGATCTCCAGCTGGGACAGCAGGTCCGGCAGGGGGTCGTCGGCGTGCACGGACACCAGCAGCACGCCGTCCACCCGGTGCGCCGCCAGGTACTGCGCGAGGCGCTGCCGCTCCCGGTCGCTGCCCGCGAAGATCAGCAGCAGCTGCATCTCGGTCTCGGAGAGCTCGGCGCCCACGCCCCGGAGCATGTCGGAGAAGTACGGCTCCGAGAAGAAGCGGGTCTCCGGCTCGGGGACGACGAGCGCGATGGCGTCGGTGCGGTTGGCGGCGAGCGCGCGGGCCGCCGTGTTGGGGACGTAGCCGAGTTCCGCGACGGCCGCCTGGACGGCCGCGCGCGTGGCGTCGCTGACCCGCGGCGAGCCGTTGATGACCCGGGAGACCGTGCCGCGGCCCACCCCGGCCCGCGCGGCGACCTCCTCGAGAGTCGGCCGTCCGCCGCTCCGGCCCCGCGCTCCGTGGCCTGCCATGGTCCGCCTCCCTTCACACCGCGTCACACCGCGTTGGCCTGGAATCTAACAGTCTTGATCCGCGCGCGACGCCCCGAGACGGGCCGCGGAGGCTCCGTCGCCGGGATTAGTTAACAGCCCGATAACCGAAGAGATATCTCGGCGTCCTCACCCTTGACACCCCCGCGTGAACCGACGACTCTTCAACACATCACTTGTGGGAGCGCTCCCACGGTACCTGACAAAACACATCCCGCACGTTCCCCGCCCGAGCCGCAGCGAGAACTAACGGGCCCAACAATGCAGTTGGCCGGGGGGTCGGCACGTCAGGGCAACAGGAGGATGCAATGCGAGCACGTTCCCTTACCGCCCGCAAGGCGGTGGTCGTCGCGGCCGTCGCAGCGCTGGGCGCCGGGCTGCTGGCCGGCTGTGCCGACGACGGCGATGGCGACTCTAATTCGTCGGGCGGCGGCAAGGGCAAGACCACGATCACCCTTGGTCTGTTCGGCACGTTCGGCTTCAAGGAGGCCGGGCTGTACGACGAGTACGAGAAGCTGAACCCGGACATCAAGATCCAGGAGAACGTCACCGAGCGGAACGAGAACTACTACCCGGCTCTCGTCAACCACCTCACCACGGGCAGCGGTCTTGCCGACATCCAGGGCGTCGAGGTCGGCAACATCGCCGAGGTCGTCGACACCCAGGCCGCCAAGCTCGTGGACCTCTCCAAGGTCTCGGGCGTGAAGGAGGGCGACTTCCTCGACTGGAAGTGGAAGCAGGCCACCGCCAAGGACGGGGCGACGGTCGGCCTCGGCACCGACATCGGCCCGATGGCCATCTGCTACCGCAAGGACATGTTCGAGAAGGCCGGCCTGCCCACCGACCGCGAGGAACTCGCGAAGAAGTGGGGCGGCGACTGGAACAAGTTCGTCGAGGTCGGCAAGGAGTACAAGAAGAAGGCGCCGAAGGGCACCACCTTCCTGGACTCCCCCGGCGGCCTGCTGAACGCGGTCCTCGGCAGCGAGACGGAGAAGTTCTACGACGCCTCCGGCAAGGTCATCTACAAGGACAACCCCGCCGTGAAGTCGGCCTTCGACCTGACGGCCGGGGCGGCCAAGGACGGTCTGACCGGCAACCTCACGCAGTTCCAGCCGACGTGGGACCAGGCGTTCGCCAACGGCAAGTTCGCCGCGGTCTCCTGCCCGCCGTGGATGCTCGGTTACATCGCGTCCAAGGCGAACAAGGACACCAAGGGCAAGTGGGACGTCGCCAAGGCGCCCGCGGGCGGCAACTGGGGCGGCTCGTTCCTCGCCGTGCCCAAGGCCGGCAAGAACGTGAAGGAGGCCTCGAAGCTCGCCGCGTGGCTGACCGCGCCCAAGCAGCAGGCCACCCTGTTCGCCAAGCGGGGCAGCTTCCCGAGCGCGCAGACGGCGTACGAGCTTCCCGAAGTGACCGGCGCCAAGAACGACTTCTTCGGTGACGCCCCGATCGGGACCATCTTCGCGGCGGCCGCCAAGGACAGCCCGGTCCAGGTGATCGGCCCGAAGGACCAGATCATCCAGCAGGGTCTGACCGACAACGGCGTGTTCCTCGTGACGAAGGGCAAGTCCCCCGCGGACGCCTGGAAGACGGCCACGAAGACCATCGACAACAACCTGGAGAAGTGACCGGTATGTCCACCCGGCACGACACCGCCGCGCCCCCCGTGAAGGAGGGGGGCGCGGCCCCGGCCGACCGCGTACCGGCCGCGGCGCCCACGGAGGCGGACATCCGCCGCCGGGCCCGGCTCTCGCGGCGATGGCAGCGGGACCTTCGGTGGAGCCCGTACGTCTTCGCCTCCCCGTTCTTCCTGCTCTTCCTCGCCTTCGGCCTCTTCCCGCTGATCTACACGGGCTGGGCCTCGCTGCACACGGTCGAGCTGACGGCGCCCACCGACATGGAGTGGGCGGGCCTGCGCAACTACACGCGCATCTTCGACGACGAGTTCTTCTGGAACGCGGCGAAGAACACCCTGACCATCGGCATCATCTCCACCGTCCCGCAGCTGCTGATGGCGATGGGCCTCGCCCACATCCTCAACTACAAGCTGCGCGCCTCCACGTTCTACCGGGTCGCGATGCTCGCGCCGTACGCGACCTCGATCGCCGCGGCGTCCCTGGTGTTCGTCCTGCTCTTCGGCCGCGACTACGGCATGATCAACTGGGCGCTGCACTTCGTCGGCGTCGACAGCATCGACTGGCAGAACGACAAGTGGCCCTCGCAGATCGCGGTCTCGACGATCATCATCTGGCGCTGGACCGGCTACAACGCGCTGATCTACCTGGCGGCGATGCAGGCCATCCCGCAGGACCTGTACGAGTCGGCGGCGCTGGACGGCGCCTCGCGCTGGCAGCAGTTCCTGCACGTCACGCTGCCGCAGCTGCGCCCGACGATCCTGTTCACCGTGGTCGTCTCGACGATCGGGGCGAGCCAGGTCTTCGGTGAGCCGCTGCTGTTCGACCAGAACAAGGGTGCCTCCGGCGGCGCCGAGCACCAGTTCCAGACGCTCGGGCTCTACCTGTACGAGCAGGGCTGGGTCAACCAGCACCTCGGGCGGGCCTCGGCCATCGCCTGGACCATGTTCTTGATCCTCATCGTGATCGGGATCGTCAACTACGTCATCTCGCGCCGGCTGCGCGCCAGTACCTAAGGAGAACCGGCCGTGACGACGACCCTGACGAGTCCGCCCGCCGACGCCGTGCCCAAGGAGCCGAAGCGCAGCCGGCGCCCCAAGTCGGCGCGTGCGGGCGGACAGCTGCACGGCGGTCCCCTCGCCTATCTGATCCTCGCCCTGTTCACCATCGGCTCGCTGTTCCCACTGGTGTGGACGGCGATCGCCGCCTCGCGCGACACCAACCGGCTGGCGCAGACCCCGCCGCCGCTGTGGTTCGGCTCCAACCTCTTCAAGAACCTGGACCTCGCCTGGGGGGACGCCAATCTCGGCGAGGCGATGTTCAACACCACGCTCGTGGCGGGGATCTCGGCGGCCACCGTCGTCTTCCTGTCCACGATCGCCGGGTTCGCCTTCGCCAAGCTGCACTTCCGGGGCCGCGGCGCGATGATGCTGATCGTCATCGGCACCATGATGGTCCCGCCGCAGCTCAGCGTGATCCCGCTCTACATGATGGTCGCCAAGCTCGACTGGACCGACCAGCTCCAGGCGGTGATCTTCCCCTCCCTGGTGAGCGCCTTCGGTGTCTTCTTCATGCGGCAGTACCTGATCCAGGCGCTGCCCAACGAGCTGATCGAGGCCGCCCGGGTGGACGGCGCGAGCAGCTGGCGCGTGGTGTGGCACATCGTGTTCCCGGCGGCGCGGCCCGCGATGGCCGTCCTGGGCATGCTGATCTTCGTGCAGACGTGGAACGACTTCCTGTGGCCGTTCCTGGTCCTGACCCAGACCGGCAACCCGACCGTGCAGGTCGCGGTGGCGGGTCTCGGCCGCGGGTACACCCCGGACCAGTCCCTGATCATGGCCGGCGCGCTGCTCGGCACCCTGCCGCTGCTGCTCGTCTTCGCCCTGTTCGGCAAGCAGATCGTCGGCGGCATCATGCAGGGCGCCGTCAAGGGCTGAACCCCTGCTCCGGGGGCCGGGTCATCGCCGCCCCGGCCCCCGCCCCTCCGTTTCTCTTCACCGTCGGTCTCCCCGACCTCCTATGGGAGCGCTTCCATGCCCGATTCAGTGACGCCCGTGACCTTCCCTCCCGCCTTCCTCTGGGGTGCGGCGACCTCCGCGTACCAGATCGAGGGGGCGGTGCGTGAGGACGGCCGGACCCCCTCGATCTGGGACACCTTCAGCCATACGCCGGGCAAGACGGCGGGGGGTGAGACGGGGGACGTGGCGGTGGACCACTACCACCGCTACCGCGACGACGTGAAGCTGATGGCGGAGCTGGGCCTGGACGCGTACCGCTTCTCGATCTCCTGGCCCCGGGTGCAGCCGACCGGGCGCGGCCCCGCGGTCCAGCGCGGCCTGGACTTCTACCGCCGGTTGGTCGACGAGCTGCTGGCGCACGACATCAAGCCCGCGGTCACCCTCTACCACTGGGACCTGCCGCAGGAGCTGGAGGACGCGGGCGGCTGGCCGGAGCGGGACACGGCCCTGCGGTTCGCCGAGTACGCGCAGATCGTCGGAGAGGCGCTGGGCGACCGCGTCGAGCAGTGGATCACCCTCAACGAGCCCTGGTGCAGCGCCTTCCTGGGCTATGCCTCCGGTGTGCACGCCCCCGGCCGCACCGACCCGGCGGCCTCCCTGCGGGCGGCCCACCACCTCAACCTGGCGCACGGGCTCGGCACATCGGCGCTGCGCTCCGCGATGCCCGCCCGCAACACGGTGGCGGTGAGCCTCAACTCCTCGGTCGTCAGGCCGCTTTCGCAGAGCCCGGCCGACCTGGCGGCGGCCCGGCGCATCGACGACCTCGCCAACGGCGTCTTCCACGGCCCGATGCTGCACGGCGCGTACCCGCAGAGCCTGTTCGAGGCGACGGCCTCCGTCACCGACTGGTCGTACGTACAGGACGGCGACCTCCAGCTGATCCACCAGCCGCTGGACGCGCTCGGCCTCAACTACTACACGCCCGCGCTGGTCTCCGCCCCCGAAGCGGAGCCGAGCGGCCCGCGGGCGGACGGTCACGGAGCGAGCGCCTTCTCGCCGTGGCCGGGCTCGGAGGACGTCGCCTTCCACCAGACACCGGGCGAGCGCACCGAGATGGGCTGGACGATCGACCCGACGGGCCTGCACGACCTGATCATGCGCTACACCCGTGAGGCGCCGGGACTGCCGCTCTACATCACCGAGAACGGCGCCGCCTACGACGACAAGCCGGACCCCGAGGGCCGTGTGCACGACCCCGAGCGCATCGCCTACCTGCACGGCCACCTCGCCGCGGTGCGCGGCGCGATCACCGACGGCGCCGACGTCCGCGGTTACTTCCTCTGGTCCCTGATGGACAACTTCGAGTGGGCGTACGGCTACGGCAAGCGTTTCGGCGCGGTGTACGTGGACTACGCGACCCTCGCCCGTACGCCGAAGTCGAGCGCCCTCTGGTACGGGCAGGCGGCCCGGACGGGCGCCCTGCCGTCGCCGGTCGCCGCCGAGTAGACCACCGACCGGGGGGGGCGGGAGGGGAACGGGGGAACGGAGCGCGCCCCGGCCGGGTGGGGGGAGGTCCGGCCGGGGCGCGCTCTCCCCCGTGGGGAAGGGCCTACTTGGTGGGGGCTACTTGTAGGCGCCGAAGGCCTTGGAGAAGGCGTTCTGGTCCTGGACGATCGAGCTGCACGTGGCGTCGGCGTAGTTCTTCGCCCCGCCCGCGCACTGCTTGTCGCGGGTCGCGGACCACATGGAGAGCCAGCCGATCCCCTTCGACCTGGCGAAGTTCACGAGCTGGGTGGCGTCGTCCACCTTGAAGATCTCGCTGGTGACGTCGTTGACGCCGATCATCGGGGTGACGGCGACCGCCTTCCAGGCCGCGCTGTCGGAGAGCCCGAGGACGCTCTTGACCTGGGCCTGGGTCGCGGTGGCGGCCTGCTCGGCGTAAGTGCCCATGTCGCCGCTGTACGCGGGCCCGTAGTCCATCGCCATGATGTTGACGGTGTCGACGGCCACGCCGTTCGCCTTGGCGTTGGCGAGCAGGCTCACGCCGTCCTGGGTCAGGCCCTCGGGCATCACCGGGAGCGTGAAGGAGACGTCGATGCCGGGGTGGGCCTTCTGCAGTTTGGCGATGGCCTGCGCGCGCCGGGTGTTGGCAGCCGTGTTCGGCAGCGCGCCGCCCTCCACGTCGAAGTCGACCTTGGTGAGCTTGTACGCGTCCACGACCTTGCCGTACGCCGTGGCGAGCGCGTCCGCGGACGAGCACGTGGTCGCCAGCTCCGAACCGGCCGCGCCGCCGAAGGAGACCCGGACGTCGCCGCCCTTGGCCCGCAGCGCGCCGATCTGGCCGGCGACCGCGTCGCTGCCGAGGTCGGTGACGCCGCCCCACTTGGGGGTGCAGCCGCCGCCGTCGGTGACGAAGGCGAGGTTGTAGTCCTTCACGCCGGTCGCCGCGGCGTTCGCGACCAGGTCGAAGGCCGGGTAGAGGGACGTGTCGACGTAGGGCGCGAAGCCCGCGTCCGTGCTCGTGCCGCTGCCCGGCGTCTGGGTGGGCGCGGGGGTGGTGGGGGCCGACGTGCTCGGGCTCGGGCTCTTCGTGGGGGTGGCGCTCGGCTCGGGCTTCGCCGTCTCGGACGGGCGGCCGCTGGGCTCGGGCGTCGCCCCGCCGTCCGCCGAACACTTGGCGTCGTCGATCAGGCAGCCGCTCGGGTCCGCGGTGCCGTTCACGACGAAGCCGATGGTCACGGACTTGCCGGCGGCCAGGCCGTCGGTGTCCCAGGACGGCGGCGTCACGGTGACATGCCGTCCGCTCACCTCGGACCGGCCGTTCCACAGCGAACTGAGCTTGGCTCCGGTGGGCAGGTCGAACTCCAGCGTCCAGTCCTTCTTCACCTGGCCGCTGTCGTTCGTGATGACGTACTGACCCGTGTAGCCGGTGGACCAGTCGCTGGTCCTGGTGTACGCGGCGCCGACGCCGGCCGCCTGCGCGGTCCCGGTGAACAGGAGGGCGCCGCCGCCGATCACGGCTGCGGCGACGACGCCGCCTATCGCCTTGTTCCTGCCACTGACCTTGCGCCGGTGCGTGCTGCTCATCGCGTGCCTGCTTTCGCGGTTTCACGGGGGGTGGGTGCGAGCAGCACGCTAGCGACCGGCAAACGGGCAAAGCGCCTGATCCGGGCGGTGGTCGGGGATCTTAGGGTGCGCTTAAGGAAGGCATCGGGGACGGTTAAAGGTCGAGACCAATTCGGCTCTCGGCGGCGTCGGAGCGGGCCCGGCGCCGCGAGGCGTTCAGCTCACGCCCACGCCGCGCCTGCGGCGCCGGACCGTTCCACGGTGGCCGCGGCGGACGGGGGCGCGCCCGTCGAGCTGGATCCAGATCCGCACCTCGGTTCCGCCGAGCACGGAGGAGCCGATGCGCACGTCCCCGCCGGTCGACTCGGCGAGACGCCGCACGATGTCCAGGCCGAGTCCGGTCGACCCGTCGCTGCCGGAACCCCGGCCGCGCGCCATCGCCGCGTCCGGGTCCACGATGCCGGGGCCCGCGTCCGAGACCAGCACGATCACCGCGTCCTCGCCGTTGTGCACGTCGACCGCGAAGGCCGTGCCCTCGGGGGTGTGCCGGAAGACGTTGCCGAGGAGGGCGTCGAGCGCGGCCACCAGGTCGGCGCGGGCCACCGGTATGCGCACCGGACGGTCCACGCCCGCGAGACGGACCTTGCGGCCCTCGTCCTCCGCGAGCGCCGACCAGAAGTCCATCCGCTCCCGGACGACCTCGGACGCGTCGCACCCGGCGCCCACGCCGATCGCCGCGGTCTGCGGCTTGGCCTCGCGGGCCGTGCGGATGATCGTGTCGACCTCGCGCTCCAGTTGCGCGACCGCGGCCCTGGTCTGGTCGGCGGCCGGTCCGTCGCCGAGCGAGGCCGTGTTCAGCCTGAGCACGGTCAGGGGCGTACGCAGCCGGTGGGAGAGGTCGGCGGCCAGCTCCCGCTCGTTCGCCAGGAGTTGGACGACCTGGTCGGCCATCGAGTTGAACGCGACGGCGGCGAGCCGCAGTTCGGTGGGCCCCTCCTCCGGCACCCGGGCGCCGAGCTTGCCCTCCCCCAGCTCGTGCGCGCCCTCGACCAGACGCTGGGCGGGCTGCACCATGCGCACGCCGAGCCGGTCGGCCACCGCGACCGAGCCGATGATCAGGGCCACGCCGACGGCCGCCAGGACCGCCCAGGCCGTCCCGACGCCGTTGCTCGTCTCGGACTCGGGGACGTACACCTCGACGACCGCTATCTCACCGGAGCTCAGCGCGGTCGGCTGGAGCAGCGTGGAGCCGCCCGGCACCCCGGTGGTGGAGGCCCGGCCCAGCTCGCGGGTGGTGGTGATGTCCTTGTCGGCGGCGCGCTGCCTGCCGAGGTCGACGGCCGCCGCGCCACCGGAGGCGGGGATGTGCACGGCCAGCCCCGAGTCGGAGCCGGCGGAGGCGACGACCCGCTCCAGCTGCTCCGGGTCGGTGGTGATGGAGAGCGCTGGGGCGATGGCCGCGGCCTCCCGCTCCGCGTTCGAGAACGCCCGGTCGCGGGCCATCTCCTTGATGACCAGCCCGAGCGGAACCGCGAAGGCCACCACGACCATCGTGGTCACCGCCACGCACACCTTGACCAGCGCCCACCTCATCGCGGCCGCCCCAGGACTTTGGCCCGGCCCGCCGTCACGGCGCCGGCTCCGTCCGCGGCGGCTCCAGCTTCACGCCGACCCCGCGCAGCGTGTGCAGATAGCGCGGCTTGGCCGCCGTCTCGCCCAACTTCCGCCGCAGCCACGACAGATGGACGTCTATGGTCTGGTCGTCGCCGTAGGCCTGCTGCCACACCTCGGCGAGCAGCTCCCGGCGCGCCACGACCACGCCCGGCCGGCCCGCGAGGAAGGCGAGCAGGTCGAACTCACGGCGCGTCAGGTCCAGGCGTACGCCGTCCAGTTCGGCCTGGCGGCGCAGCGGGTCGACCGAGAGGCCGCCGACCCGGATCACCCGGGACGGGGGCGCCTCGCCCACGGACGCCCGCGAGCGCCGCAGGACGGCCGCCATGCGCGCCGACAGGTGCTCGACGGAGAAGGGCTTGGTCAGATAGTCGTCCGCGCCGTCGTTCAGCAGCCGGACGATCTCCGTCTCGTCGTCCCGCGCGGTGGCGATGATCACGGGGACGTCCGTGATGCCGCGGAGCATCTTCAGGGCCTCGGAGCCGTCCAGATCGGGCAGACCGAGGTCCAGGATGACCACGTCGAAGGAGTGATGGGCGACCTCGCGCAGCGCCTCCAGGGCGGTGCCGACACTGCGCACGGTGTGCGCGGCATCGGTCAGATGCCGGATGAGGGCGGAGCGCACGAACTGGTCGTCCTCGACCACGAGCACACTTGCCATGGGCGGCACCGTACGCCATCCGGGGGATGCCGGTCCGGTGCCTGTGGACAACTCCGTTCGGGACGCACCCATGAGACACCGGTGGGGCGCGTGGTGCAGTATGGCCCGCGATGCGCAGAGGTCTCGTACACGTACTCGCGTGGTCGCTCGCCACGGGCGCAGCGGTCACGCTGTCGTGGTGGGGTGTCCACACGGTGATGGCGGGGACCGCCTACGACCCGCCGCGCGCGCTGCCCATCACGGCGGCCGACGCCACCACGCAGGAGTCGAAGCCGCTGGCCTCCTCGACCAGCCGCCCCTCGCCGTCCAAGAGCCCCTCGGAGAAGCCGCGGAGGACCCCCGGGCCCACCACGACGCCCTCCTCGGCGCCCTCCCGGTCGGCGTCCGCCGGGCCGGGGCCGAGTGCCTCGGGGCAGGTCAAGAGCTACGGCACGGACGGCGGGCGGGCCGTGTTCGACCTCGGGAAGACCTCGGCGACGCTCGTCTCCGCGACGCCGGCCTCGGGCTGGTCGATGCAGGTGTGGAAGACGGAGACGTGGATCCGCGTGGAGTTCGGCTCCGGGGCCGACCGGGTGTCGGTGTTCTGCACGTGGCACGACGGGCCGCCCCGGGTGGAGATCGGCACGTACTGAGCCGGGCGGCGCACCTCAGCGGAACACGGACGGAGGCGGTGCGGGCGAGGCCACCGCCGAGGCGTCCGTGACCGGGACCGCTCCGCCGGTGAAGTCGGCGAGGGCCCTGCCGTGTTCGACCCGTCCGGGGTGCGGGTCCGAGGCCGCGCGCCGGGTGAGTTCGGCCACCGGCAGCGGGTGCGCGGAGGCGACGAGGACGGCGTTCCCGAAACGCCGGCCGCGCAGCACCGTCGGGTCGGCCACCAGGGCCAGTTCGGGGAAGACGCTCGCGGCGGTGGCGATCTGGCCGCGCAGGTGCGCGAGCGGCGGTCCGTCGGCCAGGTTGGCGGCGTACTGGCCGGTGTCCCTGAGCACCCTGCGGACCTCGGTGAGGAACTCGACGGAGGTGAGGTGCGCGGGGGTGCGGGCGCCGCTGAACACGTCGGCGATCACCAGGTCCGCCCAGCCGTCCGGCACCTTGCCGAGTCCTTCGCGAGCATCCGTGGAGCGCACCCGGATGCGGGCGTTCGGGTCCAACGGGAGTTCGCGGCGGACCAGTTGCACGAGGGCCGCGTCGCGTTCGACGACCTGCTGGGTGGAGCGGGGGCGGGTGGCGGCCGCGTAGCGGGCGAGGGTGAACGCTCCGCCGCCGAGGTGCACGGCGTGCACGGGTCTGCCGGGCGGGGCGACCAGGTCGATGACGTGGCCGAGGCGCCGCTGGTACTCGAAGCTCAGGTAGGAGGGGTCGTCGAGGTCGACGTGCGACTGCGGTGCCCCGTCGACGAGGAGGGTCCAGGCGCGGGCCCGGTCCGGGTCGGGCAGCAGCTCCGCGAGCCCGCCGTCGACCGGCTCGACGACGGCGTCGGCCCCCTGCCCACGCCGCGCGCTCCGGCCACTCTTCGACTTGCCCATCAGGCCATTATCGACGCGCGGAAGGGGGTCGGCCCACCGGCGGGCGCGTAGGGCGGCTGGGGACGGACATCGGCAGTCGGCTCGACACCGACGGAGGCGGGGCGCGACGGCGCCGGAGCCGCGGGGCCCAGGGCGCGTCGGAGGCGCGGGGTGGGCGTGCCGGTCGGGAAAGCGGGGCGAGCGGCGGCGAGCCGGCATCTGCGGGGCAGACGGCCGGGCCTGCGCTGTGGCCGGGTACGGCGGAGTCCGACGGGCGGCCCGCTGCGGGTGCCGGGGCGGCCGGCTCGGAGTGGAGGCGTCGCCCGGCGGCTGCCCGGTGGCCGGGGCCACCTGCTCGGGGCAGGGTCGGCCCGGTGGGCGGATGGTCGCCCGGGGAGCGTACGGCTCGGGAGCCGGGGTCAGCGGCAGTTGTCGGCGGCCTCGATGAGGCGGGCGGCCTCCCCGAGCGCCGCGCGCAGCACCGCCGGGTCCGTCGCGAGGTCCGCGTCCCCCGGCGGGAGCAGCCAGTCGGAGCCCTCGACGGGCGGCTCCGGCGCGAGGCTCACCCCGCGGCCGTTGGTCTGCGTACAGGTGCTGCCCGGCATGTCCCAGGCGTCCGCCGTGCCGGGCGGCACCAGGAAGCCGAGGGTGTCGCCGTTGTCGTCGTGCAGTACCGGTCCGACGGACTCGGAGGAACCGCGGCGGAGGATGTCGACCGCCTCCAGTCCCTGCCGCGCCGGCACGGTCACCAGATCCAGGTCGCTGTCCTGCCCCGGCGGGGCGGCGAACTCGGCGTGCGGTCCGGGTCGCGCCGCGGCCGACGCCGTACGGAAATCGGTGCTCTGCCTGGTCTTCATCCCGGCCTCCAACACGGAACCCTCCTCCTGACGAGTAGGTCGGGAGTTCGGGCGGCTCCCGGTCCACAGGGTTCAACGCGTCAGGGCGTCAACGGCTACGGCGGAACTCCGCCGCAAAGGATGGCAGTTCATGGCAGATCGGGGATGGGATATCCGGTTTGTAGCCAAACCCCGGGTGTCGGGCCCGTCACAGCAGGTACGTTCTTGCCCGCCGGAACCAGGGCGACGATCGGGCGGTTAACGGACAACTCGCCTCGGTCCGGCATGGTTCGACGGTTCGCAAGAGAGGGCCCGGCCATGACGTCGTCAACGGTGACCTCGTCCGAGTACCCCCGGCCGCCACGGCCGAACCTCGCTTTCCGGCGGCTGCGCGGGCACCGCTCACCGGGCGAGTTCGCCGCCGCGGTGCGCAGGGCGGCGCGGGAGATCGGCGAGCGGGTCAGCTGCGACGCGCGGTACATCGGGCGCGTCGAGGCGGGCGAGATCCGCTGCCCCAACTACGCCTACGAACGGGTGTTCCTGCACATGTATCCCGGCCGCACGCTGGCCGACCTGGGCTTCGCTCCCCGCTCGTCGGTGCGCGGACGGGGGGCGCGTACGTCGGACGAGGCGCCCCCCGTCCACCTCACGAGCCTGTCCGCCGCCCCGCATGAGTCGGACGGGCACCGCGACCCGTATGACCCGCAAGACACGTGCGACACGCACGAGTACCACGAACAGAACCACGAGGAGAGCGACGTGCAGCGTCGCGCATTCATGACCGGCGGCACCGCCACCGTGGCCGCCGCCTCCCTCAGCCCCCTGGGACTCGGCCTCGGCGCGCCCGCGTCGGCCGCGGACGGACCGGTCCACCGGGCCGGGACACCCGAGGCGGGGGCCCTGGAGGAGGCCGTCCGCAAGATCAGGCTGCTCGACGACCGGCACGGCGCCGACGGCCTGTACCGCAGGGCGGCCACCCCGCTGCGCACCGCCTACGCGCTGCTCGACGCCGGCACGATGCGGCAGTCGACCGCGGACCGGCTGTACGCGGGCGCCGGTGAACTGGCCATCTCCGTCGGGTGGCTGGCCCACGACTCGGGCCGGTTCGACGACGCGCGCTCGCACTACGCGGAGGCGCTCGCGACGGCCCGGATGTGCGGGGACGCCGGACTGGAGGCGCACGCCTTCTGCAACACGGCCTTCCTCGCCCGGGACGCGGGCCGCCCCCGGGAGGCGGTGCGGGCGGCACAGGCGGCCCAGCGCGCCGCCCTGCACCTGGGCTCGCCCCGGCTGCTGTCCCTGCTCGCGCTGCGGGAGGCGGGCGGCTGGGCGGGGCTAGCCGACCGCACCGGCTGCCGGCGCGCCCTGGCCCGCGCGCAGGCCCTCTTCGAGCGGGGCCCCTCGGCGGCCGACCCGGAGTGGATGAGCTTCTACGGCGAGGCCGAGCTGGAGGTGCTGGAGGCGCAGTGCTGGTCGACGCTGGGCGACTGGCCGCGCGCGGCCCGGCACGCCCGGCGCGCCGCACACCTCCAGGACCCGCACTTCACCCGCAACATCGCCCTCTACACGGCCGAGCTGGCCGACGACCTCGCGCGCGGCGGCCGTCCCGACGAGGCGGCGGCGGCCGGTCTGCGCGTCCTGGACCTCCTGGACGAGGTCCAGTCCTCCCGCATCCAGACGATGCTGGCGGGCACGGCCCGGGTGCTTCTCCCGCACCGGCGGGCCTCGGGGGTGCCGGCGTTCCTCGACCGGCACGCGAGCCTGCCGCGCACGGCGTGAACCGCGGGCCGGCGCGGGCGGGGAAGGAAACGGGGCGGGAGGGACAGGCCCTAGCCCGCCAGGTGGCCGCAGTCGTTCCAGGCCTCGATCGCGGGCTCGCCGTAGGCCCAGCCCAGGACGGAGAGCGACGTCGGGTTGAGGCGGATGCGGGCGGCGAAGTCGATCGGCAGGCCGAGCCAGCGGGCGCCGATGGCCCGGAGGATGTGCCCGTGGGCGAAGACCAGGACGTCGCGGTCCTCGGCCCGGGCCCAGGCGACCGTCTCGTCCGCGCGCGCGGAGACCTGCTCCAGGGTCTCGCCCCCGGGGACCCCGTCGCGCCAGATGAACCAGCCCGGCCGCACCGCCTGGATCTCCGCCGGGGTCATGCCCTCGTACTGCCCGTAGTCCCACTCCATGAGCGGGTCCCAGGTGCTCGCGCGCTCGCCGAAGCCGGCCAGTTCGCACGTCTCACGCGCGCGTACGAGCGGACTCGTGCGCACTTCGAGACCGGGCAGAGCGCCGAACGGCGCCCGGTGGAGGCGTTCGCCCAGTAGTTTGGCACCGCGCCGGCCCTCCTCCAGGAGGGGGATGTCCGTCCTGCCGGTGTGTCTGCCGGACAGCGACCATTCCGTCTGTCCGTGCCGGGCCAGCAGGATGCGCGGTGCCATGAGGAGCCCTTCCGGGGGAAATGGGAGGCGGATGCCTCCATCATCGCGCACGCTTGCACGGAGCAACCCGCCGGGCGATCCCGGCGTCTTCGAGGACCGGGGGCGCCGCTCGGCGGCGCGCACATACACCGTAAAGTGGACGAGCGGGCCATCGGCCCCAGGACTGCAGTCAGAAGGGGGAGGGCGATCGGATGCCGCAGACCGAGGCACCCGGCACCGGGGCGATCGCACGTACCCGATTGCGCTGGTGGACCGAGCTCCCGCTGATCGTGCTGGTGTACGCGTGCTACTCGGCGGGCCGCCTGCTCGCGCGGGGTGACGTGGCCGGCGCCGTCGACCACGGTCTGACGATCCTGCGCGTGGAGAAGGTCCTCCACCTCAACGCCGAGCATCCGCTGAACCGTCTTTTCACGCACCACGCCTGGCTCGGCGTACCCGCCGACTTCTGGTACGCCTCCCTGCACTACCTGGTCACCCCGCTGATCCTGGTGTGGCTCTTCCGCTCCCGCGCGGTGCGCTACCGGGCGGCCCGCACCTGGCTGATGACCTCCACGTTCATCGGCCTGATCGGCTTCACGCTGCTGCCGACCTGCCCGCCCCGGCTGCTCGCGGCGAGCCACGGCTTCGTCGACACGATGGCCCAGTACAGCGACTACGGCTGGTGGGGCGGCGAGGCGAGCGCGCCCCGCGGCATGGGCGGCATGACGAACCAGTACGCGGCGATGCCGAGCCTGCACGTGGGCTGGTCGCTGTGGTGCGGGGTGATGCTCTGGCGCCACGGCCGCACCCCGCTCGCCAAGGCCGCGGGCGTCGCCTACCCGCTGCTCACCACGATCGTCGTGATGGGCACCGCGAACCACTACTTCCTCGACGCCGTCGCGGGAGCCGCCGTGATGGGCGTCGGACTGGCGCTCACCCCGCTCGTGCTGCGGGCCGCGGAATCCGCCAGAGCGCGCCTGGGATCGCGTTTCGCTCCCGTCGCACTGGCCTCACGGGGCGCGGGTTCCTCGATTGTCAGTGGAGAGTGCAAGACTTCCGCGGGTGAGCGAATTCCCCGACAGCGCGAGTCCCGAACCGGACCGGGAGCCGAGCCGGACGCCTCTCCCGCCGACGCGGGGGAAGGCGCTGCGGCAGCGGCTCGCTGAGCTGCGCGGCCCGGACGTCCCGCCGAAGGCACTGGACGCGCGGGCCCTCGCGG
Source organism: Streptomyces sp. NPDC005496 (assembly GCF_042872045.1). Classification (NCBI taxonomy): domain Bacteria; kingdom Bacillati; phylum Actinomycetota; class Actinomycetes; order Kitasatosporales; family Streptomycetaceae; genus Streptomyces; species Streptomyces sp. NPDC005496. Next base: position 752,925 of record NZ_JBIAJQ010000002.1, read on the forward strand.
CGCTGGCCGCCAACCCCGGCTGCGAGCGCCGCGCCCTGCTGGACGGCGCGGGTGTCGACAAGGCGAAGCTGGCCGACGCGCTGGGCTCGCCGTCCGCCTTCGGCCAGTCGCAGTTCGCCTTCACGCGGGGCAACGCGTTCGAGGCCCGGGTGAAGGCCGACGGCGGCGCCGAGCTGCTGCGGCTCGTGCACGAGACGCTGGACCCGCGGGCCGAGCCGCCCGCCGCCGGTGTCGTCCCCGACCTCACGGCCGCGGGCCCCGAGGGACGCGCGGCGCGTACGGCGCTCGCGCTGCGCGAGGCCACCGGGTCCGCCGCCTGGACCCTGCTGGACCATCCGATGCTCGCGCTGGACGTGGCGGGCTCCCCCGCCTTCCTGGAGCCGGACGCGGTGGTCGTGCACCCCGACGGCGGCTGGACGGTCGTCGAGATCAAGTCGTTCCCGATGCTGGACGGTTCGGCGGACCCGGCGAAGGTGGGCGCCGCCGCCCGTCAGTCCGCGGTCTACGTGCTGGCGCTGGAGCGGGTCGCCGCGCTGATCGACCCCGCCCCCGAGGTGCGGCACCGGGTGCTGCTGGTGTGCCCCAAGGACTTCTCGAACCTGCCGACGGCGTCCGCCGTGGACGTGCGCAAGCAGCGCGCGGTCACCCGGCGCCAGCTCGCCCGGCTCACCCGCGTCGAGGACATCGCCGACGCCCTCCCGGAGGGCACCTGCTTCGCCCCGGACCGCCCGGCCCCCGACCTGACCGCGGCCGTCGAGGCGGTCCCCGCCGCCTACGCGCCCGAGTGCCTGGCCGCCTGCGAGCTGGCCTTCCACTGCCGGGACCGCTCGCGCGGCGAGGGCGCGGTGACGGCCCTGGGCCGCTCCCTGCGCGCCGAGCTGGGCGGACTGACGACGGTCGGCGACGTGCTGGCCGCGGCCCACGGCGAGGCCGGTGACCCGCGGGACCCCGCGGTGGCCGCCCTGCGCAGAGCGGCCGCGCTCAGGGCCGAGGCGCTCAGGCCCCGCACGGTGCCCCACCAGGGCCAGGAAGCACTTCCGGAGGTGGCCCCTTGTCGCTGATCACCACGCTGGCCCGTCTGGAGGCCGTGAGCAGCGGGCGCGCGCAGCCGGCGGCCACCGTGCGGCACCGGCACCTGTCGGAGCGGCCCCTCGTCTTCGTCCCGCTGACCACGGCGGGCGAGGCCGGAGCACCGCTCGGGGCGCTCGTGGGCACCGACCGGGACGCGCCGACTCTGCTCGTCGTACCGCAGCCCCGGGACCGTGACCTGCGGTTCGCGTTCCTGGCCGAGCTGGCCGCGGTCGTCCTGCCGTACATCGACGGGTACGCGGGAGAGGTGGAGGCCGCCGAGCGCACGGAGACCGACCCGGAGACCGGCAAGCGGGTCAAGGTCGAGGTCGAACTGTGCGCGGACGCCCCCCAGTTGATCGTGCCGAGCCGGGCGGGTGTGGAGTTCGTACGGCTGCTGGGGCGCTCCATGCGGTTCCGGCGCACCGCCGAGGAGGAGCCGGAGGCACCCCATCCCGCGCCGCCCCGGGTGCCGTTGCTGGGGCGGTGGCTGACGCACTACGGGGAGCGGGCGCGGGTGCCCGGCTCCTCCCTGCTCCTGGCCCTGTCCGACGTGCTGTCCCGGCACTGGGCGACCGGGCAGAGCAGCCTGGAGGACCAGCACCTGGGCGCCCTCCTCGCCTGGATCGACCCGGCGCCGGGCGAGTCCGGCGCCGAGGCGGCCCTGCGGGCGGAGCTGACCCGCGACTCCGAGGGGCAGCTGCTGTGCCCGCCCGCCGGACCGGCGACCGACCCCGCCTTCGACAACAAGCTGCTGGCGCCCGCCATCGAGCGCTACGACCGCGCGCGTACGGCACTGGCCGCCGCCGAGGACGGTCTGGAGGCCGACGACCGGCTCGGTGAACTGACCGCGGCCGAGGGGCGGATCCGCGCTCTGGTGGCGAGCCGGACCCGGCCCACCTGGGACGCGGTGTGGCGCGGACTGGACCTGCTGCGGGAGCTGCCCGAGGGGGCGCACGTCGCCGACCGCTGGACCCGGGACCGCTGGTCGTTCACCGGTCACCGCGACCGGGTCGTGGCCGGCGAGCCCCCACAGCCGCGCCGCGACGACGCGGTCACCGCCGCGAACAAGCTGGCCACCCGCGAGCGCGAACAGGCGCGTCTGGAGGCGCAGGAGGCCCTGGACGACCCGCTGGTGATGGCCGGACGGCGGCTCGCGGGCGAGGCGTTCGCGGGTGAGGTGACCGATGTCGTCATGGCGTACAGCGAGGGCAAGCGGCCCAGTCCGCGCCCCCTGGTGACCGTCCGGACCGACGACCGGCCGCATCTCGGGGAGCGCGCGAAGGTCTACCGCTCGCTCGGCGGCAAGCCGCAGGCCGCCGAGTTCGTCGGGTACGAGGAGCACGGGGAGGCCGGTGCCGGCGGGCTCGTGGTGCTGCGGATCGTCGACAAGATGGGGCGCGGCAAGGAGCCCGAGGCCGGGTCGGTGCCGGAGAAGGGGGACCTCGTCTGCTTCACCCTCTTCGAGCACGAGCAGCGCGGCGGCGCGAAGCTGCCCGACCCGGAGGAGACGCCCTGGACCCACGGCGGCCCGCCGGGCGGGTCCGCGACCGCTCCCGCCCCCGACCCGGTGACCGAAGAGGACGTCCTGTGACCGGTCTTTCCGCCGTCCCCACCGACCCCGGTGCCGCCGCAGGCCGCGCCACCGACGCGATCCTGCGCGACACCCTGCACGGCACGCACCGGGGGGTCGTGGTGGACTCGCCGCCCGGTGCCGGCAAGTCGACGCTGGTGGTGCGGGCCGCCCTCGAACTGGCCGCGGCGGGACGGCCGCTGATGGTCATCGCCCAGACGAACGCGCAGGTCGACGACCTGGTCCTGCGGCTCGCCGAGAAGGATCCCGAGCTGTCCGTCGGCCGCCTGCACAGCAGCGACCCCGACCCGTACGACAAGGCGCTCGACGACCTGGCGAACGTCCGCAAGTCCGCGAAGGCCGCCGACTTCGCGGGGCTCTCGGTCGTCATCTCGACGGCCGCCAAGTGGGCGCATGTCAAAGGCGTGGAGCCCTGGCGGCACGCGATCGTCGACGAGGCGTACCAGATGCGCTCGGACGCGCTGCTCGCCGTGGCGGGACTGTTCGAGCGGGCGCTGTTCGTGGGCGACCCGGGGCAGCTCGACCCGTTCTCGATCGTGGGCTCGGAGCAGTGGGCCGGGCTGTCGTACGACCCGTCGGCGTCAGCCGTGACGACCCTGCTCGCCCACAACCCCGAGCTGCCGCAGCACCGGCTGCCGGTGTCGTGGCGGCTGCCCGCCTCGGCCGCGCCGCTCGTCTCGGACGCGTTCTACCCGTACACGCCGTTCCGCAGCGGCACCGAGCACGGCGACCGCCGGCTCGGCTTCGCCGTCCCCTCGGACGGTTCGGGACCCGACCGGGTGATCGACGAGGCGGCGGAGGCGGGCTGGGGCCTGCTGGAGCTGCCCGCCCGGCACACTCCGCGCACCGACCCCGAGGCGGTCAGGGCGGTGGCCCTGGTCGTGCGCCGGCTGCTGGACCGGGGCGGTGCGGCCACCTCCGAGCGGTCGCCCGACCCGGTGCCGCTGACCGCCGACCGGATCGCCGTCGGCACGGCGCACCGCGACCAGGCCGCCGCCGTCCGGGCCGCCCTGACCGATCTCGGCGTCGCGGACGTCACCGTGGACACCGCCAACCGGCTCCAGGGCCGCGAGTTCGACGTGACGGTGTTCCTGCACCCGCTGTCCGGGCGGCCCGACGCGACGGCGTTCCACCTGGAGACGGGCCGGCTGTGCGTCCTCGCCTCACGGCACCGGCACGCCTGCATCGTGGTGTGCCGGGCGGGTGTCTCGGACCTGCTGGACGACCACCCCTCGACGGAACCCGTCCAGCTCGGCGTCACGGTCAAGTTCCCGGACGGCTGGGAGGCGAACCACGCGGTGCTGGCGCGGCTGTCGGAGCACCGGGTGGGCTGGCGGCCCTGATCGGGGCCGTCCACGGGGCCCGGTCAGCGGTGCGGGCGGCGATCGCACAGGCGTGCCAAGGGCCCACTTGCACCGTCAGGGGACAATGGACGGTGGCCCATGCTCGCCGCGGGGCCACCGGAACCGTACGAGGAGGAGAAGACATGGCGGAGCCCACGCCGCGTCGGAACGAACCGCGGCTACGCCCCGCGCCCCTGCTCTTCGAGCCGGCCGAGGCGGCGGCCGACCCGGAGCACTTCTTCGACCTGGAGTCGATGGACGACCCGCGTGCCCTGCTGGCGCGGGCGACGGAGCTGACCCAGGCGTTCCGTGCCGCGGCCGACCGCGCCGTGGAGTTCCAGGCCATCGCCGCCGCCCAGCTCGCCGACCCGCGCCGCTTCGACCGGCTCACGCACGCCGCGATCGCCGAGCGGGCCCAGTGGACCGAGGACTACGCGAAGAAGATGGTCGAGTTCGGCCGGGACCTGCTGCGCGGCGGCGACGACGGAGGCGGCCGGGGCCACGGCCACGGGATCAGCGACCACGCCTGAGCCCGGCGCCCGCGCGAGGGCCGCGCCCCGGACCGGGGCTCGCGGCACGACGCCCGGCCGGCCTGCCCGCAAGGCGATGTGGCATATGCCAGGTGGGCAAGATACTCCTCCCCCCGCCCTCCTGTCCCGACTTCCGGCAACTCTCCGGAACAGGGCGCTCACCCCCGGTAGATGTAGACGGCATGAGCGACACACGGAACCAGGCAGGCATCTCCCCTCGCGGCTCCGGCGTGGACGCGCCGTCCCCCGACCGCTACGACGTCTCGGACGTCACCTCGGAGGGCGCCGCGTGGCTCGCCTCCGCCGGAACGTATCCGCGCAGCACGCTCGCCCTCTGGGAGGAGCGCCCCGCCGCCCCGGTCGTCCTGCCCTGCGGCGCGGCCTTCGACGTCGTCAACGCCCCCGCCGTCTTCGGACGCCGGATGCTCGACCGGCTCTGGGACGAGGGGCCCGGCTCCGGCCCGGTGGCCGTCTACCGGGGGCGCATGCTCCTCTTCGCCTCGCCCGGCACGGCCCAGCGACTGCCCTCGCTGCTGGCGTGGGAGGACTGGGGTTCCCGGTCGGACGCGGGGCCCGGACGGTGCGGTGCGGTCCCGCCGCTGCTGTGCCACGGCACCGGGGACGCCGTCACCGTGCCGGCCCTGACCACGGCGGCCTGCGACGGCCCTGACCGGCCCGAATCCCGGTGGCTCGTCGCTCCCGACTGCCGGCAGCCGTGGCTCCCGGGGCCCGAGATCGTGCTCTGGGCGGCCGTCCGCGCGGCCCGCGCCGCGGCCTCCGCGGCGGTGCGGATATCGATTTTTCCTCCCGCCGATCAGGATGCTAAGGTCTACGACGTCAGCAGGCGCCGCTAGCTCAGTTGGTTAGAGCAGCTGACTCTTAATCAGCGGGTCCGGGGTTCGAGTCCCTGGCGGCGCACGTTGCAGATGGCGAGACAAGTTCGCGGAGACGCGAATCTGTCTCGCCATCGTCGTTTCCGCCCCGTACCGACGTCCGCCGTACGGAAGCCGACACCGAGAGCGCGCGTGCTCGCCGCCGCGTGGCGCCCGGCCACCCCTCCCCCGCCGCTCAGCCGAGCGTGATCTTCACCGTCCAGGAGCCCGACGCCGTACGGTCCTCGGCCTCGACCCGGACGTTCTCGCCCGGCACCGTGAAGCTCTCGCCCAGCCCGACCGGCGCGTCCGCCAGCGGCGGGTAGACCGAGTCGTCCCAGCACCCCTCGGACCGGGGATGCGCGTCGAGCACCTCGATGGGACCGCCGCCCGACTCGGTCTCGCTGCGGACGCGGTACACGAGGACGCCCTGCGTGCAGGTCGCCCCGTCGTTGCCCTCCGGGGCGCGCACCTCGACGGCGAGCGCACTGTCCGGCCCGGTGCGCACCACGGCCAGCTTCGTGCCGCGCCCGGTCGTCAGCGTGCGGGCGCCGAGGCCCAGGGCGGGCCTCCCGGAACCGGTCGGCTGCTCGGCCGTGCCGGCGCTCCGTCCGCCCGCGCCGTCGAACTGCGCCCCCGGCTCCGGGGTCCGGTGGTCCGGTCCCACGCCTGCGGCGTCGGCGCCGGGGGGCTGCTCGTCCAAGCCCGGGAGCCGTCCGGCGGGACGCGGCCGGGCTCCCGGCATGCCCGGCTCCTCCGCGGCGTCAGCCGGCGGCGGGCCCGCGGCCGCCGTCCCCGCCGGCCCCGTGCCGAGCGGTTCGAGGGTGAGGCGGGTGCTGCCCGACCCCGAGACGCAGCTGACCTGGCGGGGTTCGAGCCAGCCCAGCTTCCACTTGTGCCAGCCGAACAGGTCCGGCGACAGGCCGAACTGACTGCCCATCAGGTCCCAGTCGCCGACATGGGTGTCCCAGTCGCCCTTGCCGTCGGAGGGCCGGTGGTAGAGGTCGGGCAGGTCGAAGACGTGGCCCGTCTCGTGGGCGAGGACGAGCCGGTCCGGCGGGTGCTTCTCGAAGACCGTGACCACCCGCCGGATCTCCTTGCCGTCGGCGCGCAGCGGAGTGTCGAGGTTGACCACCTTCGTCGCGTCCGAGTCGACGCCCGGCGCGTCCGGATCGGCCACGAGGTAGACGATGTCGTACCGCGAGAAGTCGACCCCGGCGTCGGCCGCCCGCAGCGCGTCGCGGAGGTAGGCGCCGCGGTGTGCGGCGTTCCAGTCGCGCCGTATGGCGTACGCCGTGGAGGGGCGTGGCATCCGGATCCACTGGCGCCGCGGGTGGGGGCGCAGCGTGAACTTGCCGTAGGAGGCTCGCTCGAAGAAGCGGGTGGTGGACGGGAAATAGTCGGCGGTGAGTTCGGCGGGTGTGGTCGTGGGCTCCGAATCGGGGAATGAAAGAAACACCATGACCGCGTCGAGGGCGCGGGTGGGGCGCGGATAGGAGGCGTTCCAGGTGTCGACGCCCTCCGAGTGGTGCGCCGGGGTCCGCTTCAGGACGCACGGCGCCGCGAGCGGTTCGGCCAGTGCCGGAGCGGTGACCAGTGAGGTGGCGGCCAGGGCGGTCAGCGAGGTGAAAGCGGCGGCGGTACTGCGCAGGCGGGGCGCCCCGTCACGGGTGAGACTCCGCAGGGCCTCGCGAGTGAGCCCCTTCAGTGGCAGCGGACGCGGCACGTCGACCTCCGGATGCGGTTTTCAGGACACCGCACCCAGACTGTGTGCATTTGTAGTACTACGCCCTGTTTGTCTGCACCAGAAGAGTGAGAGTGCTCGAAGGACGACACCCCGAGCACTCACAGAACGTCACAAGCGATCGCCGCAGGAAGGAAGCTGTCCAGGGGCGGGCAGAAACGATCTGCCAGAAGGGACGGTTCCGCCGGGACGCCGGAGAGTGGCTGGAAGGCCCCGGGGCCAACCTCTATGATCGGCACACTTTCCTGCACGGGCCCGGCTTGTGCGGCCGTCCCCCGTTCGGCCGAGTACCCCGACGAGACCCATACGAAGAACGAGTGCACTGCGGGAGCGAGCGGTGAGCGGAACGTCCGAAGGGCCGGCGCCCGCGGCAGACCTCATCCGGCCGGCCGTCACAGAGCGTCACATCGACACATCTCCTCGTACGCCCATGCCGTCCCACCCCACGGCCGGCGCGCCGCCGGGCACGGCCACCGCGGAGACCCGGAGCGAACCCGAGGAGACGCTGCACGAGGCGGTCGCCGACGCGCCGCTCGACGCCGTGTCCGCCCTCCGGACCGGCCGGACCTTCGGTGCCGCCTTCGCCGCCGCGCCGCTCGCCATGGCCGTCGTGGACCGCGAGGACCTGGTGGTCATCGCCAACGACACGCTGGGGCTGCTGCTGGGCACCGGCTCGGACGCGCTCGTCGGGCGGACCGCGTCCGACCTGGTGGACCTGGCGTCCGACCCCCGCACCTGGCACGCGTACCGCGAGGTGCTGGGCGGCCGGCAGGCACGGCTGCGCTGCACGCGCCGGATCAAGCACCCCGACGGGTACAGCCTCTGGGTGCAGGTGACGGTGACCCCGCTGCCCCAGGAGGAGGCGGTCCTGCTGTCCGTCGCCGACGTCAGCGCCCGGCGTGAACTCCAGGCACGGCTGCGGCACTTGCAGATGCACGACCCGGTGACCCGGCTGCCCAACCGCACCCTGTTCTTCGAGCGCCTGACGGCCGCGCTGGAGGCGGAGGCGTACGAGGAGAGCGGCACCGGCCGGATCGGCCTGTGCTACCTGGACCTCGACGGGTTCAAGGCGGTCAACGACACCCTCGGCCACCGCGTCGGCGACCGGCTGCTGGCGGCCGTCGCCGAACGGCTGACGCGCTGCGCCGAGCAGGCGGGGCACGCCAGGGCCGCCACGCCCCTGGTGGCCCGGCTCGGCGGCGACGAGTTCGCCCTGCTCGTGGAGGACTCCACCGGCACCGAACAGCTCGCCGACCTCGCCGAGTCGGTGCTGCGGGCACTGGAGGCACCCTTCGACCTGTCAGGACGGCGGCTGTCGGTGTCGGCGTCCATCGGCGTGGTGGAGCGGCACGCGGCGGGGACCACCGCGACCGGGCTGATGCAGGCCGCGGACACGACGCTGTACTGGGCCAAGGCCGACGGCAAGTCCCGCTGGACCCTCTTCGACCCGGAGCGCAACGCCCACCGCATGACGCGCCAGGCGCTGTCCTCCACCCTGCGCCCGGCCATCGACCGCGAGGAGTTCGTCCTCGAGTACCAGCCCCTGGTGAGCATGGAGGACGGCGGGGTGCGCGGGGTCGAGGCGCTGGTGCGCTGGAACCACCCGCAGTTCGGGATGCTGACGCCGAATCGGTTCATCGGACTCGCCGAGGAGGACGGCTCGATCGTGCAGCTGGGCCGGTGGGTGCTGGCCACCGCCTGCCGGCAGGCCCGGCGCTGGCAGCTCGACCACCCGGACACGAAGCCGATCTTCGTCAGCGTGAACGTGGCGGTGCGCCAGGTCTGGGACTCGGACCTCGTCGAGGACGTGGCGCACATCCTCGCCGAGACCGGACTCGCCCCGCATCTGCTGCAGTTGGAGCTCACCGAGTCCGCGGTGATGGGCTCGGCCGGCCGTCCCCTGCAGACCCTCCAGGCGCTCAGCGACATGGGCGTGCGCATCGCCATCGACGACTTCGGCACCGGGTACTCGAACCTGGCGTACCTCAGCCGGCTGCCGGTGTCGGTCCTGAAGCTGGACGGCTCCTTCGTCCGGGGCTTCCAGTACGAGAACCCCGACGGCGCCGACGGCCACCCCAACCCCGCCGACGAGGTGATCGTGGAGGCCCTCATCCAGCTGGCCCACCGGCTCGGGCTGACGGTCACCGCGGAGTGCGTGGAGACCTCGGCCCAGGCGGGGCGGCTGCGCGGGATCGGCTGCGACACCGGGCAGGGGTGGCTCTACTCCCGCCCGGTGGCACCGGACCGCATCGCCGAGCTGCTGACGGCTCCGGCCGTTCAGGCGGGCGCGGGCAAACCGTAGGCGTCCGCGATCAGTTCGTAGGAGCGCAGCCGCACGTCGCCACCGTGCGCGTTGCCCGTGATCATCAACTCGTCGGCGCCGGTGCGCTTCTGGAGGTCGTCGAGGCCGGACCGCACCTCGTCGGCGGTGCCGTGGATGACGTTGGCGTTCCAGCTGTCGACGAACTCCCGCTCCATGGGCGAGAAGTCGTAGGCCTCCGCCTCCTCGGGCGTCGGCACCAGGCCGGGGCGGCCGGTGCGCAGCCGGACCATGTTGAGGGCGGCGGCGAGGACCTGGCGGCGGGCCTCCTTCTCGTCGTCCGTGGCGAGGGCGGAGACGCCGATGAGGGCGTACGGCGCGTCCAGGACCGCGCTCGGCCGGAAGGACTCGCGGTAGAGGTCCAGGGCCGGGATCGTGTTCTGGGCCGAGAAGTGGTGGGCGAAGGCGAACGGCAGGCCGAGGACGCCGGCCAGCCGGGCGCTGAAGCCGGAGGAGCCCAGCAGCCAGACGGGGGGCCGGTGCGGGGACTGCACGCCGCCGGGCGAGGTCGCCTGGACCGGGCCGGGGACGGCGTGGATGCGGGCGTAGGGGTGCCCGTCGGGGAAGTCGTCGTCCAGGAAGCGGATCAGCTCCGCGAGCTGCTCGGGGAAGTCGTCCGCGCCCTCGTTCAGCCGGTCCGTGCGGCGCAGGGCGGCGGCGGTGGCGCCGTCGGTGCCGGGGGCCCGGCCGAGGCCCAGGTCGACCCGGCCCGGGGCCATGGCCTCCAGCGTGCCGAACTGCTCGGCGATGACCAGCGGGGCGTGGTTCGGCAGCATCACGCCGCCCGAGCCGAGCCGGATGCGGTCCGTGTGGGCGGCCAGGTGGGCGAGGATCACGGCCGGTGAGGACGAGGCGACACCCGGCATCGAGTGGTGCTCGGCGACCCAGTAGCGGTGGAAGCCGCGGGATTCCGCGAGACGGGAGATGGCGACGCTGGTGCGCAGCGCGTCGGTCGCGGTACGGCCCGCGCCGACCGTGACGAGGTCCAGTACGGAGAGGGGTACCGGGGCGGTGCCCTGCGCCCTGCCTCGGATTTCGTCCGTCTCTGCCACCGGGGTGCCTCCTGTTTGCTTCGTCGCGTGCTCCTCGTTCCACGAACAGGAGGGTGTCCCCGGTTATTCCCGGCGCCGGGTGGCGGTCAGGTCTGGACGACCGGTTCCCGGGTGAAGAGGGTGCCGAGTCCGGGGGCGTTCACGCGGCGGTCCGCGAGCCGCAGGGCCTCCCAGACGGTGACCTGGGCGGCGGTGAGGACGGGCTTGCCGAGTGCCCGCTCCAGGGCGGGGAGGTGGGAGGCGGTGTGCAGGGCGGTGTCGGGGAGGAGGACGGCGTCCGCGTCGGGACGGTCGCCCTCCCGGGCGAGGGCGAGGATCTCGGCCTCGCCCCAGGTGCCGGCGTGGGCGGCCGTGCCGGCCCCGGCCCCGCGCACCGCGACGACCTCGACGCCGGCGTCCCGCAGGAAGGACGCGAACAGCGCGGCGACGTCGTCGGGGTAGGCCGCCGCCGCGACCGCCACCCGCCGGGCGCCGATCTCGCGTACCGCGTGCGCGAAGGCGAGGGCGGTGGAGGAGGCGGGCAGACCCGCCGTCCGGGCGAGGCCGCGGATCTGCTCGTGGGCGCCTTCCCAGCCGTACACGAAGCTGCCGCCGGCGCAGGCCCACACGACCGCCTCCGCGCCGGACAGCCGCAGCTCCTCCACGCCCGCCGCGAGCCGGGCCGCGGAGCCCGTCTCCCGCAGGGCGTCGACGCGGTGGACGTCCTCGCCGAGGTCCGTGTGGACGAGGGGGAGGCGGACGTCGCTGCCCAGGAGCTGCTCCATGCGCGGATAGTCGTCCTCGGCCGAATGGCCCGGGTAAAGGAATCCGAGTGCGGTCATGCCCGACCTTCCTGTTCTTCCGGCGCTGCGGGCCGCCGCCGCGCGAAACCGGCCGGTCGGCGTCGGCGGGACCCACTGCCCGGGTACCCCGTCGGCGCCGCGGGGCCCACACCGTGAGCGGATCGGCCGGGATCACCGGGACGAGCGGTCCGGTCTCCGGCCGGGGAGCGTCCTACTGCGGGAGGGCGTCGTGGGTGGGCCGCCGACCACGGGGCCGTGTTGACGAAGGCCGGCCCGGGTGCGAGCGTGGGCGATCAGCGCAGCTCGGACGGCCTTTCCCTTCCAGAGAAGCGGACGCGCAGTGCGAAACGGTTCCTCCTCGATGTCCGGCGGCCGGTCCGGGACGACCCTGCTCGTCCTGGACGCCGAGCCGCTCCCCCGCCTCGGCCGGCTGACCGGGCGGGTGCGGATCGAGCACGCCGACGAGTCCACGCTGGCCGAGCGGCTGCCGTGGGCGGACGTGCTGCTGGTGTGGGACTTCACCTCGCACGCCGTGCGCCGCGCCTGGCCCGGCGAGGGCCCGCGGCCGCGGTGGGTGCACACGGCGAGCGCCGGCACGGACCACCTGCTGTGCCCCGAACTCGTCGCGTCCGACACCGTGGTGACGAACGCGCGCGGCGTCTTCGAGCAGCCGGTCGCGGAGTACGTCGCCGCCCTCGTCCTCGCGATGGCCAAGGACCTGCCGCGCACCTGGGCGCTCCAGCGCGAGCGGGAGTGGCGCCACCGCGAGTCGCAGCGGGTGGCGGGCACCCGGGCGTGCGTGGTGGGTTCCGGGCCGATCGGGCGCGCGATCGCGACGACCCTCAAGGCGCTCGGCGTCACGACGGCGCTGGTCGGACGCACCCCGCGGACCGGCGTCCACGGCCCCGGCGATCTGGACCGGCTGATGGCGCGGGCCGACTGGGTGGTGGCCGCGGCGCCGCTGACGGATGCCACCCGGGGCATGTTCGACGCCCGCCGCTTCGGGGTGATGCAGCCGTCCGCGCGCTTCGTCAACGTGGGGCGCGGTCGGCTCGTCGTGGAGGAGGCGCTGGCCGAGGCGCTGGCGAAGCGGTGGATCGCGGGCGCCGCGCTGGACGTCTTCGAGCACGAGCCGCTCGGCCCCGAGAGCCCGCTGTGGGACGTCCCCGGGCTGATCGTGTCGCCGCACATGAGCGGGGACACCGTCGGCTGGCGGGACGAACTCGGCGCGCAGTTCCTGGAGTTGTTCGACCTCTGGGAGAGCGGGAGGCCGCTGCGGAACGTGGTCGACAAGCAGCTCGGGTACGTACCCGGGCACTGAGGCACGCGCAGGGTCCTGACTCCTTGGAGGGGCGGATGACCGAACTCACCGAGCTGACCGCGCTACAACTCCTCGACGGGTACCGCAAGGGCGAGTTCAGTCCGGTGGACGCGACCCGCGCGGCCCTGGAGCGGGCCGGGCGGATCCAGCCCGCCGTCAACGCCTTCGTCCGCCTCGACGCGGACGAAGCCCTGGCGCGGGCGCGGGAATCGGCGGACCGCTGGCTGCGCGGCACGGCCACGGGGCTGCTCGACGGAGTTCCGGTGACCGTGAAGGACCTGGTCCTGCAGCGCGGCGGACCGACCCTGCGGGGCTCGACGACCGTGGATCCGCAGGGCCGTTGGGACGAGGACGCGCCCTCGGTGGCCCGGATGCGCGAGCAGGGCGCGGTCTTCCTCGGCAAGACGACGACGCCCGAGTTCGGCTGGAAGGGGGTCACGGACTCGCCGCTGTCCGGGGTGACCCGCAATCCGTACGACACCTCGCGCACGGCGGGCGGTTCCAGCGGCGGCGGCGCGGCGGCCGTGGCGCTGGGCGCGGGCCCGCTGTCGCTGGGCACGGACGGGGGCGGCAGCCTCCGCATCCCGGCGGCCTTCTGCGGGATCTTCGCGCTGAAGCCGACGTACGGACGGGTCCCGCTGTATCCGGCGAGCGCCTTCGGGTCGCTGGCGCACGTGGGCCCGATGACCCGGGACGCCGCGGACGCGGCCCTGCTGATGGACGTGATCAGCGGTCCCGACGTGCGCGACTGGTCGGCGCTCGGGCCGGCGGCCGGTTCCTTCCGGGCGGCGCTGGAGGGCGGGGTGCGCGGGCTGCGGGTGGCGTACTCGGCGTCCCTGGGCGGGCAGGTCGCGGTCCGTCCGGCGGTGGCGGCGGCGGTGCGGCGGGCGGTGGAGCGGCTGGCGGGGCTCGGGGCGTACGTCTCCGAGGCCGACCCGGACCTCACGGACCCGGTGGAGGCGTTCCACACGCTGTGGTTCAGCGGGGCGGCCCGGGTGACCCGGCGCCTCGGGCCCCGGCAGCGGGAGGTGCTCGACCCGGGCCTGCGGGAGATCAGCGCCCTCGGAGCCCGGTTCAGCGCGCTGGACTACCTGGCCGCCGTCGACGTACGGGCGGAGCTGGGGCGGCGCGCGGGGCTGTTCCACCGCTCGTACGACGTGCTGGTGACACCGACGCTGCCGCTGACCGCGTTCGAGGCGGGCGTGGAGGTCCCGAAGGGCTCGGGGCACCGTCGCTGGACGGGCTGGACCCCGTTCACGTACCCCTTCAACATGACGGGGCAGCCCGCCGCGAGCGTGCCCGTCGGGACGGACGCCGACGGGCTGCCGGTCGGCCTGCAGATCGTGGCCGCCCGCCACCGCGACGACGTGGTCCTGCGGACGGCCCACGCCCTGTACGCGGCGGGCGCGGCCGGAGTCGCACCCCCGGTGCCGACGGGGTCGAGGGCGCCGGGTCCACGAGCGGAGGGAACTGATCCGAATAACCCGGGTGGTCTCGGGTAGCCGCGCCGCCATGGCTCCACCACTTGGGAACGACACTCAGGACGTACACATAGGAAAACCCAGCCGGCGGTCGCTGCTCGCGGGTGCTTCGGCGCTCGGCGCGGTCGCCGCGCTGGGGGCGGCCGGCTGCAGCCGGGTGGCCACGGCCTCCGCCGCCGGGGGCGGTGACCTCCTCGGCCGGCTGCGGGCGCAGGGCGTCGTACGCCTCGGCATCGCCGGGGAGATCCCCTTCGGGTACATCGACCGGAACGGCGAACTGACCGGCGAGGCGCCGGAATTGGCGAAGGCCGTCTTCAAGCGGCTCGGCGTCGACCGGGTCCAGCCGGTGCCGACGGAGTTCGGCTCGCTCATCCCGGGGCTCAACTCCCAGCAGTTCGACGTGGTCTCCGCCGGGATGTACATCAACCCGGAGCGCTGCGAGCAGGTCATCTTCTCCGACCCGGACTACCAGATGCTGGACGCGTTCGTCGTCCGCAAGGGCAATCCGAAGGGGCTGCACGACTACAAGGACGTCGTCGAGAAGAAGGCCAGGTTCGCCACCGGCACCGGCTACGCGGAGATCGCGTACGCCGTCGAGGCCGGTTACAAGGAGAGCGACATCCTGATCGTGCCGGACCAGGTGGCCGGGCTGAACGCTGTGGAGGCGGGCCGCGTCGACGTGTTCGCCGGTACCGCGCTCACCGTGCGCGAGGTGGTCAGGAAGTCCGCGAAGACGGAGAGCACGAAGCCCTTCGCACCGCTGGTGAAGGGTAAACCGCACGTGGACGGGGGCGGGTTCGCCTTCCGGCCGACCGAGACCCGGCTGCGGGACGCCTTCAACGCCGAGCTGCGCAAGCTCAAGGCGAGCGGTGAACTGTTTCGCATCCTGCGGCCGTTCGGCTTCACGAAGGCCGAGATGACCGACATGACCGCGAAGGAGCTCTGCCGCGGATGACCTCGGGACTCTGGGAACTCGTACTGAGGGGGATCTGGACCACCGTCCAGCTGCTGGTGCTCAGCGCGCTGCTGGCCGCGGCCGTCTCCTTCACGGTGGGCATCGCGCGCACCTCCCGGCTGTGGATCGTCCGCTTCCTCGCGGGCTTCTACACCGAGGTGTTCCGCGGCACCTCCGCGCTGATCATGATCTTCTGGGTGTTCTTCGTGCTGCCGCCCGCGTTCGGCTGGCAGCTGGTGCCCCTGTGGGCGGGCACGCTCGCGCTCGGCCTCACCTACGGCGCGTACGGCGCCGAGGTGGTGCGCGGCGCCCTGAACTCCGTCGACCCGGCGCAGCGCGAGGGCGGGATCGCGCTCAGCTTCACGCCCTGGCAGCGGATGCGGCTGATCCTGCTGCCGCAGGCCGTGCCGGAGATGATGGCGCCCTTCTCGAACCTGCTGGTGGAACTGCTCAAGGGCACCGCCCTGGTCTCCGTCATGGGCATGGGCGACCTGGCGTTCAGCGGCAACCTGGTGCGGCTGGCGCTCCAGGAGAGCGCGGAGATCTACACGTACGTCCTGCTGATCTACTTCGCGATCGCCTTCCTGCTCACTCGGATCATGCGCGGGCTGGAGCGACGGCTGAAGGCGGGGCTCGGCCGGGCGCCCGCGCCGAGCAGGACGTGGTCGCTGCGGCGTGCCGCGGCGGACACCGCGACCGTCGGCGCCGGGACCGGAGGTGCGCGATGACCTGGGACTGGAGCGCCGTCGGTGACTTCATGCCGCAGTTCCGGGACGGCCTGCTGATCACCCTGCAGGCGCTGGTGCTCGGCTCGCTGATCTCCTTCGCCCTCGGGCTGGTCTGGGCGCTGCTGATGCGCACGCCCTCGCGCTGGGTGCGCTGGCCGGTCGGGGTGGTCACGGAGTTCGTCCGCAACACCCCGCTGCTGGTGCAGCTGTTCTTCCTCTTCTACGTGCTGCCCGAATGGGGAGTCACGTTCTCCGCGCTGACCACCGGTGTGGTCGCGATCGGACTGCACTACTCGACGTACACGATGCAGGTCTACCGGGCCGGTATCGAGGCGGTGCCCGCCGGCCAGTGGGAAGCGGCCACGGCGCTCAACCTGCCCCGCACGCGCACCTGGACGGCGGTGGTCCTGCCGCAGGCGATCCGCCGGGTGGTGCCCGCGCTGGGCAACTACGTCATCTCGATGCTCAAGGACACACCGCTGCTGATGGCGATCACGGTCCTGGAGATGCTCGGCGAGGCACGGCTGTTCTCGCAGGAGCACTTCCAGTTCACCGAGCCCCTCACGGTCATCGGCGTGGCCTTCATCCTCATTTCCTATCCGGCTTCCCTCCTCATGCGAGCCCTGGAGCGACGTCTTGTCCGCTGACACCAATCCCGCACAGACCGTCGAGGACGCCGCGAAGACGGCCAATCCGCCGGTGGACGGCAGCGAGCTGATCCGCTTCGACAAGGTCACCAAGCGCTTCGGGGACAACACCGTCCTCGACGGGCTCGACTTCTCCGTCGACTCGGGCAAGCACGTCACGCTGATCGGCCCGTCCGGCTCCGGCAAGACGACGATCCTGCGGCTGCTGATGACCCTGACCAGGCCCGACGAGGGCACCATCAGAGTGGGCGGCGAGTACCTGACCCACGAGGAACGCAACGGCCGGCTGGTCCCGGCCGGCGAGAAGCACGTCCGCGAGGTCCGCAAGAACATCGGGATGGTCTTCCAGCAGTTCAACCTGTTCCCGAACATGAAGGTGCTGCGCAACCTCACCGAGGCGCCCGTCACCGTCCTCGGGATGTCCCGGGACGCGGCCGAGGAGCGGGCCCGGGAGCTGCTCGAACTGGTCGGGCTGACCGAGCACCTGGACAAGTACCCGAGCCAGCTCTCGGGCGGTCAGCAGCAGCGGGTGGCGATCGCCCGGGCGCTGGCCATGCGCCCCCAGGTGCTGCTGCTGGACGAGGTGACCTCGGCGCTCGACCCCGAGCTGGTGGCGGGCGTCCTGGACGTGCTGCGCGACATCGCCCGCACCACCGACATCACGATGCTGTGCGTGACCCACGAGATGAACTTCGCCCGTGACATCTCCGACCAGGTGCTGATGTTCGATTCCGGCCGGGTCATCGAGGCGGGCCCGCCGGAGAGGATCTTCGGTGACCCGGAGCACGACAGGACCCGGGAATTCCTCAGCGCGGTCCTCTGATCACGCGAAGTGAACAGGACAAGGCGCGAGGTCCCGCGCCTGGGGCATGACCACTGACCGATGACGCTGGCATATGCCAGGGTGGCGCGTTCCTGCTGAGCGAGGGGAACGCGCCGCCAATCTCATCAACGGACGGTCACCGCAAGCGCTTTGGCGGTTATCGTGAAGTGAGCCCACTGTCCGGGCTCCCTCTCTTCGAGACGGCCGAAAAGCGCAGGGGGAAACCGTGGCGCTGATGAACGAGCCGACCGCACCCCACCACTCGGCTCAGGACGCCCTGCGCGTCCTGGAGACGGTGGCGGGCCACGCGACCGGCATCACCGACATCCGACTCGCCCGCCTGACCGGCCTCGGCACGGAGCGCCTGACCACGCTCCTGCGGATGCTGCGTCGTGAGGGATACGTCGAGCAGGTCACCGACGGCGCCTACGTCGCCGGTGCCGCCCTCGGCAGGCTCAGCTCCGCGCACGGCCGCGACCAGGCCCTGCGGGAGAAGCTCCAGCACACCCTCGACCGGCTGCGCGACTCCTTGGGCGCCGCCGTCTACATCAGCCGCTACATCGACGGCGAGGTGCACGTCACCCAGTGCGCCGAGGGCCCTGCGACGCCCGCGGTCAACGAATGGGTGGACTTCCGCTCCTCCGCCCACGCCAGCGCCGTCGGCAAGAGCCTGCTGGGCCAGCTGGACCTGAACGGGCGGCGCGACCACCTCGCCCGCCACAAGATGGCCCGGCTCACCTCGCACACCATCACCAGCGAGCGGGTGCTGCTCAGCAGGCTGGACGCGCAGCCGCCCACGGTCCCGGTGCTCGACCTCCAGGAGTACGCGGTCGGCACGGTGTGCGCTGCCGTCCCCATCACCGCGGGCTCCTCGGTCGGCTGCCTCGCGCTGTCACTGCCGGTCGAGCACGCGCACCGGCTCCGCCGGGCCGCGGACACACTGAACCGGGGTGCGGCGCCGGTGCTCCTCTCCCTGGCCCTGTAGGACCCGTCCGGCGCGCCCGCGCGCACGGCCGATCGGGCCGGCGCCGGGTGGTCCGGAGCACCCCCGGGGACCGGGTATTATTTTTCATGTCGCCGCCCCGCGAGAGCGGGAGGCGAGAGTCATGCGCCGCTAGCTCAGTTGGTTAGAGCAGCTGACTCTTAATCAGCGGGTCCGGGGTTCGAGTCCCTGGC
Organism: Streptomyces sp. NPDC005496; assembly: GCF_042872045.1. NCBI lineage: Bacteria > Bacillati > Actinomycetota > Actinomycetes > Kitasatosporales > Streptomycetaceae > Streptomyces > Streptomyces sp. NPDC005496. The sequence continues at coordinate 771,361 of NZ_JBIAJQ010000002.1, forward strand.
GGCGCACATCGCCGATGGCGAGGGGTGTTCACGAGCGATCGTGGACGCTCCTCGCCATCGCTGTTTTCCGCGCGGCCCGCGTCGCCCGGGTCGCCCAGCGCCCCGCCCCGCCCCGCCCCGCGCGACGGCTCCGGATCAGCCCCGCAGATAGGCCAGCACCGCGAGGACCCGGCGGTGGGTGTCCTCCGCCGGGGGCAGGTCCAGCTTCCCGAGGATGTTCCCGATGTGCTTGCCGACGGCGGCCTCGGTGACGACCAGCTCCCGCGCGATCGCCCCGTTCGACCTGCCCTCCGCGACCAGCCCGAGCACCTCCCGCTCGCGGGGTGTCAGCGCCGCCAGCGGGTCACGCCGGCGCCGCAGCAGCTGCCGTACGACCTCGGGGTCGACGACCGTGCCGCCGGCCGCGACCCGTTCCACCGCCTCCGCGAACTGCTCGACCTGCCCGATGCGGTCCTTGAGCAGATAGCCGACGCCGGTGCCGTCCCCGGTGTCGAGGAGGTCGGCTGCGTAGGCGCGCTGGACGTACTGGCTGAGCACCAGGACCGGCAGCGCCGGATCGTCCGTGCGCAGGGCGAGGGCGGCGCGCAGCCCCTCGTCCTGGAAGCCCGGGGGCATCCGTACGTCGGTCACGACGAGGTCCGGCGCGTGCTGGGGAACCGCCCGCCGCAGGGCGTCCGCGTCCCCGACCGCCGCGACGACCTCGTGCCCGAACCGGGCCAGCACGCCCACGAGTCCCTCGCGCAGCAGCACGCTGTCCTCGGCCAGTACGACTCTCAGCGGGGCAGGCACGGAATCTCCAGGCACAGGACGGTCGGCCCGCCGGCCGGGCTCGTGACGGTCAGTGTGCCATCGAGGGCCGCGAGCCGGTCGGCAAGTCCGGTCAGGCCCGAGCCGCGCACCGGGTCCGCGCCGCCCCGTCCGTCGTCCCGCACCTCCACCCGCAGCCGCCCCCGGGCGTGAGCGCCGGTGATCCGGGCCTGCCCGGCGCCGCTGTGCCGCCCGACGTTCGCGAGCGCCTCCCGGACCGCGAAGTACACGGCCGACTCCACCGGCTCCTCGAACCTCGGCAGCTCCACCGCCACCTCCACCGGGACGGCGGACCGGTCGGCGGCGTCCGCGATCGCGTCCCCGAGCCCGTAGTCCGCGAGCACCTGCGGATGGATGCCGTGGATCAGCTCCCGCAGCTCCAGCAGGACCTGCTCCGACTCCCGCTGGGCGGCGGCGAGCCGGGCGGCCAACTCGGGCGGAGCGTCGAGACGCAGCAGACCCAGGTTCATGCCGAGCGCCACCAGCCGCTGCTGCGCCCCGTCGTGCAGGTCCCGCTCGATGCGCCGCCGCTCCGCCTCGAACGCGGCCACCAGCCGGGCCCGCGACCGTGTCACCTCGGCCAGCCGCTGCTCCGCCTCCCGCGGGGCGAGCAGCAGCCGGGCGAGCGCGGCGCGGGCCCGGGCGTACCGGTCGAGCGGCCACAGCAGCAGGAGCAGGAGGACGGCGCCCGTGGCGGCGCAGAGGGCCGCCGAGGCGTACGAGTCGACCGGCCAGAGCTTGACGACGCGGGTGTCGCCGCCGGACAGCGCGAGCTGCACGGGCGCCACGGCCATGGCGGCGGGGACCAGGACCGCCGCGGTCAGCACGAGCAGGTCCAGCGGCCACAGGACGGACGCGAGCAGCACGGTGTACGCCAGTTCGCGCCAGGTCGCGGGCTCGGTCAGCCGCAGCCGGGCCCAGGCGGCGAGGCCCGGTTCGTCCGGGGTGCGGTGGGGGCTGCCCCCGTCCGGCGGGCCCGGCAGCGCGGACGCCGGGCCGGCGAGGCGCAGCCGCCGCCTCTCCAGGACTCCGACGGGCACCCCGGACAGGGCGAGCAGCACCAGCAGGGGCAGGCCCACCAGGAGCGGGGTGAGCGCGACGCCGACGACACCGAGGACCAGCAGGCCCACCAGGATCGGGGCGCCGGTCAGGACGCCGGTGACGAGATAGGCGAACGCGCGTACCGGGCCCCGGCGCAGGCTGCTGATCATGCGCCCACGGTAGGCGGCGGCGGGAGGCGCGGACCATACGCGCAGCGGGCGTCCCGGGGGTGGGCCCAGACCTACCTTCCGGGGGCGGTGGCCGGCTCCGCGCGCGGTCGGACAGCTCCCCGTCCTACCTCCGCAGCAGCTCCTCCCGGCCGCGGGCCCGGTACTCCTCCTCCAGGCCTGCCAGGTCCGGGGCCGTCAGTCTGCGGTAGGCGTCCTCGCCCGCCGGCCGCCACCAGACGGGGTCGGGGCAGCGGAACCCCTGCCGTCGCAGCCCCGCCCGGTGGATCTTGTTGGTGGCGGTGACGGGCATGCGGTCGACGGCCCGCACGAACCGCGGGGCCATCTTGGTGCCGAGGTCCGGCTGGGCGCGCAGGAACCCGGCGAAGGCGTGCGGGTCGAAGGACGCGGCGCCGGAGCGCAGGGCGAGCGTCGCCATCACCTGGTCGCCCGCCACCGGGTCCGGCACGGCGTAGACGGCGACGGCGACGGCCCGCTCGTACCGGGCGAGGATGTTCTCGATCATGGCGGCGGCGAGGTTCTCGCTGTCGACGCGCAGCCGGTCGTCGGTGCGGCCCGCGAAGTACAGGAACCCGTCGGGGTCGCGGTAGAAGAGGTCGCCCGTCCAGTACCAGCCCTCGCGCAGGCGGGCCCGGTCGGCCTCGGGGTTGCGCCAGTACCCCTCGAAGGGGTTGGGCCCCCGGTTCACCAACTCCCCTATCGCCGCTTCGCCGTTGAGCAACCGTCCGTCGGCGGCGAACTCCGCCGCCGGGCACTCCTCGCGGGTGAGCGGGTCGACCACGGCGAGGTCGTCGCCGGGTGCCGCCCGGCCGACGGCGCCCGGCGGGGTGCCGGGCGCCCACTGGATGGCCGCGCCGCCCTCCGAGGAGCCGTAGCCCTCCACCAGCCGTACGCCGAAGCGCCGTTCGAAGGCCGCCGCGTCCACGGCGCCCGCCTCGGTGCCGAAGCCGAGGCGCAGCGGGTTGTCGCGGTCGTCGGGCCGGGCGGGGGTCGCGAGGAGGTACTGCACGGCCCGTCCGACGTAGGTGAAGTAGGTGGCACCGCAGGCCCGTACGTCGGTGAGGAACGCGGAGGCGGAGAAGCGCCGGCGCAGCGCGACCCCGGCGCCGGCCGCGAGCGCGGGCGCCCAGTCGGCGATCACCGCGTTGCCGTGGAACATCGGCATGCAGATGTAGTGGACGTCGTCGCGGCGCACCCCGAAGTGGCCGGCGAGCGAGTGTCCGGCGGCGGCCAGGCGGCCCTGGGTGCAGATCGCCGCCTTGGGGGCGCCGGTCGAGCCGGAGGTGAAGTACAGCAGGAGGCGGTCGGACGGGACGGCCCGGGAGGTGTCCGGACCGGCGCCCTCGTACGGGGCGAGCAGGGCCGCGTAGGCGTCGGTGCCGGTCACCAGGACGCGTACGCCCGGGAGTTCGAGGCCGGCGAGCAGCGGCAGGTGCGCCTGCTCGGTGACCAGCACCCGGCAGTCGGTGTGGCGGATGTCGCGAACCAGTTCGGGGCCGCGCCGGGTCGGGTTGATCCCGGCGACGGCGGCCCGGGCCAGGGCCGCCGCGCCCAACCACATCGGGTACTCCGGGGTGTTGTCGAGCAGCACGCCCACGTGCGGTGGCGCGCCGGGCGGCAGCAGGTCGGCCAGGAGGGCCGCCCGGGCCGCCGCGCCGGCGGTCACCTGGTGGTGGCTGAGCACGCGGCCCTCGAACCACAGCCCGGGCCGGTCGTCCCCCCAGCCCGCTCCCACGAGCTCCGCGACGGTGCGTCTGATGGACCCCATGGCAGCGCACCATAACTGACGGTACGTCAGATGGCGATGGTCACGACGCCTCCACCGAAGGCGAGGGCGTCGGTCGTCACGGGACAGGGGCTGTCCGAGGTCGCGGCCTCACCAGTACTCGACCGCCACCTTGGTGAGGATGACGACCGCAACCCCGAGGACGACGAGACAGACCGTCGTCACGAACGTGTCCTTGCCGGGCCGGGGCTCCGAGGCGGTGGCCTTGTCGGGCTCGTCGCCCGCGTAGTACACGAGCGCCTCACCGCCCGCGTCCAGGCTCGCGGGGCCTCCCGCCTCCTTGAAGCGGACGGCCACACCGTCGGCCGTGGTGAAGTCGTACTCGTGCCACTGGGTGCGCTGCGGAACGTTGTTGACCATCCGGACGGTGACCCAGGCGCGCACCACCCGCGCACGTGCGGTGAGCCCGCTCTCCCAGGCGGCGCGGCGTTCCCGCGTCCGGCGCACGATCGCCCAGGCGGCCCAGAACAGCACCACGATGAGCAGCGGGAAGACTATGTGGAAGACGAAATCCATGCGCTACTTACCCCCGTACGTGAGAAAGGGTTCCACGTGCGGCGCGACCGGAGTCGGTCACGGCGCACGCGGACCCTATCCCGAGCGTTGTCGGGAGCATGGCACCCGGGTGGCTCAGAAGGTGACGTCCGAGCAGGCGTAGAAGGCGTTCGCCGTGTCGGCCACCGTCCACACCGCGAGGATGACGTGGTGGCCGCTGCGCCCGCCGGGGATCGTGCCGCTGTGCGAGAGCGTGGACGGCGGGCGCTGGTTGTTGTAGGGGACGGTGAGGAACGGCGTGGTCTCCAGGTCCGAGCGGCTGAGCGCGTGGTTCTGGTTCCACCCGTTCTTGGTGATGTAGTACTTGAAGTCGGTCGTGGCGTGCATGGCCGTGAACTGCCACCGGAAGGTGTAGCTCTGGCCGCCGGTGACCCTGGTGGTGGGCCAGGCGCCGCCGCCGGGCTTCGTCGGCTGGTTCAGCGCACCGAAGTTGGCGTGGTTCGCCGAGCAGATCTGACCGTCGGCGGGGCCGCCCGCCGGGAAGCCCTTGGGGCCCTCGACGCTCTGCGGCTCCCACTGGATGTCACCGCACCCGGTCACGGTGCCGTTCTGGCAGAGCTTCTGCCGGCTGACGGGCAGGTCGGTGTAGCCGTGGCCGGTGGCGCCGCCGCTGGAGAGCACCAGCGCTCCGGTCGTGGCGAGACCGACCACGCCCGCGTACCACTTGGCCTTCTTGGTCGTCCGTATTCGCATGCTGCCGCTCCTGGAGAACGTGGGGGAGGTTCCGTGAGCCGTACGCGCATACCGCCATGTTCAGGTCTAGACCAAGTCCCAGATTATTACCGGCAGTTGAACATGTCCATACCAATCTCGGCGCCGGTTTCCGCACCGGCGCCGCTCCCCCGGCAACCGCTCAGTCAGCGTCGGCGGTGCGCCCCGTGCAGAACGCCACCGTCAAGTCCTTGACCAGCGCCTTGCGTTCGTAGTCGTCGAGGTCGACCAGGCCCCGCAAGGTCAGCCGGGTCACCGTGTCCTCGACCGAGTCGACGACGGAGGTGAGCACGGTGTCGCGGTGCTGGGCGTCCAGCGCGGCCAGCCGACGGCGCTGCATCCGGGAGGCGACCTCGGGGGCGTACTCGACCCGGACCGGCTGCACGGAGAACACCTCGATGCCCACCGGCGCCGTGTCCGCGGCCACCAGCCGGGTCAGCGCGTCGCCCGCCGCCTCGGTGTCGCGCAGCGTCGCACCGTCCTTGCCGGGCCCGCCGCGCCCCGCGGCCGGCGGGTCCGCGGGCAGCCGGCAGAGCACCCGGGACAGCGCCGCCTCCACGCACTCGCGCAGATACCCCTCGTGGTCCTCGACGCCGAGCGCGGCCCGCGCGGTGTCCTTGACCCGCCACACCACGAGGACCACCACCCGCAGCGCCACCCCGTTCGCGTCGACGGCGGGCATCGGCTCGCTGCGCCAGTGCCGCAGCCGTACGTCGATCCGGCGGCGCAGCACCAGCGGGTTGACCCACATCAGACCGGTGCGCCGGACGGTGCCCCGGTAGCGCCCGAACAGGCCGAGCACCCAGGCCCGGCCGGTCCGGCCGCGGGCCAGCCCGCCGAAACCGAGGAGGGCGAGCGCGCCGGAGGCGGCGAACCCGGCCCACTGCGCGGGACCCGGTCCCGCGCCCGCGAGACCGGCGGGCAGCCCCGGCGGCGTCACGGCGGCCGGCAGCACCCCCGCCCACCACGAGGTGAACAGGCAGCCGGCCACCCCGCAGACCCCGGCCAGCACCCCCGCGGCGCCGGGCAGCACCCGCGCCGGGCGCTCCGCCAGTTCGGGGTCGACCTCCGGGACCGGGCGGGCCCGTACCGGTGCGGGGCGCCTGACCCGGGGCTGTTCGCCCGTGCCGCGCCGGCGGCCCACCACGGCGGGCGCGACCGGTACGGCGACGGGGTCGGGGTCGTCCCGGAAGAGCAGATGGACGGGGATCTCGGTGGTCGCCTCGTTGTGGATGAGCCGGGCCGGCCGCAGCACGGCCTCGGCCGCCGTCTCCAGGGGGGCGGACGGCGCCCCCTCGGACTCCGGGGTGTGTGACGTCGTCGTGGTCATACGTGCCTCCATGCCTCCGCGCCTGGAAGGGTTGTCACGAATTGCGCCGGTACACGACCGGCCCGGCACGCAGCCGCGCGAGTGCGGATGCGGCCGTACCGGCACGGGGCGCACCGGCGCGCGGGCCGGTGCACGGGTGCGTGCCGGGTGGTGCGTCCTGCGAGGTGCGTCAGGAGAAAAGCCGCCGCCAGGTCTCCGGGCCCGGATAGCCGTCCGCCGCGCCGCCGCGCCAGCCCTGGGCCCGCTGGAACGCCTCGACGTTGCGCCGGTCCGCCTCGCCCCAGCGCGGCCCGGGGCCCTTGGTGTAGTGCGTGCCGAATCCCTTCTCGACCAGCTGTTCGCCGAGCCGGGTGACGTAGGCGTTGACCGCGCCCGGCCGGAACAGCGCCCGGCCCGGGTAGCCGGGCACCCCGTGCGAGGAGGGGTCCGGCACCGCGGGTCCCGGCGTCCCGGCCGCCGGGATGTCCTTGCCCCTGCCGCCGACCAGGTACGACCAGGTCGTCGGCCCCGGCAGCCCGTCGGCGTCCGCCCCGCTCCATCCCTGGGCCCGCTGGAACGCCTGGGTGGCCCTGCGGTCCGCGTCCGACCAGCGCGGGCCCGGTCCCGTCGTGTAGAAACGGGCGCCGCCGCGCTGCACCAGGAGCCGCCCCAGCCGGGTGACGTGCGCGTTGTCCGCGCCCGGCCCGAAGTACCCGGCGCCCGGGAAGCGCGAGGTCCCGCCCTCCTGCCCGTCCGGGTCGGTGGGTCCCGGACCGCCCGCCGGTTCCTCGCTCACCCCCTTGGGGCGGTAGGCCACGTAGCGGCCGGAGTTGCTCCAGTACGCGTAGGGGGTCGACTGCTTGCGGGTGTGCGGGCGGGTCTGCTCGTAGGCGATGTAGTAGGTGCGCGTGTAGTCGGCCCAGCCGCCGAAGATGACCACGTGCGAGCCGTTCTGCGGGTTGCTCGGGTTGTGGAAGAGCAGGATGTCGCCGGGCTCCAGCCGGTCCTTGGACGTCCGGACGCCGTAGGCGGGAAGGCTGCCCGTCCACTCGTTCCCGTCCAGGTTCCAGGCCATCGAGACGAAGCCCGAGCAGTCCTGCCGGTACCCGTCCGACCAGTACGCGGTCATGCTGTACGGCACCTCGGCGGCGACCCACTTCTTGGCCCGGTTGATGATCTCGGCCCGGGTGGTGGCGGGTGCCGCGGCCAGGGTCCCCGGCCCGCCGGGGCGGGCCGGGCGACCGGACGGGCCGTGCAGCGGGGCCGTGCGGCCCTGCGGGGTGTCGGGCTCGTCCCCCGCGGGGAGGCCGGGTCTGGCCGGGCCGTGGGTGACGGCGACGGCGGGGGCGGGGTGGCCCGCCCCGAGGACGGTGCCCGCCGCCGCGGCGAGCGCGAGGGCCCCCCGCGCCGCGGGACGGACGGCACCGGTCGCCGGTGCGCCGGACGCCTGGGCGCCCCCCGCACGGCGCCGGCCGGTACAGCCGGGGCAGTCGCAGTCGCTCGCGGGATCGAATTCCTCGAATACCGGAGTCTCCATGCGATCGCCCTCACACTCCAGGTGGAAATGTCCGCATTTCTGCACGATCGTCAGTTTCTCAACTGTCGGCCGTTGTCGCATGCTGACGGTCCGAATGATGTACGGCACCCTCCGTGCACGCCGACTCACCGGCCGTCGGCGGGCCGGACCACCTCCCGGAATCGGGTAGAGTTCTCCAGGTCAGCGCGCGCCGCTAGCTCAGTTGGTTAGAGCAGCTGACTCTTAATCAGCGGGTCCGGGGTTCGAGTCCCTGGCGGCGCACAGACAGACGAAGAGGCCCCTCACCATCGGTGAGGGGCCTCTTCGCCGTCTCCACAGCGGCGACAAGAGACCCCTTCTTCGCACACACGTCCCATTCACAGACGTATGACCGATTGCTACCTCATTGCGTATCTTGCGATCATGCCGGACGGCGTAGAACCCTGGGGCCTCAAGGGACTGCCCATCTGAGGCAGTTGGGGCGCCCGGGCCGGATGTGCCGCCATGGGGGGATCGAGGGATTCCACTCATGGACGGATGCCGAGGGGGGCATCATGCAACCGGAAGGCCGTCGTTTTATGTCCATAACGACATAAACGATCTGGTTTACGGCAGCCTGCCACTGATGCGTCCGGGACGGTCGAGGGGGACCGGAGCGGACGACGGAGACCGACGACCACGCGTCCGAGGGCGCGTGCGGGGGGATGACTCATGACGTCGACGCCGACGGGCGCCCGACAGGGCTTCGACCCGTCCGAGACGACCCGGCTGAGGGTGCCGGCCCACCGGACAGGCGGCTTCCGCCGGATACGGAGGACGCTGCCCAGGTACGACTACGAGCACTACAGCCGGCTTGCGGGACCCCTCACTCAGCCGGACCCGGACAAGCCGTACAAGGTGCGGTACCGCTCGCTGCTCTCCCAGGAGCCGCACCGGCTGCGGGCCGCGCTGATGCTGGGCGCCGCCCCGCTGCTTTCGCTGGTCCTGCTGGGCTGGCTGCTCCAGCCCGACCACTGGACCGAACGCGACCACCCGGCCTACGACTTCCTGCCGGCGCTCGACGTCGTGATGCTGGTGTCGATCGGGCTGATCGAGTTCTTCCGCTGCATGAACGTGCTGTCGAACGCGCACGCCACCCTGGTCGCCCGCGACCCCGTCCCGGTGGTGCCCGAGACCGGCACGCGCGTCGCGTTCCTCACCTCCTTCGTGCCCGGCAAGGAACCGCTGGCGATGGTCACGAAGACCCTGGAGGCGGCCGTCAGACTGCGGCACCGGGGCCTGCTGCACGTCTGGCTGCTCGACGAGGGCGACGACCCGGAGGTGAAGGAGGTCTGCGAGCGCCTGGGCGTGCACCACTTCTCCCGCAAGGGCGTCGAGAAGTGGAACCGGCCCAAGGGCCCGCACCGGGCCAGGACCAAGCACGGCAACTACAACGCCTGGCTCGACGCGCACGGCGACGACTACGACTTCTTCGCCTCCGTCGACACCGACCACGTCCCGCTGCCCAACTACCTGGAGCGGATGCTCGGCTTCTTCCGGGACCCCGACATCGGATTCGTCATCGGCCCGCAGGTCTACGGCAACTACGACACCTTCGTCACCAAGGCCGCCGAGTCGCAGCAGTTCCTCTTCCACGCCCTGATCCAGCGCGCCGGCAACTTCTACGGCTCGCCCATGTTCGTCGGCACCTCCAACGCCGTACGCATCAGGGCGCTGCAGCAGATCGGCGGTCTCTACGACTCGATCACCGAGGACATGGCGACCGGCTTCGAGATGCACCGCGCCGAGAACCCGGCCACCGGCCGCAAGTGGCGCTCGGTCTACACACCCGACGTGCTGGCGGTCGGCGAGGGGCCGGGCGCCTGGACCGACTTCTTCACCCAGCAGCTGCGCTGGTCGCGCGGAACCTACGAGACGATCCTCAAGCAGTACTGGAAGGGCTTCTACTCCCTGCCGCCGGGCAAGCTCTTCAACTACACGATGATGATCATCTTCTACCCGATGTCCGCCCTCAACTGGATCCTCGCGGCGCTCAGTTGCGCGCTGTTCCTGGGCCTCGGCGCCTCGGGCGTGGACATCGACCCGGCGATCTGGCTGATGCTCTACGGCAACGCCTCGGCGCTGCAGATCGGCCTCTACGTCTGGAACCGCCGGCACAACGTCTCCCCGCACGAACCGGAGGGGTCCGGCGGGGTGGCCGGGATGGCGATGTCCGCGCTGTCGGCACCGGTCTACGCCCGCTCGCTGCTGGACGCCGTGCTGCGCCGCAAGAGCAGCTTCGTCGTGACGCCCAAGGGGGACTCGTCCAGCCCGGACACCCTCTTCGGGACCTTCCGCATCCACCTCTTCTTCATCGCGGTCTTCGCCGGCTCGATCACCGCGGCCTTCCTGTACGGGCACGCCCACCCGGCCATGATCACGTGGGCGTCCTTCGCCCTGCTGGTCACCGCCTCACCCATCCTCGTCTGGCGCTGGACGCTGCGGCAGGACCGCCGGAAACCGCCGGCCGCCGAGCCGCAGGACGCGGTCCCGTCCGCCGCCGTACCGGCCCCGCACGCACCGCGGCACCGGCCCGGCTGGGCCGCGCCGGACGAGCCGGAGGGCGCCGCCGGCGCCGACAGCACCATCCAGATCGCTCTTGGGGGACGCAAGAAATGAAGGACCGTGCAGGCCGCCGACGCGCCCGTCGCCTCGCGATAGGCGGGGCGGTGGTCCTCGCGCTGGCCGGGATGAACGGCCCGTGGCTGTACCGCTTCGGGACGGAGCGATACCACGAGTACAAGATCAACAAAGCGGAGTACAAGGCCGCCAACGGGCACTGGGACATCGTGGAGTTCCCGAAGGAGTACCGACAGAACACCATCCACGCGGCCCTGCTGCACACCGGCAAGGTGCTGCTGATCGCGGGTTCGGGCAACGACCAGGACAACTTCGACGCCAAGAGGTTCGACACCCGGATCTGGGACCCGGTCAAGGGCACGGTCAAGAAGGTCGCGACGCCCAAGGACCTGTTCTGCACCGGGCACACCCAGCTCGCCGACGGCCGGCTGCTGATCGCGGGCGGCACCAAGCGGTACGAGAAGCTCAAGGGCGACGTCACCAAGGCCGGCGGCCTGATGATCGTCCACAACGAGAACCCGGACGAGCCGGTGACGCTGCCCGCCGGGACCCGGTTCACGGGCAGGAAGAACGGCCGGACGTTCGTCTCCAAGGACCCGGTGCTGGTGCCCCGGGCGAAGAAGGTCTTCGACGAGGACACCGGGAGGTTCCTGCGCAACGACCCCGGCCTCGGCCGGATCTACGTCGAGGCGCAGAAGAGCGGCGCCCGGTACGAGACGGGGACGCAGGACAACTACCGCGTCCAGGGCCTGAAGGGTGCCGACGCCCGCAACACCTACGGCATCGCGCAGAAACTGGCCCTCGACAAGAAGGACTTCCAGGGCATCCGCGACGCCTTCGAGTTCGACCCGGTCGCCGAGAAGTACATCAAGGTCGACCCGATGAACGAGGCCCGCTGGTACCCGACGCTGACCACGCTCTCCGACGGGAAGGTCCTCAGCCTCTCCGGGCTCGACGAGATCGGCCAGTTGGTCCCGGGCAAGAACGAGGTCTTCGACCCCCGCGCCGGCACGTGGACGTACACCAAGGGCACCCGCCAGTTCCCGACCTACCCGGCGATCACCCTGATGCAGAACGGCAAGCTGTTCTACTCGGGCTCCAACGCCGGCTACGGCCCGGACGACGTCGGCCGCGACCCGGGGGTCTGGGACCTGGAGAGCAACGAGTTCACCAAGATCCCCGGGATGAGCGACCCGAAGCTCCTGGAGACCTCCGGCACCGTGCTCCTGCCGCCCGCGCAGGACGAGCGGTACATGGTCATCGGCGGCGGCGGGGTCGGCGAGTCGGACCGGGCGAGCAAGAAGACCCGGCTGGTCGACCTGCTGGCCGGGCACCCCAGGTTCACGGACGGACCCGAGCTGGAGAAGGGCACCCGCTATCCCCAGTACTCGATCCTGCCCGACGACACCGTGCTGGTGTCCGGCGGCTCCGAGGACTACCGCGGGCGCGGGGCGTCCGACATCCTCCAGGCGCGGATCTACGACGGTCGCAAGAACGCCTTCGACCGGGTGGCCGACCCGCTGGTGGGGCGCAACTACCACGCGGGGTCGATCCTGCTGCCCGACGGCCGGGTGATGTTCTTCGGCTCCGACCCGCTGTACGCCGACGAGGGCAACACCGAGCCCGGCGAGTTCGAGCAGCGCGTCGAGATCTACACCCCGCCCTACCTGTACCGAGGCGCGCGGCCCTCCCTCTCGGGCGGCCCGAAGACCGTCGCCCGGGGCGCCTCGGCCACCTTCCGCTCGGCACGTCCTTCGGCGGTGAAGGCGGCGCGGCTGATCCGGCCGAGCGCGTCCACGCACGTCACGGACACCGACCAGCGTTCCGTCGCGCTGGACTTCGTGACCACGAAGGACGGGATCAGGGTGACGGTCCCGAAGAACCGGAACCTGGTGCCGTCCGGCTGGTACATGCTGTTCGTGACGGACGGCGAGGGGACACCCGGCAAGGCCCGCTGGGTGCGGGTGCCGTAGCCGGGTGGGGGCGCCCTCCGGGGAGTCCGGAGGGCGCCCCCCGCTCACGCGTGCCGCGGGGTCAGCCGGTGGCCTTCGCCAGCTTCAGGGCGTACGAGGGCCACCAACGGCCCGCCTCCGGGCCCCCCTTGCACGTGCCGTCCGACTCGCCGGGCCGCTTGACCCACAGGTAGGCGTCGACGAGCGGATCGCCGGTCTTCGTCGTCGGCGGCTCCCCGAGCGCGCGGCCCGGCGGGTTGCACCAGTTCTCGTCCGGCTCACCGCCCGTGTACGGCCCGTTGCCGTTGCGGCTGGTGTCGATCACGAAGTGCTTGCCGCCCACCTTCGCGGACAGCTGCCTGCCGTAGGCGAGGGAGTCCTTCGTCGAGTAGAAGTTGGAGACGTTGACCGCGAAGCCGTCGGCGCGGTCGACGCCCACGCGCCGCAGCGGTTCGAAGATCTGGTCGGGGCGGCCCCAGCCCGCGTTGCCCGCGTCCACGTAGACCTTCGTGTTCTTGAGCGCCTTCAACTCGGTGACCGCGCCCGCCAGCAGGTCGTAGCGCTCCTCGTGGAACTCCTGCGGGGTGCACCGGTCGACCAGGTGCAGCAGGGCGTCCGGTTCCAGGATCACCGTGGCGGGCCGGTCCCCAATGCCCCGGGCCACGCCCTCGACCCAGGTCCGGTAGGCGTCGCCGTCCGCGGCGCCGCCGCGGGAGAACTGACCGCAGTCGCGGTGCGGGATGTTGTAGAGGACGAGCAGCGCGGAGCGGTCGGCCTTCCGCGCTGCGACGGTGAAGCCGCGTGCCTCCTGCTCCGGGTTCTCCGGGCCGATCCACTCGGCGGTGGGCTGCTCGGCGATCTTGCGGATCTGCCGGGCCTCGTCCTTCCTGCCCGCCTTCTCGTACCTGGCGACCTGCTCGGCCGCGTTGCCGTGCGGGTTCACCCAGTACGGGTCGGAGCCCTTCGGCCGCTGGGCGATCCCGGGGCCCGCTTCGCCCTCCTCGCCGCCCCCGCCGCCGGAGGAACACCCCGCGAGCACCAGCGCCGCCCCCGCCGCCACGGACCACCGTGCCGCCCTGGAGGCGAACGTGGAGACCGCCCCCGTGCTGCCGTACATGCAACTCCCCCTCGGTGCACCGTCCAAGGCACCAATCCTGACATAGGCGGCGGGTCGCCACATGGTCACCGCTTCCTTCTCGGGGAGCTGTTACAGCGCGCCGTCCGGCGGCCGGGACGGGACACTCCGCATGCCGGACGGGACCGCCGGGCGGCCCGCCGCCACCTGTGGTCATCACGCACAGCCACCGCGGGCGGACTTGGCGTCAAATTCCCCCTAGGCCGCAGCGCTCATCCGTTCTACAGTCTTCTCAAACGGCCCCGGTCCCCGGCCGATCGAGCCGACCGTGAGGCCAGGACGGCTCCCAGAACCTCCCGCGCCGGTCGCCGGGTTACTCCCGCAGCCCGAGCGCGCGCGGTCGAGGACCAGCCCGGCCGGCGGCTCCGGGGGGAGCAGGTCGCCGGCCGGGCCGGGCAGTCACGCGCGGGTGCCGGTCAGGTACGCCGAGACGACGACGTTCGCCGTGTACGAGCGGCTGGCCCGGTCGAAGGTGCCGCCGCAGGTCACCAGCCGCAGCTCGGCCCGGCCCCGCTTCCGTGCCCCGTAGGCCTGCCGGGCGTCGAAGCGCTCGCGCGGGACGACCTGGACGTCGTCGACGGTGAACTCGGCGACCGTGCCGTCGTCGCGGACCACCCGGACCTTGTCGCCGGGGCGCGCCGAGCTGAGCCTGTAGAAGACGGCGGGGCGGGTCTCGGTGTCGACGTGCCCCACGAACAGGGAGGTCCCGGCCGCCCCGGGCCGCGCGCCGGCCCCGTACCAGCCGACCACGCCCGGCTGGTCGTAGGGCGGCGGCTGGATCGCTCCCTGCCGGTCCAGGCCGCGGGCGACCACCGGCGCCTGGATCCGCAGCGCGGGCACGTCCACGCGCAGCGGCCGTGCCTGCCTCAACGGCTTGTGCGCGGGGGGCAGTTCGACGCCGCCCCAGGGGCGGCCGACCGCGGCCACGTCTCCCGTGGTCGGCGTCGCGATCCCCTGCCGTACGTCGGTCACCTCGCGGCCCCAGAGCCAGAACCCGAGCAGCAGGACCGCCCAGGCGGCCCACGTCATCAGGCGCCCGGTGCCGGAGGAACGCTCCCGGTCGGACATGTCAACTCCTTGACCCTGTCGGGCGGTTCGGTCCGGCCGTGACCGGTCCCGGGCGGGGCCCGGCGCGTGCGGCCGCACGGCGGAGGAGGAAGCCGGGGCGGAGCGCCGGGGCCGGACGAGAACGCCGGTGCCGGACCCGCGCGGCCCCGCCGACCGGAGCGAGGGTCCTAGTCGTCGGCGCGGTTCCGGCGGGCGCTGCGCACCGCGACGGCGATGGCGGCGGCGCCGGCGAGGACCAGGCCGGTGACGGCCTGCCGGGTGCCCGGGCCGGTGGAGCGGGTGTCGACGGACGCGAAGTGGGCCGTGCCGCCGCCGCCCGCCTGTACGGGGGCGATCGGTGAGGCCGGCACGGCGGCCTCGGGCCGCTCGGGCCGGTCCACCGGGCGGTGCGGCCGGTCCGAGGCGGGAGGACTCGCGCCGTCGGCGCGGGCGACGGTGAGCGTCCCCTTGACCTTGTCGTCGACGCCGTCGCAGGCGACCTTGACGGGGTAGGTGCCGGGCCTCAGCGAGGAACGCACGCGCGTCTCACCGACGAGCGCGCCGTCGCCGCCCGTGAGCCGGGCGTCCGCGACGAACGCCGGAGACTTCGCGGTGGCCGTCCTGGCCTTGCAGCCGGACGCCCGCAGCGTGACGTCGCCGCCGGGGGCCGGGGGCGAGGGGGTGACGGAGACGGCCGCGTCGGCCGCGTGGGCCGCGGGGGTGAGGGCGGCGGCGAGCACCGCACCGGCACAGAGTGTGAGTCGCAGTGAACCCATCGTGAACCTCCAGACACCTGGAGACTCCTCTCCCGGGACGCCGGCCGCATCCCGGGGAGGACGCCCACTGCTCCGTTCGAGCGGATTTCGACCGCTCCGCGCATGGAACGCGGGTCAGACGCGGTCGACCAGGTCCGCGATCGAGTCCACGACCTTGGAGGGGCGGTAGGGGTACCGCTCGATCTCGGCGGGTGTGGTCAGTCCGGTGAGCACCAGGAACGTCTCCATCCCGGCCTCCAGCCCGGCGAGGACGTCCGTGTCCATCCGGTCGCCGATCATGGCGCTGCTCTCGGAGTGCGCGCCGATGGCGTTCAGGCCGGTCCGCATCATCAGCGGGTTCGGCTTGCCGGCGAAGTACGGCTGCTTGCCGGTCGCCTTGGTGATCAGCGCGGCGACCGCTCCGGTGGCGGGCAGCGGGCCCTCCGCCGAGGGGCCGGTCTCGTCGGGGTTGGTGCAGATGAAGCGCGCGCCGCCGTTGATCAGCCGGACCGCCTTGGTCATGGCCTCGAAGGAGTACGTCCGGGTCTCGCCCAGCACCACGTAGTCCGGCTCGTGGTCGGTCAGCACGTACCCGATGTCGTGCAGCGCGGTGGTCAGCCCGGCCTCGCCGATGACGTACGCCGTGCCGCCGGGCCGCTGGTCCTCCAGGAACTTGGCGGTGGCGAGCGCGGACGTCCAGATGTTCTCCACTGGCACGTCCAGGCCCATGCGCTGGAGGCGGGCGTGCAGGTCGCGGGCGGTGTAGATCGAGTTGTTGGTCAGCACCAGGAACGGCCGGCCGGACTCCCGCAGCTTCCTGATGAAGGCGTCGGCGCCGGGGATCGGCACGCCCTCGTGGATGAGGACACCGTCCATGTCGGTGAGCCACGATTCGATGGGCTTGCGCTCTGCCATGCCGTTCTCCTGCCGTACGCGGTGCTGCGTCGCCCTCAGCCTAGCGATCAGCTGTCGTCCGATGTCCGCCGGTTCCGAACGCACTTCGGCGGTTCCGGTCGATCCCGGTCCGGAGCGCGTCCGGCGGCACGGCGCTCCGCCGATCGAGGGGACCTCGGCGGCCGTCCGGGGCGTGGTGGGCGTGGCGGCGGCGGAGGTCCGGCGCCCATGGCAGGTCATATGTTCATGCGACTGTGTACGTCCCTGTCCCTCTCCGTTGCCGCCACGGCCGCCCTCTGCTGCGGCCCCGTCCCGGCCGCCGCCGGACTCGGCGCCCCCTCGGCGGCGCCCGCCCCGGCTCTCGCGGCGCCCGGCGCCGACCGCCGTCCCGCCTGCGCCGAGCCCGACGCCCGCGCCTTTCCGCTGACGACCCGCATCCACGGCGGGCCCGACGTCTACGAGACCGGGGGCGCCGAGGGGACGTGGTCCATCGACCTCACCAACAAGACCGCCCACCCCTGCGGGAACCTCCACCCCGTGGTGGTCCTGGTCGACGCGGAACGCCGGCTGCGCCCGTCCGAGGTGCGGCTGGAGTTCTTCGAGGGGAAGCGGGCGCGCCCCGTGTCCTTCGTGCGCACGGACGACGACGAACTCGTCGGCGCCTTCGCGGGGTTCCCCGGCTTCACCGTGGCACCCGGGCGCACCCTGAGCGTGAAGGTGCGGCTGCGCGTCACCTCGGCCGCCACGGCCCCGAACGACGTCGTGGCCAACGCGGCTCTGGTGCGCCGGCACAGCGACGACGGCGACTGGGTGGGCCAGTCGAACGACTACCGCTTCCGCATCGCCGGCGGCCCGGACACCCCCGAGGACGGCGGTACGAAGACCGGCGCCCCCACGGCCACCACGCCCCCGGAATCCGCCGGGCCCTCCGCCCCGGGTACCGCCACCGAGGCCGGGGCGGCCGTGAGCGCCGGTGCCACCACCGGCTCCGGCACCCGTGAGGATCTGCCGGCCACCGAGGAACTGGCCAGCACCGGCTCGCGCGCCTCACGCGGCACCTGGCTCCTGATCGGCGCCCTCCTGCTCACCACGGGCAGCGCGCTCCTGATCGCCTCCCGCTTCCTGCGTAGGGGGCGATAGGGCCAGGAGCCTCTGCGTCCGCTGTCCGTACGCCCCGGCCGCGCCGTCAGCCGTCGGCGCGGCCGAACAGGGGCGCGAGGAGGAGCTGCGCAGCGCCCTCGGCGACCGCGCGGGCTCCCCCGGGCGCGAGCCGCACCGGCACCGCCGCGTCGAGGCCCCCGCGCCGGGCGCGCTCGTCGAGGACGGCGCCGACTCCCCCTACGAAGTGCTCCTCGTGGGCGGCGACGGTACGGCCGCCGAGGAGCACGAGGTCGATGTCGAGCAGCCCGGCCAGGTTGGCGGCGCCCGCCCCGAGGACCTCGGCCGCCTCGTCGACGGCGCCGCGTGCCACCGCGGAGAGGCACAGCACCTCGATGCAGCCGTGGTTCCCGCAGTCGCAGCGGGGTCCGCCCAGCTGGATGACCTGGTGCCCGAACTCCCCCGCGCCGGTGCGCGCACCCCGGTGCACCACCCCGCCGAGGACCAGCCCGGCGCCGAGTCCCGTACCGAGGTGCAGGTACGCGAAGGACGCCTGGCCGGACCCGGCGGCGCCGCCGACCGCGAGGTTCAGCGCGGCCGCGTTGGTGTCCTTGTCCACGACCACCGGCACCCCGAGCCGCGCGGCCAGCGCCTCCCGCAGCGGGTACCCGTCCCACTCCGGGAAACCGGTGACCCGGTGCAGCACCCCGCGGGTGTGGTCGAGCGGGCCGGGCAGCGCGACCCCGGCGCCGAGCACGGAGGTGACGCCGGACGCCCCCGCGAGCAGGGCCGCCACCTCGCGCGCCGCACCGGCGACCACCGCCTCCGCCCCCGACCCGAGGTCCAGGGGGGAGCGCCGCTCGGCGACCACCGCGCCCGTCAGGTCGCTCAGGACAGCCGTCAGCTCGTCCCGGTCCAGGTGCAGGCCCACCGCGTGGCCCGCCTCGGGGATCAGGCGCAGCACCGTGCGCGGCTTGCCGCCCGTGGACGCGCGCCGCCCCGCCTCCGCCGCCAGTCCGTCCGCCCGCAGCCGGGCGGTGATCTTGCTGACGGCCTGCGGGGTGAGCCCGGTCCGCTCGGCGAGTTCGAGGCGGCTGATGCCCGCAGGGCCCGCCGTGCGCAGCAGGTCGAGCACCAGCGCGGCGTTGTGGCTGCGCAGCGCCAGCAGGTTCACCCCCGCCTCCGCACCGCGCCCGCGCACCCCCGACCGGTTCACTTCCGACTCCGCGCTGCTCCTGTTCACGTACGCCATTGTCCCCCGCGCTTGCACTTTGGCAACAGCGTTGCGAAAGTGGGGGCATGACAGGCACCAGCACCGGCACAGGATCCGGCCCCGGCACCCCCCTCCGCGTCGGCCTCATCGGCTACGGCCTCGCGGGCTCCGTCTTCCACGCCCCGCTGATCGCCGCGACCGAGGGCCTCGCCCTCGACACGGTCGTCACCTCGAACCCGGAGCGGCAGGAGCAGGCCCGCGCCGAGTTCGGCGACGGTCTCCGCTTCGCCGCCACGCCCGACGAGCTGTGGGCGCGCGCCGGCGAGCTGGACCTGATCGTCATCGCCTCGCCGAACAGGACGCACGTCCCGCTCGCGACGACCGCCCTGAAGGCGGGCCTGCCGGTCGTCGTCGACAAGCCCGTCGCCGGCACGGCGTCCGAGGCGCGCGAGCTGGCCGCCCTGGCCGACGAGCGCGGCCTGCTCCTGTCGGTCTTCCAGAACCGCCGCTGGGACAACGACTTCCTGACCCTGCGCAAGCTCGTGGACGACGGCGAACTCGGCGACGTGTACCGCTTCGAGTCCCGCTTCGAACGCTGGCGCCCGCAGCTCAAGGGCGGCTGGCGCGAGTCCGGCGACCCGGCAGAGATCGGAGGTCTCCTCTACGACCTCGGCAGCCACGTCGTCGACCAGGCGCTGACCCTCTTCGGTCCGGCCGCGCAGGTCTACGCCGAGTCGGACGTGCGCCGCCCGGGCGCGGAGACCGACGACGACACCTTCATCGCGATCACGCACGTGAACGGCGTCCGCTCCCACCTGTACGTGTCCGCGACCACCGCCCAACTGGGCCCGCGCTTCCGGGTGCTGGGCTCCCGCGCCGGCTACGTCAAGCACGGCCTCGACCCGCAGGAGGCGGTCCTGCGCGAGGGCCAGCGCCCCGGCAGCACGGCCGAGTGGGGCATCGAACCCGAGACCCTGTGGGGGCACGTCGGAGCGGGCGAGTCCCCGCTGACCGGCGGCGGCCGCCCCGAGCCCACGCTGCGGGGCGCCTACCCGGCGTACTACCAGGCCGTGGCCGCGGCCCTGCGCGACGGCGGCCCGAACCCGGTCACCGCGTACGAGGCGGCCGACGCCCTCGACGTCCTGGAGGCGGCGCGACGCTCCGCCCGCGACGGCGGGACGGTGACGCTGTGAGCGCCCCGACGGCCACCCCCACGATCCCCGAACTGGAGGAGCAGGAGCGGCGCCTGACGCTCCCTCACTTCACGTACGACGACGCGTGGACCCTCGGTTCACTGCTGGTCGAGCTGGCCCGGGAGCGCGGCGCGCCGGTCGCCGTCGACATCCGCCGCGGCGGCCAGCAGCTGTTCCACGCGGCGCTGCCCGGCTCGACTCCGGACAACGACGCCTGGATCGACCGCAAGCGCCGGGTCGTGGAGCGCTACGGCTGCTCGTCGTACCTGGTCGGCGCCCGCTTCCGCGCCAAGGGCACCACGTTCGAGGAGTCCTCGCGGCTGGACCCCGACCTGTACGCGGCGCACGGCGGCGCGTTCCCGATCACGGTCGAGGGCGCGGGAGTCGTCGGCACGGTGGTCGTGTCCGGCCTTCCGCAGGTCGAGGACCACCGGATGGTCGTCGAGGCCCTGGAGCACTTCAAGGGCTGAGCCCGGCACCGGCCGGGCCGCCGCGGACCGGTGACGCCGGCCGGGCGCGGAACGCGGTTCCGGCCGGGTCGCCGGCGTCCGGACGGTGTTCGGCCCCACATACGTACGAGGCCGGGGGTACCCCACTCCCCCGAGGGCGCCCCCGGCCCCGTACTCTCACGCGTCCTTGAGCTCCTGGCGCTGGCGCCCCAGGCCCTCGATCTCCAGCTCCACCACGTCACCGGCCCGCAGGAACGGCTTCGGCTCGGGCTGTCCGAGCGCGACACCCGCCGGCGTACCGGTGTTGATCACGTCGCCCGGGTAGAGCGTCATGAACTGGCTGACGTAGCGCACGACTTCGGCGACCGGGAAGATCTGCTCCGCCGTCGTCCCGTCCTGCTTGAGCTCGCCGTTGACCCAGAGCCGCAGCGACAGCGCCTGCGGGTCGGGCACCTCGTCCGCCGTCACCAGCCAGGGGCCCAGCGGGTTGAACGTCTCGCAGTTCTTGCCCTTGTCCCAGGTGCCGCCGCGCTCGATCTGGAACTCGCGCTCGGAGACGTCGTGCGCCACCGCGTACCCGGCGACATGGGCCAGCGCCTCCTCGTGCGAGCCCAGGTAGCGGGCCGTACGGCCGATCACGACCGCCAGCTCCACCTCCCAGTCGGTCTTCACCGAGCCGCGCGGCACCAGCACCGTGTCGTTCGGGCCGACGACCGTGTCCGCCGCCTTGAAGAAGATCACCGGCTCGGCGGGCGGCTCGGCGCCCGTCTCCCGGGCGTGGTCGTGGTAGTTCAGCCCGATGCACACGACCTTGCCGATCCGGGCCAGCGGCGGACCGACGCGCAGTCCGGCCGCGTCCAGCGCGGGCAGGTCCCCGGCCTCGGCGGCGGTGCGGATCCGGCCGAGCGCCCCGTCGTCGGCGAGCAGCGCTCCGTCGATGTCCGGGACGAGGCCCGACAGGTCCCGCAGGGTTCCCTCGGCGTCGAGCAGCGCCGGCCGCTCCGCCCCCGCCGTACCGACTCGCAGCAGCTTCATGATCACAATCTCCCTCGATCGCGGCAGCCCGCCGACGGGTGCAGCCATCGGAGGACTGGTCGATCCTCCAAGCTGTGCGTCCAGTCCGCAAGACCCCGTTCACGGACTGGACCGCCACCGGCCCGCGGGCGGGGCCGTCCCCTGACCAGCGCGGCCGCCGCTGGAACGGAGCAGCCGCCGACGGTGGCCGCTAGACCAGTGCGGCCGCCGCCGGTGCCGCGCCCGGCATGTCGCGGTAGAGGACCGCCCGCTCCACCGCGCTCCACGTCGTGCTCGTCACCACGTACAGCGCCGCCGCCAGCGGTACGACGGCCACCGTGAACAGCGTGAAGAAGGACATGAACGGCACGATCCTGTTCACCGCGCCGAGACCGGGCACCTGCTGCCCGCCGGCCGCCGGGGCGGGCGCCGCCGCCATCATCCGCCGCGTGCGCAGGAAGTTGAAGGTCGCGACCACGGCCACGACCGCGAACAGCCCGAGGTAGACGAGCCCCTGGGTCCCGAGGAGCCCGCCGTGCCCCAGCGCGTCCGCCCAGCGGCCGCCGAGCGGGGCGGTGAGGAGCCGGTGCCCCAGCAGCGCGTTGGCCTCGCCGCCGATCGTCGAGCTGGAGAACAGGTGGTACAGGAGGAAGAAGGCCGGCATCTGGAACAGGCTCGGCAGGCAGCCGGAGAGCGGCGACACCTTCTCCTCGGCGTGCAGGGCGAGCAGCGCCTTCTGGTACTTCTCGTTGTTCGAGCCGTGCTTCTCGCGCAGCGCGGCGACCTGCGGCTGGAGCCGGGCGCGCGCCCGCTGCCCGCGCGCCGACGCCCTGGACAGGGGGTGCACCAGCAGGCGTACCAGCGCGGTGAACAGGACGATGGCGGCCGCCGCCGCGGACGCGTGGAACAGCGGCTGGAGGAGATCGGCGAACCGTTCGACCAGGCTCGCGAAAACGGACATGAAAGCGGACATGGGTGAGCCCTCCGGGGGTCTCGTCGTGCCGGAAAACGAGCAGATCGGCATGACGGCCCGCGCGGGGTTCGCGACGGTGAGGAGAGAGGTGCGCGTCCCTACGCGGCGGCCGCCGGGAGGGCACACCCCGGCGCCCGGGGGCGGGTACGTCCCGACGCGTCGGGATCGCGCTGGGGCAGGAACGCGGTGCGCTGCTCGCGGTCGCGGATCGCCGTCCGTACGCGGGTGCGCGGGACGGCCGGGACGCTGCGCGCGGCGATGACGGCGCAGGCGGCGAGCGCGGAACCGGCGGCAGCGGTCGCGGCGAAGGCCACGGCGGCGGAGAGGCTGCCCGTGTCGAGCAGCGCGACCTCGACGACGAGCAGGAACAGCGCGGCGGCGGGCCGCACGGCCGCCCAGCTCCGCAGCATCGGCCGCTCCCCCTCTCGTACACGTGGTCGTCCTGCCGTTATACAGGATGGGGTCCTGGGGCGGGTTGCGGGCGGGTCGCACGATGCGGGACCCGGAGCGGCCCGCGCGGGATACGGCTCGGTCTCGTCCACGTGACGCACCTCGGCGGCGTGCGTCGGTGACGTGCGTCGGTGACGTGCGTCGGTGCCGTGCGTCGGTGCCGTGCGTCGGTGCCGTGGGTCGGTGGCGTCCGTCAGGGGCTCGGAGCCTCTCGTGCGGGTTTCCCGTGAGCGGGGTGCTCGCCCGCGGGGATCTCATCCGCGGGGTTCTCGCCGGCGGGGTTCTCGCCGGCGGGGGGCTCGTCCGTGGGGCCGAGCGCGAGCACCTCACGGTCGGGGCGCCCGTCGTCCGGGGTGCCGCCGCAGGCGTACGCCACGGCGAGGGCGACCAGGAGGTTGGCGGCCAGGGCTACGATCCCGGCGTTCACGCCGAACACCGGGTCCCGCCCGCTGAAGACGAGCCAGCACACCAGGACGCCCCCGGCGGTGAGCCCGCTGAGCGCCGCCGTGAGCGTGAACCGCCGCCACACCAGCCCGAGCAGCAGCATCGGCACGAGCTGCGCCATCCCCTCGTACGAGATGAGCGACAGACGTACCAGGGTGTTGGGAGCCGCGTACGTCATGATCAGCGCGATCGTGCCCGCGAGCACGACGACGGTCTGCGAGGCGCGCTTCTGGGCCTGCTGGGCGCGCCAGCGGGGGACGGAAGACAGCACGCTGCGGCCCCACATCGTGCCGATGACCAGCATGAACACCGCCATCGGCACGATGGAGGACAGGGCCGCCGCGACGCCGACGATCCCGACCGCCCAGGCCGGCAGCGAGTCGATGACCATCCGGAACAGCGCGAGGTTCGAGTCGGCGCCCGTCAGTCCGGGGACCACGAACAGCGCGGCCGTCCCGAGCAGCATCGGCACGAACAGCAGCATGTTGTACGCGGGCAGCCAGATCGCGTTGCGGCGCAGGGCGTCGCCGTCGCGGGCGCCCAGGTAACCGGCGACGGTCGTCGGGAAGATGACGACGGTCAGGGCGTTGAGGAGCGAGGTCGTGATGAACCACGGGGTGCCGAGCCCGCTCTCGCCGCCCCCGTGTCCGGGCAGGGTCAGCCAGTCGCGCTTCTGCTCGACGAGGCGGTCGAGGAAGTCGCCGTACCCGTCGAAGTAGTGCAGCGGCACGTAGAGGACGAGGAAGGCGAGGGTCGCGATGACCAGGCCGTCCTTCAGCACGGACACCCACGCGCTGCCGCGCAGCCCGCTGACCACGACGAAGCCGGTGGTGACGGCGAACGCCACGAAATAGCCCCAGTTCAGGCCGATGGCGCCGTACGAGATGGTCGAGACGACGACGCCCATGCCGGTGATCTGGAGCTGGATGTAGGGGAGCAGGCAGACGGTGGCGAGGACCGCGATCAGTGCTCCGGCCCAGGGCCGGCCGTACCGGTGGGCCACCATGTCGGTGATGCCGACCAGGCCGTGGCGCCGGGCGTACGCGTGCAGCATGGGGCCGACCAGGTAGCCCACCGCGTAACCGCAGGACATGTACGCGACGACGTAGAGGACCGGAGCCCCGTAGTTGTATCCCCAGCCCGCGGCGCCCAGGTAGCTGAAGCTGGTGTACGACTCCCCCGCCATGAGCACCCAGATGAACACGGCCCCGAGGCTCCGCCCGCCCACCGACCACTCGGCGAGCCCGCCCTGGCCTCCCCCGCGGTTGCGCACGGCGAGCAGGCCGAGGGCGACGGTGGCCACCATGAAGACGCCGAAGACGGCGGTGGCGACGGCCGAGTCGCTCATGACCGCCCGCTCCGGCGCCGCGCGGCCAGACGCCGGTCGCCCCGCCAGGTCAGCCACACCGCGAAGGGCGTGAGGACGGTCGCCCCCAGCAGCCACACGACGAGGAAGGGCAGCCCGAGGACCACCGGATCGACCCGGTTCACCAGCGGCAGGACACCGAGGTACAGCACGAACGGGGTCAGGAGCCAGAGCCGGTGCAGTCGCGCTCTGACGGGGTGGGCCGGCGCCGGGCCCGCGCTCTCGGGACGTGCGTTCACGGAAGACGACCTTAGCCGCGGTGCCCGTCCCGTCCTCTTCCTACCGGGGCCGCATGGAGCGCAGCGTGCCCCACACCACCAGGCGGTACTTCGAGGTGTACGCCGGGGTGCAGGTGGTGAGCGTCAGGTAGTACCCAGGCTCGCCGTACCCGTAGGCGGGCCGGACGGTGCTGCGCGGGACCGGGGCCAGGACCCCGCCGTCACGCGCGGAGGTCCGCGGAAGCGTCCGGTCGACGGCGTACACGTACGTGGCGGTACGGGTCTCGACCTCGACCGTGTCCCCGCGCCGGAGCCGGTCGAGGTGCCGGAAGGGCTCGCCGTGGGTGTTGCGGTGCCCGGCGAGCGCGAAGTTCCCGGCACCGCCCGGCTGTGCCGTGCCCGGGTAGTGGCCGACGTACCCCCTGTTGAGGACGTCCGGCTTGCCGACGCCCTCGGCGACCGGGACGCGGAGGGAGAGGCGGGGGACCGTGAGGACGGCGTAGGCCTGGGACCGGCGGGGCCGTTCGCGGGCGGTGCGGCCCCCGGTGTCCGCGCGCCCGCGCGGGCCGGCGGGTGCCGTACGGTCTCCGGCCCCGGCGCCCTGGCGGTCCGCGTCCGCTCCCGGGCCCTCTTCCGGGGCCGGTGTGGCGCCCGGCCGCCCCCGGTCCCACTCCCGCTCCAGCGCCTCGACCCGCCGCTCGGCACCCTCGCGGGCCTGCCGGTTGGTCCACCACACCTGGTGCACGACCAGCAGCGCGAGCACCAGGCCGACGGTGACGAGAACCTCGCCCGCACTCCACAGCACCCGCCGGCCGAGGGCACGCCGCCGCCGCGTGCCGTGATCCACGACCCCGGGAGCCCGCATAGGCACGCCTCCTTCGCCGGGGTCGCAGGATAGGGGGTGCCGGTTCAAGTCACCAGCGGGGAAACGGGGTTGGCGTCGCGCGGTCGTGACGGGCGGGGGCGGGGTCGGGCGCCGACCGGTCGAGGAGGGCGGGGGGTTGAGCGCTGCCCGGTCATGGCTGGCGGGGCGGGTGGCGCGGGACTCACGTGGCTCGCGAGCTCGGCGTAGGTGTGGTTTGCGGGATACCGGAACCAGTTCGCGCGACGCCGCTGCGGGCCGGACCCCGGTCGAGGCTGTGGCCTGCGGATCTCTCTCATTTGTCGGTCCACGGCAGTACGGTGTCCACCATGCGCCCCGACACGCCAGCCGAGAACGTCGACCACAACGCCGAAGCGGCACGCCTGGAGCGGACCGCGGGTCTGTACCCCGAGGACGCCGAACACCTGCTCGTGCAGGCCGCGGCCCACCTCGAACTGTCCGGTGACCGCCCGAGCGCCACCGCGCTGTACGACCGCCTGCTGTCGTCCCCCGAGCCCCTGGAGAACCCACAGCTGGTACGCGCCCTGAAGGCGGCGAACCTGTGGGAGTACGGCCACGAGGCGGAGGCGCGGGCGATCATCGACGGAGTCCGCGCGTCGTCCCCGCGGGACCCGGCGGCCTGGGTGATCGTGGCCGAGGCCCTGGAGTCGCACGACGAGCTGGAAGCGGCGCACGAGACGTTCACGGAGGGGGCGCGGCTGCTGCTGACGGGCACGTCGGAACCCCCGTACTCCACGCATCCGCTGCTCTTCGGCCGGCACCGGGTGCGGCGCATGCTGGGCGCGGGCCACGACGAGTGGGACGCGCTGGCGGACACGCTGCACACGGCGCCGGTGTCCCTGGACGAGCTGCACGACCCGAAGCGGGTGTGGTCGCTCGGTTCGGACAACCCGGCGGAGCTCCAGGCGGAGATCGCCCGCCTCCAGTCGGAGCTGACCACGGCACGGGAGGCCCTTTCCCGGCCGTTCCCGGTGGCGGTGCTGCACTGGCCGGCGGACGAACTGGCCGAGCTGCTGAGCGCGTACCCGTCGCTGTCCTCGGAGTACCCCTCGCACGAGGAGCACCTGGCGACGATAGAGGCGTCCCTGCGCGAACTGGCGGCCTCGGGCACCCCGAACCTGGGCATCGTCACGGGCACGGTCCCGTCCTACGAGGCCTTCGCAGCGTCGGAAGCCTCGTCCCCGACGGACACGACACTCCTCCCCCAGTACGCGACGACCCTGGCGGCCAGGGGGTTGGCGGTGTCTTGGCCACCGCGGGGGGATGTGTGCTGGTGCGGGTCGGGCCGGGCTTATGAGGGGTGTCACGGCACCGGCGCCTGAATGCTGATCCGTCCTGGGACGGAGGGCCAAAGGGCCTCAGGCCGCGCCTGGAACGTCACGAACGCAAGTTGTGCGCACCGGCGGCCGGGGCCCACCCGCCTTCCAGGCGACCGCTGGTGGACGTGGAGGTGGCCGGAGAATGCTGGCGACTTGGCGGGATTCTTCTCCCAGCCAGAGGGACGCGGCTGTCGTCGATGCGCCCTAGAACTTCTTGTACTGCCTCCGCCGATAAGAACTCACGGAACGGACAGGGTTTGCTTCCCTTCGACGAGGATGTAAGAGCCGCTGCCCAGATCGCCACCCAGGCGGCCGCGGCCGAGGACCGCGAGCTTGAGGCTGTGCACGCACACATCCTTGCCCTGGATCCCGATGGACGGCGGTTCGCCGCGGTGCTCCGCGACACCATTGACCAGTTGCTCAATGGTGAAGTCACGGGCCGTTACGACTGGAAGACTCTGTTCAAGACGGAAAAGACCCATGCCGGGACTCTCGTCGAGATCAATCTGCAGCGGGAGTTCGCGTTCGATGATGGCGTCAACATGGACTACCGGATCAGTGGGACCGACGTGGACTGCAAGTACTCACAGCAGTTCGGCGGATGGATGATCCCTCCCGAGGCAATGGGGCATTTGTGCCTCCTCGTATGGGCAGACGACTACCAGACTCGTTGGAGTGCCGGGTTGCTCCGCATACGACGGGAGTGGCTTAACGGCGGTAACAACCGAGATCTGAAACTGACGATCAAGGCCGAGCACCGCGACAAGATCCTTTGGCTCTGGCGGGATGCCAGATTGCCTGAGAACGTCTTGCTCCACCTTGATCCCCTGACCCGGGAAGCCATTCTGTCTCCCTCGTCGGGACAGAAGCGCGTGAACGAGTTGTTCGAGCGGGTGCAGATGAGGCGGATAGGGCGGGGCGTGGTCCGCACTGTTGCCCAGCAGCACGACTACATGGCGAGGATTCGTGAGGCCAAGGGCCGTGCTCGTACTGTGCTGAGAGAGCGAGGAATTCTCATCCCCGGCCACTACAGGAAACATCAGGCTGTCGCGCGGGCCCTTGGAGCGCCCGTGCCACAGCCCGGTGAACTCGTCAGCTTCCGTGTAGCGGAGGCACGGGCGCACCATGGCGGTAAACCAAGAGTCAAGCTCGACGGCCGGGAGTGGGTCCTGGCTGAATCCATCGACCCGGAAGAAACCGCTCCTCTTCTCCCCAAGCACACCGCGGGATGAAGCCGAGCACCGGACCTGACAGCCTCTGCGTGCTCACGCATCGCGGACATCGCCTGGGGTACCGGGGGGCTCAGTGCCGTCTACCACGGGGCCTGGTACGCCCTTGATCACACAGCAAGAAGCGTTGGTAATGTCGTACTGGTATCGGCCCGGGAGGAGTACGTACATTTGCGCCGAGTCCTCCCGTGCCAACAATCCACAGAAGCACTGGTCCAATGGTGAGTGAGGCCCGAGGCAACGGCGGCGCCGAAAGCCTGCCTCTAGTGGAGTGGACTCCTCCCGAAGGGTCCTGGGCATCATCAGCAGCCCGGCGTCGCAACATGCAGGCGATCCGCAGCCGGGACACCAAGCCTGAGCGGCTCGTCCGTAGCCTCCTCCATGCCCAAGGACTCCGTTACCGGGTAGCCGCCAAGCCACTTCCGGATCTTCGCCGCACGGCTGACATCGTCTTCCGTCCAGCGAAGCTGGCCGTGTTCATCGACGGCTGCTACTGGCATGGCTGTCCTGAGCACTACGTGCCACCCAAGACCAATTCCGGCTACTGGTCAGAAAAGGTTGCGCGGAACATGGCACGCGATCGCAACACGGACGAACGGCTGGTAGCGGCCGGCTGGACCGTGCTCAGATTCTGGGAGCACGATCCCGCCGAAGAATGCGCCGTCAAGATCGCAGCTACGGTCAGCCGCCTCAGGAAAAACAAGTGACGAAGCCGCGAAGCCGTCAGCTCTTCGGAGCCTTCTCTGCCGCCTCGAACGCTGCGTAGATCTGCTCTCCCACAGCTTGGGCAACCGGCGGCGGAAATGCGTTCCCTACTTGCCGGTATGCAGCTGTCTTACGGCCGGAAAACTTCCAGTCCGCGGGAAATCCCTGAATGAGAGCGGCCTGCGTCACGGTCAGCTTGGGGCCCAGTGGAGAGAAGAGGTCCCTCTCCGCGTCCTTCATCTCGTGCGGTTCATTAGCGACCCCTAGCCCGCATACTCCGAGCTCAGCCCAGGCGCGTTTGGCTCGCGTAGGCCCGAGATCGGCACCGCCATGCTTCTTGGAGCCGCCCACAACAGTGGGCGCTACGCCCTCGAGCGCTTTCTCGTACCACTTCTTGAACGCTTGCTCAGCGCGAGGGTCGTGTGCCACCGCGTCGTAGCGCTCTCGCATCGAATCATGGAGCGCCTGCCCAACGCTGACCGGAGGCTTCTCTTCCGGCTTGGAATGTTCGAAGTACCTGGCATACTCCGGCTTCATCGCGACCAGGATCGCCCGCGGACGCAGCTGCGGCACCTCGTACTTCTTGGCTTCCAGAATGTCCCAGTAGCACTCCTCGTAGCCCATCGACTCGAGGCGCTTGATGATGTCCTGCCGGTACTCAGCGAACTTGGGGTCGAGCAGACCACGCACATTCTCGATCATGACCGCCTTGGGCTCAAGCTGGTCAATGAGCTCAAGCATGGTCGGGAAGAGGTCGCGTTCATCATTGCGCCCGAGCTGCTTGCCTGCCGCGGAGAAAGGAGGACAAGGCACACCTCCCGCCAGAAGATCGAGCTCTCCCGGCTCCAGCCCCAGCCCTGCGGGATCGAACTCCCGGAGGTCGGCCTCGATGACCTTGCAGCCAGTCCACTCCGGGTTCCTCGCGGTGTTCGCCCTGAGGGTCTGGCATGCGTCCCTGTCGATCTCAATCAACGCGGCATGCTTGAAGCCGGCGTTGTGCAGGCCTACCGCCTGCCCGCCAGCCCCTGCGCAGATCTCCACCGAGGTGTACTTCAGTTCGTTCGTGCGGGTCATGTCCCCTCCTTACAGCCGTGCAGCGGCAGACACATTTTGCAATCCACCATCACTGAGGGTGACAGACCCCACTGACAACGAGACCTGACAAGTGTGCAGCACGTCCCTTGGTTCACTGAACGCACCCTCCGTTGCGCCGAACACTCATACGATATTGCTCATGCGGAGCCCTGCGTGGACTGAAGACGAGCTCGTGTTGGCTGGGGCGCTGGTGGTGAGGAACGGCTGGCGCGAGCTGCGCACCCCGGATCGGGAAGTTGTGGAGCTCTCTGAGCTGCTGCGGTCGCTTCCCATCCACAGCCCTGACGTACTGGGCCTCCCCGGCTTCCGTTCCCCCGACAGCGTCAGCCGTAAGACGACAGACTTCGCGACTAACCACCCGGCCTACACAGGCAGGCGGACCCGGTGCGGCGAGCCCACCCGGCTGATGATCGCTGCGTTCACCGAACGCGAGACCGAGATGTTGCAGGCTGCACAGGCGATCGAGGCCGGCATGGGCTCGGGCGCACTCCAGCTCCTCCCCGAGCAGCCCGACGAGTTCGACGACACGGGAGCCACAGCAATCGAAGGGCGTCTCCTCGTCCGCCAGGCTCTCGTCCGCGAACGCGACCCTAAGCTGCGCCAGCGGAAGATCAAGCAAGTTCGCCGCACCGGCCTGCCGCTGAGCTGCGAGGTCTGCGACTTCGACTTCGCACGTGTCTACGGTCGCCTTGGCGAGAACTTCATCGAAGTCCACCATGTCACCCCTCTGCACATATCCGGGCAACGAGAGACCAGGCTCGACGACCTCGCGTGCCTGTGCGCCAACTGTCACCGCATGTGTCACAGAAGTTCTCCCGGAGAATCGTGGCGCACTCCTCAGGCGCTGCGGGCCCTGATCCGCGGATCCACGGCGGGCACCGCTGACGCTCCGGGGCCAAATTCCGCTTCATAGCGGAGCTGCCCCCGACCGAGCGCCTCACCGGGGCCGCCTCCCTGGGCAACCAGCCCGTGCACGGGATCGGCATGCATACGTGGCGGAGTCATACGGTCTCCGCCTAGCTCTGGTGAGAACCCTCAACTGCGGCCCATTGCTTACTGAATGCTCCAACGATGCTCGTGCACCGGGTCGGTTGGGCAGGTGAAGATGTTCAGTTCGCCCCAGCGGCCTACCGTTATTTCCGTTGGGGTGGCTGATCTGTGGGTGGGGAGGTCCTGTTCTTCCAGGGGTTTCCAGCTGCCGCTTCCGCCGTCCCACTCGGAGCTGTCGATCGTGAGCAGCAGTTCCATCGGGGTCGCGCAGGTGTGACAGTTCATGGGCGTCGGGTCCGTGAGATGCCAGGACGCGAAGCCGCCGGCCCGCCAGCCGGGCGGGATGGAGAGGTCGTACTGGTACCGAGGCGGCTCGGGCGGCGCCTCCGCCGCACGAGCTTTCACCCACTCCTCGTACTCCTCCTGCGAGTCCCAGGACTGTTCCCGTTCCTCCTCGGCCGCGCTTTCCCGGGCTTCCTCCGCCTCCTCCTCCAGAGCCTCCTCCCACGCGTCGATCCGGGCGCAGAGTTCCTCCGGCAGCAGGCCCGCGAAGGGGTACGTCGGCACCTGTTCCGGATGCAGTACGCAGGGTTCCGGGACGTATCCCTCGTAGCCGACGACCTCCGGCCGCGGGGGCGTGAGCAAAGCGCCCGTTACCTCTCGTGAGCGGCGCCAGCGCAGGTCCAGGGACATGCCGTAGCCCGTCGCGCCGTGCCGGTCGAACGGGCACCAGAAGACCTGGAGCAGGTCGCAGTCGTCCGGTCCCGGCCTCAGGTCGGCGATGTCCCGCCGGTAGAGCTGGGCGAGGCCGATCATCGGTACCGGGTCGGTGTCCGCGAGGTCCGCCACGCGGTGCTCGCGGCTCAACTCCGTCAAGCGCCGGCGTTCCTCCTCCGTGGGCCCCGCGTCCGGCTCGCGCGCCCATGCCTCGGCCAGGATTCGGCGCGCCTCGTGGATGTCCGCCGGGCGCCTGCCCCGGCTGCGCCCGTGCGGTTCCGTACAAGCGGGCCACGGCTCGTCCGCCGGCCACAGCAACGGCCCGCCCACCGAGCTCATGGACGCGTCGGGAGTGCCCGGTCTCGGGTGCAGCCGGGTCGTCGTCCCGCGGTATGCCGCCAACTCCGGAAAGAGCGACTCGACATCGAGCGGGCGGGGCGGGGTGGTCCTTCTGGTCATGGGCCGACTGTAGGGACACGCTCCAAGGGCGCGGGTCCGGCCCCCGACCGGGACGGTTTCCGGTGCCGGGTGAGGCGGTCGTCCTGCGGTGAGGTGAGCGCGTTAGCCTCGATGGCGATCGACCGAGTCGGCAGCAGCAGGAGGCAGCGATGGCGAAGGTTCCGGCCGCGGTGGTGGCCGCCGGCGGACTTGTCGGCGGGTACGGCGTCGCCCGGTGGACCGGGAAGCGGCAGCTGGGCGGGGTCGTGCTGGCCGCCGCCGGTGCCGCCGCCGGACGGCAGTGGCAGCAGCAGGCCGGTGGCAGGGCCGCCGGAGTACTGGGCGCCGCCTACGTCGCCGCCTTCGCCGGATCCCACCCCCTCGCCAAGAAGGTCGGCGCCTGGCCCGCCGTATTCGGCGTCGCCGGAGCCGTGGCGCTCGCCTCCTGGGCCGTCGCCGACCGCCACGCCTGATACCGGGGTCCGGCGGTCAGACCGGCGCCCGGCGCCCGTCGCCAATTTGCTGAGCTACCCGGCGGCCGAGCTGCGTCACCGTACGGCCGATTCGAGCG
Organism: Streptomyces sp. NPDC005496; assembly: GCF_042872045.1. Lineage (NCBI taxonomy): Bacteria > Bacillati > Actinomycetota > Actinomycetes > Kitasatosporales > Streptomycetaceae > Streptomyces > Streptomyces sp. NPDC005496. Next base: position 804,041 of record NZ_JBIAJQ010000002.1, read on the forward strand.
CCCTTGCCGAGCGGCCGTACGGATGGCCCGACCCTCCGTCGCCGAGTCGCCGTACAGCCCCGCCCGAACGCCCCTCCCCCGGCCGCCGATCGGCCACAGTCCGAGCCTCCGTCGCCGAGCCGTCGTACTAGCCCGTCCGAGCGCCCCTGCCCGAGCCCGCCGGTCGGCCGGTCCGAGCGGACGCCGCCGAGCCGCCCCACCTGCCCTTCTGAGCGCCCGGCTCCGAATCGCCCTACCGGACGTCACGAGCGCTCGCCGCCGGACCCTTCCCGATCCAGGAGCCCGCATCACCGTCACGCCGACGCGGCAGCCCCCGGCGCTCCCCGGAACGCCCTCCGGTATGCGTGCGGGCTCGTGCCCACGACGCGTCTGAAGCGGTCCCGGAATGCCGTCGGGGAGCCGAAGCCCGCCTGGGTCGCGATGCGTTCGACCGGGTAGGTCGTCGTCTCCAGGAGGTACTGGGCGCGTCGGACCCGCGCCCGGTGCAGCCACTGCAGCGGCGTCGTCCCCGTCTGCTCCCGGAAGCGGCGGTTGAGCGTGCGCGTGCTCATGCCCGCCTGGACGGCGATGTCCTCCAGGGTCAGGTCCCTGCCCGCGTTCTCCTCCAGCCAGTGCAGCAGGGGCTCCATCGTGCTGCCAGCGGGCGCCGGGGGCTGGGCGTGGACGATGAACTGGGCCTGCCCGCCCTCCCGTTCGAGCGGGACCACGGACATCCGGGCCGCGTGTGCCGCCACCGCCGAGCCGTGGTCCCGGCGGATCATGTGCAGGCACATGTCGATCGCGGCGGCCGCGCCCGCCGAGGTGAGGAACTGGCCGTTGTCGACGTAGAGGACGTTCGGGTCGACCGTGACCGCCGGATACCTGGCCGCCAGGTCCGCCGCCGCGACCCAGTGCGTGGTGGCCCGCAGCCCGTCCAGGAGCCCGGTGGCGGCGAAGACGAAGGCGCCGACGCAGATCGACGCGATCCGCGTGCCGTTCGCCGCCGCCGCGCGCAGCGCCTCCGCCACCCCCGGCGGCAGCGGCGCGCTCGGGTCCGCCACCCCCGGCAGGACGATCGTGTCGGCCTCCGCCAGCGCGTCCAGGCCGTACGGGGCCCGCACCGCGAACGGGCCCGCGCTCACCTCCTCGGCCACCGAGCAGACCCGGACCCGGTACGCCTCCCGGCCGTCCGGCAGCCGGGCCCACCCGAACGTGTCGATCGGGGCGGAGAGGTCGAACGGGATGACCTGGTCGAGCGCCAGTACGGCCACGGTGTGCATGGCGAGAGCCTAGACATTCGCCGGATTGCAGCCAACCTGTTGCCAACCCCGACGGACCCGCCCTGGTGACCCCGACCCGCCGCGGTGAACGGCGGCTCCTACCCCCGTCATCTCGATAGAAGCCTCAGCCCGTGGTCTCGTACGCCCCTGGCTGGAATCCGTTGACTCCTGGCACTATCGCCACTTCTGCAAGATCCGGACCGGCCCCTACCGTCGCTGCGTGACCAAGTTCCTCCTCGCCGTTCACGTCATCGCCGCCATCGTCGCCGTCGGGCCCGTCACCGTCGCCGCGAGTCTGTTCCCGCCCGCCGCGCGCAAGGTGCTCGACGAGCCCGCCGACGTCCAGGCCCTCGCGACCACGCGGCTGCTGCACCGGATCTGCCGGGTGTACGCCGCCGTCGGCGTCGTCGTGCCCGCGTTCGGGTTCGCCACCGCGAGCAACATGGGCGTCCTCGGGGACACTTGGCTGGTCGTCTCGATCGCGCTGACGGCGGCCGCCGCCGTGGTCCTGGCCGCGCTGGTCCTGCCCCGGCAGAGCGCGATCCTGGAGGGTACGGGCGACCGGGCGGCGACGGTCCGGCTCGCCATGTTCACGGGAATCTTCAACCTGCTCTGGGCCACCGTCACCGTTCTGATGATCATCCGACCGGGATCCACGACCGGCGCATAGGATCCCGCTCATGTACGCACAGCAGGGACCGCCGGGACACTCGGCGTCGAGGGCCTACCTGGCCTCGTTGGAACAGCGGTTGACGGCCGACGGATGCGGCACCCGGTGGGAGGACTGGGCCGGGGTGCCCGTCCTCGTCGGGCGCCGCGCGGACTTCCGTATGCGCTGGATGGCCACGCGGCTGCACCTGTTCACCGTGGCGGCGGCCGTCCCGGAGATAACCGTCGAGGCCATCTCGGGCTTCACCGACCAGGTGATGAAGTACGCCAAGGACAACAAGGGCGGCCTGCCGGTCGGCCTGCAGAACGGGATCGGCGCGTTCCCCGTGCTGGTCAGCGAGCGGGTCGACCCGGCGGCCGTGCAGTGGGCGGAGCAGCAGCAGCGCCTGAAGTTCGCCGTCATGACCCGGCCCGTGGTGGTCGACAGCGCCCGCCAGTACGTGGGCACCTACCGCGGCAAGCCCGCCCTCGGCCGCGTCTACGCCTCGCACTTCATCGAGAAGGGCGCCGCGTACTTCTACGGTCAGTGAGCCGGGAGTTCACGCATCGGGCGCCCCGAACCGGCCGTCCGGAGTCCTCAGTCACTCCTCACGCGTCACAGGTGTGGGCGAACACCGCTTCGTCGTCCTGCGGTTCGTCCCTGAACTGCCGGGCCACCGCCGCCGCCACGAGTACCCCGGTGGCGATCACGAGCGTGTGGAACGCCCACACCAGCGGCCACGCGTGCGAGAACCCGTCCGGCGGGCCCGGGTGCGTGCGCAGGGAGAGGTGCATGAGCGCCGCCGGGGGCACGGCGACCAGCAGCAGCGGCCAGGCTAGGGCGTCGCGGTGGCCGAAGTAGGCCGCCAGGAGGAGCAGTGCCGCGGCGAGCAGCAGGACACCGGCGCCCGGCACCGGGGTGGTCTCGTCAAAGGCGCCCGGTATCCGCACGCGGTCGCGCAGATCCCAGGGCAGGCACAGGAGATACGCCGTCCCGGAGAGGGCGGCGCCGAGCACGCGCGTCAGCCAGCGTTCCGGCCAGGGGCGCGTTCGCAAGGGGCTCAACAGCTTCTCGGTCATGCGTACGAGGTTCCGCCGGAAGGAAACGGTCCGACAGAGTACGCGTACTCAGGTTCCCTTCCCCGGTACGCCCCGCATGGCATCGGAGGCCGCGCTCACCCGCCCCCGCAGCGCACCGGGCCCCCACACACACCGGCCCCGGCGCCCACAGGACGCCGGGGCCGTAACCAGACCGGGACCGGAAAACCGGGGTCAGACCCGGCCTGCGATCAGGTCGCCGGTGCCGAAGAGGTGTCGGACGCCGGCTTGTTCTCCGTCGCCGACAGGGGTGTGGCGATGTCCTCCAGCGACCGGCGCTCGGCGTTCACCGCCAGGAACGCGGCGACCAGCCCCGCCGCGCACATCAGGCTCGCGCCGATCTGGAAGGCGAGCACCGTGTCGCCGACCACGCCGGACTCGGTGAGGTCCGCGAAGACGAGCGGACCGCTGATGCCGCCGGCGGCGGTGCCGAGGGCGTAGAAGAAGGCGATGGCCATGGCCCGGGTCTCCATCGGGAAGACCTCGGAGACCGTCAGGTACGCGCTGGAGGCACCCGCCGACGCGAAGAACAGCACCGCGCACCAGCAGGCCGTCATCGTCACCGCGTCCAGCGAGCCCTGGTCGAAGAGCCAGGCCGTGCCGAAGAGGAGGATGCCGGAGATCAGGTACGTCGAGGAGATCATGATGCGCCGGCCGACGGTGTCGAAGAGCTTGCCGAGCAGCAGCGGGCCGAGGAAGTTGCCGGCCGCGATGACCGCGAAGTAGTAGCCGGTCTTGCCGGTGGGCACGTCGAAGAACTTGGTGAGGATGGCGCCGAAGCCGAAGGTGATCGCGTTGTAGAGGAACGCCTGGCCGATGAAGAGGGCGAGTCCGAGCGTGGCCCGCTTGGGGTAGCGGCCGAAGACGGTCTTGGCGATGAGGCCGAAGCCGATGCTCTTGCGCTGCTCGATGGTGATCTCGCGGTCCGGCGCCGGGAGCGGCTGCCCCTTCTCCTCCTCGATCTCGCGTTCGACGGAGGTGACGAGAGCGTCGGCGTCCTCACCCTTGCCGTGGATGAACTGCCAGCGCGGGCTCTCCGGCACGTGTCGCCTGACCAGCAGGATCACCAGTCCGAGGACGACGCCGAGGGCGAAGGTGAGCCGCCAGCCGACGTTCTTCGGGAAGATGTCCGTGTTCAGCATGACGATGGAGAGCAGGGCTCCGCCGATCGCGCCGAGCCAGTAGCTGCCGTTGATGATGAGGTCGACACGGCCGCGGTACTTGGAGGGGATCAGCTCGTCGATCGCGGAGTTGATGGCCGCGTACTCGCCTCCGATGCCGAAACCGGTGAGGAAGCGGAAGGTGAAGAACCACCACGGGGAGAAGGACACGGCGGTCAGCGCGGTCGCGGCGAGATACACGGCGAGCGTGATCATGAACAGCTTCTTGCGGCCGAACCGGTCGGTCAGCCAGCCGAAGAACAGCGCGCCCGCGCAGGCACCCGCCACATAGAGCGCCGCCGCGATGCCGGTGACCTGCGCCGAGGTGATGGCCAGTCCGCTGCCGTCCTCGGAGAGGCGGCCGGCGATGTTGCCGACGGTGGTGACCTCCAGGCCGTCCAGGATCCAGACGGTGCCGAGGCCGATCACGATCATCCAGTGCCAGCGTGACCACGGCAGCCGGTCCAGGCGGGCCGGTACCGCGGTCGTGACGGTTCCCGTGGAGCCGGGCACTGAGGCCGGCGTCGCTGATGCTGTCATGGCTCCCTCTTCGTTGAGTGACCCCGGGGGTGACCCAGTTCAGAGTGCCCTGGTCTGCGCTTCTCACGCCCGCCGGGGCGGGCGCCCGGGGTACCCGCGTGGGCTCCCCGCCCCGCCCGTCCGGGCACGTCGTCTCAGGCCCCCAGGGCGCGGGACACCACGTAGATGAGCAGTCCGGCCAGCGAGCCGACCACCGTGCCGTTGATCCGGATGAACTGCAGGTCGCGGCCGATGTGGGCCTCGATCTTCCGGGTGGTGTGCTCGGCATCCCAGCCGGCCACGGTGTCGGTGATCAGGGAGGTGATCTCCGTACGGTAGGTCGTCACCACGTACACCGCGGCCCCCTCGACCCAGCCGTCGACCTTGCCCTGGAGCTTGGGCTCGGTGGCCATGCGGGCGCCCAGCGAGAGCAGCGAGGCCCTGACCCGCAGGCGCAGTTCGCTGCGCTCGTCCTCGGCGGCTGAGACGATCATGGCGCGTACGGCCGTCCAGGCGGACGCGATCAGGTCCTGGACCTCGCCGCGGCCGAGCACCTCGCCCTTGAGGCGCTCCACGCGGGCCCGGGTGTCGGTGTCGGACTGGAGGTCGGAGGCGAAGTCGGTGAGGAAGCGGTCGAGGGCGCCGCGGGCCGGGTGCGAGGGCGCGTCGCGCATCTCGGTGACGAAGCGGAGCAGTTCCTTGTAGACCCGCTCGCCGACCTTCCTGTCGACGAACCGCGGGGTCCAGCCGGGGGCGCCGCCCTGCACGGCGTCCATCACCGAGTCGCCGTGCAGCACCAGCCAGTCGTGGGCGCGCACGCAGACCAGGTCCACGACCCGGTGGTGGCCGCCGTCGGCGACGACCCGCTCCAGCATCTTGCCGATGCCGGGGGCGATCTCCTGGGCGTCGGCGCGCCGGGTGATGGCCTCGCCGACGACCGCCTGGACGTCGGAGTCGCGCAGCACGGTCAGCGCCCCGCGCAGCGCGGTGGCGAGTTCGGCGGTGACGCGGTCGGCGTGCTCCGGTTCGGCGAGCCAGGCGCCGAGCCGGCTGCCGATGCCGACGGCGCGCAGCCGCTGGCGTACGACCTCCTCGGAGAGGAAGTTCTCCCCGACGAACTCGCCCAGGGAGACGCCGAGCTGGTCCTTCTTGTTCGGGATGATCGCCGTGTGCGGGATCGGCAGGCCGAGCGGGTGACGGAAGAGGGCCGTGACCGCGAACCAGTCGGCGAGCGCGCCGACCATGCCGGCCTCCGCGGCGGCGGCCACGTACTCCGCCCAGGCGCCCGCGCCCTGGTGGGACGCCCACTTGGCGAGGACGTACACGAGGGCGACGAAGAGCAGCAGGCCGGTCGCCGTGATCTTCATCCGGCGCACCCCGCGGCGCTTCTCCTCGTCGGCGGGGCTGAACGTGTTCATGGCCCGCCCGGACGGGCCCGCGGCCGGACGGTTCCCGGGGGCACCCGGCCGGGCATGCTGCCCCTCGGCACCTGTTTCTTCCGCTTTCGTACGTTCCATCCGCTCCACCCGCTCGGTGACCTCGTACACATTGTCCCTTCCTGACCGACTCATGGAACGGAACAGGAGTTCCCGGCGTCTGTCCGGACGGGAGTTCAACCGGGGACCACAGGGGTCTTTCGGAGTTCTTCTTCCCCATGCCGCATCATGGGGTCATCACATCGGAGCCTCGGGCTCCCGTCGTCCGAGGAGACACGCACCGCATGACCAAGCGTCACGTCGGGGGTGCGGGGGTGTCCCCCGCACGACACGGCGCCCTGCTCGCCGCGATCATCGCCGTGATCATGACGTTCTCCGCCGCCATACACGTCGGTGTCTCCACCGACGAGGGCGGCGCCGAGACCGATCTGGCGAGCGGCCGCACCCCGCACAACTCCGCCGCCCCGGCGTCCACCGGCACCTGGGTCGGCTCCTGGTCGGCCTCCCCGGCCGGCGCGGAGCCGGGCACCGAGACGAACGGCATGGCGGGCCGCTCCGTGCGCAACGTCGTGCACGCCGGTGTCGGGGGTACGAGTGCCCGCGTCACGCTGTCCAATCTCTACGGGCAGCAGCCGCTCAGCATCACGCACGCCACCCTCGCCGTCGCCGCCGCCCCGCACGACGCGGCGGCCGCCGCCGACACCATGCGCCGGCTCACCTTCGCCGGGAACGCCTCGGTGATCATCCCGGCCGGGCGGCAGGTCATGAGCGACGCCGTCCGGGTCACCGTCCCGCGCGGCGGCGACGTCCTCGTGACGACGTTCTCGCCCACCCCGTCGGGCCCGGTCACCTACCACCCGCAGGCCCGGCAGATCTCGTACACCGCCGAGGGCGACCGCACCGAGGACGTCACCGGCACCGCGTACACCGGGCAGACCCCGTACTGGCGCTACCTGACCGCCCTGGACGTGCTGAGCAACGAGTCGGACGGCACGGTCGTCGTGATCGGCGACTCGCTGACCGACGGCGTCACCTCCACCGTGGGCGCCAACCGCCGCTGGACGGACGCCCTTTCGGCCCGCCTGCGCGAAGCCGCCGGCTCCGGCGACGTGCCCCGCTACAGCGTCGTCAACCAGGGCATCAGCGGCAATCAGGTCCTGGCCTCCGGCCTCGGCCGCCCCGCCGACAACCCGAGCGGCCTCTCCCGCTTCCAGCGCGACGTCCTCGGCCGCACGAACGTCAGGGCCGTCGTCGTCGACCTCGGCGTCAACGACATCCTGCGCAACCCGAACCAGGCCGACCCCCGCCTGATCGTCGGCGGACTGCGCAAGCTCGTCGCGCAGGCCCACGCCCGCGGACTGCGCGTCGTCGGCGCCACCCTGATGCCCTTCCAGGGGCACCGCGGCTACAGCGACGACCGCGAGGCCGTACGCCAGGCCGTCAACGCGGAGATCCGCTCGGGCCGGGTGTACGACGACGTCGTCGACTTCGACAAGGCGCTGCGCGACCCGTACAACCCGCGCCGGCTGCGCTCCGACTACGACTCGGGCGACCACCTGCACCCGAGCGACAAGGGCTACCGCGAGATGGCCGACTCCTTCGACCTGGGCGACCTGAAGGGCGCGGCCCCGGCCGAGCTCTGACGGGCCCCGGCGCCGGGACGGCCGTCCCGGCGCCGCCGGTCAGTGGCCCCCGTGCCACCGCCGGCCACGGTCCTCGCGCCGCGCCTCCCGGCGCTCCGCGTGCCGCTCCCGGCGCTCCTGACGCTCTGTCAAAGACCCGCGTCGCGAGCCGTCCCGGTCGTCGGACTCGTCGAAGCCGTCCTCGCCGTCGTGGTCGTCGAGGTCCGGCCCGGCGGAGCCCTGGAGTTCCTTGCGGGCCGCCTTGCGCTCCAGCTTGAGCCGCCGGCGCTCCTCCTTCAGACGCAGCCGCTCCGCCTTCGTCAGCTTGCGCTCCACCCCCACCCCGCCCCAGAAGGCGAACCCGGTGACGACCACGCGCGGCGCCCCGGGGTCACCCGGCACACCGTCCTCGCGGTGGTCGAAACCGCCCATCACACCGACACCGCGCACGACGACCTCGACGCCCGGCGGCACCAGGATGTTCACGCCGCCCATGACCGCGACACAGTGGACGACGACCTCACGCTCCGCGAAGTTCGCCTCGCGCAGGTCGAGATCACCACCGCCCATGAACGTGAACGCCGTGAAGCGCCGCGGCACGGTCCAGCGCCCCTTGCGCTCGAACCCCGACAGCACGGCGACACCCCAGGACGACGAGCCCTCACCGCCGACGATCCGCTCCCGCCAGCCGCCGCGCTCCGCGGGCACACCGGCCGGGAACACCGGCGCGACGGCGTCCGCGCCCGGCAGATCACGGGTGATCGGCGCCAGCTCACCGTACGTACGGGCCCGGTACGTCGCCTCCAAACGTTCCTCGAACTCCTCCATGTCGAGGCGGCCTTCGGCCAGCGCGTCCCGCAGCTGCTCGGCGACTCGTTCACGATCGGCGTCGGAGGCCCGGAGCCCGGGGAGTTCGTCCGTCATGCCGAGCAGCCTACGAGTTCGCCCTCTCCGCGTACATCTTCGCGATGACCGCCTCGATGTCGGGCTCGCGGACCGACAGATCCACCAGCGGATACTCCGCGGCGATCCGCGCCACCAACGGAGCCGCCGACCGCGCGGCCGGGAAGGCGAGCCACTGCCGCGGCCCCTCCACCCGCACCACCCGCGCCGACTCCACCTGGACGGGCGGCATTTCACGCTCCAGGTCCACCACCAGCGTCCGCTCCGCCTCCGCCACCTCGTGCAGCCCGGCCAACGCACCGTCGTACATCAGCCGCCCGTGGTCGATGACCATCACCCGCCGGCACAGCTGCTCGATGTCGGTGAGGTCGTGCGTGGTGAGCAGCACCGTCGTGCCCCGGTCCGCGTTCAAGTCCCGCAGGAAACCACGGACCTTGGCCTTGGAGACCACGTCCAGGCCGATCGTCGGCTCGTCCAGGTACAGCACCTCCGGGTCGTGCAGCAGCGCCGCCGCGATGTCCCCGCGCATCCGCTGCCCCAGCGACAGCTGCCGCACCGGCACGTCCAACAGCGGTGCCAGCTCAAGGAGTTCGACACACCGGTCGAGGTTCTCCCGGTAACGGCCGTCGGGGATGCGGTACATGCGGTGCATCAGCCGGTAGGAGTCGATCAGCGGGAGGTCCCACCACAGCGTCGTGCGCTGCCCGAAGACGACACCGATCCGCTGCGCCAGCCGGGTCCGCTCGCGCGAGGGATCGATCCCCGCCACCCGCAGCCGGCCCCCGCTGGGCGTGAGGATCCCCGTCAGCATCTTGATGGTCGTCGACTTCCCCGCGCCGTTCGGGCCGATGTAGCCCACCATCTCCCCGCGCGCCACGGTGAACGAGAGGCCGTCCACCGCCCGCACCTGCCGGCGCTCGCCCCGCAGGAACCCGGTCCTCCTGCGTACCTCGAAGACCTTCTCGACACCGTCGAGTTCGATGAAGCCCTGCCCGGCCGCGGCCGGTCCGCCGGCCGCGACGGCCGGCCCCCCGTCCGGGGCGACGCTGTGACGGTCCATGTCCGCTAACTCCCTGTACTCCGGTAGGAACGCAGTCCCACGCGCCAGGCCAGACCCGCCAGCGCGCAGCAGCCCGCCGCCACCAGCGGCGGCGTGAAGGCCACCCAGGCCGGCAGATCCAGCGGATAGGGCCGCCCCAGCACGTACAGCGCGGGCAGCCAGTTGACGAAGGCCAGCGGCAGCACGAAGGTCACCCCGCGCACCAGGTCCTTCGCGAAGACGGTCGGCGGGTACTGCAGCAGCGTGTTGCCGCCGTACGTGAAGGAGTTCTGCACCTCGGAGGCGTCCTGCGCCACGAACTGGAACGCCGCGCCCGCCACGAACACCGCCGCGAAGATCGCACCCCCGCTGAGCAGCGTCACCGGGATCAGCAGCACCTTCAGCGGACTCCACGCGATGTCGAGAGCGGCGACGGCCCAGCCGAGGACCAGCAGCCCCTGCGTGATCCGGCCCAGCCGGCGCAGCGCGAAACGGTCCGCGGCGACCTGCGCCAGCACCGGCACCGGACGCACCAGCAGCGTGTCCAGCGTGCCGTCGCGCACCCGCCGCCCCAGCCGGTCCATCGACCCCATCGCCAGGTCCGCCAGCCCGAACGCCGCCCCCGACAGCCCGTAGAGGAACGCCACCTCGGGCAGCGAGTAGCCGCCCAGCCGGTCCACCTGCGAGAACATCAGCAGGATCGCCGCGAAGTCCAGCGCGGTCGCCGCGAAGTTCCCGAACGCCGTCATCGCGAACGACGCCCGGTACGCCATCGTGGAGCGGATCCACATCGCCGCGATCATGCGGTACGCGCGCAGGGCCTCCCGCACCCGCCCGTACCCGCCGCCCGCGTACGCGCCGCCGTCAGCCACCCTGCACCACCACCCGCCGGGTCGCCGCGCCCTGCAGCAGCCGCCCGGCCGCCAGCAGCCCCACCGCCCACGCCGCCTGGAACGCGTACGTGGACAGCGGCTCGGCCCGGCCGAGCAGGACGTCCACCGGCGCCTGGATCAGCGACGCCCACGGCAGCGCGCGCACCACCTCGCCCAGCACCCCCGGGAACACGTTCAGCGGCAGCAGCATGCCCGAGCAGAAGATCCCCGCCAGGAACGCCAGTTGCGCCACCCCCGCCCCGTCCAGCAGCCAGAACGCCGACAACGCCACCAGGAAACGGATCGCGAAACTCACCACCACCCCGAGCGCCACCGCGACCAGGAACGCCAGCCACGCCAGCGGATCGGCGGGCAGCGCCAAATCGAAGACGAACGCGCCGAACACCATCGGCACCACCCCCCGGCCCAGCAGGTGGAACAGCGCCCGCCCCGCGTCCGCGGCCAGCCACCACGCCTGAAGATCCACCGGCCGGTACAGGTCGATCGCGATGTCGCCGGTGCGGATCCGCTCGATCAGCTCGTCCTCGAAACCGCCGCCCATCACCGCGACCACCATCAGCATCGCCTGCCCCAGCCACACGTACGTCAGCGCCTGCGCCTGGTCGTACCCCCCGAGGTGCGGCCTCTCGTGCCACAGCGCCAGATACGTGTACGCCAGGATCAGCCCGAACACGGTGTTGGTGAACACGCCCGCCGCCGTCGCCGTCCGGTACGTCGCGTACCGGCGGAACCCGCTCACCGCGACGGCCGCGTACAACCGCGCTGTCCCCACGAGCCCAGCCCCCTTCGCCGCTCCGGGCCAAAGCGCACGAGCCTAGGGCCTGTCGCTTGGATCAGGCCGGTGTCGCGGGGTCTGGCACGCACATCTGCGGCGTTGTCGTCGGTCGCCGAAGCTCCGCTTCGACTCCCTCCTCCGCCTTGCAGCTGCACGCACCAGACCCCGCTCGGGCCGGCCAGAACGAAACCTCTGTCACGGCCGGCCTGATCCAAACGACAGACCCTAGCCCGCAGGTGGCGCGGCGTGCCACGCATTTTTCCGTCGCGACACGTTGCGGGATCGGGGAACGGAACGCCCGGTGCGAGAGTCTTCAAGAGGGGACGCAGAAGACGTACGAGGTCGTACGGGTCAGTACGACGCGAAACAGGAGTCCGGCACCGAGATGAGCGACGAGCCGCAGCCGCAGGACAGCAACAAGGGCCGGGCGCCCGACGAGCCCGCGCAGGCTCCGTCGGACCCGTCGGACCCGGCGGCTTCGGCGGGCCCGGCGGGCAAGAAGAAGCGGCCCCGGCGCACCGGCTGGAGGCGGCTCGTCCCCACCTGGCGGATGGTGCTCGGCACCTTCGTCGGCCTGATCCTGCTCCTCGTCGGCCTCTTCGCGCTCGGCTACTACCTGGTCAAGATCCCGCCCGCGAACGCCGCCGCCGTCAAGCAGAGCAACGTGTACCTGTACGCGGACGGCAGCCAGCTCGCCCGCGACGGCGAGGTCAACCGCGAGAACGTGACCCTCGCCCAGATCGCCAAGGGCACCCAGCACGCGGTACTGGCCGCCGAGGACCGGGACTTCTACACCGAGTCGGCCGTCGACCCCAAGGCGATGGTCCGCGCCGGCTGGAACACCGTCACCGGCAAGGGCAGGCAGTCCGGCTCGACGATCACCCAGCAGTACGTGAAGAACTACTACCTGGGCCAGGAGCAGACCGTCTCCCGGAAGGTGAAGGAGTTCTTCATCTCCATCAAGCTCGACCGCGAGAAGAGCAAGGACGACATCCTCGAGGGCTACCTCAACACCAGCTACTTCGGCCGCAACGCCTACGGCATCCAGGCCGCCGCCCAGGCGTACTACGGCGTCGACGCCCAGGACCTCACCGTCGGGCAGGGCGCCTACCTCGCCGCGCTCCTGAACGCGCCCAGCGAGTACGACGTGATCGCCCACCCCGAGAACAAGTCCGCGGCCCTGGCCCGCTGGAACTACGTCCTCGACGGCATGGTCAAGAAGGACTGGCTCAGCCAGTCCGCCCGCGTCGACGTCACGTTCCCGGCGCCCAAGGAGGCCAAGGGCTCGGCCGGGATGTCCGGACAGCGCGGCTACCTCGTCCAGGCCGTACGCGACTACCTCACGAGCAACAAGATCATCGACGAGGACACCCTCGCCACCGGCGGCTACCGCATCACCACCACCATCCAGAAGAACAAGCAGAACGCCTTCGTCAAGGCCGTCGACGACCAGGTCATGGACCGCCTCGACAAGAAGAACCGCAAGGTCGACACCTACGTCCGCGCGGGCGGCGTCTCCATCAACCCGCAGAACGGCAAGGTCGTCGCCATGTACGGCGGCATCGACTACACCAAGCAGTACGTCAACAACGCCACCCGCCGCGACTACCAGGTCGGCTCCACCTTCAAGCCGTTCGTCTTCACGTCCGCCGTGCAGAACGGCTCGACCACGCAGGACGGCCGCACGATCACCCCCAACACCGTCTACGACGGCACCGACAAGCGGCCCGTCCAGGGCTGGAGCGGCGGCTCCTACGCCCCCGAGAACGAGGACAACGTCTCCTACGGCCCCATCACCGTGCGCACCGCCACCGACAAGTCGGTCAACGCGGTGTACGCCCAGATGGCGGTCGACGTCGGCCCGGAGAAGGTCAAGGACACGGCCGTCGCCCTCGGCATCCCGGCGAGCACCCCCGACCTGAGCGCCACCCCGTCCATCGCCCTCGGCCCGGCCACCGCCAGCGTCCTGGACATGGCTCAGGCCTACGCGACCCTCGCCAACCACGGCAGGCACGGCACGTACACCCTCGTCGAGGACATCACCAAGGACGGCGCCGAGGACGTGCAGCTGCCCGGACGCGGCACCCGGCAGGCCGTCGACCGCGAGGCCGCCGACACCACCACGTCGGTCCTGCAGAGCGTCGTCGAGGGCGGCACCGCCACCGCCGCCCAGGCCGCGGGCCGCCCCGCCGCGGGCAAGACCGGCACCGCCGAGAACGACCAGGCCGCCTGGTTCGCCGGCTACACACCCGAGCTCGCCACCGTCGTCTCCGTGATGGGCCAGGACCCCGAGACCGGCGAGCACAAGCCGCTGTACGGCGCGCTCGGCCAGGCCCGCATCAACGGCGGCGGCTACCCGACGCAGATCTGGGCCCAGTACACGCGCACCGCCCTCGCGAGCAGCCCGGTCAAGGACTTCGACCTGGAGCTGGAGGCGGGCGCGGAGGAGCCCCAGTCGCCCTCCACCGGCCCCACCGGCCAGACCCCCGGCACCGGCGGCCAGGACACCGGCGGCACCACGGGCGCCTCCCCCACCACCGGCGGCACGGAGACCGGCGGCACCCCTGGCACGGGCGGCACGACCGGCGGCACCCCCACCACCGGCGGCACCGCCACCGACGGCGGGGCGACGGACGGCGGCACCACGGACGGCGGGGCGACCGACGGCGGCGGCACGGACACCGGAGGCACGACGGACGGCGGCACCACGGACACCGGCGGCTCGACGGACGGCGGAGACGCCGCGGGCACGGCCGCCGGACTGTTCAGCGAACCCACCACAAGACGCCCGTAGCGCCCCGGCGGCGGTGAAGGCGGCCTCAGTGACCCGAGGTCGCCTTCAGCCCCACCACGGCCACCAGCAGCAGACAGACGAAGAAGATCCGGGCCGCGGTCACCGGCTCCCCCAGCACCACCATGCCGAGCACCGCCGCACCCGCGGCCCCGATCCCCACCCACACGCCGTACGCCGTACCGATCGGCAGCGACCTGGCCGCGTACGACAGCAGCAGCATGCTCGCGACGATCCCCGCACCGGTCAGGACGCTCGGCACCAGCCGGGTGAAACCGTCCGTGTACTTCATCCCGACCGACCAGGCCACTTCGAGCAGACCGGCGACGAGCAACAGGATCCAGGCCATGACAGGCACCTCCGTCAATGGGTCAACAGGGGGTGCGTCGTCTTTGCGGATCCCGGTACGGCGCGTCTCGTCGGGGTCCCACCAACGTAGCAAAGGAACGCCGAAGGGGCCGGTGACAACGGTCACCGGCCCCTTGCGGCACCTGCCTACAGATACAGCCCGGTCGAGTCCTCGGACCCCTCGAAGCGGTCCGCGGCCACCGCGTGCAGGTCCCGCTCGCGCATCAGCACGTAGGCGGTGCCCCGCACCTCGACCTCGGCACGGTCCTCGGGGTCGTAGAGGACCCGGTCGCCCGGCTCCACGGTCCGTACGTTCTGCCCCACCGCCACGACCTCCGCCCAGGCGAGGCGTCGGCCGACGGCCGCGGTCGCGGGGATCAGGATGCCGCCGCCCGAGCGGCGTTCGCCCTCCGCGGCGTCCTGCCGCACGAGCACGCGGTCGTGCAGCATCCGGATGGGCAGCTTGTCGTCGTGATGGGTCTTCTCGCTCACGCCCCGAACCTACCCGCCCCGGCCGCTTCCGTACGCCATCGGGTCAGCGCCTGCGACGCCGCGGGGTCAGCGTGAGCAGACCCACCAGCCCCACCGCGAGCAGCGCCACCGGCACGATGCGCTCCAGCCGGGGCGCACCCTCCTCCGTGACGAACTGCCCCCGCACGTCACCCACGACCCGGTTCACGCTGATGTAGGCACGGCCCAGCGTGTGGTCGATGTGGGAGACGGCCTTGGCCTTGGCGTCCCCGACGATGGTCTTGGGATGGACTCGCACACCGATCTCGTCCAGCGTCTCCGCGAGGACTTCCCGGCGGCGTTTGATGTCCGCCTCGATCTGCGCCGGAGTCCTGGTATCCGACGTTCTCGACGTATCCGACACCGCGCTGCCTCCGTGGTCGTTGCGACGTAACTCTGTTCTCCGGACTGTCTTTGGTCGACAGTCTGTCAGCTCACGGGCGATCGCACCCCACGGCACCCCCTGTCGGACGTGCGCGAGCCCATTAGGCTCGTTCCCCGAAACCCGCCCCTGCCACGTGAGGTACCGATGAGCGAGCGACTCCAGCCCGGCGACACCGCCCCCGCCTTCACCCTGCCGGACGCAGACGGCAACGAGGTCTCCCTTGCCGACCACAAGGGCCGCAAGGTCATCGTCTACTTCTACCCGGCGGCCCTCACCCCCGGCTGCACCAAGCAGGCCTGCGACTTCACCGACAACCTCGACGTGCTCGCTGGCGCCGGCTACGACGTCATCGGCGTCTCCCCCGACGCGCCGGAGAAGCTCGCCAAGTTCCGCGACAAGGAGAACCTGAGGGTCACGCTCGTCGGCGACCCCGACAAGACGGTCCTCCAGGCGTACGGCGCCTACGGCGAGAAGATGAACTACGGCAGGACCTACGTCGGCGTGATCCGCTCCACGGTGATCGTCGACGAGGACGGCAAGGTCGAGCGGGCGCTGTACAACGTCAAGGCGACCGGCCACGTGGCGAAGATCATCAAGGACCTCGGCATCTGAGATCCCGGGCGGCGGGCGGATTGCGGACGGGGTCCCGCAACCCCGGGACCTCCGTCCGCCGGCCCGCCCCGAGCCGCCGCCCACCGGCCCGTTCCGTCCACCCGCGTGACGGTCCGACCATCACTTCGTTACTCCGTACGAGCCACGAACAGGTGGCCGGAACGGAGGGGAACGATGGGCACCAGCCCGTACACGAAAGCCCGCCTGGAGGAAGCGGCGACCGCGTCCCGAACACTGTCGGAGGCGCTGGTGAGGCTGGGGGTGGATCCGGGGAGTCCGACGCGCGACCACATCCGCAGGCGGATGCGGAGCCTCGGGGTGGACACCTCCCACTTCGAGCGTGAAGGCACGCGGTGGACGCGGGAGATCCTGGAACCGGTGGTCGCCCGGTCGGTGAGCGTCTGGGAGGTACTGCGGCACCTCGGGCTCGACCCCGTGGGCGGGCATCACACGAACATCGCCCGCCGCATCAGGGCGTACGGCCTCGACACCTCCCACTTCACCCACGCGGTGAGGACGGAGCGGATGCGGCACAACCAGCGCCGCAGAACCGCCGAGGAGATCCTCGTCGCCGACTCCTCGGCCCACGCACGGCGCACCCCCGGCAGCCGGCTGAAGAGGGCGCTGGGCGAACTGGGCGTCGCCCTCAGGTGCGCGCTGTGCGGGACCGGCCCCGAGTGGCTCGGGGAGCCTCTCCCCCTGGAGGTGGACCACATCGACGGCGACTGGCGGAACAACCGTCCGGAGAACCTGCGGATCCTCTGCCCGAACTGCCACTCCACCACCGACACCTACCGGGGGCTGTCCAGGGGCCGCCTCGGGCGGACGGCGGCCGCGTGACCGGCACCGGACGCACGGGGCGGCCAACGTCGGGCGAACTGGCGCGGGCGGTGGCCGAGTCGTCCTCGCTCGCCGAGGTCCTGCGGCGCCTCGGTCACCCGGACAACGGCGGCCGTCGCGTGATGCTCCGCCGCTGGATCGCCGAGGACCGGCTCACGACCACGCACTTACTGGGGCAGGGGCACCGGCGGGGAAAGCCGGGGACGACCCCCGTCAAACCGCCGGAGGCCGTACTCGTGAAGCACACCGGGGCAGGCCGCACCTCGACGAGCCGCCTCCGCCGGGCACTCCTCGCGGTCGGCGTGCCCGAGCTGTGCTCCAGGTGCGGGTGCGGCCCGCGATGGCTGGGCAGGCCGATGACGCTGGAGATCGACCACGTGAACGGCGACCGGCGCGACGACCGGCGCGAGAATCTCCGGCTGCTGTGCCCCAACTGCCATGCGATCACCAGCACATGGTGCCGGGGCGGGCGCGGCCGGGACACGTCGGCGGGCGGAGTACCCGGCCCAGTAGAGTAGGCGGGGTCGCGGGCCCGTACCCCAGCTGGCCAGAGGGCGCCGGTTTAGGTCCGGTGTGTCGTGGGTTCGAGTCCCACCGGGCCCACCGCGTCCAGGGCGCCACACCTTCGGGGTGGCGCCCTCTCCCATGCCGTCTCAGCCCAGCAGTTCCCGTACCACCGGGGCCAGGGCACGGAACGCCTGGCCCCGGTGGCTGATCGCGTTCTTCTCGTCGGGGGTGAGTTCCGCGCAGGTGCGGGTCTCGCCGTGGGGCTGGAGGATCGGGTCGTAGCCGAACCCGTTCGTGCCGGAGGGGGCGTGGCGGAGGGTGCCGGTGAGCCGGCCCTCGACGACGCGTTCGGTGCCGCCGGGGAGGGCGAGGGCCGCCGCGCAGGCGAAGTGGGCGCCCCGGTACGGGTCGGCGATGTCACCGAGCTGGGCGAGCAGGAGCTCCAGGTTGGCCGCGTCGTCGCCGTGGCGGCCGGCCCAGCGGGCGGAGAAGATGCCGGGGGCGCCGCCGAGGACGTCGACGCAGAGGCCGGAGTCGTCGGCGACGGCGGGCAGTCCGGTGGCCTGTGCGAGGGCGTGCGCCTTGAGCAGGGCGTTCTCGGCGAAGGTGACGCCGGTTTCCTTGACGTCGGGGATGTCGGGGTAGGCGTCCGCGCCGACGAGGTCGTGGGGCAGTCCTGCGTCGGCGAGGATCGCCCTCAGCTCGGTGATCTTTCCGGCGTTGCGGGTGGCGAGGATCAGGCGGGTCATGCGCACCAGTATCCAGGGGTGGGCGTGGCCCGTGGTCCGGTACCTGTGGGCGGGGTGCCGGCGGTTACGGCGTGCAGACCTTGGTGAGTTCGCCGGCGGCGTCGGTGACGGGGCTGATGTCGGGGGTCTCGTCGCCGTTCTTGATGGCGGTGCGGACGTTGTCGACGGCGTCGCCGAGGTCGTCGACGGCCTTGTTGACGTCGGTGTTGTCGGTCTTGTCGCCGATCTTGTCGAGGTTCCGCTCGATGGACCGGAGGGATTCGTCGGTCTGTGTGGGGTCGTCGGCGGCGTTCTCGACGGCTTGCTGGAGGTCGGTGACGCTGTCGGCTATGGCGTCGGCGGTCTGGACGCAGTCCAGGGCCTTGTTGACGGCGTCGCAGCCGACGGCCGCCGGCAGGGCGACGAGTGCGGTGACGATGGCGATTACCGCGGTGCGGCGGCGGTGGCGCGAGGCCATGGAACGGTCCCTCCCCGTGGGCAAGATGTGGTCGCGGGCGCACGGCTGGACCGTGCGCCCGTATCCCTTAGAACGCGAACGGCTAGCGCGTGGTTGCCTCGAGGGCGGCTCGCTGGGCGGCGGCGAGTTCGTCGCAGCCCGCGACGGCGAGGTCGAGAAGGGCGTTGAGTTCCTTGCGGTCGAAGGGTTCGGCCTCGGCGGTGCCCTGGATCTCGACGAAGCGGCCGTCGCCGGTGCAGACGACGTTCATGTCGGTGTCGGCCTTGACGTCCTCCTCGTAGCGGAGGTCGAGGAGGGGGACGCCGCCGACGATGCCGACGGAGACGGCGGAGACGGTGCCGGTGAGGGGCTGGCGGCCGGCCTTGACGAGCTTCTTGCCCTGGGCCCAGGTGACGGCGTCGGCGAGGGCGACGTAGGCGCCGGTGATGGCGGCGGTGCGGGTGCCGCCGTCGGCCTGGAGGACGTCGCAGTCGAGGACGATGGTGTTCTCGCCGAGGGCCTTGTAGTCGATGACGGCGCGCAGGGAGCGGCCGATGAGGCGGCTGATCTCGTGGGTGCGGCCGCCGATGCGGCCGCGCACGGATTCGCGGTCGCCGCGGGTGTTGGTGGAGCGGGGGAGCATGGAGTACTCGGCGGTGACCCAGCCTTCGCCGCTGCCTTTGCGCCAGCGCGGGACGCCTTCGGTGACGGTGGCGGTGCAGAAGACCTTGGTGTCGCCGAAGGAGACGAGGACGGAGCCTTCGGCGTGCTTGCTCCAGCCGCGCTCGATGGTGATGGGGCGGAGCTGTTCGGGCGTGCGGCCGTCGATTCGAGACATGGCGACGAGCCTAGCCGTACATGCGTGAGGGGCCGCTCCGGGTGCGGGGAGCGGCCCTTCGGAGTGGGCCCGGGTGGGCCCTGCGGGGCCCGGTGTGGGTGGGCCCGGTGGGTTCAGGTGGTCACATCATGTCTTCGATGTCGGCGGCGATGGGGTCGGCGTCGGTGCCGATGACGACCTGGATGGCGGTGCCCATCTTGACGACGCCGTGGGCGCCGGCGGCCTTGAGGGCGGCTTCGTCGACCTTGCTCGGGTCGATGACTTCGGTGCGGAGGCGGGTGATGCAGCCCTCGACCTCTTCGATGTTCTCGATGCCGCCGAGCCCGGCAACGATCTTCTCAGCCTTGCTGGCCATGTGCTTCTCCCTGATCCGAACCGCTTTTGTCGCAGTAACCCACAGTTGGCCCATCTTCGCGAGCGGTCGTGCGGTGTGTACCGAATGATGTCGATCACGACAGCCCGATCGCTCGCAACTGGTCTACACCAGTTTTCAACGGCCGCCAAACCCGGTCCTGTTCCCGGAGGACGTCCATGAGTGCCGACAGCGCCGTCTCACCCGCGCGCGCCCGCTGGAACACCGCGTTCCAGGGGCTGCAGAAGATGGGCCGCAGCCTCCAGCTGCCCATCGCCGTGCTGCCCGCGGCGGGCATCCTCAACCGGCTGGGGCAGCCGGACGTGTTCGGTGCGGACGGGCTCGGCTGGGACAACGTCTCGAAGGTGATGGGCGCGGCGGGCGGCGCGCTGCTGGACGGTCAGCTCGGGTTGCCGATGCTGTTCTGCGTGGGCGTGGCCATCGGGATGGCGAAGAAGGCGGACGGTTCCACGGCGCTGGCGGCGGTGGTGGGCTTTCTCGTCTACTACAGCGTGTTGCGCGCGTTTCCGGAGGACTGTCCGTCGGGCAGCATCGCGATCAAGCTGGGCTGCCAGGCGGAGGACAACTCCGTGGTGGAGTTCACGTACCAGAATCCCGGGGTGTTCGGCGGCATCGTGATCGGGTTGCTGTCGGCGTACTTCTGGCGGCGCTTCCACCGGACGAAGCTGGTGGACTGGCTCGGGTTCTTCAACGGCCGCCGGCTGGTGCCGATCATCATGGCGTTCGTGGCGATCGCGTTCGCCTCGCTGTGCCTGTGGGTGTGGCCGCCGATCGGTGACGGGCTGGAGAACTTCAGCGACTGGCTGGTGGGTCTGGGGGCGTGGGGCGCCGGTGTCTTCGGTGTGGCGAACCGCGCGCTGCTGGTGATCGGGCTGCACCAGTTCCTGAACGTGCCCATCTGGTTCCAGTTCGGCAGCTTCACCAAGCCGGACGGGACGGTGGTGCACGGCGACATCAACATGTTCCTGGCGGGCGACCCGGACGCGGGACAGTTCACGACGGGGTTCTTCCCGATCATGATGTTCGCGCTGCCGGCCGCGTGCCTGGCCATGACTCACTGCGCCAAGCCCCATCGCCGCAAGGAGATCGGCGGTCTGATGCTGTCGGTGGCGCTGACGTCGTTCGTCACCGGCATCACGGAGCCGATCGAGTACTCGTTCCTGTTCATCGCGCCGCTGCTGTACGTGGTCCACGCGCTGCTGACCGGTGTCTCGATGGCCGTGACCTGGGGGCTCGGCGTGCACGACGGCTTCAGTTTCTCGGCGGGCCTGATCGACTACGTCATCAACTGGAACCTGGCGACCAAGCCGTGGGCGATCATCCCGATCGGGCTGTGCTTCGCCGCCGTGTACTACGCGATCTTCCGGTTCGCGATCACGAAGTTCGACCTGAAGACTCCGGGGCGCGAGCCCGAGGAGGAGGTCGAGGACACGACGAAGGCGTAGCGCGCCTGCGGGGTCTGCGCCCCGCCGCCGCCCGAAGGGCCCCCGGACCTGCCTGGTCCGGGGGCCCTTCGGCGTGATCCGGGGCCCCTTCGGCATGAATGGAACCGGTTCCTCCGCTATGGCCCAGGCCACAAAATACGCGGGTTCCTTATCCAGCCTTCACCGTGCTACAACAGGTCTACACCACTGAGTGGTGTAGACCACGCGGTCGCTGCCTACTCCGTTTTCGCCCTTCCCGTCCCCCGGCAGCGCCCAGCACATGGAGGAACTATGAGCACCGCCACCGCATCGGCGGCCCCCGCAAAGAAGCGGGGATCCGGCCTGTTCCAGGGCCTGCAGAAGGTCGGCCGCAGCCTGCAGCTGCCGATCGCCGTGCTGCCGGCGGCGGGCATCCTGCTCCGCCTCGGCCAGCCGGACGTATTCGGCAAGGACGGCCTCGGCTGGGACAAGGTCGCTTCCGTCTTCGCCACCGCCGGCGACGCGGTGTTCAGTAACCTGCCGCTGCTGTTCTGCGTAGGTATCGCGATCGGCTTCGCGAAGAAGGCCGACGGTTCCACCGCGCTGGCCGCGCTGGTCGGTTTCCTGGTCTACAAGAACGTACTGACCGCGTTCCCGATCACCGACGCCAAGGTCACCAAGGGGGCGGACATCGCCGCCACCTACAACGACCCCAAGGTCCTCGGCGGCATCGTCATGGGTCTGATAGCCGCCGTCACCTGGCAGCGCTTCCACCGTACGAAGCTGCCCGACTGGCTCGGCTTCTTCAACGGCCGCCGGCTGGTCCCGATCCTGATGGCCTTCATCGGCACCGCGGTCGGCGTCTTCTTCGGCCTGGTCTGGGAGCCCGTCGGTGACGTGATCACCAACTTCGGCGAGTGGATGACCGGCCTCGGTGCCGTCGGCGCCGGCATCTTCGGCGCCATCAACCGCGCCCTGCTCCCGGTCGGCATGCACCAGTTCGTCAACACCGTCGCCTGGCAGGAGATCGGCTCCTACAAGGACGCCACCGGTGCCGTCTGGCACGGCGACCTGCCGCGCTTCTTCCACGGCGACCCCACCGCCGGACAGTTCATGACCGGCTTCTTCCCCATCATGATGTTCGCCCTGCCCGCGGCGGCCCTGGCGATCACGCACACCGCGCGGCCCGAGCGCCGCAAGGCTGTCGGCGGCATGATGATGTCGCTCGCGCTGACCTCGTTCGTCACCGGCATCACCGAGCCGATCGAGTTCGCGTTCATGTTCATCGCGCCACTGCTGTACGTGATCCACGCGGTCCTCACCGCGATCTCACTGGCCGTCACCTGGGCGTTGGGCGTGCACCACGGCTTCAGCTTCTCGGCCGGTGCCATCGACTACTTCCTGAACTGGAACCTGGCGACCAAGCCATGGATGATCATCCCGATCGGACTGGTCTTCGCCGCGATCTACTACGTGGTCTTCCGCTTCGCGATCGTCAGGTTCAACCTGACCACCCCGGGCCGCGAGCCCGAGGAGGAGGTCGAGGACCTCACCAAGGCGTGAGCCCTCGCACGGCATGACGAAGGCCCCCGGAGTCCGCTCCGGGGGCCTTTTCGTGTGTACGGGGCCTACACCTCGTACGACCTGCGCGGTACCGCCAGTTCCACCGGGCCCTCGTACGCTGCCCGGGCGTCGGTCAGGTTGATCTGGGGGTCCGTCCACGGGGGGATGTGGGTGAGGACCAGCCGGCGCGCGCCCGCGCGGGTGGCCGTCTCGCCCGCCTCGCGGCCGTTGAGGTGCAGGTCGGGGATGTTCTCCTTGCCGTGGGTGAACGCCGCCTCGCACAGGAACAGGTCGGTGTCGCGGGCGAGTTGGTCGAGGGTCTCGCTCACCCCGGTGTCCCCGGAGTAGGTCAGCGAGCGGCCCCCGTGCTCGACCCGGATGCCGTACGCCTCCACGGGGTGGCGGACCTTCTCCGTGTGCACGGTGAAGGGGCCGACCTCGAAGGTGCCCGGCTTGACCGTGTGGAAGTCGAAGACCTCGCTCATCGAGGAGGCGGAGGGTGTGTCCGCGTACGCGGTGGTCAGCCGCTGCTCCGTGCCCTCGGGCCCGTAGACGGGGATGGGGTCGCAGCGTCCGCCGTCGTGGCGGTAGTAGCGGGCGACGAAGTACGCGCACATGTCGATGCAGTGGTCGGCGTGCAGGTGACTGAGGAAGATCGCGTCGAGGTCGTAGAGACCGCAGTGGCGCTGCAGCTCGCCCAGGGCACCGTTGCCCATGTCGAGGAGCAGCCGGAAGCCGTCGGCCTCGACGAGGTAGCTCGAGCAGGCCGATTCCGCGGACGGGAACGACCCCGAGCAGCCGACGACGGTGAGCTTCATGAGAGCTGGAACCTCCGCGCTGGCGGGAAATGCAAAGGCAGAAACGAAACGGGAACGGGGGTCGTGCGGTCCGTCGAGCGTAAGGCGCAAAAGGTCCCGTCGCTCCTCCGCCAGGGGCCGTTGTGGGCGAACTCACCTGTGCTGTCACCGGTTCGGATGGACGCGGGAGGGACGGGCGCCCGGGCGGGGCGGCGGCCGGGGGTGCGCACCGGTACCTTCTACCGTATGGACACGTCCTGGTGGCTCGCTCTGGTGGCCGTCGTGCTGCTCGCGCTCGTCGCGACGCTGGTCGACGGCTGGGGGCGCCGGGGGCGCGGGCCGTCGGGGCGTACGCGTCCGCCGGGGCGGCCGTCCGGGCCGCGCGGGAAGGTGCCGGGGCCCCGGCCGGCGGAGATCTGGTGGGCGAACGTCCCCTACGAGGACGGGCCCGGCGCGAAGGACCGGCCGTGTCTGGTGCTGTCCGTGCGGGGCCGGCGGGCGAGGGTCGCGAAGATCACCAGCAAGTACCACGACGAGCGGGCCGGGGTGATCCCGCTGCCGCCGGGGTCCGTGGGCGACGCGCACGGCAGGCCCAGTTTCCTGGAGACGGACGAGCTGCGGGACGTGCCGGTCGGGGACTTCCGGCGCCGGGTGGGGGTCGTGGATCCCGTGCTGTGGGACCAGGTGCGCCACCTGGCACGCTGAGCGCCGCCGTCCCGCGTGCGCCGCGCGCCGCGGACGCCGGACGGATCGGCCGGGACGAACCGTCCGTCACGGCCGACCTGATCCAGACGACGGACCCTAGGCCCAGAGCTGGCCGTGGAGGGTCTCGATGGCCTCTTCGGTGGTGGCGGCGGTGTAGACGCCGGTCGAGAGGTACTTCCAGCCGCCGTCGGCCACGACGAAGACGATGTCGGCGGACTCCCCCGCCGCCAGCGCCTTCCTGCCGACGCCGATCGCGGCGTGCAGGGCCGCGCCGGTGGAGACGCCGGCGAAGATGCCCTCCTGCTGGAGCAGCTCGCGCGTGCGGGTGACGGCGTCGGCAGAGCCCACGGAGAAGCGGGTGGTGAGGACGGAGGCGTCGTACAGCTCGGGGACGAAGCCCTCGTCGAGGTTGCGCAGGCCGTAGACGAGGTCGTCGTAGCGCGGCTCGGCGGCGACGATCCTGACGTCGGGCTTGTGCTCGCGCAGGAACCGGCCGACGCCCATGAGGGTGCCGGTGGTGCCGAGCCCGGCGACGAAGTGGGTGACGGAGGGGAGGTCGGCGAGGATCTCCGGGCCGGTCGTGGCGTAGTGGGCGCCCGCGTTGTCGGGGTTGCCGTACTGGTAGAGCATCACCCAGTCGGGGTGCTCGGCGGAGAGCTCCTTGGCGACGCGTACGGCCGTGTTGGAGCCGCCGGCCGCCGGGGAGGCGATGATCTCGGCGCCCCACATGGCGAGCAGGTCGCGGCGCTCCTGCGAGGTGTTCTCGGGCATGACGCAGACGATGCGGTAGCCCTTGAGCTTGGCCGCCATGGCCAGCGAGATGCCGGTGTTGCCGGAGGTCGGCTCCAGGATGGTGCAGCCGGGGGTGAGGCGGCCGTCCTTCTCCGCCTGCTCGATCATGTGCAGGGCGGGGCGGTCCTTGACGGAGCCGGTGGGGTTGCGGTCCTCCAGCTTGGCCCAGATACGCACGTCCTCGGACGGCGACAGCCGCGGCAGGCGCACCAGGGGGGTGTTGCCCACCGCGGCCAGCGGGGAGTCGTAGCGCATACCGATCAGGCCATGCCGCCGGCCACGGCCGGCAGGATCGTGACGTTGTCGCCGTCGGTGAGCTTGGTGTTGATGCCGTCGAGGAAGCGGACGTCCTCGTCGTTGAGGTAGACGTTGACGAAGCGGCGCAGTTCGCCGCCGTCCACGATGCGGGCCTGGATGCCCGTGTGGCGGGTCTCGAGGTCGGCGAAGAGCTCGGCGAGGGTGTCCCCGCCGCCCTCGACGGCCTTCTGGCCGTCGGTGTAGGTGCGGAGGATGGTGGGGATGCGGACCTCGATGGCCATGATTGCGGGCTCCTGTCGGGAGGGAAGTCGGGTCGGTGGGCGCGCGGCGGCGCTGCGTGCGAGCGGGACGCGGTGCGGGACGCCGCGGCTTCACGGCCGTGCGGCGGCAGGGGTCAGCGCGGACAGAGGGCGCTGTTGAGCCTGCACAGGTCGACGTGCAGCCGCGCCACGAGCAGCATGCCCGGCGTCTTCTCGCTCACGTCGTGGGAAACCATGGGCTCATCGTATCGATTCCCGGTCGGGGTCCCGGAGTGTGATCTCAGATGGTGGATGAATTCTGACCGAAATGCGGGATCAGTAGCCCTCCACGACGGTGACCTCCTCCTCCGTGACCTCCCCCTCGACGATCCGGTACGAGCGGAACTGGAAGGGGCCGGCCTCGTCGGCGTCCGCGGTGGAGACCAGGACGTAGTGCGCGCCGGGCTCGTTCGCGTAGGAGATGTCGGTGCGGGAGGGGTAGGCCTCGGTGGCCGTGTGCGAGTGGTAGATGACGACCGGTTCCTCGTCGCGGTCGTCCATCTCGCGGTACAGCTTCAGCAGGTCGCCCGAGTCGAACTCGTAGAAGGTGGGCGAGCGGGCCGCGTTGAGCATCGGGATGAACCGCTCGGGGCGGTCCGTGCCGGCCGGGCCCGCGACGACGCCGCAGGCCTCGTCGGGGTGGTCCTGCCGCGCGTGCGCGACGATCTGGTCGAAGAGCGCCTGGGTGATGGTCAGCATGCTGGTCAGGATAAGCAGAAGGGCCGCCCCGTACCGAAGGGTGGTACGGGACGGCCCGGATGCCGGACGCGGGGTCCGGGGAAGGCCGGCGGTCAGCGCTTGGCGAAGGCGGCGGCCTGCGGGTCGCGGCTCTTGAGCACCAGGTAGGAGACGCCCAGGACGAGGGCCCACAGCGGGGCGCAGTAGAGCGAGATGCGGGCGTCCTTGTCGATGCCCATCATCACGATCACCATGCCGATGAAGGCGAGCGAGAAGACGCTGGCCCAGATGCCGCCGGGTGCCCGGAACTCGGAGACCGGGAGTTCGCCGCGGTCGGACTTCAGGCGGTAGCGGATCTGGCAGACCAGGATGATGATCCAGGCCCACATGCCGGAGATGGTGGCGAAGGAGACGACGTAGTTGAACGCCTCGCCGGGCCACTGGTAGTTGATCCAGACGCCCACCAGCATCATCGCGGCGGAGAACGAGGTGCCGATCAGGGGCAGGCCGTTCTTGGTGAGCCGGGTGAAGAAGCGGGGGCCCTGGCCGTTGAGCGCGAGGTCGCGCAGCATGCGGCCGGTGGAGTACATGCCGGAGTTGCAGGAGGACAGGGCGGCCGTCAGGACGACGAAGTTGACGATGGCGGCGCCGACGCCGAGGCCCATCTTCTCGAAGGCGGCGACGAACGGGGAGACGCCCGGCTGGAAGTGCGTCCACGGCACGACCGAGAGGATCATGATCAGGGCGCCGACGTAGAAGACGGCGATGCGCCACGGCACGGTGTTGATGGCCTTGGGCAGAACGGTCTTCGGGTCCTTGGACTCGCCCGCGGTGACGCCGACGAGCTCGACCGCGAGGAACGCGAACATGACCATCTGGAGGGTCATCAGGGTGTTGCCGACGCCGTGCGGGAAGAAACCGCCGTCGCTCCACAGGTGGCTGACGGAGGCGGTGTCGCCGGCGTCGGAGAAGCCGAGGGTGAGGATGCCGGCGCAGATCAGGATCATGCCGACGATGGCGGTGACCTTGACCATGGAGAACCAGAACTCCAGCTCGCCGAAGAGCTTCACGGAGATCAGGTTCGCGGCGTACAGGATGATCGTGAAGACCAGTGCCGTGACCCACTGCGGCACGCTGTCGTGGGTCCAGTACTTCATGTACTGGGCGGCGGCGGTGACCTCGGTCATGCCGGTGATGACCCAGAACAGCCAGTAGGTCCAGCCGGTCACGAAGCCCGCGAAGGGGCCGATGAACTCGCGCGCGTACTCCGAGAAGGAGCCGGACACGGGCCGGTACATGAGCAGCTCGCCGAGGGCGCGCATGATGAAGAAGATGACCACGCCCGCGATGGCGTAGGCGAGGATCAGGCTGGGGCCCGCCTTCGAGATGCCCTTGCCCGCGCCGAGGAACAGGCCGGTGCCGATGGCGCCGCCGATCGCGATCATCTGGATCTGGCGGGCGCCGAGCCCGCGCTGGTAGCCCTCGCCGTCCTCGGCTGCCGCGCTCTGCACGGCCTCACTGCCGTCGTAATTCTTGTCGACCTGCGATGAGGTCATGTTCGGTGCGCCTTTCTCCATGCCGACCCGAGCCGTCTGCGTGGCCTCGGATCGGGTCCCGATCCCCCCGGATGTGATGGAGCTGTGCCTGGCCGGCGATCCGCCGGCTCGGTGGCGCACCCGGCGGGACATGGGTGTCGTCCCGTCGGGCGGTCGTGAAGATTTATCACGGCCGCAACAGTGATCGGCGGAGGCGTTCGTGGCGCAGACCACAGGGAGAACCGGACAAAAGTCGAGCCGCGCCCCATAGGACGCGGCCTCGGTGACACGATCGTTATCCGGATTTGAGCGTCCGCTGAGCGAACACGGCGGGGGGAGTTTGTCGCGACAGGTCAGGGCATTAGGGTTTCCACCAGGGTCTCCTGGAGTCCGCCGAGCCACAGGTAGGCCAGCACCATCGGCTTGCGGGGGTCCTCGTCCGGGAGGCGGTAGAGGAGTTCGGTGTCCTCCTCGTCGACGACATCGAGCCGGGCGCCGATCGCCAGCCGCAGGTCGTTGAGGGCCCGCAGCCACTGCTCGGACTGCGCGGGGGACAGTTCGAGGACCGCGCCGCCGTCCCCGGCCGGGGTGAGCGCGTCCAGGGAGCGGATCACGGTGAGCGCGTTGTCGCGCTTGCCGGCGCGCAGGTCGTTCTCGGTGAAGCGGCGGAACTCGGAGGAGTGGGCGCGCTGCTCCTCGGCCTCCTCGGGCGAACGGGCCTCGACGCCGGGGCCGCTGTACGCGTCAGGGAAGAGGCGTTGCAGCACGGGGTCGGACGGCGGCTCGCTGGGGCCCTCGGCGAACAGCTCGGCGAGCGGGTCGTCGGGCGCGTTCTCGGCGGGGCCGGGGCCGATCAGCTCCAGGAGCTGCACGGCGAGGGAGCGGATGATGGAGATCTCGACCTCGTCGAGCGCGACGGCGGCGCCGCCGCCGGGGAGCGGTTCGAAGTGTCCTGGCATCAGGTTGCGTCGCTACTTCCAGTGCTGCGCGTCGCGCTCGGCCGGTTCGGTCCTGCGGTGCCGCGCTGCGGCCGGTGCGGTCGTCTCCGGTGCTGCGGTCGCTTCCGGTCCTGCGGTCATGTGCGGTCCCGCGGTCACTTGCGGTCCTGCTGGAGGGTGGCCCACAGACCGTAGCCGTGCATGGCCTGCACGTCGCGTTCCATCTCCTCGCGCGTGCCACTGGAGACGACCGCCCGGCCCTTGTGGTGGACGTCGAGCATGAGCTTGTGGGCCTTGTCCTTGGAGTAGCCGAAGTACATCTGGAAGACGTACGACACGTAGCTCATGAGGTTCACGGGGTCGTTGTGGACGATCGTGACCCAGGGGACATCGGGCTCGGGTACGGCGAAGACCTCCTCCGCCGACTCGGTCTTCTCGATCTCTAGAGGTGCGGGAGCCGTCACACCGCCCATGCTGCCACTTGAGGGGGGTGCCCGGCCAAACGAGACCCACAAATCGTCAGAGTGACGAGATGGGAGTACGATCCCTCGTCATGAACACAGCGGACCTTGGGCTGCCAGAAGAAGGGCGCGGAGCGCTTCCTCAGGAGGGCGGCGGCGGGCGACGGGTGGGCGTTCCCTCCACGGCGCTCTTCACGGACCAGTACGAGCTGACGATGCTGCGGGCCGCCCTGGCCGGGGGGACCGCCGAGCGGCGCTCCGTCTTCGAGGTCTTCACCCGGCGGCTGCCGGACGGGCGCCGGTACGGCGTGGTGGCGGGTACCGGCCGGGTCCTCGACGCCGTCGAGAACTTCCGCTTCGACGCGGACGTGCTGGGCTTCCTGCGGCAGAACGGGATCGTCGACGAGCCGACCCTGGAGTGGCTCGCCTCGTACCGCTTCGGCGGGGACATCTGGGGCTACCCCGAGGGCGAGGTGTACTTCCCCGGCTCGCCGATCCTGCGGGTGGAGGGCACGTTCGCGGAGTGCGTGCTCCTGGAGACGGTGATCCTGTCGATCCTCAACCACGACTCGGCGATCGCCGCGGCCGCCTCCCGGATGTCCTCCGCCGCGGGCGACCGGCCGCTGATCGAGATGGGCGCCCGCCGCACCCACGAGCTGGCCGCGGTCGCCGCCGCGCGCGCCGCGTACGTCGGCGGTTTCGCGACCACCTCCGACCTGGCCGCGGGCTACCGCTACGGCATCCCCACGGTGGGGACGAGCGCGCACGCCTTCACCCTGCTGCACGACCGGGAGCGGGACGCCTTCCAGGCCCAGGTGACCTCGCTGGGCCGGGGCACCACGCTGCTCGTGGACACCTACGACGTGGACGAGGCCGTCCGTACGGCCGTGGAGGTCGCCGGTCCCGAGCTGGGTGCCGTGCGCATCGACTCCGGCGACCTGCTGCTGGTCGCGCACCGGGTGCGCCAGCAGCTGGACGAGCTGGGCGCCGCCAAGACGAAGATCGTCGTCACCTCGGACCTCGACGAGTACGCGATCGCCTCGCTGGCGGCGGCGCCCGTGGACGCGTACGGGGTCGGCACCCAGCTGGTGACGGGTTCCGGCCACCCGACGTCCTCGATGGTCTACAAGCTGGTCGCCCGCGCCGAGTCCTCGGACCCGGACGCTCCGCTGGTGCCGGTGGCGAAGAAGTCGACGGGTGGCAAGACGTCCGTGGGCGGACGCAAGTGGGCCGCCCGGCGCCTGGACAAGTACGGCGTCGCGGAGGCCGAGGTGATCGGCACCGGTCCCGTGCCCGCCGCACTGGCCGACCGCCAACTGCTCGTCGAGCTGGTCAGGGACGGCCGAGTGCTGGCCCGCGAGCCCCTGGACGTCGTCCGCAGCCGGCACGCGGCCGCCCGGGCGAACCTGCCGCTGTCGGCGACCCAGCTCTCGCGCGGCGAGCCGGTCATCCCGACCGAATACGTCTGAGGGACGGCCGCGGGACGCCGCACGGTCGGCGTCCCGCCCGCTCCCGGCGGTCCGTTCACGCATGAACGACCGGTGAGCGGGAATGCAACGGCAGCGTCCCCCGTACGACGCAGCAGCCGAATGCCCCCTCCCGCAGTGCACGCGAAGTCTCTAGGCTCGGAACGACAACCTGCGCCCGCACGACCGTCCACGGCACCCGCGCCGCCCTCGGGCCGGGGTCCGGGACCGTCCCGCGGGTGACGCAGTACGGCCGGGCCCCCACCCCACCACCGCCCTCCTGCCGACCCGAAGGACACCGACCATGCGCCGCGCCTTGATCGTCGTTGACGTGCAGAACGACTTCTGCGAGGGAGGCAGTCTGGCGGTCGCCGGGGGCTCGGACGTGGCCGCCGCCATCACCGAGCTGATCGGCCAGGCGCCCGCCGGTTACCGCCATGTCGTCGCCACCCGCGACCTGCACATCGCCCCCGGCGGCCACTTCGCCGACAACCCCGACTTCGTCCACTCCTGGCCCGCGCACTGCGTGGCCGGCACCGAGGGCGTGGGCTTCCATCCGAACTTCGCCCCGGCCGTCGCCTCCGGCGCCATCGACGCCGTCTTCGACAAGGGCGCCTACGCGGCCGCCTACAGCGGCTTCGAGGGCGCCGACGAGAACGGCGTGCCGCTGGGCGACTGGCTCAAGGCCCGGGAGATCGACGAGGTCGACGTGGTCGGCATCGCGACCGACCACTGCGTGCGGGCGACCGCGCTGGACGCGGTCCGGCAGGGCTTCCGCACGCAGGTGCTGCTCGACCTGACGGCCGGGGTGGCCGAGCAGAGCACGCAGCGGGCGCTGGAGGAGCTGCGGGAGGCGGGCGTGGACCTCTCCGGCAAGCCGGTGGTCTGACGCCCGCCCGGGGTCGCCGCGGCGGTCAGGCCGGGGTGACCGGCCGGCGGATCAGGGTCCGTATCGGGTGCCAGAGCTCCTGGGCGAGCTCGGGGCCATGGAGGTCGCTGCCGGGGGCCGTACGCCAGACGAGGCCGTCGGGGTGGTGCAGGACCGCGGTGATCTCGTCCGGGGTGGGCGGCGCCGCGTTGCCGCGGAGGTAGACCGCGCGCATGCCCAGGTTGCGCAGCCGGGTCAGCGCCCGGGCGCGGTTCTGGGCCAGCACGAGGAAGCGCACCGATCCGCGACCGGGCCCCGCCGGACTGGGCAGGTTCAGCGCCACCACCACGCTGCCGTTCGGCAGCTTGCAGAAACCCCCTGCGGCCATGCGGTCACACCCCCGTGAGATTCGGTGTCAATAAGGAAGTCACAGGACGCACCTAAACACGATCGGCCGCAACCCGCCAGAGGGTTGCGGCCGATCATGTTCTGACCTGCAAAGATGCCGATCAGTTGGTCGAGGGACCCACCTGGAGCGAGATCGTCGAGCCGTCCTTGGGCTCCTTCACGATCTTGATCTTGGTGTTGGTGTCAGTGACCTTGACGCTGTTGAACGGGTTCGCCGGGTCGAAGTACGAGCCCTTGCGGTCGTCGAAGACGGAGACGCCCTTCTGCGACTTGATCTTCAGCGCGACGTCGGCGTTGTGAAGCGTGAACGCGTCGGTCGGGTAGGTGCTGAAGGTGGCGTCGAAGGCCTGGATCTTGTTGCGGAGCAGCGAGCCGTCGGCCCACTTCAGCGCCTTGGAGTGCGCGTCCACCGGCAGGATCAGACCCTCGCCCGGGTGCTCGCTGGTGTTGTCGTCCGCCTGCGAGGTGTCCCACTTCCAGATCAGCAGGCCGTTCTGGTACGGGTAGTGCTCGACCCAGTCCGGACGCGTCGTCGAGAAGCCGAAGTTGTACGGGCCGACCTTGAGGGTCTTGTCGTACGAGACGTACTGGCGGTTCTCGGCGAGGTAGTACTGCGCGTAGTCCTTGGTGAAGGACGCGCCGATGCGGGAGAAGCCGTTGGCCGTCCATGCGGCGTCGGCCGTCTCGGCGTTGTCCGAGAAGAGCGCGGTGCCGTCGGCGGTCACGGTGATCTCGTCGGCCGCGAAGCCCTTCAGCGCCTTGCCGCCGTCGGACGAGTAGCGGAAGCGCAGGTCGATCTTCTTGCCCGCGTAGGCGTCGAGCGGGAACGACAGCTTCTTGTACGCGGCCGTGGTGCCGGTCAGGGCGGGCTTGTCGCTGCCGTCGCGCGGGATGGCCGCGCCGTCCGCCGTGCCGTCCAGGGCGGTCCAGTTGGCGCCGCCGTCGGTGGACACCTCGGTGTAGAGGAAGTCGTACTCCTCCTCGATGTCCCACCAGCCGTCGAGGGTCAGCGCGGCCTTCGACCTGCCGGTCAGGTCGACCGAACGGGTCAGCGTGTTCTTGAGGTTGTCACCGCTGCCGCTCCACCACTGGGTGGCGCCCTGGGCCGGCGTGACGACCTGGGTGGTGACCTTCTTCTTGGGCAGCGTGACCACGAGGGCCTGCTTGTTCTTGGTGTTGTACTCCGCGACGCCCAGCTTGTGCTTGGACTTCTTGCCGGCCTCGGCGGTGCCGTAGTTCAGCCAGCCGAGCTGGAGCTTGTCCCAGGCGTTCATGTCGCCGGGCAGGTCGCCGATGGACTCCTTGCCGGTGCCGAGCCAGGAGCCGGCCGACATCAGCGTCCAGAAACCGGTGCCGTTCTCGCCGCCGCCGGAGGTGTCGTACTCGTCCGGCAGACCGAGGTCGTGGCCGTACTCGTGGGCGAAGACGCCGAGTCCGCCGTTCTCCGGCTGGATGGTGTAGTCGCCGACCCAGATGCCGGTGTCGCCGATCTGCGCGCCGCCCAGCTTGTTCTCCGCGGGGCCCGTGGCGCCCGCGTCGGAGCCGAACGCGTACCAGCGGTGGGCCCAGATCGCGTCCTTGCCCTGGACGCCGCCACCGGCGGACTCGTCCTCACCGGCGTGCACGATCTGGAAGTGGTCGATGTAGCCGTCCGGCTCGTTGAAGTCGCCGTCGCCGTCGAAGTCGTAGCGGTCCCACTGGTCGTAGTGGGCGAGGTCCGCCTTGATGTCGGCCTCGGACTTGCCGGCCGCCTTCTGCTGGGCGACCCAGGCGGTGACGCCGTCGCTCACCACGTTCCAGACGCTGGAGCAGTTGGTCTGGCCGCAGTAGTTGGAGCCGTAACGGGCCTCGTTGTAGGGGACCTTGACCCAGTCGGTGACCTCGCCGTCGACCGAGTAGCGGCCCGAGGACTGCTTCTCGTAGTACTTCTTCAGCGACTCGGTGTTCTTGCCGGCGCCGAAGTAGAGGTCCTGGAAGTGCTTCTGGTCGTAGTCCTTCTGCCAGGCCGTGCTGTTGTCCTTGGCACGGTCCGGCGCGGCTATCTGGTTGTGCAGCGGACCGGCGGTGCCGCCGTACCTGCTGTCGACCTGGTCGCCGAACTCGACCAGGATCGTGAAGATCTGGTCCGTCTTCTCGCGGCCGAGCTCGACGTACTTGCTCTTGTTGAGCTTCACCACCTGGGAGCCGTCACGGTCCTTGACCGTGGCGTCGCCGGATATGACCCGGTTCAGGGCCTCCTGGCGCTGCGCTTCCTGGGTCTTGCTGAGCGGGCCGTCGAGGTCGTGTTCGACCTTGTTCTTGGCCGGCTGCGGGTCGTGGCGGTCCACGGACACCGACGACGGTGCGTCATCGGCCTGGGCCACGGCGAACGTCGAGAACGTGGCGGTCGCCGCCGCGAGGGCGACGCCCACCGCGGACGCTCTGAACGTCCAGGATCTGCTGCTCACTTGATTTCCTCCCCCGCGCCCCGTGCGCGCGGAGAGGATGGGGGTCCTGGTCATGGAGGGTCCCGCGCGCCGTACACGCGATTCAAGTGACGACATTCGACCGGAGTTGACGGAGAAAAGACAGATCTTGACTTGCACAGGCCAAGTGCACTATGCGAAGCGACCGTTCGGTATCCGGACGGTGACCGGCACCCCAACGGGCGCGCTCAGCCGTCCAGTTGTCGGACGCCATGACTCCGTGCGCCCCCTGTGCTCCGGCACCGTGGGTTAGGTCACGCTTACTGGTCGTTCCTGTCGGGCATGCAGCGGAATAGAGTCGATTGGCGGAGCGCCGGAATGCCGGCGGAAAGCCAAGTCGACACCGTTGTCCGACCCCCAGATCTTTATCCGCACCCTCCCCGATCGCGAGAGGCTCGGGGGGAGACACCCACCCGAGGACACGATTGCCATGCCTCGTCCGACTGCCAGGCCTCGCCCGACCGCCGCACAGCTCGCCTACGGCTCCTGCACCGTGATCTTCTCCACACTCGCCATGCTGCTGCTGTCGCAGACGAGTTCGGGCGCGGGTATCGCGGTGATCGCCCTCTCGGCGCTCGTCCTCGGACTCCTCGTCGCGATGACGGTCCCGCTACCGAAACCCGAACCGGCCGCCGCCGGGCCCCGGATGCCGGAGCAGGTGCCCGTGCCGGTACGGCGGGAGACGGCCTCCGTCGGCTCGGCCGAGTCCGCGCGCGGACCGTCGGGCCCCTGAGTCACGCACCTTCGCACGCAGGACGGCGGGCCCGTGTCACACGGGCCCGCCGTCCTGTGCCGCGCGTGCCGTCCCGCCGACGGGACGGCCGGGCTCAACGGGTGCTGACCACCACCGTCTTGGCCGCCTTGTCGTGCAGGCCCTGCTTGTAGGGGCGGTCGAAGAAGCTCCAGCCGCCCGCGATCGCCGTCCACACGCAGGCGCAGCAGAAGGCGAACGGCAACCACAGCACGGCCGCGCGCGTCAGCGAGGTCTGCACGGAGGGCGTCGCGCCGTTGTCCAGGTTGGCCACCCGCAGGTCGAAGAGCCGCTTACCGAGGGTCTGGCCGGTCCTGCTGATCATGAGGGTGTCGTACGCGATGTATAGGATCGCGGCGACGACCTCCTGCCCGAACGACTTGCCGTACTCGATGTCGTCGGTGTCGACCGTGTACTGGGCGAAACCGAAACCCCAGGACAGCAGCCAGATCACGATCCCGACCAGGATCATGTCGATGATCCGCGCCAGCACCCGCTTGCCGCTGCCGGCCAGCGGAGGCATCCCGGCGAGCGGGTCCGCACCGCCGAACGGACCGCCGCCCCCGCCTCCGTACGGGTCCCCGCCGCCCGGGGCCTGGTACGGGCCTCCGCCGCCGTAGGGGTCCCCTCCGCCGCCCGGGCCCCCGTACGGGCCGCCGCTGCCGTACGGGTCGCCCTGGGGCGGCGGGGTGTCGTACGGGGATCCGCCGCCCTGGGCGGGCGGCGGCTGTTGCTTCTTGAACGGGTCGTCGTCCGGGAACTGACCGGGGGGCGGCGGTTCGGTGCTCATGGCCCGAGTCGACCGCGAACCCCCCGGCTCCGCATCCGGCACGGGTCCGTCCGGGCGACGGGCTCCGGTCAGGCGGCGACGAAGGTGTGGGCCGCCTTGTCGTGCCAGCACTGGCGCCAGGGCCGGTCGAACAGGCACCACAGGACGCCCACCACCCCGATGGCGAGGACACCGGGGATGCTGTAGACGAGCCAGCGGCGCAGCGCCGGGGCGAAGGAGGGCGGCTCACCGCCCTCGATGTCGCGCACCTGGAGGCCGCAGAGCTTCTTGCCGAGCGTGCGGCCCCAGCGGACGGTGGGCAGCACCTCGTAGAGGACACCGAAGACCAGCAGCACGGCGAGGACGATGCCGAGGCAGGTGGTGGTCGTGCCGTCCAGCAGCCACACCGTGACGGTCTCGCCGGACTGCTTCGCCGCGTCGATCTTGTCGTTGACGTGGTCGAGTGCCTTGGTGCCCAGCGGGACGGCGGCCACGGAGGTGGCGCCGGCCAGCACGACGGTGTCCACGAGCCGGGCGGCCAGCCGTCTGCCGAGCCCCGCGGGGCGGGCGGCCGCCTGGGCGCGGGCCGCCGCCTGGAACACGTCGTCGACGGGCGGCTTCCACGGGACGACGGGCTGTCCCTCGTCGCCCGCTCCCGCCAGCCGGTGCACCTGCTGAGCCCAGGACGGCTGTCCGCCGCCCGCCCCGGGGCTCATCGGGGAGGCGGCCGGGCCGCCGGACTGCGCGGGGACCGACGGGGCCGGTGTCTGCCGCGCCTGGGAGGCGGCGGCCTGCCCGGACGTCGGGGGCGGGGTGACCGCTCCCGGCCCGCCGCTCTGCGCCCCGCCCTGCCGCTCCGTGCGCGGGGCGGGCGCGCGGAAGGCCGTTGCCCCCTCGGGCGCGAGGGAGCCGCGGGGTCCCTGGGGTCCCGCGCCGCCGTCGGCTCGGGCGGCGCCGGGCGCCGACGGCTGTCCCGGGACCGCGGGTCCGGGTACACGCGGCCCGCCGGTCGCTCCCGCGGGTCCGAAGGCACCGGCGGGCGTGGCGGCGTCACCCGTACCGGAGTTCACCGTTCCGGAACCCGGGGCGCCGAAGGTCCCTGGGTGGGCGGCACCGGAGGCGGTGGTGCCGGGGGCGCCGGAACTCCCGGCCGCGTCCGGCGTGCCGGTGGTGCCCGCGGTCCCGGGGGCCGCGGCGGTGCCGCCGGTCGGGCGGCGGAAGACGACGGTGCCGCCCGAGGCGGGCGGGCGCGGGGAGTCCTCCCCGGTGTCCGCCGGGGGAATCGTCGTGGTGCCGTCCGTGCGGGCGGACCTGCCGTCGGGCTGCACGAGCGCCTCGCCGGGCTCCGCCGTGTGCGGGACGCGCGGATCGCCCTGGCCGGCGCCCCAGGAGACCCGGCGGTCCTGGTCGCCGCCGAAGCCGGACTGCCGGGACCGGTCGGCGCCCCAGGCCGACGCCGGTTCGGGCCGGCTCCCGTGCTGGGCCTCGGCCGGGCTCACCTGGCGGGGCGCGGCCGGGGGCTGCGGATCCTCGTCGAAGAAGTGCGGGCCGGTCTCCTCGGCCGGGGGCACCGCTCCCCGCGCGAGCGGGACCGAGCGCTGCGGGGCGGGCGCCGGAGCGGGTACGGAGGCGGGACGCGCGCCGGCCGGGGGCGCGAGGGGCACCCCGTCCGTCGGCGCGGGACGGCTGGTGCCCGGCACCCAGGACGCACCGTTCCAGTACCGGACATATCCAGGAATGGACGGGTCCGGGTAATACCCTTCGCGGGGCCTGTCGTCGCCGGGTGCCGGGGTTGGGGCGCTCATGTCCGTCGTCCCGTATCTGCTCGGGGGTCTTTTGGGGGCTCCACATCTATCAGACGCGCGCCCGCCCCACCGGCGCTCCGGCGCTACCCACCCCATTAGGGCAACCGCGCGCCCCCTCTCGCGCTCCTGGCACCGAAGCTGTCCGGGACAGTGCGCGCAGGAGTCGGAAGAACTTCCCCGAACCCGCGTAATGATCCGGGCGCCCCGCGCTCTCCACTCGTACGGGCTCGTTCCGTGGGCCCCGATCCGGAAAGGAAGCGCATCGACATGTACACCGTGGTGGAACGCGAGCTCGAGCTGAACCTCGTCCTGTCCCCGGAACGCAGCATCCCGGTCCCGGCCCGGCTGACCTACCGCACCGACGACCCGTACGCCGTCCACGTCACCTTCCATGTGGGCTCGGACCATCCCGTCAGCTGGACCTTCGCCCGCGAGCTGCTCGTGGAGGGGGTGTTCCGGCCGTGCGGGCACGGTGACGTGCGGGTGTGGCCGACGAAGGTCGCGGGCCGCGGTGTCGTGCTGATGGCGCTGAGCTCGCCCGACGGGGACGCGCTGCTGGAGGCGCCCGCCGCGCAGGTGTCCGCCTGGCTGGAGCGCACCCTGCGGGCGGTCCCCCCGGGTTCCGAGGCCGGGCAGCTCGGCATCGACGACGGCCTCGCCGAGCTTCTCGCGCCCACCCCGGCCGACGACCTGTGGCTGCGCGACCCGTGGCCGTCCGACGAGTCGGCGGAGGGTGAGTGAGGGGCCGGGGCTCCCGTACCGCTCAGAGGACCTTGCCCGGGTTGAGGATGCCGAGGGGGTCGAAGGCGGCCTTGATACCGCGCTGCATCTCCACGCCCACGGGGCCGATCTCGCGCGCCAGCCACTCCTTCTTCAGGACGCCCACGCCGTGCTCGCCGGTGATGGTGCCGCCGAGTTCGAGGCCGAGGGCCATGATCTCGTCGAAGGACTCGCGGGCCCGGCGTGACTCGTCGGGGTCGGCCGCGTCGAAGCAGACGGTGGGGTGGGTGTTGCCGTCGCCCGCGTGGGCGCAGACCCCGATGGTGAGGGCGTACTTCTCGGCGATGCGCTCCACCCCGTCCAGCATCTCGCCGAGCCGGGAGCGCGGCACGCAGACGTCGTCGATCATCGTCGTGCCCTTCACCGCCTCCAGCGCGGTCAGCGACAACCGGCGTGCCTGCAGGAGCAGTTCGGACTCGGCCGCGTCGTCGGCCGGTACGACCTGGGTGGCGCCCGCCGCCTCGCACAGGGCGCCGACCGCCGCGAGGTCGGCGGCGGGGTCCGGGGTGTCGAAGGCGGCCAGGAGGAGCGCCTCCGTGGTCTCCGGGAGCCCCATGTTGGCCAGCGCGTTGACGGCCTTCACCGTCGTGCGGTCCATCAGTTCGAGCAGGGACGGAACGTGGCCGCCCTCCATGATCCGGCAGACGGCGTCGCAGGCGGCGGCGCCGGAGGCGAACTCGGCGGCGAGCACCAGCTGCCGCGGCGGTTGCGGCTTGAGGGCCAGGACCGCCCGTACGACGATGCCGAGCGAACCCTCGGAGCCGACGAAGAGGCGCGTGAGGTCGTACCCGGCGACCCCCTTGGCCGTGCGGCGTCCGGTGCTCATCAGGCGGCCGTCGGCGAGGACGACGTCGAGCCCGAGGACGTACTCGGCCGTCACCCCGTACTTCACGCAGCACAGGCCGCCGGAGGCCGTGCCGATGTTGCCGCCGATGGTGCACATCTCCCAGCTCGACGGGTCCGGCGGGTAGCAGAGCCCGTGCTCGTTGACGGCGCGCGAGAGCGTCGCGTTGACGACGCCGGGCTCGACGACGGCGATCCGGTCCACGGGACTGATCTCAAGGATCCGGTCCATCCTGACGAGGGACAGCACGATGCACCCGTCCGTGGCGTTGGCACCGCCGGACAGGCCCGTGCGGGCGCCCTGGGGGACGACCGGGACGCGCAGCTCGGTGGCCGTGCGCATGACGTGCTGGACCTGTTCGACGGTGCGCGGGAGGACGACGACGGCGGGGGTGCCCGCCGCGCAGAAGCTGGCCATGTCGTGGGCGTAGGAGGCGGTGACGTCCGGGTCGACGAGGACCGCCTCGGCCGGCAGCCCCGCGAGCAGACGGTCCACGAGGTTGCCCGTCGCTTCGTCGCGCGGGGCTTCGATACGGCTCATGATCACAGCGTCGCACCCGGGGCCATCGGTGTGAACCCCGGATACGGCACCCTTCGCGTGCCGGGGCGTGGTCCCGGTGTTGACGCACAGTGAGCGGCATGGTGATCGCACAGCTCCCGCCGGCTCCCTCCGGGCCGCGCCGCTCCCCCGTCGTGCGGCGCCTGCTGGCCGGTGCCGTCGCGGCGGGTGCCGTCCTCGGTGGGGTGCTGGTGTTGCTGCCCGCGGACCGGGCGAAGCCGCCGCCGCCCGCGCCGGGTCCGATGGCCAGGACGGTGAGGGCGGTGGGGGCCGGGGTCCCGGTGGCGCTGCCCGACCTCGCGGCGCTGATCGGCGAGCGCGAGGCGCGCGTACGGACCCGGCCCGGCGACGGCCGCTCGTGGGCGCTGCTGGGCGCGGCGTACGTCGAGCAGGGCCGGCGTACGGCCGCTCCCGCGTTCTACCCGAAGGCCGAGAAGGCGCTGCGCACGGCGCTGGGGACCGGGGCGGCCGGGAAGGGCACGGCAGTGGAGGGGCTGGCCGCCCTCGCGAACGCCCGCGGCGACTTCCGGGCGGCGCGCAAGTGGGGCGAGGAGGCCGTCACGCGGGCGCCGAAGCGGTGGACGGCGTACCCGCAGCTGCTGGAGGCGTACGAGGGTCTCGGTGACCACAAGGCGGTCCGCCGCACGCTCGACCGGCTGCAGGAACTGCGCTCGGGTCCGGCGGTCATGGCACGGGCCGCCCAGGTGTACCGGGACCGCGGCTGGCGCGAGGACGCCGCCGCAGCTCTCGCGGACGCGGCGGCGGGCGCGAGGACGCCGGCCGAGCGGGCGGCCTATCTGTCCCGCGCGGGCGATCTGGCGTGGGAGCGGGGCGAGCCGGAGGAGGCGCTGCTGCGGTACGGGGCGGCACTGCGCACCGACCCCGACGAGTACACGGCGCTCGCCGGGCAGGGCCGGGCGCTGACCTCGCTGCACCGCACGTCGGAGGCGCTGCAGGCGTACCGGACCGTGCTCGAAAGGCGGCCGTCGCCGCGGTACGCCCTGGAGCTGGGCGAGCTGTACGAGTCGCTGGGGCTGGGCGGGGCGGCCCGGGTGCAGTACGACCTGCTGCGGGAGCGGGCGCGGGAGGAGGCCGCCGGGGGTGTCGACGTCGAGTTGGTGCTGGGGCTGTTCGAGGCGGATCACGGGGACGCGCGGTCCGCGGTGCGGCGGCTGCGCGGGGAGTGGGAACGGCACCCGGGTGTCGCGGTGGCGGACGCGCTGGGCTGGGCGCTGCACCGGGCCGGCCAAGACGAGGAGGCGCTGAAGTTCGCGACGCGGGCGATGGACGCGGAGCACGGCGGCGGGGTGCGCAGCGCCCTGTACGCGTATCACCGGGGGGAGATCGAACGCTCCCTGAAGCGGTACGGGCCGGCCCGCCGGCATCTCCAGGAGGCGCTGCGCGTCAATCCGTACTTCTCCCCGCTCCTCGTCCCGGCAGCCGAGGAGGCGCTGAAGGCGCTGGGCGAGCCGGCCGCGGTGGGGCTGCCGGAGGAGTCCGAGGACACCGAGGACACCGAGAGCGGCGAGGACGCTGCGGAGCCGGGTCCGGAGCCGTCGGCGGCGCGGCCGACGGACCGGGGCGGGGTGTCACCCGCTCCGGTCCGTTCGGGCTCGCGCTGAGGGCCGGGCCGGCCGCTACAGGTTGCCGCGCTTCGCCTGCTCCCGCTCGATCGCCTCGAACAGGGCCTTGAAGTTGCCCTTGCCGAAGCCCATCGAGCCGTGGCGCTCGATGAGTTCGAAGAAGACGGTCGGACGGTCCTGGACCGGCTTGGTGAAGATCTGCAGCAGGTAGCCGTCCTCGTCGCGGTCGACGAGGATCTTCAGCTCGCGCAGCGTCTCCACCGGCACGCGGGTCTCGCCGGCCCACTCGCCGAGCGTGTCGTAGTACGAGTCGGGGGTGTCGAGGAACTGGACGCCGCCGGCCTTCATCGTGCGGACGGTCTCGACGATGTCGTTCGTGTTCAGCGCGATGTGCTGGACGCCCGCGCCGCCGTAGAACTCCAGGTACTCGTCGATCTGGGACTTCTTCTTGGCGACGGCGGGCTCGTTGATCGGGAACTTGACCTTGAGGGTGCCGTCGGCGACGACCTTGGACATCAGCGCCGAGTACTCGGTCGCGATGTCGTCGCCCACGAACTCCTTCATGTTCGTGAAGCCCATGACCTTGTTGTAGAACTCGACCCACTCGTTCATGCGGCCGAGCTCGACGTTGCCGACGCAGTGGTCGATGGCCTGGAAGGTGCGGCGGGCGGGCGGCGCGACGATCGGGTCGGCGGCCACGTAGCCGGGCAGGTAGGGGCCGTCGTAGCCGGACCGGTCGACCAGCGTGTGGCGGGTCTTGCCGTAGGTGGCGATGGCCGCGAGGACGACCGTGCCGTGCTCGTCCTTCAGCTCGTACGGCTCGGTGACGGGGCGGGCGCCGTGCTCGACGGCGTATGCGAAGGCGGCGCGCGCGTCCGGGACCTCGATGGCGAGGTCGACCACGCCGTCGCCGTGCGCGGCCACGTGCTCGTCGAGGAAGCGGCCCCAGTCGGTGGCGGGCTTGACGACGGAGGTGAGGACGAAGCGCGCCGAGCCGTTGGTGAGGACGTAGGACGCCGTCTCGCGGCTGCCCGTCTCCGGTCCGGAGTAGGCGACCAGCTGCATGCCGAAGGCGCTGGAGTAGTAGTGCGCCGCCTGCTTGGCGTTGCCCACGGCGAAGACGACCGCGTCCATCCCCTTCACCGGGAAGGGGTCTGCCTCGCGCGCGGTGCTGGGGGTGTGGTGGGTTGTCTGAGTCATGGCGGCAGCGTCGCCCCGTTCCGCAACGTGCGCAATAGTTTGCGTTTCGACTGGGCATTCTGCCCAACGTGAGGCCCGTAGGATCGGGCGTTCTGTACAGGATGACCATCACGGAGGCCGGCGTGGCGATCGATCATCTGGACGGCCGGCTCATCGTGCTGCTGGCACGGGAGCCGCGTATCGGGGTGCTGGAGATGTCCCGGCGCCTCGGCGTCGCGCGCGGCACCGTGCAGGCCCGCCTGGACCGGCTTCAGTCGAATGGAGTCATCCGGGGCTTCGGTCCGCAGGTGGACCCGGCGGCCCTCGGCTATCCGGTGACGGCGTTCGCCACCCTGCAGATCAGGCAGGGGCAAGGGGCGGACGTACGGGCCCACTTGGCGACGGTCCCCGAGGTGCTGGAGCTGCACACCACGACCGGCAGCGGGGACATGCTCTGCCGGCTGGTCGCCCGCTCGAACGCCGATCTCCAGCGGGTGATCGACCGGGTTGTCGGTTTTGATGGCATCGTCCGGGCCTCCACGGCGATCGTCATGGAGAACCCCGTTCCGCTGCGGATCATCCCGCTGGTGGAGCAGGCGTCGGGAGACTCCTGACGCGGGGGCCGAGCCCGGCGGTACGCCCGTCCCGAGGTGAGGCCCGTGAACTTCTGGGAGTACCTGAGCAGCCGCCACCAGCAGCTGCTCACCGACGCGTACCAGCACGCCAGCGCCGTCTTCCAGTGCATGGTCGTCGCGACACTCATCGGCGTCGTCATCGGCGTCGTCACCTACCGCAGCGACTGGGCGGGCAACCTCGCCACCACGACCACGTCCACCATCCTGACGATCCCCTCGCTCGCCATGATCGGTCTGCTGATCCCGGTCGTGGGTCTCGGCGTCCCGCCGACGGTCATCGCACTGACCCTCTACGGGCTGCTGCCGATCGTGCGCAACGCGATCGTGGGCCTGCGCGGAGTCGACCCGTCGCTGGTGGACGCGGCGAAGGGCATCGGGATGTCCCGGGTCACCCGGCTGCTGCGGGTGGAGCTGCCGCTGGCGTGGCCGCCGATCCTCACCGGCATCCGGGTCTCCACCCAGATGCTCATGGGCATCGCGGCCATCGCGGCGTACGCCTCGGGACCGGGCCTCGGCAACGAGATCTTCCGCGGCATCGCCTCCCTGGGCAGCAAGAACGCGCTCAACCAGGTGCTCGCGGGCACGCTCGGCATCATCGTCCTGGCGCTCCTGTTCGACGCCGCGTACGTCCTCGTCGGACGGCTGACCATCCCGAGGGGGATCCGTGCCTGAGACCACCGGCCTCGACACCGGGCACGCCCCCGCCGCGGCCCAGGACGCGCCGACGACGGGCGCCACCATCGAGCTGGAGAACCTCACCAAGCACTACCCGGGCAGCCGGGAGCCCGCGGTCGACAGCGTCAACATGGAGATCAAGGCGGGTGAACTGGTCGTCTTCGTGGGCCCCTCGGGGTGCGGGAAGTCCACCACGCTCAAGATGATCAACCGGCTGATCGAGCCGACCGGCGGCCGCATCCGCATCGGCGGCGAGGACGTCACCCACATGGACCCGGTGAAGCTGCGCCGCAAGGTCGGCTACGCGATCCAGGCGTCCGGCCTCTTCCCCCACATGACCGTCGCCCAGAACATCGCGCTGGTGCCGCGGATGATCGGCTGGTCGAAGCAGCGGATCAGGGCGCGGGTGGAGGGGATGCTCGACCTGGTCGGCCTCGACCCGGGCGAGTTCCACGGCCGCTATCCCCGTCAGCTGTCCGGGGGCCAGCAGCAGCGCGTGGGCGTGGCGCGGGCACTGGCGGCGGATCCCCCGGTGCTCCTGATGGACGAGCCGTTCGGAGCGGTGGACCCGATCACCCGCGACCACCTCCAGGACGAGCTGATCAGGCTCCAGCACGAACTGCACAAGACGATCGTCTTCGTCACCCACGACTTCGACGAGGCGATCAAACTGGGCGACCGGATCGCGGTCCTGCGCGAGCGCTCGCACATCGCGCAGTTCGACACCCCGGAGGCGATCCTGACCAACCCGGCGGACGACTTCGTCTCCGGGTTCGTGGGCGCCGGCGCCGCGCTGAAGCGGCTCAACCTCACCCGCGTACGGGACGTCGAGATCACCGACTATCC
Organism: Streptomyces sp. NPDC005496; assembly: GCF_042872045.1. Classification (NCBI taxonomy): domain Bacteria; kingdom Bacillati; phylum Actinomycetota; class Actinomycetes; order Kitasatosporales; family Streptomycetaceae; genus Streptomyces; species Streptomyces sp. NPDC005496. Next base: position 848,843 of record NZ_JBIAJQ010000002.1, read on the forward strand.
GACGGTCACCGTCGACGATCCCCTCCAGGACATCTTCAACAGGCTGCGCTCCAGCGGCACCAACGAGATCCTGCTCCTCGACAAGCGCGGCCGGCCCTACAAGTGGCTGCGGCGCGGCGACCTCATGCGGGCACGCGGATCGCTGGCGCGGGCGGGCACGCTGGTGCACGACACGGTGACCCGGGACGCCACGCTGCGGGACGCCCTGGAGGCCGTCCTCACCGACAACGCGGGCCGGGTCGCGGTCACCGGGCGGCGCGGGGAGTACACCGGCGTCGTCGACATGGAGACGCTGATGAACTCCGTGCACGAACTCCTGGAGGCGGACCGGCTGGACGCGATGGAGCACCAGCACGAGCTGGAGGAGGCACGCGCCCAGCAGACCCGCCACGACCAGGAGGGCGCCGAGGGCGGGGAGTCGAGGGCGTGAACGGTTCGAGGACGCCCGGGGGCCGCCGCCCCGAGGGCGAGCACGACGTCAAGGGCCTCGCCTTCCGCGACGACGCCGGGGACGAGGAGCCGGGCGGCGCCGGGTACGACGGCGGCACCGCGGCCGCTCCCCCGCCACCGGCCCTCACCCGCCGCCGGATCAGCTGGCAGAAGCTGACGTTCCTGCCCGCCGTGATGGTGGCACTGCTGCTCGCCACCTGGCTCTGGTTCCGGCAGGCCGACCTCGACCCGATCTCCGAGAACGCGCTGGCGAGCAGTCTCGTCTGGAAAGCCCTGCGTCAGCACATCCAGCTGACCGTGATCTCCACGTTCTTCGTGCTGATCATCGCGATCCCGCTGGGCATCCTGCTGACCCGCAAGGCGTTCCGCAAGGCGACCCCGATCGCGATGACCTTCGCCAACATGGGGCAGGCCACCCCGGCGATCGGCCTGCTGGCGCTGCTCGTCATCTGGCTCGGCACCGGCGAGAGGTCGGCCCTGATCGGCATCACGATCTACGCGATCCTGCCGGTCCTCTCCAACACGATCGCGGGCCTCAAGGCCAACGACCCGACGCTCCTGGAGGCCGCCCGCGGCATCGGGATGTCCCCGCTGGGGGTGCTCACCCGCATCGAACTCCCGCTGGCCGTCCCGCTGATCCTCGCCGGGGTGCGCACCGCCCTCGTCCTGAACGTCGGCACGGCGACCCTCGCCACCTTCGGCGGGGGCGGCGGGCTCGGCGTGCTGATCACCACCGGGATCACGACCCAGCGGATGCCGGTGCTGGTGCTCGGCTCGATCCTGACGGTCACGCTCGCGCTCCTCGTGGACTGGCTGGCGTCGCTGGCCGAACTGCTGCTGCGGCCGCGCGGACTGGAGGCGGGATCATGAGGCGCCGGTGGCCGCTGTCGGCCGGGCTCCTGGTGCTGGTCTCCGCGTGCGGACTGACCAGCGGCTCCCCCATGGTCGACGACGTGCGGCCCGGCTCGATCGGCCAGGGCGAACCGCTGCGGGGAGTCGATCTCACCGTCACCTCCAAGGAGTTCACGGAGCAGCTGATCCTCGGCGCGATCATGGGCATCGCCTTCGAGGCGGCCGGCGCCGAGGTCCTGGACCGCACCGGCATCCAGGGCTCCATCGGCTCGCGGGAGGCCGTCAAGAACGGCGACGCGGACGCCGCGTACGAGTACACAGGGACCGCCTGGATCACGTATCTCGGCAACAGCGACCCGATCGCCGACCCGCAGAAGCAGTGGGAGGCGGTCCGTTCCGCCGACGCGAAGAACGGCGTCACCTGGCTGCCGCCCTCCGCGCTCGACAACACCTACGCGCTGGCCATGAACCGGAAGAACTTCGAGAAGTACCGGACGACCACGCTCTCCCAGGTCGCGGCGCTCAGCAAGAAGGACGCGAAGGCGGTGACGCTGTGCGTGGAGAGCGAGTTCGCCAACCGCGCCGACGGACTGCCGGGGATGGAGAAGGCGTACGGCATGAGCGTGCCCGCCGGGAACATCACCCAGATGGACACCGGCATCATCTACACCCAGGTCGCCAAGGGGAGCTGCACCTACGGCGAGGTGTTCACGACCGACGGGCGCATCAAGTCGATGAACCTCGTGGTGATGAAGGACGACAAGGGCTTCTTCCCCCACTACAACGCGGCGCCCATGATCAATACGAAGACCCTGGACAAGCATCCGGAGATCGCCGGGATCCTCGACCCCATCACGAAGAAGCTGAACAACGACATGGCCCGGACCCTCAACGCCAAGGTGGACGTGGACGGTCAGGACCCGCACCAGGTCGCCTTGGACTGGCTCGTGCGGGAGGGGTTCGTGAAGGAGGACTGAGGACCGATTCGGCCCCGGGCCGACCGCGGCGCTCGCCGGGTCAGCAGCTGGGGACCCCGCCCTTGCCCTTCTCCAGCGCGACGAGGGAGTCCACCGCGCCCTTCAGCGTGGTGACCGGGATCAGCCGCAGCCCTTTCGGCAGCTCGGTCTGTGCGTCCGCGCACTCGGCCTTCGGCACCAGGAAGACGCTCGCGCCGTCCCGCCGGGCGGCCTGCGTCTTGAGGGCGACGCCGCCGACCGCGCCCACCTTGCCGTCGGCGTCGATCGTCCCCGTACCCGCGACCGTGCGGCCGCCGGTCAGGTCGCCGCCGCTGCCGTCGCCGTCGAGCTTGTCGACGATGCCGAGCGAGAAGAGCAGGCCCGCGCTCGGGCCGCCGACGTCGGCCAGCTTCAGCGTGACCTTCACGTCCTTCTCGCCGAGGTAGCCGAGCGCGGCCTCGGTCGCCGTGTCCTGGGACTGCCGCATCTGCTCGGCGTTGTGCCGCTCGATCTCCTTGGTGCTGTCGCCGCTCGGATAGACCGAGTCCCGCGGCATGACCGCCCGGTCCGTGCGGAACCAGCTGTCGACGACGTCACCGAGGCTCACGTCCGTGTCCGGGCCGGTCGCCTCGATCGTCGTCATACGGAGTTCGCCGTCCGTCCTGCGCGTCGCCGCCCCGCTGATCGTGATCACGGGGTCGCCCTTGTTCTCACCTAGGACGTCCGCCGTCATGCCCGGCTGCGCCAGGGAGAACGGCAGCGGCGCGAACGCCGCCGTGGCGAGCAGGGCCACGACGGGTACGGCGCAGACGGCGAGGGCCTGGGGGCGCGTGAGGCGAGAGAGCACGGGGTCAATCTAACGTGAAGGCACGTTTCGGCCCGGGGCGGTGGGCGCTCCCTGGAGGGAGGGCGCCGCTCGGAAGGGAGGGCGCCGTCCGAGGGGAGGGCGTCCTCGGGAGGGGCGCCTGGACAGAGGGGCCCTGGGAGGAGGCCGTGCTGACCGCCCACCGCGTCGTCGGCAGCCTCACCGCGGTTCGGTTCCGGGCTGGTGCGCTGCGCTGCGCCGCCCGGAGCGGGGAGCACAGTGGTGAAGGGGCCGCCGGAACGCGGAGCACAGGCGTGAAGAGGGCCCGCCGGTGGGACCGGGCCCGCCGGGCGGGACGCCTGCCGGTGTGCGCCGGTCAGCGCAGGGCGTCGGCGACCTCCCGGGCCGCGTCGACCACGCGGGGCCCGACCCGCTCCGGTACGGAGTCCGCGAGCATGACGACGCCGACACTGCCCTCGACCCCGGTCACGCCGATCAGGGGCGCCGCGGCTCCGCTCGCCCCCGCCTCCAGCTCCCCGTGGGTCAGGGTGTAACCGGGCTCGGCGAGCGCCTGCCGGGCGGCGAGGATGGCGCGGCCCGCGGCCCCTCGGTCCAGCGGATGCCGGAAACCTGCGCGGTAGGCGACGTGGTAGTCCGTCCACGTCGGCTCGACGACGGCGACGGCCAGGGCCTCGGCCCCGTCGACGAGGGTGAGGTGGGCGGTCGCTCCTATGTCCTCCGCGAGCGCCCGCAGCGCGGGGAGCGCGGCCTCGCGCACCAGGGGGTGCACCTGGCGGCCGAGGCGCAGCACCCCCAGTCCGACCCGGGCGCGGCCGCCGAGGTCCCGGCGGACGAGAGCGTGCTGCTCCAGGGTGGCGAGCAACCGGTACACGACGGTGCGGTTCACGCCGAGCTTGTTCGAGAGTTCGGTGACGGTCAGTCCGTGGTCCGTGTCGGCGAGCAGCTTGAGGACACGCAGTCCCCGGTCGAGCGTCTGGGAGGTCTCCGCGGTCACGACGCCCACTCCTTCGTGGTGAGGGTCGGCGGCCTCCTGCGCGGCGGTGCGTCGCCGGTCCCGTCGGCGACGCGCTACAGAGGCCGCCGGTCGGCAAGCGACCCGGGGTGTCCCGGGCGGAGGCGCTTCACGGCTGCGCTCCGCGGCGGCGCTGCCACGGGGCGTGTGCGTAGCGGGACAGTAGCGAGCCGGTCCGCTCAGCGGAAGGCTCCGTCCAGAATCCGGGCACCGATGATCGTAAGGTGACGTTCTTTGTCCCGTTACGCACGGGCGCGTACCCGGGCCGGTCCGCCCGCCCCGCACCCCGGGCGCACGGTCGTGCCGGGGGTACGGGATTCGCGCGCCGGGCGTCCTGGGCAGCGCACATACGGGCCTTCGGGGCCCTGCACCCGGTGCCCGGCGCCGCGGGCCCACGGCCACGCCGCGACGACTGCCGACCGTCCACTGTGCGGACACGGGGACGGGGGACGGGGGAACGCCGGGACGCGCGCGGACGTGGGAACGCGCGCGGACGCACGGGGACGCCGGGACCGGGGGGGAGCCGGAAGCAGGAGGGCGCCCCGGGCGGCGTCAGCGCATGCGGGTGGCCCACTCCTGGACCTTGGCGATGCGCTGGCGCAGCTGGCCGGCGGTGGCCTCGGCGCTCGGCGGGCCGCCGCACACGCGCCGCAGCTCCGTGTGGATCACCCCGTGCGGCTTGCCGCTCTGGTGGACGTACGCGCCGACCATGGTGTTGAGCTGCTTGCGGAGCTCCATCATCTCCTTGTGGGAGACGACCGGCCGCCGCTCCGCCGGGAGTTCCAGGAGGTCGGCCTCCTCGTCCGGCTTCTTGCGGCTGTGCGCGATCTGCCGGGCCTGCCGCTTCTGGAGCAGCATCTGCACCTGGTCGGGTTCGAGCAGACCCGGGATGCCGAGGTAGTCCTGCTCCTCCTCGCTCCCGGGGTGCGCCTGCATGCCGAACTCGGCGCCGTCGTAGAGGACCCGGTCGAAGACGGCGTCGGACTCCAGCGCCTCGAAGGGCAGCATGTCCTGCTCGCCGGTGTCCTCGTCCTCCTCCCGGTTCGCCTCCTCCATCTCCTTCTCGGACTCGGCGTACGGGTCCTCCTCGCCCTCCTTCTTGGGCTTGTCGAGGACGTGGTCGCGCTCGACCTCCATCTCGTTGGCGAAGCCGAGGAGGTCGGGGATGGTGGGCAGGAAGACGGAGGCGGTCTCGCCGCGCCGCCGGGACCGTACGAAACGGCCCACGGCCTGCGCGAAGAACAGCGGCGTCGAGATCGTGGTGGCGTACACCCCGACCGCGAGGCGCGGGACGTCGACGCCCTCGGACACCATGCGGACCGCGACCATCCAGCGGTCGTCGCTCTGGCTGAACTCGTCGATGCGGTTCGAGGCACCCGTGTCGTCGGACAGCACGAGCGTGGCCTTGTTCCCGGTGATCTCCCGGATCAGCTTGGCGTAGGAGCGCGCCGAGTCCTGGTCGGAGGCGATGACGAGCCCGCCGGCGTCCGGGATGCCCTTGCGGACCTCGGTCAGCCGCTGGTCGGCGGCGCGCAGGACGCTCGGCATCCACTCGCCGCGCGGGTCGAGCGCGGTGCGCCAGGCCTGGCTGATCGCGTCCTTGGTCATCGGCTCGCCGAGGCGGGCGGCGATCTCGTCGCCGGCCTTGGTGCGCCAACGCATGTTGCCGCTGTAGGAGAGGAAGATGACCGGCCGCACGACCCCGTCGCCGAGGGCGCTGCCGTACCCGTACGTGTAGTCGGCCGAGGACCGCCGGATCCCGTCGTTCCCCTCCTCGTAGGTCACGAACGGGATGGGGTTGGTGTCCGAGCGGAAGGGCGTACCGGTGAGCGCGAGGCGGCGGGTGGCCGGCTCGAACGCCTCCAGGCAGGCCTCACCCCACGACTTGCTGTCTCCCGCGTGGTGGATCTCGTCGAGGATCACGAGGGTCTTGCGCTGCTCGACGCGGTTGCGGTGCAGCATGGGCCGCACGCCGACACCGGCGTACGTGACGGCGACGCCCTGGTAGTCCTTGCCGAGCGGACCCGCGCTGTACTCGGGGTCCAGCTTGATCCCTATCCGCGCCGCCGCCTCAGCCCACTGCTTCTTCAGATGCTCGGTCGGCGCGACCACGGTCACCTGCTGCACGACATGGTGGTGCAGCAGCCAGGACGCGAGCGTCAGCGCGAACGTCGTCTTGCCGGCCCCCGGCGTGGCGACGGCCAGGAAGTCGCGCGGCTGCTCCTGGATGTACCTCTCCATCGCCCCCTGCTGCCAGGCCCGCAGTTTGTTGGCGGTGCCCCAGGGGGCGCGGCCGGGAAACGCGGGTGAGAGGTGGTGGGAGGTGGAGGTCGAGGCGGCGGTGGTAGTCACGGTCTCCGTGGGTGGGTCGATCCGGGGGCCGTCCGCGACGCGCGCCGGGTGGGGCTGGGGGTGACGGCGGGCGGACGACTCGGCTACGTATGACAACCGGGCCACCCTACCGGCGCCCCGGGCGGGCCGAGGCGCGGACGACGCGGGGTCACGGGTGGATGGGACTCACGTCACAGCCGTCACAGCGGGCGTCCCGGTTCACGTCCGCGGGCTCCGTTCCTCCTTCAGCCGCGTGGTCACCCAGGCGCCCGCGAGGGCGACCGCGGCCATGGGCAGGAAGACGGCGGCGAAGGCGGCGGGGTGGGAGCCGGTGACCTCGCCGGCGGTGTGCGTGACCGTGCCGCCGCCGAGCGCGGCGAAGGCGGCGCCGCCCGCGGCGAGCAGGATCACGTTGGAGAGGCCGTCGGAGATCTGGAGGGCGGCGGAGTTGGCGCCGGCCTCCTCGGGGGCGGAGAGCTTGAGCAGCAGCACGCTGCTGGAGGAGATCACCAGGCCCATCCCGAAGCAGCCGAACCCCCAGGCCACGGCGACGGTCCAAACCGGGACCGCCGGAATCAGCACGCTCGGCGCGGCGGCGATCGCGGCGGCCACCAGCACCATTCCGGAGAACATCAGCCGCTCCCGGTACGGCTCCACGCGGGGCCTGGACTGGACGAAGGAGCCCAGCGCCCAGGTGGCCCCGCCCGCGGCGAGCGAGAACCCGGCGAGCGTCGGCGAGAGCCCCCGCTGGGTGACCAGCATCAGCGGTACGAAGGACTCGGCGGCGATGAAGGAGCCGGCCGCGACGCCGCGGAGCAGCACGACGGAGGGGAGTCCGCGGGCCGCCCGGTAGGTGCCGGGCGGCAGGAGACCGAGGACGGCGGGGACGAGCAGCGCGGTTCCGGCCACCGCGGGGACGAGAGCGAACCACCGGGTGTGCGCGCCGGTCGCGGCCTGGGCGGCGTACTGGAGCAGCCCGGCGCCCAGGGAGATGCCGAGGGCGAGCCGGATGCGGCGCCGGTCGAAGGGGGCGGGCGCGCCGCCCCCGGCCGGGCCCGACGCGCGGCGCCGTATCTGCGGCAGGGCGAGCGCGAGCGGGAAGACGACCAGGACCGGGATGCCGACGAAGACCCAGCGCCAGCCGAGGTGTTCGGTCACCGCTCCGGAGGCGAGCGGGCCGACGACGGAGGGGATCACCCAGCTCGCCGCGAACGCCGCCATGATGGCCGGCCGCAGCCGTTCCGGGTAGGCACGGCCGACGACCACGTAGAGCGCGACGATCACGAGGCCGCCGCCGAGCCCCTGCACCGCCCGGCCCAGCACGAACAGCCACATGGCTCCCGCCGTGCCGGCCAGCAGCAGGCCGGCCGCGAAGGCGCCGATGCCGGTGGCCAGCGAGGTCATCGGGCCGGCCCGGTCGGACCACTGTCCGGCGAGCACCATGCCGAACAGGCTCGTCGTGAAGTACGCCGAGAACGCGAAGGCGTAGAGCGACAGGCCGTCGAGCTCACGGGCGGCGACCGGCATGGCGGTGCCGACGGCCGTCGCCTCGAAGGCGATGAGCAGCACGACGGAGACGATGCCGATGCTGAGCGCCCGGTGATCACGGCTCAGCACGCCCCCGGTATCGGCGACGCCGCCTGTCCCGTCCTTCACCCCGGCTGCGGCCTCGCTCGGTTCGGCCTCCGGGAGCACGACGGGTACGGGTATGTGGGCGACGCCGGTGTCGCCGGGTTCCAGGGCGGTCATGGACCTCAGAGTAAGGGGCACGCCCGGGTTTAACCCCTGTCGGAGGTCGCTGCCCTCCTGGTCCGCTGGTCCTACGCCCCGCGCAACGGGCACGCGGCACGGCCCGAGAAACTTGGGGAACTCCGGGAACTCCGGGAACTCCGGGGAACCGTCGACGCCTGCAGAGCCGACTCACGCACGGCTCGGGCGCCGCGCGCCTGCGCCCCAAGGCTCCGTTCATGAACGCCGTATGGCAGTCGCGTTGCACGACCCGCGTTCCCCTTGAGGGCCCGCCCCGGCCCGCCCTACGGTCATCACACGAAGTCGGGAGCAAGCACTTCGCTCCCCGCCCGGCCGTGTGCCCGAGTGGTTTAGGGACTCGCCTGCAAAGCGAGTTACGTGGGTTCGATTCCCGCCACGGCCTCCAGCGCCTGAACGGGCGGAGGAAAGGGCGGCCCCCCCCTGGCGGGGTGCCGCCCTTTCGGCCGTCCGTCTCGCTTCGCCTCTCGGTCGACCGATCCGCCCACGGGGGAACTCGATCTCCGGCAGGGTCGTGAGCCACCGCCGGCCAACCGGGGCGAGGCCCGGGGGCCGGGGGCATGTGCCGGTGCCGGGCACTAACCCAGGTGCCGGGCCACGGCCGCCTCGATCTCCGCCCCGTCCGCGCCCTCCGCCGCCCAGGCCACGTATCCGTCGGGCCGTACCAGGACGGTCGTCCGGCGGTCGCCCGCCCAGCGCTCCACGGTCAGCCGTCCCTCGTGCGGACCGGGGTCCTCGTACGTCCCGGGCGTGATCAGTACGAACCGGCCGCCGCGCAGCGCCTCGTAGAGCCGGCCGCTCTTCAGGGCGACGTCGGGGGCGCGGGTGCCGGTGAGGCGGTGGGTGCCGCGAGGCGCGGGGTAGGCGTAGCCGATCCCGGTGACCTGCCCCAGCGCCTTGCGCTGGACGGACGGGGCGACGTCGACGATCGCGGAGACCATGGCACGGGCGGTACGCAGCAGCGGATGGCGCGCGCGGCCCAGCCGGACCAGTCCCCCGCTGCTGCGCAGCACCGCTCTGCCGACCGGGTGGCGCTCGGCCTCGTAGCTGTCGAGGAGCCCTTCGGGCGCCCGGCCTTGGACGGCTGCGGCGAGTTTCCAGCTGAGGTTGGCGGCGTCCTGGAGGCCGGTGTTCATGCCCTGCCCACCCGCCGGGGAGTGGATGTGCGCGGCGTCCCCGGCGAGGAAGACCCGTCCGACGCGGTAGTGCGGTGCCTGGCGCTCGTCACTGTGGAAACGGGAGAGCCAGCGGGCGTCGTGCATCCCGTAGTCGGAACCCAGCGCACGGCGGGTGATCTCCTTGACCTCGTCGAGGTCGAGCGGGGCGTCGTCGAAGACCTCGTTGCGGCGGTTCCAGCCCATGACCCGATACCAGCCGTCGCCGAAGGAGGCGATCATCGCGAAGGCGTCGTCGCGTCCGTTGACCGTGAGGACGTCCTCGGGCTTCTCCGCCAGCCGGACATCGGCCAGGATCAGCGACTTGATGACGGAGACCCCGGGGAAGTCGAGGCCGATCGCCTCCCGGACGGCGCTCCGGTGACCGTCGGCGCCGACGACGTAGGCCGCCCGGCGGGTGACGACCGCTCCGTCCGCGCCGCGCACGTCGAGGTCGACGCCCTCGTCGTCCTGGCGCAGTCCCACGACCTCGCTCTCGTACGCGAAGTCGACACCGGCCTCCCGTGCCCGCCGCTCCAGGAGCCGCTCGACCTCGTACTGGGGGGTGATGAGCAGGAACGGGAAACGCGAGGGCAGTGTGCTCAGATCGAGGGAGAGCCGGCGGAACAAGCGCAGGCCGGTGATGGTGTCGCCGGTGGTGAGTAGTTCGTCGGCGAGGCCCCGGGCGTCGAGCTGCTCCAGCGTGCGGGCGTGCACCCCGAAGGCTCGGGAGAGGTTGCTGGTCTTGCGCGGCCGCTTCTCGACAAGGGTAACGGCGACGCCGGCTGCGGCGAGGTCACCTGCGAGGAGGAGGCCGGTGGGTCCGGAGCCGACGACGATCACGGTGCGGTGGGTGGCGGTGCCGTTCATGGTGGCCTCCTGTTGCCAGCGCCGGGTTGCCGTCTCTTGCCTGCCATCTCGGACACACCAACACTTGTTGGCCAACGTCCGTTGACGACCGTACCGAGGCGTCGGCATGGGCGTCAACACGTGTTGGCAAACGGTTGTGGGCCTCCAGCTGTTGACCCATACTCGTTAACCCACGTTCGTTGGCCTACGCTTGTTGGCATGAACGGCAGTGACAGCACCTCGACGGTTACCGGCTCCCGCACCCCACGCCGCTCCGACGCCACCCGCGGCGCGATCCTCGCGGCAGCCCGCGAACGCTTCGCGACCGACGGCTACGAGCGAGCCACCATCCGCGCCATCGCGAGGGACGCGAACATCGATCCGTCGATGGTGATGCGGTACTACGGCAACAAGGAGGGCCTCTTCGCGGCGGCCGTCGCCATCGACCTTCGACTGCCGGACGTGGACGGGGCGGACCGCCGGCAGGACGCCGGGCGGACCCTCGTCGAACACTTCCTCGACATGTGGGAGAACGACGAGGTCCTCACTGCCCTGCTGAGGGTCGGCGTGACCAACCAGGCCGGAGCGGAGCGGATGCAGGGCATCCTGCGCGACCAGCTGCTGCCCGTCGCCCGGCAGGTGTGCCCCGACCCCGAGCAGGCCCCGGCACGGGCGGCACTCATGGCGTCACAGCTGCTCGGACTGGCGCTCACACGCTACGTACTGCGCATGCCGCCGGCGGTGGAGCTGGCGCGGGCGGAGATCGTGGCATGGCTGGCGCCGACGATCCAGCGCTATCTGACCGCGCCAAGTCCCTGAAGCCTGCCGGACGCTCGTGCCCGGCGGATCCACGGGCGCCCGCGAAGCCCGCCACCCGGACCCGCCTCGGCGACGGCGATGTCCGGCAACGCAACGCCGCCCATGAGACCAGGCGCCCGGCGCTCCCGTGGACTCCCCCGCGTCGGACAACGCGTCACGATCACGCCGCCTCACGACCACATCCAGAGGCCTCCGCCTATTCCCTCCTGCCAGATGTGGGGCCAGTGCCCTCGGTCGTCGTCCCCGGAGTCCGTCGGCGTCCGGTCGCCGGCGACAGCATCAGCCCCCGTCAGGGCCGGCGTCGCGGTGGTCGTCAGGTGGGCGTAGGAGTCCGTAAGGCTCTGCGTCGGGGCGAGTGACCTCACGCGGTGAAGCAGCCAGAGGGCGAACGCGAGGGTGGAGACGTCTGTGTTCAGCGGGCCTAGGGCGCCGTCGCGGTCGCTCCAGGCGAGGACCACTCCCGTCGTCCCGTCCACGACCAAGTCGGCGGCCCCGGTCAGGTGACCCAGGCGGATCAGCCGGTCCGCGCCCGATGGGAGTTCCTCGTCGGGGAAGTCCCCCGGCCACTGGTCCGCGCAGTACTCGGCCAGCGTCCGCAGCGGCGCCTCCGTATCGAGCTGGAACACGCCGCCGTTCTCCGGCAGTCCCGTCTCGCGCAGGAAGCGGCGGGTCGGTTCGTGCGTCAGCGTCGGCGGGAAGTCGACCTCCTCGAAGCGCATGATCCCGCCTGTGCCGAACTCCTCGTCCAGCAACCTGCGCGGCAGCTCCAGGACCAAGCCGCCCTCGGAGCCCCCGATCCGGGCCAGCGGGCGCACCACAGCCGCCGCCGTCCAGAACGGCGGAAGCGCCCCGGCACCCACGCTCCGCTCGAACACCGCGGTCAGCTGCGCCGACGCCCGCTCCACCGCCTCGGGCCCGAACCGGCCCGCCAGGGACGCGGACCGCCCGCGCACCGAGGCCAGTTCCTCCGTCGCCGCAGTGAAACGCAGGACCGCCTCCAGCGAGGGCGCTGACAGAGGAGGGCCGGTGAGGGCCGCATCCCTGCGGGAGTCCGTGAAGTCCGTGAAGTCCGCGACGGAAAGCTCCCCCGGGATCTCCGTCATCCCCGTGAGCCCCGTGCCGCCCGTCACCCCGGCCATCCCCCCAGCCCCCGTCGGCCCCTCCAGGACGATCGACTCCAGCTCTCTGTCGTAGGCGTAGGCGTGGGCGGGGTCCGTGACCAGGTCGTTCCGCAGTTCGGCCGCGAGCCTGTCGAGGGTGCCGAGAGCGTCGAGGGTGTCGAGCGGGTCGGTCAGGTCCGTTGCCTGGCGGGGCTTCCGGGCGCTGGGCGTCTTCGGTCCCCGCTGCGTCGCCCCGGACGGCGGCAGGCCGACGGTCAGCGGGAGCCAGGACGGCACGCGCGCGGCGTACCGGTCGAGCTCCTCGTCGGCCGGTCCGATCGCACCGCCGACAACGGTGTCAGTCGTGATCATGGCTCCCCCGCGCATGTGAACGCATTCGTGCTTCCCCCGTGCGGAACCTCCCGCCACCCGGCGGCAGTTCTCCCACTGCCCAGAACCCTACGCGGCACCACTGACAACGCCGGGAACTCCAGGGGCATCACGCACGACGCACCACGTAAGACGTCAGGAACGCGGAAAAGGCTGCTTCGGGGCTCAGGCGAAGTACACGCCGCCGAGGACGACCACCACGGCCGCCGCCACGAACACCAGGACCCACAGCAGCAGCCGGCCCACCGCGGGAGCGGGCTCGTAGCGCGGTGGCTCCGGGGCCGTCACGCGCCGGTCACCACCGCGGCCTGCGGCCGGATCGGCAGCCGGTTGACGGGGCGGCCGGTCGCCGCGCGGACGGCCGACGCGATCGCCGCCGGGGACGTCACGACCGGCACCGCGCTGACCGCCTTCGCTCCGAAGGGGGCGACGACGTCCCGCTCCTCGACCAGCTTGACGATGCGGATGTCGGGCGCGTCCAGCGAGGTCGGCAGCGCGTAGCCGGTGAGGTCGGGGTGGCGGACCAGACCGCGGGCGGTGCGCAGGTTCTCGGTGAGGGCCGCGCCGACCCCCTGCGTGACGCCGGCCTCGATCCGGGCCGTGACCTGGGCCGGGTTGAGGATGCGGCCGACGTCCTGGGCCAGGGCCAGTTCGACGACGCGGACCGAGCCGAGTTCGATGTCGACGTCCACCACCGCGCGGATCGCGCAGAACGCGAGGCCGACGAACGCGTCGCCCTGGCCCGCGGCGTCCAGCGGCTCCGTCGGGTGGGGCCGGCACTGGGCGGTGGCCCACAGCTCCTTGCCGTCCAGCGCCTCCGTGACGGTCGTCGAGAGCACGCCGTCGTACGACGTGATCTTGCCGTCGGTGATCTGGAGCAGCTCCGTGGACATCCCGAACTTGTGCGCGAGCGGCTGGAGGAGCTGCGTGCGGACCATCTTGGCGGCGCGCTCCACCGCCCCGCCCGACACCCAGGTGTGGCGGCCCCGGCAGCTCGGGCCGGCCGGCGGCTGGTCGGTGTCGACGGGGGCCACGTAGACCTCGTCGATACCGAGGGTCTCCTGGACGATCTGGCGGGCGAGCGTGGTGAAGCCCTGCCCGGTCTCCACGGCCGCGCACAGCACCGTGGCGACGCCGTCGTGGACCTTGACGGTGGCCGTCGAGACCTCGTCCGCGCCCTCGGCGCCGAGCATGTGCACCATGCCGACGCCGTAGCCGACGCCCCGGCGCACCGCGCCCGGTTCGCCCGCGCCCTCGGGACCGCCGGGCAGCAGCCACTCGTCCTCGGGGGTGTCCTTGGGCAGCGCGGGCAGCGGGAAGTCCCGCACCGCCTGGAGCAGTTCGGCGACCGGCGCCGGGCAGGTCACCGTCTGTCCGGTGGGCAGGACATCGCCGGTGGCCATCGCGTTGCGCAGGCGCAGCTCCGCGGGGTCCATGCCGAGCTTCTTCGCCAGCTTGTCCATCTGCGCCTCGTAGGCGGCGCAGACCTGCATGGCGCCCTCGCCGCGTACGTGGCCGGAGGGCGGGTTGTTGGTGCGTACGGCCCAGCCCTCGATGAAGGCGTTCGGGACGACGTAGGGGCCGCAGGCGAAGGAGACGGCGGCGGCGAGCGCCTCGGAGGACGTGTCGGCGTACGCGCCCGCGTCCAGGAGGATCTGTGCCTCGACCTTGACCAGCCTGCCGTCGGCGTCCGCGTGGTGGCGGTAGCGCAGCAGGGTGGGGTGGCGGTGGGCGTGCCCGAGGAAGGACTCCTCGCGCGTAGCGGTGAGTTTGACCGGGCAGCCGGTCTTCAGCGCGAGCAGGCCGAGCGGGAGCTGGATGCCCTGGTCCTCGCGGTCGGCGGTGGCCCCGGGGACGCCGGTGACGACGACCTTGACGCGGTCGGGTTCCAGTCCGTAGCAGGCGGCGGCCGCGTCGCGGTCGGTGTGCGGGTCGGTCGACGCCACGTACAGCTCGACGCCGCCGTCCGGGCGGGGCACGGCGAGGCCGGCCTCGGCGCCGACGGGCGCCGGGTCCTGGCGGCCGATGCGGTACAGGCCCTCGACGACGAGTTCGCCGGCCGCGTCCGGGTCGCCGTGGCGCAGCGGGATGTGGCGGATCAGGTTGCCGTCGGGGTGCAGGGGTTCGGCCTCGAAGGCCGCTTCCGGGTCGGTGACCGGGTCGAGCACCTCGTACTCGACGATGACGGCGGCGGCGGCCATCCGCGCGGTGTCGGGGTGGTCGGCGGCGACGGCCGCGATGGGCTCCCCGTGGTGGCGTACGACCTCGGAGGCGAACACCGGCCGGTCGGCCTTGCCGCGGCCGTGCAGCGCGGTGCCGGGCACGTCCTCGTGGGTGACGACGGCGTGGACGCCGGGCATCTCACGCGCGTGGGTGGTGTCGATGGACACGATGCGCGCGTGGGGGTGCGGCGATCTCAGCACGGCGGCCCAGAGCAGGCCCTCGGCCCACAGGTCCGCGGCGTACGGGAAGGTGCCCTCGGTCTTGGCGCGGGCCTCGGCGGACGGCAGTGACGCGCCGAGGCCGTGCGGCAGCGGTTCGGGGGCGGGCGGTGCCGCGGTGGTCTCCGTGGCGGCTTCGTTGCTCACGCCTGGCCTCCGTCCTGGCCGTACGGCTGGTCGTGCGGGGTGGCCGGTTCGAACGCCGACCTGTTGACGCCGCCGTCGCCCGGGCCCGCCTGGTGCGGGATGCGGGCCTCGTCGCCGTCCTGGTCCCCGTTGGCGGAGTGCGCCTCGCGTTCGGCGACGACCTCGCGCACGGCGTCCAGGACGCCGCGGTAACCGGAGCAGCGGCACAGGTTTCCGCAGAGGGCCTGGCGGGCCTCCAGCTCGGTCGGCGCCGGGTTGCCCTCCAGCAGGTCGTGCACGGTCATGGCCATGCCCGGAATGCAGAAACCGCACTGGACCGCACCGCACTTGGCGAGCGCCCGCTGCACGTCGGAGGGCTGTCCGTCGGCGGCGAGGCCCTCGACGGTGCGCACCTCGCTGCTCGCGGCGGTGACCGCGGGCACCAGGCAGGACGCCACGAGCCGGCCGTCCACCTGGACGTTGCAGGCGCCGCACTCGCCCTGCGAGCAGCCGTCCTTGGCGCCGGCGAGGCCGAGGCGCTCGCGCAGGACGTAGAGCAGCGATTCGCCGATCCAGGCGTCGGTGACGGGGCGGTCGGCGCCGTTGACCCGCAGGACGTACGACGACATGGGGTGCTCGTCGTGCGCGGGGGCGGGGGCTTCGGTGGTGTCGGTGGTGTCGGTGTCCTCGGAGGCGGACCGTTCCGCCGGGGCCGCGTCGGGTCCGGCGGCGTCCGGGGTTTCGGACGTCACCGGGGCCGACGGGGACGTCTCGTAGGCGGTGCCGGTGGTCTCGGGTCCGGCGGACTCGGGGCCGGTGTCCGGCGCGAACTCCGCCGTCTCCCGGGTGCGGCCGCCGGCCTCGAACTCCGGCCCGGCCGCCTCGAACCCGCGCCCCTGCGTCTCGTGGCCGTGCGGGACCGTCTCGTGGTCCTGCGGGGCCGTCGTGTGTGCGTGCGCGCCCGTCGCGTGGCCGTCCGCGGCCGCCCCGGGTCCGGGCGCGCCCGTGTCGTGGCCGTGCGGAGCCGTCGCCGGTCCGTCCTTGGCCGTCTCGTACGGGTGCGCGTCCGCCTCGGCTCCGCGCCGGGCGTCCTCGTGGCCGTCACGTCCGTAGCCCTCGCGGGCCACCGCCTCAGCGGCCTCAGCGGCCTCGTGGACGCGCTCGGACGCCTCCTGGGCGGCCTGCGCGGTCGCGCCGGGGTAGGAACCGCCCGGCGCCTCTCCCGGCGCCTCAGCGGCCGTTCCGGCACTCGCGTCCGGAGCGTGCTCGCGGGGGCCGGCGAACCACGGCTCGCCCACGGTCTCGGTCGCCCAGGGCGCAGCGGCGCCGCCGGGGAGCGTGGCGGGCGGCGTACCGCCCCACTGCTCGACGAGCGACGACGTGGTGAACTCGCCCGACTCGTCCGGAAGATCACCGCCGGCCACCGGGATCGACCACTGCCCGGTGACGTCGTGCCCGGCGGGCTCGTGCCCGTAGGACGCGCCGTCGGAGGGCTGCTGCCCCTCGGCGGCGTGCGAGCCCTCGGCGTCCGCGAAGGTCCACTGCCCGGTGGCTCCCGGCCGGTACGAGAAGCCGTCGTGGGCGCCCTCCTGGGGCACCGCGTTCGGGTCCGGCCACTGGACGCCCTCGGCCGGCACGGCCCAGCTGCCGGTGGCCGCCGGGTCGGTGCCCGCGGTGGTGGCGGGGGTGACCGTTATCTGCGGGGGCACGTAGCCGTGCCCGGGGGCCGCGAGCGGGCTGTCCCGTTCCGCCAGGAGGGCGTCCATGCCCCCCTCGGGGAGCTTGACGAAGGCGGTGGCGCCGTCGTCGTAGTCCCCCTGCGGCAGCCGCTCCCAGGCTCCGTGGGTGCCGCCTCGGGGGGCGTCCTCTCCGTGCTGGTCGTCGGTCACGACAGCGCCCTCCCCAGTGCTCGTCGGGCCAGCGCGGCGACGGTGCGCCGCAGGTGCAGTACGGCGGGCGGAAGCTGCGGCAGGGAGCCGTCCTCCGCCGGGACGGGGTCCGGGATGCAGGCCGCGGCGACGTAGTCCCCGAAGGCTCCCAGCGCCTCGGGCACCAGGGCGCGGTTGTTGTCCCAGTCGATCAGCGAGGCGACCCACTGCTCGGCGTCCAGGGGGCGCAGCGGCATCGGCGCTATGGCTCCGACGGCGCACCGCACCCCGCGCCGGGCGGGGTCGAGGACGAGCGCCACGGAGGCGATCGCCCGGCCGGGTCCGGTGCGTCCGGTCGCCTTGACGAAGACCTGCGGGGCGTGCAGCAGCGGCACGCGCACGTAGCCGATGAGTTCGCCGCCGCGGAGCATGTCGACGCCCGCGAGGAGGTGCGAGACCGGGATCTCGCGGCGGCCGCCGGCGGGGCCCGCGATGATCAACGTGGCTTCCAGGGCGGCCAGTACGGGCAGCGCGTCCCCGGTGGGCGAGGCGGAGGCGATGTTGCCGCCCAGGGTGCCGGCGTTGCGGATCTGCGGCGGTCCGGCGGCGCGGGCGGCGGCGGCGAGCGCGGGGATGAGGGCGGCGAAGTCGGGGCGGCCCATCCGCGCGTGGGTGAGGCCCGCGCCCAGCAGGGCGTGGCCGTCCTGGTACTGCCAGCCGCGGATCTCGCTGATGCGTCCGAGGCCGACGAGGGCGGCGGGCCTGAGCTGCCCGGAGTTGACGGCCGCCATGAGGTCGGTGCCGCCCGCCACGGGTACGGCGGCCGGCATGGCGGTGAGGGCTGCCACGGCCTCGTCCAGCGAGCCGGGCAGCGTGACGGCTGCCTGCGCCGCCTGCGGTGCTTGCGTGGTCAAACCGGCTGCCCCTTCCCGCTGCCCCACCTGGTCCCACCTGTGTTGCCGTACGGTACGTGCTGACAGGGCGGACGTGGCAACTCTGGCACATCTTCCCCGGCCCTCGACGCGGGGGTCCGCTAGGAGGCATTCGCCCCTCTCACCTGCGAGATGGTCCGTTTTCGCACGGCATCGCCGGTCCGGGCGAATTGGCACTCTTCGGTGACTCCCGGGGCTTTCCTCCGGCCGGCCGCGCTCCCGGGGTGCGCACTCCCCCGGGGCGGCCCTCAAGGCGGCTCCTCAGGCGTTCGGCGGCGCCCCCTCGATCGGGCGTCCGAGCACCCCGGGCCGCCGCTGCCACGGCCGGGGTCCCGTGGGCGGCCGGTAGGCGACACCGAGCGCGTCGAGCCGCGCGTAGTGGGCGCCCATCCGCCGCTCGAACCCGGCGAAGTCCCGTTCGGCGGGGGCCGGCAGGGCGCTCCAGGCGACCTCGGCGAACGCCGCGAGCCGCGGGAACACCTGGTAGTCCACGCGCGCCTGGTCCTCCATCACCTCGGTCCACACGTTCGCCTGGGTGCCCAGCACGTGCCGCGCCTCCTCGGGGGTCAGCTCCGGCGGCACGGGCTCGAAGCGGTAGACGTCCTCCAGGGTGCGGACGTAGCCGATGGGCACCGGCTCGTCCTCGCCGCCGTGCTGACGGTGGTCCAGGTACACCTGCTGCTCGGGGCACATGACGACGTCGTGGCCCGCGCGCGCGGCGGTGATGCCGCCCTGGTAGCCGCGCCAGGAGGACACGGCGGCGCCCGCCGCGAGTCCGCCCTCCAGGATCTCGTCCCAGCCGATCAGCCGACGCCCGCGCGCGGAGAGCCAGTTGTCGAAGTGTCCGATGAACCACGCCTGGAGCCCGTCCTCGTCCCCGACTCCGAGTTCCTCGATACGTGCCTGCGCGGCCGGTGAGCGCTTCCACTGGTCTTTGAGGCACTCGTCGCCGCCGACGTGGAAGAACGTCGAGGGAAAGAGTTCGAGGAGTTCCTCGAAGACCCCTTCGTAGAAGCGGAGGGTGTTGTCGGTGGGGGCGAGTACGTTCTCGGAGATGCCCCAGTTGTCCCAGACGGAGAGGGAGGCCGTGTCGACGACGTCGGAGTTGCCGAGTTCCGGATACGCGGCGATGGCGGCCTGCGAGTGCCCGGGGATGTCGATCTCCGGGACGACGGAGATATGCCGCTCGGCCGCGTAGGCGACGATCTCGCGGATGTCGTCCTGGGTGTAGAAGCCGCCGTGCGGTTTCTCCTCCCACAGGGGTGAGGCGCGGTGGCCGAATTTCGTGCGGGACCGCCAGGCGCCGACCTCCGTGAGTTTCGGGTACTCCTTGATCTGGACACGCCATCCTTGGTCGTCCGTCAGATGGAAGTGGAAGACGTTGAGTTTGTGTGCGGCCAGCAGGTCCAGATAACGCAGGACCCCTTCCTTGGGCGTGAAGTGGCGGGCCACGTCGAGCATCAGGCCGCGCCAGGGGAACCGCGGGCCGTCCTCGACGGACAGCCGCGGCACCGTGTGGCGTCCGCCCGGGCGGACGGGGGCACGCCGGAAGGCGTCGGGGCCGAGCAGCTGACGCAGCGTCTGGGCGCCCCAGAAGACGCCGGCCGCGCCGCCGCCGGTGATCTCGACACCCCGGTCCGCGCTCGTGACCAGCCGGTACGCCTCCGGTTCCAGACCGGCGTCGAGACGCAGCCGTACCGTGTTCGCGCCGTTCGCGCCGTCCTCCTCCCCCGGCGGCAACGGCAGACCGAGCGCCGCGCCGAGGACGGAGCGCAGCCACCTCTGCGTGCCCTCCGTGCCGGGCGCGCCCCACAGGGCGGTCGCCTCGTCGAGCACCGTGTCGCCCGCTGCCGGGCCCGTCACGGCGCGCGGCGCCGGAATCAGATCCATCACGTCAGTCCTTTACCGCTCCGCCGAGGCCCGAGACGAGCCTCCGCTGTACGAGTACGAAGAAGATGAGTACGGGAATCGTCATGAGCGTGGAAGCCGCCATCACGCCGCCCCAGTCCGGCTCGTCGGGTTTGTAGAAGACGAGCAGGGCCATCGGCAGGGTGGACTGGGAGGTGTCGCTGATGATGAACGACTTGGCGAACAGGAAGTCGTTCCAGGCGGAGATGAACGAGAAGACGCTCGTGGCCACCAGTCCCGGGAAGACGAGCGGGAACAGAATCTGCCAGAGGAATCGCGTCCGGCTCGCTCCGTCGATGAACGCCGCCTCCTCCAGCGCCTCGGGAACCGCCTTGACGAAACCCCTCAGCATCCAGATCGCGAAGGGCAGCGAGAAGGCGATGTGGGGCAGGATCAGCGAGCCCAGGGTGTTGAGTTGGCCGAGGTCGCGCATGACGAAGAAGAGCGGGATCGCCAGCGCCTCCACCGGCACCATCTGCGCGATGAGGAACATGATCAGCAGGGTGGTGCGGAAACGGAAGCGGAATCGTGTCACCGCGGTCGCGGCGAGAAAGGCGACGAGCGCCGAGACGACGACCACCGAGCAGGCGACCACGAGGCTGTTGACGAAGTACCGGCCGAATTCCTGTTGCCCGAGGACGCGCCGGAAGGAGTCCAGCGACGGCGAGTTGGTCCAGGGCCGGGGTTCGCTGGACTCGATCTCCCCCGCCGGCTTGAAGGCGCCCAGCACCATCCAGTAGAGCGGGAAGGCGACGGCCACCGCGATCAGCAGCGCGGACGCCTCCGCCGCCAGCCGCCAGGGACGCCGGGGGCGCAAGGCTCCTCGCACGGTGTCCAGAGCACTCACAGTTCCTCCCCCTGCCGGCGCAGCAGCCGCAGGTACACCAGCGTGACGGCCATCAGCAACAGCAGCATCACGACGCCGATCGCGGAGCCGAGGCTGTACTGGGACGAGGCGAACGCCTTCTGGTAGGCGTACACGTTCAGCACGAGGTTCTGCCCGGCGATGCCGCCGCCGTTGGTCATGACGTAGATCTGCGTGAAGACCTTGAAGTCCCAGATGACGGACTGGATCATGACGACGACCAGGATCGGCCGGAGCATCGGCGCGAGCACCGAGCGCCACACACGCCACTGCGAGGCGCCGTCCAGGGAGGCCGCCTCCAGCACCTCGGACGGCACGGCGCGGATGCCCGCGTACACCGTCACCATCACGAACGGGAAGGAGCACCAGACGACTTCGAGCAGGACGAGCGCGAAGGCGCTGTAACGCCCGTACGTCCATGAGTGGTCGCCGAGCCCGAGGACGCGGTTGACCGGGCCGAAGTCGGGGTCGAAGAGGAACAGCCACACCGTGGAGCCGGTGACGGCCGGGGTCGCCCAGGCACCGAGCGCCGCCAGCATCAGCGCGAGCCGGGGCAGTGCCCGGACCCGGGTCAGCAGGACGGCCAGCGCGCAGCCGGTCGCGAGGGTCGAGACGACGCACGCCGCCGCGAACACCACGGTGGCGAGGAGCACCCGCCAGAACTCGTCGTCGGCGAAGAGCGTCGCGTAGTTGCCGACGCCCTGGAAGGTGGTCGGTTCACCGCCGCTGACCTGGGCCTGGGTGTACTCCAGGAACGAGATCAGGCCGAGCTGGTAGAGGGGGTAGACGAGCAGGCCGGCGAGGACGACGAGGGCGGGGGCGAGGTAGAGCCAGGGGGTCCAACCACCGCGCCCGCGCCGCGACTTCACGGGCTTCGTCTTCGCGACGGGGGCCGGTCGGGGCCGTTCGCCGGGCGGTCCGGCGGGTCCGTCCGGGCCGGGCCGCCCGGCGACGCGGAGGGTTTCGTGCGCCGTCATCGGTTCAGCCGACGGAGCTGAAGGCGTCGTCCATCTTCTTCGCCGCGTCCTTCGAGGCCCGCGGCACGTCCTTCTTGCCGCTGACGACCTCCTGGAACATGGTCGGCAGGACGAGCGAGGCGTCGATCTGGGCCCAGGCCGGCGAGGCGGGGACGAACTTGGCGCCCGCGGCGAGGGTCTTGACGAAGGGCTCGACGAACGGCTCCTTCTTCGCGACGTCGGCCCGCACGTCGGTGTACGTCGGCAGGAAGCCCATGGCGTCGAAGAGTTCGCCCTGCGTCTTCTTGGACGCGAGCCGCTTCAGCAGGTCCACGGCGAGGGAGCGGTGCGAGGTGCTCTTCAGGACGCCGAGGTTGTTGCCGCCTGCGAAGGCCGGGGCTATCTCCCCCTTCTTCAGGCCGGGCAGCGGGACGACGGCGTACTTGCCCCGAACCTTTCCGGCTTCCACGGCCGCGTGGCTGAAGTCGCCGCCGATGGCCATGCCGGCCTTGCCCGCGGCGAAGGCGGTGACGGTGTCGTTGCCGCCCATGCCCGCGCACTTGGCGGCCGGGCAGTTGGTGTCGCCGAAGAGCGAGGTGTAGGCCTTGATGCCCTTCTGCGCGGCGGCGCTGTCGATGGCGGAGGCGTACGAACCGCCCTTGCCCCGGGCGAGTTCACCGCCGTTGGCCCAGATGAAGGGCATCGCGCCGTAGGTGTAGGCGCCGCCGACCGCGAGGCCGTACAGGTCGGGCTTCGCGGCCCGGATGCGCCGTGCGGTGTCGATCAGTTCGGCCTGCGTGCGCGGCACGTCGAGGCCGAGGTCCTCGAAGACGTCGGTGCGGTAGTACAGGGCGCGCACGCCGACGAAGAGGGGGGCGCCGTAGACCTTCCCGTCCACCGTCACGGACTGGCGGGCGGTCGGATCGGAGTCCTTGGCCTCCTTCCAGTCGGTGAACTCCCGTGTGATGTCGGCCAGTCCACCGTCCTTGACGTAACCGGCGGTGTCGGTGTTGCCGTACTCGATCACGTCGGGCGCGCTCTTCGGGTCGTTGAAGGCGGCCTTGATGCGCTGGGCGCGCGTCTCGACGGGGATGTACTCGACCTTCACCTCCGCGCCCGGGTGCGCCTTCTCGAAGCCGGCCACGGCGGCGCCGACGACCTTCTCCTTGGGCGCGTTGGCGACCTCCTGGAAGAGCCACACGCGCAGGGTGCCCTTCTTCTCGTCCTTGCCGGAGGAGGAGTCGTCGGACGTCTGTGGGGCGCAGGCGGTGGCGGTCAGCGTGGCCGCCACCAGGGCGGCCAGCGACGCGGTCAGGCGGACAGAGAGCTTCATCGAGCATCCTCCGGGGGGGAGTGCGTTGCAACATACGCAATGGCGGTTTCGCACTGCACAACACACCGGAGGCTATGGAGTAGAGGAAGGCGCCCACAAGAGGTCTCAACCACTCTGTGACCCCGGGACGCACTCCGTGCAACGGGCGGACCGCGACGGCTCATCCGGAACCGCACTGCCCGGACCCGGCCGACTTCACCGGACGCCCCCGGGACGGGAGCCGCGCACGCCTCAGGGCACGACAAGGCCGCGGCACCCCGGTCCGGGGTGCCGCGTCCGTGCTGGATCCACGCGGCTGACGCGCCGAGGGAGGGCGGGACCGCCCGCGCCCTACTTCTTGTCGCCGCCCTTGCCGCCGTCCTTGTCGCCGCCGGCGCCCATGGACTCGTAGATCTCCTTGCACATGGGGCACACGGGGTACTTCTTCGGGTCGCGGCCCGGGACCCACACCTTGCCGCAGAGGGCCACGACGGGCGTGCCGTCGAGGGCGCTCGCCATGATCTTGTCCTTCTGGACGTAGTGGGCGAAGCGCTCGTGGTCGCCGTCGCCGTGCGACGTCTGCGGCGTCGGCTCTACGAGGGTCCCCGTCCCAGTACCTCGCTGGGGCTGGGTCTCAGGCTCAAGAGTGCTCATGTCCGCAAGGGTACTGAAGGTCACAGCCATCAGTTGAGCGAAGGGTCGTCCGGATAGGTGGCCACCATCGCCAGGTCGCTGCGCTGGCGGCGCAGGACCTCGCGCCACAGCCGCTCCGGGGAGGGCGAGGAGACGTCTCCCGGCTCGGACTCGACCACGTACCAGGCGCCCTCGGAGAGCTCGTCCTCCAGCTGTCCCGGGCCCCAGCCCGCGTAGCCGGCGAAGATCCGCAGCGAGCCGAGGGCCGCGGCGAGCAGCTCGGGCGGCGCCTCCAGGTCGACGAGCCCGATCGCGCCGTGCACCCGGCGCCAGCCCAGCGGCGACTGCTCCCCCGACGCGTCGCCGGGGATCACCGCGACGCCCAGAGCCGAGTCGAGCGAGACCGGCCCGCCCTGGAACACCACGCCCGGCTCGCCCGCCAGGTCCGCCCAGGCCTCCAGGATGTCGCTGACGTCCACGGGCGTGGGCCGGTTGAGGACGACGCCCAGGGAGCCCTCCTCGTCGTGGTCGAGGAGCAGCACCACCGCGCGGTCGAAGTTCGGGTCCGCCAGGGCGGGCGTGGCCACGAGCAGCCGCCCTGTGAGCGAGGACACCTCGGTCATGCCAGACATGATCTCGCATCTTCCCGTCACGTGGGGAGCCAATGCGGGTACGCGAGTGAATGCAGCTCAGGGCGTAGAGGAGCGGGACCGGCGCACGGCGTGGCCGGTGACCCGGTGTGCCCGATTAGGAACGGTTCGTGTTGTGGCAAAGCTATGACGTAGCTGGGAGGTCCTCGGGCTTACAGAAGGGGGGTGGGCGGCCATTACGCTTGCCTCTTCAACCCCTGCCCACCTCACCGGAACGCGAGATTCATGACCGTCAACGGCTCTGATGACGTATTGCTTGTCCACGGCGGCACCCCGCTCGAGGGCGAAATCCGTGTCCGCGGTGCGAAGAACCTCGTACCCAAGGCCATGGTCGCGGCCCTGCTGGGCAGCGCTCCGAGCCGACTGCGCAACGTCCCGGACATCCGCGACGTGCGGGTCGTGCGCGGGCTGCTGCAGCTGCACGGCGTGACGGTCCGTCCGGGCGAGGAACCGGGCGAGCTGGTGCTCGACCCGTCGCACGTGGAGAGCGCGAACGTCGCCGACATCGACGCCCACGCGGGCTCCTCGCGCATTCCGATCCTCTTCTGCGGTCCGCTGCTGCACCGCCTGGGGCACGCGTTCATCCCCGGTCTGGGCGGCTGCGACATCGGCGGCCGGCCGATCGACTTCCACTTCGAGGTGCTGCGGCAGTTCGGCGCGAAGATCGAGAAGCGGGCGGACGGCCAGTACCTGGAGGCCCCGCAGCGGCTGCGCGGCACCAAGATCAAGCTGCCGTACCCGTCCGTGGGCGCGACCGAGCAGGTGCTGCTGACCGCGGTGCTCGCCGAGGGCGTCACGGAGCTGGCCAACGCGGCCGTGGAGCCCGAGATCGAGGACCTCATCTGCGTGCTGCAGAAGATGGGCGCGATCATCGCCATGGACACCGACCGGACCATCCGGATCACCGGTGTCGACACCCTGGGCGGCTACACGCACGCGGCCCTCCCGGACCGCCTGGAGGCCGCCTCCTGGGCTTCCGCGGCCCTGGCGACCGAAGGCAACATCTACGTCCGCGGCGCCCAGCAGCGCTCGATGATGACGTTCCTGAACACCTACCGGAAGGTGGGCGGTGCCTTCGAGATCGACGACGAGGGCATCCGCTTCTGGCACCCGGGCGGCCAGCTGAAGTCGATCGCGCTGGAGACGGACGTCCACCCGGGCTTCCAGACCGACTGGCAGCAGCCGCTGGTCGTCGCCCTCACGCAGGCCACGGGCCTGTCGATCATCCACGAGACGGTGTACGAGTCCCGGCTCGGCTTCACCTCGGCGCTGAACCAGATGGGCGCGCACATCCAGCTGTACCGCGAGTGCCTCGGCGGCTCGAACTGCCGCTTCGGCCAGCGCAACTTCCTGCACTCCGCCGTCGTTTCGGGCCCCACGCGGCTCCAGGGCGCCGATCTGGTGATCCCGGACCTGCGCGGCGGGTTCTCGTACCTGATCGCCGCTCTCGCGGCCCAGGGCACCTCCCGGGTGCACGGCATCGACCTCATCAACCGCGGCTACGAGAACTTCATGGAGAAGCTCGTGGAGCTCGGTGCGAAGGTCGAGCTGCCCGGCAAGGCGCTCGGCTAGCGGGACCGGCCCGGGCCGGCGGCGCGACCGCCGGCCCGGGCCACGGCAGACACCACGATGGGGCGGCGCCCGGAAGTCCGGGCGCCGCCCCATTCGCGTACTGCTCGTTGCCGCGCCGTCCCGTGGCGCAGGCGGTTACTACTTACCCTTGGCGGCTTCCTTGAGCTTGCTGCCCGCGGAGACCTTCACGCTGTACCCGGCGGGGATCTGGATCGGGTCGCCGGTCTGCGGGTTGCGCGCGGTGCGAGCGGCACGGTGGGTGCGCTCGAAGGTCAGGAAGCCGGGGATGGTGACCTTCTCGTCGCCCTTGGCGACGATCTCGCCGACGGTCTCGGCGAACGCGGCCAGAACGGCGTCGGCGTCCTTGCGGGTCACCTCGGCGCGGTCGGCCAGCGCGGCCACCAGCTCACTGCGGTTCATGTTGTTACTCCCGTGTTCTTCTTGCCGTTGAGGCGTGCCACGCGGCAGAGCCGCATGTTTGATGCGGCGTAGCCGATGCTGCCAGGGTCCTCGGTCGGTCCCCGGACCCGGGTCCGTCGCCAGACCCTCGCGCCCGAAGACGCATCCTGCCCCCACCTGCGGCGGGAAAGCCAATCCGGTACCCCTGGGAGTCACACGAACACCCTTGGGAGTCACACGAAGAGCGCCACTGCCTCGGAGTGGTGACGCTCCGTCTGCTCCCGGCAGCGGACCGCAGGACCTGGGGACCTGAGCCTGGCCGCCACCCTAAAGGCGGCCGGAGGCCGTGCGTTCCGCGACGCGCCGGGCCTCAAGCGGTCGTGGTACCCGTCACAGCCGGTCTCACACCGATGTGTTGGCGGACGTGCTGTCCGTCACGGTCACCCCGGCCGCCTTCGCGGCGTTGCGCACCGCACCGGCGACGGCGCCCGCGACCTTGTCGTTGAAGACGCTCGGGATGATGTAGTTCGGGTTCAGCTCGTCCTCGGTCACCACGTCCGCGAGGGCGGTCGCGGCGGCCAGCATCATCTCCGTGTTGACCGTACGCGACTGGGCGTCCAGCAGGCCGCGGAAGACGCCCGGGAACACCAGGACGTTGTTGATCTGGTTGGGGAAGTCGGAGCGGCCGGTGGCCACAACTGCGGCCGTCAGGCGGGCGATTGCCGGGTCGACCTCGGGGTCGGGGTTCGCGAGCGCGAACACGATGGCGCCGTCCGCCATGGCGGCCACGTCGTCGCCGTCGATCACGTTCGGGGCGGAGACGCCGATGAAGACGTCGGCGCCGCGCACGGCCTCCTTGAGGGTGCCCGTGAGGCCCTCGGGGTTGGTGTTGTCGGCGATCCAGCGCAGCGGCGAGTCGGCGGCGGCGTCGACGAGGTCCGTCCGGTCCGCGTGCACGACTCCGTGGATGTCGGCCACGACGGCGTTCTTGACGCCCGCGGCGAGCAGCAGCTTGAGGATGGCGGTACCGGCGGCGCCTGCGCCGGACATGACCACGCGGATGTCGCCGATCGCCTTGCCGGCCACCCGCAGGGCGTTCGTCAGGGCGGCGAGGACGACGATCGCCGTGCCGTGCTGGTCGTCGTGGAAGACGGGGATGTCGAGGGCCTCGCGCAGCCGCGCCTCGATCTCGAAGCAGCGGGGAGCGGAGATGTCCTCCAGGTTGATGCCCGCGAAGCCGGGGGCGATGGCCTTGACGATCTCGACGATCGCGTCGGTGTCCTGGGTGTCCAGGCACAGCGGCCAGGCGTCGATGCCGGCGAAGCGCTTGAAGAGGGCGGCCTTGCCCTCCATGACCGGCAGGGCGGCCTTGGGGCCGATGTTGCCGAGGCCGAGCACGGCCGAGCCGTCCGTCACGACCGCAACGGAGTTGCGCTTGATGGTGAGGCGGCGGGCGTCCTCGGGGTTCTCGGCGATCGCCATGCACACGCGGGCCACGCCCGGCGTGTAGATCATCGAGAGGTCGTCGCGGTTGCGGATGGGGTGCTTGGACTGCATCTCGATCTTGCCGCCGAGGTGCATGAGGAACGTACGGTCGGAGACCTTGCCCAGGGTGACGCCCTCGATGGCGCGCAGCTGCTCGACGATCTCGTCGGCGTGGGACGTGGAGGTGGCCGCGATGGTGACGTCGATGCGGAGTTTCTCGTGACCGGACGCCGTGACGTCGAGGCCGGTCACCGAGCCTCCGTGGGACTCGACGGCTCCGGTGAGCTGGGAGACCGCCGTTCCGCTGGCGGGCACCTCCAGCCGGACCGTCATCGAGTAGGAGACGCTGGGCGCCGTTGCCATGGCCGACTTCCTCTGCTTTCACCGTGTTCGCTGCGTACGCCGCGGGAACGGGGTCGTTCCGGCGGCGTCGTCCGATCGTCGCACCTACCGCGGAGTACGTGGTAGCCACCCCGGGTTGCGAACGTTTTGTTCGCAACGACCGAGCACTTTCGGAAAACTACTTCCACCATACGAGAAGTGATGGACGGGAGGGAAGAGCCCGCCGGGACGCACGGTGCCCGGGAACGACGAAAAGGCCCACGTCACGGGGTGACGTGGGCCTTTCGCGAAGTCAATGACACCGACCCGCCATGCTCGCCTCGCGGCAAGTGGTCGCTCGTAGCGACGAAGGTTGGGCCCGGGGGCTTGGATCGGGCCGGTGCCACGTCCAAGGTAACAAACGATCCCCGCAAGGCAATTCCCGTCCCGAAAGTTCATTTCCGGGTCGCCCTGTCGGCGGGCCACGGAAACCCCCTCAGTCCCTCAGCAGATCGGGCACCCCCTGGGCGTCCGGCTCGTCCCGGTCCGCCGAGACGATCGTCAGCTGCTGGGTCGCGCGGGTCAGGGCGACGTACAGCACGCGCAGGCCGGCGGGCGACTCGTCGGCGATCTCCGCGGGCGACACGACGATCGTGGCGTCGTACTCCAGCCCCTTGGCCTCCAGGCTGCCCAGCGCCACCACGCGGTCCCCGAGGCCGGCGAGCCAGCGGACGGCCTCCTCGCGCCGGTTCATGGCCACCACGACGCCCACCGTGCCGTCCACGCGCTCCAGCAGCCGCTCGGCCTCCGCCCGGACGCTCTGGGCGAGCGAGTCCCGCACGACGGCGAAGCGCGGCTCGACGCCCGTGGACCGTACGGCCGAGGGGGACTGCGAGCCGGGCATGGCGAGGGCGAGGACCTTGGCGGCCAGCTCGGCGATCTCGGCCGGGTTGCGGTAGTTCACCGTCAGGGTGAAACGGCGCCGTGGACGGGACCCCAGGGCCTCGTCACGGGCCTGCGCGGCCTCCTCGGGGTCGGACCACGAGGACTGGGCCGGGTCGCCGACGACCGTCCACGTGGCGTGCCGGCCCCGGCGCCCGACCATGCGCCACTGCATGGGCGTGAGGTCCTGCGCCTCGTCGACGATGACGTGCGCGTACTCCACCCGCTCCTGGGCGAGCCGCTCGGCCCGCTCGCGCTGCGACTCCTCGCGCACCGGCATCAGCTCCTCCAGGCCGGTGAGCTGGTCCAGCGGGTCGAGGTCGCGCCGCTTCCGGGGCCGGGCGGGCGTCCCGAGGATCGCCTGGAGCTCGTCCAGCATGGCGACGTCGTGCACCGAGAGCCCCTCCCGCCGCAGCGAGCGGGCCACCTTGCGGACCTCGCCGGGGTTCAGGATCCGCCGCGCCCACCGGCCGAGCCGCTTCTCGTCGGCCATGGCGGACAGCACGCCCCGCGGGGTCAGCTCGGGCCACCAGGCGTCCAGGAACTCGATGAAGCCGTCCTCGGAGGTGACGTCCTCGTCGAAGGACGACCGCAGCTCGGCGGCCAGCTCGGGGTCCGTGTGCCGCGTACCGGCGCCCGAGCGGGACCACAGGGCGTCCAGCAGCAGCTTGCGGGCACGCGGGCGCAGCAGGTTGACCGGCGCGGTCCCGCTGAACGCGCTCTGCCGGATCCGGTCCAGCTCGTCGGCCTCCAGCTCGATCCGCCGGCCGAAGGCGACCACCCGCAGCCGGCCGGGCGTGCCGGCGGGTGCCCCGGCCTGCTCGGCGTCCTCGCCGAGGGCGAGCTGCTCGCCGCCCGCGGGACGGCCGGAGCCGCCCCGGGAGGACGGGCCGCGCCCGGCGCCCCACGGTGTCTCCAGGGCCCCGCGGGCGGCCTTCCGCAGCACCTTGAGCATGCGGTACGAGCCCTTGGCGCGGGCCACCGCCGGGGAGTCGTACTGGGTGGCCTCCGCGCCGTCCACCAGGGAGCCGATGGCGCGGATGGCGACCTGGCCCTCCTCGCCGAGCGAGGGCAGCACGCCCTCGGTGTACGCGACGAGCAGCGGGGTCGGGGAGACGATCAGGATGCCGCCGGCGTATCTGCGGCGGTCCTGGTAGAGGAGGTAGGCGGCGCGGTGCAGGGCCACCGCCGTCTTACCCGTGCCGGGGCCGCCCTCGACGTAGGTCACCGAGGCGGCGGGCGCCCGGATCACCAGGTCCTGCTCGGCCTGGATGGACGCCACGATGTCGCGCATGGTGTGGCTGCGGGCCTGGCCGAGGGCGGCCATGAGGGCGCCGTCGCCGATCACGGCGAGTTTCTCGCCGTCCAGGGTCGCCGTCAGCTCCGGCCGCATCAGGTCGTCCTCGACCCCGAGGACGCGGCGGCCCTTGGAGCGGATGACCCGGCGGCGGACCACCCGGCCCGGCTCGACGGGCGTCGACCGGTAGAAGGGCGCCGCCGCGGGGGCGCGCCAGTCGATGACGAGCGGCGCGTAGTCGGCGTCCAGGACGCCGATACGGCCGATGTGGAGCGTCTCCGCGATCTCCGCGGTGTTGTCCTCGCGGACGGCGCCCTCGGCCGGGTCGACCGCGGTGTACGCGCCGTCCGGGCCCTTCTTGCCGTCCTTCCCGAGGAGCAGGTCGATCCGGCCGAAGAGGAAGTCCTCGAACTCGTTGTTGAGGCGGTTGAGGTGAATTCCCGCGCGGAACACCTGGGCGTCGCGCTCCGCGAGCGCCCCCGGCGTACCGACCTGACCGCGCTTGGCGGCGTCGTTCATCAGGAACTCGGCCTCGTGGATCTTCTCCTCAAGGCGCTGGTACACCCGGTCCAGGTGTTCCTGTTCGACGCCGATCTCCCGGTCGCGTACGGAATCTCCGGCCGAGTCGAGCGCGGCGGAACCCTCGACCGGACCGAGCGCGGCCTGCTGTTGAACCTGAGCGGCCACCGGGCCCCCTTCTGACGTGCTGGGCAGCCGTCAACCGTACGCGAAGGGGGGCCCGCCAGGCTACGTGTGCGCTCCGGGACCGCTCACGCGTCCCGCGGAGGCACGCTCACGCGTCCACCTCCACGAGCCGCTTCCCGTCGAAGGTCATGACCTCGAAGTGGTCGATCTCGTTCGGGGTGAAGGCGGCGCCGCCGTGGACGTAGAGCGGCTGCTTGGCCTGCTCCGTCTTGGCGTTCTCGATGCCGTAGCCCCATTTCGGGACCGCCCAGGAGGTCACGGTCTCACGCTCGCCGTTCTTGCCGACGGCGATGAGGGAGCACTTGAGCGGGCCCTTGACGTTCTTCAGCTCCAGGACCGCGTGCGTGCCCCAGGGCTTCGGCTCCGTCGCGACCACGGCGTTGACCTTGGTGCCCGGGTCCGTGGCGTGGACCTTGTCGGACATCACGTCGAAGGCGGCCTTGGCGGGGCTTGTGGGATGCGGCATCCCGGCCTCGTCGGTCGTGCCGCCGCCGCTGACCGCCATCACCGTCAGCGGGCCGCCGATGATCAGCGCGGCCGCGGCCGCCACCAGGTACATGCCGCGCCGGCGCTTGCGGGCGCGCCGCTCGGCGACCTCGTCGACCAGCCGTTCCGCGAGCCGCGGAGCGGGGCGGGCCGACAGGGACTCGCCGATGGCCGGGGTGCCCTGGGAGCCGGGGAGGTCCGCGAGGGCCGCCAGCATCGGTTCCATCCCGGCGAGCTCGTCGAGCTGCTGGGCGCACCATTCGCAGGTGGCGAGGTGCGCCTCGAAGGCGGTCGCCTCGGCGTCGTCGAGGATGCCGAGGGCGTAGGCGCCGACGGTCTCGTGCTCATTAGGGCCCTGTGATCCCTGCATGGATCCAGGACTACCCGTTCCGAATCCCCCGTAAATGCTCATGCCGTCACCCCCCGCTCCTCCAGTGCCAGCTTCATCGACCTCAGTGCGTAGAAAACTCTCGAGCGCACGGTGCCACTGGGGATTCCGAGCGTCTCGGCCGCCTCATTGACCGTACGCCCCTTGAAGTACGTCTCGACCAGAACCTCCCGGTGGGCAGGGGTCAGGTCGTCCAGCGCGTCAGACAGTGTCATCAGCCACAACGCCTTGTCGATCTCGTCCTCCGCGGGGATGACCTCCAGCGGCGACGGGTCGACCTCCTGCGGCCGGGCCTGCCGGCTGCGGTGGCCGTCGATGACGATGCGCCGGGCGACCGTCACCAGCCAGGGGCGTACCGAACCGGTGGCCCGATTGAGCTGACCGGCGTTCTTCCAGGCACGGATGAGCGTCTCCTGCACGACGTCCTCGGCCCGCTGCCGGTCACCCGCGACCAGCCGGAGCACGTAGGCGAGCAGGGGTCCGGCGTGCTCGCGGTACAGCGCCCGCATCAGCTCCTCGTCAGGTTCCGAGGGCTGGGACGCTCGATGTCGTGCCCTTGGCGGGCGTTCATCAGCCACGGCGGAATCCTTGCGCACGCCTACCTCCGGTGTCCCCGATTCGACCGGGGTCCCCCAGTCGGTCGCTCACCACCGGGTACGGACCCGGATGCGCCCGTGTTCAAAGTGGTCGCACAAATTTCTTGAGCGGGGTGTGACAGGAGGGTAGTTCACGCCCGGGCGAGTGCCGCACGCCGCCTGTGTCTGGCCACCCGCTCGCGGTTCCCGCACACCTCGCTGGAGCACCAGCGGCGCCGGCGCCCGCGCGAGGTGTCCAGGTACACGATCGGGCAGTTGTCCCCCTCGCAACGCCGCAGGCAGGCCCGGGCGACGGGGTCGGTGAGCAGCTCAAGGGCGTCGCGTGCCACCGCCGCGAGCAGCGGGGCACGGAGCAGCGGCCCGTGCAGGCGCCGCAGCAGCGACCCGTCCTCGGTGCGCACGGCGCGGGGCGCGGGCGGCGCGTGCAGGGCGAGCGCGTTGACGCGGGCCAGATCCGCGTCGGCGGGCCGTCCGTCCAGCTCACCGCTCACCAACCGCTCGATGTGGCCGCGCAGTTCGTGGCAGGCGACGAGCCAGGCCTCGTCCACCGCGCCCAGCGGGGTCCCCTCGGGCACCAGGCCGGAGCCGGCGATCCAGGCCCGCAACCGCTCGGCGGAGCCGAGCCGTTCCTCGGGATGGGTGGTCGCCACCAGGTCCAGGCAGATCCGCCCGGAGTCGAACCGCATGTCGTACGAGGCCGTGGCCGTGCCCGATGCCATGCGCCTGTCACCGCCTTGGGTTACCGCTCCGCGAGGGGTCCGTGCGGGGTCCGTACTCCTACAGTGCCTTTCCCCGGCCGTCGCGGGAACCCCCGCGCTGGACGTCCGCTTATGCGACCGCGCGCCTCGGCCATGTCCCCATGGCGATCACGCCGGTTGACTGGACGGCATGACACAGAACAGCAGGGGGCGGCGTACGGCCGCCGGAGGTGTGCTGGGCGCGGCCGCGGTCGCGACGGGCCTGGTCGCCGGGGTCTTCTACGTGTTCGCGTGCGCCGTGATGCCGGCGCTGGCCCGTAGCGAGGACCGCGTGTACGTCGAGGTCGTGCAGAACGTCAACGAGGTGATCCAGAACCCGGTGTTCCTCCTGAGCTTCCTGGGGGCGCTGCTGCTCACGGCGGTCTCCGCCTGGCAGTCGCGCGGCGAGCCGGGGCTCCGGGGCTGGGTGGGGGCGGCGCTGCTCGCCTACGCGCTCGCCTTCCTCGTCACCGTCGCCGTGAACATCCCGCTCAACGACGCCCTCGCGGACGCCGGAGACCCGGCGAAGATCGCCGATCCGGCCGCCGTGCGCGAGGAGTTCGAGGACCCGTGGGTGGCGTGGAACGTCGTACGGGCCCTGCTGTCCACCGTCGCGCTGGGCTGCCTCGCCCGGGCCCTCGTCGGGTACGGGAGGATCAACCGGGCTCAGGAATCGGCGTACTTGGCGTCGGCGGCCGGGTCGAGCGCCAGCCGGTAGCCGCGCTTGACCACGGTCTGGATCAGCTTGGGCGCGCCGAGGGCGGTCCGCAGCCGCGCCATCGCCGTCTCCACGGCGTGCTCGTCGCGGCCCGCCCCGGGCAGCGCCCGCAGCAGGTCGGACCGGGAGACCACCCAGCCCGGCCGCCTGGCCAGGGCCCGCAGCAGCGACATCCCGGCGGGCGGCACCGGCCGCAGCCGCTCGTCGACCAGCACCGCGTGCCCGCGGATCTCCACCCGGTGGCCCGCGATCGGCAGCGTCCGGGCGCGGCCGGGCAGTTCCTGGCACAGCAGCTGGACGAGGGGGCCGAGCCGGAAGCGCTCGGGCTGGACGGTGTCGATGCCGTGGGCCTGCAAGGGCAGCGCGGTGACGGGGCCCACGCAGGCGGGCAGCACGTCGTGGTGGAGCGCGGCGAGCAGTTCGGGCAGCAGGCCCCGGTCCTCGGCGCGGGAGAGCAGGGAGGCCGCGGCGGGGGCGCTGGTGAAGGTGAGCGCGTCCACACCGCGGGTGACGGCCGCGTCGAGCAGCCGGTCGACGGGGCCGATGTCCTCCGGCGGCATCCACCGGTAGACCGGTACGCCCACGACCTCGGCGCCCGCCTCCCGCAGCGACTCGACGAATCCGGGCAGCGGTTCGCCGTGCAGCTGGATGGCGACGCGGCGGCCCTCGACCCCCTCGTCCAGCAGCCGGTCCAGCACCTCCGCCATGGACTCGGAGGACGGCGACCACGCCTCGGTCAGGCCCTGGGCCCGGATCGCGCCCTTGACCTTGGGGCCGCGGGCGAGCAGTTCGACCCCGCGCAGCCGTGCCAGCAGGTCCTCGCCGAGGCCCCAGCCGTCGGCGGCCTCGACCCAGCCCCGGAAGCCGATGGCGGTGGTGGCGATGACGACGTCCGGGGCCTGGTCGATCAGTTCCTTGGTGGCGGCGAGCAGTTCGCTGTCGTCGGCGAGCGGCACGATGCGCAGGGCGGGGGCGTGCACCACGAGGGCGCCGCGCCGCTGGAGCAGGGCTCCGAGTTCGTCGGCCCGACGCGCGGCCGTCACGCCCACGGTGAACCCCGCGAGGGGGCCGTGGTCTGGTCGCTGCTGTTCGTCGTACATGGCTTTCGTCCCGGCTCTCGTCGTGCGCTCGAGTCGTCGTGCGGTCGCGGCTGGCCCGAGCCTGTCAACGCCCCGTGACAGGCTCGGTTCAGCCGCGTGTCGCGCGTGTAACGTCACACTTCGGCGTAGCTGAGCTGCGGGTTCGTCTCCGAGGCCGCCGTCGTGGAGCTCGCGGAGGCCGCCGGACGACGAAGGTATACGGCCCAGGTGACCGCGAAGCACACCCCGTAGAAGGCCAGGAAGGAGACGAAGGCTCCGGTGCCGGAGCCGTAGGAGAGGAACGACTGCCGGAAGGCGAGGTTGATGGCGACGCCGCCGAGCGCGCCCACCGCGCCGATGAGCCCCATGGAGGCCCCGGACAGCCGGCGCCCGTACACGGCGGCCGCCTCTCCGGTCAGCCCCTTGGCGAGGGCCTTGTTCTGGAAGATGCCGGGGATCATCTTGTAGGTCGACCCGTTGCCGAGGCCGCTGAGCACGAACAGCGCGATGAAGGCGACGGTGAACAGCGGCAGCGACTTCCGCATCGAGGCCGCGATGATCACCGAGGTGGCCGCGGCCATGGCGACGAAGTTCCACAGGGTGATCCTGGAGCCGCCGTACCGGTCGGCGAGCCAGCCGCCGACGGGCCGGATCAGCGAGCCGAGCAGCGGTCCGATGAAGGTGACGTAGGCGGCCTCCAGCGGGGTGCGCCCGAACTGGTTCTGCAGCACCTGGCCGAAGGCGAAGCTGTATCCGATGAACGACCCGAACGTCCCGATGTAGAGGAACGCCATGATCCAGGTGTGTCCGTCCCGCGCGGCGTCCTTGGCGGCGCC
Organism: Streptomyces sp. NPDC005496; assembly: GCF_042872045.1. NCBI lineage: Bacteria > Bacillati > Actinomycetota > Actinomycetes > Kitasatosporales > Streptomycetaceae > Streptomyces > Streptomyces sp. NPDC005496. Next base: position 884,601 of record NZ_JBIAJQ010000002.1, read on the forward strand.
GGTGTCGTTCTTCACGGACGAGATGTTGTCCATGTAGACGGCGGCGAGCACGGCGGCGACGACGATGAGCGGGATGTAGATGCCGAGCAGCACCCGCGGTCCGCCGCTCGCGCCGATGATCGCGAGGGCGACGAGCTGGATCACCGGCACGCCGATGTTGCCGCCGCCCGCGTTGAGTCCGAGCGCCCAGCCCTTCTTGCGCAGCGGGAAGAACGCGTTGATGTTGGTCATGCTGGAGGCGAAGTTGCCGCCGCCGATGCCGGCGAGCAGGCCGACCAGCAGGAAGGTGGAGAAGGAGGTCCCCGGCTCCATCACGGTGAACGCGGCCACCGAGGGGATGAGCAGCAGGCTCGCCGAGACGATCGTCCAGTTCCGCCCGCCGAAGACGGCCACCGCGAAGGTGTACGGCACGCGCACGACGGCGCCGACCAGCGTCACCATCGAGGTGAGCATGAACTTGTCGGCCGGGGTCAGGCCGTACTCCGGTCCCATGAACAGCACGAGCACGGACCACAGGGTCCAGATCGAGAACCCGATGTGCTCGGACAGCACGGAGAAGAACAGGTTCCGCCGGGCGACCTTCTCACCCGTCTCTTTCCAGAAGGTCTCGTCCTCGGGGTCCCACTCGTCGATCCAGCGGCCTCCCCTGCTCTGTGCGGGGGCTGTGTTCGGGGCTGTCATGACGCCTCCACGGTTCTCCGGTGCTCAGGTGTCGTACGGGTGACGACTCCTGAAGGTAGGGAGAGCGCGTTTCCGCCCTGTGGCTGTGGGTGACCGGAAGGGAACGTTGCTCTCACGTGCGGCCGGGGGCGGCGGTGAGGCTCCGGACGGCGGCCCGTCATCGTCGGCGGCGGGCGTACGACACGGCCCGGGCCCGCCGCGTACGGTGTGCCCGGGCCTGCCGGTGTGCGGGTCTCCGGTGGTTCAGCCCCGGTGGGTGCCCGCCCGCTTCGGCCGGGAACCGTCCGGCCACAGCCGGGGCGAGCGCTTGGCCGCGAGGTCCTCCATCCATCCGAAGCAGACGACGCAGCCGCCGACGAGCAGCCAGGTGGCGGCCAGCACCGGCCAGGGGCTCTCCAGCAGCCAGGCGTAGTGGCGCCACATCACGTCGATGCCCCACAGCCGGTCCCAGAGCGTGGCTGCGACCAGGATGCACACGTTGTGCCAGAGGTAGATCGTCACCGCGCGGGAGTTGAAGAGCGTGATCAGCCGGTCCCAGCGGCGCAGCAGCCGGGGCCACTCGGACCACGAGGGGCTGAAGTGCAGGAGCAGCAGCACCGTCGCGAACGACCAGAGGGCCTGGCCGACCGGGATGTCGTCGAGGTCGTGCCCCTCGGTGAGGTTGTGTCTCATCGCGTACCAGAGGCCGAGGCAGGCGACCGCGGGCGCCACGGACGGGACCACGTAGCGCGGGATGCGCGCGAGGATCCCCTCCTGGTGGGCCATGCCGAGGATCCAGCAGGCGCCGAAGGTGCTGAAGTCCGTGAGCGTCGAGGGGACGCGCTCGCCTGGGAGGGTGATCCAGCCCAGGTCGAGCGCCAGGGCCAGGGCGATCGGCGACAGGATCGTCGCCCACGGGAGCGCGCGCAGCGCCTTCAGCAGGAAGGGCGACAGCAGCACGAACCAGATGTACGCCCGCAGGTACCACAGGGGTCCGGCGAACTCCGTGGCCCAGTCCTCGCCGACGAAGCCGTGCCAGCCGGGGAGGCCCTCGGCGTAGGGCGGGTCGCTCAGCGGGAGGATCCAGAAGCCCAGGTGGAGCCACCACCAGCCGGGGTGGCCCTCGGCGTCCGGGCCCCACCCCTGGAGGACCATGCCGGAGACGCCGACGACGCCGAGCAGCCACATCGGGGGCAGCAGCCTGCGCAGCCGACCCTTGACGACCTGGAGTGCCGGGCGTTTGAGCGAGCGGGCCATGAGGCTGCCGGCGAGGGCGAACATCACGCCCATGGAGGGGAACACCAGCGGGAGCCAGGCCCACCCCATGAGGTGGTAGAAGACGACCCGGAACAGCGCGACGGCGCGCAGCAGGTCGAAGTAGCGGTCCCTGCCGGAGCTCGGAGCCGCCGCGGACGCGCCGCCGGGAGGTGCGGCCGTTTCCGGGCCGGTGGCCTGCCGCGGGACGGTGGCCGTCGGGTACGGCGCCTCCGGTGCCGCCGCCCGGCCGGGGCCGGTGTCCGCGTCCGCGTCCGGCCGGGCGGCGCCCTGTGACGAGGTGCTCATGCGACCGGCCCCCCGTCCATCGCGGGCTGCCGTTCCTCGGGCAGCGCGTCGGGCAGGCGTACGTCTCCGGTGCGCCGGAGTTTCTGCCAGCGCAGCCGGCCGCCGGTGAGGGCGGTGATCCAGGACTGCAGCAGCACCACGTACATGAGCTGGCGGTAGAGGATCTGCTGGAGGGGCAGTGAGACGAGGGGGCTCATGTTCTCCCGGTCGAGTGCGAAGGCGTAGGCGGCGCAGACGCCCTGCACGGCCGCCACGGCCAGCCAGGCGAGGACGGTCTTCTCGGTCGGCCCGAACACCACTCCGTACAGGAGGAAGACGTCGATCAGGGGGGCCAGGAGGGGGGCGACGACCATGAACAGCGACACCAGCGGCAGGCCGACGCGTCCGAACCGGCCCGAGGGGCCCCGCTCGACGATCGCCCGGCGGTGCTTCCAGATCGCCTGCATGGTGCCGTAGGACCAGCGGTAGCGCTGGGACCACAGCTGCTGCACGGAGGCCGGGGCCTCGGTCCAGGCGCGCGCGTTCTCCGCGTACACCACCCGCCAGCCGTCCCGGTGCAGGGCCATCGTGATGTCGGTGTCCTCGGCGAGCGTGTCGTCGCTCATGCCGCCGACGCGCTCCAGGGCGGAGCGGCGGAACGCGCCGACCGCGCCCGGGATGGTCGGCATGCAGCGCAGGATGTCGTACATGCGGCGGTCGAGGTTGAAGCCCATCACGTACTCGATGTGCTGCCACGCGCCGATCAGCGAATCGCGGTTGCCGACCTTGGCGTTGCCCGCGACGGCGCCGACCCTCGGGTCCGCGAAGGGCTGCACCAGCTCGCGGACGGTGGCCGGTTCGAAGACCGTGTCGCCGTCCATCATCACGACGAGGTCGTGACGGGCGTTGGCCAGGCCGCGGTTGAGGGCGGCGGGCTTGCCCGCGTTCAGCTGGCGCACGACGCGGACGTCGGGCAGCCGCAGTCCCTCGACGATCCGGGCGGTGCCGTCGCTGGAGCCGTCGTCGACGACGACCACCTCGATGGGGTGCTCGCTCGCCATCAGGGAACGGACGGTGCTCTCGATGCACTTGGCCTCGTTGTACGCGGGGACCAGCACCGACACCGGTTCGGTGACCGGGGCCGGGCCCCAGCGGAAGTCGCGGCGGCGGACCCGGCGGGTGTGCAGGCCGGACAGCAGCAGCATCAGGCCGAAGCGGGCGAAGACGAGGACACCGATCACGGCGAGGCCCGCGACCAGCACGCCGGTGGTCCGCTCGGACGCCTGGACCGCGAGGACCCAGGCCTCGCCCTTCCACCGGTCGGGGCCGCTCACGCGGGTGTGCGCGCTGGGCGCGGCGAGGGCCTCGGTGAGGTTCGTGAACCGGTAGCCCCGCTCCCGGAGTTCGGGCAGCAGGGTGCCGAGCGCCTGGACGGTCTGGTGGCGGTCCCCGCCCGAGTCGTGCATCAGCACGATGGCGCCCTCGCCGTCCCGCGGGGTGGAGCGGCGGACGATCTCGGCGGCGCCGGGCTTGCGCCAGTCCTCGCTGTCGCGGTCGTTGACGACCGTGATGTAGCCGCGGGTGCCGATGTAACGCGTGACCGGCCAGGAGCGGTTGTCCATCGCGTCGGCGGCGGAGGAGTACGGGGGCCGGAACAGGGAGGTGCGGATGCCCGCGGCGCCGGCGAGCGCGAGCTGGTTCTGGGACAGCTCCCAGTCGATGCGCTTCTTCGACTGGTAGGAGAGATCGGGGTGGTTGAAGGTGTGCAGGCCGATCTCGTGGCCTTCCCGCACCATCCGGCGGACGAGTTCGGGGTGGCGCGAGGCCATGGTGCCGGTGACGAAGAAGACGGCGTGCGCGCGGTGCTTGGCGAGGACGTCGAGGACCTTTGGCGTCCACGTGGGGTCCGGTCCGTCGTCGAAGGTGAGGACGAGGCGGTGGTCCGGGACGTCCAGGGTGGCGGTGCGGCCGCCGCGGGTGTCGATGACCGGGCCGCCCGCGAGGATCTTCTCGGGGACGCTGTCGCTGGGCGCGGCGGACCGGACGCGGTGGTCGGCGAGGATCTCGCTGTGCACGAAGCCGCGCAGCATCAGCATCGCCATCAGGGCGACGAGCAGGAGCGAGGGCAGCAGGTAGCGCATGGGCAGGCGGCGGCGGGCGCGTGCCGCGGGCGCCCGCCGGGCGGCCCGCCCGGTGCGCGGGGTGCGCGGGGTGGGGACGCGGCGGCCGGTACGCGGTGCCCGGCCGCCGCGCTGGGTGCGGGGTGCCATCAGAGGACGTTCTCCCCGCGCGGGGTGCCGGCGGCGGCCACGGTGGTGGTGCCGGAGTGCCTGCTCCCGGTGGTGTCGGACACGGTGGTGGTGCCGGGTCCCTCGTCGGCCGGGGGCTGCGAGGACGAGCCGCTGGGCGGGCCGCCGACCGAGGTGCTCGGGGCCGGCGGGCCGGACACGGTCGCCGACGGTTCGGGGCCGGGGTCCTTGCTGGTGGAGCTCGGCTTCGGGCGGGCGGTGCCGGCCGTGGGCCGCGGGTTCGCGGTCGCGCCGGGGGCGGTGGCGCTGCCCGAGGGACGGGCCGCCGGACCGCCGCCGGGGGACGCCGACGCGGTGCCACCGGCCGAGGGACCGGCGTCCGGGGCGGTGCTGCCCGCGCCCGGCGGGTCCGCGTCGTCGATGGGCCGCGGCGGGGTGTCGACCCGGCCGGCCGGAGGGTCGTCCTGCCGTGCGGGCACCGGCAGCCAGGGCGCGTTGGAGTTGCCCGACAGGAGGGTGACGCCGATGACGACGGCGTACACCGCGCAGGCCAGGCCGACGAGGACGCCGAGACGGCGGAAGGTGCGGCCGCGGCGGCCCGACTCGTCGACGAAGACCGGGCCGTCCGAGCCCTCCGCACCGCCCGGGGCGGTCCGGGCGCGCCGGCCCGGCCAGGCGCCCACCTCCCGTCCGGCGCCGTCGAGTTGGACCGTCACCTCGTGCGGGTCGTGGGTGTGGGTCGGCTCGCCGGTCCGCTCCCAGGGGGGCGGTGCGGCCGGGTCGTCCGCCTGCCCGGCGGCCGGATCGCCCGTTTCGCCGGCGGGTCCGGCGGTCGTGTCGGCCGCGGACGGAGCGGCCGGGGCCGGGTCGTCGGCCGTCGCGGCGGACCCGCGCCCGCCGGGCTCCGGTTCGGCCGTCGGCTCGGCGAAGAGGTCGCTCGGCGGGAGGGCCGTCGGGACGGCCGCCCGCTCGGTGGTCGGCCACGAGGAGGTCTTGGCGGCTTCCGGCCAGGTCACCTGCTCGGGGATGGACACCGGCGCCGGCACGGGTGCCGGGGACCGGGTGTGGCTTCGGGTCGAAGGAGTGGCTTGACCGACACCGTCCGAGTCTGCAATTTGCTGATCGGGTTGGGCGTCTTTTCGCCAGTTCTTTACGCGCACGTACATCCCCCAGGGACAGGTTCGAGGCGCACGCGACGACCCCGGGCACTACGCACTTTGTCGGTACTTGTCGGCCGGACCAGGCCCCCACCCGGTCCGAGCGCCCCCTTTTGTCACACTGCGCCCGGGCCACGAATGTAGCGCACACGGGTGACACCCGTTGCGCTAAGTCATCAGAGACTCATCATGACGAGTGCATCGGTGGCCGGAATCCATCCGTCGGCCGGGCGCTCCAACCACTGTTTCTCGCCAGCCAGTTCGAGGGCCGCCCGGCGCAGCGCGTCGAGCCCCGAGTGCACCAGGCCCTTTCGCCACACGAGCGACACGGGCGACAGCGGGACCGGGTCGACGAGCGGACGCAGCACCGTCTCCGGCATGGCCGGAAAATCCACCACGGCGAGGACCGGGGTCCGGGTCTTCGCCATGACGCGCCGGAACTCCTCGGCCCCGACGGCCACGGGTGCGGGCGACGCCAGTTCGATCCCGCGCCCCTCGAAGAGCCGCAGGGCGAGGTCGGTCCACTCCAGCGTGCCGGGGTTCCCGGCCCCCGCGTAGACGGTCTCCCCGGCGAGCGCGTCCAGCGGCACCGCGTCCAGGGCGGCGAGCCGGTGGTCCTCGGGCAGGAGGACGGCCATCGGCTCGTACCGCACGGGCTGGTGCTCCAGGCGGGACCGGACCGCGGGATCGAGGCCGCCGAACCTGCCGAAGGACGCGTCCAGGCGGCCGGCGAGCATCGCCTGGGCGGCGCCGGTCAGTCCGCTCTCGAAACGGGCCATCAGCTCACTGTCCGGGGCGAGTTCGCGTGCCCGGTCCAGGACCCGGCCGGAGATCAGCCCCGGGGAGTTGACGTCGACGAGCAGGGGCGTCTCCGCGGACGGGTGCCGCCTTCCCGAGCCCGCCCGGCCGAAGGCGGCCAGCAGCGCGTCCTGCGCCTCGGTCACCCGGCGCGCGTACGGGAGCAGCCGGACGCCGTCGGAGGTCAGCGCCACCTGCCGGGTGGTCCGCGTGAACAGCTCGGCCCCCAACTCGCGCTCCAGGCGGCGGATGTCGCGGCTGAGCGCCTGCTGGGCGACGTAGAGACGGGCGGCGGCACGGGTGAAGTGCAGTTCCTCGGCGACGGCGAGGAAGGCGCGCAGCAGGCGCGGGTCGGCGGACATCCGGCGAACTTACAACCGAGGTGCGTCAATCGCCATCGAGTTCGGTGTTGGACCGTCGGCGGCCGGGCGGGCGACGGTGGAGCCATGCCGCAGCAGCCGTCCGGGGAACCGCCCTCGACCTTCGCCACCGTCACCGGGGACACCCTGGTCGTCGCCGATCTCAGCCCCCGCCGCAGGCGCCCCGCCGGGCCGCCGCGCGAGGACGGCCCCGGGCGCGGAACCTCCCGCGGCGCCGGCCGCGGACCCTCCGTCCGCGCCCCCTACCGCCGTCTGTTCGCCGTGCCGGGCGCCCGCGCCTTCACCCTGGGGAACCTGCTGGCCCGCCTGCCCATGGGCATGTTCAGCGTCAGCGCGGTCATCATGATCGCCGGGTCGCGCGGCTCGTACGCGCTCGCCGGTGCCGTCACCGCCACCGGACTGGCCGCGACCGCCGTCGTCGCGCCGTGGACGGCCCGGCTCGTCGACCGCCACGGGCAGGCCCGGGTCGCCGTGCCCGCGACGGTGACCGCCGCGCTCGGCTCGCTCGCGCTGCTGCTCTGCGTCCACTACGACGCCCCGGCCTGGACGCTCTTCGCCGCGTACGCCGCCACGGCCACGACGCCCAACACCGGCGGCCTGTCACGCGCCCGCTGGGCCCACCTCCTCGCCGGCGACGCCGAGGCGCTGCACACCGCGAACTCCTTCGAACAGGCCGTGGACGAGCTGTGCTTCATGCTCGGCCCGGTGCTCGCCGCCTTCCTGTGCGGGGCGCTCTTCCCGGAGGCCGGCACACTGACCGGCGCCGTCCTGCTGGTCACCGGGGTGCTGGTCTTCGCCGCCCAGCGCGCCACGGAACCGCCGGTGCGGCGCGGCCGGGGGCCGGCCGGCGGCTCGCCGCTCCGCGCGCCGGGCATGGCCCCGCTGCTCCTCGCCTTCCTCGCGGTCGGCGCCGTCTTCGGGGCGATGGAGATCGTCACCATCGCGTTCGCGGACGCGCGCGGCCACCGCCCTGCCGCCGGGGCGATCCTCGCCCTCCAGGCGGCCGGGTCCTGTGCGGCGGGCCTGCTGTACGGGGCGCTCCGGCCGGGCGGGCCGGCCGCGCGCCGGTTCCCCTGGTGCGTGGCCGCCATGACCGCGCTGATGACGCTGCCGCTGCTCGCGGCGTCCCTGACCGGGTCCCTCGCCGTTCTCGCCGGCGCTCTGCTCGTGGCCGGGATGGCGACCGCGCCGACGATGATCACCGGCATGACCGTCGTCCAGGAACGCACCCCCGAGGGGAGGCTGAACGAAGGCATGACGCTCGCCGTGACGGGGCTCCTCGGAGGTATCGCCTGCGGTTCGGCGGCGGGCGGCTGGATGGTGGAACGGGCGTCGGCCGCGGCCGGTTTCGCGGTGCCGGTGGCGGCGGGAGCGCTCGCGCTGGCGGTCTCGGCGACGGGAGCGGTACGGGCCCGACGCGGCCGGGGGAAGTGAACTCCCCCGCGCCGTCCGGCCCTTGGGACGAGCGGCTTGATTCACGCGCACCCCATTGACGTGCCCACGCACCCCACATACCTTCGCCCGTCGAAGCGCTTCGACGCGATCGTGCGGGGCGTGGACGCGGGCGTGGGCCGGGCCGGCCTCCCGTCCCGGAGCCGAAGCGGGAGCGGGGAGGCGGACCGATGGTCAGGATCACCGATGTGGCCCGGCACGCGGGGGTGTCCGCGAGCACCGTCTCGTACGCCCTGAGCGGCAAGCGCCCCATCTCCGCGGAGACCCGGCAGCGCATCGAGGCGTCCATCCGCCTGCTCGGCTACCGCCCGCACGCCGGTGCCCGGGCGCTCGCCGGCAGCAGGTCCAAGGTGCTGGCCCTCGTGGTGCCGCTGCGCACGGGGGTAGACGTGCCGGTCGTGACGCGGTTCGCGGTGTCGGTGGTGACCGCCGCGCGCCGGTACGACCACGACGTCCTGCTCCTCACGCAGGAGGAGGGCCACGAGGGGCTGCGGCGGGTCGCGGACACCGCCCTGGCGGACGCGCTGATCGTGATGGACGTCCAGCTCCGCGATCCGCGGCTGCCGCTGCTGCGGGCGCTGGACCGGCCCTCGGTGCTCATCGGGTTCCCGGCCGCGCCCGGCGGGCTCACCTGCGTCGATCTGGACTTCCGGGCGGCCGCGGACCTGTGCGTCGGGCACCTGGCGGGGCTCGGGCACCGGGTCGTCGCGCTCGTCGGGTCGCCGCCCGAGGTGTACGTGCGCGGGACGGCGTTCGCCCAGCACGTCGTGCGGGGCTTCACCGCCGCGGCCGACCGGCACGGGATGTCCTCCTCGGTGCACCCGTGCGAGGCCACGCCCGCCGCGGCGCGTGCGCTCGCGGAACGGCTGCTGCGGGAGCGGCCCGCCCTCACCGGGGTCGTGGTGCACAACGAGGCGGTGCTGGCGCCCCTCGTGGACGCCTTCGAGGCGCTCGGGGTGCGGGTGCCCGGCGATCTCTCGGTGACCGCGATCTGCCCGGACGAGTCGGCGGAGCGGGCCCGGGTGCCGGTCACCGCCGTGTCCCTGCCCTCGGCCGAGGTGGGCGCGGGCGCCGTGGACCTGGTGATGAGGAAGCTGCGCGGCACGCCCGTACCGGAGGCGACCGTGCTGGAACCCCGGCTGACGGAACGTTCCAGCACGGCTCCCGGGCCCGCACGCTGAGCCCGCGGGCCGGGTCCCTCACGGTCCGGCCCGGGCGCGCGGCGGACGGGGCCGGCGACCGGACGCGGGACGGGACCGCGCGGTGGACCGGTACCGGCTCAGCCGAGTCCCCAGGCGTGAGCGAGCGTGTGGGCGGCGCACAGGTTCACGTCGAGGACGTACGCCCCCGCCGTCCCGCACTGCGTGGCCCCGGTCCCCGGGTCGACGGGCTGTCCGTGTCCCATGCCGGTGATGCCGTACGTCTCCATGACCGTGCGGCCGGTGCCGTCGCGGAAGACCTGGTGCGGGTATCCGGCCACGGTGTCGGCGGCGTCCGCCGTCTGGTCGGCGCCGTGCACGTCGGTCCACTGCTTCATCAGGTCGGTCATGTTGACGGGCTTGACGGTGTAGTCGGCCGTCCCCTGGAACACGGTCAGCGTCGGCCAGGGCCCGGTGTGTCCGGGGTTCGCGGCCCGCACCCGGTCGCCCCACTGCTTCGCGGTCTGGGTGGCCCCCACGTACATGCACACGTACGGCGACCCGGCGGCCTGCGCGCACCCGTACGGCAGTCCCGCGACGACCCCGCCCGCGGCGAACTTCTCGGGGTACGCGGCCATCATCACGGTGGTCATCCCGCCGCCCGCGGACAGTCCGGTGACGTACACGCGCGAGGCGTCGCCGGAGACGTCGGCGAGCTGCCGGTCGACCATCTGCGCGATGGACGCGGCCTCGCCCTGGCCGCGCGCGATGTCACCGCTCTGGAACCAGTCGAAGCAGGAGTTGAGGTTGTTGGCGGACTGCTGCTGCGGCAGGACGACGGAGAAGCCCCAGCGGTCGGCCAGTTGGAGCCAGCCGCTGCCGGTGCCGTACCCGGCGGCGTTCTGCGTGCACCCGTGCATCGCGACGACGACGGGCCGCCCGGCGGGCAGCCCGTCGGGCACGTACCGGTACATCTTCAGCGCTCCGGGGTTGGTGCCGAATCCGGTCACCTCCTGCGGGGAGGCGGCCGAGGCCCGTCCCGGGGCCAGCAGGACGGAGAGGAGGGCGGCCAGCAGGGCCACCAGGACGACGGGGCGTGACGCGGCTCTGGTCGGTGTCATGGGGAGGGACCGTAGAAGGCTGAACAACTCCCCGATATGGCCGGGGACACCACAACGGCGCGCCCCGCTCTGGTGTGCCGACCCGTACCCGGCGGCCGACGGCGCCCGGCCGGTCCCCGTACGGGAGCGAACCCCCGTACGGGGACCGGTGACTTGGTGGTGAGGGGCCTCAGCCCTGCCGCAGCGGGGGCATCGGCAGCGGGATGCCGTAGGCGGTGGCGCCCGCGCCGACCCCGCCCTCGCAGGTGCCCGGCGGCTGGGTGCCCGTGCCCCGCGTGGAGGGACGCTCGGCGGCCCAGAACATGTGGCCGAGCATGCCGGAGCTGACCCCGGCCCCGTTCGGGGCGACGCTCTGCACGTAGGAACCCGTCGATTTCTGAAGCGAGTTGGCGAAGTCGACGCATTCGGGCAGGGATTTCGTCTGGTCGCTGATGTAGACGGCGCCGGTGAACTTGGCGGGGGCGAGCGGTGGCACCGGCGGTGAATAGGTGGGCTTTCCGTCCACGTGCTCCTGCCAGTTGGCGATCGCGGAACTCGTGGAGGGCTGGCGCGCGGGCACCATGGCGTTCGCGTAGTCGAGCACGGGCCGGTCCGTACGCAGCCAGTCGGCGGTCGCCTTGCGGTTGATGCCGATCAGCCAGCGGTCGCCGGCCGCGGTGTCGATGGTGAGCCGGGCGGCCGGATCGGCGCCCGAGGCGTCGTAGGGATGCACCGCGCGGTAGGCGTCGATGAAGGACTGCAGTCCGGCGAGGTCGGGGGCGGTGTTCTGCTCGTAGTCGATCTCGATGCCGACGCCGAGGTCGCTCGCGACCGCCGCCGCGTTCCGTCCCAGCCGCGCCGCGTCCTCGGCGAGGGCGGCGTCCCACTCGTCGGTGTAGGTGATCCCGCCGATGGAGAGCATCACGCGGATTCCGCGGGAGGTGAAGTACTGCACGATGTCCCGGGTCATGCCCCGGGGCACGCCGTCGACGGTCGTGGCGTCGTTCGCGCGGTGCAGCAGCCGCTGCGGCTCCACGAAGCTCAGCACCACGAGGTTGACGGAGGGGCGCCCGTCGCCCCGGTCGACGAGCCAGTGGTTCATGGAGTCGAAGGCGCTGACGCCGCGCACGGTGCCCCAGGTGCAGGCGTCGTCGCCGCAGTGCCAGGCGCCGTAGATCTGCGGCGGGGTGACGGTGGCGGCCGAGGCCACGGGGGCCTGCGGGACCAGCAGGGCGAGGAGCAGCCCGAGGACGGCGAGCACGCTGGTGCGCAGCCCGCCGATGCCGCACGACCGGCGGCCGCCGGTCGTGCGGAGGGAGGGTCGGGACGGTCTGTGGCGCATACGGACCTCCGGAGAGGGGGCGGCCTGCGGGACACGGGGGGCGGCGCGCCGAGCGTGTCAGGTCCAGACCAACTCGGCAAGAGTGCCCGCGGCGGGCCGTGTACGCCGGTGCCGGGCAGCACCCGCACCGGGGCCGTACGCGTCCGTCCCGAACGCGCACGCACAGGACGAAGGCCCCGCAGCCGGAGCTGCGGGGCCTTCGTCACTATGAATCACAAACATGGGATGAGTGGAGATGGCGGGAATCGAACCCGCGTCCAACGGTGCAGAATCAGGGCTTCTCCGAGCGCAGTTCGCTGCGATTTTCTCAGCCCCGGAGATCACGCGAACAAGTCTCCGACGGGCTCAGTCACTGTTTGATTTCCCATCGGACCCCGTGACCGGGCCCGATGGTTTAGTTCCCTAGATTATGCCAGGATCCGGGTCGGGAACACTCCCGGGCTGACACCCATTTAGGGTCCTTCAGTCACTGCTTATTAGGCAGCGAGGGCGAAGGACTGGGAATCGCGCTTGGTATTGGCGATTATTTTTTGCGACATATGGTTTACGAGATCATTGCCGCTTCCTCGGCTCGCTTCCCCTGCTTCGACAGCCGCTGTCGAAACCGATCATCCCCATGTTGATTTTTCAAAGCCGGACCTCGCGGTCCACGCACCCGCTGTGAGGTGCAGTGCCATCGTACGTGACCAACGCGCCGCGATGCCAGCGTATTCCCCGCGGCCCGCCCGCCACGGGGCGGCACGGCGGGGCTACTGGGCCCGCTCCCTGCGCTTGACGGCCGCGATCGCCCGGTCCGACTCGCGCCGGTCCTGCTTCTCGCGCAGCGTCTGACGCTTGTCGTACTCCTTCTTTCCGCGGGCCAGCGCGATCTCGGCCTTCGCGCGCCCGTCCTTGAAGTACAGGGCGAGGGGCACGATCGTGTGACCCGTCTCCTGGGACTTCGCCTCCAGCTTGTCGATCTCCTCGCGGTGCAGAAGCAGCTTGCGCTTGCGGCGCACCGTGTGGTTCGTCCAGGTGCCCTGGCTGTACTCCGGGATGTGGGCGTTGTGCAGCCACGCCTCGTTCCCGTCGATCTGGACGAAGCCGTCGGTGAGCGAGGCCCGGCCCTGGCGCAGCGACTTCACCTCGGTGCCGGTCAGCACGAGCCCGGCCTCGTAGGTGTCGATGATCGCGTAGTCGTGCCGCGCCTTCTTGTTCTGGGCGACGATCTTCTTCTTGCCGTCCTTGGTCCTGCCGGACGCGGCCTGGCTGCCCTGCTTCTGCTGGGACTCTTTCGGTACGTACATTCCCTTGGCCATAGTGCTGGCCATTTTCGCACTACAGGGGGGTCGAGGGGGAACCCGATTTCCGCACCGGCCCCCGGACGCTACGCAGGGTTGCCGAGACCGCTCAGTACCGTCACCGCCCGGCGGACGGCCTCCTCGTCCGCCTCCAGGTCGGGGGTGATGCCCCGGCCGTCGACGGTGCGTCCCGCGGGGGTCCGGTAGTGCCCGACCGTGAGCTCGGCGACGGAGCCGTCGGGGAGCCTGCTCGGCATCTGCACCGAGCCCTTGCCGAAGGTCCTGGAACCGACGACGACCGCCCGGCCGCGGTCCTGGAGGGCACCCGTGAGGAGTTCGGCGGCGCTCATCGTGCCGCCGTCGACGAGGGTCACCAGGGCCCTGTCCGTGTCGCCGCCGGGGTCGGCGTGCAGGGCGCGCTGGGCGCCGCGCACGTCGTAGGTGGCGACCAGGCCGCCGTCCAGGAAGGCGGAGGCTGCGGTGACGGCCTCGGTGACCAGCCCGCCGGAGTTGCCGCGCAGGTCCAGGACGACGCCGGCCCGCCGGGGCGCGTCGGCGACGGCGGAGCGCACCCGTTCGCCGGAACCCTTGGTGAAGGCGGCGACCTTGATCACGGTGACGCCGCCGGCGAGCCGGTGCACGGTCACGGGGTCCGTGGACAGGCGGGCCCGGCGCAGCGTCTCGCTCCACGCGCGCGTGCCGCGCTCCAGGCCGACGGAGACCCGCGTGCCCGCGGACGCGTCCTCGGCGTCGCCGCGCAGCAGCGAGACGACCTCCGTCACCGGCCGCCCGGCGACCGTCCGGCCGTCCACACTGCGCAGCCGGTCCCCCTTGCGGATCCCGGCGGTCGCGGCGGGCGAGCCGCTCTGCACGCGGGACACCTCGATACGGCCGTCCCGCTCGCGCCGGGCCCACAGCCCGACGCCGGTGTACTCGCCGTCGAGCGCCTCCTCGAACTCCTCGTACTCGCCCTGGGAGTAGACGGCGCTCCAGCGGTCTCCGCTGCGGCTGACGGCCCGTTCGGCGGCCTCCATGGGGGACTTGCCGTCGGCCATGGCCTCGGCGGCGGCGCGGGTGACGTCCTCGCGGTGGCTCGCCGGGACCGGACGCTGGGCGCCGGACGGGGAATTCCGGCCGTGCTCGGGAAGGGAACCGGTGGCGGCCCCGGCGGCGAGCACACCGGCGAAAACCAATGTCAGGGCGGCCCCGCGGCCGATGCGGCGGGGCTGACAGAACAGGTCACGGCCTGACATGCCGGTGAGTCTAGGACAACGCGGGAGGGCCGCACCGCCTGTTGGCGGTACGGCCCTCTTGGCATGCGTCACACCTTCAGGTACTTGCGCAACGCGAAGAACGCGGCCAGCGCCGGCATCAGCAGACTCGTCGCGAGGATGAGCGGCAGCTTGGTCAACACGGCGTCCCAGCCGATGAAGTTGATCAGGTTCAGCTTCTCCGACAGGGCCAGGCCGTGGTCGATGATGAAGTACCGGGCGACCACGAGGAAGCCGCACGCGACACCGCCGCCGATGAGTCCGGCGACCGCGGCCTCCGCGATGAACGGCGCCTGGATGTAGAACCCGGAGGCGCCCACCAGCCGCATGATGCCGGTCTCGCGGCGGCGGCTGAACGCGGAGACGCGCACCGTGTTGACGATCAGCATCAGGGCGACGACCAGCATCATCGCCATCACCGCGCGCGCGGCCCAGTTCATGCCGTTGAGCAGCCCGAAGAGGTTGTCCAGGATGCCCTTCTGGTCCTGCACGGACTGCACGCCGGCCCGGCCGTCGAAGGCGGTGGCGATGACCTGGTACTTCTCCGGGTCGTCCAGCTTGATCCGGTACGACTCCTGCATCTGGTCCGGGGTCAGGGAGCTGGCCAGCGGGGAGTCGCCGAACTGCTCCTTGTAGTGCTTGTACGCCTGGTCCGCCGACTCGTACTCGACCTTCTCGACGGCCGGCATCTTGCTCAGGTCGCTCTTGATCTGGGCCTTCTGCTCAGTGGTGACCGCCCCCTTGGCGCAGTTGGGGTCGGACTCCGCGTCGCTCTTGTTGCAGAGGAAGATCGAGACGTTGACCTTGTCGTACCAGTAGCCCTTCATCGTGTTCACCTGGTCGCTCATCAGGAGCGAACCGCCGAACAGGGCGAGCGAGAGGGCGACCGAGACGATGACGGCGAAGGTCATCGTGAGATTGCGACGGAGACCGACACCGATCTCCGACAGAACGAACTGGGCGCGCATGGCGTTCGCTTAAGCCTTTCCGTGGATCGTCAGTGCTGGTAGCCGTAGACGCCGCGCGCCTGGTCGCGGACGAGACGGCCCTGCTCCAGCTCGATGACGCGCTTGCGCATCTGGTCCACGATGTTCTGGTCGTGGGTCGCCATCACCACGGTCGTGCCCGTGCGGTTGATGCGGTCGAGCAGCTTCATGATGCCGACGGAGGTCTGCGGGTCGAGGTTTCCGGTCGGCTCGTCGGCGATGAGGAGCTTCGGCCGGTTGACGAAGGCGCGCGCGATGGCGACGCGCTGCTGTTCACCGCCGGAGAGCTCGCCGGGCATCCGGTCCTCCTTGCCGCCCAGCCCGACGAGGTCGAGCACCTGGGGCACGGACTTGCGGATCTCGCCGCGCGACTTGCCGATGACCTCCTGCGCGAAGGCGACGTTCTCGGCGACCGTCTTGTTCGGCAGGAGACGGAAGTCCTGGAACACGGTCCCCAGCTGGCGGCGCATCTGCGGCACCTTCCAGTTGGAGAGGCGCGCGAGGTCCTTGCCCAGGACGTGCACCTGACCGTGGCTGGCCCGTTCCTCACGGAGGACCAGCCTGAGGAAGGTGGACTTTCCGGAGCCGGAGGACCCCACGAGGAACACGAACTCACCGCGCTCGACCTCCAGGGAGACATCCCTGAGAGCGGGGCGGGTCTGCTTGGGGTAGACCTTGGAGACGTTGTCGAATCGGATCACGGATGCACCACGGGTCGCCGGGGGTAGGTGTGCGTGACCATACGCGAACCGGGTGCGGGAGCGCAGTCGGCGTACGGGGTTGCGCGAGGCTTGCGCGTTTTGTCCCGCATCTGAGGGGTGGGAGAGACGTCTTCCGGCCGGGAACGGGCCTCGTTCCCGCCAGGACCGGGCAGGATGGGGCGAGCCGCGCCGAAATCCGCGGAACCTGGCACAGTGGAGGGGGAACGGTCTCGTTCCCCGCGGCGTTATACACGCGGAGAGACAGCGCAAGGAGGGCCGGCGCATGACGTACGACCGATTGGTGTGCGCGAACTGCGCTTCGCCCGTGAGCGAGGGCCGCTGCCACGTCTGCCGCGCGAACAGGGAGCGCCTCCAGCAGGAGAGCCCCTTCGCCGGACTGAACCCGATGGCGCTGATCGCACTGCTCGCCGTGCTGATCGCCGCGGTGGCCCTGCTGGCCCGCTAGGGCCTCATCCACCTTTTCCGCCGCCCCGCGACCCGCGGGGCAGTCCTCGTCCGACACGGGGAAAGGGCCCGGAGCGTCTCGCTCCGGGCCCTTTCTCGCGTGTGGTGTGTCACACGGCCGTGCGTCAGGCGGCGGCGCCGCCGCGGCCGCCCGCGAGGCGGGGCAGCAGGCGGAAGCCGATACCGCCGGCGATCATGGTGGCCGCGCCGACCAGCAGGAACGCGGTCTGGCCGGCACCCGTCTCGGCCAGCTCGCCGTCGTTGTCGCCCTGGGCCGTGGTGTCGGAGCCGGTGTCCGCGCCGGTGTCGGTCAGAGCCGAGGAGCCCTCGCCCTGCTCGACGGGCTGGGAGCCGCCGTCCGGGTCGGTGTCGTTGCCGCCGGAGCCGTCGCCGCCGCCGTTGCCGTTACCGCCGCCGTTGCCGTTGCCACCGCCGTTGCCGTTCCCGCCGCCGTTGCCGTTGCCCGGCTCGGTCGGGTCACCCGGCTCGGAGGGCTCGGCGGACGGCTCCGGCGGGTCCTCCGACGGAGGAGTGGCCGACGGGGTCGGGTCCGGGTCGGTCGGAAGGCCCGTGTTGGACGGGGTCGGCGCCGGCGGCGTCGACGGGTCGTCGGGACCGGCGACCTTCACGCCGATACCGTCCTCGTCGGCACTGGCGCCGACGCTCAGGCCGCCCACGTTCACGCCGACGTCCAGCGCCGAAGCGGCACCCGCGGCGGTCAGGGACGCACCGGCTGCGATCACCGCGCCGGCGGCTATGCGCGCCGCGCGGATCCGCGTCTTCTTGGTCATCTGCCTGCTACCCCCAGTAGCTCATCGTCAGTGGAGCAGCGCCCGGGGCCACGGCGTCACAGGCGGCGTTGCGAAGCCCCCCGGTTCACATGCGCCCCAGAGATACGCATGCCACGCGTCACCCTTCCCACTTTTCAAAGCAACGTCAAGGTCGTTGCGCACGCGATGTCCTGATGGGTGCCATTTGCCTGCCGTGAGGACATGTGACTGTGATGTAAAACCCAGACAACCCACACACGAAAGGCAACTGCCGTCCGGAGAACGGCAGTTGCCTTGTCGACAAAGCGGCGGGAATGGGACCCGGTTACTTCTCCTGCTGCTTGCGCCAGCGAATTCCGGCCTCCAGGAAGCCGTCGATCTCACCGTTGAACACGGCCTCGGGGTTGCCGACTTCGAACTCGGTGCGCAGGTCCTTGACCATCTGGTACGGGTGCAGGACGTACGAACGCATCTGGTTGCCCCAGGAGTTGCCGCCGTCGCCCTTGAGGGCGTCCATCTTGGCCTGCTCCTCCTGGCGGCGCCGCTCCAGGAGCTTGGCCTGCAGGACGTTCATCGCGGACGCCTTGTTCTGGATCTGCGAGCGCTCGTTCTGGCAGGAGACCACGATCCCGGTGGGGAGGTGGGTCAGGCGGACCGCGGAGTCGGTCGTGTTGACGCCCTGGCCGCCCGGACCGGACGAGCGGTACACGTCGACGCGCAGCTCGGACTCGTCGATCTCGATGTGGTCGGTCTGCTCGACCACCGGCAGGATCTCGACACCGGCGAACGACGTCTGCCGGCGTCCCTGGTTGTCGAAGGGCGAGATGCGCACCAGGCGGTGCGTGCCCTGCTCGACGGACAGCGTGCCGTAGGCGTACGGGACGTGGACGGCGAAGGTGGTCGACTTGATGCCGGCCTCTTCCGCGTACGAGGTCTCGTAGAGCTCCGTCTTGTAGCCGTGCCGCTCCGCCCAGCGCAGGTACATGCGCTGGAGCTTCTCGGTGAAGTCGGAGGCGTCGACGCCGCCGGCCTCGGCGCGGATGGTGACGACGGCCTCACGGGAGTCGTACTCGCCCGAGAGCAGCGTACGGACCTCCATCTCGTCCAGCGCCTTCTTGACCGCGGTGAGCTCGGTCTCCGCCTCGGCGCGGGTGTCCGAGTCGTCCTCCTCCTCGGCCATCTGGAAGAGGATGCTCAGGTCGTCGATCCTGCTGCGCAGGGCCTCCGCCTTGCGGACCTCGGCCTGGAGGTGGCTCAGCTTGCTGGTGATCTTCTGCGCCGCGTCCGGGTCGTCCCACAGGGACGGCGCGGCCGCCTGCTCCTCGAGCACGGCGACATCTGCCCTCATCTTGTCGAGGTCCAGGACGGCCTCGATCGACTCCATGGTCGAGGAGAGGGACTTGAGCTCTTCGGATACATCGACGACTGCCACGCCTCCAGCGTAACGGCTACGACAACCACCCCCACCGCCTCCGCCCACCGCCGCCCACTCCCAGCGCCCCGCGCCCCGGCTCAGCCCGAGGCGGGACAACACCCCCGACGCCTCCAGGGCGCCGCCCGGGCGGCCCCACTCCCCCACGTATCCAAGCGCCCGGCGCTGCGGCTGAGGCCGAGGTAGGTCGGCGAGCCCGGCGCCGGCGGGGGTGCCGCCTGCGCCCACCCTCCCCCACTCTCGGCTCCGCTCGAGCGGGGGGACCCCCATCGCCCCAAGCGGCACGCATGCCCGCAGCGGGAGCGGACGGACGGCCCGAGCCGCACGCATGCCCGCAGCTCATGCGGGTGGACAGCCGCCCCCGGCCGGGGTGGGCGTCGCCCACCGGCCCGCACCAGGGCCACCGAGCCCGCGCCCCCGCAGCTCAGCCCCTACGAACCGCAAGCCGCCATGCGACCGAAGGGGCCGTGCCGGTACATCAAATGGCCGTCGAGACGGGGACGTACCCGACCGAGGAACGCTGGTGACGGACGCCCACAACAACTACCGACGGCCGGATGTACCGGCACGGACCCGACCCACCCACCGGACCGACAGCGCCCCGACGCCCACCACACCGACGTCCATCAAGGCACCGCAGGCGCCGACGTCTCCTTGTCGTCCCGGGGTGTGGCCCCCGCGTCGTCCCCCGACGTGGCCACCCACGTCCCCACGCCCACCGCCGCGACCAACGCCACCGCCGCCGCCCCCAGCGTGATCCTCCGCCGCCGGGCGGACGCCCGATGCCGGGCCGACCCAGGCCGCGGCGCCCCCGCAGCGCGCGGCGCCCGAGCCGTCCCCCGCGCACCCCCGGCCAGCTCGTCCGGCCCCGGCACCCGCATCGACGTATGCGTGTCCCGGTTCGAGTCGGGCGCAGCCCCCGGCACCAACGGCACCGCCCCCCGCCGAACCCGCCCCCGCTCCGCCCGCTCCCCCTCACGCACCGGAACGGCCTCGGCCGCCTCCTCGTACGCGCCCTCGCCCTCCTCCGGCTCCGCGTCCGGCTCGTCCACGTCCAGCGGCGGCATCCCGGCCAGCAGCGGCAGCTGCTCCCGCAGCCGCGCCCCCAGCTCGGACGCCCGCAACCGGGACGCCGGCGCCTTGGCGAGGCACTGCACGATCAGCTGCCACAGCTCGTCGGGGATACCGGGCAGCGGCACCACACGCTCGGTGACGTGCCGCCGCAGCACCGCCCCGGGGTGCCCGCCCCCGAAGGGGGTGAACCCGGCCAGCAGCTCGTACAGCACCGTCGCAAGCGCGTAGATGTCGACGGCGGCCCGCGGCGGCAGCCCCTCGATGATCTCGGGGGCGAGATAGTCCGGCGTGCCGATGATCTTCGTCGCCCGGGTCCGCCGGGGCGAGTCGATGAGCTTGGCCACGCCGAAGTCCGTCAGCAGCGCGGGATGCGAGCCGCCCGGCCCGAGGGGGCCCTGCATGTCCAGGAGGACGTTCTCGGGCTTCACGTCCCGGTGGACGACCCCGGCGGCGTGCGCCGCGGCGAGCCCGTCCGCGACGTCGGCGACGATCGCGACCGCGGCCTCGGGGGCCAGCCGCCGCTCCCGGTCGAGCCGGGTCCGCAGATCGGTGCCGCGGACGAGGTCCATGACGAGCGCGAGGTCGTTGCCGTCCACGACGAGGTCGCGCACCGCGACCACGTGGGGGTGGTCGAGCCCCAGAAGCGCCGTGCGCTCCTGGACGAAGCGCCCCACGAGCTCCTGGTCGGACGCGAGGTCCTCGCGCAGCAGCTTGATGGCGACGGGGCCCTCCGGCCCCTCGCCCAGCCACACCGTGCCGGCGCTGCCCCGCCCCAGGATCTGGTTGGCGGTGTACCGGCTGCCGATCTTCCGTGCCAAGACTGCTCCTACAGACGCGTGTTGTCGTCAAAACTACGCGCCGGAACAGCCAACCTTCACCGCGGAGACGGAAATCACCCCTCAGGTGTCGACAAATCCCCAGAGTCGGCACCCCCGAAGAGCCGAAGCCACCCCAAAGCGACCTGTCATGACCACCTCGGGCAACCCCTCATGACCCCTCATGACCGCTCCGGACCGCTCCGGAGCAACCTCACTGCCCGGACTTGGCGCCCAGGTCCCCGATCCACCCACTCACGGTGTTGAACCAGTCGCTCAGCTGCTCCCAGTAGCCCTTGGTGGTGCCGATCCACTCCTGGAGGGGGCTCAGCTCCCAGACCAGCCATCCGGCGACGAACAGGATGACGACGGTGAACAGGCACCCCTTGAGGCAGCCGAGGCCGGGGATCTTCATCGGGTTGGCGCTCCGCTGCCGGGGCTCGCGCGGCTGCCGGGGGGCGGGCTGCTGGGGCTGCTGCGGCGCGGGAGCGTACCGCTGCGGCTGCTGCCGTTGCGGTTGCTGCTGCGGCTGCTGCCGCTGCGGCTGCTGCCGTTGCGGTTGCTGCTGCGGCTGCTGCCGTTGCGGCGCGTACTGCTGAGGCTGCTGCTGCGGATACCCGTACCCGGGCGGCGGCTGCTGCCCCTGGGGCCGCTGCTGCTGCTGAGGCCGCTGCTGGGGCCGGGCCACCTGCCGCTGGGGCCGGCGCCGCAGCGGATCGTCCTCGGGGTCGAGGTACGACTGGACCTGCGTCTGCTCGTTGCGGTCACGGGCCGCCCGCAGCTGGCTCTGCCAGGGGTGCGGGTCCTCGGGCTGACCGGGCTGCCCCTGCTGCCCGCCCGGCCCGTTCGGCGGCACCGGAGGCAGCACGGCGGTCGGATCGGCGGCCCCGCGGTGCGGCAGCACGGACGTCGGATCGGCGGCACCGGAGGTGTGCGGCAGGACGCTGGTGGCGCCGTTCGGGTCGTAGGCGCCCGCACCGTGCGGCAGCACCTGCGTCGGGTCGGCGGCACCCGGCGTGCCGGGCACGGGGGCGGGAGCCGGATCGGGCGCGAGGAGCGCGCCGACCCCCTCCGCGGCGGCGATCTGCGCGGGGCTGGCGTGCACGCCGACCCCCTGGGCGACCGTGCGCAGCCCGCGGGCGAGGTTCTCGGCGCTGGGCCGCTCGTCGGGGTTCTTGCGCAGGCACCGCTCGATGACGGTCCACAGCGGGTCCGGCACGGTCGAGGGCCGGCGGGGCTCGGCGCTCAGGTGCTGGTGGAGCACCTCCAGGGCCGACCCTCCGGAGAACGGCGGACGCCCGGTCACCAGCTCGTAGAGCAGGATGCCGGCGCCGTAGATGTCGACGGCGGACGTCTGGGGGCGGCCCTCGGCGGACTCGGGCGCCACGTACGCGGGTGTGCCGACGAACTCGTGGGTGCGGGTGAGCCCGGGTGAGTCGGCGAGCCGGGCGATGCCGAAGTCGGTCAGCATCGGGTGCATCTGGCCGCCGTCCTGCTTGAGCAGGACGTTCGCCGGCTTGAGGTCGCGGTGGACGACCCCGTCGGCGTGGCTGGCGGCGAGCGCGTCGGCCACCTGGGCGGTGAGGAGGGCGGCGGCGACGGGCGAGAAGGGCCCGTTCTCGCGGAGGTATCGGTGCAGGTCGGGACCGTCGACGAGGTCCATGACCAGCGCGAGCAGGTCTCCCTCGACGACCAGGTCGCGGACCCGGACGATGTTCGGGTGGGTCAGGCGCAGCAGCACCGACCGCTCCCGCAGGAACCGCATCACGACGTCCGCGTCGCTTGCCAGCTCCTCCTTGAGGACCTTGATCGCCACGGTCTCGCCGGGCTGCCCGGCGACGGCCGCCTCGGCGCCCGCGGTCTCCCTCTGGCGGGCGCGCCAGACGGTGCCTGTGGCGCCGCGTCCCAGCGGCTCCTCAAGGAGGTACTTGCTCCCTACCGGCCGCACGTCATGCGCTCCCTGCTGCTTGCTTGGCTGGTCCGTCCACCGTCGTCCACGTCGCTCGGAGTGCTCGGGTGTTCCGCCCCACTGTAGTGCCGTGGGGCGCGGGACCGGGCTGTCGTCCGGCTGTGCTTCCCGTGCCCGCTCCGGTGCCTGCGGCGGCGTCCGCGTACGGGTCCCGTACGTGTTCGAAGGAAAGACGCTCGCTTCGGACCGTTGGTTGCCGAACCCTGGACGTGACCGATCTCAAGCGGGCACCGGTCGGGCACTGGTCAGGCACTTTTGCGGGCAGAGCCGACCAATCAAGATCACTTGTTCCCGGGCGGCGGGCGTGTTGTCGGTGTCAGGTGCGAGGATGCCCTCAGTACTGGCCGACGTGCCCGTGTGCGGTGGGGGAGTCTGCGGTGGGGGACCGCGGCGCAGTCTCGTCCCCGTTCCGGGTGCCCGCGCGGAAGGGACCCCTGACGGCGATGCAGATCCGGCTGACCGTCGTAGACCCGCTGGGCCCGCCCTCGGAGCCGCGGGGGCGAGCCGCCGCCTGCGATGTGCTGGTCACCGCCCCCGCGGGGACGGCGCTGGCCGCGATCGCGTCCGGACTGGCCTCGGCGGTGGCGGCGGGCGACGGTCCGCTCGTGCTGTACGCGGGTGCCGAGCGGCTCGACGCGCAGCGCTGCACCCTGGGCGAGCCGCCGCTGACGGACGGCGCCGTGCTGTCGCTGGGCGCCCCCGCGGAGCCCGGCCCCGACGCGAGCGACGTCACCGCCCAGCTGCATGTGATCGCGGGTCCCGACGCGGGCGGTGTCCACCTGCTGCACGGCGGCCGGATCCACATCGGCCGCTCGGCCGACGCGGACGTCCCGCTGGACGACCCGGACGTGTCCCGGCTGCACTGCGCGGTCACGGTCTCGGCCGACGGCCGCGTCGCAGTCGCCGACCTCGGCTCCACGAACGGCACGGCCATCGACGGCGCCCGGGTGGGCGAGCGTCCGGTGCGGTTCGGGCCGGGGGCGCTGCTGCGGGTCGGCGAGTCCGCGCTGCGTCTCGCCCCGGCCACCGGCGTCGGGACGGTCCCGACCGCGCCCGACGGTGAGGGACACGTGCGGGTGCCCGCCGTGGGCTCGCGGGAGACCGGCCTCACCGGGAGCGGCCCTTCCTCCGGTGCGGCCGGCCGGACGTCCACGGTGGCTTCGGGGGCACCCCGGCAGACCGCCGCGGTGCCCCACGCGCGCGTGGAGGGCACCGAGACCCCGGCGGCGGGAACCCGTACGGACGGGGGTGCAGGGCGGGACCCGTACGCCCCGGCGGGCGAGACCCATCACGGCTACGGCTCCGGAGGCTGGGGCTCGGCCGGAGGCGTCCCGGGCGCGCAGGGGCACGAACCCGGCGCGGACCCCGTCGTCCCCGGGCAGGGACGCGCACCCCGTATCGAGAACGGCCGCCCCGCCGCGGCGGCCCCGGCACCGCGCCCCGACCGGCACGGCGACCCCGGGGCACGCGGCGAGGGAGCCACGGCGGCCCCCGGCGCGGGCACCCGCGAGGGCGGCGCCCCGGGCCCGGCCGCCCCCGGCACCGACGTGCCGCCCGGCGTCCGCAAGCGCGGCTTCTCCGCCTGGGCGCGGCGGCTGACCGGCGGCCGGGGCGAGCTGCCCGAGGCCGACCCCGGGAGCTACGACGACGAACCGGCGGCCGAGGCGGCGGACCCCGTGACCGCTCCGGCGCTGGTGCCGGACACCTGGCCGGACCCCGCGACCCTGCTGCTCACGGCGCTCGGCCCGGGGCCGCGGCTGTGGGAGCGCGAGCCGGGGCACCCGGAGATGCTCACCGTGCGGCTGGGCACGGCCGACCGCGCGGCGCCCGACGGCTCGGGTCTGCTGCCCGCCGTGCCGGTGACGGCGGGGCTGCGCGAGGTCGGCTCGCTCGGTCTGGCGGGACCCCGGGCGCGGCTGGCGGGGCTGGCCCGCGCGGTCGTCGCCCAGCTCGCCGCGCTGCACTCCCCCGACACCCTTGAGATCGTCCTGATCAGCACCGACCGTTCGCGCGGCGTGGAGGAGCGCACCGCCGAGTGGTCCTGGCTCGGCTGGCTCCCGCACGTCCGCCCCGGTCACGGCCAGGACTGCCGTCTCCTCCTCGCCTACGACCGCGACCAGGCGACCGCGCGCGCGGACGAGCTGCTGCGCCGTCTCGACGACCACCTCACGGAGGCCGGAGGTGCGGCGGGCGCCCGTCCGTCCCCCGGCGCGGCGGGTCCCGTGCGCGGAGCCGCCCGCCGTCCCTCGTGGGCGCGGGGCGAGGACCCGGAGGACGTCGCGGAGGGCCCGTACACCGTGCTCGTCGTGGACGGCGACCCCGGCGGCGCGGGAGTGCGCGACGCGGTGGTGCGGCTGGCGCGCGAGGGCGCCCGGGCGGGCATCCACGTGGTGTGTCTCGCCGAGACGGCGGCCGCGTCCCCGGCGTCCCCGGTGACGCGGACGTACGAGGCCGCCTGCGAGGCGGCGCCCGGTTTCCGGGAGTGCGGTGCCGTCGCGCTGCTCAGCGGTGACGTGGCGACCGCCCTGCACCTGATGCGGGTCGCGCCGGGCGGCCCCGCGGATCCGTCCGGAGCCCCGCGCCCGGGCACCGCTCCCGATCGGGGCGAGCTGCCCTCCGGGCACGGCCGGCACACCCCGCCCGGCACCGGGCCGGAAGACTCCCCGGCCGGCTCCCCGGACCGCCCCGACGGCGGCTCCGTCCCGGGTTTCGTCGGACACGGCACCGTCGCCGCGGTGGACGCGGTGTCGGCGGCCTGGGCCGAGCGGTTCGCGCGGGCGCTCGCACCCCTGCGCACCGACGGCACCGGCGACCGGCACGCACGCGTGTCCGCGCCGCTGCCCCAGGCAGCACGGCTGCTCGACGAGTTGGGGCTCGCCCGCGCCACCCCCGCGTCCCTGCTGGCCCGTTGGGCCGACGCGGCCGACGACACCGAGGCGCTCGGCGGCCGGGCCCGCGCGGTGCTCGGAGCGGGACCGCGCGGCCCGGTCTGCGTCGACCTCGCCGCCGACGGCCCGCACCTGCTGATCGAGGGCCCCCCGGGCAGCGGCCGTACGGAGCTGCTGCGGTCGCTGGCCGCGTCGCTCGCCGCCGCGGAGCGCCCGGACCGGCTCGGCATCGTCCTGATAGACGGGCGGGACCACACCGGCGGCAAGGGCGCGCAGGGACCGGCCGACGGACTCGCCGCCTGTACGGACCTGCCGCACGTCTCGACCCACCTGACCGCCAACGACCCGGTGCGCATGCGGGAGTTCGCGCAGTCCCTGAGCGCCGAGCTGAAGCGGCGGGCCGAGCTGCTCGGCCGCCAGGACTTCACCGAGTGGCACACGAACCGCGAGGTGTCCGGCCGGATGGTCACCCAGCGCTCGGCGAGCGGCTCGTCCGGCACCGGGGACCTCGACAGCCCCACCACGTCGACGATCAGGCTGCGCCCGGCGGCGGCCCGCCGGCAGGCGGAGCCGGGGCCGCCGCTGGCCCGTCTCGTCGTGGTGGTCGACGACCTGGACTCCCTGCTGTCGCCCGCGCTGGGTTCGCCCGGCAGGCCCTCGGCGGGCTCCGTCGTACGGGCGCTGGAGGCGGTGGCCCGGGAAGGCGAGCGGCTCGGCGTGCACCTGGTGGCGACGACCGGGATGTGCGGGCGGGCGACGGACACGGAGCTGGCCAGGACGGCCGCGCTGCGGGTCACGCTGGACGCGCCGACGCCGGGAGCGGACGAACCCGCGCCGGGACGGGGGCGGGTGTCCGGGGCGGACGGACGCGTCACGCCCTTCCAGGGCGGGCGGGTGACGGGCCGGATCCCCCGTACGGCGACACAGCGGCCCACGGTGGTGCCCCTGGAGTGGCAGCGGATGGGGGACCCGCCGGCCCGGCGGCCCGTGCGGGAGCTCGGCAACGGCCCGACCGATCTGGCGCTGCTCGCCAGCGCGTTGGAGCGGGCGGCCCGTTCGGTCGCCGCGACCGAGGTCCCCTCGCTGCTCTGACCCCGGCACGCTTCTTCGACCCCGGCGCTTCCCTCACCCCGGCACCCGGTACGAGCGCTCCGCTTACGTGCCGGTCCGTCAACTGGCGTGTCCGAAAAGGACATTCGGCGCGTCCGCCCCATGACGGAACCTCACATTCCGTCCGTGTCGGGCGGATACGCCGGTGATGACGCGAGCCGTGATCCCGCGGAAGCCGCCCCCGCCGGAAGCCCGCAGGTCACGACGCGGTCACGATCACTCACTTGACACCGTAGGCGCTCTTGCCGCCCTCAAGCAGGCGGGCGTAGACCAGAGCGCACGGGACACGCTCAACACACCGCTCAGACGTTCGACGAGGAACGAAGAACGGGGCACAGATGCGCAGCACTGTTCACTCACGCAAGCCGAGCAAGACCGCACGGAACGCGGCCGCGGCCCTCACGGCCGGTGCTCTCGCCCTCGCGCTCACCGCGTGCGGCGGAGACGACGACGGCGACAAGAGCGGCGGCAAGGACAAGGAGAGCGGCGGATCGTCCGTCTCGCTCCCCAAGCTGGACGGCGAGAACCTGGAGGTCGCCGCCGTCTGGACCGGCCCCGAGCAGGCCAACTTCAAGAAGGTGCTCGCCGAGTTCGAGAAGCGCACCGGCGCCAAGGTCACCTTCGTACCGGCACAGGACCCGATCATCAACTTCCTGGGGTCGAAGATCGCGGGCGGGGAGCCGCCGGACATCGCGATGCTCCCCCAGGTCGGCGCCATCAAGCAGGCCGTCGAGAAGAAGTGGGCCAAGCCCGTCGGCACCGCGGCCCAGGAGCAGTTGCGGAAGAACTACTCCCAGGGCTGGCAGGACCTCGGGAAGGTCGACGGCGAGCAGTACGGCGTGTACTACAAGGCCGCCAACAAGTCGCTGGTCTGGTACAACACGCAGGTCTTCGAGAACGCGGGCGCCAAGGAGCCCAAGACCTGGGACGAGTTCCTCGACACCGCGCAGACCGTCTACGACTCCGGCGTCACGCCCGTCTCCGTCGGCGGCGCGGACGGCTGGACCCTCACGGACTGGTTCGAGAACATCTACCTCTCCCAGGCCGGCCCCGAGAAGTACGACCAGCTCGCCGAGCACAAGATCAAGTGGACGGACGCGTCCGTGAAGGACGCGCTGACCACGCTCGCGCAGCTGTGGGGCAAGAAGGACTACATCGCGGGCGGCGCGAGCGGGGCCCTGCAGACGGAGTTCCCGGACTCCGTGACGCAGACGTTCCAGGGCGGCGACCAGCCGAAGGCCGGCATGGTCTTCGAGGGCGACTTCGTCCAGGTCAACATCGCGGAGACCAAGGCGAAGGTGGGCACGGGCGCGAAGGTGTTCCCGTTCCCGGCCGTGGGTGACGAGGCGCCGGTCGTCAGCGGCGGCGACGCGGCCGTCATCCTGAAGGACTCCAAGGCGGCCCAGGCCCTCGCCACGTTCCTCGCCTCGTCCGACGCGGCGGCCATCCAGGCGAAGCTCGGCGGCTACCTCTCCCCCAACAAGAACGTCGACGCGTCGGCGTACCCGAACGCGGTGCAGCGCAAGATGGCGCAGGCCCTGGTCTCGGCCGGCGACGACTTCCGCTTCGACATGTCGGACCAGGCGCCCCAGGCGTTCGGCGGCACACCGGGCAAGGGCGAGTGGAAGGAACTCCAGGACTTCCTGAAGAACCCCAAGGACGTCGCGGGTACGCAGGAGAGGCTGGAGTCGGCCGCCGCCAAGGCGTACAAGGACTGATCCGGGGATGACGTCGGCATCGGCGGGAGGAGTCACCCCGACTCCTCCCGCGGCTCACCACCGCAAGAGCGTGACCGGCACCCGCAAGGCGGTGGCAGCGCTGTTCCTGCTGCCCGCCCTGGTGCTGCTCGGCGCGCTCGTGGTCTACCCGATCGGGTACTCGCTGGTCCGCAGCTTCTTCGACCAGAGCGGCGACGGCTTCGCCGGCGTCGACAACTACAAGGCGCTGTTCACGGACGACGGCATCCGCACCGCGTTGAAGAACAACGTGCTGTGGGTGGTGTTCGCGCCGACCGTCTCGACGGCCCTCGGCCTGATCTTCGCGGTGCTCACCGAACGGGTGCGCTGGGGAACGGCGTTCAAGCTGGTCGTCTTCATGCCGATGGCGATCTCGATGCTCGCCGCCGGCATCATCTTCCGGCTGGTCTACGACGAGGACCCGGAGAAGGGCGTCGCCAACGCGGTCTGGGTGGGCGTCCACGACACCTTCGCGGAGTCGTCGGCCTTCCCGAAGGCGCACCCGGGCCGGGAGTCGCCGCTCAAGGCGGACGACGGCGGGTTCGTCACCAGGACGCCCGTCAGCGCCGGCCGGCCGGTGACGCTGCCGCTGGTCGGCGTGGCCCCCGACAAGATGCCCGACGGCGCGAAGAACGCCGTACAGGCGAAGGCGGAGCCCGGCAAGGTCACCGGTACGGCCTGGCAGGACTTCACCCGCGGCAAGGGCGTCGGCGAACTCGGCGCCGTCGACGGCACGGAGCTCGGCTACGCGGGCATGAAGGTCGAGGCCGTGAAGGACGGCAAGGTCGTGGACTCCACGGAGGTCGGCGCCGACGGCACCTTCACGCTGTCCGGCGAGGCGGACGGGGCGCTGCTGCGACTGCCGGCGAGCAACTTCCGCGAGCCGTACAACGGCGTGGACTGGCTCGGCCCCTCCCTGGTGACCCCGGCCGTCATCGGCTCGTACGTGTGGATGTGGGCCGGCTTCGCGATGGTGCTCATCGCCGCGGGGCTGGCCGGCGTGCCGCGCGAACTGCTGGAGGCGGCGCGGGTGGACGGCGCCACCGAGTGGCAGGTGTTCCGCCGGGTCACGGTGCCGCTCCTCGCGCCGGTCCTCGCGGTCGTCACGGTCACGCTGATGATCAACGTGCTGAAGGTCTTCGACCTGGTCTTCATCATCCCGCCGGGCTCGTCCCAGGACGACGCGAACGTGCTGGCCCTGGAGCTGTACCGCAAGGGCTTCTCCGAGGACCAGCCCGGCATCGCGAGCGCGATCGCCGTGTTCCTGCTGCTCCTGGTCATCCCCGTGATGCTGTTCAACGTCCGCAGGCTGCGGCGGGAGGTACGCCGATGACCACACAGACCGGCACTCTGATCAAGACGGCGCCCGTCGAGACCGTCCGGGCGAAGAGGTCGCTCGGGTCCCGCCTGGCGAGCGGGGTCAGCGGCGGTGTGCTCCAGCTGTTCCTCATCCTGGTCGCCCTGTTCTGGCTGGTGCCGACCATCGGGCTGCTGCTGTCGTCGCTGCGCAAGCCCGAGGACATGAGCGCGAGCGGCTGGTGGAAGGTCTTCAGCGAACCCTCGCAGCTGACCGTGGACAGCTACCAGAAGCTGCTGGAGAACAGCGACATCACCAGTTCGCTGGTGAACACGGTGCTGATCACGGTCCCGGCGACGCTGCTGGTGGTGGTGATCGGCTCGCTCGCCGGCTACGCGTTCGCCTGGATGGAGTTCCCGGGCCGCGACTGGTGGTTCCTCGGCGTGGTCGGCCTGCTGGTGGTGCCCGTGCAGGTGGCGCTCATCCCGATCGCCGAACTCTTCGGCAAACTCGGCCTGTTCGGGACGATCCTCGGAGTCATCCTCTTCCACGTCGGCTTCGGACTGCCGTTCGCGGTGTTCCTGCTGCGGAACTTCTTCGCGGAGATCCCGCGGGAGCTGCTGGAGGCGGCGCGGCTCGACGGCGCGGGTGAACTGCGCCTGTTCCTGCGGGTCGTGATGCCGCTGGGCGGGCCGGCGATCGCCTCACTCGGCATCTTCCAGTTCCTGTGGGTGTGGAACGACATGCTGGTGGCGCTGGTGTTCACCAAGGCCGGCACCCAGCCGATCACGGTGGCCCTTCAGACGCAGGTACGGCAGTTCGGCAACAACATCGACGTGCTGGCGCCCGGCGCCTTCATCTCGATGGTGATCCCGGTGGCCGTGTTCTTCGCGTTCCAGCGGCAGTTCGTGTCCGGCGTGATGGCGGGCGCCGTGAAGTAGCCACGGCACCAGAGCAGTCGGAGGGCGGGCCGGTTCCGGTCCGCCCTCCGTCGCGCGTACGCCGGTCCGGCACGGGACGTCACGGGGGCGCGGGCGCCGGAGCGTTCGCCGGGCTCGCGCGGCCGCCGTCCCCCGGATGCCGCATCCGGCGTAACCAGGTCACCCCTTCGGCCGTTCCCGGGCAGTATGCCCGCGCCGACCCATGGATGTCCCTTGCCCAGGTTCAGTGTCATCGTCCCCGCGTACAAGGTTCAGGCGTACCTGCACGAGTGCCTCGAATCCGTGCTTGAGCAGTCCTGCCCGGACCTCGAGATCATCGCGGTCGACGACTGCTCACCCGACGCCTGCGGCGCGATCATCGACGAGTTCGCGGCCCGCGACGCCCGCGTGCGCCCGCTGCACCTGCCCGAGAACGTGGGTCTGGGCCGCGCGCGCAACGCGGGCCTGGGGCACGCGCGCGGCGACTACCTGCTCTTCCTGGACGGCGACGACACCCTCACCCCCGACGCGCTGCGGTCCATCGCCGACCGGCTGAAGGAGACCTCCGAGCCGGACGTCCTGGTCTACGACTACGCGCGTACCTTCTGGTCGGGCGAGGCCGTCCGCAACCGGCTGGCGGGGCAGCTCACCGAGCAGGGCCCGGCGCCCTTCCGGCTCGAGGACCGGCCGGGGCTCCTCACGATGCTGATGGTCGTCTGGAACAAGGCGTACCGGCGGGACTTCGTCGAGCGGGCGGGCCTGACCTTCCCGCCCGGGCTCTACGAGGACACCCCCTGGACCTACCCGGCCCTGATGTCCGCCGAGACCATCGCCACCCTGGACCGGGTCTGCGTCCACTACCGGCAGCGGCGCCGGGGCAGCATCCTCGGCACGCCCGGCCGGGGCCACTTCGACGTCTTCGACCAGTACGACCGGGTCTTCGCGTACCTGGACGCGCACCCGGAGCTGGCGCACTGGCGGCCGCTGCTGTTCCGGCGGATGGTCGACCACATCGCCACGGTGTTCACCCGGCGCGGGCGGCTGCCGCGCGGCAGCCGCGCCGAGTTCCTGCGCAGGGCCCGCGCCCACTACGCCCGGCACCGCGCCCCGGGCGCCCCGGTGCGAGCGCGTGTCAGGCTCCGGCACGCGCTGATCCGCCTGGGCAGCCACCGCACGTACCGGCTGCTCTCGCTCGGGTCGCGGCTGCGCAGACGGGCGCTGCGGTCGACCGCGGGCCTGCGCCGCCGGGTGCGGGAGGCCGCGCTCCGGCTCCACTACCGCGTCCAGCTGCGGCTGCCGCTGCGCGCCGACCACGCGGTGTTCTCCAGTCACGACGGCCGCGGTTACGGCTGCAACCCGGGCGCCCTGGAGTCCGCGTTCCGCACCCTCGTCCCGCACATCCGCACGGCGTGGATCGCGTACGCC
This sequence comes from Streptomyces sp. NPDC005496, assembly GCF_042872045.1. NCBI lineage: Bacteria > Bacillati > Actinomycetota > Actinomycetes > Kitasatosporales > Streptomycetaceae > Streptomyces > Streptomyces sp. NPDC005496. Next base: position 916,559 of record NZ_JBIAJQ010000002.1, read on the forward strand.
GAGCACCACCACACCGTGCCGCCGGCGACCCGCCGGTTGCGGCCCGGGTCCGCCGCGTACTGGACGGCCCTCGCCCGCTCCACCTACGTGGTCGACAACGCCGGTCTCGGGCTGCGGCTGGTCAAGCGCCCCGGGCAGGTGGTGATCCAGACGCAGCACGGCACCCCGCTGAAACGGATGGGGCTCGACCTCCAGGACCGCCCGGCGGCCGCCCGCGACACGGACTTCGCGGCGCTGCTCCGCTCCGCCGACACCTGGGACTACTGCCTGTCCGCCAACCGCCACTCCACCCTGGTCTGGGAGCGCGTCCTGCCCTCCGGCTACACGACGCTGGAGTACGGGCAGCCGCGCAACGACGTGTTCCAGCAGGCGACGGCGGCGGACGTGGCCCGGCTGCGGGAGTCCCTCGGCATCCCCGAGTCCTCCGTGGCCGTCCTGTACGCGCCGACCCACCGCGACTACCGCCGAGGGCAGCTGCATACCCTCGACCTGGAACGCGTGCTGCGCCGGCTCGGACCGCGCTACGTGCTGCTGACCCGGGCCCACCCCTCCTACGGCGGCCCGCTCGCCCAGGGCTCGGGCGGCCGCCTCATCGACGTGAGCGACCACCCGAGTGTCGAGGCCCTGTGCCTGGCGGCGGACGCCCTGGTCACGGACTACTCGTCGATCATGTTCGACTACGCCAACCTGGACCGGCCGATCGTCGTGTACGCGGACGACTGGGAGGCGTACGAGGCGGCCCGCGGCACCTATTTCGACCTGCGGTCCTTCCCGCCGGGGGCGGTCGCCCGCAACGAGGACGAGCTGATCGACATCTTCGCGACCGGCCACTGGCGCGGCTCGCGCTCGGCCCAGCTGCGGGCCGCGTTCCGCGAGCGCTTCTGCCCGCACGACGACGGCCACGCCGCCGAGCGGGTGGTGCGCCGGGTGGTCCTCGGCGAGCGGTCCGGGCTGCCGGCGGTGGTACCGCTCGCCGAGCGCCGCCCGGCGCCGTCGGCCGCGTCGGCCCGTCCCGCCGTCCCCCTCACCACGTCGCCGTCCGTACAGGTCCCCGTCCCGGACGCCCCGCCCCTCACGCACGTGCCGTCACCCGGGGCGGGGGCCGCCGCTCCCGTCACCCCCGACGGCCTCTGAACCGGAGCGCGCATGCCCCGCAGCTCGTCGCGGCCCACGCCGACCCGGCCCGCCACCTGGCGTCCCGCCGGCCGGCCGGGGCGATGACCCACCGGCTCGCGTCCCTCGACAGAAAGAGCAGAATGCCCCGCTTCAGCATCGTCGTCCCCACCCATGAAGTCGCCGGGCGCCTGTCCCAGGCGCTGGACTCGGTCCTCGCCCAGTCCTTCGGCGACTTCGAGCTGATCCCCGTCTGCGACGCCCCGGACTCCCCCGCCGGCGCCGTCGCCGCCGCGTACGCCGGGCGGGACACCCGGGTGACCCCGGTCCAGTCCCCGCCGTCCGCCGGGCTGGGCGCGGCCCGCAACACCGGGACGGCGGCCGCCACCGGCACGTACGTGCTCTTCCTCGACGGCGACGACGAGCTGGCGCCGGGCGCGCTGGCGGCCCTGGACGCGGGGCTGCGGGGTGAGGAGGTGGACGTCCTCTACTTCGAGCACGAGCGGGTCCACTGGTGGGACGTGGAGACGAGCACGCCCCCGCTGCCGAGGACGCCCGCGGGTGCCTTCGCGCCGGAGCGGGCCCCCCGGCTCACCGGCGTCGCGCTGCCCGCCTGGAGCGCCGCCTACCGGCGCGCCTTCCTCACCGAGCACCGGCTCGCGTTCCCCGCACCGCACTTCACGGACGTGGGCTGGGGCGGCCTGGTCACCCTCGCGGGCCGCCGGGTGGCCGTGGTGCGCACGGTCGTCGTACGGCATCTGCTGCGGCGGCAGGGCAGCCGGCTCAACGCCCCGGGCCCCCACCAGCTCGACCTCCTCGACCAGGTGGAGCTGGTGCTCACCCGGGCCGCCGCGCAGGGCCTGCCCCCCGAGCGGTCGCAGCCGCTGTTCGAGCAGCTCTTCACCCTGGTGCTGAAGACGGCGGCCCATCCGGAGCGGCTGCCCGCGCGGCGGCGCCGCGCCTTCTTCCGCCGGGCGGGCGGCCTCTACCGGCGCCACCGCCCGGCCGGGTTCCGGCCGCCTGCGGGCAGTCTCGGCGTGCAGCACCGGCTGCTGGCGTCCGGCGCCTACAGCGCGTTCCGCGCGCTGCGGGGCGCCAACCGGCTGCTGGCGGCGGCGGGCCGGCGGGCGCCGCGGCCGCGGATGCTGCGCACCCGCGCGCTGTACGCGCTGAACCTGCGGCGGCCCCTCGACGAGAACCTGGCCGTGTACTGCGCGTACTGGGGCCGGGGTTACGCCTGCAACCCCGCGGCGATCCACGCCAAGGCGCGTGAACTGGCCCCGCACATCCGCTCGGTGTTCCTGGTCGAGCCGGACGCGGTGGACGCGCTGCCGGAGGGCCTGGACCACGCGGTGATCGGCAGCCGCCGGTCCTGGGAGGTGCTGGCCCGCGCCAAGTACCTGGTGAACAACGCCAACTTCGCCGACGCGGTCGTCAAGCGTCCCGGCAGCGTGCACCTGCAGACCCAGCACGGCACCCCGCTGAAGAAGATGGGCGTGGACCAGTCGACGTACCCGGTGGTGGCCGCGGCGACCGGCAGCTTCGCCAAGCTGCTGAACCGCGTGGACCGCTGGGACTACAACCTGTCCGCCAACCGGCACTCCACCCAGATGTGGGAGCGCGCCTTCCCCGGCGGCTACGAGGCGCTGGAGTACGGCTATCCGCGCAACGACGTCTACTACACGGCCGACGCCGGGCACGTCGCCCGGGTCCGGCGCGCGCTGGGCGTCCCCGAGGGCGCCACGGCCCTGCTGTACGCGCCGACGCACCGCGACCACAGCACCGGCTTCGAGACCCGGCTCGACCTGGAGGCGTTCTGCGAGGCGGCCGGCGACGACTTCGTGGTCCTGCTGCGCGCCCACTACTTCTACGACGAGGGCCGCTCCCGGGGCAGCGGCCGGATCATCGACGTGACCCGGCACCGCTCCTCCGAGGACGTCTGCCTGGCCGCCGACGGACTGATCACGGACTACTCGTCGATCATGTTCGACTACGCCAACCTTGACCGGCCGATCGTCGTGTACGCCGACGACTGGGACGTCTACCGGGAGACGCGGGGCAGCTACTTCGACCTGATGAAGAGCCCGCCCGGTCATGTGGCGCGCACACCCGAGGAGTTGACGGGCCTGTTCCTCGACGGCTCGTGGGCGGACGGGGAGTCGGCGGCCCTGCGGGCGCGGTTCCGCGAGCGGTTCTGCGAGTTCGACGACGGGCGGGCCGCCGAGCGCGTCGTGCGGCGGGTGTTCCTCGGTGAACCCCCCGAGGCCATCCCGTCCGTGCTCCCCCTCGCCGAGCGCACCCCGGCCCCCACCCTCGTTAGGAGCTGACGTGCCCCGCTTCAGCGTCATCGTCCCCGTCTACAAGGTGCAGGGCTTTCTGCGCGAGTGCCTCGACTCGGTCCTGGAGCAGTCGTACCCGGACCTGGAGGTGATCGCCGTCGACGACCGGTCGCCGGACGGCTGCGGGGCGATCCTCGACGAGTACGCGGACCGCGACCCCCGGGTGCGGGTGCTGCACCTGCCCGAGAACGTGGGCCTCGGCCGGGCCCGCAACGCCGGGATGCCGCACGCCACCGGCGACTTCCTGTTCTTCCTCGACAGCGACGACACCCTCACGCCTGGCGCCCTGCGCGCCATGGCCGACCGGCTCGACGAGACGGCCGACCCGGACGTGCTGGTCTTCGACTACGCACGGACCTACTGGTGGGGCGGCACCCGCCGCAACGTGCTGGCGCGGGTGCTGGCCGAGGGCGGTGACGGCACCTTCACGGCCGCCGAGCACCCCGAGATCCTCGAACTGCTGATGGTGGTGTGGAACAAGGTCTACCGCCGCGACTTCGTCGAGAAGCACGGCTTCCGGTTCCCGCCGGGCTACTACGAGGACACGCCGTGGACGTTCCCGGTGCTGCTCAGCGCGGAGCGGATCGCCACCCTCGACCGGATCTGCCTCGCCTACCGCCAGCGCCGCCAGGGCAACATCCTGTCCACGACCAGCCGCAAGCACTTCGACATCCACGAGCAGTACGAGCGGGTCTTCGCCCACCTGGACGCGCACCCGGAGCTGGCGCACTGGCGGCCGTACCTGCACCGCAAGATGGGCGAGCACTGCCTGGACGTCCTCGGCAAGCCGGACCGGCTGCCGGAGGCGGACAAGGGCGAGTTCTTCCGGCGTACGGCGGAGCTGTTCCGCGGGTACGGCGACGGGCCGGTGCCGGCCGAACTGCGGGTGCTGCGGGGCGGTTACGCCCGCTACCGGGTCCGGCGGCAGGCCGCCCGGGCCGCGAAGGCGCTCGACGAGCGCGGGCAGCGGACGCGCGCGGCGGCCGTGAGCCGGGTCCGCGGCGGATGGTCCGCGGTGCAGGAACTCCGGCCGCTGGACCCCGATCTCGCGGTGTACTCGGCGTTCTCGCACCGCGGGGTGCTCGGCGATCCGGCGGCCGTCCACCGCGCCGCCCGTGAACTGGCTCCGCACATCAGGGCGGTGTGGGTGGTGCGCGAGGACCAGGTGCCGCTGCTGCCGCCCGGCATCGAGCACGTCACGCCGGACTCCCTGCGCTACCGGCAGGTGACCGCCCGGGCCACGTACTTCGTCAACAACGTCAACTGGCCCGGCACGCTGGTGAAGCGGCCCGGGACCGTCCACATCCACACCCACCAGGGCACCCCGCTGAAGTACATGGCCGCCGACCTGCTCGGCAAGCCGGGCGCCCGGCACGGCTTCGACGTCCCGCAGATGCTGCGCCGCGCGGACCGCTGGGACTACAGCCTGGTCGCCAACCGCCACTCCGAGCTGGTCTGGGACCGCGCCTACCCCTGCCACTTCACCTCGCTGCGCACCGGCAGCCCCCGCAACGACGTCCTCGTGCGGGCGCGCCCGGAGGACGGCGCCGCGGTCCGCGCCCGGCTGGGCATCCCCGCCGACCACACGGTGGTGCTGTACGCGCCGACGCGCCGCGACTACGTCCGGGGCGGGCACGTCGACCGCGTGGACCTGGCCCGGTTCGCCGACGACCTCGGCGCGGGCCACACCCTCGTCGTACGGCTGCACCCCTCGCTCGCGGAGGGGCCCGCGCGCGGTCTCGGACTCGCCGAGCTGCACCGGCGCGGCGTCCTGGTCGACGGGACGGACGAGCCGCACGTGGAGGAGCTGATGCTCGCCTCCGACGTGCTCGTGACGGACTACTCGGCCCTCCTGTTCGACTACGCGAACCTCGACCGGCCGATCGTGGTGCACGCCGACGACTGGGGCGCGTACACGGCGAGCCGGGGCGCCTACTTCGACATCACGGCCGACGCGCCGGGCCATGTGTCCGCCTCCTACCGGGAACTGGCGTGGCTGTTCGCGTCCGGGGCGTGGCGCGACGAGGAGTCGGCGCGGCTGCGGGCGGGGTTCCGGTCGCGGTTCTGCGAGTTCGACGACGGACGGGCCGCCGAGCGGGTGGTGCGGACGCTGATGCTGGGCGAGCCGGACGCGCCGGTCCCGGTCCGGGTGCCCGCGCCCGCCGGACACGACGTGCGGGTGTCCTCGTGACGGCGGACGCCCCGGGGGGCCCGGACGGGCCCCCTCGCCCGCGGCCCGGCGGGCTCGCGCTTCGGGCGCGGGCCCGGAGGTGGACGGTCCGCCCGGCGCGGGCCCGGCACTGGGTGGCCCTGGTCGCGCTCGTGTTCGCGGTGCTCCAGCTCGCCAACGTCACCGGCCGGGACACCCCCGACACCAAGAACTACCTGTCGTACGCGCTGAGCCTGCGCGGCGACGGCAAGCGCGAGGCGGCGGCGGCGACCATCGACTACGTGTGCGCAGGGAAGGCGTCCATCGCGCGCCGCAACCAGAGCGTCGACGTGGTCCGCTTCCACCGCGCGAACCCGGCCCCGTGGGTCGCCGAGGAGTGCCGGCGCGAGCAGTGGCGGCAGGTGGACGAGCGGCTGCGGGCGGGGCAGACGTCCGGTCACACGGTGCCGTTCATGCCGGCCCGGTTCATGCGGATCTTCGAGGCCAGGCCGGGCTATCCGGTGTTCCTGCTGCCCTTCGTCACGGTGCTCGGCGTGACCTGGGGGCTGTGGGCGGCGGGTGTCGCCGTCACCGTCGCCGGGGGTGTCCTCGCCTTCCTCGTCCTGCGTACCCTGCGGGCGCCGGTTCCGGTGGCCCTGTGCGGGCAGGTCCTCTTCCTCGTCCTGCCGTGCGGCACGACCGCCATGCGTCCCATGACCGAGGGGCTGCTGCTCACGCTCACCCTCGCGGCGCTGTGGGGCTGCGCGCTGGCCCTGGACGGGCGGACGCGGCCCGCCGCCGCCCTGGTCGGCGGTTCCCTGCTGCTGCTGTTCACGGTGAAGCACTCGCAGGCGCTGTTCCTCGGGCTGTGCCTGGCGGGCGCGTGCGCGGTGCTCGGCGTACGCCGGGCGGGGCCGTCGCTCGCGGGCGCCTGGAGGGTGCTCGGGCGGCCGCTGCGGACGGTCGCGGTGCTGGGGGGCGGTGCCGCCGTGGCAACGGTCCTCGCGGCGCGGCTGCTGCACTACCCGTCGGAGTCGGAGAGCCTCCAGGACCTGCTGACCGGGCACTTCGGCCACCCCGACCGGAGCCGGCCGTGGCCGGAGTTCCTCCACCTCCAGTCGAACTTCTGGCTGGAGTGGCTGCGCCGCCGGCTGTGGGAACCCCTGTTCCTGGCGGCGATGCTCGCCGGGGCCTGGGGCGCGCTCAGGCAGCGGCCCGCCTTCGGGGCCTTCGCCCTCGCGGCCGCCCTGACCGGCGTGCTGAACCAGGCGGGGCACCCGGACATCAACATCTACGGGGACCGGCTCATCGTGCTGGCCTGGCTGCTGCCGGTGCTGGGGCTGCCGCTGCTCGTGGAGCGCGCCGCCCGGCCCCGGGCCGAGGTCTCGGGCACGGTCCCGGGACCGCTGCGCAGGGACGCGCCCGTCTCCCGCTAGAGGTCCCGCCGCCACAGGCTGATTCCCGGCGTGGTCCTGACGGGACCGCGCCGGGACTCCGGCGAACGGGGAAGAGGGCATCCCCCGAAGAGGTGACGCACCGCTAGGGCGTTGACGCCGGCGGGAACATACGTCAAATGCTCCGAATCGCTTCGCCCCGCCCGACCCCCCGCGCCCGGTGAGCGCCGACCTCCTCGTCCGGCGGGCCGTGCTCGGCGCCACGGCGCTGCGCGGCGGCGCGACCTGGCGTCCGACTCCGTACCAGGTCTTCGGCGGCCTGTTCTGGCTGGTGATGTCGCTCGCCCACTGGCGGGTGCCGATGTGCTGCGACTTCGGCCAGCACGCGGCGGTCGTCGAGCGGCTCAAGGCGCGGCTGCTCGACCCCCGCCACCCGATGGCCGACCTGCCGGGCGCGGGCAGCCCGTACTACTCGCCGTACGCCGTCGCGCAGGGTGCCCTCGCGCGGGTGACGGGGCTCGCGGGCTGGGAGGTCGTACGGCTGTCCGCACCGGTGAACCTGCTGGTGCTGCTGACCGGCATCGGCCGCTTCGTGCGGGTGCTGGCGCCGCGCCGCCCCTGGGCCCCGGTGTGGGCGCTGCTGGCGATGGTGCTGCTCTGGGGCACCGAACGGGCCTGGTGGAGCGGCTATCTCGGGCTGATGTCGATGACGGGGAACCTCGGCTACCCCTCGACGTTCGCCATCGGGCTGGCCTTCTGGGCGTGGGCGCTGACGGGTTCCCGCGCGGCCGGCCTCGGCGGCCCCGTCCGCTACGTCGGCCCGAGCGGCCTCAGGAGCTTCTCGGGGTACGCGGCGGTCGGCGCCCTGTACGGCCTGATCCTGCTCGTCCATCCGATCACCTCGGTGGCCGCGGTGACCGGAGCGGTGGCGTTCGTGGCGGCGTGGCAGCGCGGATGGCGCGCGGCGGTCGTGGGCCGGTGGGCCGTGGCGGCAGGCGCGGCCCTGCTGGTCGCCGCCTGGTGGCCGTATTTCGACGTGTTCGCGCTGACCGGTGACACCAGCGTGGACGCCATGCACCGGCGGCTGTACGAGGGGCTGCCCGGACAGTTCTGGCTGGCGCTCGTCGGGCTGCCGGCGCTGTGGCTGCGGGCGCGGAGGGCCCGGCGCGCCTCCCCGGACGGACGCCGGTGGCGGAGCGCCCGCGATCCGCTGGTGCTGATGTTCGCGCTGGAGTCCCTGGTCGTGGCGTACGGCTGGGTCAGCGGGCACTACACGTACGGCCGGATCCTGGGGCTGACGCTGGTGCCGCTCCAGTTCGCCCTGGCGGTGGAGCTGGCGGCGCCGCGGCCCTGGCCGGTCTGGCGGCGCGCGCTCGGCGCGACCGCGGCTCTCGGGGCCTGCGTGGGTTTCCTGACCGTCCAGGCCGGGGCGGTCGTGCCACGCCCGCTGGACCCGGTCGGCTTCGCGCAGCCGCCGCACTGGCCGACGTACGAGTGGGCGGCGCGGCACATCGGGCCGGGCGAGGTCGTCATCACCGACGGGTACTACGCCGTCCACTCCATCGCCGGGTACGGGCCGAACCTCGCGGCGCCCGCCTGGCCCGACGCCGCGCTCGACGAGCGGGTGCGGCTGCGGCGGCTGGCGGCGGTGCGCGCCTACCTCGATCCGGCGTCGACGCGGGCCGAGCGCGGCGCGGTGGTCCGGCGCTACCACGTGCGGTGGCTGCTGCTGACCCGCTGGAGGCGGGTGCCCCCGGAGGCCGTGGTGGTGGCATGGAGCCCGGCGACGGGCGAGGTGCTGGCCCGGGTCGCGTGAGCGCCCGGGGCCGAGGGCCCCGGGCGCCGTTGCGGTGCGGTGGTGCGGTGGTTACTCGACGACGATCTCGACCGGGATGTTGCCGCGGGTCGCGTTGGAGTAGGGGCAGACCTGGTGGGCCTGGTCGACGAGCTTGCGGCCCGTCTCGACGTCGACGGACTCGGGCAGCTCCACGCGCAGCGTGACGGCCAGGCCGAAGCCCTCGCCCTGCTTGCCGATGCCGACCTCGCCGGTCACCGCGGCCTCCGTGACGTCGATCTTCGCCTGACGGCCGACGAGGCCGAGGGCGCTGGCGAAGCAGGCGGCGTAACCGGCCGCGAAGAGCTGCTCCGGGTTGGTGCCCTCGCCGTTGCCGCCCATCTGCACCGGGACGGCCAGCTGGAGGTCCAGGCGTCCGTCGGAGCTGACGGCGCGGCCCTCGCGGCCGTGGGTGGCGGTGGCGACAGCGGTGTAGAGCGCGTCCATGGAGACCATCCCTCTCAAGTCAAAGGTGTTGCCCGGGGCGACCGGTCCGGCCGCCTCACAGCCATAAGTAGAGCACGCAATTCAATTGCGCACAACTTAATGGCGGGCAAGAGCTATCCTGGAGGCATGACCGCCAAGCCCGCTCCGAGCCCCGAGGCCCCGCCCGACGGCGACTACCTCCGCCTGGAGCAGCAGATCTGCTTCTCCCTGAACGCCGCCTCGCGCGCCTTCGGCGGCGTCTACCGCGTGCTCCTGAAGGAGCTCGGGCTCACCTACCCGCAGTACCTGGTGATGCTGGTGCTGTGGGAGCACGGGGAGCTGCCCGTCAAGAAGGTCGGCGAGCATCTGCGGCTCGACTCCGGGACGCTGTCGCCGCTGCTCAAGCGGCTGGAGGCGGCGGGTCTCGTACGGCGTGAGCGCAGCGCGCGCGACGAGCGGTCCGTGCACGTCGGGCTCACCGCCGAGGGGACGGCGCTGCGCGAGCGCGCGCTGCTCGTGCCGCGCCGGATCGCGGCGGCGACGGGCTTCCAGCTGGACGAGATCAACGAACTCCGCTCCCGTCTGGACCGGCTGACCGCGGCCCTGGACGAGGCGGCGCTGGACGGGACACCCCTCGGCGAGACCCCGGGCTGCGTCTAGGGCCTGTCCAGGCGGCCGGTGGTCCGGACCCCGGGGGCGTCCGCCCGGGACGTCCACAGCGGGACGGGCGGGCGGCGCACGTACAGCCGCAGGGTCACCCCGCGGCGGGTGTACGTCTCGCGCGGCACGAACTGCTCGTCCACGACGGCGAGTTTGACGCGTTCGGTCGGCTCCGGGGGGTACCAGGACGGCCGCACCGTGAACCGCTCGGCGACGACCCAGACCCGGTCGAGGGCCGCCAGCCGCCGCCGCAGTTCCGCCGGGCCGGTCTCCCGCCCGTACAGGGTCCCCGAGGCGGGCGCCGGCACCCCGAGCGCGACGTCCCGCGTGCCCCGGAACCCGTGCGGGTACGCCAGCGCCGTGCGCCGCCCGATCGCCGGCAGGAACAGCACCGGGTCGCCGGGGCGCAGTCGGCGCGCGGCGACCTCGGAGACGGCGGCGAGGTCGTCCGGGCGGTGGTCGGCGCTGCGGTCCCGCTGGAGCAGCGGCAACTGGCAGAGCAGGACGAGCGCGACGAGCAGGACACCGCACAGCGCGGCGAACGGCGGCCGCGTGCCCCGCCGGACGGCGCCGGTCACCCGCGCCCACGGGACACCCGCTGCCCGGGACACCGCCGGCTTCCGGGCCGCCGCCGTCTGAGGCACCCCCACCCACCGGACACCCGGCGCCCGGGGCACCTTGGGCAACCGGACCGCCACCCCCCGGAGCACCGCCGCCCGCCGGACCGCCGCCGCCGGGGACACCCACGCCCACCTCACCGCCGCCGTCCGGTGCGCCCGCGCCAGGGCGGACGCGGAGAGGCGGAGCACCCGTTCCAGGCCGGCCGCGGCCAGCAGCGGCGCGCCCGCCAGCGCGTACAGCACATAGCGCTCGTCGTAGAGCGGCACGACCTGGGAGACGCCCATCAGCACCGCGGGCGGCACCACCGCGAGCGGCAGGGCGACGGACGCGAGCGACAGCCTTCCGCGGGGCGCGGGCACGGGCAGCAGCGCACAGGCGGCCAGCACCAGGTACGGGACCAGGACCGCCTCCGAGGGCCCGGCGAAGCCCTCGACCAGGCGCTCCACGCTCCGTCCGTCCGGCGGGACCAGCCAGGCGACCTGCGCGGCCTGCCCGTGCGAGACCACCGCGAGCGGCAGCAGGACCGCCAGCGCGGCTCCGGCGGCGCACAGCCAGCCCCGCCACACCCGGCCGGGCACCCGCGCGCGTGCCAGCGTCGCGGCGTGCGCGAGGAGCAGCAGCACCGCCAGTTCGTGCAGCAGGCACGTGACGGCGACGACGGCGCCGTACCCGCACCAGTCGCCCACCCGCGCGCGTGCCCCCGCCTCGGCGGGGTTCGGGGTCGCCGTCACCGCGCGGACCAGCAGGAGCGTCGCCCAGGCGGCACCGGCGGCGACCATCGCGTAGGAGCGGCCCTCCTGGGCGTAGTGGCCGACGGCGGGAGCGACCGCGTAGAGCAGGCCCGCCCACAGCCCGACACGCGGGCGGCACAAGCGGCTGCCCAGGGCCGCGACCAGACCGGCGGCCGCGGCGGCGGCGCAGACGGAGGGGAGCCGCAGGGGCACCTCCCCGGGGCGCACGGCCAGGACGAGGTGCATGAGGAGGTAGTACAGGCCGTGCACGGCGTCCACCTCGTGCAGCAGGTGCCAGATCTGCGGCACCGAGCGCCGGGCCACCTGGAACGTGACCGCCTCGTCGCGCCACATGCCGCCGCGGTCGAGTCCCCACAGGCCCATCGCCAGCATGGCGAGCACCGGCCCGAGCACCGCCGCCGTCTCCGCGCGTCCGACCCGCCACCGACCCACGCACTCGCCGAGCATGAGCCGAGTTTGTGCTATTAGCTAAGCATTCGTGCGCATTGACGGCGTATCAGACAGTATTCCCCATCCGTGCGGCTTACGATCCCCTCTTGATGAGCGCCTCGACGAATCACCGCCGCCTGGTCCCGCTCGCCGTCGCCTGGGCGGCCGCCCGTGCCCTGATGCTGTGGATGCTGGCCCACGACGAGCTCGTCCCGCTCGGCCGGGGCGGGGTCTCGCGCGAGGTGGAGAACCTGTACTTCCGCTGGTACGGCGTCCTGTCGCACGGCGCGTACCCCTCGGGCGACCACCTGTGGCAGTACCCGCCCGGCGCCGGGCCGGTACTGCTGTCGCCCGCGCTGCTGCCGGGGCTCGGCTACTTCCAGGCGTTCGTGGCGCTCACGCTGCTCACGGACGCGGTGATCCTCGCGGCGCTCGCGCGCGCGGGCACGCGCCCGGGGCGCAGCACGGCCGGCGCCTGGCTGTGGACGGCGAGCCTGCCGCTGCTGCTGCACATCCCGCTGGCCCGCTACGACGTGCAGGTCACGGCCTTCGCCGTCGTGTCGCTGCTGGCGCTGTCGCGCTCCCCGCGCGCGTGCGGCGCGCTCGCCGCCATGGGGGCCCTGGTGAAGGTGTGGCCGGCCCTGGCGCTCATCGGCACCCCGCGGGGCCGGACGACCCGGGAGGCATGGACGTCGGCCGTCGTCACGGCGGTCGTGCTGCTCGCGGCCCTCACCACCCTCTTCGACAACCCCTTCGACTTCCTGCGCCAGCAGGGCGGCCGGGGCGTGCAGATCGAGTCCCTCGGCGGCACCGTCCTCGGCCTCGCCCGCCACGCCGGCTGGCCGGGGCAGGTGCGCTACCGGTACGGCGCCATGGAGTTCACCGGTCCCCATGTGCCCCTGGTCGCCGCCGCCTCGCTCGCCCTCACCGTGGCCGCGTTCGGGCTGCTGCTGCTCTGGCGGATGCGGGCCCGGCGCTGGACGCCGTCGACGCCGTACGACGCCGCGCTCAGCGCCGTCCTGCTGTTCACGGTCACCAGCCGGGTGATCAGCCCGCAGTACATGATCTGGCTGCTGGGCCTGTCCGCCGTGTGCCTGACCGCCCGTCACACCACGCAACGCCCGGTCGCCGCCCTCGTCGTGGCGGCGACCGCGGTCAGCGCGGTCGCGTACCCCGGGATGTACGGCGAGGTCGTGGACAGCACCTGGACGGGCTGCCTGCTGATGGTCGTCCGCAACGGGCTGCTCGTCGGCGCGGCGGCGCTGTCCTTCCGGCGCCTGTGGAGATCGGGGCTCTCCGCGCCCGACCGGATCGGACACGCCCATACGGAACTATCGCTCGATTCCGGACGCCTTCCGCACAAGACACTAAATGCCTCTTAACGGAAAGCAGCCCCCGCCTCCTACCGCTCCGGCCGTGGAATCCATGCACCCTCATCCCGCACAGGTCAGCGTCGTCGTCATCGGGTACGACGACGCCCCGCACGTGACGGACGCCGTGCGCTCCGCCCTCGCCCAGGGCCCGGCCGTCCGTGAGGTGATCGCCGTCGACGACCACTCCACGGACGGCAGCGCGGACCTCCTCGACGCGCTGGCCGCCGGCGAGCCGCGCCTGACGGTGCTGCGCCGCGCCGTCAACAGCGGAGGCTGCGGCACCCCCCGCAACGACGGGATCGACGCCGCCACGGCGCCGTACGTGATGTTCCTGGACAGTGACGACGTGCTGCCGCCCGGCGCCGTCGACGCCCTGCTCGCGGCCGCCGCAGGACACGACGCGCAGGTCGCGGCGGGCCTGTGCGTCCGGCGCGAGCTGCCCTCCGGGCGCGAGGTGCCCTGGCAGGCGGAGCTCTACGCGCGGCCCGCCGTCGTCGACCGGCCCGCCCGGCGCACCCGGCTGGTCCACGACACGCTCTGCGTCAACAAGCTCTACCGCGCCGACTTCCTGCGCAAGCACGGCATCCGCTTCCCCGAGGGCCGCTTCACCTACGAGGACTTCGTGTTCACCGCGCGCGTCCTGGCCGCCGGACCGCGCGTCGCGCTGGTCCCCGACCGGGTCTACGTCTGGCACGTCCGCAGGTCGGCCGCCCACCTGTCGATCTCGCTCGACCGCGCCGGCATCGACAACTGGCGCGCGCGCACGGAGGCGAACCGCGCCGCGTACGAGATCCTCCTCGGCGCCGGCGAGAAGCGGCTCGCGCGGGCGGTGCGCGCCAAGTTCCTCGACCACGAACTGCGGATGTACGCCCGCGAACTCGATCTGCGCGACCCCGCTTACCGGCGGGCGTGGTGGGAGCACACACGCGCGTACCTCGCGGCCTTCGACGCCGCCGACTTCGCGCGGGCCCCGGCGCCCGGCCGGGTCGTCGGCCGGGTCGTCCTCGCCTCCGCCGCACCCCGCGACCTGCCCCGCCTCAAGGAACTGGCGGCACGCCCGGCGCGGCTGCGCCCGCCCTACGCGCGCTCCGCCGACGGCACGCCCGTCTGGTCTGCCGACCTTCCGCAGGTGGAGCTGGACCATCTGCTGGAGCGGCCGGTGCGGCTGCTGCCGGTCGCCGTGGACGCGATCTTGCGTCCACGGGTTCGCGGGACACGCCTGCGGCTGCGTCTGCACGAGCTGTACGGGCGGATGCGGGAGGCCGGACCCCGGTCGGTGGACGTCGAGTTCACGCACCGGGGGACCGGACGGGTGGGGCTGCGCCGCGCGTGCCCCCTCACGGCGGACGCCGGTCACGCCACCTGGTCCGCGGAGACGGCGGTGGACCTGGGGGCGCTCGGCTCGGGCACCTGGGACCTGCGGCTGCGGCTGCGTTTCGACGACGGCACGAGCCGCGACACGACCGCCCACGCGGTCGCCGGGCCGGGGCTGCTGCGCCGCTCGGTGCTCCCCAGCGTCCGGCACGGCGTGCTGCTGGTCCAGCCGTACGCCACGCACGCGGGTGCGCTGGCGCTGCGGCTCGCGCCCGGCCGGCGGGGATCGGCCGCGGTGGTCCGCCGCAGGCTCGCCCGCCTGCTTCACTGATACCCGACCGACCGTCCGGCCCGCGGCCGGACGCTCACGACCCATGGCTCACTGACGAGGGGACGGCCGACATGACCTGGCTGATCACCGGCGGCGCCGGCTACATCGGGGCGCACGTGGTGCGTGCGATGACCGAGGCGGGCGAACGGGCCGTGGTCTACGACGACCTGTCCACCGGCATCGCCGAGCGCGTGCCCGCGGACGTGCCGCTCGTCGTCGGCTCCACCCTGGACGGCGAGCTGCTGGCGCGGACCTGCACCGAGCACCGGATCACCGGTGTCGTCCACCTCGCGGCGAAGAAGCAGGTCGGGGAGTCGGTGGAACTGCCCCTGCACTACTACCGCGAGAACGTGGAGGGGCTGCGGGTACTGCTGGAGGCGGTGACCGAGGCGGCCGTCCCGTCGTTCGTGTTCTCCTCCTCCGCCGCCGTCTACGGCATGCCGGACGTGGACCTCGTCACCGAGGAGACCCCGTGCGTGCCGATGAGCCCGTACGGCGAGACCAAGCTCGCGGGCGAGTGGCTGGTCCGCGCGACGGGCCGGGCCACGGGTCTGTCCACGGCGTCGCTGCGCTACTTCAACGTGGCGGGGGCGGCCACTCCGGAACTGGCCGACGTCGGCGTCTTCAACCTCGTCCCGATGGTGTTCGAACGGCTGACGCAGGCCGCGCCGCCGCGGATCTTCGGCGACGACTACCCGACCCCGGACGGGACCTGCGTCCGGGACTACATCCACGTGGTCGACCTGGCCGAGGCGCACGTGGCCGCCGCCCGTGTGCTGCGGGCGTCGCCCGGCACGGACCTGACCCTCAACATCGGGCGCGGGGAAGGGGTCTCGGTGCGCGAGATGGTCGACCGCATCAACGCCATCACCGGCCACGACGCTCCCCCGACGGTCACCGCCCGCCGCCCGGGAGACCCGCCGCGGGTCGTCGCCTCCGCCGACCGGGCCGCCGCGGAACTGGGCTGGAAGGCGAAGTACGACGTCCAGGACATGATCACGTCGGCCTGGGACGGCTGGACCCGCCTGCACCCGGGCGCCGCCCGCTGACCGGCCCCCGCGGCCCCGGCGCCGCGGGCCGTACGCTGCCCCGATGACCGTCCCCCGCGACCTCAGGGTCACCGGCACCGTCCTCGGCTCCGCGATCGGCGACGCCCTCGGCGCGCCTTTCGAGTTCGGACCCGAGGGAGCGTTCTCGGCCCGCTTCCCCGTCCCCGGGCAGGGCGGGGAGATGTGCGGAGGGGGCGGCTGGGACCCGGGCGAGGCGACGGACGACACGCAGATGGCCGTGCTGGTGGGCGAGTCGTTGCTGGAGCGGGGCGGCCTCGACCCGGCCGACCTCTTCGCCCGCTTCCGGCGCTGGGCCGCCGCCGAGCCCAAGGACATCGGGCTGCAGACAGAGGCCGTGCTGACGTCGGGCGACCCGTGGGACACGGCCGCCGCGCTGCACTTCCAGGTCAGTCAGCGGGCCGCGGGCAACGGGGCGCTGATGCGGGCCGCGACGTCCGCCGTCCGCTTCGCGCCGCTCGGGCGGGAGGCCACCATGGACGCCGCCCGCCGGATCGCCGCGCTCACCCACGGCGACCGGGCGGCCTGGGAGGGAACCGCGCTCTTCCACGAGCTGGTCCGCGTCGCGCTGGACGGCCGGGACCCGCTCGCCGCCGTCCCCGGGGCGCTGGCCGCCGTCGATCCCGGGCACCGGGCCCGCTACGCCGCCGTCCTCGCGCCGGACTGGCATCCGGATCTTGCGACGGAGATCAACGGCGCCGTCTGGCCCTGCCTCGGGTCCGCCGTGTGGGCGCTGCGCATCACCGGCTCGTACGAGGAGGCCGTGCGCGCCGCCATCGACCTCGGCGGTGACACCGACACCGTCGCGGCCGTCACGGGCGGTCTCGCGGGGGCCGTGTACGGGGCGGACGCCGTTCCCGCGCGCTGGACCGGGGCGCTGCGCGTGCCGCTGCCGGGCTCCGGCGGCCGGGTGCTGCGGGCGGGCGACCTGGCCGCCCTGGCCCGCGGGCTCGCGGACGCCGGGGTCACAGCGCCCTGAGCGCCGCCGCCGTCGCTCTGGCCAGTCCGGTCAGGTAGTCCTTCGGCGGCCGGGGGCCGCGGACCACGACCGCGCGCCAGTACAGCGGGCCGGACATCAGGTCCAGGGCGAGTTCCTCATCGACGCCCGCGCGGATCTCGCCCCGGGCTGCGGCGGCCGCCACGATGCCGCTCGCGACGCCCTGCTGCCCCTCGCGCAGCGCCTTCTGCATGGCCTCGGCGATCTCGGGGTTGCGGGCCGCCTCGGCCTGGAGGTCGGGGATGACCTGGCCGGCCACCGGGTGCCGCAGGGCGCGCGAGGTGACCTCGTACAGCAGGCGCAGGTCGCCTTCGAGGGAGCCCGTGTCGGGCGCGGGCAGCCCCTGGACGGCGACCGCCGACACGAGGTCCAGGACGAGGTGCAGCTTGGAGCGCCAGCGCCGGTACACCGCGGTCTTGCCGACGCCCGCGCGGCGGGCGATGCCCTCGATGGACATCCGGGCGTAGCCGACGGCGGCGAGTTCCTCGAAGACGGCGGTCCGGATGGCCTCGGTGACGTCCTCCCGGAGCACGGCGGCACCGGCGGGCGGCCTGCGGCGCGGTGCCCTGTCCGCGCCGGGCCGGGTCGAGTCGGCGTTCGTCGTCATGCCGACCAGCATAGGCCGTAACGACGAAACGGTTGCGTTCCGACGTGAGACCGGCCTACGCTCACGTTGCGACGATACGGTCCCGTCCCGACGTAAACACCCGGTGAACCGCCGGTGACGGGCCCGCCCACCCCGACCCCCCGAGCGAAAGCAGCGGATGTGAGCCAGGTCCTCCACACACCGCCTCCCGCGACCGCCCCGCCGACCGAGACCCCGGCGCAGCTGGCCGCGCGACACGGCCTGACCGTCAGCGGCGCCCGCCCCACCCTGCCCGCATATGTGCGGCAGCTGTGGGCGCGGCGGCACTTCATCACCGCCTTCGCCACCGCCAAGCTCACCGCCCAGTACAGCCAGGCGAAGCTCGGCCAGGTCTGGCAGGTGGCGACCCCGCTGCTGAACGCGGCGGTCTACTACTTCATCTTCGGCATCCTGATGGGCACCAAGCACGGCGTGCCCGACTTCGTCCCGTTCCTGGTCACCGGCGTCTTCGTGTGGACGTTCACGCAGAGCTCGATCATGGCGGGCACCCGCGCCATCTCCGGCAGCCTCGGGCTGGTGCGGGCCCTGCACTTCCCGCGGGCGGCGCTGCCGGTGTCGTACTGCCTCCAGCAGCTCCAGCAGCTGCTCTTCTCGATGGCCGCCCTGGTGGTGATCCTGCTCTGCTTCGGCGTGCCGGTCACCGCCTCCTGGCTGCTGGTCGTCCCGGCGCTCACCCTGCAGTTCGTCTTCAACGCGGGCGTCGCGATGGTCGTCGCCCGGATGGGCGCGAAGACACCCGACATCGCCCAGCTGATGCCGTTCCTGCTGCGCACCTGGATGTACGTCTCCGGGGTCATGTGGAGCATCGACCGGATGCTGCACGACCGGGACATCCCGCACGCGGTGCTGGTGGCGCTCCAGTGCAACCCGGCCGCCGTCTACATCGACCTCATGCGGTTCGCGCTCATCGACAGCTTCCACGGGAGCCAGCTCCCGGCCCACGTGTGGGCGCTGGCGGCGGGCTGGGCGCTGGTCGCCGGTGTCGGCGGCTTCATCTACTTCTGGAAGGCTGAGGAGACCTACGGCCGTGGCTGACACCCTGACGAAGGAAGCCGGACGTCCCGACGGGTCCGGTGCCGCCGTGCGCGACGCGGCCCCCGTCCCCACCGTCATCGCCGACGGCGTCGACATCGTGTACCGCGTCAACGGCACCGGGGCCGGCCGCGGCACCGCCACCGCCGCGCTCAACCGGATGCTGCGGCGCAGGAGGACCGAGCAGGCGGCCGGCGTCCGCCGGGTGCACGCCGTCCGGAACGTCTCGTTCACGGCGTACCGCGGTGAGGCCATCGGCCTGATCGGCACCAACGGTTCCGGCAAGTCCACGCTGCTGAAGGCGGTCGCGGGCCTGCTCCCGGTGGAGAACGGCCGGATCTACACCGACGGGCAGCCATCCCTGCTCGGGGTGAACGCGGCCCTGATGAACGACCTGACCGGCGAGCGCAACGTCTTCCTGGGCGGCCTGGCGATGGGCATGTCCCGGGAGCAGGTGAAGGAGCGCTACCAGGAGATCGTCGACTTCTCGGGCATCAACGAGAAGGGCGACTTCATCACGCTGCCGATGCGCACGTACTCCTCGGGCATGGCGGCGCGGCTGAGGTTCTCCATCGCGGCCGCCAAGGACCACGACGTCCTGATGATCGACGAGGCGCTGGCCACCGGCGACCGCTCCTTCCAGAAGCGCTCCGAGGCGCGCATCCGCGAACTGCGCAAGCACGCCGGCACGGTGTTCCTGGTCAGCCACAACAACAAGTCGATCCGTGACACCTGCGACCGCGTGCTGTGGCTGGAGCGCGGCGAGCTGCGCATGGACGGGCCCACCGGAGAGGTCCTGAAGGAGTACGAGAAGTTCACCGGGAAGTGAGCCGGGCTCGCGGGGCCGGGCGGGCCCCGCGGGTCAGCGCTCCAGGAACGTGAACAGGTCCTCCCAGCGCCGCACGATCTCCTCGGCCGTGTAGCGCTGGACGTTCACCCGGGCCGCGTCCCCCATGCGGTCCCTGAGTTCCCTGTCGGACATCAACGTGTCCAGACGGCGGGCCAGTTCGCCGGTGTTGCCCGGCCTGGCGAGCAGGCCGTCCTCGCCGTCGCGGACAATCTCGCGGACGCCGGGCGCGCAGTCGAAGGCGGCACACGGCAGTCCGGTCGCCATGGCCTCCATGAGGGCGAGCGGAAAGCCCTCGCCGCGTGAGGCCAGCACGAAGACGGAGCCGGTGCGCAGGGCGCCCGGCACGTCGCCGGTCCGGCCCATCCACATCACCGAGTCGTCGAGGCCGAGCGCCGTGCACTGTCCCCGCAGGACCTCCTCGTCCTCGCCGGAGCCGTAGATCCGCAGCGTCCAGCCGGGGTGGCGCGGGGCGACCTCGGCCCAGGTGTCGAGAAGCAGGTCGATGCCCTTCTGGTCGGTCAGCCGGCCCACGCTGACGACCACATTGCCGGTGCGCGGCGACGGCTCCCGCGGCATGAACGGCAGCGGGTTCGGCATGAAGGAGGCGTTGTTCAAGCCCTGCCCGATCCACAGGTCGGCGTCCTCGCGGGTCAGCGCCAGCATGCGGTCGACGTCCCGGTAGTGCGTGCGCACCCGCCGGAACCGCGAGGTCGTCCGGGAGTACGCGTAGGACTCGTGGCTCATGCCGATGACCGTGAGGCCGCTGGTGTCGGCCAGCTCCACCCACTCCATGGCCCACACCTGCGTGACGATGACGACGGCGCCGGGGCGGGCGGACCGGAACAGCGCGGTGAGCCGGGCTGCCTGGCGCCGTGCGCCGTCCGCGCGTGCCGCCCGCAGCCTGCGCTCGGCGGGATTCAGCCGCGCGACCAGGCTTCCCATCGGCGCGACGCGCGGCGGGTGGACGTCGTACAGGGTCGTGGTGGGGTACGGGAGTTCGCCGAGCTCCTGGGGGACGGCGGGCACGGTGATGCCGACGACGTGGACGCGGTGGCCGCGGCTCGTGAAGAGGCGGGCCATCTGGTGCGACCAGCTGGTCACGCCACCCAGCTCGTCGACGCTGTTGGAGACGAGGAAGATGTCGCGTCCAGGCCGCTCGTCGGCTGCGTGGCACCCGGCGTGTCCCTCCGGCCCGAGGCGCACGCTCACCCGGGCCTCCAGTGGGAGAAGAACTGGTCGACGACGCTCCGGGCGGCCGTCCCCCGGTCGTACTCGCCGAAGTCGGCGACGAACCGCTCGCGCGCCGCCGCGTACTTCACGCCCTGCTCGTCGAACGACCCGAGGGCCGCGTACAGCTCGTCCTCGGTGCGCACGACGGGGCCCGGCGCCCGCTCCAGCAGGTCGAAGTAGGTGCCGCGGCCCTCGTGCACGTACTCCTCGTAGTCGTGGACGAGGAAGAACATCGGCCGGTCGAGGAGCGCGTAGTCGAACATCACGGACGAGTAGTCGGTGATCAGCCCGTCGGCGAGGGCCAGCAGCGGCGTCATGTCGTGGTGCGCCGTGACGTCGAGGACCCGGCCCCGCACGGACGGCGGGAGCACGACGTGGTTGAGGTAGTGCGAGCGTACGAGGAGGACGTACCGGTCGCCGAACGCGTCGGCGAAGCGCTCCGCGTCGAAGGGCAGCTCGAACCGTTTCCGCCCGCCGCGCTGCCGGAACGTCGGGGCGTAGAGCAGCACCGTCCTGTCGTCCGGGATGCCCAGCTCGGCGGCGAGGGGCCCGCGTTCGCGCACCCCGCCGGCCGTCTCCTCCCGCTGCCTGGCCCGCACGAGCGCGTCGTTGCGCGGGTAGCCGACCCGCAGCAGCGTCTTCTCCTGGAGCCGGAAGGCGCGGGCGAGGGTGCGGACGTCGTGCTCGGAGCGGATGAGGAACCGGTCGAAGCGGTCCAGGGTGCGCTGCTGCGCCTCCTGCTCTGCCCGGGACCTGAGCTTCCACTCGGTCTCGTCGAAGCCCATCCGCTTGAGCGCCGAGCCGTGCCAGGTCTGGATATACGTGGTGCCCGGCCGCTTGGCGAGCTTCAGCGGGTAGCTCTGGTTGTCGACCCAGAACTCGGCCTGGGCGAGAGCTCTGAGGTAGGGCAGCGACCAGCGGCGCACCAGGGTGGCGTCGGCCGGGAAGCCGTCCGGCCGTCCGGTGTACGACCACACCGCCTCGAACCGCAGGCCCTGGCGGCGCATCTCCTCGTAGGTCGCCCGGGGGCTGTCGCTGTACTGCCGGCCCAGGTGGCTCTCGAAGACGACGAGGCCCTTGCGCAGGGGCAGGCGGCTGAACACCTCGTGGTACACGCGGAGTTTGGTGTCGCCCGAGGTGAGCCTCTTCCGTACGGACCTGGCCTTGCGGTAGCCGGACTTGGCCAGCCGGCCGGCCGGGCCCCGGGCGCCGCGCAGGACGAGTTCGCTCGCCTTCTTGTCCGGCACGAGCCGGAAGGCGAGGTGGCCGCGGGCGGAGACGACCGGTTCGACGCTGTCGGCGACCAGCCGGCTGAGCCGGGGCCGCACCGGCAGCGGGCCCCCGTCCAGGTCCGGCCGGGTGACGGTGAGCCGGGTCGAGGTCCGTGCGCCGTCGACGTCGAGGTGGAGCCGTACGTCCCACACGGCGTCCACGATGCCGAGCGGTCTGACGGCGCCGAGGTCGGCGGCGGCCTCCCAGGCGACGGCAGCCCCCTCGTGCCGCAGTGCCGCCACCGGGAAGCGGAAGGTGCGCAGGCGTACGCCCTTGCGGCGGGCGTAGAACTCCAGCTCCCCGCTGAGCCGGGCGCCGGGCGGGACGATCCCGAGGGGGTTGGTGATGCGCCCGGCGAGCCGGACGGTGCCGCCGGTCCGCTCGTACGCGGTGAGCGCGTTGCGCAGGAACATCCGCTCGATCGGCCGGGTGTGGTAGCCGAGCTCGGTGACGTCCAGGACGTGCCGGCCGAAGTCGTCGTCGAGGTGCTCGGCGCACCAGTACACGCGTCCGTCGCGCTCGACGAGGGGTGAGGAGATCTTGTCGCGGTTGGTCAGGGTGTCGACGGCGGGCAGCAGGTTGTCCCAGTCGCTCTTCTGCAGGAGGTAGGCGCAGACGGCGTGGACGGGTTCCGCCTCGTCGAAGGCGGCGCGGTCGATCGACTCCAGGTACTCGCGGGCGATCGCGGCGAACTCCTGCCGGTAGGAGGCGTCCCGGAAGGGCAGGTCGCGCAGGTGCAGCACGAGGTCGTGCTTGAGGAACTTGACGTCCTTGCGGAACTTCAGCTCCAGCAGGCCGCTGTCCGCGAGGAGGCTGTCGACGCGGCGGTGGATCTCCATGCGGTGCGCGAAGTTGGCGATCTCGTCACGCCGGTTGCTGATCGACCGCACGGCCGTCGTCGCCGGCTTCTCCACGACGTTCCAGTCGTAGACCCGGTTCGGGACGAGGGTGATGCGGCGGGCGGCGACGTACGCCTGGGCGGAGAACAGCAGGTCCTCGTAGTGGATGCCGACGGGGAAGCGGAGCCCCTGGTCGAGCAGGAACCGGCGGCGGTAGCACTTGTTCGTCGAGAGGGTGTCGAACACCAGCAGGTCGGGCAGCTCGGAGACCGACTCCAGGGTGCGGGTGCGCGCGTACAGCCAGGGGTACCACTTGACCTCCTTGCGGGTGCGCGAGTCGACGTGCACCCGTACGCAGAGGCCGGAGACGAGGTCGGCGCCGGTGCTCTCGGCCGCCTCCAGGAAGTTGCGGCAGGCGTTGCGCTCCAGCACGTCGTCGCTGTCGAGGAAGAGCACGTACTCCCCGCGGGCCTCCTCGATGCCGCGGTTGCGCGGCGCGCCGCAGCCGCCGCTGTTCTCCGGCAGCCGGAAGGCGCGGATGCGGCCGGGGTCTCCGGCGGCCATCTCCCGCGCCACCTCGTACGAACCGTCCGTGCTGCGGTCGTCGACGATGACGATCTCGACGTCGCGCAGCGTCTGGTCCAGGACGGACCGCACCGCTGTGGGCAGCCTGGCCGCGTCGTTGTAGACGATCACGACCACGGACACGGCGGGCGCGGGGCGCTGATGCAGGTTCACCCCATTGATGCTAGTTAGTCCCACGGCAATGGCCCTGGTGAACTGGTCCGGTAGTGCACCGAACGGGCCCACCGGGGCGGCGGACGGCAGGAAAAAAAGGGGGTGCCCCGGACCGTGCGGTCCGGGGCACCCCCCTCTCGGCTGGGCCGGGGGCTACGAATGCGTCCGCAGCAGCGTCCTCATCGTCCGCATCGCCACCGACAGGTTCGCGAGGTCGAAGGAGTCCGAGCCGCGGATCTCCTCCAGCGTCGTACGGGCGCGGCCGAGGATCGCGGCGTTCTTCTCCTCCCACGCCTTGAAGCGCTCCTCGGGAGTCGAGGTGCCGTTGCCGACGGCCAGGACGTCCGCGGTGAGCGCCGCGTGGGCCGCGTACAGGTCCTCGCGGATGGAGGCGCGGGCCATGGACTGCCAGCGGTCGGCACGCGGGAGCTCGATGATGCGGTCCATGAGCTGGGTGATGCTCAGCCGGTCGGCGAGGTCGTAGTACACCTCGGCGACGGCCATCGGGTCCTTGCCCATGCGGTCGGCCACCGCGACGATGTCCAGCGTCGGGAAGGCCGAGGAGAAGCCCGCCACCCGCTCGGCAAGACCGTCCGGGACACCGGCGCCCGACAGCTCGTCGTAGATCTGCTGGTACCACTCCAGGTCCGCGCCGCGCAGCAGCTTGGGCAGCTCGCCCCAGACCTTGTTGACGCCCTCGCTGAAGAAGGAGATGGTCTCCGCCAGCTGCAAGGGCTGCGGCCGGTTGTTGAGCAGCCAGCGCGTGCCGCGCTCGACGAGCCGGCGGGAGTGCAGGCGGATCCGGGTCTGGACGTCCGCGTCCACGACGGTGTCGAGCGCCTCGACGGCGTCCCACACCGCGCTCGACTCGAAGATCGCGCGGGCCGCGGTCTGGGCCCGGACGATCTCCTCCAGGGAGGCGCCGGTCTCCTCGCGCAGCCGGTGCAGGAAGCTCGTCCCGCCGGTGTTGACGGTGTCGTTGACCAGCACCGTCGTGACGATCTCGCGGCGCAGGGCGTGCGCGTCGATCTGCTCGCGGAACCGCTCGCGCAGCGCCGTCGGGAAGTAGGCGTGCGCCAGCTTCTGCAGGTAGGGGTCGTCGGGCAGCGAGGTGGCGAGCAGCTCGTCGGACACGGTGATCTTCGTGTACGCGAGCAGGACGGCCGTCTCGGGACCGGTGAGGCCCTGCGCGCTGTTCAGGCGCTCGCGGATCTGCCGGTCGGTGGGCAGGAACTCCAGGGCCCGGTTCAGGTGGCCCTCGCGCACCAGGTGGCGGATGAACCGCTGCTGGGCGTGGAGCATGCTGCCGGACTGGGCGAGCGCGTTGGCGATCGCCACGTTCTGCGCGTAGTTGTTGCGCAGGACGAGCTGTCCGACCTCGTCGGTCATCTCGGCGAGCAGCTTGTTGCGCTGCTTGACGGTCAGGTCGCCGTTCGCCACCACCGCGTTGAGCAGGATCTTGATGTTCACCTCGTGGTCGGAGGTGTCCACGCCCGCGCTGTTGTCGATGGCGTCGGTGTTGATCCGGCCGCCGGCTTGCGCGAACTCGATCCGGCCGAGCTGGGTCAGGCCCAGGTTGCCGCCCTCGCCGACGACCTTGACCCGCAGGTCGGCGCCGTCGACGCGGATGGCGTCGTTGGCCTTGTCGCCCACGTCGGCGTGCGACTCGGCGGCGGACTTCACGTACGTGCCGATGCCGCCGTTCCACAGCAGGTCGACCGGCGCGGAGAGGATCGCCTTCATCAGGTCGGCCGGGGTCATCTTGGTGACGCCGGCCTCGATGCCGAGGGCCTCGCGGATGTGCGCGTTGACCGGGATGGCCTTGGCGGTGCGCGGGAAGACACCGCCGCCGGCCGAGATCAGCGCGCTGTCGTAGTCGGCCCAGCTGGAGCGCGGCAGCTCGAAGAGGCGGCGCCGCTCCGCGAACGACGTGGCCGCGTCCGGCTTCGGGTCGATGAAGATGTGCCGGTGGTCGAAGGCCGCGACCAGGCAGATGTGCTCGGACAGCAGCATGCCGTTGCCGAACACGTCACCCGACATGTCGCCGACGCCGACCGCCGTGAAGTCCTCGGTCTGGGTGTCGTGCCCGAGCTCCCGGAAGTGCCGCTTCACCGACTCCCAGGCGCCGCGGGCGGTGATGCCCATCTTCTTGTGGTCATAGCCCGCCGAGCCGCCGGAGGCGAAGGCGTCACCGAGCCAGAAGTCGTACGACTCGGCGACCTCGTTGGCGATGTCCGAGAACGTGGCCGTGCCCTTGTCGGCCGCGACGACGAGGTAGGTGTCCTCGCCGTCGTGGCGGACCACGTCGGCCGGGGGCACGACCTCGCCGCCGACCATGTTGTCGGTGATGTCGAGCAGCGCCGAGATGAAGGTCCGGTAGCTGCGGATGCCCTCGGCCAGCCAGGCGTCGCGGTCCGCGGCCGGGTCCGGCAGCTGCTTGGCGACGAACCCGCCCTTGGCGCCGACCGGCACGATGACGGTGTTCTTCACCATCTGCGCCTTGACCAGGCCGAGGATCTCGGTACGGAAGTCCTCACGCCGGTCGGACCAGCGCAGACCACCGCGCGCGACCTTGCCGAACCGCAGGTGCACGCCCTCGACACGCGGCGAGTACACCCAGATCTCGTACGCCGGGCGCGGCGCCGGGAGGTCCGGGATGGCCTGCGGGTCGAACTTCATGGAGACGTACTCGTGCGGCTTGCCGCCGACGGCGTGCTGGAAGAAGTTGGTGCGCAGGGTCGCCTTGATGAGGTTCAGGAAGGACCTCAGGATGCGGTCCTCGTCGAGGGACGCGACCTGGTCGAGGGCGGCGTCCAGCTCCTCCATCAGCGCGTCGGTCAGCTCTACGCCGGCCCGCTGCCGCTCCGGCGACATGCGCGCCTCGAAGAGCGAGACGAGCAGCCGGGTGGTGTGGACGTTGTTGCGGAGGGTGTCCTCCATGTAGTCCTGGCTGAAGGTGGAACCGGCCTGGCGCAGGTACTTGGCGTACGCGCGCAGCACCATCGCCTGGCGCCAGTTCAGCCCGGCGCTCAGCACGAGGGCGTTGAAGCCGTCGTTCTCGGCCTTGCCGGTCCAGGTGGCGGCGAAGGCCTCCTGGAACCGCTCGCGGCCGTCGTCGCCGAGGTAGTCGCCGCTGCCGTTCTGCGACTTGGGCAGGCGCAGTCCGAAGTCGTAGATCCAGGCGGTCGTCCGGTCCGAGCAGCGCAGCTCGTACGGGCGCTCGTCGGTGACCTCGACGCCCATGCGGTTGAGCGCAGGCAGGACGGCGGAGAGGGAGACCTGCTCGCCGGTGCGGTAGATCTTGAAACGGCGCTCGCCGGGGGCGGCGCCCACCGGCTCGTACAGGCTGAGCGCGAAGTCCTTGGGCTGGTCGCGCTGCTCCTGGGTGAGCTGCTGGAGGTGGACCAGGTCGGCGACGGCGGCGCGCGGGGTGTGGTCGGCCTTGTAGCCCTCGGGGAAGGCGTTGCCGTACCGGCGCAGCAGTTCGGCGGCGCGCTCCTCGCCGCACTCGGCGGTCAGCGCTTCGGCGAAGCCGTCGGCCCAGGAGCGGGCGGCCTCGACGAGCCGCGCCTCGATGCGCTCCTTGTCGCTGTCGGACAGCTGCGGCAGCTCGGTGCCCTGTGGGACCCGGACCACGAAGTGCAGGCGGGAGAGGATCGACTCGGTGTTCCAGGCGGTGAAGTCGACGCTGATGCCGCCGAGCTCCTCCTTGAGGATGTCGATGATCCGCAGCCGGACACCGGTCGTGTAGCGGTCGCGCGGCAGGTAGACGAGGGCGGAGTAGTAGCGGCCGTACTCGTCCTGGCGCAGGTAGAGCCGCAGCCGGCGCCGCTCCTGGAGGTAGAGGACGCTGGTGACGATGGCCCGCAGCTCGTCGACCGGGGTCTGGAAGAGCTCGTCGCGCGGGTACGTCTCCAGGATCTGGAGCAGGTCGCGTCCGTCGTGGCTGTTCGGCGAGAAACCGGCGCCCTTGAGCACCTCTTCGACCTTGCGGCGGATGACGGGCACCCGGCGCACGGACTCGGTGTACGCGGCGGAGGAGAAGAGACCGAGGAAGCGCCGCTCACCGACGACGTTCCCGTTCTCGTCGAACTTCTTCACGCCGACGTAGTCGAGGTACGAGGGCCGGTGGACGGTGGCGCGGCTGTTGGCCTTCGTCAGCACGAGGAGCTTGTGCTCGCGGGCCTTGGCACGGGCGTCGGCGGGCAGCCGCTCGAAGGACGGGCTGACCGGGTGGCTCTCGTCGCCGCCGTGCTGCGGGTCGGAGCGCAGGATGCCGAGGCCGGTGCCGGGCACGGCGGCCAGGGAGTCGTCGTCGCGGAGCTGGTACTCGCGGTAGCCGAGGAAGGTGAAGTGGTCGTCCGCGAGCCAGCGCAGCAGCTCCCGGGCCTCCTCGACCTCCTGGTCGCGCAGGTCGTCCGCGGTCGGCTCCTTGGGCAGCTCCTCGGCGATGCGCAGCGCCGAGTCGCGCATCTTCTCCCAGTCCTCGACGGACTCGCGGACGTCGGACAGCACGCGCAGCAGATCGGCGGTGATCTGCTTGAGGTCGGCGCGGTCGGTCTCACGGTCGATCTCGACGTGGATCCAGGACTCGACGGAGGCGTCGTGCGGGAGGTCACCGCCCGGGCGGCCCGGCAGCACCTCGATCAGCCTGCCCGTCAGATCGCGCCGCACGACGAACTGCGGGTGGATCACGACGTGGATGCCGCGGCCCTGGCGCGAGAGTTCGTTGGTCACGGAGTCGACGAGGAAGGGCATGTCGTCGGTGACGACCTCCACGACCGAGTGCGTGCAGGTCCAGCCGTTCTCCTCCACGGTCGGCGTGTGGACCCGCACGTTGGCCGTGCCCTGCGGGCGGTTCTCCGCCAGCCGGTAGTGCGAGAAGGCGGCTCCGAAGACGTCGACCGGGTCGCGGTCGGTCAGGTCCTCCGGGGCGGTGTGCAGGTAGTAGCGCTGGAGGAACGTGAGCACGGTGTCCCGGTCGGGTGTGCCCTCGCCCGTCGTCCCGGTCGGTAGATGCCCCCCGACCGGGCTGTTCTCAGCTACCCGGGCGGCCCGTTCGAGCAGCTCGGCCTTTGCTTCGTCCAGCTTGGTCTGCATTGTCCTCTGGCTCCTGTCGCGCGCCGTTGCGTGACGTTGAAGGAAGTTCGGTCTCTTCTACGACGTGACGCCGAGACGCGGGGTGTCCGGTCTGTACCGACGCTATGCCGCATGAAGACACGGGCGAGGGGTTATCGGCCATTTTCGGCGCCCCTGCCGGGTGTGACGCTGCTCTCGGCGGCGCCGGTTCGCCGCGGGTACCAGGGGTACGGGGGCCGCTGGGCGCCGGCGGCGTCGTGGCCGCCTCTGCCGTCCCGGCCTGCCCGACCCGCCCGCGCGGACCAGCGAGCGCCGCCCGGACACGGATGTCGTCCGTGCTCTCCGGGCGCAGGGCAGGGGCGACGATGCCCCCGCGAGATATCGCGCTGATCACGCCACCAGGCTATCGCCCCCCACCCGGGCTGAGTCATGAGCCGTATGTGTACAAAAGCAGGGGTCGAACTTTGACACTCTGCACAGGGACGAAAGCCGCGTGTCTGCGCATGCGCAGGGTCCACCTCCCGGCACACGCGCCCGGGGGACGTGCCCGACGCCCGACGGTCCACGTCGCTGGACGCGGGGCCGCCCGCCGGGCGCCCCCGGGAGACCGCCGCCGAAGCGAACGCGTCCCCGCGCGCCGCGGAAGCGGCCACGGCCCGAGTGAACCGGACGCAAGCCCGTCCACCCCGGGTCACGGAAGCCGACGGACCCCCGCGCCGCCGGCGCCTCGGGGGAGACGCGCTGGAGCGGACGTGGGTGCGTCACCGCCCGCCACGAGGGCGGGCCTCAACCCGCACGCCCCCGTGCCGGCTCAGGTCCGCCCGGCACGGGGCACGGGGGCCGCCGAGCCTCCGCGCCACCCGGTGCCTCCGGCGGGCCCGCGCGCTGCGGGTCACGGAGGCGGGCGTGGGTCAGCGGTTCGCGGGTTCCAGACCCGGGCGCAGATCCGTCGTCACGGGACGCGGCAG
The DNA here is from genome assembly GCF_042872045.1 of Streptomyces sp. NPDC005496. NCBI lineage: Bacteria > Bacillati > Actinomycetota > Actinomycetes > Kitasatosporales > Streptomycetaceae > Streptomyces > Streptomyces sp. NPDC005496. The sequence continues at coordinate 946,012 of NZ_JBIAJQ010000002.1, forward strand.
CCTGCGGCTCCCGGCACCGCCGGCAAACCCGCGCGGGAGCAGACGCGGGTGCGTCGCCGTCGGCGCCAGGCCCAGGCGCAGATCCGTCCGCGCCGGGACACGGGAGCCGACGGACCCCCGCGCCACCCGGCGCCTCCGGCAGATCCGCGCGGGAGCGAACGTGGGCTCGCGCGTCGCGGGTCACGGAAGTGGGCGTGGGGCCGGGCGCCCGGGAGCTGACGTCACCGCAGGTCAGGCGGCCAGCCGTTCGGCTTCCTCGACCGCTTCCTCCAGCGTGTCCACCACCGGCACGCCCACCACCTCCAGGCTGGCGCGGCTGTGGGAGCCGCCGGTGTAGAGCACCGCCTTCGCCCCGACGTGCAGCGCGGCGACCGCATCGTCGGCGGCGTCCCCGATCACGACCGTGCGCGCGGGGTCGACCCGGGCGAGCGCGCCGATGTGCCGCACCATGTGCTCGGCCTTGCTGCCGCCGGAGGGACCGGTCCGCCCGTCGACCCGCAGGAAATGCGGCTCGATGCCGAAGCCGCGCACCAGCGGGACCAGCTCCTCGTGCCCGTACATGCTCAGGATGGACTGGCTGCGCCCCGTGGACCGCCAGCCGGCGAGCAGGTCCGGCACCCCCTCGGTGAGCGCGCAGGCAGTCCGGTGCTGCGCGTAGTACCGGTGGAAGATCTCGTCCATGACGAGCCACTCGGCATCCGTCGGCAGCCTGCCTATCAGGCGCTCGTAGAACTTCGGGACCGGTACGCAGTAGAGCGACCGGTACCGCTCCAGAGTGATCGGCGGGATCCCCAGCTCGGCGAACGCGGCGTTCGTCGCGCCGATGATCGCGGCGTTGTCGTGGAACAGCGTCCCGTTCCAGTCCCACACGATGTGCGCTGCTTCGTGCTTCCCCATATCCAGAAAATACCCGCCGCCACCGACAACCGACCGCGAACGTCTGTACGCCCTCCGCGACCCCTCAGTCGCCGAGCCCCACCAGGTTGGGGATCTCCTGCGTCGCGTACCAGAGCAGCTCGTGGTCCTCGGCGCCGTCGACGGTGAACTGGGCGTCGTCGTCCCCGAGGTCCGCCGCGCCCAGCGCCTGCGCGGCGGCTACGACGTCCGCCTCCGCCTCGTCCGAGTCGACGTGCACGGCGGCCGCGCCGGAGAGCCGGACGGGCCCCGCGATCCGCACCTCGCCGAGCGCCGCCGTGTCGAGCCCCCGGTCGGGGTCGGCCTGCGCGGCCCCGTCGGGCACGTCGACCGCGACGACGACCCGGCGCCGGGGAGCGCCCGGGTCGACCGCGATGAGCCGCAGGGAGGCGAGCGCGGCCCGGTTGAGCGCCGCGTACTCCAACTCCTCCAGGTCGTCCGAGAGGTACCACTCACGCAGCGCGGGGGTGACGGCGTACGCGGCGACCGGTCCCGTCCCCAGCTCTCCCGTCTTGTACGCCTCGGCGAGACCGGAGAGGGTCAGGGGGACGTAGACGCGCATGGCTGGCCGCTTTCGTAGTCGGTGGGCCCCCAGGGCGGTTCCCGCGCCTCCGGGAGGGCCTTCAGGATACGTGCGGGTGTCCCCCTTCGGGGTCCGGGCCGTACGCCGACGGCTGTCAACCCGCGTCCAGGACTTCACCCGGTGCGCCCCCGCCGTACCGGTCTCCGGCGGCCCCTCGGTCACTCTGATAAGTGAACCGGTCCTGCCCCGCCGACGCGCTCCCCCGGTCCTTGCCGCCGCGTCCCGGCGGCCCGTACAAGATCCCCACCAGCAAGTTACCGCCCGGTATTCATCCGGGTTCCAGGAAAACGGGGACACCACATGAACAAGGTGATGACCAGGGCCAGGCGCAGTGCCGGCGGCCGTCCGCCCGTCCGCCACGACACGCGCCGCCCGAGCGGGACCCCGCCCCGCGCCCCCGGCGGTGGCGCCCCGCGCGCCCTGCCCCGCGGCGGCCGCCAGCCGGCCCCGGAGGCCACAGGAGCCCCCTCCCGCCCGGCGGCGGCCGTGCCCGCGCCGCCGGCCCCCGCGCGGCCCGCCGGCGCGCCGGTGGTCGCCCCGGCTCCCCGGCCCAGGCCGACCGACGTCTTCGCCGACCGGCTGCTGGCCGTGCTCAGCGGCGGGCGCCCGGTGCACTCGATGCTCCGCCACACCGCAGGCCGCGCCTACGACGAACTGGCCTGGCTGGCGGAGCACAACCCGCTGCGCACCCGCGGCACCCGTCCCGTCGTCCGCGACCTCGGCTACTACGTGCCGCGCCCGGGCGCCGTCGAGGTCTTCGCCCGCATCGGCGCGGGTGAGCAGCTGCGCGCCATGGCGTTCCGGCTGGAGCAGGGCGCCGACCTGCGCTGGCGCTGCACGGCCGTGGAGCTGGGCGGCCCCCGGATGCCCCGCCCGGACGACGACTGAGCCCGCGTCCGCTCCGGCACTCCCCGCCCCGCGCCCCCTCCCGGGGACGGGAACACGAAGGCCGGGCACCCTCGGGGTACCCGGCCTCCACGACCATCGACGGTCACGCGCGACGATCACACGGCGGCGATCACCCGGCGTCCGCCGCGTCCGCTACTTCTTGCGGCGACGGCCGCCCTTCTGCTGCTTGCGGCGCTCCGCGCGCGTGAGGCCGTCCGCCTCGGAGCGCACCGGCTCGTCGCCGTCCACGAATTCGCCCTCGACGATGCCGCCCTCGCCGTCCACGGTGGGCGCGGAGAAGTGCAGCCGGTCCGGCCGCTGCGGGGCGTCGAGGCCCTTGGCGCGGATCTCGGGACGCGCGCCCGCGGGGACGGCGTCCTCCTTCTGCAGCGACGGCGCGTCCTGCACCGGGACCTCCTCGACCTGCTGCTCGACCTGGACCTCCAGGTTGAACAGGTAGCCGACGGACTCCTCCTTGATGCCGTCCATCATGGCGGTGAACATGTCGAAGCCCTCGCGCTGGTACTCCACCAGCGGGTCCTTCTGCGCCATGGCGCGCAGGCCGATGCCCTCCTGGAGGTAATCCATCTCGTAGAGGTGCTCGCGCCACTTGCGGTCGAGGACCGACAGGACGACCCGGCGCTCCAGTTCGCGCATGATCTCGGAGCCGAGCTGCTCCTCACGGGCCGCGTACTGCTCGTGGATGTCGTCCTTGATGGACTCGGAGATGAACTCGGCGGTCAGGCCCGCCCGGTCACCGGCCGCGTCCTCCAGCTCCTCGACGGTGACCTTCACCGGGTAGAGCTGCTTGAAGGCGCTCCACAGCCGGTCCAGGTCCCACTCCTCGGCGAAGCCCTCGGCGGTCTCCGCCTCGATGTACGCGTCGATCGTGTCGTCCATGAAGTGCTGGATCTGCTCCTGCAGGTCCTCGCCCTCCAGGACGCGGCGGCGCTCGCCGTAGATGACCTCGCGCTGCCGGTTGAGCACCTCGTCGTACTTCAGGACGTTCTTGCGGGTCTCGAAGTTCTGCTGCTCGACCTGCGACTGCGCGGAGGCGATGGCACGGGTGACCATCTTGTTCTCGATCGGCACGTCGTCGGGGACGTTCGCCATCGACATCACGCGCTCGACCATCTGCGCCTTGAACAGCCGCATCAGGTCGTCGCCGAGGGAGAGGTAGAAGCGGGACTCGCCCGGGTCGCCCTGACGGCCGGAACGACCGCGCAGCTGGTTGTCGATGCGCCGCGACTCGTGGCGCTCGGTGCCGAGCACGTAGAGCCCGCCGAGGTTCTTGACCTCCTCGAACTCGGCCTTCACGGCCTTCTCCGCGCGCTCCAGGGCGGCGGGCAGGGCGGCGGCCCACTCCTCGATGTGCTCCTCGGGGTCGAGGCCGCGCTGGCGCAGCTCTGCCTCGGCGAGGTCGTCGGGGTTGCCGCCGAGCTTGATGTCCGTACCGCGGCCGGCCATGTTCGTGGCGACGGTGACGGCGCCCTTGCGGCCGGCCTGGGCGATGATCGGCGCCTCACGGTCGTGCTGCTTGGCGTTCAGCACCTCGTGCTGGACTCCGCGCTTGGAGAGCTGCTGCGAGAGGTACTCGGACTTCTCGACCGACGTCGTACCGACGAGGATCGGCTGGCCCTTCTCGTGCTTCTCGACGATGTCGTCGACGACCGCCTCGAACTTCGCGACCTCGGTGCGGTAGATCAGGTCGGACTGGTCCTTGCGGACCATCGGCCGGTTGGTCGGGATCGGGACGACGCCCAGCTTGTAGATCTGGTGGAACTCGGCGGCCTCGGTCATCGCCGTACCGGTCATGCCGGAGAGACCCGGCAGTTCCTTGCCCTGCTGGTCGTGGCGCTTGTAGAGGCGGAAGAAGTTCTGCAGGGTGATCGTGGCGAGGGTCTGGTTCTCGTCCTTGATGTCCACCCCTTCCTTCGCCTCGATCGCCTGGTGCATGCCCTCGTTGTAGCGGCGGCCGGCGAGGATACGGCCGGTGTGCTCGTCGACGATCATGACCTCGCCGTCGATGACGACGTAGTCCTTGTCCTTCTTGAAGAGCTCCTTGGCCTTGATGGCGTTGTTCAGGTAGCCCACCAGCGGGGTGTTGACCGACTCGTAGAGGTTGTCGATGCCGAGCCAGTCCTCGACCTTGGCGACACCGGGCTCGTGGATCGCCACGGTGCGCTTCTTCTCGTCGACCTCGTAGTCGCCGGTCTCCTCGATGCCCTTGAGCGGGTTGCCCGGCTCGCCCTTCTTCAGGCGCGTGACCAACTTGGCGAAGTCGCCGTACCACTTGGTGGCCTGGTCGGCGGGGCCCGAGATGATCAGCGGCGTACGCGCCTCGTCGACGAGGATGGAGTCGACCTCGTCGACGATGGCGAAGTTGTGGCCGCGCTGGACGAGTTCGTCCTGGGACCACGCCATGTTGTCGCGCAGGTAGTCGAAGCCGAACTCGTTGTTCGTGCCGTACGTGATGTCGCACGCGTACTGCTCGCGGCGCTGGGCCGGCGTCATGTTGGCGAGGATGCAGCCGACGCTCAGGCCCAGGAACTTGTGGACGCGGCCCATCATCTCCGAGTCGCGCTCGGCCAGGTAGTCGTTCACCGTGATGAGGTGGACGCCCTTCCCGGAGAGGGCGTTCAGATACGCGGGCAGCGTGCCGACCAGGGTCTTGCCCTCACCGGTCTTCATCTCGGCCACGTAGCCGAGGTGGAGCGCGGCACCGCCCATCATCTGCACGTCGTAGTGACGCTGGCCGAGGACGCGCTTGGCGGCCTCGCGGACGGTGGCGAACGCCTCGGGAAGCAGGTCGTCGAGGCTCTCGCCGTCGGCGTACCGCTGCTTGTACTCATCGGTGAGGGCCCGCAGCTCGGCGTCGGAGAGGTCGACGAAGTCCTCTTCGATGGAGTTGACCTGGTCCGCGATGCGGTGCAGCTTGCGCAGGATCTTGCCTTCGCCTGCACGCATGATCTTCGAGAGGACGGACACGGGGGTTGGTCTCCTTGCCGGTCGGGCCTGGGACGGTCGGTTTTCCTTGATGCAACAGAGCAACGGCCATCGTATGCGAGGACCCCGCCACGCCGGGAGGTCTGCTCTCGTGACAGCTACCAGGACAACGGGCGGGGACGGCGGATGGTGCCGCGTCCGGTCGCGAAATGAACTAAATGTGACCGCACCCTCACCCACCGTCCACCGGTGGCGGGTCTCGCGTCCCCGCGCGCGTGGGGCCCGTTCGGCCGCACGCGCGCCAAAGCGATGGCGCCCCCGCGGCGGCCCGAGCAGAATCGGCCGATGGAACCCGTCACGCTGACCACCGAACGTCTCCGGCTGCGCCCCGTGGGCCCGCAGGACGCCGAGACCGTGTACGCCGCCGTGCAGGACGCCGACATCCAGCGCTGGACGACGATCCCCTCGCCGTACCTGCGCGAGCACGCCGAGGGGTTCCTCGCACAGATGGTCCCGGACGGCTGGGCGGACGGTTCGATGTTCACGTTCGGGGTCTTCCTCCCCTCCGGGCAGCTCGCCGGCATGCTCAGCCTCACGATGCGCTCCCTGGGGGTGGCCGAGGTCGGCTACTGGACCGCCAAGGAGCACCGGGGCAACGGGTACATCACCGAGGCCGTCCTCGCCGCCTCCCGCTGGGCCTTCACCGAACGCGCCATCGACCGCGTGGAGTGGCGGGCCGAGGTCGGCAACGCGGCCTCCCGCGCGGTCGCCGAACGGGCGGGCTTCACCGTGGAGGGCACCCTGCGCTCCGCCCTCAACAACAAGGGCGTACGACGCGACTGCTGGGTGGCGTCCCTGCTCCCCTCAGACCTCGGACTGCCGTCCTCGGCCCCCTACCTGCCCGCCCCCGCGTGACCACCGCGACCTGAGGGGGTGCGCGATCACCCCGCCCCGCGACGAGTGTCAGTGGCACCGCCTACCGTGTGGGGCATGACGAGTCTGCCGCGTCCCACCACCGCGCTCTCCGCCGACGAGGCCCGCCGGATCGCCCTGCGCGCCCAGGGATTCCTGGGCGCCCCCGACCGCAGGGGCGGAGTGCGGGGCGTCCTGCGGCACCTGGGCGCGGTGCAGCTCGACACGATCTCGGTGCTGGCCCGCTCCCACGAACTCGTCCCGTACGCCCGGCTGGGAGCCGTCGGCCGCAGGACGGTGGACCAGGCGTACTGGACCGACACGCACGCCTTCGAGTACTGGTCCCACGCCGCCTGCATCCTGCCCATCGAGGAGTGGCCGCACTTCGCCTTCCGCCGCCGCGCCTACCGCGCCCGCCCGCACTGGAACCACGACCTGCCGGACGGCACGTACGAGCAGGTCATCAAGCAGCTGCGCACCGAAGGCCCGCTCACGGCCACCGAGTTGGGCGGCGCCAAGAAGACCAGCGAGTGGTGGGACTGGTCGGGCACGAAGGTCGCCGTGGAGCGCGCGCTGATGTACGGCGAGGTGGTGTGCACCGAGCGGCGCGGCTGGAAGCGGGTGTACGACCTCGCGGAGCGCGCCGTCCCGCAGGCCCTGCTGCACGACGAGCTGGACGACGCCGAGTGCCTGCGCCGCCTCGTCCGCCTCGCCGGCCGCTCCCTGGGCGTCGGCACGCGCGCGGACATCGCCGACTACCACCGCCTCAAGGGTGAGCAGGTCGACGCGGTGATCGCGGACTCGGGGCTGGTGCCGGTGACGGTGGAGGGCTGGGGGAAGCCGGCCTGGGCCGACCCGGCCGCGCTGGAGACACCCCCGCGGGGGCGGCACCGCACGACGCTGCTGTCGCCGTTCGACTCGCTGGTCTGGGAGCGGGCGCGCACGGAGCGGATCTTCGGCTTCACTCACCGCCTGGAGGCGTACGTCCCGAAACCCAAGCGCGTCTACGGCTACTTCGCGATGCCCGTCCTCGCCGGCGGCCGTCTCGTCGGCCGTGTGGACCCCGCCCGCGAGGGCAGCACCCTGGTCGCCAAGCAGGTGACCCTGGAGGGCCCGAGGGCGGTGCCGTCGGTGGCGCAGGCGCTCGTGGAGGCCGCGAGCTGGGTGGACTGCACGGACGTGCGTGTGGAGCGGGTCGACGCACCGGAGCTGCGCGCGCCGCTCGCGGCGGAGCTGGCCCGGGCACTGGCCTGAGCGTCCGGCGCCGGCCCGGCGCCCGTCGGTTCAGCGGATTTCGAGGATCTTCTCGCGCATCGCGTAGACGACCGCTTCCATCCTGGAGTGCAGCTGCAGTTTCTCCAGGATGTTGCGCACGTGGTTCTTCACGGTGTTCTCGGAGATGAACAACTGCTTGGCGATGTCGCGGTTGTTCATTCCCGTCGCGACCAGTTTGAGGACTTCGAGTTCGCGGTCCGTCAGCCGGGGCGCGGGCACCAGGCGCCGCTCGTCCGTGCGCTGGATCATCGACTTGAACTCGGTGAGCAGTTTCGACGCCATGGACGGGCTGATCTGCGACTGTCCGTCGGCGACCGCGCGAATGGCCGTGGCCACCTCGTCCGTGGAGATCTCCTTGAGGAGATAGCCGGTGGCGCCCGCCTTGATCGCGTCGTAGAGGTCGGCCTCCTCGTCGCTGATCGTCAGCATGATGATCTTCGCGCTGGGGGCGACCTCCTTGATGGAGGTGCACGCCTCGATCCCGCCGCGCTTGGGCATCCGGACGTCCATCAGCACGATGTCGGGCAGCAGGTCGGCGGCCTTGTCGACCGCCTCGGCGCCGTCACCCGCCTCACCGACGACCTGGATGTCCTCCTCGGCCGCGAGCACGATCTCCAGGCCGCGGCGGAAGAGGGCGTGGTCGTCCACGACCAGAACCCGGATGGGCTCCTTGCGTGGAGGGCCCGCGTCCGGGCCCATGCCGACGACGCCGTCGTCGGCGTCCTCGTCACGCATCGGTCCGAAGCTGTCCGGCATCGATCCTCCCCCTGAAGGCCGTGGCCTGCGTTCCTGTGCCATCGCCAACCCAAGGCTGCGGCCCACGGGTTGGGCCGGTCCGGCCATGATTCCATGCCCGGACGACAGTGCGGGCACAGCGCGGGGCGTGAAGTGGTCGCACACCGGTGCCCCTGGGGGCGCACGCGCTCACCAGGGGCACCGGCTCGGCTGTCACCGGAGGAGGTCAGCCGCCGAGCGCACCGCCCGGCGCGGCGGGGTCGGCCTGGGCGACCATCGGGTCCGTGTTGAGGTGGATGACGCCGTAGTCGTAAGCGTGCCGCCGGTAGACGACACTCGGTTCCTTCGTCTCGGAGTCGACGAACAGGTAGAAGTCGTGCCCGACCAGCTCCATCTCGTAGAGCGCCTGGTCGAGCGTCATCGGGGCGGCCACGTGGGTCTTCTCGCGGACGACGAGGGGGCCTTCGCCCATGACCTCGAGCGAACCGATCTTCTTGGTCGGCACACTGTCCGACGGCTCTTCGTGGACGACGCTCCCGTCGCCGTTCAGCGTCGCCGCGCCCGGCACCGTGTCGGCGACCTCGGCCGCCGAGAGCCTGCCGTTCCCGCGGCGCGTGTGGCGCTTGTCGTGCTGCTTGCGCAGACGGGCCTCGAGCTTGTCCGCCGCCAGGTCGAGAGCCGCATACGGATCGTTTGCCGCTGCCTCCGCCCGGATGACCGGACCGCGCGAGCGGAGCGTGATCTCCACCCGGTCACAACGGTCCGCCTGCCTCGGGTTGGGCTCCTTGGACACCTCGACGTCGAGGCTGATCACCTTGCCATCGAGCTTCTGGATCTTCTCCAGCTTCAGCTTCTCGGCCACGTGCTTGCGGAACCGCTCGGGCACCTCGGTCTTGCGGCCCTTGACGACGATGTCCACGCAGAACTCCGTTCCCGGATCGCCCCGCTCTGCCGGCGGGGCATCTCCCTCTTGCACCAGGCTCCGGTGAGCCCCGGAACCTCGGACTCGGTGACTTTCACCTCCTCCTCCCCCGCGGACAAGATCTCCACCCCACCGGCGCGGGTGATTGAGGAAAACCCGCAGCACGGCATTCGGATAGGCGAGGTACGGCCTGCGCCATTGCCTCACAACCGAACATATCTCGCCCGGACGGATGACGTCACCCTCTACTGCGGCGCACCTCCGTTCAGGTGAATTGGCCTTCTCATAACCTGCAACGATGCAACTTTCCAGTCAGTTCCGGTTTATTTCGAAAGCGTCCGGTGAAGCGGCGACCACCGCCGCGCCGATCTCGCCCGGGACGACTCCCGCACCGAGGTCCGCACCCGTCGGTCCCGTACGGCTCTCCCTTCGATCCTCCTCCTCGTCCGCCGTCACCGCCCTTTCGAGGAGCACCGGCACTTCGGATCGTGCCCGTGTTCCCGCGACGTACGCGCGTGCGTCCGCCACCCGTGCCGACGACGCCTCCCGCACCGCCCGCGCCGCCTCCGCCAGCGAGGCACCGGTGGTCATCAGGTCGTCGACGAGCACGACCCGGCCGGCCCCGGCGAGCAGCCCGGCGGCCCCGGGCACCACCTCCAGGGCGCCGGCGAGATTGTCCAGCCTCTCCCTGGAGTTGAGGCCCGACTGGTCGGCCACCCGACGCCGCTGCCGCAGCGCGCCGAGCACCCTGGCCGCCGTCCCGCCGCGGCGCAGTTCCCCCGCCGCCGCGAGCGCGATCCGCCGGGCGGGGTCGTGCCCCCGGGCCCGCACCGCCCGGCGCGCCGACGGCACGGGAACGAGCAGCACGGGCCCCGGGAGCACCCCCGGGCGGCCGGTGACCGGGACCGCCGGTGCGCCGCCCGCACAGCCGCCCGGCCCGGTCCCGGGCCCGGCGAACCCCGCCCCCGGCTCCCGCCGCGCCAGCCCCGCCCGCACGGCTCCGGCCAGCCCCGCCCCGAGGGGACCCGCGAGAGCGAGCGCGCCCCGCTCCTTGTGGGCGAGGAGCACGGCCCGCACCTCGTCCTCGTAGGGAGCCGCCGCGTGCACCACGGGCAGCCCCGCCGGTTCCGGCACCGGTCGCACCCGGCACGGCGCGGAATCGCGGAGAGTCGCACGGCACTCGGGACAGAGCACCGTGCGAGGTCGTCCGCAGCCTCCGCACTCGGCCGGCAGCACCAGGTCGGTGAGGTCCTGCCACCACCCCCGCATGCCCACCACTGTGCCGACATCCGGGCGGGCCCGCAGGGCCTGTGGACAACTCCCTGTGGACAACGTCGCGCGACGGTCCACGACCGTCACCCGGAAGGGGCCGCGCCCCTGTGCGAGACGGCTGCGGGCTACCCGGGATAGACGGGCGCCGAGCCCTCCTTGACGACCTTCTGCCACTGCGAGGACGAGGACAGCCGCACGATCCCGTCCACCGAGTACGCCACCAGCGGCTGCTGCTCGTCCTCGGACGCGGCGATCTCCTTCACGCCGGTCAGCGCCGACGGGAGGCTGCGCAGCGGCGTCGAGCCGTCGACCTGGACGTAGCGCATCTGCTGCACTCCGCCCGACTCCCGCCCCACCACGACCAGTTGGCTGTCCGCGGCCCACGACATGGCCGTGACCTCCTCGAGCTGCGGGGTCGCCGAGCGCAGTTCGAGAATGGACACGCCGGGGCGCTCGCCGCTCTTGTCCTCGCGCTCGATCCGGCCGATCTGGAGGGACGTCCTGCCGTCCTTCTCCACGATCAGGGCGATGCGCACCCCGTCGGCGGCCACCCGCACCGCCTTGATGCGCCCGTCCAGCTGCGGCGTCCTGACCGTGACCGGCTCGCCCGCGCCGCCCTCCAGCAGGAGCAGCCGGGACTTCCCGGGGTCGCGGTCGGCCACCCACAGGTCACCCGAGCCGTCCCAGCTGGGCGTCGTCAGCCGTTCGTCCTCGGTCTTGCCGGCGCTGCGCAGCACTGCCTCGCCGAGCGAACCGCCCGACACCAGCGACCCCACGTAGAGCGACCGCCCGTCGAGGGACACCCCGGCCGCGCTGTCCTCGCCGCGCGAGACCGCGGCGGCGCGCAGCGCCTTGTCGCCCTCGCCCAGCGCGCCGGGCACCGGTTCCGGGTCCTTGCCGCTGCCGGCGGCGAGGAGCCGCACCAGCCGCTGCTTGGCGTCGATGAAGTACTGGTACTCCGGCGGCTTCCCGGGTCCGTGGGCCGCGACGGTCCCGGCCCGGTCGTCACCGAGCACGCACAGCTGCGAACCGTCGGACCGCTCCAGCTCCACCTCGTCGACCCCGGTGGGCGTCAGGTCCTTGAGCGTGAACAGCAGCTGGGCCGCCATCTTGGTGCACTGGGTCTGGCCGACGTGGTCGGCCTTCGCGTTCAGCGGCACCGTCAGCTTGTTCTGGTCGTCGGGCGTCAGCGAGCGGACGCCCTTCCTCAGTGCCGTGCTGGTGGGGAAGCTCGACCTCACCACCGGGTCCAGCCAGCGCGTGGGCCCCCGCAGGAGCGCCCGGACCGTCTCGGTCATCGGGTCGACCTCCTTGCGCACGTAGATCGGGTCGGCGACGGCACCCGGCCGTCCGCCCGAGCCGGTGGGCACGGTCGAGGCGAAGTAGTACTTGTTGACCGACTGGTAGTTGCGCTGGAAGTCGGACTTGCCCATCAGGACGCCCTGCGGCAGCCCGTCGATGCGCCACTGCTTGTCCTTCTGCTGCGTGAGGTACACCGACTTCTTGTACGTCCCGCCGTCCGGCGCGTACGCGTGCTGCGCGTCCACGGTCGCGACCTTGTCACCGGTCAGCGTGAACACGTAGTCGTCGCTGCCGTCACGGGCCCCGCTGTGCTGGGTCACGGTGTTCGGGCCGTCGGCCAGCACGGTCGTCGACTCGTACGGCTTCCACTTGCGCCGGGCGCTCTCGGTCAGGTACTTGCGAGCCGTCTCGTACTGCGGGTCGTCGCTGGTCAGCGCCTCCAGAAAGCCCTGCACGATCTCCTCGGGCCGGGCGTCGTCCCGCGGCGGCATGGCGAACACCCGCACCTGCGCGTCCTGGCGCGGTGTGGACTCGACGTCGCGCAGGTCACCGCCGTCCGGCATCGAGGCGCATCCGGCGAGCAGTACGGCACCGCAGCCCACGTACACACCGACACGCAGCGGGCGCCGGCGGCCTCCCCCCTCAGCGCCCACGAAATGCCTTCCCTTCCTCGACGTCGTCCGTTCTGCCGCCCCCGCCGGGCGGTGTCCCCGCGTCACCCGTCGCCGACTGTGCCGAATCCTGCGGGCGGACGGGCCGGGCGGGCCGCGGCACCACGCGCGCGCCGTTGCCGGGCAGCGCCGTCGGGTCGGCCGTGGGCGCCGCTCCGCCCTGGCGTGCCCCCATGGCCGCCCGCGCCGAAGCGCTCTCGCCGGACGGCTGGACGGGCACCGTGGCCAGCTTGTTGCCGCCACCGCGCGGCAGACCGGCGTCGTCGAGTCCCCGGTTGCGCCGCGAGTCCTTGGGCTCCAGGGGTATCGGCGAGCCCCTGAGGGGTTCGTCCGCCGTCCGCGGCAGCGTCAGCCGGAACTGCGAGCCGCCGCCCGGCTCGCCCCACGCCTGCAGCCAGCCGCCGTGCAGCCGGGCGTCCTCCAGGGCGATGGACAGACCGAGTCCGGTGCCGCCGGTGGTACGCGCGCGTGCCGGGTCCGCCCGCCAGAAGCGGCTGAAGACCCGGGTCGCCTCACCGGGCTTGAGGCCCACGCCGTAGTCGCGTACGGCGATCGCGACCGCGCCGCCCGCCGAGGCGAGCTTGACCACGACGTCCTTGCCGTCGCCGTGCTCCACGGCGTTGACGACGAGATTGCGCAGCACCCGCTCCACGCGCCGGGCGTCCGCCTCGGCGACCACGGGCTGCTGGTCCCCCACCACGCGTATGCGGGAGCCCTTGCGCTCGGCGAGCGGCTCCGCCCCGCTGATGACCCGGCGCACGACCTCCCGCAGGTCTATCGGCTCGGCCTCCAGGGCCGCCGCGCCCGCGTCGAAGCGGCTGATCTCCAGCAGGTCCGCGAGCAGCGTCTCGAAGCGGTCCAGCTGGTCGGCGAGCAGCTCGGCGGAGCGCGCGGTCATCGGATCGAAGTCCGCGCGCGCGTCGTGGATGACGTCCGCCGCCATCCGCACGGTCGTCAGCGGCGTACGCAGCTCGTGCGACACGTCGGAGACGAACCGCCGCTGCATCCGCGACAGCTCCTCCAGCTGCTGGATCTTCAGCTGCAGGCTCTGCGCCATCTTGTTGAAGGCCTCGCCGAGCCGTGCGATGTCGTCCTCGCCGGTGACCTTCATACGCTCCTGGAGCCGCCCGGCGGACAGCCGCTCGGCGATGCCCGCCGCCATCCGTACCGGCGTGACGACCTGGCGCACGACGAGCCAGGCGATGGCCCCGAGCAGCACCACGACGAACAGTCCGGCGGTCGCCAGCGTGCCCTTGACCAGGCTGAGCGACTTCTCCTCCTGCGTGAGCGGGAAGAGGTAGTACAGCTGGTACGGGTTGCCCTTGGGGTCGTTGACCTGCTTGCCGATGACCAGCGCGGGCTGGGAGTCCTTCTCGTCCGTGTAGACGACACGGGTGTAGCTCTGGGCGGCGACCATGCTCGTGTCGACGCGTCGCCGCAGGTCCTCCGGGACGCTCGCGGCCGGGTCGACGTTGCCCGAGGAACGCGGGCCGCGTCCGCCGCTCTCGTCACCGGTCGCGGCGGACGCGCTGAGCGTCACCACGTCGAAGGCGCCCTGCCCGCCGCTGGACAGCGACTCCACGAGGTCGCTCATCCACTGGGGGCTGACGCTCTGCGCGGAGCGGCCCTCGGCGCCCGAGCCCCCGCCGCCGCTCGACGCCGCGGCCGTGTCGGCCTTCTGCTTGGCCACCGCGAACCCGCCGGTGGCCTGGCTCTGCGACGCCCTCACCTTCGCGTCCAGCAGGCCGTTGCGCACCTGCCCGATGACGACGAAGCCGAGCAGCAGCACCACACCGAGCGACATCAGCAGGGTCGTGACGACGATCTTGAGCTGGATGTTGCGCCGCCACAGCCGCATGACCGGCAGCAGCGGCCGGCGCACCCAGCGCATGAACAGCCTCAGGACCGGGCTGCCCTGGACCCCGCCCTGGAGCAGCCCGCCCTGCACGAGTCTTTCCCAGCGGGAGCCCGCCGTCTTACGACCGACAGGCCGCTCCGCACGAGCCCCCGGCTGTCCGGGCGCCGAAGCGGCACTGTCCCTGGACATGTCAGCTCGGTCCGGCCTTGTAACCGACACCGCGGACGGTCACCACGATCTCCGGCCGCTCCGGGTCCTTCTCGACCTTGGAGCGAAGCCTCTGCACATGGACGTTGACGAGGCGGGTGTCCGCCGCGTGCCGGTAGCCCCACACCTGCTCCAGGAGCACCTCGCGCGTGAACACCTGCCAAGGCTTGCGGGCCAGCGCCACCAGCAGGTCGAACTCCAGCGGCGTGAGGGCGATGGACTGCCCCTCCCGCTTCACGGAGTGACCGGCCACGTCGATGACCAGGTCACCGATGGTGAGCTGCTCGGGAGCCGGCTCCTCGGAACGCCGCAGGCGCGCCCTGATCCGGGCCACCAGCTCCTTCGGCTTGAACGGCTTCACGATGTAGTCGTCGGCGCCCGATTCGAGGCCCACCACGACATCGACGGTGTCGCTCTTGGCCGTGAGCATCACGATCGGCACCCCGGACTCCGCCCTGATCAGGCGGCACACCTCGATGCCGTCCCGTCCGGGCAGCATCAGGTCCAGGAGCACCAGATCGGGCTTGGTCTCACGGAAAGCGGCCAGCGCCTTGTCGCCGTCGGCTACGAAAGACGGCTCAAAACCTTCACCACGCAGCACGATGCCGAGCATCTCGGCCAGTGCGGTGTCGTCATCGACGACAAGGACTCGTCCCTTCATAAACGACATCATCCCATTCTCGTAACATTGGTGAAGGCAGTGGTGAACAAGGTCACTGGCCTGTGACGATAGTCGTATCCGGTCGTCACTGTCTGCCCTCGCCTCCGGCCGCCGGCCCAGCCGGCCCGCCCCGGACGCGCCCGGCCCGGCCCACCGCTCCGCGCGCGGCCTGTCCGATTCCGGCCGCTCTCCCCGCCCACGAAGGGCACTCGACCCCTACGGCCCCCGGTCCCACCTCTCGGACCGGCCCCTGCCGCACGAGGTACCACCGCGCGGCGGAAGGGGCCGGATCCCTCGAGGAGTGCGACTCCCTCCTCAGCCGGTCGTCACCTGACGTGAGCGGGCACACAGCTCGGCGAGGGCCTCCCCCGTGACGGGCGACACCACGCCCTCCTCCGTGACGATCGCCGTCACCAGCTCGGGCGGCGTCACGTCGAAAGCGGGGTTGTACGCCTGGGTCCCCAGGGGCGCCACCGGTATCCCGCCGCCGGCTTCCGCCCCCGCCACCGGCACCTGCGGCGCTGTGATCTCCGTCACTTCATGGCCTCCGCGCTGCTCGACCTCGATGGAGGCGCCGTCGGGAGTCCCCGGGTCCACCGTCGTCACCGGCGCCACCACGATGAACGGCACGTGGTGGTAGCGGGCCAGCACGGCGAGCGGATAACTCCCCACCTTGTTCGCCACCGAACCGTCCGCCGCGATCCGGTCCGCCCCGATCAGCACCGCGTCCACCTCCCCGGCCGCGAACAGGGACCCGGCGGCGCTGTCGGTCAGCAGCGTGTACGCCATTCCCTTGCGCGCCGCCTCGTACGCCGTCAGCCTCGCGCCCTGAAGCAACGGCCGCGTCTCGTCCACCCACAGCCGCCGCAGCTGCCCGGCCCGGTGCGCCGCGAGAGCCACCGCGAACGCCGTGCCCTCCCCGCCCGACACCAGCGCCCCGGTGTTGCAGTGCGTCAGGATCCGGTGCCCTCCGCCCGGCAGCAGCTCCTCCAGCAGCGCCAGGCCGTGCTCGGCCATACGTGCGCTGGCCTGGGCATCCTCCCGGTGCACGGCCCGCGCCGCGGTGAGCGCCGCGTCGGCCGCCTGCCCCTGACTCCCTCCGACGGCGAGCGCTGCCCGATACGCGGACAGGGCCCTGTTCACCCCGACGGCCAGGTTCGCCGCGGTCGGCCGGGCGCCGGCGAGCGACTGGGCGGCGTCCTCCACGTCGAAGCCGCGTACGGCGGCGAGCGCGACGCCGTACGCCCCGGCGATGCCGAGGAGCGGCGCCCCCCGCACCGCGAGCGTGCGGATCGCCTCCACCAGCGCGGGGGCGTCGGTGCAGACCAGCTCGACCTCCTCGGCCGGCAGCCTGGTCTGGTCGAGAAGGACCAGCACGGGGCCTTCCGGTGGCTCCTCCCAGCGGATCGCCGGTATCTCCGTCGGCCGGTTGTCTTCGCGGGCGTGCGCGTACTGATCAGCCATTCGCCCAGTCTGCCCCGTACCCGGCCGACTATTGAAGGTGTACAGCCCAGACGACCCCCGGTCCCCCGACGCGCACGCCGTGGCACGATGGCTGCCAACCTGCCGCCGCGACCGCGGACGGGCACCGTGAAGGAGCGACGATGAACGACACTCCGGGCTGGGCCTCGCCCGGATCCGCCCCCTCCGACGGGCAGGAGCCGGACCGCACCGGCCCCGCTCGGCCCACGGACCAGAGCGGCGCCGACCAGAGCGACACCCCGTCCAACTGGTCCAAGGAGCAGCCCCCGCCCGGCCAGTGGAGCGCTCCGGCACCCCAAGGCCCGCCGCAGGCCCCGACCCCGCCTCCGCCGCCGCCCGGCCAGGGCTGGGGCGCACCCCCCGCGGGCCCCGGCGGCTACGGCTACGGAGCCCCGGGTCCCGGAGGTCCCGGCTACGGCGCCCCCGGCGGCCCGGGCTACGGCTTCCCCGGATACGGAAGCCCCTACGGCTATCCGGGCCCCGGCGGCTGGGGCGGCCCGCCGCCCGCCGCCAAGCCCGGCGTGATCCCGCTGCGCCCGCTCGGCGTCGGCGAGATCCTCGACGGCGCGGTCTCGACCATGCGCACGTACTGGCGCACGGTCCTCGGGATCTCCCTGACCGTCGCCGTCGTCACCGAGATCATCGTGGTCCTGCTCCGGGGCCTCGTCCTGGACGAGAGCGCCGGCTCCGACGTCCTGAACGACCCGAGCGCCACCGCCGGGGAGCTCGGCCGCGCCTTCGGCGACGTCATGCTCAGCTCCGGGGCCGTCGCCCTCGTCACCGTGGTCGGCAGCGTCTTCGCCACGGCCCTGCTCACGACCGTCACCAGCCGCGCCGTACTCGGCAAGTCCGTGACCACGGCGGAGGCCTGGCGCGATGCCCGTCCCCGGCTGGCGAAGCTGTTCGGCCTGGTCTTCCTCCTGATCCTCATCGGTGCCGGGATCGTCGCCGTGGGCACCCTGCCCGGCATCCTGATCGCCGTCGCCGGAGCGACCGGCCCGGGCGCCGCCCTCGCCGTCATCGGCGGATTCGGGGCGTCCCTCGTCGCGATCTGGCTGCTGGTCCGCTTCTCGCTGGCCTCGCCCGCCCTGATGCTGGAGAAGGAAGGCGTCAGGAAGTCGCTGAACCGCTCCGCGAAGCTGGTGCGCGGTTCGTGGTGGCGGGTCTTCGGCATCCAGCTGCTCGCCGCCGTCATCGCGAACATCGTGTCGTCGATCATCGTGATCCCCTTCGCCCTCATCGCGGCCGCCCTCAGCGGCGACGGCATCGGCGGCTTCGTCAACGGCACCGGTGACCTCGGCTGGACCTTCCTCGTCGTCAGCGGCATCGGCGCGGTGATCGGCTCCATGCTCACCTTCCCGATCAGCGCCGGCGTGGCCGTACTCCTCTACATCGACCAGCGCATCCGCCGCGAGGCCCTCGACCTCGACCTGGCCCGCGCGGCCGGCGTCCAGGGCTACGGCGCGGGCACCCCCGGCGCGACAGCGGGGAGCTGATGCGGTGAGTCCGGCGGGGGGAGTTCTCACAGCGGTGCCGGCGCTGCAACGCGCCGCCGGCACCGCCCTGCGGCATCTGTCGCACACCGGCGACACGGCCGTACTCACGACGCCGCACAGCGGGCTCGGGGCCGTCCTGTCCCTGGCCCGCTCCGGCGGCGAACCACCGGTGACCATCGAGCGGGACCCCGCACGGGAGGCCGCCCGGCGCGAGCTGTCCAAGGGCATGTACCACGAGAACGACCCGAGCCTCTTCCAGCGCGCGCTGGACGCCTTCTGGGAGTGGCTCGGCAAACTGCTCGGCGCCACCTCGGACGCCACCCCCGGAGGCGCCTTGGGCCTCGTCGTCATCGTGCTCGCGGTGCTGGCCGTGCTCGGCGCGCTGTGGTGGCGCCTGGGCAGCCCCCGCCGCGCCGCCACCTCGTCCGCCGTACTGTTCGACGACCGCCCCCGCAGCGCCGCCGAACACCGCGCGGCCGCCGAGGCGCACGCCGCCCAGGGCCACTGGAACCAGGCCGTCCAGGAACGCATGCGCGCCGTCGTCCGCTCCCTGGAGGAACGCGCCCTGCTCGACCCCCGCCCCGGCCGCACCGCCGACGAGGCCGCCGCCGAAGCGGGCCGCACCCTGCCCTCGCACACCGACCGACTGCGCGCCGCCGCCCGTGACTTCGACGACGTCACGTACGGCGGACGCTCGGCCACCGAGGCGACGTACCGCCGGCTCGCGGCCCTCGACGGCGACCTGGAGAGCACGAAACCCGTCCTCGCGGGCCACGCGGCCCCCGGCGGCGGCCAGGGAGCCGCCGGATGACCACCGAGGCCCCGCCCACGTCCACCTCGGTCTCGCCCACCGCCCGCCAGGTGTGGACCCGCTCGCGCGGTGTCGTCCTCGCCCTCGTGGTGCTCCTGGTGGCCGCCGTCGCGATCGCCGCCGTCCGCTCCAACGCCCAGCACGGCCGCCTCGACCCGCGCTCCGCCGACGAGAACGGCAGCCGCGCCGTCGCCGAACTCCTCGCCGACCGCGGGGTGTCCACGCGCGTGGTCACCACCGCCGGCGAGGCCCGCGACGCGGCCGGCCCCGACACCACCCTGCTCGTCGCCGTCCCCGACCTGCTGACCGAACGGCAGCAGAGCCTGCTGCGCACGGCGACCGAGGACTCCGGCGGCCGCACGGTGCTGGTCGCTCCCGGCCCGCCCTCCGTCGGCACCCTCGCGCCCGGAGTCACCGCCGACCTCTCGACCAGCTTCGACTCGACGCTCTCCCCCGGCTGTGAGCTGCCCGCCGCCCGCCGCGCGGGCACCGCCGACACCGGCGGGATGCGGTACCACACCGATCTCGACGCCGACTCCTGCTACCCCAGCGACGGCCTGCCCACCCTGCTGCGCGTCCCGTCGGCCACCGGGGGCGGCGACACCGTCCTGCTCGGCGCCCCCGACATCCTCCTCAACGACCGCCTCGACGAGCAGGGCAACGCCTCCCTCGCCCTGCAACTCCTCGGTTCCCGCTCCCACTTGGTCTGGTACCTCCCCTCGCTCTCGGACACCTCGGCCGACGACGAGGCCGAGCGCGGCTTCTTCGACCTGCTCCCCTCGGGCTGGCTCTGGGGCACCCTGCAGCTCTTCATCGCGGCAGCCCTGGCCGCCCTCTGGCGGGCACGCCGACTCGGCCCCCTCGTACCCGAGCGGCTCCCCGTCGCGATCCGCGCCTCCGAGACCGTCGAAGGCCGCGCCCGCCTCTACCGCAAGGCGGACGCCCGCGACCGCGCGGCAGACGCTCTTCGCTCCACCACCCGCACCCGCCTCGCCCCCCTCGTCGGTGTCTCCCCCGCCCAGGCGCACGCGCCCGAGGCCCTGCTCCCCGCCCTGTCCGCCCACCTGTCGGGCGACGGACAGACCCTGCACTCCCTGCTCTTCGGCCCGCCGCCCGGCGACGACGCGGCCCTCATCGCACTCGCCGACCAACTCGACGCCCTCGAAAGAGAGGTACGCCGTTCATGATGGACCCGACCACTGACAACGCCGGGTACGCCGGGGATCCGGGCACCGCCCGCTCCTCCCTGGAAGCCCTGCGCGCCGAGATCGCCAAAGCCGTGGTCGGCCAGGACCCCGCCGTGACCGGACTCGTCGTCGCCCTCCTCTGCCGTGGACACGTTCTCCTCGAAGGAGTCCCCGGAGTGGCCAAGACCTTGCTCGTCCGCGCCCTCGCGTCCGCACTGGAGCTCGACACCAAGCGCGTCCAGTTCACGCCCGACCTGATGCCGAGCGACGTCACCGGCTCCCTCGTCTTCGACGCCCGCAGCGCCGAGTTCTCCTTCCAGCCGGGCCCGGTCTTCACGAACCTCCTCCTCGCCGACGAGATCAACCGCACCCCGCCCAAGACCCAGTCGTCGCTCCTCGAAGCGATGGAGGAGCGCCAGGTCACGGTGGACGGCACGCCGCGCCCCCTCCCGGAACCGTTCCTGGTCGCCGCGACCCAGAACCCGGTCGAGTACGAGGGCACGTACCCCCTGCCCGAGGCCCAGCTGGACCGCTTCCTCCTCAAGCTGACGATCCCGCTGCCCTCCCGCGAGGACGAGATCAACGTCCTCACCCGGCACGCCGAGGGCTTCAACCCGCGCGACCTGCGCGCCGCCGGCATACGGCCCGTGGCGGGCCCGGCCGACCTGGAGGCCGCCCGCAACGCCGTCGCCAAGACCGCCGTGTCGCCCGAGATCACCGGCTACGTGGTCGACATCTGCCGTGCCACCCGCGAGTCGCCGTCCCTGACCCTCGGTGTCTCCCCCCGAGGAGCGACGGCGCTCCTCGCCACGGCCCGCGCCTGGGCCTGGCTGACGGGCCGCGACTACGTCATCCCGGACGACGTGAAGGCCCTCGCCCTGCCCACCCTGCGGCACCGGATCCAGCTCCGCCCCGAGGCCGAGATGGAGGGTGTGACGGCCGACTCCGTCATCAACGCGATCCTCGCCCACGTCCCCGTCCCGCGCTGATGGCACTCACCGGTCGCGCCGCGCTCCTGGCGGCTCTCGGCTCCCTGCCCGTCGGCATCTGGGGACCCGGCTGGACGGGCATCCTCGCCGTCAACGCGCCGCTGGCCCTCGCCTGCGCGTGCGACTTCGCGCTGGCCGCGCCGGTCCGCAGACTGGGCCTGGCACGCTCCGGCGACACCTCGGTACGCCTCGGGGAGACCGCCGACGTCACCCTGACGGTCACCAACCCGTCCGGCCGCCCCCTGCGCGCCCATCTCCGCGACGCCTGGCCGCCCAGCAGTTGGCCTCCCGACACCGAGGTCGAGGCCTCCCGGCACCGTCTGACGGTCCCCGCGGGCGAACGCCGTCGCGTCACCACGCGGCTGCTCCCCACCCGGCGCGGCGACCGTCAGGCGGACCGGGTCACGATCCGTTCCTTCGGCCCGCTGGGCCTCTTCTCCCGCCAGGGCAGCCACAAGGCCCCCTGGACCGTACGGGTCCTGCCTCCGTTCACCAGCAGGAAGCACCTTCCCTCCAAGCTGGCCAGACTCCGCGAACTCGACGGCCGCACCAGCGTCCTGACGCGCGGTGAGGGAACGGAGTTCGACAGCCTCCGCGAGTACGTCCCCGGTGACGACACCCGCTCCATCGACTGGCGCGCCACCGCCCGGCAGACCACGGTCGCCGTCCGCACCTGGCGCCCCGAGCGCGACCGTCACATCCTTCTGGTCCTCGACACGGGCCGCACGTCAGCCGGCCGCGTGGGCGACGCCCCGCGCCTCGACGCCTCCATGGACGCGGCCCTTCTCCTGGCCGCCCTGGCCTCCCGCGCCGGCGACCGCGTGGATCTCCTCGCCTACGACCGCCGGGTACGGGCCCTCGTCCAGGGCCGCTCGGCTGGCGACGTCCTTCCCTCCCTGGTCAACGCGATGGCCACCGTGGAACCGGAACTCGTCGAGACGGACGCCCGCGGCCTCACCGCGACAGCGCTCCGTGCGGCTCCGCGCCGCTCCCTGATCGTCCTGCTGACCAGCCTCGACGCGGCCCCCATAGAGGAAGGCCTGCTCCCCCTACTCTCTCGCCTCACCCAGCGCCATACGCTCCTGGTGGCGTCCGTGGCCGACCCGCACATCGCCCGGATGGCGACCGGCAGGGGCCGCGCGGAAGCCGTGTACGAGGCAGCCGCGGCAGCTCAGTCCCAGACGGAACGTCATCGCACCGCCGATCAGCTGCGCCGCCACGGCGTCACGGTCGTCGACGCCACCCCGGAAGACCTGGCACCCGCTCTCGCCGACGCCTACCTGGCCCTCAAAGCCGCCGGACGCCTGTAACCGTAGAAAGCAAGAAAGGGGGCCTCCGAAACAGAGGCCCCCTCAAAATGAATAGCTCGCACGTACAACGCAGAAAACCCCCGTACCGGTATCCCCGGTACGGGGGTTCTCTTTCAAAATTTGTTCGGCGGCGTCCTACTCTCCCACAGGGTCCCCCCTGCAGTACCATCGGCGCTGTAAGGCTTAGCTTCCGGGTTCGGAATGTAACCG
>NZ_JBIAJQ010000003.1:0-861335 GCF_042872045.1 Streptomyces sp. NPDC005496
TCGCGCACCATCTCCAGGTTCTCCTCCAGGGTGGTGCGCAGCGCCAGCTCGACATGCCGGTCGTGGGACTTCGCGACGAGGGTGATCACCGGGGCGCCGGAGTCGAGCAGCGCCTGGACCTGGGGGTCCTCGGCGGCCTTCGCGTGGGCCCGGCGGGTGGCGCCGAAGGCGACGAGCTGGGCGTGCCGGAAGTCGATCTCCTGGCGGGCGCGGGCGAAGAACTCGGTGTCCCGGGGGTTGGCGCCGGGCCAGCCGCCCTCGATGAAGCCGACGCCGAAGTCGTCCAGGTGCCGTGCGATGGCCAGCTTGTCCGCGACCGTGAGGTTGATGCCCTCACGCTGCGCGCCGTCGCGCAGCGTCGTGTCGAAGACGTGGAACGAATCGTCGAGCTCGCTGGTTTCGGTCATGGTCTGTGGCTCCTGTGAGAAAACTCGGTCTACCGGAATGACCGGCTCCACCGTCCCCCAATGATCCCTCGCGCTCTCTTCCCGGCTTGTGGTGGGCCAGGAAAACGAAAAACCCCTCGCGGGTGCGAGAGGTCTGCGCGCGGGTCGAGACGACGGTGCCCGCCCGTACGTGGTGGTACGTGGCGGTCACTGCGGACCGGCGCGCCTGCTGCCAATAATCATGGCGAACGAGAGCACGGTGGCAGTCTGGCACAACGGGGCCCCGGTGCTCACCGGCGTCTCAGGATGCGAGCCGGGCGTCCCGCCGGGAGGGCGGCTTCCGGCCATCACCGGCCGGCGTCCGGCGCCTGCGCCCAGGCGAGGCCCCGCCTCCCGGCGTCCGCCCTGCCTCCCCGAGACTGCCCTGCCGGGACCCGGCCTGCCGAGAACCGGCCACCCCCTGTCCGCCCTGCCGAGGACCCGCCTCAGGACTCCCGACCGGCCGAGCCGTCCCCGAGGGAGTCGTCCAGGAACTCCCGGACATGGGAAAGGACCTGTCCGCGGTCCGTCCCGCGCAGGCCGATGGCCACGTGGATGGAGAAACCGTCGAGCAGGGACCGCAGCCGGGCGGCGAAGCGGTCCGGGTCGACCCGGCGGAACTCGCCGCGCGAGACACCCTCGGCGAGCAGCGCCACCAGGTCGCGGTGCCAGGCGCCCTCGATGGCGGACTGCCGGTCGCGGGCCTCCTCGTCGGCGTTCTGCGAGCGGTTCCAGACCTCCAGCCAGAGCGTCCAGTGCGGGTCGCGGTGGCCGTCGGGCACGTACAGGTCGACGTACGCGTCCAGGCGCTCGCGGGCCGTCCCGCGCGCGGCGAGCAGCCGGCCGCGCTCGGCGCCGAGCCGCCCCTCGCTCCATTCCAGGGTGCGCAGCAGCAGCTCGTCCTTGGAGTGGAAGTAGTAGAGGAGGTGGCCGCTGCTCATGCCGACCTCGCGGCCGAGCGCCGCCATGGTGAGCTTCTCCAGACCGCGCTCGGCGATCATGTCCATGGCGGCCGCCAGCACGTCCTCGCGCGGAGGGGCGTTCCTCCTCCGCGGTGTGCGGCTCTCGGCCACGCGCGTCTCCCGGGTCAGGTCCTCGGCTGCTGCTGGGTGATGCAGTGGATGCCACCGCCCCCGGAGAAGATCGTACGGGCGTCCACCAGGGTGACCGTCCGCTCGGGGAACAGCCGCCGGAAGATGCCGGCGGCGATCTCGTCGCGCGGGTCGTCGAAGCCGCACAGCACCACGCCGCCGTTGCAGAGGTAGTGGTTGATGTACGAGTAGTCGGCCCAGTGACCGTCGGCCTCCAGCACCGTCGGGGCGGGCACCTCCACGACCTCCAGGCGGCGGCCGCGTGCGTCGGTCTGTCCCCTGAGCAGCCCGATGATCTCCTTGCTGACCTCGTGGTCGGGGTGCGCCGGGTCCGGCTGCGCGTGCGCCACGACGACGCCGGGCCGCGCGAAGGCGGCGACGATGTCGACGTGCCCGAGGGTGCCGAAGCCGTATGGGGGATAGTCGCCGGTCAGGCCGCGCGGCAGCCAGATCGCCTTGCGGGTGCCGAGCAGGGCGTGGATCTCGGCCTCGACCTGCTCGCGCGTCCAGTGCGGATTGCGCTCGGGGCCCAGCTGCACGGTCTCCGTGAGGAGCACGGTCCCCTCGCCGTCGACGTGGATCGCGCCGCCCTCGTTGACCAGGTCCGAGCTGTACGTGCGCGCCCCGGCGAGATCCGAGACGTACGCGGCGATCTTGCCGTCGTGCTCCCAGCGGGCCCAGTCCTGGGCGCCCCAGCCGTTGAACGTCCAGTCCACGGCGGCCAGTCGGCCCTTCCCGTCGGTGAGGAAGGTGGGGCCGATGTCGCGCATCCAGGCGTCGTCGAGGTCCCGCTCGACCAACTCGATCCCGGCTCCCAGGAGTTCGCGCGCCCCGGCCGTCTGGCCCGGTCCGCACACCATCGTCACGGGTTCGAAGCGGCGTACGGCACGCGCCACTTCGGCCCACGCCCGGCGGGCCCCGGCCAGGTCGTCCGGGTCGTCGAAGGTGGGGTTGGGGCCCGGCCACGCCATCCAGGTGCGCTCGTGCGGGGTCCACTCGGCGGGCATGCGGAAGCCGTCGGCGGCAGCAGACATGGGGGGTCCTTAGAGGCTGTGTCGATTACAGGAAGTACAGGCGATTGAGGGAGACGGAGTCGGCCGGTTCGGAGCGCAGCGGGTCCCCGTCGAGGGTGACCAGGCCGGTGCGCTGGTCGACGTCGACGGCTCCGGTACGGGAGTTGAGGCGCAGGTCGGCGGGGCCGATGCCGCGGGTGCCGCGCACGGCGACGCGGCGGCGGCGGGTCGGCATGGTGTCGTGGCCCAGGTCGAGCGCGGCCTGCGCGACGAACGCCACCGAGATCTCCGCGGGCGTCGCGCCGTGCGCCCCGAACTGCGGTCCCAGTACGAGGGGTTCGCAGGTGTCGGTGGCCGCGTTCGGGTCGCCGACGACCCCGTACGCGGGGAACCCGGACTTGAGGACGAGCTGCGGTTTGGCGCCGAAGTACTCGGGCCGCCACAGGACGATGTCGGCGAGCTTGCCGACCTCGATGGAGCCGACCTCGTGGGAGAGACCGTGCGCGATGGCCGGGTTGACGGTCAGCTTGGCCATGTAGCGCAGCACGCGCGCGTTGTCGTCGCCGGTGTCGCCCGAGCCGTCCAGCGGTCCCAGTTCGGCCTTCATCTTCCCGGCCATCGCGAAGGTGCGGCGGACGGTCTCGCCGGCCCGGCCCATGCCCTGCGCGTCGGACGAGGTGATGCCGATCGCGCCGAGGTCGTGCAGGACGTCCTCGGCGCCCATCGTCCCGGCCCTGATCCGGTCGCGGGCCATCGCGGCGTCGCCGGGCAGGTCGGTCTTCAGGTCGTGGACGGAGACGATCATCCCGTAGTGCTCGGCGACCGCGTCCCGGCCGAAGGGCAGGGTCGGGTTGGTGGAGGAGCCGATGACGTTCGGGACGCCCGCCATCTTCAGGACGTTCGGCACGTGGCCGCCGCCGCAGCCCTCGATGTGGAAGGCGTGGATGGTGCGCCCGTCCAGGACGCGCAGGGTGTCCTCGACGGAGAGGCACTCGTTCAGTCCGTCGCTGTGCAGGGCCACCTGGACGTCGTGCTCCTCGGCGACCCGCAGGGCGGTGTCGAGCGCGCGGGTGTGGGCGCCCATGTCCTCGTGGACCTTGAAACCGCTCGCGCCTCCCTCGGCCAGCGCCTCCACGAGCGGGGCCGGGTCGGAGGACGAACCCCGGCCGAGGAAGCCGATGTTCACCGGCCAGGCGTCGAAGGCACCGAAGGCGTGCCGCAGGGCCCAGGGCGAGTTGACGCCGACGCCCCACACCGGCCCGAACTCCTGGCCGATGATCGTGGTGACGCCGGAGGCGAGGGAGGCCTCCATGATGCGCGGCGACAGGAGGTGGACGTGCGTGTCGACGGCGCCGGCGGTGGCGACCAGCCCCTCGCCGGACACGATGGACGTGCCGGTGCCGACGACGACGTCGACCCCGTCGAGGGTGTCCGGGTTGCCCGCGCGCCCGATCGAGCAGATCCGGCCCTCGCGGATGCCGATGGAGACCTTGCGGATCCCCTGGACGGCGTCGATCACGACGACGTTGCTGATCACGACGTCGCAGGTGTCGCGGACGGCGGCGGCCTTCAGGTGCAGTCCGTCGCGGGCGGTCTTGCCGAAGCCGGCCAGGAACTCGTCCCCGTACTTCTGGGCGTCGCTCTCCACCCGGACCGTCAGCCCGGAGTCGCCGAGCCGGATCCGGTCCCCGGCCCGCGGGCCGTGGGTCGCGGCGTACGCGTAGGGGTCGACCCGGGTCGTGTCGCTCATCGTCCGCCTCCGTCGTGCGCGGGGCCCGCCTCGGGGCCGCTGTCGCCGTCCGTGCCGTCACGCGGGGCCGTGCCGGACCCGCCCGCTCCCAGGTAGCCGCAGGCGGCGGCCCTGCGCAGGGCCTCCCGCCTGGCTCCGGGCGCGTCCAGCGGCCCGTCGACCAGCCCGGCGAAGCCGATCGCGATCCGCTCGCCGCCGATCGGCAGCAGCCCGACCTCGACGCTCTCGCCGGGACCGAACCGCACCGAGGAGCCCGCGGGCACCGCGAGCCGCATGCCGTAGGCCGCGGACCGGTCGAAGTCCAGCCGCGGGTTGACCTCGAAGAAGTGGAAGTGCGAGGTGACGGAGACCGGGACCGTCGCGGTGTTGGTGACGGTGAGCCGGACGACGGCCTCGGGGTCGCCGTGCGCGGGTCCCGGGAGCAGCGCGCCCGGGGCGTCCCCGCCGAGTCCTCCGCCGATCGGGTCGCCGACCACCGCGAGCCGGGAGCCGTCGTCGAAGACGGCCTCCACGTGCACCTCGGTGACGACGTCGGCGACCCCCGGCAGGACGTCGTCGGGACCGAGCACCGCGCGGGCCGCCGCGATGGCCTCGGCGAGACGCCGCCCGTCCCGCGCCGCCTCGCAGACGGTGTCGGCGATGAGGGCGGTCGCCTCGGGGACGTTGAGCCTGAGGCCGCGGGCCCGGCGGGCCCGCGCCAGTTCGGCGGCCCCGAAGAGCAGCAGCCGGTCACGCTCGGTGGGAGTCAGTCTCACGACGCGACACCTCCTTGCCTTCCACCAGTTAGAGCAACACTCTAACCACAGCCTAACGGTGAGATTCACGGGACGGAAACATTGACGTGCCCGCCGGGACAGGTCACATTGAACGCCGCTCAAACTTTCAGGTGTGCACGCAGGCGGCCGATCGAAGGAGACCAGCCATGCCGATAGAACAGCGCGGAGTCGACACCGTCCCGGACGAGGAACGCACCAGCGGGCCCCGCGACCTCGTCTCGATCCTGCTCGGGTCCAACCTGTGCCTCGGAGTGATCATCTTCGGCTGGCTGCCGCCGTCCTTCGGCCTCGACTGGTGGGCGTCCGTCAGCTCGATAGTGGCCGGCACCGTCGTCGGCACCGCGGTCACCGCCCCGCTCGCGCTGGTCTCCCTGCGCACCGCGACGAACCTGTCGACCTCCTCCGGCGCCCAGTTCGGCGTCCGCGGCCGGCTGGTCGGCTCGGTCGTCGGCCTGCTGCTCGCCCTCGGCTACACCGCGCTGACCGTCTGGATCGGCGGCGACGTGATGGTGAGCGTGCTGCACCGGCTCCTCGGACTGCCGGCCACGGGAGTCTCGTACGCGGTGGTGTACGCGCTCCTCGCCACGGCGACGGTGGCGGGCGCGGTGTACGGCTACCGCGTGCTCCTCGCGATGTCCCGGGTGCTGGCGATCGGCATGACCGCGCTGCTGGTCCTCGGCGTGATCGCGTACGCCCCGCACTTCACCACCTCCGCGCTCCCGGAGACCGGCGGGTACCTGCTCGGCTCGTTCTGGCCGACGTGGCTGCTGGCGGCGGTCGCGGCGGGCCTGTCCGGGCCCATCGCGTTCATCACCCTCCTCGGGGACTACACCCGCTACATCTCCCCCGTCCGCCACAGCTCCCGCTCGGTCCTGCACGCCACCTGGCTCGGCCTGCTCGCCGGCCTCTTGGTCCCGCAGCTCTTCGGCACCTTCACGGCGTACGCGGCCCGCGCCGCCCTCGACTACGCGGGCCCGCTCGTCGCCGCCTCGCCCGGCTGGTACCTCGTCCCGCTGCTGCTCGCCGCGTCCGCCGGCTCGGTCGGCAACGCGGGCCTGATGCTGTACTCCATGGGCCTGGACCTCGACGCGATCCTCCCGCGGGCCTCCCGCGCCCGGGCCACCGTCACGGTCGCCGTCGTCGCCACCGCCTGCGTGTTCGTCGGCCACTACGCGTCCAGCGCCCAGGACGCGATGACGTCCTTCGTCCTGCTGCTCACCGCGATCGGCACGCCGTGGGCGGTGATCACCCTGATCGGCTTCGTCCGCTGCGGCGGGGTCTACGACCCGGACGCGCTCCAGGTCTTCAACCGCCGCGCCAAGGGCGGCGTCTACTGGTACCGCGGCGGCTGGCACGTCCCGGCCACCGTCTCCTGGGCGCTCGGCGCCTGCGTCGGCCTGCTGGCGGTCTCCCTCCCCTCGTACGAGGGCCCGCTGCTGTCCCTGACCGGCGGGGTGGACTGCAGCTTCCTGCTGTCGGGAGCGGTCGGCGGCGCCCTCTACCTCGCCCTGCCCCGGCGCACGTCCGCCGCGCCCGCCCCCGCGGACACGGAGCGCGAGGAGGCCCCACTGTCGTCGTGACGGGCCGGGACCGCGCCCCCGGATCCCGCACCACCGCGTACGGCGGCGACGGTCAGAGCCCCCGGCCGACCCCGCGGGGCTTGCGGGGCGCCTTGCCCCACGGTCCGGCGGGCCGTTCCCGCCGGACCCCGGCCACGAATTCGGCACGGGTCGGAACGGACCGTGCCCCCGGCCGCAGGACCGACTCCGCGTCCCACGGTTCGGCATGCGCCCATCCGAACGCGGAGACGATCTCGGCGAAGACCGGTGCGAAGTCCGCACCGGTCAGGTCCGGCATCCGATGGCGCAGCCCTCGCACCCGGGCGGTGAAGGCGGCGGGCAGCGGCACGTGGTACGCCTCCAGGTAGTGCGCGAAGTCCGCGCGCCACACCCACACGCCGTCGGTCACCAGCGAGGAGCACCCGGACGTGTGCCGGTGGACCTCTCCGGTCAGGACGTCGACGCCCGCCTCCATGACGTGCGTGAGGCCGTGGCCCGTGTCGAGATACTCCACGATCCGCGCTTCGTCCGGCTCGCCGGTCGTCCGCACCTGCGCCCTCAGCGGTCCCGCAGCCACCTCACCCCGGAAACCGAAGTCGTCGAAGAAGCCGAGCAGCCTCAGCACGCGCGCCCCCTCCGGCGTCTTCGGGCAGATGATCGAGGCGAGCATACGCAGGCTCGGCGGGGGCCGGTGCGGGACCGCGGCCGCCCGGCGGGGCGGGCCGGTGCCTGCCGGCCGGGAGACGCGGGAAGCCCGGCTCGTGACGGGCCGGGCTTCGCGCGGGGGTGGGATCGGGATCAGCCCAGGGGGTGCATCCAGCCGTGCTTGTCCTCGCTGATGCCGCGCTGGATGTCGAGGAGCGCCTCGCGCAGCCGCAGGGTGACCTCGCCCGGCCGGCCGCCCGACTGCTGCCACTCGGTGCCGGTCCGCTTGACCGTGCCGACCGGGGTGATCACGGCGGCGGTGCCGCAGGCGAAGACCTCGGTGAGGGTGCCGTTCTCCGTGTCGCGCTGCCACTGGTCGATGGAGACGCGGCCCTCCTCCGCCCCGTAGCCGAGGTCGCGGGCGACGGTGAGCAGCGAGTCACGGGTGACGCCGGCCAGCAGCGAGCCGGTCAGCTCGGGCGTGACGATCCGGTCGCCGTACACGAAGTACAGGTTCATGCCGCCGAGCTCCTCGACCCACTTGTGCTCCACGGCGTCGAGGTAGGCGACCTGGTCGCAGCCCTTGGCGGCGGCCTCGGCCTGCGCGAGCAGCGACGCGGCGTAGTTGCCGCCGGTCTTGGCGTCGCCCATGCCGCCGGGGACGGCGCGGACGCGGTCCTCGGAGAGCCAGATCGAGACGGGCCGCACGCCGCCGGCGAAGTACGCGCCGGCGGGCGAGGCGATGACCAGGAACAGGTACTCGTTGGCGGGCTTCACCCCGAGGCCGACCTCGGTCGCGATCATGAAGGGCCGCAGGTAGAGGGACTCCTCGCCGCCGTGCGCCGGGACCCAGGAGCGGTCGTGCTGCACCAGGACGTCACAGGCCTCGATGAACGTCTCGACGGGCAGCTCGGGCATGCCGAGCCGGCGGGCGGACGCCTGGAAGCGCCGCGCGTTCATCTCGGGGCGGAAGGTGGCGACGGAACCATCGGGCTGGCGGTACGCCTTCAGGCCCTCGAAGATCTCCTGCGCGTAGTGCAGGGTCATGTTCGCCGGGTCGAGGGAGAGCGGGCCGTACGGGACGAGCTGGCCGTCGTGCCAGCCGCGGCCCTCGGTCCACCGGATCGTCACCATGTGGTCGGTGAAGTGGCGGCCGAACCCGGGGTTGGCCAGGATGGCCTCGCGCTCCGCCTCGGAGAGGGGGGCGGCCGAGGGCTTGAGCTCGATGGTGGGCGTCGTCATGAGTGGTTGTCCTTCACCGGTTGTGTGTGACGGGCCGCGCTCACGCCTGTACTGCCAGTGGCCAGTGCTAGGACGTCCGAGCATTCCCTCATTCCGCGGCTCCACGTTCGATTATCGCGTGTGGCGAGCCGTGGACGAAAAAGGTGTGAATGCGGCCCAGGGTTCGATGGTGGCACCCGGCGAGGGCATAAGAAAAGCCGCCGGGTGCGGATGCGACCCGGCGGCTCCTGTGGAAAGCGAGTGGCGCGGGGTCAGCCGGCTACTCGTACGGCGAGGGCGTCGCCGATCTCATCGGTGCTGCGGGCGGGCTTTCCGACGCGCTCGGCGAGGTCGGCGGCGACCGCTTCCTCGATCCGCGCGGCCTCGTTCTCGTAGCCGAGGTGGCGCAGCAGCAGGGCGACGGAGAGGACCGTGGCGCTGGGGTCGGCCTTGCCCTGGCCCGCGATGTCGGGCGCCGAACCGTGCACGGGCTCGAACATCGAGGGGTACGTGCCGCTCGGGTTGATGTTGCCCGAGGCGGCCACGCCGATGCCGCCGGAGACGGCCGCGGCCAGGTCGGTGATGATGTCGCCGAAGAGGTTGTCGGTGACGATCACGTCGAAGCGCTCGGGCTGCGTGACGAGGTAGATCGTCGCCGCGTCCACGTGCATGTACTCGGTGGTGACGTCGGGGAACTCCTCGGCCACCTTGTTGAAGACGTCCGTCCACAGGTGACCGGCGAAGGTGAGCACGTTGTTCTTGTGGATGAGCGCGAGCTTCTTGCGGGGGCGGGCCTGGGCGCGGGCGAAGGCGTCCCGGACGACCCGCTCGACACCGAAGGCCGTGTTGACGCTGACCTCGGTGGCGACCTCGTGCGGGGTGCCCTTGCGGATGGTGCCGCCGTTGCCGGTGTACGGGCCCTCGGTGCCCTCGCGGACGACGACGAAGTCGATCTCGGGCTCGCCCGCGAGCGGGGTGGCCACACCGGGCAGCAGCTTCGACGGACGCAGGTTCACGTGGTGGTCGAAGGCGAAGCGGAGCTTGAGCAGGAAGCCGCGCTCCAGGACACCGGAGGGGACCGAGGGGTCGCCGATCGCGCCGAGCAGGATCGCGTCGTGCTTCTGCAGGGCGTCGAGGTCGGCGTCGGTGAGGGTCTCACCGGTGGCGTGGTAGCGCCGGGCGCCGAAGTCGAACTCCTTGGTCTCCAGCTTCACATCCTGCGGGAGGACGGCGGAGAGGACCTTCAGTCCCTGGGCCACGACCTCCTGGCCGATGCCGTCACCGGGAATGACTGCGAGATTGAGGATGCGAGAGC
Source organism: Streptomyces sp. NPDC005496 (assembly GCF_042872045.1). Lineage (NCBI taxonomy): Bacteria > Bacillati > Actinomycetota > Actinomycetes > Kitasatosporales > Streptomycetaceae > Streptomyces > Streptomyces sp. NPDC005496. The sequence continues at coordinate 9,796 of NZ_JBIAJQ010000003.1, forward strand.
TTGCCGACATGCGCAGCACCGTACTCCTTGTCCCATGGGATGACACGCGGTGTCCGCCATACGGACATCCCGAGCGTGTCCGGACGGGCGGCGGAACCATTCGTCAGACTCCGTTCACCCGTCCGTTTGGCGGTTGTTGGGAATTGCTGGGAAGTTCACCGGCATGGACACCCCTGACGTCGGCATACCGGAGCAGCTCGCGCGCCGCATGAGCATGGCCGAGCAGCACGAGTACCTGCGCACGCGGCTCACCCGGCGCCGGGCGCTGGTGTCGGCGGGCGCGTTCGCGGGCGCCGGGCTGCTGGCCGGCTGCACGCCGGGCACCGCGAGCCGGTCCCAGCCGGCGGGCGGTGCGCCGAGCCCGGCCACCAGCCGTTTCCCGGGCTCCGCCCTCGCGCCGTTCGGGCGCCATCTCGCCTTCGGCGCGGACCCCATGACGCAGATGCGGATCTCCTGGCAGGTGCCGTCCGCGGTCCGCAGGCCGTACGTCCGCGTGGGCCTGACGCCCTGGTCGCTGAGCCGGCGGATCGAGGCCGACCTGCGCGACCTGCACACACCGGGCGTGGAGGGGCAGCGGGCGGCGCTCGACCAGTACTACCTGCACGCGGCGCTCGACGGACTGCGCCCGGGGACGACGTACTACTACGGCGTCGGCCACGAGGGCTTCGACCCGGCGGACAAGAAGCACCACGGGACGGTCTCCCGCTTCCGCACGGCGCCCGCGCACCCGGAGAAGTTCGTGTTCACGGCCTTCGGCGACCAGGGCGTCACACCCGACGCCCTGGCCAACGACAAGGCGCTGCTGGGCCGCGGCCCGGCCTTCCACCTGCACGCGGGCGACATCTGCTACGCCGACGGCACCGGCCACGGCGAGAAGTCGGACATCTACGACCCCGCGGCCTGGGACCTGTTCCTGAAGCAGACCGAGACCGTGGCCGGGTCGGTGCCGTGGATGGTGACGACCGGGAACCACGACATGGAGGCCTGGTACTCGCCGAACGGCTACGGCGGCCAGTCCGCGCGCTGGGCGCTGCCCGACAACGGCTTCGACGCGAGGCGGGCGCCGGGCGTCTACTCCTTCGTCTACGGCAACGTCGGCATCGTCGCCCTGGACGCCAACGACGTGTCGTACGAGATTCCCGCCAACCTCGGCTATTCGGACGGCCGGCAGACCGCCTGGCTCGACCGGCGGCTCGGGGAACTGCGCGAGCGGACGGACTTCGTCGTCGTGTTCTTCCACCACTGCGCCTACTCGACGTCGACGCACGCCTCCGACGGCGGGGTCCGGGACACCTGGGTCCCGCTGTTCGCCAAGCACCAGGTGGACCTGGTGATCAACGGGCACAACCACGTCTACGAGCGGACCGACGCCATCAGGGGCGGCGCCGTGGGACGGCGGGTCCCGGTGGGCGCCTCGACCGATCCGACCCGCGACGGCATCGTCTACGTGACGGCGGGCGGCGCGGGCAAGAGCCTGTACGCCTTCCCGGACGGCGTGAAGGACAGCCACGAGAAGAAGGTGCGGGACCGCGAGTCCGTGGAGACCTTCCACTGGACGAAGGCGAAGCGGCGCAAGCGGGACACCGTCGAGTGGTCGCGGGTGCGCTACACCGGCTACTCGTTCCTCTCCGTGGAGGCGGAGGCCGGTGCGAGTCCCCGGCTCACCGTGTCCGCGCTGACGCAGGACGGGGAGCGGATCGACCACTTCGAGGTGCGGCGCGGGAAGTGACCGGCGCGGGCGCCGCACCGCGCGGTGTGGCGCGGGCCGTTGGCCTCGCGCCACCGCCGCCCGGGCGCGGCCCGCGCGACGGTGGGAGGGGCGGGGGGCCTCAGTGGCCCGTGGCCCCGCCGTTGTCCCGGCGGTCGAGGGCGCGCTGGAGTGCCGCGGCTGCGTTCTTGCGGTCGGAATCGCTGGTACGGGAAACGTGACGGACTCGGCGGACGGTCGTCTCGGCCATGACGGTCGGCTCCTTGCCTCCGGACGATGACGCCGGAAGTGGGGTGAGGGATACGAGACGCCGGAGGGGCGGGGAGCGGTGCCGCAGGGGTTGCCTGCTCGGGGCCCGGCTCACGACCGCCATTCGCTTGATCGAGCGAGACGTTCGGCTCCTACAAAGCTAGGCGAGGACGGCGCATCTGTCTCCACAATTACTCGGACTTCCTACTATCTGAGACGGCGGCCTGCCCTCCACCGCTCTGACCTGCGGGGACGTGATCCGGGGGGTCATACCCGCCGGGGGTGCAGCGCCCGCAGCTCCCTGATCAGCGCGCGGACGGCGACGGTGCCGGCGAGCTCGGGCGTGGTGACGTACCCGACGGAGCGCGTCGGCCGGTCCGGGCCGAGATCGGTGATCTCGACGGAGAGCGGTGCACTCGCGAGGGAGAGCTCGGGCATGATCGCCATGCCGAGACCACTGCTCACCATGGAGAGCACCGCTCCGTCGTCCTCGGCCCGCACCGTCGCGCACGGGATCCAGTCCTGCGCCGCCCACCACGCGCGGGTGTACGACGAGCAGTTCTCGGTCCAGTCGACCAGCGGCAGCGAGCGCGGGCGCGGATGACCGGCCGGGTGGACGAGGGCGTACGGCTCCTCCAGGAGGACGTCGCCGACGAGTTCCGGCGGCACGGGCGCGCTCGTGCCGAGCGTGGCGATCCCGAGGTCCGCCCGTCCCTCGGCCACCTCGCCCGCCGTACCGGGCCCCACCTCGCGCACCACGCGGACGGTCGCCTCGATCCCGGGGTGCCGGGCCGCCAGCCTCTCCAGGGCAGGCGGCAGCAGATGCAGGGCGGCACTCCGGAAGGAGGCGACGCGCAGCGGCCCGGCGACGGTGTCGCCGCCGTCCGGCCCCGCCCCGGCACCACGCGCCTCGGCGGTGAGCGTCTCCAGCATCCGCAGGACCCGCCGGGCGTGGACGACGGCCCGCTCCCCCGCGGGTGTGGGCCGTGCCCCGTACCGGCCCCGCTCGAACAGCACGACGCCCACCTTGCGTTCGATACCGCGCACCGCGTGCGAGACGGCGGACTGGGTCGTGCCGAGCGTCCCGGCCGCCGCCGAGAACCCGCCCTCCCGCGCGACGGCCACCAGGGTCCGCAGTTCCTGCGGGGCGAGGTCGGCTGCGGTCATCGGGGCTCCCACCTGCTCCTATGAGGACGGCTCATGGAAGGCGCCGTCGCATGAGCGCAACCCTCTGCCCGGGCCGCGCATTCCTTCCTAGCGTCATGCCCATGAACCCAACGCCCCTCGGCACCCCCGCGGTCGGAGCGCCGGCCTCCCCCGGCGGGACCGCGCTCACCGTCCAGCAGACCGCCCGTCCGACCGGATTCCCCACCGCGGACCACTTCCGCTTCGTCGAGTCGCCGGTGCCCCGGCCGGCCCCGGGCACCGCCCTGGTGGAGAACCTGTACTGGTCCGTCGACCCGTACCACCGCGAGATGATGGACGGCGACTTCACGCTCGGCGCCCCGCTGGAGGGCCGCACGCTCGGACGCGTGACCGAGTCCCGCGATCCGGCGCTCCCCGAGGGCGAGATCGTGTTCCACCGCCACGGCTGGCGCACCCATTCCGTCGTGCGCCCGGACGAGGCCAGACGGCTCCCGCGTCTCGACGGGGTCCCCCTGACCGCCCACCTGGGCCTGCTCGGCGGCACCGGCCTGACCGCGTACGTGGGACTGACCCGCGTGGCGCGGCTGCGCGAGGGCGAGGACCTGTTCGTCTCGGCCGCCGCGGGCGGGGTCGGCACGGCGACCGGACGGCTGGCCAGGCTGATGGGCGCCGGGCGCCTGGTGGGCAGCGCGGGAAGCGCCGCGAAGGTGCGCTACCTGAAGGAACAGGTCGGCTACGACGAGGCGTTCGACTACCGCACCGGACCGGTGGCGGACCTCCTGGCCGGCGCCGCGCCCGACGGCGTCGACGTGTTCGTGGACAACGTGGGAGGCGAGCACCTCGGGGCGGCCGTCGGCGCGCTGCGCCGGTACGGGCGGGTGGTGCGGGTGGGCACGGTCGGCCAGTACAACACCCCCGACGCCACGCTCGCGGTGTTCGACCACGCCGACGTGGTGGAGAAGAGCCTGCGCATCGAGGGCTTCCTGGTGCGCGACCACCTGCAACTCCAGGACGAGCTGTACGAGTTCGCGGTGCCGGCGCTGCGGGACGGACGGCTGGCCCTCGACGAGACGGTGGTGGACGGCTTCGGCCGGATCGTGGAGGCGTTCCTCGCGATGCTGCGCGGCGGCAACACAGGGAAGATGATCGTGCGCGGCGTCTGACGCACCGTCACAGCACGTCGCCGTCACGCCAGTCGAAGATCAGCTCGTGCGCAGGGTCGAGCGGGCCGGCCGTGGCGTGCCGGACGAAGGTGGTGCCCTCCTCCTCCGCGAGCCGGACGACACCGGCCGGGCCGAGCGCGCAGATCCGGCCGGGCCAGACCTGCCAGCCGCGGGCCGCGTAGAGGGCGGCGCCCTCGTCGCTCGCGGAGAGCGCGCCGAGGGCGTAGGCGCGGTCGACGATCCCCTCCAGGGCGCCCATGACCCGGCCGCCCAGGCCGGTCCGCCGGACGTCGGAGCGCACGCCGACCGCCTCGACGTATCCGACGCGCAGCGAGCGCCCGCGGTGCAGGACGCGCCGCTGGACCACGGAGCCGTGGGCGGCGAGGCCGCGCTCGTCGTGGACGAGGGCGTGCATGCCGCCGAGACCGTGGTCCCAGTCCTCGTCGCCGAAGTCGCCCTCGAAGGCGTCCTCCAGGAGGGCGCGGACGGCGCGGAGTTCGGCGGGGGCGAGTTCCGCCGTGTGAGCGGTACGCAGTCGGGTGGCCATCGCCCCAGTATTCCGGCCGCCGCGTCCCGCCGGGCGGCCCGGGGACGCATGCGGGCCGGGAACCGCCGTCGCTCGGCGGCCTCCCGGCCCGGAACCTCGCGGGAGGTCAGCCCATGTGCGGGTACGTGTAGTCGGTCGGCGGGACCAGCGTCTCCTTGATGGCGCGGGTCAGCGTCCAGCGCATCAGGTTCTGCGGGGCGCCGGCCTTGTCGTTGGTGCCGGAGGCACGGCCGCCGCCGAAGGGCTGCTGGCCGACCACGGCGCCGGTCGACTTGTCGTTGATGTAGAAGTTGCCCGCGGCGTAGCGGAGCTTGTCCATCGTGTACGCGGCCGCCGCACGGTCGTTGGAGACGACCGAGCCGGTGAGCGCGTAGTCCGACACCGACTCCATCTGGGTCAGCATCTCCTCGTACCGCTCGTCCTCGTAGACGTGCACGGCGAGGAACGGGCCGAAGTACTCCGTGCGGAAGACCTCGTTCTCCGGGTCGGAGCACTCGACGACGGTCGGGCGCACGAAGTAGCCGACCGAGTCGTCGTAGGAGCCGCCCGCGACGATCGTGCAGGCAGGGTCCGAGCCGGCGCGGTCGATGGCGGCCTTGTTCTTCGCGAACGACCGCTCGTCGATGACGGCGCCCATGAAGTTGGTGAGGTCGGTGACGTCACCCATGGTCAGGCCGTCGACCTCGGCCGCGAACTCCTCCTTGAAGCCGGAGTTCCAGATGGAGGCGGGGATGTACGCGCGGGAGGTCGCGGAGCACTTCTGGCCCTGGTACTCGAAGGCACCGCGGGTCAGGGCGGTCTTGAGGACGGCGCGGTCGGCGCTCGGGTGCGCGACCAGGAAGTCCTTGCCGCCGGTCTCGCCGACCAGACGGGGGTACGAGCGGTACTTCTCGATGTTGTTGCCGACCGTCTTCCACAGGTACTGGAAGGTCTTGGTCGAGCCGGTGAAGTGGATGCCCGCGAGGTCGCGGTGCTCCAGGGCGACCTCGGAGACCGCGATGCCGTCGCCGGTGACGAGGTTGATGACGCCCTTGGGCAGGCCCGCCTCCTCCAGGAGCTGCATGAGCAGCACGGCGGCGTGGGTCTGCGTCGGGGACGGCTTCCAGACCACGACGTTGCCCATGAGCGCGGGCGCGGTGGGCAGGTTGGCCGCGATGGCGCTGAAGTTGAACGGCGTGATCGCGTAGACGAAGCCCTCCAGCGGGCGGTGGTCCATGCGGTTCCACACGCCCGGGGAGTTGGCCGGGGGCTGCTCGGCCAGGATGTTGCGGGCGTAGTGGACGTTGAAGCGCCAGAAGTCGACGAGCTCGCAGGGACAGTCGATCTCGGCCTGCTGGGCGGTCTTGGACTGGCCGAGCATGGTGGAGGCGGCGAGGGTCTCGCGCCAGGGGCCGGACAGCAGCTCGGCGGCGCGCAGGATGATCGCGGCACGGTCGTCGAAGGACATCGCGCGCCAGGCCGGGGCGGCGGCGAGGGCGGCGTCGATCGCGTCCTGCGCGTCCTGCGCCGTGGCGTTGGCGCCGGTGCCGAGGACGGCCTTGTGGTTGTGCGGCTGCACGACCTCGAAGCGCTCACCGCCACCGAGCCGCTTCTCGCCGCCGATGGTCATCGGCAGCTCGATGGGGTTCTCGGCCAGCTCCTTGAGCTTGGCCTCCAGACGGGCGCGCTCCGGGGAGCCGGGGGCGTAGCCGTGCACCGGCTCGTTGACGGGGGTGGGGACCTGGGTCACAGCGTCCATGGTTTCCGTAACTCCTTAGTGAGCGGTGGTTCGGGCTCAGCCCTTGGTAAGGATCGAACGCGCGAAGAACAGGAGGTTGGCCGGCTTCTCCGCGAGGCGCCGCATGAAGTAGCCGTACCAGTCGGTGCCGTACGCGGTGTAGACACGCATCCGGTGCCCCTCGGCGGCGAGCCGCAGGTGCTCCTCGCCGCGGATGCCGTAGAGCATCTGGAACTCGTACTCGTCGAGCTTGCGGCCGGCGAGCCGGGCGAGCTCCTGGGCGATGGAGATCAGCCGGGGGTCGTGGGACCCGATCATCGGGTAGCCGTCGCCCTGCATCAGGGTGCGCAGGACACGGACGTACGCCTTGTCGATCTCGGCCTTGTCCTGGTACGCGACCTCGGCGGGCTCCTTGTAGGCGCCCTTCACCAGCCGCACCCGGCTGCCGTTCGCGGCGAGGCGGCGGGCGTCGGCCTCGGTGCGGAAGAGGTAGGCCTGGATGACGCAGCCGGTCTGCGGGAAGTCCTTCCGCAGCTCCTCGTGGATGGCGAACATCGAGTCGAGGGTGGTGTGGTCCTCGGCGTCCAGGGTGACCGTGGTGCCGATGGCGGCGGCGGCCTCGACGACCGGGCGCACGTTGGCGAGCGCCAGCTCGTGCCCGCCCTCCAGCGCCTGGCCGAACATCGACAGCTTGACGGACATCTCGGCGCGGGTGCCGAGCTCCAGGCGCGCGAGGTGCTCGATCAGCTCCAGGTAGGCGTCCCGGGCGGCGGCGGCCTGCTCGCGGGTGGTGATGTCCTCGCCGACGACGTCGAGGGTGACCTCCAGGCCCTTCCCGACGGCGTCCTGCACGATCGGCACGACCTGGTCGACCGTCTCACCGGCGATGAAGCGGGCCACCACCTGCTTGGTGCCGGGGGCCGCCGACACGAAGCGGCGCATCCTGTCGCTGCGCGACGCGGCGAGAATCACGGGACCCAGCACGGGGCACCTCCACGGAAAGTACGGACGGCCGCGGGCCCCGGGCGGGGACGCCCGGGTACGGCACGGAGAACCACCGTGAAACCTAAGGATCCCCCCGATCCTCGGCCATCGACAGCTGTCACGCATCCGTGCCCCGGATCTCAGACATCTGTATGAAGGCTCCGGGGGAATGAGGGAGAATGCCCGTGTGACGGGCGATTTCAAGGCGGGCCGGCCGGCCGGACGCGGCGAGTACCAGGAGCTGGTGGACGAGATCTCCGCGCTCCTCGGCGCCCCCGCGACGCTGGAGAACCGCGACTTCGAGCTGATCGCCTTCGGCACGTACGACAGCGAGAGCGACTTCGACGAGGCCGCCCTCGACCCCGTGCGCACCCGCTCGATCCTCACCCGCCGCTCGACGCCGGCGGTCCGTTCCTGGTTCGAGGGCTTCGGCATCGCCCGGGCGACGGGCCCGGTCCGCATCCCGCCGGCGCCGGAGGCCGGCGTCCACCGCGGACGCGTCTGCCTGCCGGTACGCCATCGGGGGGTCGTCCTCGGTTACGTGTGGCTCCTGGACGGCGATCCGGGGCCGACGGCGGCGCAGCTGACCGCCGCCATGGAGGTCGCCGCCCGCATCGGGGCGCTGCTCGCCGACGAGGCACAGGCGGGCGCGGACCTCACCCGGGAGCTGCGGGCGGTCCTCACCGCCGAACGGGGCTGGCAGCGGGACATGGCGGTGGCCGAGCTGCGCACCGCGCTCGGCCCGCGCGGGGACGGCCTGCACACGGTCGTGTGTGTCGCCCCGTGGCCCTCCGCCGACCCGGACGACGCCCCGTCCGTGCGTACGGTGCCGGGGGCGACCGCGCTGTGCACGGTGCCCTGGGGGGCGACGGGGCAGAGCCTCGCGCTGCTGATGCGGCTGCGGTCGCCGGAGGTGCTGACACCGGCGCTGACGGCGGCCACGCGTTTCGTCCGGGAGGCGGCGGGCGCGGGGGCTCCGGCGGCCGGGCGCCTCGCGGGAACGGCCGGACCCCACGACCTCGGAGGCATCGGGGGCACCGGGGGCACCGCAGGGGTCGTGGCGGCCGGGGTCGCCGGGGCGCGCGCCGGACTCACCGAACTGGGCGCCGCGTGGCAGGAGGCGTCGGCCGCCGCCCGGGCCGTACTGGCCGAGCCGCGTCTCGGCCCGGTCGCCGAGTGGGCGTCCATCGGCCCCTTCCGGCTCCTGACCTCGCTCCCCCCAGGCGCCGCCCAGGACCCTGCCGTCCGCACCCTGCTGACCCCCGCCCACCGCGAACTCGCCCGCACCGCCGAGGTGTTCCTCGACTGCGCGGGCCAGGCGGGACGCACCGCGGCGGCGCTGGGCATCCACCGGCAGACCCTGTACTACCGCCTGTCCCGGGTCGAACAGCTCACGGGCCTCGACCTGGACGACGGCGAGGACCGCCTGCTGCTGCACATGGCCCTCAAGGGGACCCGCCTGTAGACGGCGCGTCCGGCATCCCCGCGGCCGTGCCGCACGCGGGCGGCGTCAGCCGGCCGTCTTCGCCGACGCCTCGATCACCCGCCGCAGGCCCTCCGTGAGATGCGAGGCGTCCGTCGCGGAGTCGGGGTCGAAGAGCCACTGCACGCACAGGCCGTTGAGCAGGGTCTGGTAGAAACCGCCGACCGTGCGCAGCGTCTCGTCGTCCACGTCGGACTCCCGGCCGCCCATGAGCAGCGGGACGAGACCCCGGCGCCCCTCGTCCTGGGCCTTCACCAACTGCTCGCGCACCCCGGGCAGCCGGCCGTCGTCGGTGATCACCTCGAAGGTCAGCATCCAGACGGGGCGGGCTTCGCGGAAGGACCGGGTGATGTTCGCCCAGACCTCCTGGAAGCGCTCCAGGGAACCCGGCTCCCCCACCGTGCCGTCCCCGCCGAAACCGTCGAAGCCCTCGCCCAGGTTCGCGATCAGGTCGACGTAGGCCTCCGCGAGGAGCGCGTCCTTCGAGCCGTAGTGGTAGCCGATGGACGCCAGGTTCGTGCCCGACTCCCGGACGATGTCGCGGGCCGTGGTGCGCACGAACCCCTTCTCCAGCAGGCAGCGCTTGGCGCCGTCGAGCAGATCCTCACGGTGTCCCATACGGACGAGCGTACCCCGATCCAGACAAGCGTCCCATACGGTCGTCCCATACAGGCGTCTCTGACACCCGTACTATACAAACGTTCTAGACAAGCGTTTAAGACGCCCGTACAGTCCCTGCCATGACGCACTCGACGAGCCCCGCCCCCACGCCCGGCCCCCGCGCCGGCCGCCGCGAATGGACCGCCCTCGGCGTCCTGATGCTTCCGCTGCTCCTGGTCTCGATGGACGTCTCGGTCCTCTACTTCGCGATCCCCGCGATCAGCGCGGACCTGGAGCCGAGCGGCACCCAGCAGCTGTGGATCTTCGACATCTACGCGTTCGTGCTCGCCGGGCTCCTCATGACGATGGGCTCGCTGGGCGACCGGATCGGACGCCGTCGGCTGCTGCTGTGCGGCGCCGCCGCCTTCGGGGCGGCCTCCGTGCTCGCCGCGTACGCGGACAGCGCCGGGACCCTGATCGCGGCCCGCGCCCTCCTCGGTGTCGGCGGCGCGACCCTGATGCCGTCGACGATGGCGATCATCCGCACGATGTTCACCGACCCCGGCCAGCGCGCGAAGGCCGTCGGCCTGTGGTCCGGCGTGATGACCGGCGGGATCGCGCTCGGCTCGGTGATGAGCGGTGTCCTCGTCCAGTACTTCTGGTGGGGCTCGGTCTTCCTGGTCAACCTGCCCGCGATGGTGCTGCTGCTGGTCCTCGGCCCGGTCCTGCTGCCCGAGTCCAGGAACCCCCGGCCCGGCCGCTTCGACCTGCTGAGCGTGCCGCTGTCGATGGCGGCCGTGCTGCCCCTGATCTACGGCGTCAAGGAGATCCCCTCCGAGGGCTGGCAGCCGCGGTACGTGGTCTGCGTCGCCGTCGGCCTGCTCTTCACCGCGCTCTTCGCACACCGCCAGCGCACCGCCGAATCCCCCCTGATCCCACCGGAGTTGTTCCGCGGACGCGGTTTCGCGCCGGCGGTCGTCCTCAACCTGGTCTCCTCGTTCGGGATGATGGGATCGGCGTTCTTCACGACCCAGTACCTCCAGTCCGTGCTCGGCAAGAGCTCCATGGAGGCCGCCCTGTGGGCGCTGCTGCCGACGGTGCTGGTCGGCGTCGCCGCCCCGGTCGCCGCGCAGTTGGTGCAGAAGGGCGTGGACCGCGCCCATGTCGTCGCCGGCGGCTTCGCCGTGGCCGCGTGCGGTTACGGCCTGCTCGTCCTCGCCGGTACGGACTCGCTGTGGCTGGTGCTGGCCGGCGCGGGCGTCCTCGCCTCCGGGATCGTCACCGTGATGTCCCAGATGATGGACCTCGCCCTCGGCACGGTCCCCGTCGGCAACGCGGGCACCGCGTCCTCCCTGCTGGAGACGGGCGCGGAGTTCGGCGGCGCGCTGGGTATGGCGGCCCTCGGCTCCATCGGCACCGCCGTCTACCGCCACGAGATGCCGTCCACCGCCCCGGCCGCGGCCCGCGAGACCCTCGGCGGCGCGTTGGACACCGCCCGCCGGCTGCCGGACGGCGCGGGCGACGCCCTGACGACGGCCGCCCGCGAGGCGTTCACCAGCGGCATGAACGCCGCCGCCGTCGCCGGAGCGCTGCTCCTCCTGGCGGCAGCGACCCTGGCCACCACCACCCTCCGCCGCCTCCCCACCCCGACCCCGACCCCCACTCCGGAAAAATCCCTGACCTGACGCCCGACACAGAGCCCCGGGACGGCACCGGCAGCGCGGGCACGGGGCACCCCACCGAGAAAACCCAACCCGTCCGGCGCCCAGGAACTCCGCCCCCCGGCCAAGACCCTCCAGCCCGTCCAACGCCCAGGACCTACGTCCTTGGCCGAGAACACCCAGCCCGTCCGGCGCTTGAGGACAAGACCGTCCAGGCCAATGCGGGGGGCCGGGGGCGCAGCCCCCGGAGGGCAGCCTTATTGCAGGGTGCCGTGTCACCCCCGCATGCCAGGATGGACCCGTGGCACAGACATTCGGTACGCCGTTCATCGGCCGGTCAGACGAACTGTCCCGGCTCACCGGCGTGCTGGACCGCGCCAGAACCGGCGACCCCCGCGCCGTACTGCTGGCGGGCGACGCCGGCGTCGGCAAGACCCGCGTCCTGACGGAGGCCGCCGCACACGCCGCCGCCACCGGCACGACCGTCCTCACCGGCCACTGCGTGGACCTGGGCGACGTCGGCCTGCCGTATCTGCCGTTCACCGAGATCCTCGGGGTGCTCGCCGCCGATGAGCGGTTCGCGCCCGCGCTCGCGGCGCACCCCGCCGTCGACCGGCTGCTCGGCAGCGGGGCCGACGGCGCCTCGGACGCGGGCGGCCGGCTGCGCCTGTTCGAGGGCGTGGCCGGCCTGCTGGGCGACGTCGCCGCGATCACCCCGGTCCTCCTGGTCCTGGAGGACCTGCACTGGGCGGACCAGTCCTCCCGCGACCTGCTGCGCTTCCTGCTCAGCCGCGGTCTGCCCCAGCTCCCCCACACCCGCGGCCCGGCGGCACCGGGGACAGCCGGGACCGGCGCCCCCGCCCGGCGCCTCGCCGTCTTCGCCTCGTACCGCGCCGACGACCTGCACCGCCGCCACCCGCTGCGCCCCCTGCTCGCCGAGCTGGTCCGGCTGCCCGCCGTCGACCGCCTGGAGCTGCGCCCGATGCGCGACGCGGAGGTGGCCACCCTGGTGCGCGCCCTCAACACCGGCCCGGTGCCGGACACCACGGTCCGCCGCATCGTCGAGCGCGCCGAGGGCAACGCGTTCTACGCGGAGGAACTGCTCGCCGCCACCGCCGACGCCGTACCCGGTTCCTCGGACCCGGCAGCGGACGCCATGCCCAGCGGCCTGGCCGACGTCCTGCTCATCCGCTTCGAGCAACTGCCCGCCACCGCCCAGCAGGTACTGCGCACCGCCGCCGTGGCCGGCCGCCGCGTGGAGCACGAGCTGCTGCGCGACGCCGTCCAACTGCCCGAGGAGGAACTGGAGTCGGCGCTCCGCGAGGCCGTCGGCAGACAGCTCCTCGTCCCGGCCGAACAGGACACGTACACCTTCCGGCACGCCCTCATCCGCGAGGCGGTCTACGCCGACCTGCTGCCGGGTGAACGGGTGCGGCTGCACCGGGCGTTCGCCCGTCTGCTGGCCGGCCGCGGCGACCCGGCGAAGAGCGCGGCCGAGCGCGCCCACCACTCGCGGGAGAGCCACGACCTCGCCGACGCCCTGCGCGCGTCCCTGGAGGCCGCCGACCACGCGGCCGGCGTCGGCGCGCCCGCCGAGGAGCTGCGCCACCTGGAGGCCGCCCTCGACCTGTGGCCCGCCGTGGCGCCCACCGCCCGGCCGGAGGACAGCCTCGACACCGTCACCCTGACCCTGCGCGCCTCGGCCGCCGCAGCCCACGCCGGCGAGAGCCACCGGGCGGTGACCCTGACCCGGGCCGCGCTTGCGCGGGCGGGCTCGGACGCCGACTCCGAACTGGCCGTGCGCGTCCGCTACACCCTCGCGGGCAACCTGATCCGCGTCGACCGGCTGAAGGCCGCGTTCACGTACAGCAGCGAGGCGCTGGCCATGATCCCCGCCGAGCCGCCGTCGCGCACCTGGGTCTGGGCCGCGGCGACCCACGCCATGGCCGCCCGCTACATGGGCCACGACGAGGACGCCCAGCGCGTCGCCCGGCAGGCCCTGCGCGTCGCGGAGGACCTCGGACTCCCCGACGCCCAGGCGGACTTGACGATCTCACTGGTCGGGCTCGAAGGACACAACCGCCGCACTCCGCAGGGCCGCCTGAGGCTGGCGGAGGCCCGCGGACTGGCCCGGCGCGCGGGCAACGTCCCGGTGGAGATGCGGGCCCTGTTCAACCTCGCGGTCGGCTGCTACGAGTCGGGCGACCTGGACGAGTGCCTGACCTGGCTCTCCGACGGACTCGACCGCGCGGGCCGCTCCGGTCTGCTGTCCTCGCCGTACGCGCTGGAACTGCGTTATCTGCAGTCCCTGCTGTTCTACACGCTGGGCCGCTGGGACGAGTGCGCCCGCGCGGCCGCCGCCGACGCCGGGCGGCTGCCCGCCGCCGCCGGCTTCGCGACCGGCCCGGCGCTCTACGTGGCACTCGCGCGCGGCGACCGCACGGCGGCCGACCGCGCGCTCGCCCTGCTCGACGGCCCCTTCGACTGGATGGCCACGCTCGTCGCGGGCATCGTGCTGACCGACGCCGCGGCGCTGCGCGGTGACGCGGAGGCGGCCGTCGCCCGGGTCCGTACGACGATCACCACGCTGGCGGGCGAGGCCGGGGCCGAACGGCCGGACGTCGCGGTGCACCTGGCCGGGCTCGCCCTGGCCGCGGTCGCCGACCGGGCCGAGCAGCTGCGGACGACCGGCGACCGGACCGAGCTGGGCCGGTGGACGGACACGGCGGACGAGCTGGTCGAGCTGGCCCGGGCCACCGCCTCCAAGGGCGAGGACGGCTCACGGCAGGGCCCGGAAGGGCTCGCCTGGCTCGCCCGCGCCGAGGCGGAGTGGACCCGCGCCCGCACCGGTCCCGACGTCGCCGCGTGGGAGAAGGCCGTCGCCGCCTTCGCGTACGGCGACCCGTACGAGCTGGCGCGGTGCCGGCGGCGGCTCGCGGAGGCGCTGCTGACGGCGGACCGCCGCGAGGAGGCCGCCGAGCAGATCCGCGCCGCGCACGAGACGGCCGAACGGCTCGGCGCCGTGCCCCTGTGCGAGGACCTGGACGCCCTGGCCCGGCGCGGCCGGCTCGCCCAGGCCGGACCCGCCGCGCAGGACGGCGCCGTCCTGACCGCCCGGGAGTACGACGTGCTGCGGCTGCTGGCCCTCGGCCGCACCAACCGCCAGATCGGCGAGGAGCTGTTCATCAGCGGCAAGACGGCGAGCGTCCACGTCTCGAACATCCTCGCCAAGCTGGGCGCGGCCGGGCGCACGGAGGCCGTCGCCATCGCCTACCGGCAGGGCCTGATCGAGCCGGAGCGCACCGCGTCCCCCTGACGTCCGCCCGGGCACAAGCGAAGGGCCGGATCACCCGAAGGTGACCCGGCCCTCGGCTCGCGCGGCCCGTACTCCCGTACGGCGCGTGGCGGCCTGGTGCGACTCAGACGAGGTTGACCGAGCGGGCCGACGTGGCGCCGATCTCGTCGGCGACCTCGGTGAGGACGGTCTGCGGGACCGTGTCGTCGACCGTGAGGACCGCGAGGGCCTCCCCGCCGACGGCGGCACGGGCGACCTGCATGCCCGCGATGTTGATACCGGCCTCGCCGAAGACGCGGCCGACGGTGCCGACGACACCGGGACGGTCCTCGTAGCGCAGCACGACCATGTGGTCGGCGAGCGCGAGGTCCACGTCGTAGTCACCGACGGCGACGATCTTCTGGAGGTGCTTGGGGCCGGCCAGCGTGCCGGAGACCGCCACCTCCTGACCGTCACTGAGCGTGCCGCGGACGGTGACCACGTTGCGGTGGTCCGGGGACTCGGAGCTGGTCGTCAGACGCACCTCGACGCCGCGCTCCTGCGCGAACAGCGGGGCGTTCACGTACGACACGGTCTCGTCGACGACGTCCTCGAACACGCCCTTGAGCGCGGAGAGTTCGAGCACCTTCACGTCGTGCTGGGTGATCTCTCCGTACACCTCGACGTCGAGGCGGACGGCGACCTCACCGGCGAGGGCGGTGAAGATGCGGCCCAGCTTCTCGGCGAGCGGCAGGCCGGGCTTGACGTCCTCGGCGATGACGCCGCCCTGCACGTTCACCGCGTCCGGCACGAGCTCACCGGCGAGGGCGAGGCGCACGGAGCGGGCGACGGCGATGCCGGCCTTCTCCTGGGCCTCGTCGGTGGAGGCGCCGAGGTGCGGGGTGCAGACGACCTGGTCGAGCTCGAAGAGCGGGGAGTCCGTGCAGGGCTCCTTGGCGTACACGTCGAGGCCGGCGCCGGCGACGCGGCCCTCCTTGAGCGCCGAGTACAGCGCCTCCTCGTCGACGATCCCGCCGCGCGCGGCGTTCACGATGCGCACCGAGGGCTTGACCTTGTGGAGCGCCTCGTCGCCGATCAGGCCGAGCGTCTCGGGGGTCTTGGGGAGGTGGACGGTGATGAAGTCGGCGACCTCCAGCAGCTCGTCCAGCGACAGGACCTTCACGCCCATCTGGGCGGCGCGCGCGGGCTGCACGTACGGGTCGTAGGCGACGACCTTCATGCCGAACGCGGACATGCGCTGGGCGACCAGCGCGCCGATGCGGCCGAGGCCGACGACGCCGAGGGTCTTCTCGGCGAGCTCGACGCCCGTGTACTTGCTCCGCTTCCACTCGCCGTTCTTCAGGGCGGTGTTGGCCTGCGGGATGTGGCGCGCGGTGGCGAGCAGGAGGCCGCAGGCCAGCTCGGCGGCGGTCACGATGTTCGAGGTGGGGGCGTTGACGACCATCACGCCGGCCTTGGTGGCGGCGGAGACGTCGACGTTGTCCAGGCCGACGCCGGCTCGCGCGACGACCTTGAGCTTCTTCGCGGCGGCGACGGCCTCCGCGTCGACCTTGGTGGCCGACCGGATCAGGATCGCGTCCACGTCGGCGATCGCGGGCAGCAGCTCGGCGCGGTCCGCGCCGTTGCACTGGCGGATCTCGAAGTCCGGGCCCAGGGCGTCCACGGTCGCGGGCGACAGCTCTTCAGCGATGAGTACGACAGGTTTCGAGCTCACGTGAGTCCTCACAAGTCCAATGCGGACGGCCGTCCCGACGGCCGCATGCGGTGGAGGGTTGTCGGCGGCCCCGGGGAGTGCTGGTGGCGTCCCGCGCCGAGTGGCGTGGGGGCGTGCCTTCACTTCCTCGGTGTCGCTTGAGCCGCGTGGAAGACGCACGACGCTGTGGGCCTGACGCGTTTGTTGTGCAGCAGTCTAGTGCCGCTGCGGGGGCCGTCTTGCGCCTCCGCGTAAGGATCACCCGGACGAGGCTGGCCTCAGTGGACAACAGCGTTACCCCGGGTTCGGCGACGGGCCGGAACAGTACGCTCCGGCCCGCCGTCCCGAGGCTTACGCCTCGTCGTCGTTGACCCAGCTCATGAGCTTGCGCAGCTCCTTGCCGGTGGTCTCCAGGAGGTGGTTCTCGTCCTGGGTCTTGTACTCGTTGTACTTCTTCAGGCCGCCGTGGTACTCGTCCATCCACTGCTGGGCGAACGTGCCGTCCTGGATCTCGGCGAGGACCTTCTTCATCTCCGCCTTGGTGGCGTCGGTGATGATCCGCGGGCCGGTGATGTAGTCGCCCCACTCGGCGGTCTCGGAGACCGACCAGCGCATCTTCTCCAGGCCGCCCTCGTACATGAGGTCGACGATGAGCTTCAGCTCGTGGAGGCACTCGAAGTACGCGATCTCCGGCTGGTAGCCGGCCTCGGTCAGCGTCTCGAAGCCCGCCTTGACCAGCGCGGCGGTACCACCGCAGAGGACGGCCTGCTCACCGAACAGGTCGGTCTCGGTCTCCTCGGTGAACGTCGTCTTGATGACGCCGGCGCGGGTGCCGCCGATGCCCTTGGCGTACGAGAGCGCCAGCGCGAAGGCGTTGCCCGTCGCGTCCTGCTCGACGGCCGCGATGCAGGGGACGCCGCGGCCTTCCTCGTACTGGCGGCGCACCAGGTGGCCCGGGCCCTTGGGGGCGACCATGCAGACGTCGATGCCGGCCGGGGGCTTGATGAAGCCGAAGCGGATGTTCAGGCCGTGGCCGAAGAACAGCGCGTCGCCGTCGTTCAGGTTGTCCTTGATGGACTCCTCGTAGACCTGGGCCTGGATCGGGTCCGGCACCAGGATCATGATGACGTCGGCCTCGGCCGCCGCCTCCGACGGCGTCACCACGCGCAGGCCCTGCTCCTCGGCCTTGGCCTTGGACTTCGAGCCCTCGTGCAGACCGACGCGGACGTCGACACCCGAGTCACGGAGCGACAGCGCGTGGGCGTGGCCCTGGCTGCCGTAACCGATGACCGCGACCTTGCGGTTCTGGATGATGGACAGGTCGGCATCGTCGTCGTAGAACAGCTCGGCCACTGGGGTTCTCCTCGTTTGCGGTATTGCTGGTTCTGCTTGCCACCGTACGGCGGGCGGGGGAAGGGAAGTCTTCGGGTCTCGGAATACGGGCGGTCCGCGGCTGCAGACCGTCCGTTTCCGGTCGTGCCGTGGCCGGGGGCGATCGGTCCCCGGTCGAGAGCGTCAGGCGGAGCGGTCGAGCGCGCGCAGTGAACGGTCGGTGATGGAGCGGGCGCCCCGGCCGATGGCGATCGTGCCGGACTGGACCAGCTCCTTGATGCCGTACGGCTCCAGCATCTTGAGCATGGCCTCCAGCTTGTCGCTGCCGCCGGTGGCCTCGATGGTGACGGCCTCCGGGGAGACGTCGACGGTCTTGGCGCGGAACAGCTGGACGATCTCGATGATCTGCGAGCGCGTCTCGTTGTCCGCGCGCACCTTCACCAGAACGAGTTCCCGCTGAACGGCGGAACCCGGCTCCAGTTCGACGATCTTCAGGACGTTGACGAGCTTGTTGAGCTGCTTCGTCACCTGCTCCAGCGGCAGGTCGGCGACGCTCACCACGATGGTGATGCGGGAGATGTCGGGGTGCTCGGTGACACCGACCGCGAGCGAGTCGATGTTGAAGCCGCGACGCGAGAACAGGGCGGTGATCCGGGCGAGGACACCGGGCTTGTTCTCGACCAGGACGGAGAGCGTGTGCTTGGTCATGGGTGGCGTTCCTTCTCCTGCGGCTCTCAGTCGTCTTCGTTGTCGCCGAAGTCGGGGCGGACGTCCCGGGCGGCCATGATCTCGTCGTTCGAGGTGCCGGCGGCGACCATCGGCCACACCATCGCGTCCTCGTGGACGATGAAGTCCACGACGACCGGGCGGTCGTTGATGGAGTTCGCCTCCTCGATGACCTTGTCGAGGTCGTCCGGGGACTCGCAGCGGATCGCGTGGCAGCCCATGGCCTCCGACAGCTTCACGAAGTCGGGGACGCGGGTGCCGGCGCTGGGCTCCCTGCCGCTGGCCCCGGGGCCGGAGTGCAGCACGGTGTTGGAGTACCGCTGGTTGTAGAAGAGGGTCTGCCACTGGCGGACCATCCCGAGGGCGCCGTTGTTGATGATGGCGACCTTGATCGGGATGTTGTTCAGGGCGCAGGTGGTGAGTTCCTGGTTGGTCATCTGGAAGCAGCCGTCGCCGTCGATCGCCCAGACCGTCCGGTCCGGGACCCCGGCCTTGGCGCCCATCGCGGCCGGGACCGCGTAGCCCATCGTCCCGGCGCCGCCCGAGTTCAGCCAGGTCGCGGGCTGCTCGTACTGGACGTAGTGCGCGGCCCACATCTGGTGCTGGCCGACGCCCGCCGCGAAGATCGTGCCCTGCGGGGCGAGTTGACCGATGCGCTCGATGACCTGCTGCGGCGACAGCGAGCCGTTCTCGGGCTGCTCGTAGCCCAGCGGGTACGTCTCGCGCCAGCGGTCGAGGTCCTTCCACCAGGCCGCGTACTTCGACCGGGCGGCCTCGCCCAGGTGGCCGTCGCTGTGCTCCTTCTGGACGGCCTGGACGAGGTCGGCGATGACCTCGCGGGCGTCACCGACGATCGGCACGTCGGCGGCGCGGTTCTTGCCGATCTCCGCCGGGTCGATGTCGGCGTGGACGATCTTGGCGAACGGGGCGAAGCTGTCCAGCTTGCCGGTGACACGGTCGTCGAAGCGGGCTCCGAGGGCGACGATCAGGTCGGCCTTCTGCAGCGCGGTGACGGCGGTGACCGCACCGTGCATGCCCGGCATCCCCACGTGCAGCGGGTGGCTGTCGGGGAATGCGCCGAGCGCCATCAGGGTGGTGGTGACGGGCGCTCCGGTGAGTTCGGCGAGGACCTTCAGCTCCGCGGTGGCCCGCGCCTTCAGGACGCCGCCGCCGACGTACAGGACCGGCCGCTTGGCGGCGGTGATCAGCTTCGCGGCCTCGCGGATCTGCTTGGCGTGCGGCTTGGTCACCGGCCGGTAGCCCGGCAGGTCCTGGGTGGGCGGCCAGCTGAAGGTGGTCTTCGCCTGGAGGGCGTCCTTGGCGATGTCGACGAGGACGGGACCGGGCCGGCCGGTGGAGGCGATGTGGAAGGCCTCCGCGATCGTCCGCGGGATGTCCTCGGCCTTGGTCACCAGGAAGTTGTGCTTGGTGATCGGCATCGTGATGCCGACGATGTCCGCCTCCTGGAAGGCGTCCGTGCCGATCGCCTTGGAGGCGACCTGGCCGGTGATGGCGACCATCGGCACGGAGTCCATGTGGGCGTCGGCGATCGGCGTGACCAGGTTGGTGGCGCCGGGGCCGGAGGTCGCCATGCAGACGCCGACCCGGCCGGTGGCCTGGGCGTAACCGGTGGCCGCGTGGCCCGCGCCCTGCTCGTGCCGGACGAGCACGTGCCGCACACGCGTCGAGTCCATCAGCGGGTCGTACGCCGGGAGGATCGCACCGCCGGGAATGCCGAATACCGTGTCGGCCCCGACCTCCTCGAGAGAGCGGATGAGGGACTGCGCGCCCGTCACGTGCTCGGGGGCGGACTGATGTCCTCCGGAACGGGGCCGCGGCTGCGGATGGTGGGCCCCGGTGGCCTGCTCGGTCATCGGCATTCTCTTCTCGATGCTGAGGGTTTTTGCGAGGTTTGTGCGGTGTACGTCTGCTGATGGAAAGGCGCCTGTGCAACAAAAAACCCCTCGTGCCGTGAGGCAAGCGAGGGGAGCGCGCCGGGTGCGGTCGCTGGGTGTCTCCGGATCGTCCTCCGGTGTGCCCCAGCTTCAGCCGACGCGCTTTCCAAGTACGAGAATTCGGGTGCGCATGGCATTGACCCTCCCCCCGGCACGCACCGACTGTCAAGTGGGTGGGACGGGAGTCTCATTATGTGAGCGCAGTGCCGTGCCGCCCCCGTAGACGGAGGGCATACCGCTCCCGTACATTCCCGCGCCGCCGCCGGCGAAAGCGGGCTCGACCGGTCCGTGCGGCACCGGGTACTGACCGAGGGACAGCGCCCGGCGCAACCGGTACTCGTCGAGCGGTCCGGAGAAGGCCATGCCCTGCCCGTGGGTGCAGCCCATCGCGCGCAGGGCGATGACCTGCTCCGGCAGGTCCACGCCGTCGGCCACGGACTGCAGCCCGAGGTCGGTGGCGATGCGCAGCAGCCCGCTGGTGATCTTGTGCAGCCGCGCGGACTCGACGACGCCCTCGACCAGCCCGCGGTCGAGCTTCAGTACGTCGACGGGGAGCCGGCGCAGCGCCGTGATGGCCGCGTAGCCGCTGCCGAAGCCGTCCAGCGCGATCCTGACCCCCATGCGCCGCAGCGCGTTCAGCCGGCGCTCCAGCTCGTCCAGGGAGACCCGGGGGTCCATGTCGGACAGCTCGACGACCAGGGCGCCCGAGGCGAGGCCGTGCCGGGTCAGCAGTGCCTCGACGGAGCCGACCGGCATGGAGCGGTCCAGCAGTCGGCGGGCGCTCATCCGCACGGCGACGGGGACGGACAGACCGGTGGCGGTGCGCTCGGCGGCCTGCTGGACGGCCTGCTCCAGCATCCAGCGGCCGAGTTCGGCGGTGCGGTCGTTGTCCTCGGACACCCGCAGGAACTCGGCCGGGGTGAAGAAGACGCCCTGGGAGGAGCGCCAGCGGGCCTGGGCGGCGACCGACGTGATCCGGCCGCTCTCCAGGGCGACGACGGGCTGGTGGAGCAGGGCGAACTCGCCGTCGTGCAGGGCGGCCCGCAGCCGGGTGGCCAGCTCGGCCTTGCGGACGACGTCCTGCTGCATCTGGGGCGCGTACAGCTCGACCCGGCCCTTGCCTGCGCCCTTGGCGCGGTACATGGCCAGGTCCGCGTTGCGCTGGAGCTCGCCCGCGCCGAGTCCCGGTTCGGCGAAGGCGACGCCGATGGAGGCGGCGACCCGGACATCGTTGCCGTCGATGGCGTACGGCTGGGACAGGGTGATCCTGAGCCGGTCGGCCAGCTCCATGATGTGCCGTTCGCGGGCGGAGCGGTCGCGGGCGCCGTCGCCGACGATGAGGGCGGCGAACTCGTCACCGCCGAGGCGCGCGGCCGTGTCGCCCTGCCGCACCGAGTCCTGGAGCCTGCGGGCGGCCTGGACGAGGAGTTCGTCGCCCGCCTGGTGGCCGATGGTGTCGTTCACCGCCTTGAAGCCGTCGAGGTCGATGAAGAGGACGGCGGTGCCGCGGTCGGTCGAGCGGCGGCCGGACAGGGCCTGCTGGACGCGCTTGGTGAACAGGGCGCGGTTGGGCAGGTCGGTGAGCGGGTCGTGCTCGGCGTTGTGCTGCAACTGCGCCTGGAGGCGGACCCGTTCGGTCACGTCACGGCTGTTGAAGATGAGGCCGCCGTGATGGCGGTTGACGGTGGACTCCACGTTGAGCCAGCCGCCGTCGCCGGACTTGAAGCGGCACTCGATGCGGGTGGTGGGCTCCTCGGTGTGGCTGGCGGCCAGGAAGCGGCGCACCTCGTGCACCACGCAGCCGAGGTCCTCGGGGTGGATGAGCGCGGCCAGTTCGGACCCGACGAGCTCCTCGGCGGGGCGTCCGTACACACCTGCGGCGGCCGGACTCACGTACCGGAGGATGCCGTTGGGGGCGGCGATCATGATGACGTCGCTGGAGCCCTGCACCAGGGAGCGGAAGTGGTTCTCCTTCTGCGCCAGTTCCTGGGTGAGGGTGATGTTGTCGAGCAGCATGATGCCCTGGCGCACGACGAGGGCGAGCACGACCGTGCCGCCGGTGATCAGTACGACGCGGTCGACGCTGTGGCCGTTCAGCACGTTGTAGAGGATGCCCAGCGTGCAGACGGCCGCGGCGAGGTAGGGCGTGAGCGCGGCCAGGGAGCCGGCGATGGGCCGGGTGGCCGGATAGCGTCCGCGCTCGCCGCCGTGCGCGGGTCCCGGCAGCGGGGTGTGCCCCGGGGACGGCGCCTGGCCCTGTGCGGGACCGTGGAGGGGGCTTCCGGGGCGCTGCCCGGGGACGTGCTCGTGCACCACGCGCGTGTGCCCCTCGCCGTCCGGGTGCCGGCCGTTGCGCAGGCCGACCCAGGGGGCGTAGGCGAGCAGCAGGGAGCCGGCGAACCAGCCCGCGTCGAGGAGTTGCCCCGAGCGGTAGTTGTTGTGCAGCAGGGGCGAGGTGAACAGGGCGTCGCACATGACGGTGAGGGCGAGGGCGCCGATGGCGGTGTTCACCGCGGACCGGTTGACCGCCGAGCGCCGGAAGTGCAGGGCGAGCACCATGCTGACGAGGGCGATGTCCAGGAGGGGGTACGCGAGCGAGAGCGCGGTGTGCGCGACGCTCGGCCCGTCCATCTTCGCCGCCTGCGCCAGCGCCAGGCTCCACGACAGGGTGAGCAGCGAGCCGCCGATCAGCCAGGCGTCCAGCGCCAGGCAGACCCAACCGGCCTTCGTCACGGGCCTCTTGGCGAGCACCAGGAGGCCCACGATGGCGGGCGGGGCGAAGCAGAGGAAGAACAGGTCGGCGTAGCTGGGGCTGGGTACGGGGATCCCGAGCACGACCTCGTACCACCCCCAGACCAGGTTGCCCAGCGCGGCCATCGCGGAGGACAGCGAGAACAGCAGCCACGCGGGGCGGAACCGGATGCGGCGCCTGCGGGCGTACAGGAAGCAGGAGACCGCGGCGGTGCCCGCCGCGGCGCTCAGTCCGAAGTCGCCCATGACGAGGGCGGCTCCGGGGGAACCCCAGCCGAGCGCGGACCCGACTCCGTACGCCGCGCAGACCAGGGCCAGGACGAGTTGCGACCGCAGGCCCGTCCCGCCGCCCGGTTCCGGCCGGCGGGTCAGCAGCGTCCCGAGGAGCCGCTGCGGGCGCAGCGCTCCGTCGAAGGCGGTGGGCGGCGGCGGGGAACTCACCGCGCCCACCCGGTCCGTGCCGCCGCGGGGTCCCGCTGGTCGCGGTGCGCGGGGTGCGTGTGCCTCCTGCGGCCGCTGTGCCTGCGGTGGTGGTGATGACCGCCGTGGCCGTGGCCGTGGCCGCGCCTGCGCGTCGCCGCCCGCCAGGGTCGCCGTCGGCGGCCCCGCCGCGTCGGATCGTTGGTCCATAGGCCGTGCATCGCCCGTCGCCCCCCTCGCAGTCTTGAACTCTTCGTCCCCGGCGCCGAACGGTGCACGGCGCAGCCCCTGTCGGGACGATACACCAGTCTCGTCACTCAGGGACATAGTTCCTCTACGCTCCGTGACGACCAGCACGAATGACCGTACGGAACGCGTTCGGGAGACTGCGGAGGGTGCCCGAACCGGACGGGGAGTGAACGGTACGCGGATTACCCGCCGGTTGTGAGCACTACGTTCTGAAGCGCCTCCCCGCGCGCGAACCGGTTCAACTGTGCGACCAGCAGGCGCTTGGCGCGTGGCAGGAACGCGGACGTGGGTCCGCCGACGTGCGGGCTGATGAGCAGGCCCGGCGCATGCCACAACGGGTGCCCCGGGGGCAGCGGTTCGGGGTCGGTGACGTCGAGCGCCGCGGTGATCCGGCCGCTCTCCAGTTCGGAGAGAAGGGCCTTGGTGTCCACGACGGGCCCGCGGGCGACGTTGACGAGCAGGGCGCCGTCCTTCATGCGGGCGAGGAAGTCGGCCCCGGCCAGGCCACGGGTGGTGTCGTTGAGCGGCGTGGACAGGATGACGACGTCGGCTTCGGGCAGCAGGGCGGGGAGTTCGGTGAGCGGGTGCACCGGACCGCGCTCCGTCGTGCGGGCGGAGCGTGCGACGCGCGCCACCCGCGCGAGCTCGAAGGGTGCGAGCCGGTCCTCGATCGCGGCGCCGATCGACCCGTACCCCACGATGAGGACGGACTTGTCGGCCAGGGCCGGGCGGAACCCGGAGCGCCACTCCTCCCGGTCCTGTCCCCGGACGAAGTCGGGGATGCCGCGGAGCGAGGCGAGGACGAGCGCCAGGGTGAGTTCGGCGGTGCTGGCCTCGTGCACCCCGCGGGCGTTGCACAGCCGCACGCCGGGACGCAGGTGCCGGAGGCCCGGCTCGACGTGGTCGATGCCCGCGGACAGGGTCTGCAGGGCCTGCACGGACGACATGCGGGGCAGCGGGCGTACGGAGACCTCGGCCCCCTTCATGTACGGCACCACGTAGAAGGCACACTCGGCGGGGTCCGCGGGAAAGTCCTGGTCACCGTTCCAGAAGCGGTAGTCGAGGCCTTCGGGGAGGCCGTCGATCTCGTCCGCGCCGAACGGGAGCCACACATCGGAAGTCATGGTCAGGAGGCTATGCGAAGGCCGCGCCGGTCCATTGGTTAGTTTGGGGTGCCAGAGAGGGAGGGTGCGGCCAGGTGGAGCGCAGGACGATCGGTGCGGCGACGCTCGATGTGGGGGCCGTCGGACTGGGGTGCATGCCGATGAACTGGGCGTACACCGGTTCACGGCAGCGGAGCGACGAGTCGCTGCGGACGGTGCACCGGGCCCTGGACCTCGGCTCGTCGCTGCTGGACACCGCCGACATGTACGGCCCGTTCACCAACGAGCTGTTGCTGGGGCGGGTGTTGAGGGAGCGGCGCTCCGAGGCGTTCGTGTCCACCAAGGTCGGGCTGCTGGTGGGCGAGCAGCACATCGTGGCCAACGGCCGCCCCGGGTACGTGAGACGGGCCTGCGACGCCTCGCTGCGCCGATTGCAGACGGACGTGATCGATCTCTACCAACTGCACCGCGCGGACCCGGAGATACCGGTCGAGGAGACCTGGGGGGCCATGGCGGAACTGGTGTCCGCCGGGAAGGTGCGGGCGCTCGGGCTGTGCGCTGTGGGCGCGCGCTCCCGACGCCGTCCGGGCGCCCGGCTGCACGACGGGACGATCAGGCAACTGGAGCGGGTGCAACAGGTGTTCCCGGTGAGCGCGGTGCAGGCCGAGCTGTCGGTGTGGTCGCCGGAGGCGCTGGACGCGCTGCTGCCGTGGTGCGCGGCGCGCGGGGTGGGTTTCCTCGCCGCGATGCCGCTGGGCAACGGGTTCCTCACCGGGACGCTGACGCCCGGCGAGGGGTTCGAGCCGGACGACCTGCGCGCCCGGCACCCGCGGTTCACCGCCGAGATGATGGCCGCCAACCAGCCGATCGTCGTCGGGCTGCGCCGGATCGCCGAGCGGTACGGGGACGGGGTGACGCCCGCGCAGGTGGCGCTTGCCTGGGTTCTGGCGCAGGGCCCGCACGTGGTGCCGGTGCCCGGCGCCAAGCGGGAGCGGTGGGTGACGGAGAACGCGCGGGCGGCCGGGCTGCGGCTGTCGGCCGAGGATCTGGCGGCGGTGGCACGGCTTCCGGCGGCGCGCGGATCCTGGGACTGACCGGATCTCCCGGGCACCCGCCGCGGTGATCGGGAACCTGTGGCCCGTGAGCGGTGTATGAACAGTAGGACCACCGCGTCGAAGGGACCTTGATCGTGCAACGTCGAGCTGTGACGGCCGTGTTGGCCACGGCCGCGCTTCTGCTGACGGCCGGCTGCTCCTCCGACGACGGAGGAGGGCCGGACGCCGCCGGGAGCTCGGGGCCGGACAGGAAGACCCCGCCGGCCACGTCCTCCGGGGCGCCCCGGGAGACCACACCGCCCGCGAAGGGCTCGGTCGAGGTGGTGCGCACCGTCGCCGAGGGCCTGAAGTCCCCCTGGGGCCTGGCCCCCCTGCCCGACGGCGACCTGCTGGTCGCCTCGCGCGACGAGGGCACGATCACGCGGATCGACGCCAAGACCGGCGAGAAGTCGGAGCTGGGCAAGGTGCCCGGGGTGGCCGCGTCGGGCGAGGGGGGCCTCCTGGGGCTCGCGCTCTCCCCCGCGTACGCCTCGGACCACATGGTCTACGCGTACTTCACCACGGCGTCCGACAACCGCATCGCCCGTCTGCTGTACGAGGAGGAGAAGCCGGCCGGCGAGCAGCTGGGCGCCCCGGACACGATCCTGCGGGGCATCCCCAAGGGGGTCATCCACAACGGCGGCCGGATCGCCTTCGGCCCGGACCGGATGCTGTACGCGGGCACGGGCGAGACCGGGGACACGGGGCTGGCCCAGGACAAGAAGTCGCTGGGCGGCAAGATCCTGAGGATGACCCCGGAGGGCGAGCCGGCCCCGGGCAACCCCTTCGGCGACTCCGTCGTGTACTCGTACGGCCATCGCAACGTCCAGGGGCTGGCCTGGGACGACAAGCAGCGCCTGTGGGCGTCGGAGTTCGGGCAGGACACCTGGGACGAGCTGAACCACGTGGGGCCGGGCGACAACGACGGGTGGCCCGACGCCGAGGGCAAGGGCGACGACGCCAGGTTCGTGGACCCGGTCGCCCAGTGGCACACCGACGAGGCCTCCCCCAGCGGCATCGCCTACGCCGAGGGGTCGGTGTGGATGGCGGGCCTGCGCGGCCAGCGCCTGTGGCGGATCCCCTTGAAGGGGACCAAGGCGTCCGCCGAGCCCCAGGCGTTCCTGAAGGGCGAGTACGGCCGCCTGCGCACGGTGGTCTCCGCGGGCGGCGACCGGCTGTGGCTGGTCACGAGCGAGACGGACGGCCGCGGCTCCCCGAAGGGCGGCGACGACAAGATCCTGGAACTCGCGGTGAAGTAGGGCGCGCGGGCGAGCCGGCTCGCGGGGCGGCAGCCGGGCGGGTCAGCCCGCGCCGGGCGGTTGCCGCCTCGCCGGGCCCTGCGAGTACGCGCTGGGCGGCTCGGGCGTTTCCGGACCTACGAGCTAACGCCGGACGGCTCCTGCACCGTCGGGCCCTGCAAGTACACGCTGGGCGGCTCGCTGGTTTCCGGGTCCTACGAACCCGCGCCGGGCGGTTCCTGCGCCGTCGGGCCCGGCGAGTGCGCGTCGGGCGGCTCGTGCGTTTCCGGGTTTTGCGAGCCCGCGCCGGGCGGCTCCTGCGCCGCCGGGCCCTTCGAGTGCGCGCTGGGCGGCCCGCTCGTTTTTGGGTCCTGCGATCCCTCGCGGGGCGGTTCGTGCGACGACGGGTCCCTGTGGTCCGCGTCGGGCGCGGCCGGGATCTCCGTGGCCGTGTCCTGCGACGCGGGGTCGTCCGCAGCCGTCTCCTCCGGCCGCGCGTCCGGTGCGGACGGCTGCGCGCGGACGACGACCTTGC
Source organism: Streptomyces sp. NPDC005496 (assembly GCF_042872045.1). NCBI lineage: Bacteria > Bacillati > Actinomycetota > Actinomycetes > Kitasatosporales > Streptomycetaceae > Streptomyces > Streptomyces sp. NPDC005496. The sequence continues at coordinate 37,445 of NZ_JBIAJQ010000003.1, forward strand.
CCGAGGTGAGGTCTATCGGGCCCCGCCCGGGGTCCCCGTCGTTCAGGTCGACGCGGGTCAGCTCCAGCCGCTTGCGCTCGTCGTCGGTGTGCTTGCGGCCCGGTGCGAACAACTCCTCGAACATGTTGAACACGGCGCCTCCCTCGGCCCGGATCCTTACAGCGTAGGTCCCCCGCCCATCGCCTGGGCGGCGGGCGTCTCCGGCGGGAACAGCCGCAGCCGGTGCGCCAGCGCGGCGGCCTCCCCGCGGCCCGAGACACCGAGCTTCGCGAGGATGTTCGACACGTGGACGCTGGCCGTCTTCGGCGAGATGAACAGCCGTTCGGCGATCTGGCGGTTGCTGCGGCCGGCGGCGACGAGACGCAGGACGTCCCGCTCACGGCTGGTGAGGCCGAGTGCCTCGACGGGGTCGGCGCAGGCACCGGCCGGCTCCGCGGGCCCGGCGGGAACGTGGGTCAGGGTGAGGCGGGCGCGCCGGGCGAGCAGGGCGACGGCGTCGGCGAGTGGCCGGGCACCGAGGTGTGCGGCGACCGCGCCGGCCAGCCGCAGCAGTTCGGTGGCGCGGGCCCGGTCGTCGTCGTCCGCGCCGGAGGCGAGCAGCGACTCGGCGAGGCGGTGGCGAACGCGGGCCAGGTCGTAGGGGCGGGCCAGGGGTTCGACGGCGGTGACCACGTCGGACCAGAGGTGCGGGGCCGCCGTCCCCTCGGCGCGCTGGAGTTCGGCGCGCACCCACTGCTCGTAGGCCCGCCAGATGGGCGCCCCGGTGGCGAGGGAGCGGGCGGCGGTGCGGATGCGGCCGAGGGCCTCGGCGCGGCCCCGCTCGGCCGGTGGCAGCCCGCGGAAGTCGGCCTCGGCCGTGGTGCCGGCCAGCAGCAGCGGCCAGCCGTAGCGCTGGGTGCCGGGCGGGAAGCCGGCGTCGAGGGCCTCGTACAGCGCGGTGCGGGCGTCCTGGTGCCGGCCCTCGCCGGCCGCCAGGCCGATGGCTATGCGCAGCAGTGGCAGGGAGTTCTGCGGCATCGGGTCGTGGCTGCCGTAGAACCCGCGGGCGGCGGCCAGATGGCGGGCCACGGCGGCCATCTCGCCCCGGGCGAGGGCGATATGGGCGAGCCGGGTGGAGGCGCCGCCGCGCGGTTTGGCGCTCTGCCCGGTGGTGTGGGCGTTCGTCGCCGCCTCGGTCGCCTCGTCCCAACGGCCCAGCGAGTAGAGCGACTCGGAGAGGTTGGTCCACACCCAGGCCTCGGAGTCCAGCAGGCCCATCCGCCGGGTCAGCTGGATACCCTCGCGCAGTACGGCGACGGACTCCTCGGACCGGCCGACGCCCTCCAGGACCGACGGCAGGTTCACATGGCTGCGGCCGACGACATGGGTGACGCCCCGCTCCACCACCCGGTCCCTGACCTCGTACATCTCGGCGAGTCCGGCCTCGGTGTCGCCCGCGTCGACCATCAGGCCGCCGAGGGTGAGCCGGGCGTTCAGCTCGATGTCGTCGGCGCCCACCATGCGCGCGTACTCGACGGCGCGCTGGGCGTCGGAGAGCGCGTCGGGGCCGGGGTCGTGGAGCATCGACCAGCCGGCGACCATGGCGAGCACCTCGGCGTGCACCTCCGAGGGCGGCAGACCGCGTACGAGGTCCTGGGCGGTGGCGAGTTCCTTCCAGCCGTCGCCGCGGGCCTGGCCCTGGACGAGGCGGGAGCGCTGGACCCAGAACCAGGCCGCGCGCAGCGGGTCCGGCTCGTCCTCCAGGAGGCGCAGCGCCCGCTTGGTGATCTTCATGGCGCGTTCGCGCTCCCCGCACAGACGCCCGGCGACGGCGGCCTCGGCCATCAGGTCGAGGTAGCGCAGCGGCGTGGTCGCCGGGTCGCAGCCGCAGGGAGGGTACACCTCGGTGTAGTCGACGGGGCGCAGTGCGGCCCGTACGGCCTCGGGGGCGACCTCCCACAGCTCCATCGCCCGCTCCAGCAGCCGCAGTTGCTCGGAGGGCGCGTGCCGGCGGCGGGCCTCCACCGCGGCGTGGAGGACGGCGGGCAGGGCCTTGGCGGCGTCGTGGGCGTGGTACCAGTAGCTGGCCAGGCGGGTGGCGCGCTCGTCGGCCGGGACCAGCTCGGGGCGGGCTTCGAGGGCTTCGGCGTACCGGCGGTTGAGGCGGGAGCGCTCGCCGGGCAGCAGGTCGTCGCTGACGGCCTCGCGGACCAGGGAGTGCCGGAAGCGGTAGCCGTCGCCGCCGGGGGCGGGCTGGAGGATGTTGGCGCCGACGACCGCTCGCAGGGCCTCGATCAGGTCGTCCTCGGCGAGCCGGGCGACGGCGGCGAGGAGCGGGTACTCGACGGTGGAGCCGCCCTCGGCGACGATCCGGGCGACCCGCTGGGCGTCCTCGGGCAGCCCCTCCACACGGACGAGGAGCAGGTCGCGCAGGGAGTCGGTGAGTCCGGCGCAGCAGCCCTCGTGGGAGGCGACGGCGAGCTCCTCGACGAAGAAGGCGTTCCCGTCGGAGCGTTCGAAGATCTCGTCGACCTGGGCCGGGTCGGGTTCGTGGGCGAGGATGCCGGCGATCTGGCGGCCGACCTCGACGCGGTTGAACCGGCCCAGCTCGATGCGGCGGACCGTGCGGAGCCGGTCGAGCTCGGCCAGCAGGGGGCGCAGCGGATGGCGGCGGTGGATGTCGTCGGCGCGGTAGGTGGCGACGACGACGAGGCGGCCGCTGCGCAACGTGCGGAAGAGGTAGGCCAGGAGGTGCCGGGTGGAGGCGTCGGCCCAGTGCAGGTCCTCCAGGACGAGGACGACCGTGCGGCCCGCGGCGACGCGCTCCAGGAGCCGGGCGGTGAGCTCGAACAGGCGGGCCATGCCGTCCTCTTCGTGCCCGCGCCCGCGGGTGGCCTCGCCGAGTTCGGGCAGCAGCCGGGCCAGTTCGTCCTCCTGTCCCGCGGCCGCGGCGGCGAGTTCGCCGGGGAGTTCGCGGCGCAGGGCGCGCAGGGCGCTGGAGAACGGCGCGAAGGGGAGTCCGTCGGCGCCGATCTCGACGCAGCCGCCGATCGCGACGACGGCTCCCCCGGCGGCGGCCGCGGTGGCGAACTCCTCGATCAGGCGGGTCTTGCCGACGCCGGCCTCACCGCCGAGCAGCAGCGCCTGCGGCTCACCGGCGGCGGCACGGGCGAGTGCTTCGCGAAGGGCCTCCAGTTCGTCGGCTCGGCCGATGAACACCGGGCTGACAGACCTGGTTTCCACAGCGCCGAGCATCGCACAGGGGTCCGACAGAGCGGCATCGATTATCGGCGGCGCGGCCTCGGTCCGCCCCGTGCGCGAGGCGGCCGGAACGCTGCCGGGAGCCGGAACGGCCGTCGTCCCGGCAGCCTGGCCGGCTGCCGGGACGACGGTGTCGGAGGGAGGTGGGCCGACCCCCGTACGGCCTGCCTCCCCCGCCCCGGCGCTCACGCGGCGCGGGCGAACGGGTGCCGGCGGGGACGGTCCGTATGGGCCTGCCCTCCGGTGTCGTGCCGGGCCGACGCGTCGGCGGCGGCGCGGCGGGCGTTCCGGCGCCCGCGCAGGGCCTCGCGGACCATGCGGTGGTGGTCGGCCTGGCGGATCAGGTCGGCGGAGCGGGTCTGGTGGATCTCGTACTCGTACATCTCGTCTCCCCATGAAGAGCTGTCGGTCTCGGTCCTCGCTCGGTGCGATGCCTCAACTCTCGTCTCCCAGGGGGGTCCGCCACATCGGGAGAGTTCCGCATCTTGGACGCGGAAGGGACCTTAGAACGGCCGTGGATGACTCACGGCGGCTCTAAGGCCCCTCAGGTCGTGCGGGGGGATACGGGGTCTCAGCCGGTGGAGGGCAGGCCGAGCAGGAGGTCGGAGTACTTGGCGACGGCCAGCAGCAGCCCCACGACGCCGAGTGCGACGCCCGCCCAGGCGACCGACTTGATCCAGGGCGCCTGCGGCCTGCCGGGGACCCCGAAGGCGGGGCGGGCCAGCACGACGACGCCGACGATCAGGGCGGCCAGCGCGAAGAGGCCGCCGATCAGCGCGGTGACCTGCCAGGCGTCGCCGTAGACCTCCTGGACCTGCTTGGCGACGCTCGCGGAGGACGAGGTCCGCAGCTGGCCGACGAGCGTCTCGCGCGCGGCGGCCACGGTGGCGACCCAGCTGCCGGTGAGCGAGACGATGCCGAGCCCGGCGGAGACGACCGCGGCGGCGCCCTGGCCCACGCCGGAGGAGCCCTGCGCGGCCGGCTCGTCGTCCTCCCGGGCCTCCCTGTCCTCGGCCTCGGCCTCGGCCCGCGCCGCGTCCTGCTCCTCGGCAGCGGTTTCCCCCGGCTCGCCGGCCTTGGTGACGACCACGGTCTTCTCGTCGCTCTGCGCCTCGGTGCCGGTCTCGGTCCCGGCCTCGTCAGCTGTCTTGGTTCCCATGCGTCGCACGGTACGGACGAAGTCTGAGAGGTTTCTTAACGTTGTCTGTGTCGGTGCATAACGATCGGCACATGAGGAGGCGTGCCCGCGCCTGCCCGTCAGCCGACGGCGTCGCTGACGTCCCGCGGCCGCTCGCTCTCCAGTACGCCGACCAGCGCGGCGTCGTCCTCGTGGCGCTTCCCGGGGATTTTCGCGCCGGCGCCGTGGACGGGACGGCACTCGGGGGGCTCGATGCTGATCCGCGGCAGGCGCCGGTCGAGCCAGCCCGGCAGCCACCAGTTGGCGCCGCCCAGCAGGTGCATCAGGGCGGGGACGAGCAGGGTGCGCAGGACGAACGCGTCGAGGGCGACGGCCGCCGCGAGGGCGATCCCGAACATCGCGATGACGCGGTCGCCGCTGAGCACGAAGGCGAGGAAGACCGAGATCATGATGACGGCGGCCGAGTTGATCACACGGCCGGTCTCGGCGAGCCCGACGCGCACGGCCCGCCGGTTGTCGCCGGTCTCCAGCCACTCCTCGTACATCCGGCTGACCAGGAACACCTGGTAGTCCATGGAGAGCCCGAAGAGCACCGAGACCATGATCACCGGCAGGAACGGCTCGATCGGCCCGGCCCTGCCCAGCCCCAGCAGCTCGCTGCCCCAGCCCCACTGGAAGACCGCGACCACCACGCCGAAGGCCGCGGCGACGGCGGCGACGTTCATGACGGCGGCCTTGAGCGGGATGCCCAGGGACCGGAAGGCGACCAGCAGCAGGACGCAGCCGAGCCCGATCACCACACCCACGAACAGCGGGAGTTTGCCGACGATGACGTCGGCGAAGTCGTCGTAGCTCGCCGTCACCCCGCCGACGTGCACGTCGAGCGAGGTGCCCGACTCGGCCCGCGGCAGCACCTCGTCGCGCAGCCGGTCGACGAGTTCGCTGGTCCGCTGGGACTGCGGGGCGGACTCCGGGACGACGGTCAGGTACGCGGTGCCCGAGCCGTACGTCACGGGGGCCACCGAGGCGACGCCCTCGGTGGACCTGAGGGTGGCGTCGAGGTTGTCGAGCGCCAGCCGGTCCGCGGCGCCGCCCACCGGGGTGACGAGGGTCAGGGGACCGTTCACGCCGGGTCCGAAACCGTCCCCGATGAGGTCGTAGGCCTGCCGTGTGGTCGACGACGTGGGGCCGTTGCCCTGGTCGGACGTGCCCAGGTGCAGGGAGAGCGTCGGCAGCGCTAGCAGCGCCATGACGGCCACCGCGAGGCTCCCCAGCAGCTTCGGGTGCCGCTCCACGAACGCGGACCAGCGGGCGGCGAGGCCGGCGGCGATCTCCGGTTCGGGTCCGTGTTCGGCCAGCCGCCGCCGCTCGCGCCGGCTCAGCGCGCGCGGCCCGATGAAGGACAGGAGGGCGGGCAGCAGGGTCACGGAGGCGGCGACCGTGAGGACCACGGTCAGGGAGGCCGCGATGGCCACCCCGTTGAGGAAGCCGAGCCGCAGGATGAGCATGCCGAGCAGGGCGATGCAGACGGTGGCGCCGGCGAAGACGACGGCCCGGCCGGTGGTGGCCACGGCGTTCTGCGCGGCCTCCGCGACCGGCAGGCCCCGTTTCAGCCCCCGCCGGTGCCGGGTCACGATGAACAGCGCGTAGTCGATGCCCACCCCGAGCCCGATCAGCATCCCCAGCATGGGGGCGAAGTCGGCGACGGTCATGGCGTGCCCGAGAAGCACGATCGCTGCGTACGCGGTGCCGACGCTGACGAGCGCGGTGGCGATGGGCAGCATGGAGGCGGCGAAGGAGCCGAAGGCGAGGAAGAGGACCACCGCCGCGACCAGGACGCCGATGACCTCGGCGAGGTGTCCGCCGGCCGGTTCGGTGGCCGCGACGGCGGTGCCGCCCAGTTCCACCTGGAGGCCCTCGGTCCCGGCCTCCTGGGCGGTGTCGACGACGGCCTTCGCGTCGGCCGGGTCGATGTCCTCGGCCCGGTCCTCGAAGGTGACCGCGGCGTACGCCGTGCGTCCGTCGGCGCTGATCTGCCCGCTGTGGCGTCCCTCGTACGGGCTGACGACCGAGGCGACACCGGGCAGGTCGGCGATCCGGTCCAGCGTGCGGGTCATCGTCTGCTCGACGTCGGCGGAGCGCACGGTGCCCGGCGCCGTGTGCCAGACCACGGTGTCGGCGTCGCCGCCGAGGCTCGGGAACCCCTCCTGGAGGAGCCGGGTCGCGCGGCCGGACTCGGTGCCGGGGACCTCGTAGTCGTTCGAGTACGCGGAGCCCGCCACGGCCGCGGCGGCGGTCGTGCCGCCCAGCGCGAGGAGCCACAGCAGAACGGCGACGAGGCGGTGCCGTACACACCAGCGCGCAAGGGCTGCCAACGGACGTGCTCCCTGGATGATTCGTGGTCTTTGATCGGGAACAGCCGACAATGTAACGGAACAGCCCGCAAAGAACGTATGAGCAATGCCCAGACACTCTTACAGTCGGAAAAGATCCTTTGTCCCTTTCGTGGGCTTACTCACAGGAGCACGAGGCAGCTCACACGCCACTTCGGGGAATTTCGTCAACCCTTACGGCGCAGCGGGACGCACCTCGGGGGGACGTGCCGGCGGACGGCGCGTCCCCCCGAGGTGGACACAGGCGGAACCGGGAACTCAGCCCTCGCTGACGCCCAGCTTCTCCAGGATGAGCTCCTTGACGCGGGCCGCGTCGGCCTGGCCCCGGGTGGCCTTCATGACCGCGCCGACGAGCGCGCCCGCGGCCTGGACCTTGCCGCCGCGGATCTTGTCGGCGATGCCCGGGTTGCCGGCGATGGCCTCCTCGACGGCGGTCGTCAGCGCGCCCTCGTCCGAGACGACCTTCAGACCGCGCTTCTCGACGACCTCGTCCGGGGTGCCCTCGCCGGCGAGGACGCCCTCGATGACCTGACGGGCGAGCTTGTCGTTGAGGTCACCGGCGGCGACCAGCTGCGCCACCCGGGCGACCTGCGCCGGGGTGATCGGGAGGTCCTCCAGGGACTTCCCCGACTCGTTGGCGCTGCGGGCCAGCTCGCCCATCCACCACTTGCGGGCGGAGGCGGCGTCGGCACCGGCCTCGATCGTCGCGACGATCGGGTCGATGGCCCCGGCGTTGAGGATCGACTGCATGTCGTGGGCGCTGACGCCCCACTCCTCGCGCAGCCGGTTGCGGCGGGCCAGCGGCTGCTCGGGCAGGACCGCGCGCAGCTCCTCGACCCACTCGCGGGACGGCGCCACGGGGACGAGGTCGGGCTCCGGGAAGTACCGGTAGTCCTCGGCCTCCTCCTTCACGCGGCCCGAGGTGGTGGACCCCGTGTCCTCGTGGAAGTGGCGGGTCTCCTGGATGATCGTGCCGCCGGAGGAGAGGACGGCGGCGTGGCGCTGGATCTCGTAGCGGGCCGCCCGCTCCACGGAGCGCAGCGAGTTGACGTTTTTCGTCTCGCTCCGCGTGCCGAACTTCTCCCGGCCGTGCGGGCGCAGCGACAGGTTCACGTCGCAGCGCATCTGGCCCATCTCCATGCGGGCCTCGGAGACGCCGAGCGCCCTGATGAGCTCGCGCAGCTCGGCGACGTACGCCTTGGCGACCTCGGGGGCGCGCTCGCCCGCACCCTCGATCGGCTTGGTGACGATCTCGATGAGCGGGATGCCGGCGCGGTTGTAGTCGAGCAGCGAGTGGGAGGCGCCGTGGATGCGGCCGGTGGCACCGCCCACGTGCAAGGACTTGCCGGTGTCCTCCTCCATGTGGGCGCGCTCGATCTCCACGCGGAAGACCTCGCCGTCCTCCAGCTGGACGTCCAGGTAGCCGTTGAAGGCGATCGGCTCGTCGTACTGGGAGGTCTGGAAGTTCTTCGGCATGTCCGGATAGAAGTAGTTCTTCCGGGCGAAGCGGCACCACTCGGCGATCTCGCAGTGCAGCGCGAGACCGATCTTGATCGCGGACTCGACGCCGGTCGCGTTGACGACGGGCAGCGCGCCGGGCATGCCGAGGCAGGTCGGACAGGTCTGCGAGTTGGGCTCGGCGCCCAGCGTGGTGGAACACCCGCAGAACATCTTCGTCTTGGTGCCGAGTTCGACATGGACTTCGAGGCCCATGACGGGGTCGTACGACGCCAGCGCGTCCTCGTACGACACCAGGTCGGTCGTGGTGGTCACGGTGAAAACTTCCCTCTCAGCCCAGCAGGACGTCGTCGTCGCCCAGGCGCTTGAGCTCCCGGTAGAGGATGGCGAGGCCGGTGACGATGGCGGCGGCGGACACGGCGGAGTCGATCAGGCGCAGCGTGTCGTTGTCGGTGCGGGCCAGCTTGGCCTGCTTGGCGACGCTGAGCGCGCCGAAAGCGGTGGTGGCCATGGACAGGTACAGGCCGGACTTGGACTTCTTGAAGCCTTTGGCCTTCGACAGGGTCTTGCTCACAGCGACGGAGCCTCCTCGATCAGCGGGTGACCCCACCTTTCCACGAAGGCGGCCTCGACGGCGGCGCCGACCTTGTAGAGCCTGTCGTCCTTCATCGCCGGGGCGATGATCTGCAGACCGACCGGGAGGTTGTCCTCCGGGGCCAGACCGCAGGGCAGGGACATGGCCGCGTTGCCCGCGAGGTTGGTCGGGATGGTGCACAGGTCGGCGAGGTACATCGCCATCGGGTCGTCGGCGCGCTCGCCGATCGGGAAGGCGGTGGTGGGCGTGGTCGGCGAGACGATCACGTCGACCTGCTCGAATGCCTTCTCGAAGTCGCGCGTGATGAGCGTGCGGACCTTCTGGGCGCTGCCGTAGTAGGCGTCGTAGTAGCCGCTGGACAGGGCGTACGTGCCGAGCATGATCCGGCGCTTGACCTCGTCGCCGAAGCCCGCCTCACGGGTGACGGCGGTGACGTCCTCGGCCGAACGGGTGCCGTCGTCACCGACGCGCAGGCCGTAGCGCAGGCCGTCGAAGCGCGCGAGGTTCGAGGAGCACTCGGAGGGCGCGATCAGGTAGTACGCCGACAGGGCCAGGTCGAAGGACGGGCAGTCCAGCTCGACGATCTCGGCGCCGAGCTCCTTCAGGAGGGCGACCGACTCGTTGAAGCGCTGGACGACACCGGCCTGGTAGCCCTCGCCCGCGAACTGCTTGACGACGCCGACGCGCATGCCCGCCACGCTGCCGTTGCGGGCGGCCTCGACGACCGGCGGGACCGGAGCGTCGATGGAGGTGGAGTCGAGCGGGTCGTGACCGGCGATGACCTCGTGCAGGAGGGCCGCGTCCAGGACCGTACGGGCGCAGGGGCCGCCCTGGTCGAGGGAGCTGGAGAAGGCGACCATGCCGTGGCGCGAGACGCCGCCGTAGGTCGGCTTGACGCCGACGGTGCCGGTGACGGCGGCGGGCTGGCGGATCGAGCCGCCGGTGTCCGTGCCGATGGCGAGCGGCGCCTGGAAGGAGGCGAGCGCGGCGGAGGAGCCGCCGCCGGAGCCGCCGGGGATCCTGGTGAGGTCCCAGGGGTTGCCGGTCGGGCCGTAGGCGCTGTTCTCCGTCGAGGACCCCATGGCGAACTCGTCCATGTTGGTCTTGCCGAGGATGACGACGTCGGCGTCCTTCAGCCGCTTGGTCACCGTGGCGTCGTACGGCGGGATCCAGCCCTCGAGCATCTTGGAGCCGACGGTGGTCGGCACGCCCTCGGTGGTGAAGATGTCCTTGAGCGCCAGGGGGACGCCGGCCAGGGGGCCGAGCTTCTCGCCCCGCGCGCGCTTGGCGTCGACGGCGCGGGCCTGGGCCAGCGCGCCCTCGCGGTCCACGTGCAGGAAGGCGTGCACCTTCTCGTCGACCGCGCCGATGCGGGCGAGGTGGGCCTCGGTGACCTCGACGGCGGTGAGCTCGCCGGCGGCGATCCGGTCCGCGATCTCCGCGGCCGTCAGCTTGATGATGTTGACGTTGGTGTCCGTCATGGTGATTAGTCCTCCCCCAGGATCTGCGGCACCTTGAAACGCTGCTGCTCCTGGGCCCGGGCGCCGGAGAGCGCCTGCGCGGGGGTGAGCGACGGACGGACCTCGTCCGCGCGCATGACGTTCGTCAGCGGCAGCGGGTGAGAGGTCGGCGGTACGTCTTGGTCGGCGACCTCGCTGACGCGGGCGACCGCGCCGATGATGTCGTCGAGCTGGCCGGCGAAGTGGTCGAGCTCTTCGCCCTTCAGCTCCAGACGCGCCAGCCGTGCGAGGTGGGCGACCTCCTCGCGCGTGATGCCAGGCATGCAGCGATCCTCTGGGGTGAGTGAGTGTGGTTTGGCCCCAATCCTATGGGGCGACCACAGGTGCCCGCGCACGGGTTTCCCCGGGCAGCCGCAACCCCCACGAACGGCCGGACGCAGACGGCCGGGCCGGGGCACGGCAGAGGCCGGCCGCCGGAAGGCGGTCACGGCCGGTCCGTGGAACCGGAACCCCCGCGCACGGGCGGACGCCGACGGCGAGGTGGAGACACGGCAGAGGCCGGCCACCGGAAGGCGGCCACGGCCGGTCCGTGGAACCGGAAGCCCCGCGCACGGCCGGACGCCGACGGCGAGGCGGAGACACGGCAGAGGCCGGCCTTCCAGGAAGGCGGTCACGGCCGGTCCGTGGAACCGGAACCCCCGCGCACGGCCGGACGCCGACGGCAGGGCGGAGACACGGCAGAGGCCGGCCACCGGAAGGCGGTCACGGCCGGTCCGTGGGACCGGAAGCCCCGCGCACGGGCGGACGCCGACGGCGAGGCGGAGACACGGGAGAGGCCGGCCTTCCAGGAAGGAGCAACGGGTGGTGCGTGGGTGGGCGACATCCGGCCGGAGGCCGGTCCAGGCACCCGGGAAAGAGAGACCTACTCCGCCGCGGGCAACGCGGCGCGAGGCCGCTGCCACCCCCGAGCCCCCCGCGCGAGCAACCATGCCGTGGCCTCCTCCGGAGGCATCGCCGCCGCCACCAGCCACCCCTGCACGGCGTCACACCCGAGATCCCGCAACCGCTCCCACGTCTCGTCGTCCTCGACCCCCTCGGCGACGACGAGCAGACCGAGCGAATGCGCGAGATCGACCGTGCACCGCACGATCTCCGCGTCCTCGTTGTCCACCGCCAGCCGCGCCACGAAGGACCGGTCGATCTTCAGCTCGCTGACGGGCAGCCGCCGCAGATGGACGAGGGAGGAGTAACCGGTGCCGAAGTCGTCGAGCGACATCTTCACGCCGTGCCCGGTGAGCGCGGCCAGGGTGTCCGCGGCACGCTGCGGATCCTCCAGCAGCACATGCTCCGTGATCTCCAGCTGGAGCGCCCCGGCGGGCACCCCGTGCCGGGCGAGACGGGCGGCGACCGAACCGGCGAACCCGGGAGTGTGCACGTCCCGCGGGGACACGTTCACCGCGACCGGCACGTACAGCCCCTGTGCCCGCCAGCGCGCGACCTGCGCGAGCGCAGTCTCCAGCACGTACTCCGTGAGGTGCGGCATCAGCCCGGATGACTCGGCGATGGCGATGAACTCGTCCGGCGGCACCTTCCCGCGCTCCGGGTGCACCCAGCGCACCAGAGCCTCAAGCCCGGCCACCTGCCCGTCGAAGCGGACCTTGGGCTGGTAGTGCAGTTCCACGTCACCGGCGTCGAGCGCCCGGCGCAGGTCGCCGAGCAGGCCCAGCCGGTCAGGGGTGTTCGAGTCCCGCTTGGACTCGTACACCTCCACCCCCGTACGGTCCCGCTTCGCCTGGTACATCGCCACGTCCGCGCGGCGCAGCAGCCCCTCCGCGTCGAGCGCGTGGTCGGGGAAGACGGCGAGCCCGGCGCTGGCCTCCAGGACGAGCGTGAGCCCGTCGAGGTCGAGCGGTGACCCGAGGGCGGCGACGAGACCGCGGGCCAGCCGGGTGGCGGAGGTCGTGGAGTCCGCCACCGGCAGTAAGACGGCGAACTCGTCACCGCCCAGCCGCGCGGCCTCCGCTCCGCGCGGCAGGGCCAGTCGCAGCCGGTCGGCTATCTGCAACAGCAGCCTGTCCCCCGCGAGATGCCCGAGTGTGTCGTTGACCGAGCGGAAGCGGTCGAGGTCGATCAGCATCAGGGCGGCGCGGGCCCCGATCCGCTCGGCGTCGTCCAGTGCCGTCCAGGTCCGCTCCAGGAGCCACTGCCGGTTGGGGAGCCCGGTCAGCGGATCGCGCAGTTGCTCCTCCGCCCGGGCCCGGGCTATCCACAGCGTGGAGTCCAGCGCGATCAGCGGGATGGAGAACAGCGGCAGCAGCAGCGGGCGCGCCTGCGCCACCACGCAGATGAGGGGCGCGATGCCGAGCAGCGCCACGGCGACGAGGCCCTGGCGGGCCAGGGCGGTGCGCGCGACGGTGGGCAGTCCGCCGGTGCGCGGGGCGTGCAGGTACCAGAGCAGGGCGCGGCTCACCGCGAGGTAGCCGGCGGCGACGAGGACCACCTGGGGTGCCGCGTAGAGGGTCCAGGTCTGCGGGTCCCAGGGCGTCTCGACGGAGGGGACCCGGCCGAAGGCGGCCAGGACCAGCGCGCCGGTCCCGATGCCGAGGATGTCGACCGCGCCGTGCAGGACGCCCTGGCGCCAGCGGTTGCGGCGGGCGACGCCGACCAGCACGACGACGGTGAGGCTGACCATGCCGGCGGGCACCCAGCCGTACAGCAGCAGGACCGCGAGGGTGAGGGCGGCGCCCGAACCCGTGCCGCCCCACCAGCGGGAGCGGCCGAGGGCGACCAGGTGGCCGACGATGACGCCGGTGAGCACGGCGAGCGACCAGCCGGCGGTGCCGGACGGGAAGAGCGCGTGGTGTCCGCTGAATGCGCGGTAGAAACCGGCACCGAGGACGAAGGCGGCCGATCCCACGACGGCGGCGGGCAGCGCCGGCCAGGACAGGTGCCGTTCGCTCTCGTGGCCGGGCGGGTCCGCGGCGCGTGCGGCGGTGTGCCCGTAGGAATGCGGGGAGTCCCCGACGGTGAGCTGTGCGGCGCCGCGGGCGCCCGCGCTCGCGCCCGCCGACGGCCGCCCCGTCCGGAGTCCGGCCAGCCAGGCGCCGGACATCCGGCGCAGGCGCAGCCGGGAGCCCGGAGCGGCGCTCTCGGTCGGTTCCATTCCCGTCCCTCTCACAGCCGGCGGTGCCCACGCCACGCGGTCCGGTGCCCGGCGAACCATCCGCGGCTCCGCGTCTGAAAACCCTTCCCAGCGCCCGTGGAGAGCAAGGGGATGCGCCGGCCGCGGCCGGGCACGGCAGACGCACTTCTCAACAGTAGGCCGCGGAAGGCTTCCACGGGCAGCGGTCGTCGACGGTTGCCCGAATGCGACCCGGCCACCCGTATGCATCTGATATGCGCCGAACGGGTGGCCTTCAACCGCTACTCCTCGGTCGGAAGTGCGAGTTCGGCGGCGGCTTCCGGCCCTTGCTCCAGCAGGACCGCGAACCCCTCCTCGTTCAGAACCGGAACCTTCAGCTGCATCGCCTTGTCGAACTTCGACCCGGGGTTGTCACCCACCACGACGAACGACGTCTTCTTGGAGACGGATCCGGTCACTTTCGCGCCGCGGCTCTGCAGGGCGTCCTTCGCGCCGTCCCGCGTGTGGTGTTCGAGGGTGCCGGTGACGACGACCACGAGGCCCTGGAGGGGGCGCGGGCCCTGGTCCTCGCCGGAGTCCTCCTCCTCCATGCGCACGCCCGCGGCCCGCCACTTGCGGAGGATCTCCTGGTGCCAGTCGACGGCGAACCACTGCTTCAGCGAGGCCGCGATGATCCCGCCCACGCCGTCGGTGTACGCCAACTCCTCCTCGGTGGCCTGCTCGATGCGGTCGATCGAGCGGAACTCGCGGGCCAGGGCCTCGGCCGCGACCGGTCCGACATGGCGGATCGACAGTCCGGTCAGCACGCGGGCGAGCGGGCGCTGCTTGGCCGCCGCGATGTTCTCCAGCATGGCGAGGGCGTTCTTCTTCGGCTCGCCCTGCTGGTTGGCGAAGACCGTGACGATCTTCTCCTCGCCGGTCTTCGGGTCGCGCTTGGGCAGACCGCTGTCCTGGTCGAGGACGTACGCCTTGATGGGCAGCAGCTGCTCGATGGTGAGGTCGAAGAGGTCGCCCTCGTCCACGAGGGGCGGCTCGGCGGGCTCCAGCGGCTTGGTGAGGGCCGCGGCGGCGACGTAGCCGAAGTTCTCGATGTCGAGGCTCTTGCGTCCGCCGAGGTAGAACAGGCGCTCGCGCAACTGGGCCGGGCAGGTGCGGCCGTTCGGGCAGCGGAGGTCGATGTCGCCCTCCTTCGCGGGCGCCAGCGGTGTGCCGCACTCGGGGCACTCGGCCGGCATCACGAACTCCCGCTCGCTGCCGTCCCGCAGGTCGACGACCGGGCCGAGGATCTCCGGGATCACGTCACCGGCCTTGCGCAGCACCACCGTGTCCCCGATGAGGACGCCCTTGGCCTTCACCACGTCCTGGTTGTGCAGGGTCGCGAACTCGACCTCGGAGCCGGCCACGGTCACCGGCTCGACCTGCGCGTAGGGCGTGACGCGTCCCGTACGGCCCACACCGACGCGGATGTTGACCAGCTTGGTGTTGACCTCCTCCGGCGCGTACTTCCAGGCGATGGCCCAGCGGGGCGCGCGGGAGGTGGAGCCGAGGCGTCCCTGGAGCGGGATCTCGTCGAGCTTGACGACCACACCGTCGATCTCGTGCTCCACGGAGTGGCGGTTCTCGCCGAAGTGGGCGATGAACTCCCGTACGCCGTCGAGGTCGTCGACCACCTTGTTGTGCTGGGCGGTGGGCAGGCCCCATTCGCGCAGCAGCTCGTACGCCTGCGAGAGGCGCTCGATGTCGAAGCCCTGCCGGGCGCCGATGCCGTGGACGACCATGTGCAGCGGGCGGGTTGCGGTGACCCGGGGGTCCTTCTGGCGCAGTGAACCCGCGGCCGCGTTGCGCGGGTTGGCGAAGGGCTTGTCGCCGCCCTCGACCAGACGGGCGTTCAGCTCCTGGAACTTCTCCATCGGGAAGTAGACCTCGCCGCGGATCTCCACGAGGTCCGGGACGCGGTCGCCCTTCAGCCGGTCGGGGATCTCCGCGATGGTGCGGACGTTCGGCGTGATGTCCTCGCCGGTGCGTCCGTCGCCGCGGGTCGCGGCGCGCGTGAGGCGGCCGTGCTCGTACGTGAGGTTGACCGCGAGGCCGTCGACCTTGAGCTCGCACAGGAAGTGGTAGCCGGGGGTGCCGACGTCCTTGGCGACGCGGTCGGCCCAGGCGGTGAGCTCCGCGTCGTCGAAAGCGTTGTCCAGGGAGAGCATGCGCTCGCGGTGCTGCACGGCCGTGAACTCGGTCTCGTAGGCGCCCGCGACCTTCTGGGTCGGCGAGTCCGGCGTCCGCAGCTGCGGGTACTCCTCCTCCAGTGCCTCCAGCGCGCGGAGCAGCTTGTCGAACTCCGCGTCGCTGACGACGGGAGCGTCCTTCACGTAGTACCGGAAGCGGTGCTCCTCGATCTGCTCGGCGAGCTCCGCGTGCTTCTCCCGTGCCTCGGTGGGCAGGGGCTGCGCGGTCGAGGCGGTCTGTGCGTCCTGGTCGCCGGCCACCGTGTCGTCCTCCCGTTACTCAGGGTTGTCCGCGAGGGATCTCGCCGCCCGGGCGCAGTGGGCGAGCGCCGTGCGCGCGTAGTCGGGGGAGGCCCCCGCGAGCCCGCACGACGGAGTGAGCGTGACCGTCTCCGTGAGAAGCCCCGGATTCAGTCCCAGCCTGCGCCACAGCGTCCTGACACCCATGACGCTACCGGCAGGGTCTGACAATGGGGCGTCCGTGCCCGGCACGACACCGGCGAACAGCCGGGTGCCCCCCTCCACCGTTTCCCCGATCGCGTCGTCGTCACGCTCGGTGAGGAGCGAGAAGTCGAAGGAGATCGCGGCGGCGCCCGCCCGGCGCAGCAGCGCGAACGGCACGTCGGGCGCGCAGGAGTGCACGACGACCGGTCCCCCGTCCTGGACGCCGAAGACGTCCCGCAGCGTGGACTCGATCACCTGCCGGTCGACGGCGCGGTGGGTGCGGTAGCCGCTGGCGCTCCTGACCTGGCCGCGCAGCACGGACATGAGGGAGGGCTCGTCGAGCTGGAGGACGACGTCGGCGCCCGGCACCCGGCGGCGCACCTCGGCGAGGTGCGTCCGCAGCCCCTCCGCGAGCGATCCGGCGAGGTCCCGGCAGGCGCCCGGGTCGGAGAGCGCCACCTCGCCGTTGCGCAGCTCCAGTGCGGCGGCCAGCGTCCAGGGGCCGACCGCCTGCACCTTGAGCGGGCCCTCGTAGCCCTGGGTGAACTCCTCGAAGGCGTCCAGGTCCTCGCCGAGCCAGGACCGGGCCCGCCGGGTGTCCCGTCCGGGCCGGTCGCCGATCCGCCAGCCGCTGGGCTCCACGCGCGCGTACAGCTCGACGAGCATCCCGGCGGTCCGGCCGATCATGTCGGCGCCGGGGCCGCGCGCGGGGAGTTCGGGCAGGAACGGGAAGTCCTCGAACGATCCGACGACGGTCTTGGCGGCCTCCCGGGCGTCGCCGCCCGGCATGGATCCGACGCCGGTCGCCGGCCCGAACCTGAACACGCTGTTTTCGCTCACCCCGGCAGCCTACGGAATCCTTCCGCCGAGGTCAGCGGCCCGGTCGTACCGTCAGGTCGTTGATCTCGGCGTCCCTCGGCAGGTCCAGGGCCACCAGCACGGTCGTGGCGACCGACTCGGGGTCGATCCAGCGGGACGCCTCGTAGGGCTTGCCCTCCTGCTGGTGCACCTTGGCCTGCATGGGGCTGGCGGTGCGGCCGGGGTACACGGAGGTGACGCGGACGCCGTTGCCGTGCTCCTCGTGGCGCAGGGAGTCCGCCAGCGCCTTCAGGCCGTGCTTGGAGGCGGCGTACGCGGACCAGTCGGCGTGGGCGCTGAGTCCGGCGCCGGAGTTGACGAACACCACGTGCCCCTGGGCCAGGCGCAGCTGGGGCAGGAAGTGGCGGGTGAGTTCGGCGGGGGCGATCAGGTTGACGTTGAGCTGGTGCCGCCAGGTCTTGGGGGTCAGCTCGCCGACGGGGCCGAGGTCGACCACGCCCGCGATGTGCAGGAGCGAGTCGATCCGGTCGGGCAGGGACTGGTGGGAGAACGCCCAGGAGAGCTTGTCGGGGTCCGCGAGGTCGCCGACCAGGGTGCGCGAACCGGGGTACTGCCCGGCGAGTTCCTTCGCGCGGCCCGCGTCGCGCGCGTGCAGGACGAGTTCGTCCCCGCGCGCGTGCAGGCGGCGCGCGACGGCCGCGCCGATGCCGGAACCCGCCCCGGTGATCACATGTGTAGCCATGTCCGCCATGCTCGCATCACCGCGTGCCGTGGCTCTCCTCGAGGTAGGCCAGCGCGCCCACCGGCTCCTCGGCGAAGAAGACCAGCTCGGTGAGGGGCCGCGGCAGGAAGCCCTCGTCCTCCATGCGCCGGAACTGCTCCTTGAGGCCGTCGTAGAAGCCCGCGGTGTTGAGCAGGACCACCGGCATCTCGGTCATGCCGTGCTTCTTCATCTCCAGGATCTCGGTGGCCTCGTCGAGGGTGCCGGTGCCGCCGACCATGATCACCACGGCGTCGGCCTTCCCCAGGAGGAGCGCCTTGCGCTCGGCGAGGTCCCGGGCGACGACCATCTCGTCGGCGCCCTCGCGGGCCTTGGCCGCGAGGAAGTCGACGGAGACGCCCAGCAGCCGTCCGCCGGCCTGCTGCACGCCGTCGGCGACCACCTTCATCAGTCCGACGTCGGAACCGCCCCACACCAGGGTGTGGCCGCCCTTGCCGAGCAGTTCCGCGAACTCGCGGGCGGGCCGGGTGTAGCGGTCGTCGAGGTCGGCGGCGGAGAGGAAGACGCAGATGTTCATGCGTCCACCGTACGAGGGGAAGAAGCGCGGGCCCGACGGTGCTGTCCAGATATGGCTGAAGGACACACGATCACGATCGAGCAAGGCACCGAACGCGTACGCGTGGTGCACGACGGCAGGGTCCTGGCGGAGACCGAGCGGCCTCTGCTGCTGCGCGAGACCGGCTGTCCCGTGCGCTACTACCTGCCGCCGGAGGACGTCCGTCTCGACCTGCTGACGCCCTCGCAGACCCACACGTACTGCCCGTTCAAGGGCACGGCCTCCTACTGGTCGCTGCCGGACGCGCCCGACCTGGTGTGGGCGTATCCCGACCCCAAGCCGGACGTCGCGCGGATCAAGGACCACCTCTGCTTCTACGAGGTGGAGACCGGCTGAGCGCCGGTACGGAGCCGGCCGCCCGCGGGTCGGTCCGCGGGCGGCCGGCGATCAGGGGGGGGCCGGAGGTGGCCCTAGACGGCGGCCTTCGCGCGCGTGGTCGTCGCGATCGTCGCCGAGCCGACCACGCGTGTGCCGTCGTACAGGACGATCGCCTGGCCGGGCGCGACGCCGCGCACGGGCTCGGTGAACGTGACCTCCAGGGAGCCGTCGACGAGTTCGGCGGCCACCTCGGTCTCGCCGCCGTGGGCGCGCAGCTGGGCGGTGTACGTGCCGGGGCCGGACGGCGCGGCGCCGCACCAGCGGGGCCTGACCGCGGTCAGCGCGGTGACGTCCAGGGCGTCGGCCGGGCCGACCGTGACCGTGTTGTCCACCGGCGAGATGTCCAGCACGTAGCGCGGCTTGCCGTCGGGGGCCGGGGTGCCGATGCGCAGGCCCTTGCGCTGGCCGATGGTGAACCCGTACGCGCCCTCGTGCGTGCCGAGCTTGGCGCCGGACTCGTCGACGATGTCGCCCTCGGCCCGGCCGAGGCGGCCGGCGAGGAAGCCCTGGGTGTCGCCGTCGGCGATGAAGCAGATGTCGTGCGAGTCGGGCTTCTTGGCGACGGCGAGGCCGCGGCGCTCCGCCTCGGCGCGGATCTCGTCCTTCGTCGTGACGGTGTCGCCGAGCGGGAACAGCGCGTGCGCCAGCTGGCGGTCGTCGAGCACCCCGAGGACGTAGGACTGGTCCTTGGCCATGTCGGAGGCACGGTGCAGCTCGCGGGTGCCGTCCTCGCGGACGATCACCTGGGCGTAGTGGCCGGTGCAGACGGCGTCGAAGCCGAGGGCGAGCGCCTTGTCGAGGAGCGCCGCGAACTTGATCTTCTCGTTGCAGCGCAGGCAGGGGTTCGGGGTGCGCCCGGCCTCGTACTCGGCGACGAAGTCCTCCACCACGTCCTCGCGGAAGCGCTCGGCGAGGTCCCACACGTAGAACGGGATGCCGATGACGTCCGCGGCCCGGCGGGCGTCGCGGGAGTCCTCGATGGTGCAACAGCCACGCGCGCCCGTCCGGAAGGACTGGGGGTTCGCCGAGAGGGCGAGGTGCACTCCGGTGACGTCGTGCCCGGCCTCGGCGGCGCGGGCGGCGGCGACGGCGGAGTCGACACCACCGGACATGGCGGCGAGGACGCGAAGGGGGCGGGTGCGCTGCGGGGTCTCAGTCATAGCCCCTCCAGGGTACGGGGCGCCGGGAACCGGAGCCCCCGCATATCCGTTGGGCATCGCATGGGGGAGACGAAGGGCGCGCCCGGCGGGGGCGGCGCGGACGGAGACCGGCACCTCGGGCGCCGGGCACTGCTCATCGGAGGCACGGCGGCCGCGGTGGGCAGCGCCGCGCTGGCCCGGGACGAGCTGGCGCACCTGTGGTGGCGGCTGCCCGGGGTCCAGAAGCCGCGTGAGGCGGGCGCGGTCGACTTCGCGGGCGCCCGGTGGGTGGCGGCCTCGCCGGCGAACTGGCGGCGCGCGGACCGGCCCGACGACTACGGCATAGACCGGGTCGTCGTCCATGTCACCCAGGGCAGTTTCCGGGACGCGGTGAAGGTCTTCCAGGATCCGGGGCACGGTGCGGCGGCGCACTACATCGTGCGCCGGGACGGTCACGTCACGCAGATGATCCGCGAGCTGGACGTGGCCTTCCACGCGGGCAACCGCGAGTACAACGAACGCAGTGTCGGCATCGAGCACGAGGGCTTCGTCGACCGCGCCTCGTCCTTCACCGACGCGATGTACGCCGCCTCGGCGCGGCTGGCGGCCGGGATCTGCGCGCGGTACGGGATACCCGTGGACCGGGAGCACCTCATCGGGCACGTCGAGGTCCCCGGCACGGACCACACGGACCCGGGCCCGCACTGGGACTGGGACCGGTACATACGGCTGGTACGGCGCGCGCGTACGACGACGGCCTGACGCGCCGCCGCGCGGAGGCGGGCGCGTGCCCGGGCACCCCTGCCCGCGGGTACGGCGTCCCGGCGTCGCGGCCTTCGCCCGTGGCCGGACGCGGTCAGGTGAGTCCCGCCGTGCGGGCGCGTTCCACCGCCGGGCCGATCGCGCGGGCCAGTGCCTCGACGTCCGCCTCGGTGGAGGTGTGACCGAGGGAGAAGCGCAGGGTGCCGCGGGCCAGTTCGGGGTCGGCGCCGGTGGCCAGGAGGACGTGGCTGGGCTGAGCGACACCCGCCGTGCACGCCGATCCGGTCGAGCACTCGATGCCCTGGGCGTCGAGCAGCAGCAGCAGGGAGTCGCCCTCGCAGCCGGGGAAGGTGAAGTGCGCGTTGGCCGGCAGCCGTCCGGAGGAGGCGGGGTCGCCGCCGAGGAGCGCGTCGGGCACGGCCTTGCGCACGGCGTCCACGAGGTCGTCGCGCAGGGCGCCGATCTCCCGGGCGAACCACTCGCGCTGTTCGGCCGCCAGCCGTCCGGCGACGGCGAACGAGGCGATCGCGGGCACGTCGAGGGTCCCGGAGCGCACGTGCCGCTCCTGGCCGCCGCCGTGCAGGACGGGCACCGGGGTGTACTCGCGGCCCAGGAGCAGCGCGCCGATGCCGTACGGGCCGCCGATCTTGTGGCCCGAGACCGTCATCGCGGCGAGCCCGGAGGCGCCGAAGTCGACGGGCACCTGTCCGAAGGCCTGGACGGCGTCGGCGTGCAGCGGGACGCCGAACTCGGCGGCGACGTCGGCCAGTTCGCGGACCGGCATGAGGGTCCCGATCTCGTTGTTGGCCCACATGACCGTGGCGAGGGCGACGTCGTCGGGGTCGCGGGCGATGGCCTCGCGCAGTGCCTCGGGGTGGACGCGTCCGTACGCGTCGACCGGCAGGTACTCGACGGTGGCGCCCTCGTGCTCCCCGAGCCAGTCGACGGCGTCGAGGACGGCGTGGTGCTCGACGGGGCTCGCGAGGACCCGGGTGCGGGCGGGGTCGGCGTCGCGGCGGGCCCAGTACAGGCCCTTGACGGCGAGGTTGTCGGCCTCGGTGCCGCCGGAGGTGAGGACCACCTCGCTGGGGCGCGCGCCGAGGGCGTCCGCCAGGGTCTCGCGGGATTCCTCGACCGTCCGCCGGGCGCGGCGGCCGGCGGCGTGCAGGGAGGAGGCGTTGCCCGTGATGCCGAGCTGGGCGGTCAGGGCCTCCGCCGCCTCGGGAAGCATCGGGGTGGTCGCGGCGTGGTCGAGGTAAGCCATGGTGGGCCCGATTCTACGGGCCCGCCGTCCGTCGCCTCGGCCCGCGTGGTCCCTCGCTCGTCCCGTCGGTGCTCAGAAGCTCCAGGACACCGTGTTGTCGGCCTGCATGAAGGCCAGCAGGACGACGAGGTCGGCGACGCCGAGGCCCAGTCCGAGGAGGGCACGACCCTTGCGCTCGGTGCCGCGCCAGAGGGCGACGGAGGCCAGGACGATGGCGATCGGGCCCAGGAAGAGGTTCAGGACGAGCAGGCCGAGGAGTCCGAGGACGAAGGAGGCGACGGCCATGCCGTCGGTGTCCCGGATCCCGGTCCGGCGGGTCGGCGATGCGGTGAGTTCCATGATCGGTTCAGCTCCCGGCGGTAGGTGGGCGGAGACGGGGACGCGCGCCGTCAGGGGTGGCGCGGGCGTCAGTGGGCGGTGGTGCGGCGCTTGCCGGAGTGCCGCTCGCGTACCGCGAAGACGACCAGCCACAGGCCGATGACGGCCGCGGCGACGAGGGTGAGGGGCAGCGGCGCGTGGGCCACGGAGCCCATGACGACGCCCATCAGCAGGAGGGCTGCGACCAGGATCAGCATGACGTTCCTCTCGTGAGGTCCTGGAGCGTCCGGTCCCCTCGCCCGGAAGGTCCGGGTTGCGTCGATGGCCCGCATTCCGTCCCCCTTTCAACACCCCGGATGTTTCGGGGACTTGACGCTCCAGTGAACAGTTGTAGTAACAGTTGTTCACTGACTCATGAGTCTAGCGCGTCCGGCGGCTTTTCAATTCCGGAGAACAGTTGTTAACTGCATGGCATGAGTCACACCCTCGGCATCCGCCAGGCGCAGAAGCAGAAGACCCGCCAGGCCCTCCTGGACGCGGCGCTCGGCCTGCTGGAGGAGCAGAGCCTCAGCAGCCTGGGACTGCGCGAGGTCACCCGGGCGGTCGGCGTCGCCCCGACCGCGTTCTACCGGCACTTCCGCTCCACGGCCGACCTCGGTGTGGCGCTGGTCGAGGAGGCGCTGGGCAGCCTGCACCCGATGATCGGGCACACGGTGTCCGCGGCCGGCGACAGCGACGAACGCATAGCGCGTGCCGTGGATCTGATTGCCCGTCATGTGGAGACGTTCCCGGCGCACGTCCGCTTCATCGCGCGCGAGCGGCACGGCGGTGTGCAGCCGGTGCGCGAGGCCATCAGCGGCCAACTGGCCCGGTTCTCCGAGGAGGTGCGGGCCGAGCTGGCCAAGCACCCGGAGTCCGCGGGCTGGAGCGACGACGACCTCCTCATGCTGGCGGCGCTGTACGTGGACCAGATGCTGATGACGGCCTCGCTCTTCCTGGAGGCGCTCGACGCCTCCGAGGAGGAACGGGACCGGGTCGCACGCGTCGCGAGCCGCCAGATGCGGCTGATCAGCATCGGCCGCCGCCACTGGCTGGGCTGACCGAAGCCCCTTCCCGCGTCCCCGATCCAAATCAGCTGCGGGTCGCCTGCCCGCGCCCGCCCCTCCCCCGCCCTCGGGCCGGGATCAGCCCCGAGCCGCCGGTCCGCCTCCCGCCCGCCCGTCGGGGGTCCCGTACAGCTCCGTGACGGCGGCCGCCGCCGCGGCCAGTTCCGCGCGGACCTCGGGCGGTGACAGCACCTCGATCCGGTCGGCGAAGGCGAGCAGGGAGCGGGCCTCCTGGACGACTCCGTACGACAGCCCGGCCGTCACCCACTCGCTCTCCCCGTCGTCCTCGGGCAGTTCCCTGAGGGCGGCGGCGTTCAGGCGCAGGAACATGTCGAGGCGCGAGCGCAGCACCCGGACCGTGACGTCGATGCCGCCGGGCCGCTCCTCGACCTGGCGGCGCAACACCTCCCAGGCGTCGGCGAGTTCCACGCCCGGCCGGCGCCTGACCGGCTCCGCGAGGAGCGTGGCCGAGCGCACCCGGTCCGCGCGGAAGAGCTGCGGCCTGCCGCGCCGGTCGGCGACGAGGTACCAGACGCCGGCCTTGGACACGAGGCCGTAGGGGTCGACGGTGTACCGGCTCGGCTCGCTCCGCCCGCTGTGCCGGTAGCGCAGCCGCAGCCGGCGGTCGGCGAACACCGCGTCCTGCAGCACCTCCAGGTCGACGGCGGGCTGCGGGCCGCCCTTCCAGCGGGTGGCGTCGACGAGGACGCGGCGGCTGGTGGCCTCGGCCGCCGGTCTGTGCGGGGCGGGCAGCGCGGCCATCACCTTGCGCAGTGCCGAGCCGAGCGCGGCGTCCAGGCCGAGCGCGGCGTGCGCCCCCTGCGCGGCCAGGATGAACAGGGCGCGGGACTCGTCGGCGGTCAGCCCGGTGACGTCCGTACGGAATCCGGCGAGCAGCTCGATGCCGCCGTGCCGTCCGCGCTCCGCGTACACGGGGACACCCGAGGCCGACAGTGCCTCGACGTCCCGGTAGACGGTGCGCACCGACACCTCCAGGCGGCGGGCGAGTTCGTGCGCGGGCACCCGGCCGCGGGTCTGCAGCAGCAGGAGGATCGAGAGCAGGCGGCCGGACTTCACGGACCCAGCATTCCGCGTCCGCCGGACGCTCGGCAAATGCTGACGGAAACTGTCAGGTTATGCCGGGAGCCTGTGGGCACACCGACTCGCGGTGCACGAAAGAAGAGGTCGAGATGAACGCCATGCCCGATCCCCGCCCCCTGTACCGGAGCGCCGCCGGACAGCTCGCGACCCTGATCGGGACCGTCCGTCCCGAGCGGCTGGACGGGCCGACCCCGTGCGCCGAGTACGACGTGCGCAGGCTGCTGTCGCACATCGTGGGCGGAACCCGCCGGATCGCGCTGATCGGCGCGGGCGGCGACGGACTCGCCGTGGCCCCGTACGCCGAGGGCGTTCCCGACGACGGCTGGGCGGCCGCGTACGACGAGGCGCGGGAGCGGGTGCGGCGGGACTGGGCGGACGACGCCCGGCTCGACGCCCTGGTCCGGGTGCCGTGGGGCGAGGTGCCGGGCCGCGCCGCCCTGGCCGGATACGTCATGGAGGCGGTCACCCACACCTGGGACCTCGCGGAGGCCCTCGGGTCGCCGCTCGAACTCGACCCGGAACCGGCCCGGTTCGCGCTCGCCGTGGCCCGGCGGGTGCTGCCCGAGGCGCGGCGCGAGGAGGGCGGTCACTTCGCCTCCGCGGTGCCGGCCCCCGAAGGAGCCGACGTGTACGGGCAGTTGGCGTCCTGGCTGGGGCGCCGCCCGCTGGTCACCGCGTGAGCGCGGACGAAGACACGGAGCGGGGTGCCCGCCGGCGAACGGCGGGCCCCCGCGCCGGGGTTCAGCCGAGCCGGACGCGCGCGAGCTGACGGGACTGCGCGACCAGCCGGTCCGCGCTGTCCCACACCTCGGCGTCCTCCTCCAGGAAGCCTCCGGCGAGGTTCCGGGTGGTGATGGAGACCCTCAGCGGTCCCGGGGCCGGGCGGCTGCGCACGTGCACGGTCAGCTCGACCGTCGGCACCCAGCCGGACAGGCCCAGCTCGAAGGCGGTCGGCGGCAGCGCGTCGACCGCGAGGAGCAGCGAGAGCGGGTCGTGGTCGCGGCCGTCGGCGAGACCGAACCAGGACCGCATCTCGCCCTTGCCGGACGGCGAGCCGAGGGCCCAGCCGAGCGTGGCCGGGTCGAGCTTGAGCATCAGCCGGTCGGTGATGGCGGAGCTGCCGGGCACGGGCGCCGGTCCGTCCTGCGGCCCGAAGCACTGCTCCATGGGCGGGATGGCGGGCGGCCTGGCCGTCGTGCGGACGTCGTCGGGCAGGGCGCCGAGATCCCCGTACGACGCGAGCACGCGGATCCGCTCGACCTCGCGCCCCTCCTCGTCGTACTGGAAGAGCGAGGCCTGGCCGGTCGACAGGGTGCGGCCGGTGCGGACGACCTCCGTGCGGACGACCGCGGGGCCCGGCTGGGACGCGGTCAGGTAGTGCGCGGAGATCGTGAACGGGTCGGAGTGCGGCAGGGCGTCGCCGAGCGCGCGGCCCAGGACGGCCAGCAGATACCCGCCGTTGACGGCGCTGATGATCGTCCACCCGGCGGACAGGTCGATGTCGTAGACGCCGGGTTCGCGCAGGGTGACCGCGGTGTCCCGGTCGAACTCGCTGTCGCCGACCGTGGCCCGCGTGGCCTGTACGGAAGCTGCTTCAGACATGCCTGAACGGTACAACAGGAGATTACTAAGCAGTAGCTTTTCTCCGTTGCGATCCCGTGAATCCCGCGCTCACTCCTCCGTCTCCTGCACGGTCGAGCGCCGGTTCCAGGCCCGCGGCGCCCGCCAGTGGAACCGCATCGCGAGCAGCCGCAGCACGAAGGCGGTCACGACGGCCAGTCCGCTGGTGAACGGCGAGAGCACGTCGTAGCGGATGCACAGGGCCACCATCGTGGCGCCGACGATGGCGGGCACCGCGTAGAGGTCGCGGTCCCAGCGCAGCAGCGAGGGCACCTCGTTGGCCAGCACGTCGCGCAGCACGCCGCCGCCCACCGCCGTGGCCAGGCCCAGCGCCGCGGACGGGGTGAGCCCGAGGCCGTAGGTGTACGCCTTCGTCGTACCGGCGACGCAGAAGAGACCGAGGCCGGCCGCGTCGAAGACGTTCACCGCGACCTGGATGCGCTCCACCTGCGGGTGGAGGAAGAAGACGAGCAGCGCGGCCAGCAGCGGGGTGATGAAGTACCCCAGGTCCGTGAAGGCGGCCGGCGGCACGGCGCCGATGATGAGGTCCCGGAACAGCCCGCCGCCCAGCGCGGTGACCTCGGCGAGGACGGCGATGCCGAAGACGTCGAAGTTCTTGCGGACGGCCAGCAGCGCACCCGAGATGGCGAAGACGAAGATGCCGACCAGGTCGAGCGTGTGCTGGACGGAGGGGCTGAACAGTTGCTGAAGCACCCGACATTCTTACCCGCCACGACAGGGAGGGGAGAGCGCGCCCGCGCTCTCCCCTCCCTGTTCACGTGCGGGCCTACTCCTTGACGGGAGTGTCCCCGGCGTCGTCCGCCTTCGCGGTCGCGGGCTTCCCCGCGTCCGGCTCCACGACCGCGGGCTTCGCGGCCTCGGACTCCGTCACCGCGGGCTTCGCGGCGTCGGGCTCCGCAGCCACGGGCTCGGCGGTCGCGGGCCGCGCGGTCACCGGCTCGGCGATGTCGGAGTCCGCTGCCGCGGGCTTCGCGGCCTCGGGCTCGGCGGCCTCGGACTCCGTCACCGCGGGCTCCACGGCCTTGGACTCCGTCACCGCGGGCTCGGCGGCCTCGGACTCCGTCGCCACGGGCTCGGCGGCCACGGGCTCCGCGGTCTCCGGGGCAGCGGCGGCCTTCGGCTCGGCGGCGGGCTCCGCCGTCACGGCGGGCTCCTCGGCGGCGGGCGTCACGGCCGGCTCCTCGGTGGCCGCCGGCGCCGCGTCGGCCTCCTTGAGGGACTCCTGCACCGCCACGGCGGAGGTCTGCGCCAGCACCGCGTCCGGCACCAGCTCGACCGCCTCCCGCGCCGCCGACAGCAGCACGGTGTCCTGCGGCGCCTGGTCCGCGGCGTTCTCCGGGTGGTGGCAGGCGACCTGCTGGCCGGGCTTCAGCTGCAGGAGCGGCGGCTCGGTCGTCTTGCAGATCTCCGTCGCCTTCCAGCACCGCGTGTGGAAGCGGCAGCCGCTCGGCGGGGAGATCGGCGAGGGCACGTCGCCCTTGAGCAGGATGCGCTCGCTCTTGGCGTTGCGCCGGGCCGGGTCCGGGATCGGCACGGCCGACATGAGCGCCTTGGTGTACGGGTGCATCGGCGCCTTGTAGAGCGCGTCGCGGTCCGCCAGCTCGACGATCTTGCCGAGGTACATCACCGCGATGCGGTCCGAGACGTGCCGCACCACCGAGAGGTCGTGCGCGATGATCACGTACGTCAGGCCGAGCTCCTGCTGGAGGTCGTCCAGCAGGTTGACGACCTGCGCCTGGATCGACACGTCGAGCGCCGAGACCGGCTCGTCCGCGACGACCAGCTTCGGGTTGAGCGCGAGCGCGCGGGCGATGCCGATGCGCTGGCGCTGGCCGCCGGAGAACTCGTGCGGATAGCGGTTGTAGTGCTCGGGGTTGAGACCCACGACCGACAGCAGCCGCTGGACTTCCTTCTTGATGCCGCCCTCGGGCGTGACGCCCTGGAGCTTGAAGGGAGCGCCGACGATCGTGCCGATGGTGTGGCGCGGGTTCAGCGACGAGTACGGGTCCTGGAAGATCATCTGGACGTCACGGCGCATCGGCCGCATGCCGCCCACACCGAGGTGCGTGATGTCCTTGCCCTGGAACTCGACCTTGCCCTCGGTCGGTTCGAGCAGCCGCGTGATCAGCCGGCCCATCGTCGACTTGCCGCAGCCCGACTCGCCCACGACGCCCAGGGTCTCGCCCGAGCGCACCTCGAAGTCGATGCCGTCGACGGCCCGCACCGCGCCGACCTGACGCTGCAGGAGGCCCTTCCGGATGGGGAAGTGCTTCTTGAGGCCGGTCACCTTGAGCAGGGTCTCACCGGGGGCGGCACCCGGGGCGAGGGTCGCGCCGCCGCTCTGTGCAGGGATGCTCACTGCTTTGTCCTCTGCGTTCTCACTCACAGCTTGGGCGCAATCTCTTCGGTCCAGATCCGCTCCCGCTGCTCCTGCGTCATGTGGCAGGCGGCCCAGTGCTTGCTGCCCACTTCGGACAGCTCGGGGCGGACCGTGCGGGTGACGTTGTCCTTGGGGACGTCCGCGTACGGGCAGCGCGGGTTGAAGGCGCAGCCGGACGGGATGTTGATGAGCGAGGGCGGGGAGCCCTTGACCGGGATGAGGCGCTCCGTCTGCTCGCGGTCCAGCCGCGGCATCGAGCCGAGCAGACCCCAGGTGTAGGGGTGCCGGGGCTCGTAGAACACCTTCTCCGCGGGACCGCGCTCGACGCAGCGGCCGCCGTACATCACCAGGAGGTCGTCGGACAGCTCGGCGACGACGCCCAGGTCGTGGGTGATCACGATGACCGCGGAGCCGAACTCCTTCTGCAGGTCCCGGATGAGGTCGAGGATCTGCGCCTGGACGGTGACGTCGAGGGCGGTCGTCGGCTCGTCCGCGATGAGCAGCTCGGGGTTGTTGACCAGCGACATCGCGATCATCGCGCGCTGGCGCATACCGCCGGAGAACTCGTGCGGGTAGCTGTCGACGCGCTTGTCCGGCTGCGGGATGCCGACGCGGTCGAGCATCTCGACGGCGCGGCGCTTCGCGGTCTTCTTGTCGACGTCGTGGTGGATCCGGTACGCCTCCACGATCTGCTGCCCGATCGTGTAGTACGGGTGCAGCGCCGACAGCGGGTCCTGGAAGATCATCGCCATCTCGCGGCCACGCAGCTTGCGCACGTAGTCGGGGTCGGCGGACAGCAGTTCCGTGCCGTTCAGCCAGATCTCACCGGAGATCTGGGCCTTGCGCTTGCCGTACTGGCCGGCGGTGTGCAGGCCCATGATGCCGAGCGAGGTCACCGACTTGCCGGAGCCCGACTCGCCCACGATGCCGAGGGTCTTGCCCTTCTCCAGCGTGAAGCTGAGCCCGTCGACGGACTTGACGAGACCGTCGTCGGTCGGGAAGTGGACCTTCAGGTCGCGCACTTCGAGGAAGGCGGACGGTGCGGGAGAGCCCGTGACAGGCTCGCCGACCGCGGCTCCGCTCTTGCTGAGGTCGGTCATGCGAGCCTCACTCGGGGGTCGATCACGGCGTACAGGATGTCCACGACGAGGTTGGCGACGATCACCGCGAGGGAGGTGATCAGCGTGACCCCGAGGATGACGGGCAGGTCCTTGTCGCTGATCGCCTTCAGCACCGCCTGGCCGAGGCCGGGGAGGCTGAACGTGGTCTCGGTCAGGATCGCGCCGCCGATGAGGGCGCCGAGGTCCATGCCGAGCATGGTCAGGATGGGCGTCATCGTGGAGCGCATGGCGTGCTTGCCGATGACGACCGGCTCGCGCAGGCCCTTCGCGCGGGCGGTGCGGATGTAGTCCTCACCCATGACCTCCAGCATGGTGGCCCGGGTGATCCGCGCGTACATCGCCGCGTAGAGGAAGGCGAGCGTGATCCACGGGAGGATCATGCCGCCGATCCAGCCGCCGAGGCCGTCCTCCAGCGGGACGTACTGGGCGTCGAGCCAGCCGAGCCCGTAGCTGAAGATCGCGAGCGACAGCAGACCGGTGAAGTAGATGGGGAGCGAGACGCCGGCGAGGGCGACGACCATCGCACCGCGGTCCCAGAGGGAACCGCGCTTGAGCGCGGAGAGCACACCCGCCGCGACACCGAAGATCAGCCACAGGACAGCGGCACCGAGCGCGAGGGCCAGGGTCACTGGGAAGCGGTCGGTGATCTGCGGCCAGATGGCCTGCTCGCTGCGGAAGGAGTAACCGAAGCACGGCGCGGCGCAGTTCGTGACGTCGCCGCCGGACGCGTACGTGCGCCCCGCGAAGATGCCCTTGAAGAACTCCCACACCTGGACGAAGATCGGGTCGCCCAGACCGAGCTTCTCCCGCACGCCCTCGATGGCTGCGGGGTCTGCCTGCTTGCCCACGAACATCGTGGCCGGGTCGACCCCCGCCCACTTGGGGACGAGGAAGAAGATGCCGAAGACCACCAGAATGATGACCACCAGCATCACTGCGGCGGCGAAGAGCCGCCTGATGAGGTAAGCGAGCACTGCTCTCGGCCCGACGGCGGGGCCGTGGGCCACCGGAGGTCTTCCGGTGGCCCACGGCTCACACCGCTCCGGCCTTCACCTGCCTTTCGTGCCTTATGGCGGGTGCGCCGGTCGGGATTACTTCACGCCGAGGTTGACGAAGTCGAACTGACCGCTGTAGTTGTCCGTCGTGTAGACGTTGGTCAGCCGGTTCGAGCGCCAGTTGATGAACTTCTCGAAGACGAAGGGCAGGTAGTAACCGCCCTCCATGACCTTGTGGTTGATCTCCTTGGCCAGCTCGACCTTCTTGGCCTCGTCCAGCTCGTTCACGTAGTCGTCGAACAGACCGTTGATGGTCTTGTCGTCGATCATCGCGAAGTTGTTGTTACCGCTCTCCAGGATGTACTTGCCGGACCACAGCGGCAGACCGAAGCCCTGGACGGTCGGGAAGTCCGGACCCCAGCCCATGATGATGATGCCGTAGCCCTTCTTCTTCACGTTCGAAGGGCTGCCGATGATGCCGGTGGTCTGGGCGCCGTCGAACTGCTCGATGTCGACGGTGATGCCGATCTTCTTCAGCGACGCCTGGAGGGACTCGGCGGTCGCGACCTCGACGGGCTTGTTGTTGCGGACCGCGATCGTGGTCTTGAAGCCGTTCGGCTTGCCGCAGGCCTTGAGCTCTTCCTTGGCCTTGGTGATGTCCGCGGCGCCGTCGTTCTTCGCGGCGTTGTACGGGTCGTACTTCTGGCCCTCGGAGCCCGGGACGGACGGCGGGAGCATGTTGGTGCCGATGTCACCGCCGGCGACCGGGCCACCGCGCGCGGTCTGCAGCGACTTGTGGTCGGCGCCGTAGATCACGGCCTTGCGGCAGTGCTCGTTGTCGAACGGCTTGACCGTCTGCGGGAAGACCGCGTAACGGATGTAGCCGGAGACCGGGTTGTCCAGGTTGCCCTTGTGCTGCTTCAGGGCGGTGGTGCGGCCCTGCGGCGACAGACCGGTCTGCGCGAGGTCCAGGTCGTAGTCGCCGGCGATCAGGCGCTGGTCCAGGTCGTTGGCGTTGGTGAAGAACTTGATCGAGATCTTGTTCGGCAGCGCCTTGCGGATCGGGTCCGAGGACTGCTTCCACTCGGTGTTGCGAACCAGCGTCAGGCTCTTGTTCGGGGTGTAGCTCTCGAACTTGTACGGGCCCGAGGAGAACGGGTGCAGGCCGTACTTGGACTTGGTGTCCTTGTCCTGGCGGACCGGCGCGGACGAGGCGAGGGCGAGGATGTCCTCGAAGTCCGAGTTCGCCTTCGGGAGCTTGAAGACGATCGTCTTGTCGTCCGGCGTCTCGATGGCCTTCAGGCCGAGCTTGTCCTTGGACTTGTCCTTGTAGGGGCCCTTGTACTCGCCCTTCGGGTCCAGGAGGTCCTTCAGGTAGACCGGACCGCCGGACAGCACGTCCTGCGCCCACTGGCGCTCGATGCCGTACTTGACGTCCTTGGAGGTGATGGGCTTGCCATCCTCCCAGGTGACGCCGTCACGCAGGGTGTACGTGTAGGTCTTGCCGTCGTCCGAGACCTTGCCGAGACCCTCGGCGAGGTCGGGGGTGAGCTCGGCCCCGGCCTTGCCCGGCGCGGCCTTGCCCGTGACGAGCGTACGGCTGTAGTAGCGCATGAAGTTCCACGCGAAGCCGTAGTAACCGCGGGTGGTGTCCCACGAGTCGGCGTCCTGGGCGCCGGCGAACTTGAGCTCGCCGCCCTTCTTCGACGAGGCGTTGGCGACCTTGTTGTTACCGGCGTTGAAGCCGGCAGCGCCGCCGTTCTTGCCGCCGCCGTTGTTGTCGTCGCCGCCGCCGCACGCAGCCGTGCTCAGCAGTGCTGCGACCACGGCAGCTGCGGCCACGGCCTGCTTGCGCCGCCCTGTGGTGCGTTGGGTAGTCACGATCTCGGATCCTCCGAAATGATGTAGGCGGCCTGCGAATGATTCACAGGCCCCGGGGGTACGGCAGTTCAGCGGGAAGCCTTCGGGTCGAGCGCGTCACGCACGCCGTCGCCGAAGAGATTGAAGGCGAGCACGGTGATGAAGATCGCCACACCGGGGATCACCATGTACATGGGATCCGAGTCGTAGTAGTCGATCGCCGAGGAGAGCATCTGTCCCCAGGAGGCCGTCGGCGGCTTGACGCCGACACCCAGGAAGCTGAGCGCCGCCTCGGTGAGGATGTTGGTGGGGATCATCATCGTCGTGTACACGATGATGGGCGCGATGAGGTTGGGCAGCAGTTCCTTGAACAGGATGTAGAACCGCCCGGCGCCCAGGCTCCGTGCCGCCTCCACGTACTCGCGCTCGCGCAGCGAGAGCGTCTGGCCGCGCACCACGCGGCCGACGTAGGGCCAGCCGAAGAAGCCGATCACCAGGATCATGACGAACAGGCGCACGCCGGTGCCCGTGAGGCCCAGCATCTCGTTCGGCATGACGGAGACCAGGGCGATGATGAACAGCAGCTGCGGGAAGGCCAGCAGACCGTCCATCACACGGCTGATGGCCGCGTCCACCCAGCCGCCGAAGAAGCCCGCGAGGATGCCGAGGACGGTCCCGAGGACCACGGCGACCAGCGCGGACAGGAAGCCCACGAGGAGCGAGATGCGGGCTCCGTAGATGATGCGGGCGAAGATGTCGCGGCCGCTCACCGGCTCGACGCCGAGCAGGTGGTCGCCGCTGATGCCGCCGAGGGAACCCGTCGGCGTGGAGAACAGCGGGTCGATCAGGTTCTCGTGGTGCGACTCGGGATCCTGGCCGACCAGGTTGGCGATCACCGGGGCGAGGATCGCGATCACGATCAGCACGAGCACGACGACACCGCCCGTGAGGGCCAGCTTGTCCCGCTTGAGGCGCTCCCAGGCGATCCGGCCGAGAGAGCGTCCTTGAACCGCCTTCGGATCGGCGCTGACAACCGCCGCTTCCTCGGCCGCGCTCGGGGCCGCTTCAGCGGTCGGCTCGTGCAATGGTGCCGTCATCGTGGCAGGGACCCCTCTCAACCGGCGGTAGCCGGCCCACACGTGCCGCTGGTAGCGGCATGATCAGTCCGTCGTACAAAGGGGCGAACACCCCTGGACCGGGAGTCTTCAACGCCTCGGCGATCTGTTGCCAGACTTGGCGGTGAATGGATGCCTAAACGTGATGCGGGCTGGGGGGTTCCGTTATCCGGACGGCGGGTAACGGGGGTCGGACAGGGGGCAATTGGGCCGCAAGGTCCCACGGGGGACGCTTTCCTGTCACCTCGTCCGCAACACGGACATCCCGTACTTCCGCCTTCGAGCGCGCTGGTCAGCGCCGGGTTCCGCGTCCGAAGGACGCGGCGCAGCCCGGTTTTCCGACGGATGGGAGATCAGTACGGCCGTGGCTGTGGGTAGCCGTAGCCGCCGGCCGCGGGGGCCTGCGCGGGTGCCGCGTGCGCCTCACGGTCGTAGAAGGGCCGCGCGTTGGCGCGCAGCCACATGGCCACCGGGTCGTAGGCGTCGGACATCGCGACGGTGGACACGGGCAGCCCGTCCGGGACCGCGCCGACGGACTGCTGCATCATCGCCCGCACCGAGTCGACGGCGGCCGGTGACGTGTCGTAGACGTCGAGACCGATGGCCAGGTACGGCGCCCCGAGCGCGGGCTGCACCCAGGCGCGGCGCAGCGAGCGCACGGCGGACGTGCGGTGCGCGTTCTGCGTGAGGAGGGCGTAGAACTGCGGGATCTCGATGGCCGGTTCGGACAGCCGCAGGGGTCCCGCGGGCTGGCGTTCGAGGCCGGTGGCGATCCGGCGCAGATCCAGCCAGGGGATGCCGACGCCCCCGCCGGGGGCGTGCGGGTTGAGCCAGAGCCCGAAGTGGTCGGGGTAGAGGGTGCGGGCGACGTCGAGACCGTCCACGACCTCGTACGACCTGTTCCAGCCGCTGGCGGACAGCTCCTGGGCCGAGGTCACGCAGGGGGCGTAGCCGTAGCCGCCCACCTCCATGTTCCCGTACTGGGCGTCCGGCGAGCCGGCCTGGCCGTGCCAGAGCAGCATCCAGATCTGGCCGTTCGAAGGGGTCGCGAGCGCACGCAGGAGCGCCTCGTAGGCGTCGTAACGCCCGGGCGTCACCTGGCGCAGCATGTGCTCGACCTGCCCGGCCGCGGCCGTGCCCGACGCGCTCACCTTCAACCGCCCCTTCGCGAACAGATCATCATGAACTCACCCATTGCCCCCGGGGCGCTCGCGCGGCCTCCCCGTCCGGGAGCACGTCAACACCTCGACCGAGCCATGAAACCAGCTTAAGCGGCGTTCCTGACAGGAACTTGACGCTCGGCTTCGCCGGTTCGCGTGGCGTCGGGCGCCCGCCCGGGGGCCGGGCCCGCCCGGTCAGTACTCCCGCTGGTAGAAGGGCCGCACCTGGGCGCGCATCCAGTCGCCCACCGGATCCTGGGTGACGTCGAGGAGGACCAGGTTCACCGGCCGGTCCACCGGGACCCGGCCGAGCGCCCGGCCGAGGGCGTCCAGCGGGTAGGTGCGCGCGGGGCCCTCCCAGTCGGACAGCTCGACGCCCACGAACATCACCGGGTCGCCGCCCTCGATGCTGGCCAGGCAGCGGCGGGCGGTCAGCACGACGCCGGTCGCCGCGAACTCGGCGGAGGCGGCGGACAGGAAGTCGACCGGGTCGTCCTGCCAGTCGGGCTCGAACAGCCGGACCCGGCCGCCGCTCGCGGGACCGTCCAGCGGGGTCCGTCCGGTGCGGCACAGTTCGGCGACGGCGGGCGGCGGCAGCGGCACGCCGACCACACCGTCGGGGTTGACGGCGAGGCCGACCTGCGGGGGCAGGCCGCGCGCGAACTCCACGGCGGGCGCGATCGTGTACGGCATGTGCCCGCCGGCGACCTGGCGGAACTGCTCCTCCGAGCTGAAGACCGGGACGTACGCCTGTCCCGCGATCTCCATCGTGGGGAGGTCGAGCGGGCCGCTGTGCGGGCCGCCGCCGTTCGGCAGCGGGATCCACAGGAAGCTGCGGCCGAGCACCTCGACGATCCGGGCGCCCGCCGAGGGGACTCCGAGGGATGCGGAGAGCACCTCCTCCAGTTCGTTGCCTGGCCATCCGCCGTGCGGATGGGGGTGCGGGTGCGCCTGTGCCGGGAAGTCCATCTGTCTACCGCCTGCTGTGAACCGCTGTTCCGGCTGGAAACCCTAGCCGGTGGGCGCGTACGGGGGTCAGTCGCCGAAGTCGATGCGGCGCAGCACGTCCGCCGCGGCCCGGTCGATCAGGACCGCCGAGCCGCAGCCCTCGGGCAGGTCGCCCTTCTCGGCGGCGCGCAGCAGCCGGCCGGCGGCGCGGCGGTGGCGCAGGAAGGCGTAGCGCGAGACCCCCCGGCCCCGCTCGCGCTGGCCGTCCAGGGCGGTGTCCGGCGGGACGTCGAGGAGCAGCAGGTGCAGGGTGCCGCCGCGGCGCCGGGCCTCGCGGGCGAGCCAGCGGCGCACCCAGGCCTGGGTGCCGCAGTCGTGCACGACGACGCCGGCTCCCGAGCGCAGCGCGCGGCGCAGTCCGGCGTAGTGCGCGACGCGGACGACGGGGCGGTAGAGCGCGTACGGCAGGAAGCGGGAGAGGCGGGTGTCCCAGCGGTCGCGGGTGTCCTGGGAGTCGACGCGGGCGCCGCTCACGGCCCGGCGCATCAGCGTCGACTTGCCGCTGCCGGGGAGTCCGGTCACCACGACCAGGTCGGCCGGGCCGAAGGACAGCCCGTGCGGGCTGCGTCCCGCGCGCTCGCGCAGGTCGCGGACGACGGTCCCGGACCGCCCGCGCGCCTTCCGGGCCTGGGCCGCGGGCTGTTCCGGCAGTGCGAGGCCCGAACTCGTCGCGTACGCCGTGGTCCTGTTCACCCTGGTCGTCCTCCCCCTCGGATCCGGAGTCCCATCCCCGTCGAGTGTAAAGAGAAGGTAATGCGGGGCGCCTCCCGTTTCCGTCCCCGTCCTGCCACAGACCGGTCACAGGTCCTCGGCCGGCCGCCGGACGGGCCGCCCCTGCCGGGTTTCACGGATGCGTGCAATGATGTGCCCGCCAACTGCATACCGGCCGCTTGAATCCGCGCGGGAGAGTCCCGGGGCACATCCGCCCGGGCGCCGAAGGAGCAAGTCCCTCCCTTGAATCTCTCAGGCCCCGATACCGCGCGGGCGAGGCACATCTGAAAAGCGGGCCGCTGACCAGTGGCTCCACCCAAGGTGCAAGTCAGGACCACCGGTTCGCCGGGTCGTGATGAACCTCTCAGGTTCCGATGACAGATGGGGAGGAACGACCTCGCCGTCATGCCTTGGGAGCCCCACCGATGAGCAGTAACGCCCCCCGTCACACCGCGCTCGATGCCCTGCATCGCTCTCTCGGCGCGACGATGACCGACTTCGCCGGCTGGGACATGCCCCTGCGCTACGGCTCCGAGCGCGACGAGCACCTCGCGGTCCGCACGAAGGCCGGTCTCTTCGACCTCTCCCACATGGGCGAGATCACGGTCACCGGCCCCGAGGCCGCCGCCTTCCTGAACTTCGCCCTCGTCGGCAACATCGCCTCGGTCGGTGTCGGCCGCGCCCGCTACACCATGATCGTCCGGGCGGACGGCGGCATCCTCGACGACCTGATCGTGTACCGGCTCCAGGAGCAGGAGTACATGGTCGTCGCGAACGCCTCCAACGCCCAGGTGGTGCTGGACGCGCTGACCGAGCGGGTGGCCGGTTTCGACGCCGCGGTGCGCGACGACCGTGACGCGTACGCGCTGATCGCGGTGCAGGGCCCGGAGTCGCCCGGGATCCTCAAGTCGCTCACCGACGCCGACCTCGACGGCCTGAAGTACTACGCGGGTCTGCCGGGCACCGTCGCGGGCGTCCCGGCGCTGATCGCGCGGACCGGCTACACCGGCGAGGACGGCTTCGAGCTGTTCGTGGCGCCGGCCGACGCCGAGAAGCTGTGGCAGGCGCTGACCGAGGCGGGAGCCCCGGCCGGGCTCGTCCCCTGCGGCCTGTCCTGCCGCGACACGCTGCGCCTGGAGGCGGGCATGCCGCTGTACGGGCACGAGCTGACGACGTCGCTCACCCCCTTCGACGCCGGCCTCGGGCGGGTCGTGAAGTTCGAGAAGGAGGGCGACTTCGTGGGCCGCGAGGCCCTCTCCGAGGCGGCCTCCCGTGCCGCGGACAACCCGCCGCGCGTGCTCGTCGGGCTCGTCGCCGAGGGCCGCCGCGTGCCCCGCGCCGGGTACCCCGTCGTCGCCGGCGGCGAGGTGATCGGCGAGGTCACCTCCGGTGCCCCCTCCCCCACGCTCGGCAAGCCGATCGCGATGGCGTACGTCGACGCCGCGCACGCCGCCCCCGGCACCGCCGGTGTGGGGGTCGACATCCGGGGCAGCCACGAACCGTACGAGGTCGTGGCGCTGCCGTTCTACAAGCGCCAGAAGTGACACTGGTCCCCAGGCGATCCCGGTGACCCCGGCCCCGGCGCCCCTCGCGGCGCCGGGCACCCCCGGGCACGTCCGCCCAGCTCATCCACGTCCCCGCTGCATCAGCAGTCCCCCGCGTACAGGAGAATCCAGGCCATGAGCAACCCCCAGCAGCTGCGCTACAGCAAGGAGCACGAGTGGCTGTCGGGCGCCGAGAACGGCGTCTCGACGGTCGGCATCACGGAGCACGCGGCCAACGCGCTCGGCGATGTCGTGTTCGTCCAGCTCCCGGAGGTCGGTGACACCGTGACCGCGGGTGAGACCTGCGGCGAGCTGGAGTCGACCAAGTCGGTCAGCGACCTCTACGCCCCGGTCACCGGCGAGATCACCGAGACCAACCAGGACGTCGTGGACGACCCGTCCCTGGTGAACTCCGCCCCCTTCGAGGGTGGCTGGCTGTTCAAGGTGCGCGTCACGGACGAGCCGGACGACCTGCTCTCCGCGGACGAGTACACCGAATTCACCGCAGGCTAAGGACTCCCGACTGATGTCGCTTCTGAACACGCCCCTTCATGAACTCGACCCGGACGTCGCCGCCGCGGTCGACGCCGAGCTGCACCGCCAGCAGGCCACCCTGGAGATGATCGCCTCGGAGAACTTCGCTCCGGTCGCGGTCATGGAGGCCCAGGGCTCGGTCCTCACCAACAAGTACGCCGAGGGCTACCCGGGCCGCCGCTACTACGGCGGCTGCGAGCACGTCGACGTGGTCGAGCAGATCGCCATCGACCGCGTGAAGGCGCTCTTCGGTGCCGAGCACGCCAACGTCCAGCCGCACTCCGGTGCCCAGGCCAACGCCGCCGCGATGTTCGCGCTGCTCAAGCCCGGCGACACGATCATGGGTCTGAACCTCGCGCACGGCGGGCACCTGACCCACGGCATGAAGATCAACTTCTCCGGCAAGCTCTACAACGTGGTCGCGTACCACGTCGACGACGCCACCGGTCAGGTCGACATGGCCGAGGTCGAGCGGCTGG
The DNA here is from genome assembly GCF_042872045.1 of Streptomyces sp. NPDC005496. Classification (NCBI taxonomy): domain Bacteria; kingdom Bacillati; phylum Actinomycetota; class Actinomycetes; order Kitasatosporales; family Streptomycetaceae; genus Streptomyces; species Streptomyces sp. NPDC005496. The sequence continues at coordinate 76,312 of NZ_JBIAJQ010000003.1, forward strand.
CCAAGGAGTCGAAGCCGAAGCTGATCGTGGCCGGCTGGTCCGCGTACCCGCGTCAGCTGGACTTCGCCGCGTTCCGCCGGATCGCGGACGAGGTCGGCGCCTACCTGATGGTCGACATGGCGCACTTCGCCGGCCTGGTGGCGGCGGGCCTGCACCCGAACCCGGTGCCGCACGCCCACGTCGTCACGACCACCACGCACAAGACGCTGGGCGGCCCGCGCGGCGGCGTGATCCTCTCCACGGCCGAGCTGGCGAAGAAGATCAACTCCGCCGTCTTCCCCGGTCAGCAGGGCGGACCGCTGGAGCACGTGATCGCCGCCAAGGCCGTGTCCTTCAAGGTCGCCGCCACGGAGGACTTCAAGGAGCGCCAGCAGCGCACGCTGGACGGCGCCCGGATCCTGGCCGAGCGCCTGGTCCAGGACGACGTCAAGGCCGTCGGCGTCGACGTCCTGTCCGGTGGCACGGACGTGCACCTCGTCCTGGTCGACCTGCGCGAGAGCGAGCTGGACGGGCAGCAGGCCGAGGACCGCCTCCACGAGGTCGGCATCACGGTCAACCGCAACGCCGTCCCGAACGACCCGCGCCCGCCCATGGTCACCTCGGGCCTGCGGATCGGCACGCCCGCCCTCGCCACCCGCGGCTTCCAGGCCGAGGACTTCACCGAGGTCGCGGACATCATCGCCGAGGCGCTCAAGCCCTCGTACGACGCGGACTCGCTCAAGGCCCGGGTGTCCGCTCTGGCCGACAAGCACCCGCTGTACCCCGGCCTGAAGTAAATTCGTACGCTTTTTTGCCGTACGCGTCTTTTCATGACAGCGTCTTCTCTCGTACGAACGTCCGGGGCACCGCGCACACTGGAAACCGAGCGCGGTGCCCCGCCGCATGTACCGCCCCGCACGACCGGCTGACAACGGCGTCCGCCGAAACCCTGAGGAGTTACCCGTGGCCATCTCGGTCTTCGACCTGTTCTCGATCGGCATCGGCCCGTCCAGCTCCCACACGGTGGGCCCGATGCGCGCGGCCCGCATGTTCGCCCGGCGGCTGCGCAACGAGGACCTGCTGACCCCGACCGCCTCGATACGCGCCGAGCTGTACGGCTCCCTGGGCGCGACCGGCCACGGCCACGGCACCCCCAAGGCGGTCCTGCTCGGTCTGGAGGGCGCGTCCCCGCGGACGGTGGACGTCGAGGGCGCCGACGCCCGGGTGGAGGCCATCCGCACCGGCGGCCGGCTCGCCCTGCTCGGCGAGCACGAGATCGACTTCTCCTTCGACGACCACCTGGTCCTGCACCGCCGCAAGGCCCTGCCGTACCACGCGAACGGCATGACGCTGTGGGCGTTCGGCGCCGACGGCGAGGAACTGCTGTCGAAGACCTACTACTCGGTCGGCGGCGGCTTCGTCGTCGACGAGGACGCGGTGGGTGAGGACCGCATCAAGCTGGACGACACGGTCCTCAAGTACCCCTTCCGCACGGGCGACGAGCTGCTGCGCCTGACGAAGGAGACCGGCCTGTCGATCTCCGCCCTCATGCTGGAGAACGAGCGGGCCTGGCGCACCGAGGAGGAGATCCGCGAGGGCCTCCTGGAGATCTGGCGGGTGATGCAGGCGTGCGTCGCGCGCGGCATGTCCCGTGAGGGCATCCTGCCGGGCGGCCTCAAGGTGCGCCGCCGGGCCGCCGTCACGGCCCGCCAGCTGCGCGCGGACGGCGACCCGCTGGCCCACGCCATGGAGTGGATCACGCTCTACGCGATGGCCGTGAACGAGGAGAACGCGGCGGGCGGCCGGGTGGTCACGGCGCCCACCAACGGCGCCGCCGGCATCATCCCGGCCGTCCTGCACTACTACGTGAACTTCGTGCCGGGCGCCGACGAGGAGGGCGTCGTGCGCTTCCTGCTCGCGGCGGGCGCCATCGGCATGCTCTTCAAGGAGAACGCCTCCATCTCCGGCGCCGAGGTCGGCTGCCAGGGCGAGGTCGGCTCCGCCTGCTCGATGGCCGCGGGCGCGCTCGCCGAGGTCCTCGGCGGAAGCCCCGAACAGGTCGAGAACGCCGCCGAGATCGGCATGGAGCACAACCTGGGCCTGACCTGCGACCCGGTCGGCGGCCTGGTCCAGATCCCGTGCATCGAGCGCAACGGCATGGCGGCGGTCAAGGCCGTCACGGCGGCGAAGATGGCCATGCGCGGCGACGGCTCCCACAAGGTGTCCCTCGACAAGGTCATCAAGACCATGAAGGAGACCGGCGCGGACATGTCCGTCAAGTACAAGGAGACCGCGCGCGGCGGACTCGCGGTGAACATCATCGAGTGCTGAGGCCCCTTCCGTGCGTACAGGGGTGGGCACCGCGAAGTGAGGGAAAAGGCAAGGAAGTTGGCGTTTCTCGCCGCTCCCCCCACTTCCCCGCCCCCCACGGCACCAGGAGTCGCCATGCTGCGCGGCATCGACGTCAGCGCCTACCAGTCGTCGTCCTTCTCCACCGACGGTCTCTCCTTCGTCTTCGTCAAGGCGACGGAAGGCCGCTCCTACGTCAACCCGAAGCTCAACTCGCAGGTGAAGCGGGCCCGTGACGCCGGCTGCGTCGTCGGGCTCTACCACTTCCTGTGGCCGGGCAACATCACCGCCCAGGCCGAGTACTTCCTCGCCAAGGCCCCGGACAAGGCCGGTGACATCCTCGCCGTCGACTGGGAGACCACCGGCGAGGGCACGCACGCGAGCAACGCCGAGAAGGACCGCTTCCTGCGCAAGCTCAAGGAACTGCGCCCGGACAACCGGGTCGTCCTGTACTGCAACCGCAACTTCTGGCTGAACGTCGACAGCACGTCCTACGCGGGCGACGGTCTGTGGATCGCCGACTACGTGAGCGCGGGCAGGCCGAGGATCCAGGCCGACTGGACGTTCCACCAGTACACCGACGACCCCCTGGACAGGGACGTGGCGGCCTTCACCGACGCCGCCGATCTGCGGGAATGGGCGAACCCGTAGGCTTCGCCGCATGGGGAAAGTGACCGCGGTCAGCCGCAACGGGACGTATGCGTTCACCAAGCCGAACCGGGACGCCATCACGCTGCTCGACGGGCTCGGCGTCGAGGGGGACGTGCACGCGGGCGTGACCGTCAAGCACCGCTTCCACATGCGCAAGGACCCCACGCGGCCGAACCTGCGGCAGGTGCACCTCATCCACGAGGAGCTGTTCGAGGAGGTCCGCGAGGCGGGCTTCTCCGTCACCGCGGGTCAGCTCGGGGAGAACGTCACCACTCGCGGGATCGACCTGCTGGGCCTGCCCACCGGGGCGCTGCTGCGGCTCGGCGGCGAGGCCGTGGTCGAGGTCACCGGGCTGCGCAACCCCTGCGCGCAGATCGACGGCCTCCAGAAGGGCCTGCTCAAGCAGATGGTCGAGCGGGACGGGGACGGCGCGCCCCGCCCTCTGACCGGCGTCATGAGCGTCGTGCGTGCCGGGGGCGTGGTGCGGCCCGGGGACCCGATCGTGATCGAGCTGCCGGACGGGCCGCACCACCCGCTGCGGATCGTCTGACGGCTCAGCCGCGGAAGTCCGCCGGGCGTTCCGCGGGAGCCTCCGCGAGAGCCTTCGTCACCCCGTCGACGCCGGCCCGCAGTCCGTACACCGGGGTGCCCGGCTGCTGGCGCCAGGAGTCGTCGAGGCCGCCCGCGTCGACGGTGTCGAAGCCGAGTTCGTCGATGAGGCCGCGCACGACCCGCTTCGCGGCCTCGTCGTCGCCGGCCACCGGCAGGGCCATCCGCTCGGGGTCGCCGGCCGGGCGGCCGCGGTCCAGGATGTCCTGCGCGAAGGTGCCGTTGAACGCCTTGACCACGGTGTGGCCGATCCGCTCGGCCGTCCAGCGGCTCTCGGTCAGGCCCTCGTCCTCGATCGCGGCGATCCGGCCGTCGCGCTGCTGCGGGTAGTAGTTGCCGGTGTCGATCACGGCGACGCCCTCGGCCGCCCCGTCGAGGACGCCGGACGGCAGGTCCGGCACCGCCTTCAGCGGGATCGTGACGACGACGACCTCGGCGCCGCGCGCCGCCTCCTCGACCGGTACGGGCGTCGCCCCGGTCTCCTCGGCGAGCTGGGTGAGGGTGTGCGGGCCGCGCGAGTTCGCGACGGAGACCTCGTGGCCGAGGGCGGTGAGCCGCCTCGTGAGGTTGCCGCCGATGTTGCCCGCTCCGATGATGCCGATCTTCATGACATGCCCTTCCGGGGGCCGGGTGCCTGCTGACGCGGACCACCAACCTCCGGAGGCGGCGGGCTATTCCGGGGGTACGGGCAGACGGGTGACGCCGGCCGGATGACGCCGGTGGTCTTCGGGGGCCCGACCCGGTGCGGCACCGGCGCCCGGCCGCCGCGTGCGTACGCCGCTCCCGCGGGCATGACGAAGGGGCGCCCCCGCGCTGCGGTGGCGCCCCTCGTCCGGCCGGCTCACTTGTTCAGGTGGGCCCAGAACTCGTCGAACGAGAGGAGCTTGTCTCCGTCGATGTCACGGGAGGCGATCACGGCCTCCGCGACCGACTCGGTGACGTTCCAGTCCCCGCCCTGGGCGAGAGCGGTCTTGAACTCCGCGGCCGTGACGTACCCGTCGCCGTCCGCGTCGATCCGCTCGAACGCCTTGCGTGCTTCCTCGATGTCCGCCACCGGATCCGCCCCTTCTTGGTGCTTCATGCAGGCCCTGCGGCCCTACTGACGGAGGTCAGATTAACGGTCCGCCCGCGCGGGCGGGGCAGCGCCCACCGGGGCCGGTTCCGGGGCCCGCGGCGCGGGGGCCGATCATGGGGTGGCGCCGGGCGTTCCGGCGCCCGGGACACCCGGGGCGGGAAGAGGGGCGGCGCCATGGCCGGCACGCTGCGGGACATCCTGGACGCGGCGGCCCGCGGGGTCTTCCCGCCGGCCGACGGCTCCACCACCGTCGTACCGCAGCCCTGCCCGCGTGACGCGGGCGTCCTCGCCTTCACCGCGCACTCCGTGGTGTTCACCGACGAGGACCCGGCGTGGGTGCGCGCGACGCTGGGCTCCCTGGACTGCGATCCGCTGGCCGCGACGATGAACCCGCGCTTCCTCGCCGCGTTCATGGACCGCACCGGGCGGTCCACGGACACCGTCGACCTGCTGACGGTGGCCGCGCCGCTGGCCGGGGAGCCGCCGGTGGCGCTGACGGAGATCGACGACCCCGGTCATCCCCGGGTGGCCCGGGCGCGCGAGCGGCGGGACGACGTGCGGGTGTGGGCGGCGGACGGCGGCGTGCTCGTGCTGGGGCGCGGGGTCGCCGGGCGGCTGGAGGCGGCGGTCGAGGTGACGGAGTCCGCACGGCACCAGGGGCTCGGCCGGGCGCTCGCGGTGGCGGCCCGGCACCTGGCCGGCGGCGAACCGGTGTGGGCCCAGCAGGCTGCGGGGAACGCCCGCAGTGTGCGGGCGTTCCAGGCGGCGGGCTACCGGCCGGTCGGGGCGGAGGCCCTCCTCGCCCGCCGGTGAGGGCCCGCCGGGGGTCGGCTCAGTGCCAGGGCTCGTAGTACGGGTTGCTCTCGCAGTCGCTCATGATCTCGGTCCGGGTCTTCTTGTCGACCGGGCAGACGCCCACGATGTACTGCCGCGCGATGCCGCCCGGGAAGGCGACCTCGACCTGGTCGGCCCACCGGTGGGTGGTCCCGATGGTCTTGTTGACGTCGATGCCGCCGGGGGCGTCGACGTAGTAGTTGTAGGCGCTCTTCCACGTCTTGTAGAGGTCGTGGTCGTAGCTCGTCGAGACGTACGGCGAGGGCTGGTTGACCAGGACGTACTGCTCGATGTCGTACTGCCCGCCGACGGTGTCCTTGGGGTGGAAGCCCTGCTCGAAGACGGTCGAGGGGCCGCGGCCGTCGCTGCGGTAGAGGGTGCCGCAGGTCGTGCGCCAGACCGGCTCGGGGGTGATGCGGCCGACGTCCACGCGCCGGTCGGCGGCCGCCGTGAGCGGATCGTAGAACTGCGGGCAGGCGGGGGCGGCGGCCCGGGTGAGCGAGGCGGGCGGGGACGCGGGGGTCGTCGCCGCGGAGGTGGCGAGGACGGCCGCGAGGGACAGGGCGAGGGCGGCGGCCCGTCGCCGCAGGCGAGTGGTGATCATGCGGTGCACGATCTCGGCTGTGCGGCGGCGGACCGGGGATCCTCACCCCTGGGGCGGCGTGTCACCGTCACCAGGTCGACGGGAACGGTGCCGGGCCGGGGTCAGCGGAAGATTCCGGTGTGCCCCAGCGAGTAGCGGCCGGGCTGCGGGTACACCGCGAGTCCGTGCGGGCCGCTGCCGACCTTGATGCGGGCGAGCTGGGCGCCGGTACGGGTGTCGATGGCGTACACCTCGGAGTCGTAACGCCCGGACAGCCAGAGCACCTTGCCGTCGGCGGAGACACCGCCCATGTCGGGGCTGCCGCCGTCGGGCAGGTGCCACTTCTTGGTCAGCCGGTTCTGTGCGAAGTCGAAGACGGAGACGGTGCCCTCGCCCCGGTTGGAGATGTACATCTCGCGCGAGTCGCGGCTGACGTAGAGGCCGTGGCAGCCCTTGCCGGTGGGCAGCAGGGTCGGCTCGGTGAACTTGTCGCCGTCCAGCACCCACATGCCGTGGGCCATCATGTCGGCGATGTAGAACTTCTTGCCGTCCGGGGAGATCTTCACGTCCTGCGGCATGGCGCCGTCGAACGGGAGCTTCTGCTGGGCGACGACCTTCATCTTCTCGGTGTCGACCTTGAGCAGTTCGCCGCTGAACTCGCAGGAGACGATGAAGTAGCGGCCGTCCGGGGAGAAATCGGCGTGGTTGACGCCGTAGCAGCTGACCGGCTCACTCTTCACCCGCTTCATGGTGTGCGCGTCCCGGAAGACCAGCTCGCGGTCGAGCGAGGCCATCACGATCGCGTACTTGCCGTGCGGCGTGAAGTACAGGTTGTACGGGTCGTGCACGTCGACGGTCTTGCCCGCCCGGCCGGTCTTCGGGTCGATCGGGGTGAGGGTGTTGCCCTTGTCGTTGTTGACCCACAGCGTCTTCATGTCCCAGGAGGGGACGACGTGCTGCGGCTGGGAGCCGACCGGGATCGTCTCGATGACCTCGTAGGTGGCCGGGTCGATGACCGAGACGGTGTTCGAGTTGGTGTTGGGGACGTAGACGCGGGAGGGGAAGTCCTTGACCACCGGCGAGAGCTTGCCGGGACGGTCCGCCGCGTAGACGTCCTTCGGGTCCAGGACGGGCGGCATCCCGGGCAGCCCCCGCGCCGGCTCCGGCCGGGCCCGCTCGACGGGCGCCTTGGTGCCGAGTGCCTCGTCGGCGTGGTCGTCGGCCGCGCTCGAACACCCGGCGAGGGCGGTGAGAACGGCGCCCGCGATCAGGGCGCGCTTGGTGAGTTTCCGGTTGCGGTGCATCAGCTCAGCAGCTCCGTGGTGGTCACCGCGCGCAGTCCGCGGCGGTCGAGTTCTTCCAGGACGGCGGGAAGCGCGGCGACCGTGTCCGCGTACCCGAAGTGCAGGCTCACCACCGATCCGGCGCGGACCTCGCCCATGACCTTGCGGGTCACGGCCGTGGCGCCCGGCGAGGTGAAGTCGAGCGAGTCGACGTCGTACGAGAGGACGTGGGGGTATCCGGCGCGACGGGCCACCCGCTCCACCAGGGGCGAGGCGTGCGGGGTGCGCGAGGGGCGGAACCAGGTGCCGGGGGAACCGGTCAGCCGGCGCAGCCGGTCCGCGCAGCCCCGGATCTCGGCGTACGCGTCCGCCTCGGACATCGTGTTGATGCCGAGGTGGCGCAGGGTGTGGTTGCCGAGGTCGTGGCCGCCGTCGAGGATCCGCCGGGCCAGCTCCGGATGCTCGTCGAGCCAGGTTCCGACGGCGAGCACGGTGACCCGGGCGCCCCGGCGCTCGGCCTCGCCCAGGAGGGCGCGGGCGATCGCCGGATCACCCTGCCCGTGGAAGGTGAGGGCGACCTGGGGCCGGGTGCGGGGGCCGTGCTCGATCTGCACGGGCTGCCCCGGGTAGTGCCGGGGTGAGGGCGCCGGGCGCCTGTCCGGGGGGTGAGGGGCGCCGGACGCGGCGGGTGAGTCCGGGATGCCCGGCGCGCGGGCCTCGTGCGCGGCGGCCCCTCCCGGGGAACACGCGGCGGAGAGGGCCCCGGCTACGGCGAGCCCGGCACCCGCGCGCAGCGCCGAACGGCGGTCGGTCGTGGTCACCTGCACCATTTAAGGGCGATCCGACCACAAATAGGCATATTGACGTGTTGAACGACTGACGCGGGTCGCGGCGCCGTCACCGACGAACGCGAATCGCTTGGCAGCGGCGCCACGGAAAATCCAGCCCCTCCGGCGCTTGAGAAGCGGGGTCCGGGGCGGACCCCGTGACGTCGGCACCAGTGAGCGTCGAGGGCCCGTGCCCGCGATCACGTCACGTCACGTCACGTCACGTCACGTCACGTCGCCAAGACGACCCCGTACGCGGAGCCGGGGCAAGAGGGCCGCCCCCGCGTCAGCGGTCGGCGACCCGCATCTCGAACCAGGTCGTCTTGCCGCGGGGCAGCAGATCGACGCCCCAGCGGTCGGAGAGCTTGTCGACGAGGAAGAGCCCGCGCCCGCTCAGGTCCATCTCCTGGACCGGCATCAGACAGGGCAGCCCGCGGGAGGGGTCACGCACCTCGACGCGGATCCAGCCCCGGCGCCGGCGCATCCGCAGACCGAACACCCGGGCGCCGGTGTGCCGCACGGCGTTGCCGACGAGTTCGGAGACGAGTAGGACCGCGTCCTCGGTCATCTTCGGCGAGAGCCCCCACTGGCGGAGCACCACCACCTGGGCGAGCCGTCGCGCACTGGCGGCCGATTCGGGGCGGGACGGCAGGACCACCTCACCCTCCGTCGGATTCCCGAACAACTCCAGGGCTTTCAGAGCCCGTTCGTCCTCCACCGCCGGCGACCAGCGCGCCGCGGTCGCACTCGCGTGCCGCCGCGGCTGTTCCACACCCTCCAGCCCCGCCATGGCACCATCATGGCCGCCCCAGGACCCCTACGGGGCGGTTCCGAGGGAATACGCCCCCCGGAACCGCTCGTTCCGCAGGAGTCGAACGGCATATGCCACAGGTAATTCAAGACCGGCGGCACACTGTCCGACCTGCGGTGGAACCCCCGTTCACGGCATGGACCCGGGAACCCCGTTCAGTTGCCCTTAAGGTTCTCTTAAGGCGGGCATAAACCAGCCCATCGGGGGACGCCGGGTGAGACGTCGCGTCAACTGCAAGCGGTTCGGGGCGACAACTGCTGCCGGATCAGAGGAACTTCGCCTTGCCGGGACCCTCGTCCACGAAGCTGCGCATGCCCCGCTCCCGGTCCTCCGTGGCGAACAGCCCCGCGAACCAGTTGCGTTCGACGGTCAGTCCGGTCTCCAGGTCGGTCTCCAGCCCGGCGTCGATCGACTCCTTGGCGGCCCGCAGCGCGATGGCGGGTCCCTGCGCCAGCTTCGCGGCCCACGCGTGCGCCTGGGCGTACACCTCGTCCCTGGGGACGACCCGGTCGACGAGCCCGAGCGTGAGCGCCTCGTCGGCCTTGACCATGCGGCCCGTGAAGATGAGGTCCTTGGCCCGGGAGGGACCGATCAGCCGAGAGAGGCGCTGGGTGCCGCCGGCGCCGGGGATCAGGCCGAGCAGGATCTCCGGCTGGCCGAGCTTCGCGTTCTCCGCGGCGATGCGGTAGTCGGCGCAGAGCGCCAACTCGCAGCCCCCGCCGAGCGCGTAGCCGGTGACCGCGGCGACGACGGGCTTGGGGATGCGGGCGACGGCGGTGAAGGAGTCCTGCAGGCCCCGGGACCGCGCGACCATCGCCGCGTGGTCCATGGCCTGCATCTCCTTGATGTCCGCGCCGGCCGCGAACACCTTCTCGCCGCCGTACAGCACCACCGCGCGCACGTCGGTGCGGCGCGTGGCCTCCTCGGCGAGTTCCTTCAGGCGGTCCTGGGTGGCGACGTCCAGCGCGTTCATCGGCGGACGGTCGAGACGGATGGTGCCGACGCCTTCGGCGACTTCGAGATGCACAGTCATGGGAGCAGGTTAGTGGCCGTTAACGCCGACGGGCCCGGTGTGCTCGGTCACAGCGGCACACCGGGCCCGGAGGCGAAGGGGGATCTTAAGCTGTCCACTTCTCCCAGGACATGTTCCAGCCGTTGTACCCGTTGTCCGGGGCCACCGTCTTGTCGTGGGAGTTCTTCACGACGACCACGTCGCCGACCATCGAGTGGTCGAAGAACCACGCGGCGGGCACGCTCCGGTCGCCGCCGCCGCGCACGTCCCGCAGGCCGACGCAGCCGTGGCTGGCGTTGTAGTTGCCGAAGGCGTCGCCGCCCCAGTAGTTGCCGTGGATGAAGGTGCCCGAGTTGGTCAGGCGCATCGCGTCCGGCACGTCCTTGATGTCGTACTCGCCGCCGTAGCCGACGGTCTCGCCGTTCATCCGGGTCACCCGCAGGCGCTCGCTGATGACCATCTGGCCGTTCCAGGTGTCGTAGCCGGGCTTGCCGGTGGTGACCGGGATGGTCTTGATGGTCTTCCCGTCGCGCTTGACGGTCATCTTCTTGGTCTTGACGTCGACGGTGGAGACCTGGCTGCGGCCGATCGTGAACTTCACGGTCTTGGCCTGCTCGCCGTACACCCCGGGCCGGCCCTCGACGCCGTCGAGGTTGAACTCGACGGTGACCTTCGTGCCCGCCGCCCAGTACTCCTCAGGGCGGAAGTCCAGCCGGTCGTTGCCGAACCAGTGCCCCTGGACGTCGACCGCGGGCTCGGTCTTGATCCTGATCGCCTTCTCGACGTCCTCCGGGTGCGTGATGCCCCGGGTGAAGTGCACCGAGAACGGCATGCCCACGCCGACCTTGGAGCCGTCCTCGGGCGTGTAGATCCCGACGAAGGTGTTCTTCGGGGTCAGCGTGGTGAACGCGGACTCCTCGGCGGCCTCACGGCCGTCGGCGTCCTTGGCCACCGCGTGGACCTTGTACTTGGTGGCCGAGGCCAGGTGCGTCGAGGGGGTCCAGGTGGCGCCCCCGCCGGTTATCTTCCCCTCGACGGCCTTGCCCTTGGTGTCCTCGACCTTCACCTCGGTCAGCTTGCCCTTGGCCGCGGTCACCTTGAGGGCGCCGCTGGTCCGCACGTCGTCGGCGCCGTCCTTCGGGGCGATCGTCACGACCGCCGCCGACGCCTTGGTGTCCGCCGTACCCGACTCGCCCTTGCTCTTCCCGGACCCGGAGCCCGTGTCCCCGCCCCCGCCGCACGCGGTCACCGCACACAACAGGACACCCAGCAGCAGTGCCAGGCCCCCCTTGTTCCGCCGTGACCGCGCGCCAACCGACGCCCCCGATATCGGTCGCCCGTTCAAAGTCGTTCTCCCCTCGCACGGCCTGATCAGGCCCGCACCCCGGCGCGTCCCACGCGCATATCGCGCTAATTAATCACACCGCCGGAGGTGTTGGATCCCCGCGATTGTCACCGTTCAGTTCCAAGTTCAACCGCGCGAAGGGGAGTCGGAAGCCGCTCCGTACGTACCCGTATGTCGGGCTACTCGACCGCGGAGCCCGCCTTCCACTGTTTCCAGCCCATGTTCCAGCCGCCGAGGCCGTTGTCGGGGGCGACCTTCTTGTCCTTGCTGTGGACGACCTCCACGACGTCGCCGACGAGGCTGCGGTCGAAGAACCAGCCCGCGGGCGTCCGCGAGCTGCCGCCCCTGACGTCCCTCAGCCCCACGCAGCCGTGACTGACGTTGGTGTTGCCGAAGGCGTCCGGCGCCCAGTAGTTGCCGTGCAGGAAGGTGCCGGAGCTGGTGAGACGCATGGCGTGCGGGACGTCCGGGATGTCGTACTCGCCGCCGAAGCCGACCGTGCGGCTGTTCATCCGGGTCACCTCGAGCATCTCGGTGACGACCATCTTCCCGTTGTACGTCGTCGTCTTCGGGGCGCCCGCCGTGATCGGCACGGTGGCGAGCAGGTCGCCGTCGCGGCGCACCTCCATGGTGTGCTCGGCCGCGTCCACGAGGCTCACCTGGCTGCGTCCGACGGTGAAGGTGAGCGTCTTGTCCTGCAACCCGTAGACACCGGGCGCCCCTTCGACGTCCCGCAGCCGCAGCGCCACCGTCACCCGGGTCCCGGGCTTCCAGTACCTCTCGGGCCGGAAGTCGAGCCGGTCCCGGCCGAACCAGTGCGGGCGGATGTCCACCGGGGGCACCGCGGTCACCCGGATCGCGCGCTCGACGGCGGCCCGGCGCCGGATCTCCCGGTTGAACTCCAGGGAGACGATCATCCCGGTGCCGACCACGGCGCGGTTCTCGGGGGCCACGTACCCGATGAACCGCTCGTCCGGCACCGCCGTCGTGAACGCCGTGTGCCGGGCGGAGCGGCGCCCGTGCCCGTCCAGCGCCACCACGTCCACGGTGTACCGGGCGGCGAGCGCGAGCCTCCTGTCGTCGGGCCGCCAGCTCAGGCCGTCGTCCGTGATGCGGCCGCGCACTTCGGACTCCTGCGCGTCCTGGGACTTGACGACCTTCACCGACTCCAGGCGCCCGCCGGGCACCCGTACCGTCAGCTTCTCGCCGGGCCGCACCCCCTTGCTGCCGTCGTCCGGCGAGACACGGATGACGTCCTCGGGCGCGCGGGGCTTGCCGAGCACCTCGTCCATCCCGTCCGACGAGCAGCCGGAGGCGGCGGCCAGCAGGACCGCCCAGGTCAGTACGGCCGCCAGTACGGCCCCGGCGCGTCGCGCGCGCGTCTGTACGTGGATCACGACCGCCCAACGACCATGCCCCTCCTGGGGAAACGTGAGTGCGAGCCACCCGGTGGGCAGAACAGTGGGGAGGACGACGCGACGGGGAACCGCGGCCGGGACGCCACGGGCCCCTTTTCTTGTCGCTCCCCATCGAGCCGCGGGAGGCTGACCGGTGTCGAGCGCACCCGAGCAGGAGGCAGTCCAGGAAGGACATGCCACGGGAAGCGGACTGCCCACGCAGTCCGCCCCTGTGAGGAACGGCACGCAGCGGGCGGCGCCCGTCGTGCCCGTGTGGCCGGGTACCCCGACTCCCCTCGGGGCACGCTTCCGGGTCGGCCCCGACGGCGTCGCGGGCACCAACTTCGCGCTGTGGGCGGGCGGGGCGGAGGCGGTGGACCTGTGCCTCTTCGACGAGCGGGGCGGCGGGGCGAGCGAGATCCGCGTCAAACTCACCGAGCTGACGCACGAGATCTGGCACGGTTTCGTCCCCGGCGTCCTCCCCGGACGCCGCTACGGCTACCGGGTGCACGGCCGCTGGGACCCGTGGACCGGCGCCCGCTGGAACCCGGCGAAGCTGCTCCTGGACCCGTACGCGCGCGCCGTGGACGGCGACTTCACCCTGCCGCCGGAGGTGTACGGGCACGTCCGCGACTGGCCCCAGCAGCATGTCGCCGACACCGTGCGCGACGACCGCGACTCGGCCCCGTACGTCCCCAAGGGCGTCGTCGTCCATGACGACGACGACTGGGCGGACGACCACCGGCCCAAGACGCCGTGGGCCGACTCGGTGATCTACGAGCTGCACGTACGGGGCTTCACCCGGCTGCACCCGGGCATCCCGGAGGAACTGCGCGGCACCTACGCCGGTCTGGCGCACCCGGCGGCGATCGAGCATCTGACGGCGCTCGGGGTGACGGCGGTGGAGCTGCTGCCGGTGCACCAGTTCGCGCACGAGGACCATCTGCTGCGCAGGGGCCTGCGCAACTACTGGGGCTACAACTCCATCGGGTACTTCGCCCCGCACGCCGCCTACTCCGCGACCGGCACCCGGGGCGAGCAGGTCGGCGAGTTCAAGCGGATGGTGCGCGCGCTGCACGCGGCCGGCATCGAGGTCATCCTCGACGTGGTCTACAACCACACGGCGGAGGCGAGCGAGCTGGGCCCGATGCTCTCGCTGCGCGGCATCGACAACCGCGGCTACTACCGGCTCCAGTCGGACGCCCGGCGGTACGCGGACTACACGGGCTGCGGCAACACCCTGCACGTGGTGCAGCCGCACGTGCTGCGGCTGATCACCGACTCGCTGCGCTACTGGGTGACGGAGATGGGGGTGGACGGCTTCCGTTTCGACCTGGCTGCGGCGCTCGCCCGCTCCATGCACGACGTCGACATGCTCTCGCCGTTCCTCGCCGTCATCGCGCAGGACCCGGTGCTGCGGCGGGTCAAGCTCATCGCGGAGCCCTGGGACGTCGGTTCGGGCGGATACCAGGTGGGGTCCTTCCCGCCGCTGTGGACGGAGTGGAACGACCGGTACCGCAACGCGGTGCGCGACTTCTGGCGCGGGGCGCTGCCCGACGTACGGGACCTGGGCTACCGGCTGTCCGGGTCGAGCGACCTCTACGCGTGGGGCGGGCGACGCCCGTACGCGTCGGTCAACTTCATCACGGCCCACGACGGGTTCACCCTCCGGGACATGGTCTCCTACGAGCGCAAGCACAACGAGGCCAACGGCGAGGGCAACCGGGACGGCTCCGACGACAACCGCGCCTGGAACTGCGGGGTGGAGGGCGAGACGGACGAGGAGCGCGTACAGGCCCTGCGCCGCCGCCAGTTGCGCAACCTGCTGACCACGCTGCTGCTGTCCACCGGGGTGCCGATGCTGGTCGCGGGCGACGAGTTCGGGCGGACGCAGCGGGGCAACAACAACGCGTACTGCCAGGACAACGAGATCAGCTGGGTCGACTGGTCGCAGCTGGAGGACCCGGCCTGGCGGGCGCTGTTCGACCTCACGTCCCGGCTGATCGCCCTGCGGCACGGGCACCCGGTGCTGCGGACGCGGGCCTTCTTCTCCGGGCGGGCGCACTCGGCGGACGGACTGCGGGACCTCGCCTGGTTCACCTCGCGCGGCACCGAGATGACGGAGCGGGACTGGTACGCGCCGGCCGCGACGCTCGGGATGTACCTGTCCGGGCGGGACATACCCGGACGCGACGCCCGGGGGGCGCCGGTCGTGGACGACAGCTTCCTCGCCGTGCTGCACGCCGGGGACCGGCCGACGGCGTTCGTGCTGCCGGGGCCGCCGTGGGCCGCGGAGTACGAGGTCGTCGTGGACACCTCCCGCGAGGAACAGGGCGAGGCGCCGGGAGTGACGCACCGGGCCGGCACGACCGTCACGGTGCCCGCGCGCGCGGTGCTGCTGCTGCGGGTCGCGGGCTGAGGGGCGTGATTTAAGGGGGGCGCGGACCGAGGGCCGTCGGGCCGGCGTCGCGGCTTGGTGCGCGTAGGCCGGTGCGCGTCGGCCCGGTGCGAGCCGGCCCGTGGAAGGACCGCGTCCGGTACGGCGTCGAGCACGGCGTCCGGGCCGCCGGGCCGTCGTGGGTCCGGCCAAAACTCGGTGGGCGGTGTCAGTGGCAATCCGTAGGCTCGCCCCTGATGGCCACGACAGATGCAACGACCAAGGATCACGACGGCCCCACCGGCGGGCCCGGTCACGCGGATGCCGCCGAGGCCGCCGCCGGACCGGGCGGCCAGGCCGACGGGGGCTCCACCGTACGCAGCCTGCTGCGCCTGTGGCCGTACGTACGGCCCGTGCGCGCGCGGCTGTTCGGCGCGGCCTGCGTCGCCGTCGTCGCCTCCTGCGTCGGGCTGGTGATCCCGCTCGTCCTGAAGTGGCTGGTGGACGGTCCCGTCGCCGGCCACGACCCGCAGGGAGTGTGGCTCGGGGCGCTGTACCTGCTGCTGCTCGGGTTCGCGGAGGCGCTGCTGTTCGGGCTGCGCCGGTGGCTGGTGGCGCGACCGCTCGCGGGTGTCGAGGCGGACATGCGGGCGGATCTGTACCGGCATCTCCAGCGGCTCCCGGTCGCCTTCCACGACCGCTGGGCCTCGGG
This sequence comes from Streptomyces sp. NPDC005496, assembly GCF_042872045.1. Taxonomy (NCBI): domain Bacteria; kingdom Bacillati; phylum Actinomycetota; class Actinomycetes; order Kitasatosporales; family Streptomycetaceae; genus Streptomyces; species Streptomyces sp. NPDC005496. The sequence continues at coordinate 92,156 of NZ_JBIAJQ010000003.1, forward strand.
TCAGCTGCTGTCCCGGGCCACCACGGACCTGATGCTGCTGCGCATGTTCCTGGCCTTCCCGCTGACGTTCCTGTTCGTCAACGCCGTGACGATCCTCGTCGGCATGGCCATCATGCTGCTCCAGCAGTGGACCCTCGGGCTGGTGCTGCTGGCCCCGGTCCTGCCGGTGGTGCTGGTCTGCTGGCTCTTCGAGCGGCGGTACTCGCAGGTGGCGCGGCTGGCGCAGGACCAGGTGGGCGATCTGACGACGGTCGTCGAGGAGAGCGTGCTCGGCATCCGCATCATCAAGGGCTTCGGGCGCCACCGCAGCCAGGCCCGCGCGTTCCGGGAGCTGTCGCGGACCCTGCGCGGCACGGAACTGGCCAAGGCCCGGCTGCTCGCCTCCATCTGGGCCGTCATCGTCACCCTGCCGGAACTGGCCATCGGCGCGGCCCTGGTCCTCGGTACGGTCCAGGTCGCGGACGGCGATCTCTCCGCCGGGACGCTGGTCGCCTTCCTGTCGACGGCCCTGGCCCTGCGCTGGCCCATCGACTCGATCGGCTTCCTGCTGGCGATGAGCCAGGAGGCGGCGACGGCCACGCAGCGGTACTTCGAGGTGATGGACTCCGCGCCGGAATCGGCCGACCCGGCCGACGGAGCCGCCGGTGAAGGCGCCGGTCCCCGCAAGGGTGTGGGTACGGGCGGCGGTACGGGGACTCGGGACGGCGTCGGTAAGGGGACTCCGGACGACGCCGACGCCGACGCCGGTGATGGTGATCGTCACGGTCCCGCCTCGGGTTCCGGGGCGAGCCGTCACGACGGTGACGGTGACGTCGAGGGCCCGGAAGGCATCGGTGCCGGAGCGGCCGGCACCGGGCGGGCGGGCGCGGGCGGACTGCGGTTCCACGGGGTGCGGTTCCGCTACCCGGACGCCCCCGCGGACGCGGCCCCCGTGCTCGACGGCATCGACCTGCACATCCGCCCCGGCGAGACGATGGCCCTGGTCGGGGCGACCGGCTCCGGCAAGACCACCCTCACGGCCCTCATCCCGCGCCTGCACGAGGTGACGAGCGGCCGCATCACGCTGGACGGCGAGGACATCACCCGGATGCCCAGGGCGACGCTGCGCGAGCTCGTCGCCGTGGCCTTCGAGGAGCCCACGCTGTTCTCCGCGAGCGTCGGCGAGAACGTCCTGATGGGCGCCGCCGACACCGCGGGCGAGACGGAGCTGGACCGCGCCCTGGCCGTGGCGCAGGCCGACTTCGTCCACGCGCTGCCCGAGGGGGCCGCCACCCAGGTCGGCGAGCAGGGCCTGAGTCTGTCCGGCGGTCAGCGCCAGCGCCTCGCCCTGGCACGCGCCGTCGTCGGCAGCCCCCGCTTCCTCGTCCTGGACGACCCGCTCTCGGCGCTGGACGTGCACACGGAGGCCGCGGTGGAGGCGGCCCTGCGCCGCGTACTGGCCCGCACGACGGCACTGGTCGTCGCGCACCGCCCGTCCACGGTGCTGCTCGCCGACCGGGTGGCCCTGCTGTCCGGGGGCCGCGTCGCCGCCGTCGGCACTCATCACGAACTGCTGCGCTCGAACGCCGAGTACGCCTGGCTGATGTCGGGCACCGAGGACACCGGCGCCGCTCCCGGTGCGGGGCACGGCACCGACACCGCACGCCGGACCGCCCACGCCGGCGCCCGCACCGAGGAGGACCACCGATGACGGCGCCGACGACGACCGCGCCGGACCGGGACCCCGACCGGGACCGGGCCGGGGAACCGGACCACACGCCGCGGGAGGACACCGGGCGCGCCGACCCCTTCGACCGCGACGTCCTGCCCACTCCCCCGGGTGCGACGGCCGCGCTGCTGCGCTCGCTCCTCGCCCCGCTGAGGGCCCGGGTCGTGGTGGCGACGGTCCTGCTGCTGGTCCAGCAGGCGGCCGTCCAGGCGGGTCCGCTGCTCGTCGCGTACGCCATCGACCGCGCGGTACCGGCCTTCCGGCACGACGACCGCGGTCCGCTGATCGCGGTGGCGGTCGCCTACCTCGTGTGCTCGGTCGCCTCCGGCGCACTGCAATACGCGTTCATCGCGGCCTCCGCCCGCGTCAACCAGGACGTCCTGCTCGACCTGCGCGGACGCATCTTCCGGCACGCGCAGGCGCTCAGCATCGACTTCCACGAGCGGTACACCTCGGGCCGGCTGATCTCCCGCTCCACCACGGACGTCGAGTCCCTGCGGGAGCTGCTCAGCGAGGGCCTGCAGGAACTCGTCATGGTCATCCTGTCCTTCGTCTACATCTCGGCGATGCTGCTCTGGCTCGACCTGGGCCTGGGCGCGATGGCCGTTGCCTCCTTCGTGCCGCTGTACCTGCTGGTGCGGCTCTACCAGCGCCGCGCGGGCCGCGTGTACCGCGTGCGGTCGACCGCGATCGCCGCCGTCATCGTGAAGTTCGCGGAGACGATGAACGGGATCAGGCCGGTGCGCGCCTTCCGGCGCGAGGCGGCCAACGACGCGCAGTTCCGGGTCCTGAACCGGCGGCACGAGCGGACGAACGGCGACGCGCTGCTGGAGATGGCGCGCTACGTCACCGGCTCGCGCCTGGTCGCGAACGTTGCGGTCGCGGGCATCGTGCTGTGGGGCGCGCACCGGGTGGCGTCCGGCTCGCTGGAGCTCGGCGTGCTGGCCGCCGCGGTGCTCTATCTGCGCCGGCTGTACGACCCCATCGACCGGCTCGGCATGTTCCTCAACTCGTACCAGTCGGCGGCGGCCTCGCTGGAGAAGATCGCGGGTCTGCTCGCCCAGACGCCCGCGGTGCCGGAGCCCGTGACGCCCCGGCACCTGCCGGAGTCCGCCTCGGAGCACCCGGGCCGCGAGGTCGTCTTCGAGGGCGTCCGCTTCGCGTACCGCACCGGCGGCGAGGTCCTGCCCCGCTTCGACCTCACGCTGACCGCCGGGCAGACGGTCGCCGTGGTCGGCTCGACCGGCGCCGGCAAGTCCACCCTGGCCAAGCTCCTGGCCCGCTTCTACGACCCGACCGAGGGACGGGTCCTGCTGGACGGGGTCGACCTGCGTGATCTCGCCAACGCCGAACTGCGGCGCGGAGTGGTCATGGTGACGCAGGAGGCGTTCCTGTTCTCCGGCACGGTCGCCGAGAACATCGCCATCGGCCGCCCGGACGCGGGCCGGGAGGAGATCGAGCGGGCCGCGAAGGCGATCGGCGCGCACGAGTTCATCAGCGCCCTGCCCGACGGCTACGACACGGACGTACGCAAGCGGGGCGGCCGCATCTCGGCGGGGCAGCGCCAACTGGTCGCGTTCGCGCGGGCGTTGCTCGCCGACCCCGCCGTGCTGATCCTCGACGAGGCGACCAGCTCGCTGGACGTGCCCGGCGAGCGGGCGGTGCAGCGCGCGATGTCGACGGTCCTGCACGGCCGGACCGCCGTCGTGATCGCGCACCGGCTGTCCACGGTGGAGATCGCCGACCGGGTGCTGGTGATGGAGCACGGCCGGATCGTGGAGGACGGCACGCCGGACCAACTCGTGCTCGACACCGGCAGGTTCGCCGATCTGCACCGGGCGTGGCAGGACAGTCTGGCCTGACCGGGTGACCAGTTCGTATACCGAACACGACCAACCGGACAACGAACGGTTTCCGGCCAAGTTCTTGATGCGCCCCTGACAGAACGCGCAATCTGCTGCCACTCTTCCCACGGCCGCTTCACAGCAACCTCACAGCACCTTCGCTGTGCCGTGGCGCAACCTCCTGTGCACCTGGCTTTGCGTACCGCCCTGTTCTGCCCGGACGGCTCACCCATCGTCCGGTCTCCCCTGGCCGTGCGACCCGCGGCCACGCAGAAGGAGTCAGTGTTGAGAAGCAGCACCTCCCACAGACGCACCTCCCACACCGCGCGCCGCCGCGCCACCGCCGCCGCACTCGTCGGCGTCACCGCGCTGCTCACCGCGGCCGTCCAGTCGGGCGCCGCCAGCGCCGCCCCCGAGAAGGCACCGGCCGGGAAGATCAACCCCGGTTCCGTCGCCGTGCAGCTCACGCCCTCCCAGCGCGCCGAGCTGATACGCGACGCCGACGCCGCGAAGGCGGACACCGCCAAGGACCTGGGACTCGGGGCGAAGGAGAAACTCGTCGCCCGCGACGTCATCAAGGACAAGGACGGCTCCGTCCACACCCGCTACGAGCGCACCTACGCCGGACTCCCGGTGCTCGGCGGCGACCTGGTGGTCGACACCGCCGCCTCCGGGAAGACCGAGGGCGTCGTCAAGGCGACGAAGGCCACGATCAAGGTCGCCTCGCTGACGCCGGCCGTCACCGCCTCGAAGGCGGAGAAGCAGGCGCTGTCGGCCGCCAGGGACGCCGGCTCGGAGAAGACCGAGGCCGACCGCGCGCCCCGCAAGGTGATCTGGGCGGCGAACGGCAAGCCCGCGCTCGCGTACGAGACCGTCGTCGGCGGCCTCCAGGAGGACGGCACCCCGAACGAGCTGCACGTCGTCACGGACGCGGCCACCGGCAAGAAGCTCTACGAGTACCAGGGCATCGAGACCGGCACCGGCAACACCCAGTACAGCGGCACGGTGCCGCTGACGACCACGCTCTCGGGCTCCACGTACACGCTGAACGACGGCGCGCGCGGCGGCCACAAGACGTACAACCTGAACCGCGGCACGTCGGGCACCGGCACGCTGTTCTCCCAGACCAGCGACACCTGGGGCAACGGCACCACGTCGAACGCCGCCACCGCGGGCGCCGACGCGCACTACGGGGCCGCCGTCACGTGGGACTTCTACAAGAACTCCTTCAACCGCAGCGGCATCAAGAACAACGGCGTCGGCGCGTACTCCCGCGTCCACTACGGCAACGCGTACGTCAACGCGTTCTGGGACGACGGCTGCTTCTGCATGACGTACGGCGACGGGTCGGGCAACGCCAAGCCCCTCACGTCGATCGACGTGGCCGGCCACGAGATGAGCCACGGCGTCACCTCCAACACCGCGGGGCTCAACTACTCGGGCGAGTCCGGCGGTCTGAACGAGGCGACCTCCGACATCTTCGGCACCGGCGTGGAGTTCTACGCCAACAACTCCTCCGACGTCGGTGACTACCTCATCGGCGAGAAGATCGACATCAACGGCAACGGCACCCCGCTGCGCTACCAGGACAAGCCGAGCAAGGACGGCGCGTCCAAGGACAGCTGGTACTCGGGGATCGGGTCGATCGACGTCCACTACTCCTCGGGTCCCGCGAACCACTTCTTCTACCTGCTGTCCGAGGGCAGCGGCGCGAAGGTGATCAACGGCGTCAGCTACAACTCGCCGACCGCCGACGGCCTTCCGGTCACCGGCATCGGACGCGAGAAGGCGCTCCAGATCTGGTACCGGGCGCTCACCACCAAGTTCACCTCGACCACCAACTACGCGGCGGCCCGCACCGGCACGCTCGCGGCGACGGGTGAGCTGTACGGCACCACCGGCGCGGAGTACAAGGCGGTGCAGGACGCGTGGGCGGCCGTGGCCGTGGGCGCGCGTTCCGGTGGCGGCGGCGGTGGCGGCACGTCGTTCGAGAACACGGCCGACGTATCGATTCCGGACAACGGCGCTGCCGTGACGTCCTCGGTGACGGTCTCCGGCCGGACGGGCAACGCCCCTACGAACCTGGCCGTCGCGGTGGACATCGTGCACACCTGGCGCGGTGACCTCGTCATCGACCTGGTGGCCCCGGACGGCACCGCGTACCGGCTGAAGAACTTCAGCTCGTCCGACTCGGCGGACAACGTGAACACCACCTACACGGTCGACGCGTCCTCCGAAGTCGCCAACGGCACCTGGAAGTTGAGGGTCCAGGACCAGGCGGCGCAGGACACCGGCTACATCAACAGCTGGAAGCTGACGTTCCCGTAGACCGTCCCGCGGTCCCGCACAGGCAGGGCGCCGTCCCGGTGGTTCGACTCCCCGGGGCGGCGCCCTCTTTTACCGTGCCCTGACCCGGCCTTGGTTGCCTCTTTGAACAAGATCGATTCCGCATTGCGTACAGCGGTTTTCACTCAACGGACGCTTTCCGGCCAAGCTTTGATCGCACTCCTGACATGTACGCGTCCCAGGTGGCACTCTTCCACCGCACGGCACTCCCGCACCGCACCTTCGTACTTCCGGACGGCGACCCCACGCCGCCCGGTCGCCCCCCATAAGGAGCTTGCGTGACCCCCCTCTACGCGCGTCACAAGCGCACCACTCTGGCCATCGCGACCGCCGTTGCGGCCGGAGCGCTCCTCACCACCGGTATCACCGGTGCGTCCGCCCAGACCCCCACCTCCCCCTCGGGCACGCCCGCCCTCTCCGCCGCGCCGGTGCAGCTGTCCGCGGCGGCCCGCACGACCCTGATCAAGGACGCCCAGGCGGGCGTCACGCGCACGGCCGACGAGATAGGTCTCGGCGCCAAGGAGAAGCTCGTCGTCAGAGACGTCGTCAAGGACGCCGACGGCACCCTCCACACCCGCTACGAGCGCACCTACGACGGACTCCCGGTCCTCGGCGGCGACCTGGTCGTCCACGAGACGAAGGCCGGGAAGACCAAGGGCGTCACCAAGGCGACGAAGGCGGCCATCAAGGTGGCCTCCCTCAAGCCCGCCGTGACCGCCCAGAAGGCCGAGAAGCAGGCCGTGAAGGCCGCCCAGTCGGCCGGCTCCGAGAAGACGACCGCCGACCAGGCCCCCCGCAAGGTGATCTGGGCGGCGGACGGCAAGCCGACCCTCGCCTACGAGACCGTCGTCGGCGGCCTCCAGGACGACGGCACCCCGAACGAGCTGCACGTCGTCACCGACGCGGCCACCGGCAAGAAGCTCTACGAGTACCAGGGCATCGAGACCGGCACCGGCAAGACGCTGTACTCCGGCTCGGTCTCGCTCACCACCACCCTGTCGGGTTCGACGTACAGCCTGACGGACGGCACCCGCGGCGGCCACAAGACCTACAACCTCAAGCACGGCACGTCGGGCACCGGGACGCTGTTCACGGACGCCGACGACGTCTGGGGCACCGGCGCCGCCTCCAGCTCCACCACCGACCAGACCGCCGCCGCGGACGCCGCGTACGGCGCCCAGACGACCTGGGACTTCTACAAGAACACCTTCAACCGCAGCGGCATCAAGAACAACGGCGTCGGCGCGTACTCCCGCGTCCACTACGGCAACGCCTACGTCAACGCGTTCTGGGACGACGGCTGCTTCTGCATGACGTACGGCGACGGCTCGGGCAACACCCACCCGCTCACCTCGCTGGACGTGGCCGGCCACGAGATGAGCCACGGCGTCACCTCCAACACCGCGGGCCTCAACTACTCGGGCGAGTCCGGCGGTCTGAACGAGGCGACCTCCGACATCTTCGGCACCGGCGTCGAGTTCTACGCCAACAACTCCTCCGACGTCGGCGACTACCTCATCGGCGAGAAGATCAACATCAACGGCAACGGCACGCCGCTGCGCTACATGGACAAGCCCAGCAAGGACGGCGGCTCCGCCGACTACTGGTCCTCCACGGTCGGCAGCAAGGACGTGCACTACTCGTCCGGTGTCGCCAACCACTTCTTCTACCTGCTGTCCGAGGGCAGCGGCAGCAAGACGATCAACGGGGTCACCTACAACTCCCCGACGTACAACGGCTCCGCGGTCACCGGCATCGGCCGCGCCAAGGCCCTGCAGATCTGGTACAAGGCGCTGACGACCTACATGACGTCGTCGACCAAGTACGCGGGCGCCCGCACCGCGACCCTGTCCGCGGCCTCGGCGCTGTACGGCTCCACCAGCACGGAGTACGCGGCCGTGAAGGCCGCCTGGACCGCGGTCAACGTCAACTGACCCGTCCTCGCTCCCGTCGGGCGGCCCCCGGAGAGAAGGTTTCTCCGGGGGCCGCCCTAGGCTGTCCCCCATGCCCTTCACCTACGAGGACGTGGGCGCGACCCGCGAGGACCGTTGCCCACCGGGCTTCCACCGACTGCATGTCCGAAACCGTATCGGCGAGGGCGAGGACGTCTTCCGCAGGGCGTGCCAGGCGGTGCTGACCTGGGAGATGCACCGCGCGGTCGGCGTCACCGTCTCGGCGGACGCGCCGACGGCGACGCCCGGCATCGACGTCACCGTCGGCATCGGCCCGATCAAGGCCCCCTGCCGGGTCGTCTGGACGCTCGACGAACCCCGCCGCGCCGGCCTCGCCTACGGCACCCTGCCCGGCCACCCGGAGAGCGGCGAGGAGGCCTTCGTCGTGGACCGCACCGGCGACGGCACCGTCTGGCTGACGGTGACCGCCTTCAGCCGCCCGGCCAAGTGGTACACCCGGGCGGGCGGCGCGGCCACCCGCGGACTCCAGCACGCCTACGCGCAGCGCTGCGGAGTCGTGCTGCGCCGGCTGTGCGCCGAGGTGCAGGAGTAGCGGCGGCCCGGCCCCGCCGCTCGGGCGGGGCCGGACGCCCTCACCGCATCAGCACGCCCGCCCCCTCGCCGGCCTCCTCCGACGGGACGGTCACCAGGCCCAGTTCCGCGCTCGACGCCAGCAGCCGGTGCGCGGGCAGGATGCGGACCGTGTAGCCGAAGGGACCGGTGCGGTCCAGGGACAGCGGGCCCTCGTAGACCCAGCGGCCCTCCATGTCCGGGCCGCCGGCCGGCTTGAGGGGCACCGTCACCGCGTCCGCGATGCGGTCCTGCGCGTCCACCCGCCCGGCGACCGCCTGCACCTCGACGTCGTCGGGGCCGAGGTCGGCGAGGTCCACGCGGACCCTCAGGTCGAGCGTCGTGCCGAGTTCGGCGGTGGTCGTCGCCGCCGACGCCTCCACGTGGTCGACGGTGACCCGCGGCCAGGCCGCCCGCACCCGGGACTTCCACCCGGCCAGCTCGCGGGCGGACTCCGGGGTCACGGCGCGGTGGGCGCGGGCCGCGGGCGTGTAGAGGCGCTCCACGTACTCCCGGACCATCCGGCCCGCCAGCACCTTGGGACCCAGGTGCGTCAGGGTCTGGCGGACCATCTCGATCCAGCGGTCGGGCAGACCGCCCTCCCCCCGTTCGTAGAAGCGCGGGGCGACGCGGCGTTCGAGGAGGTCGTAGAGGGCCGAGGCCTCCAGTTCGTCGCGGCGGTCGTCGTCCGTCGCCGTGCCGTCCGCCGTCGGGATCGCCCAGCCGAAGTCCGGCTGGAACCACTCGTCCCACCAGCCGTCCAGGACGGACAGGTTGAGGCAGCCGTTCAGCGCGGCCTTCATGCCGCTCGTCCCGCAGGCCTCGAGCGGGCGCAGCGGGTTGTTCAGCCAGATGTCGCAGCCCGGGTAGAGCTTCTGCGCCATCGCCATGCCGTAGTCGGGCAGGAAGACGATGCGGTGGCGCACCCGGGGGTCGTCGGCGAAGCGGACGAGTTCCTGGATCAGGCGCTTGCCGCCGTCGTCGGCGGGGTGCGCCTTGCCGGCGACGACGATCTGAACCGGGCGCTCGGGGTGCAGCAGCAGGTCCATCAGCCGGTCCCGGTCGCGCAGCATCAGCGTCAGCCGCTTGTAGGAGGGGACGCGGCGGGCGAACCCTATCGTCAGGACGTCGGGGTCCAGGACGCCGTCGATCCACCCCAGTTCGGCCGTGCCCGCGCCGCGCCGGCGCCAGGAGGCGTACAGGCGTTGCCGTACCTCGGTGACGAGTTGTTCCCGCAGGACGCGCCGCAGGTCCCAGATCTCCTGGTCGGGGATCTCGCCCACCGCGTCCCAGCGGTCCGAGCCGCCGACGGTGAGCGCGTCCTCGGTGCGCCGGCCGCCGATCTGCCGGGCGCCGAGGCGGAACACCTCGGGGGCGACCCAGGTCGGCGCGTGCACCCCGTTGGTCACCGAGGTGATCGGGACCTCCTCCGGGTCGAAGCCCGGCCACAGGCCCGAGAACATCTCCCGGCTGACCTGCCCGTGCAGCAGGGACACGCCGTTGGCGCGCTGGCCGAGCCGCAGCCCCATCACGGCCATGTTGAAGAGGTTCGGCTCGCCGCCCGGGTAGGTCTCCATGCCCAGGCGCAGGATGCGCTCCACGTCGATCCGGGGCAGTTCGGCGTCGGGGCCGAAGTGGCGGGCCACCAGCTCCCGGTCGAAGCGGTCGATGCCGGCCGGGACCGGGGTGTGGGTGGTGAACACGGTGCCCGCGCGGACGGCTTCGAGGCCGGAGTCGAAGTCGAGCCCGGTGTCGCACAGTTCGGCGATGCGCTCCAGGCCGAGGAAGCCTGCGTGTCCCTCGTTGGTGTGGAAGACCTCGGGCTGGGCGTGACCGGTGAGCCGGCAGTACGTGCGGACCGCGCGCACCCCTCCTATGCCCAGCAGCATCTCCTGGAGCAGCCGGTGCTCGCTGCCGCCGCCGTAGAGCCGGTCGGTCACCCCGCGTTCGCCGGGGGCGTTCTCCTCGACGTCCGAGTCCAGCATGAGGAGCGGGACGCGGCCGACCTGGGCCAGCCAGACGCGGGCGCGCAGCCGGCTGCCGCCGGGCAGTGCCAGGGACACCTGGGCGGGGGTGCCGTCGGCCTCGCGCAGCAGCACCAGCGGGAGCTCGTTCGGGTCGAGGACGGGGTAGTGCTCCTGCTGCCAGCCGTCGCGCGAGAGGGACTGGCGGAAGTAGCCGTGCCGGTAGAGCAGGCCGACGCCGATGAGCGGGACGCCGAGGTCGCTGGCGGCCTTGAGGTGGTCGCCGGCGAGGATGCCGAGGCCGCCGGAGTACTGGGGCAGGGCGGCGGTGACGCCGAACTCGGGCGAGAAGTAGGCGATGGCGGCGGGCAGTTCGGCCGACTGGGTCTGGTACCAGCGCTCGCCGGTCACGTATTCGCGCAGGTCGTCGGAGGCGGCGGCCAGTCTGCGCAGGAAGCGCCGGTCCTCGGCGAGCTCGGCGAGGCGCGCGGTCGGCACGCTGCCCAGCAGCCGTACGGGGTCGCCGCCGGACGCGGTCCAGCGCTCGGGGTCCACGGACTGGAAGAGATCACGGGTCTCCGCATGCCATGACCACCGCAGATTGCGTGCGAGGTCGACGAGCGGGTGAAGGGCTTCGGGGAGTACGGGTCGAACGGTGAACCTGCGGATTGCCTTCACGAATTCCACCTTCACGGAGGACGTACGCGGCAGAGGGACGCACGTCGCTGTGCGCCCTTCGTCACCCACGACGGTAACGGGACGAGCGCCCTCGCAACCACGGCGCACGGCGGGACACGCGGCGGGTCTCCCACGCCTGCCTGCCGACTTCGGCGTGAATTCGCCGCAACCTTCCCACCGGGCCGTCGTGCGCTCCATGGCCGGTTCCGCCCGCCTGTGCGCCCTTGTGGCGCTTCGCGCCCCACGAGAGGCTGCTCTCCGACGCACCGGCCCGGACCCGGCCCGACGGGGTGAACCGCGGCCCCCGTGCGCCGAGTCAGGGAGGGGAACCCGGACATGCCACAGACGCGCACCAGACGCCCGTACCGGGCGGGGGGCCTCGTCGCGGTCGTCATCGCGGCGGTACTTTCGGCCACCGCGCCGCCCGCGCACGCCGCTCCCGAGGGACGGACAGCCGGGGCCGGGGCGCCCGGAGCGGTGGACGGGAGCTACCTCGTGACCCTCGAAGGGGGCACGGTGGCGTCCTCGGCGGCCGGGAGGGACGTCGCCGAGACGTATGCGGCGAAAATCAGCCACACCTACCGCGCTGCTCTCAATGGGTACGCGGTGCGGGCCGACCCGGCCCGGGCACGCCGGCTCGCGGCGGACCCCCGTGTCGTCTCGGTCGTCCAGGACACCGCGGTGCGCCTCGACCACCGGCAGCGGAACCCGCCCTCCTGGGGCCTGGACCGGATCGACCAGCCGGCCCGGCCGCTGGACCACCGCTACGCCTCACCGGATTCCGGGGGCGCCGGCGTCACCGTCTACGTCATCGACACCGGCATCCGCGTCACCCACCGGGACTTCGGCGGCCGGGCGGGCGACGGCTGGGACTTCGTCGACGGCGACCGCACCGCCGGGGACGGCAACGGGCACGGCACGCACGTCGCCGGCACCATAGCCGGGAGGACGTACGGCGTCGCCAAGAAGGCCCGCGTCGTCGCCGTGCGGGTCCTCGACGACGCGGGCGTCGGCACCACCGCCCAGGTCATCGCGGGCATCGACTGGGTGACCAGCCACGCCAGGAAACCGGCGGTCGCCAACCTGAGCCTCGGCGGCCCGGCGAACGCGCAACTGGACGCGGCCGTACGCAATTCGATCGCCTCGGGCGTCACGTACGCCGTCGCGGCGGGCAACGACGGACTTTCGGCCAGTCTCTACTCCCCCGCCCGGGTCGGGGAGGCGCTCACCGTCGGGGCGACCGGCCGGAACGACGCCCGCGCCGGGTTCTCCAACTTCGGTCCCCGGGTCGACCTGTTCGCCCCGGGCGTGTCGATCACCTCGGCGTCGCACACCGGCGACACCGCCGAGGCCACCCTCTCCGGCACGTCGATGGCGACTCCGCACGTCACAGGGGCCGCGGCGCTCTATCTCGCCGGTCACCCGGGGGCCTCGCCGGCCCGGGTGGGCAAAGCGCTCGTCGAGCGGGCGAGCCGCGGGAAGGTCACCGGCGAGGGGCCCGGCTCGCCGGACCGGCTGCTGCGGACGAGCCGTCCGTAGCGGCGCGCACGGGAGCGCACCCCGGCCGGCCCGCCGGAGTCCGGCCGGCCGCGGCAACTTCCGGACGAGGCCGGTCTTGTGTGCAGATTTACGGGTGAGTAGTTAACAAAGCGCCGGATTGCTCACCCGAATAGGGTGGGAAGGCTCCTCCGGTACGCCCCGCAGGACCCACCTCCCCACACTCTCATCCGCCCACCCACGTTGACGCGGACAGGAGCGGTCATGCCCGCCAAGCACCACACGTCGCCACCCCCGACGCAGCACACCGTCACACCCTCCATGAGCAGGGTCGATTCAGGTCCCCCAGGTCCCCCCACCGCGGCGAAACCCTCCGCGGAGGTCACGGCGGGGGTCGGACGCATCCCCGTCCTGGACGTCCGGCCACGCGTCCTGGAAGGACGACGCCCCGCGAAGGCGGTGGTGCGCGAGTCGTTCGAGATATCGGCCACGGTCTTCCGCGAGGGCCACGACGCGGTCGCCGCCAACGTCGTCCTCAAGGACGCCGAGGGCCGCGAGGGGCCCTGGACCCCGATGCGTGAACTCGCCCCCGGCACCGACCGCTGGGGCGCGACCGTCTCCGTGCCGACGGAGGGCCACTGGACCTACGCCGTCGAGGCGTGGAGCGATCCGGTCGCCACCTGGCGCCACCACGCGGGCATCAAGATCCCCGCGGGAATGGACACCGAGCTGGTCCTGGAGGAGGGGGCCCGCCTGTACGAACGGGCGGCCGCCGGCCTGCCGGACGGCGGCGCACGGGACGTCGTCCTCGCCGCCGTGGCCGCGCTGCGCGACGGAGAGCGCCCCGCCGCGTCCCGGCTCGCCGCCGCGCTCACCCCCGAGGTGGACGAGGTCCTCGCCTGCCGTCCGCTGCGGGAACTCGTCACCTCCTCGGCGCCGCTGCCCCTCGTCGTGGAGCGCGAACGGGCCCTGTACGGCGCCTGGTACGAGTTCTTCCCGCGCTCCGAGGGCGCCGTGGTCCGGCCGGGCGAGCCGCCGGTCAGCGGGACGTTCCGCACGGCCGCCGAGCGGCTGCCCGCGATCGCGGAGATGGGCTTCGACGTCGTCTACCTCCCGCCGATCCACCCCATCGGCACCACCTTCCGCAAGGGCCCCGACAACACGCTGTCCGCGGGTCCGGACGACGTGGGCGTGCCGTGGGCGATCGGCTCACCGGAGGGCGGCCACGACGCCGTCCACCCGGACCTGGGCACGATCGAGGACTTCGACGCCTTCGTACGGCGGGCCTCGGGCCTCGGCCTGGAGGTGGCCCTGGACTTCGCGCTCCAGTGCTCCCCCGACCACCCGTGGGTCGAGAAGCACCCCGAGTGGTTCCACCACCGCCCCGACGGGACCATCGCCTACGCGGAGAACCCGCCGAAGAAGTACCAGGACATCTACCCGATCGCCTTCGACCGGGACATGCCGGGCCTGGTCGAGGAGACCGTGCGCGTCCTGCGGCACTGGATGGACCACGGCGTGCGGATCTTCCGGGTGGACAACCCGCACACCAAGCCGGTGGTGTTCTGGGAGCAGGTCATCGCGGACGTCAACCGCGCCGACCCCGACGTGATCTTCCTGGCCGAGGCGTTCACCCGGCCCGCGATGATGCACACCCTCGGGGCGATCGGCTTCCAGCAGTCGTACACCTACTTCACCTGGCGCAACACGAAGGAGGAGCTGACGGAGTACCTGACCGAGCTGTCGGGCGAGGCCGCCGCCTACATGCGGCCGAACTTCTTCGTGAACACCCCTGACATCCTGCACGAGTTCCTCCAGCGGGGCGGCCGTCCGGCGTTCGAGCTGCGGGCGGTGCTGGCTGCGACGCTCTCCCCGACGTGGGGCGTCTACAGCGGGTTCGAGCTCTGCGAGAACGTGCCCCTGCGGGAGGGCAGCGAGGAGTACCTGCACTCCGAGAAGTACGAACTGCGCCCCCGCGACTGGGCGGCGGCGGAGCGCGAGGGCCGCAGCATCGCGCCTCTCCTCGCGTCCCTCAACGCGGTACGGCGCCGCAGCCCGGCCCTGCGGCAGCTGCGTGACCTGCACTTCCACTCCACGGACAAGGAAGCCGTGATCGCCTACTCCAAGCGCAGCGGTTCGAACACGGTTCTGGTGGTGGCGAACCTGGACCCTCACCACACCCAGGAGGCCACGGTCTCGTTGGACATGCCGCAACTCGGCCTGGACTGGCACGAGTCCGTGCCGGTGCGCGACGAGCTCACCGGTGAGACCTACAACTGGGGCAGGGCCAACTATGTGCGTCTCGAGCCGGGTCACAGGCCGGCGCACATCCTCACCGTCCTGCGACCGTCCTCACCGCAGATCGGAGGGTCACCCGCCATATGATCGTCAACGAGCCCGTCCCGGACACCTTCGAGGACACCCCCGCCAAGGACCGCGACCCGGAATGGTTCAAACGAGCCGTCTTCTACGAGGTCCTAGTCCGCTCCTTCCAGGACAGCAACGGCGACGGCGTAGGTGACCTCAAGGGCCTCACGGCCAAACTCGACTACCTCCAGTGGCTCGGCGTCGACTGCCTCTGGCTGCCGCCCTTCTTCAAGTCACCGCTGCGCGACGGCGGTTACGACGTCAGCGACTACACCGCCGTGCTGCCCGAGTTCGGCGACCTCGCCGACTTCGTGGAGTTCGTCGACGCCGCCCACCAGCGCGGCATGCGCGTCATCATCGACTTCGTCATGAACCACACCAGCGACCAGCACCCGTGGTTCCAGGAGTCCCGCAACAACCCCGACGGCCCCTACGGCGACTACTACGTCTGGGCCGACGACGACAAGCAGTACCAGGACGCCCGCATCATCTTCGTCGACACCGAAGCATCCAACTGGACCTTCGACCCCGTCCGCAAGCAGTACTTCTGGCACCGCTTCTTCTCCCACCAGCCCGACCTCAACTACGAGAACCCGGCCGTGCAGGAGGAGATCATCTCCGCGCTGCGGTTCTGGCTGGACCTCGGCATCGACGGGTTCCGGCTGGACGCGGTGCCGTACCTGTACCAGGTCGAGGGAACCAACTGCGAAAACCTTCCGGCAACCCACGAGTTCCTCAAGCGGGTCCGCAAGGAGATCGACACGCAGTACCCGGACACGGTGCTGCTGGCGGAGGCGAACCAGTGGCCGGAGGACGTCGTCGACTACTTCGGCGACTTCCCCTCGGGCGGCGACGAGTGCCACATGGCGTTCCACTTCCCGGTGATGCCGCGCATCTTCATGGCGGTGCGCCGGGAGTCGCGCTACCCGGTGTCGGAGATCCTGGCCAAGACGCCGGCGATCCCGTCCGGCTGCCAGTGGGGCATCTTCCTGCGCAACCACGACGAGCTGACCCTGGAGATGGTCACCGACGAGGAACGCGACTACATGTACGCGGAGTACGCCAAGGACCCGCGTATGCGCGCCAACATCGGCATCCGGCGGCGGCTGGCCACGCTGCTGGACAACGACCGCAACCAGATCGAGCTGTTCACCGCCCTGCTGCTGTCCCTGCCCGGCTCGCCGATCCTGTACTACGGCGACGAGATCGGCATGGGCGACAACATCTGGCTCGGTGACCGCGACGCCGTCCGCACGCCGATGCAGTGGACCCCGGACCGCAACGCGGGCTTCTCGTCGTGCGACCCGGGCCGGCTGTTCCTGCCGACGATCATGGACCCGGTCTACGGCTACCAGGTCACCAACGTCGAAGCGTCCATGAGCAGCCCCTCCAGCCTGCTCCACTGGACCCGGCGCATGATCGAGATCCGCAAGCAGAACCTGGCGTTCGGCCTCGGCTCGTACACCGAACTGCCCTCCACCAACCCGGCCGTCATCGCGTTCCTGCGCGAGTACAAGGACGACCTCGTGCTGTGCGTGCACAACTTCTCCCGCTTCGCGCAGCCCACGGAGCTGGACCTGAGCGCGTTCAGCGGTCGGCATCCGGTCGAGCTGATCGGCGGGGTGCGCTTTCCGGCCATCGGCGAGCTGCCGTACTTGCTGACGCTCGCCGGTCACGGCTTCTACTGGTTCCGGCTCCGCAAGGACGCCGCGTAGAAGCGGGGCAGAAGCCGCGCAGAACCCGGTCGGGTCGGTTTCCACCGGCCCGACCGGGGCACGCATCAGTAACACCCCGCCCCGACCTCCCGGGGAAAGGACGCGACGCCATGTCGGAAGCCGCAACCCACCCAGTCACGGCCCCGGTCGCCCGCCCTGATCTGCTCGCGTCCCTCGATCCACTGCTGCGAGAATGGCTGCCGCGGCAGCGCTGGTTCGCGGGCAAAGGGCGTCCGGTGACCGGCTTCACCCTGGTGGCAGCCACCGAGCTGCTGCCGCCCGGCTCCACGACGGGCCTGTTCCACCTCCTCGTACGCGCACACCAGCCGCTCACCCCGGCACCGGGCGCCCTCGCCCACCCCGGGGACTGCTACCAGCTGCTGATAGGCGTGCGCGAGGCGCTGCCGCCCCGGCTGGCGCCCGCGCTGATCGGCCATCTCGACGAGGGCCCGCTGGCCGGACGGACCGCCTACGAGGCCCTGTACGACCCACGCTCCGCCGACGTGCTGCTCGAAGCGCTGCGGACGCAGGCCCGCATCGGGGACCTGCGGTTCGAGCGCGACCGGCGCCAGGACATCCGGGAGGACCTGGTTCCGCGGGTGGTGACGGCGGAGCAGTCCAACTCCTCCATCGTCTATGGAGATACGTTCATCCTGAAGCTGTTGCGCCGGATCGTGCCCGGGGTCAACCCCGATCTGGAGCTGCCGCTGGTGCTGGCCCGCGAGGGCTGCCCGCGGGTGCCCGCCCCCACGGCGTGGGTGCTCGCGGACCTGGCCGACGAGACGTACGTCCTCGGTGTCATGCAGCCCTTCGTGCAGGGTGCCGCCGACGGCTGGGAGCTCGCGCTGCGCGAGCTGGCCAAGGGCGAGGACTTCAGCGCCGAGGCCCGGGCGCTCGGCCGCGCCACGGCCGAGGTGCACACCGCGCTCGCCCGCGCGCTGCCCACGGTCACCGTCGGCCCGCCCCAGCTGCAACTGATCGTCGACGGCATGACCGAGCGGCTGGAGGCCGCCGCGCAGGCGGTGCCCGCCCTGCGGCCGTACGCCCCCGGGCTGCGCTCCGCCTTCCAGGCCCTGTCCGACCTGGCGGGCGAGGGTCACACCTGGACCGCCCAGCGCATCCACGGCGACCTGCACCTCGGGCAGTGCCTGCGCTCCGCGTCCGGCGAGTGGTCGCTGATCGACTTCGAGGGCGAACCGTCGAAGCCGCTCGCGGAACGCCGGATGCCGCAGCCTGCCGTGCGGGACATCGCGGGGATGCTGCGCTCCTTCGACTACGCGGCGCACTCGGCCGAGTCCCGGGCGGCGGGCTGGGCCGACGCCTGCCGGGCGGCGTACTGCAGCGGGTACGCGGAGGTCACCGGGCGCGACCCGCGCACCGATCCGGTCCTGTTGCGCGCCTACGAGACGGACAAGGCGATATACGAAGTGCTGTACGAGGCCCGGCACCGGCCCGACTGGCTGCCGGTGCCGATGGCCGCGGTGCGCCGGCTCGCCGCGGACGACGGCTCGCCGTGACCCGCGCCCCGAACCGCCCCACCTCACCCCTGCCGAGGAGGCCCTGCCCGTGACCCCCCGTCCCCCGTCCGAGGACAGTCCGAAGAAGACCGGCGCGAACGCGAGGAAGCCGGCCGCCGCCGAGAAGGCGGCCGACGGCAAGAGGACGGCCGCCGCGAAGAAGGCGGCCGGGAAGAAGACCACGGCGGCCCCGAAACGCTCCGCCGAGGAGAAGGCGGCCGTCAAGAAGGCCGCCGAGGGCGCACCGGCGGCGAAGAAGGCGACGGGGAAGAAGGCCGCCGCCAAGAAGTCGGCGGTCGTGAAGGCCGCGGCGACGAAGACCACGGCCGCCGGGACCACGGCCGCGCGGACACCGGCCGGGAAGACGGCCGCGAAGAAGACCGCGGACAAGAAGGTGCCCGCCCAGAAACGGGCCGGCGGCACGGGCGCCGGGCGGCGGAGCGATCAGGCGGGCGTCTCGGTCACCGCGCCCCGGACACCCGAGCCCGCGTCCGCCCAGGGGCCCGAGCCCACCAGTGCCCAGGTGCCCGCGCCCGCGCCCGCGCCCGCTCAGGTGCCCGCGCCCGCCGGGCCACCGGAGCCGCCCGCCTTCGCCGGTGTCGAGCCGGACGACCGGGAGCGGCTGCTGAACGGCACGCACCACGACCCGCACGGGGTGCTCGGCGCGCACGTCGTGCCCGGCGGCGTGGCCTTCCGCGCGCTGCGCCCGTACGCCCTGGCGGTGTCCGTCGTCGTCGGCGAGACGCGGGCCGAGCTGCGGGACGACGGCGACGGCTTCTTCTCGGGAGTGCTGCCGCTGCGCGAGGTCCCCTCTCAACACCGGCTGGTCGTCACCTACGAGTCGGTGGTGCAGGAGACGGAGGACGCGTACGGGTTCCTGCCCGCGATCGGCGACTTCGACCTGCACCTGCTCGGCGAGGGCCGGCACGAGCAGCTCTGGAAGGCGCTCGGCGCGCAGCCGATGGTGCACCAGGGCGTGACCGGCACCCGGTTCACGGTGTGGGCGCCGAACGCGCGCGGGGTGCGCGTGGCCGGCACCTTCAACTACTGGGACGCCACCGGGTATCCGATGCGCTCGCTCGGCTCGTCCGGGGTGTGGGAGCTGTTCGTGCCCGCGATCGGCGAGGGCGAGCTGTACAAGTTCGAGATCACCAGGGCCGACGGTTCGAAGACCCTGCGGGCCGACCCGATGGCCCGGCGCACCGAGGTGCCGCCCAGCACCTCCTCGATCATCGAGGCCTCGCACCACGAGTGGCGGGACGAGGAGTGGATGTCCGCGCGTGCGCGGCGGCCCGCGCACGAGGCGCCCTTCTCGGTGTACGAGGTCCACCTGCCGTCCTGGCGGCCCGGTCTGACGTATCGTCAGCTCGCCGAGCAGCTGCCCGCGTACGTGGCCGACCTGGGCTTCACGCACGTCGAGTTGATGCCGGTGGCGGAGCACCCGTTCGGCGGCTCGTGGGGATACCAGGTCACCGGGTTCTACGCGCCGACGGCCCGGCTCGGCACTCCGGACGACTTCAAGTACCTGGTCGACGCCCTGCACCGGGCCGGGATCGGCGTGCTCATGGACTGGGTGCCCGCGCACTTCCCGCGCGACGACTGGGCACTGGCCGAGTTCGACGGGCGTCCGCTGTACGAGCACGCGGACCCGCTGCGGGCGGCCCATCCGGACTGGGGCACGCTGGAGTTCGACTACGGGCGCCGCGAGGTGCGGAACTTCCTGGTCGCCAACGCCGTGTACTGGTGCGAGGAGTTCCACATCGACGGCCTGCGCGTGGACGCCGTCGCCTCCATGCTTTACCTCGACTACTCGCGTGAACCCGGCCAGTGGACGCCGAACGAGCACGGCGGCCGGGAGAACCTGGACGCGGTGGCCTTCCTCCAGGAGATGAACGCCACCGTGTACCGGCGGAATCCGGGCGTGGTCACCATCGCCGAGGAGTCGACCGCCTGGGACGGCGTCACCCGCGCCACCCACCACACCGGGCCCGGCGGATTCGGCGGCCTGGGCTTCGGGCTGAAGTGGAACATGGGCTGGATGCACGACTCGCTCGACTACGCGCAGCACGAGCCGGTCCACCGCCGGTACCACCACGACGAGATGACCTTCTCGATGGTGTACGCCTACAGCGAGAACTACGTGCTGCCGATCTCCCACGACGAGGTCGTGCACGGCAAGCGGTCGCTGGTGTCGAAGATGCCGGGCGACTGGTGGCAGCAGCGGGCCACCACCCGCGCCTACCTCGGCTTCATGTGGGCCCACCCCGGCAAGCAACTCCTCTTCATGGGCCAGGAGTTCGCGCAGGGCGCCGAATGGTCCGAGGCGCACGGACCCGACTGGTGGCTGCTCGACCCGGCGTACGGCGCGGAGGCCGACCACCGCGGCGTCCGCGACCTGGTCCGCGATCTCAACACCGTCTACCAGGGCGAACCCGCCCTGTGGGAGCGGGACACCGACCCCTCCGGGTTCGCGTGGATCGCCGGGGACGCAGCGGAGGACAACGTCTTCGCCTTCCTGAGGTACGACGCGGACGGCTCCCCGCTGCTCGCCGTCTCCCACTTCGCGCCGGTGGTCCGGCACGACTACCGGCTCGGGGTGCCGGACGACGTGCCCGCCTGGCACGAGGTCCTCAACACCGACCTCAGCCGGTACGGCGGCAGCGACGTCACCAACCCGCACCCGGTGAAGCCGGAGCCGCAGGGCGCCCACGGCCGTCCGGCGAGCATCCGGCTGACCCTGCCGCCCCTGTCGACGGTGTGGCTGCGCCCGGCCTGATCCGCGACCCGCTCACCGGCGCCGGACGGGCTGAATCCTCCCCCGGACGGATTCAGCCCCTCCGGCGTCAGGCCGTCTTCAGGGCCTCGGGCACGTCCCCGGTGTGCAGCACGCCCAGTGCCTGGGTGGCGCGGGTCAGGGCGACGTACAGATCGCTCGTCCCGTACCGCCCCGGCTCGACCACCAGGACGGAGTCGAACTCCAGCCCCTTGGCCTGCCGGGGGTCGAGCAGCACGACGGTGCGGGTCAGGTCCGGCTCCGCGCCGGCGCTCACCCCGTCCAGCCGGGCGGCCAGCGCCCGGTGCAGGTCGCGGGGCGCGATCACGGCGAGCCGTCCCTCGGCGGGGGTGAGTTCGGCGACGGCCTCGGCGACGGCGCCGGGCAGGTCGTCGGTGGCGCGCACCCAGGGCCGTACGCCGGTGGAGCGCACCGAGCTGGGCGGCTCGAAGTCCGGGTTCCCGGCGCGCAGCACGGCCGCCGCGAGGTCCATGATCTCGGACGGGGTGCGGTAGTTGACGGCGAGGCGGGTGTGCTCCCAGCGGTCCTCGACGTACGGGGCGAGGATGTCCGACCAGGAGCCGACGCCGCCCGCCTCGGACGTCTGCGCGGGGTCTCCGACCAGCGTCATCGAGCGGGTCGGGCTGCGCCGCATCAGCAGCCGCCAGGCCATCGGGGACAGCTCCTGCGCCTCGTCGACGATGATGTGCCCGAACGCCCAGGTGCGGTCGGCCGCGGCACGTTCGGCGGCGCTGCGGTGGTCGTCCTCCTCGTGCCGCTCGGCGAACCGCTCGGCGTCGATGATGTCGTGCGCGGACAGGATCTCGGAGTCCTCCTCGTCCTTGTCCTCGAACTCGTAGGTCCGGGAGGCGTAGGAGACGTCCAGCACGCCCTGGGCGTAGGCGACCTGCGCGTTGCGCTCCCGCTCGGCGGCGGCCCGCGCCAGCCGGTCGTCCTCGCCGAGGAGTTCGGCCGCCTCGTCCAGGAGGGGGACGTCCGCGACGGTCCACGCACGGGTGACCGGCCGACGGATCGCTGCCGCGTCCTCGTCGGCGACGTACCCCTCCGGGGCCGCCAGGAAGTCGGCGACCAGGCGCTGCGGGGTCAACCGGGGCCACAACTGGTCGATCGCGGACCAGACCTCGGGGTTCTCGGCGAGTTCGTCGCGGATCTGGGTGATGTCGCCGGGGTCGAGCAGGTTGGAGCCGTCGAAGGGGTCGGTGCCGATCCGCTCGGCGAGCATGTCGGTGAGGGTGTTGAGGACGTGGCCCTCGAAGTGCTCGCGCGCCGCGTTGTGGGGCAGCTTCGCCTCGCGGGCACGCTCGCGGGCCACCCGCACGAGGCCCTCGTCGAGCATCAGTATGTCGCGGTCGTGCTCGATGGCGATGACCGGATCGGGCAGCGCCTGCCGGTCTCGTACGACGGCGGCGAGGACGTCGGCCATGTCCGCGCGGCCCTTCACGGCGGCCGCCTCGGGCGTGTCGGTGGCGGTGGCCCGCACGCCGGGGAACAGCTCGCCGACGGTGGCGAGCAGCACGCCCGTCTCGCCGAGCGAGGGCAGCACCTCGCCGATGTAGCCGAGGAAGGCGGGGTTCGGGCCGACGATGAGGACGGCCCGCTTGGCGAGCAGCTCGCGGTGTTCGTAGAGGAGGAACGCGGCCCGGTGCAGCGCGACGGCGGTCTTGCCGGTGCCGGGGCCGCCCTCGACGACCATGACGCCCCGGTGCGGGGCGCGGATGATGCGGTCCTGCTCGGCCTGGATGGTCTGCACGATGTCGCTCATCCGGCCGGTGCGGGCCGAGTTGAGGGCGGCGAGCAGCACGGCGTCGCCCGCCGGGTCCTCGTGGCCGGTGCGCTCCCGCTCGCCGAGGTCGAGCAGTTCGTCGTGCAGGGCGGTGACCCGGCGGCCGTCGGTGGTGATGTGCCGGCGGCGGCGCAGGTCCATCGGCGTGTGGCCGGTGGCGAGGTAGAAGGGGCGGGCGACCGGGGCCCGCCAGTCGATCAGGATCGGGGTGAGCTCGGCGTCGTCGGCGCGGACGCCGATACGGCCGATGTGGTGGCTGACGCCGGTGGTGAGGTCGATGCGGCCGAAGCAGAGGGAGCCGTCCACCGCGTTCAGGGCGGCCAGCAGCCCGGAGCGCTCGGCGACGAGGACGTCCCGTTCCAGCCTGGCCTGCATCGGGGTGTTGCCCTGGCCGAGCGCGTCGACGACGGACGCCTCCGTGGCGCCGCGCAGGGTGTCCACGCGGGCGTACAGGGCGTCGATGAATTCCTGCTCGTGCCGCAATTCATCGTCTGGAAATTCGGTGTTTGACAATTCCGCTCCCGGCCGGATATACTGTGCGCAGTGAACCTCATTCGCGACCTCAATTACGAAGTCGCGAATCATTGAATATACGCAGAGAAATCCCCCGAGCGCAATTGCTCGAGGGATTTTTTCGTTCCCGGCACCAGGCGGAATCGGTCCGGGACCGCTCCGGGTTCAGAGCACGTCGGACAGCTCCTCCAGCAGCCGCCGCTTCGGCCGGGCGCCGACCATGGAGCGCACCGGCTCGCCGCCCCGGAACACCATGAAGGTCGGCATCGACAGCACCCCGTAGGCGAGAGCGGTCTGCGGATTGGTGTCCACGTCGAGCTGGACCACCTTCAGCCGGCCGTCCTCCTCGGCGGCGAGGGCGCTGAGCACCGGGCCCATCTGCCGGCACGGCGGGCACCAGTCGGCGGTGAACTCCACCAGCACCGGCAGCTCCGCCCCGATCACCTCCGCCGCGAAGTCCGCGTCCGTCACCTCGGCCACTCCTGCCGCTCTGATCACTGCGTCCGTCCTCCCAGTTCGCACACCGGTTCCGGGCCGCCCGGAACCTCCGCGTCCGCCGCCAGCTCGTCGCGCGCCCGCTCGGCCCTCGCCAGCTGGGCGCCGACGTGGGCGCGCACTTCCTGCAACTCGCCGATCAGCGCGTCGAGTTCGCCGAGCTTGCGGCGGTACACGGCGAGCGAGGCGGGGCAGGAGTCGCCCTCGGGGTGCCCGGCCCGCAGGCACTCCACGAAGGGCCGGGTCTCCTCCAGGTCGAACCCGAAGTCCTGGAGGGTCCTGATCTGCCGCAGCAGCGTCAGGTCGTCCTCGTCGTAGGTCCGGTACCCGTTCTCGCCCCGCCGCGCGGGCAGCAGCCCCCGCGTCTCGTAGTAGCGCAGGGTCCGCGTGGTCGTCCCGGCCCGCGCCGCCAGCTCGCCGATTCGCATGTCCACGACGGTAGACCTTGACGCCGACGTCAGGGCAAGCGGTTCACCGCGGCGGGGGCGGGAGCAGCGGTTTCCGTTCCACCGGGGAGGACAGGACGATCGACGTCGTGGTCCGGCCGAGGGCGGAGGTCTGGGCCAGGACGTCCTCCAGGTGGACGGTGTCCCGTACCGCCACCTTGAGGATCCAGCAGTCCTCGCCGACGACGTGGTGGACCTCGACGACCTCGGGCCGGGCGAGGAGTTCGCGGGTCCTCGGGTGCCCGAGGGTGTAACCGCCGTGCGGGTTCACGCGGACGAAGGCCTGGATGCCGTAGCCGAGGCGGGCGGGGGCGACATGGGCGCCGTACCCGGTGACGGCCCCGGCGGACTCCAGCCGCCGGACGCGCTCGGCGACCGCCGCCGGGCTCAGGCTGACCCGCCGGCCCAGTTCGCTGAGCTTGATCCGGCCGTCGGTCTGCAGCAGTTCGAGGATGCGACGGTCCAGCCCGTCGAAGGCCGCCGACGTTTCGTCGGTGACGCCGCGCTGGGACCGTGGTTCCTTCGGTGCGACGGCCTGATCTCCCATGACTCCCCCTTCAGCGCCGCTGTCCGCGACGGAAGAATTATGACCGCACGGCCGGCGGCCGCCGGGTGCGGACAAAGGGAATTCAGGAGGGCGTCGTGCGTGACGTGTGTGTCATCGGCGGAAACCGCTATTTCGGAAAGCGGCTCATCGCCCGGCTGCTGGCCGCCGGGGACCGCGTCACGGTCGTCAACCGCGGCTCCGCGCCGCCGCCCGACGGCACGGTCCACCTCATCGCCGACCGCCGGGACGAGCGGGCCCTGACGGCCGCGCTCGGTCCGCGCACCTTCGACGTCGTCGTCGACCAGGTCTGCTACTCGCCCCGGCAGGCGGAGGTCGCGCGCCGCGTGTTCACCGGCCGCACCCGGCGGTACGTGATGACCTCCACGGTCGAGGTGTACGAGTACGAGGACTCGCCGACGCCGGTGCGCGAGGGGGCCGTCGACCCGCGGACGGTCGCGGTGGACCTCGGCCTCCCCTGGGACGACCCGGCGTTCCTCGACGCCCACTACGGCGAGGGCAAGCGGCAGGCCGAGGCGGTGTTCGCCCGGGACCCGGACTTCCCCCACGTCAGCGTGCGGGTCGCCCATGTGCTGGGCGGGGACGACGACTTCACGGGTCGGCTCGACCACTACGTCCGGCGGATCGAGGCGGGTGAGCCGATCGCCGTACCGGCGGTGAACCGTCCGGCGACGTACATCCACGTCGAGGAGATCGCCGACTTCCTGATGTGGGTGACCGGCGCGGACTTCACCGGGCCGGTGAACGCCGCCTCCCACGGGACGCTGACCACCGAGGAGTTGTGCCGCGCGGTGGCCGCGCACGTCCCCGGCGGCAGGACCGTGTTCCGGACCGTGGACGCCGGAGAGGTCTCGCCGTTCTCGTTCGCGCGCTCCTACGCGATGGACAACTCCCGTGCCACCGGGCTCGGTTACTCGTTCGGGCAGGCCCGGGAGTGGCTGCCGGGGGCGGTCGCGGAGACGGTCGGCGCCACGGCTCGCGGCGCCGTGCCGCTCGGGAAGGGGGACTGATGTACGGCGGCACACCCTCGGCGGTCTTGGTGTGGGGCGGCCTGGCGGGCGCGACGCCGCTGTCCGTCGGGGGCGGTCCAGGCGAGGCGCGCGCCGTGGCCACCGTGCACGCCGCGCCCGACGCGGGCGCCATCCTGCCGGACACCGCCGACTCCTGTCCCCTGCCCGGCGGGGAACCGGGGCACGACGAGCGGTTCAGGGCCCGACCGTGCCGGATCAGGGGCGGGTCGGCACGGCGCCGGTCAGGCGGGGCAGCGCCGCCGCCGTACGTCCCGTCAGCAGGAGCAGCAGGGCCGAGACCGGGCCGTGGATCTCCTCGCCCGAGCCGCGCGTCCAGTCGGCGTCCGTGGCGACCAGCCGGGCGCGCGGCAGCGGCCACGGGCGCGGCGGGAACCGCATGGTCCACACCCGGTCGGCGGCGTCGCACGCGGCGGCGACGGGCATGACGCGCGCACGGCCGACGGCCAGGGCGATGTCCTGGCCGTGGACGAGGATGTCGAGGAGGGGCTCGCGCCGGGTGGTGCCGGGCGCGAGACGGCGGGAGCCGACGGTGGCACGGATGTCGGCGAGGATCTCCTCGACCGGCCGCCGCCCGGCGCGCACGGCGGTGTCGTGGATCATCCGGTCCGTGCTCCCCCGGGCGCGGACGAACTCGCGTACCGCCGTGCCGTACGTGATGTGCGGGGCCAGCGCCAGATGCGCGGCGACGTCGCGGACCCGCCAGTCGCCGCACTGGGTGGGCCGGTCCCACTCCTCGGGACGCAGCTCCTGGAGCAGGGCGGCGAGACCGGCCCGTTCGCCGTCGATCACCTGCCACCGCTCCTCGGTGCCGAGGACGACGCCCATGGGAATCACCGCCTACTCGAAATGGTAAGCTTCTCTGACCAAATTAGTCAGAGAGACTGACCGAAGTCAAGGAGCGGGACGGCTCACGATGGAGTGGCGATCATGGTGACGGAGAGCGAGCTCAACACCGGGCTGCTCCTGTTCATCCCGTACCGGGCGCTGGAGAACCGCGTGTTCGCCGCGCTGGCCGCGTCGGGCTTCGACGATTTCACCCCGGCCCAGGCCCGCGTCATGCAGCGCATCGGCCCGGACGGCACCCGGCTGACCGACCTGGCCGAGCAGGCCCAGGTGACCAAGCAGACGGCCGGCTTCCTGGTCGACCAGCTGGAGCGGGCGGGGTACGTGCGGCGGGTGCCGGACCCGACCGACCGGCGGGCCCGGCTGGTGTGCGTCGCCGAGCGCGGGCTCGCGGCCGTTCCCGTCGCCGCCGCCGCGGTGGCCGAGGTGGAGGCGGAGTGGGCCGCGCACCTCGGCAGGCGTCGGATGACCCAACTGCGGGAAGCGCTGACGATGCTCCGGGAGATCACCGACCCCTACGCGTGAGACACGGCAGGGCCGGAGCCCGGGAAGCCCCCCGGCTCCCCGGACCCCGGCCCGGGTCCGTGCGACTCGTGCGTCAGGCCCGGTCGCGTCCGCCGACGGTCTCGGACTTCTCGTCGGTGGCCTTCTCGCCGTCGGAGCCCGCGTCGGCCGGAGTCCCGTCACCGCGCGAAGTCCTGTCGGCCTTCGGCGCCTTCGGCTCGTCGGCGTCCGTGAGCTGCGCCGCCGCCGGCTCCGGCTCCGGCTCCGTCCGCGCCGTACGCCCCTTGCGCGGCAGCATGACCGCCACCAGCACCGTGCCGACGCCGAGGACCACCGCGCCGACCAGGCTGGTGTGAGCGACCGCGTCGGAGAAGGACGCGCCGACCGCGTCGGCCATGTGCCGGGCGCCTTCGGCGAGTTGGTCGGCCTGCGACTTCAACTGGGCCGCCTGCTCGGCGTTCTGCGCGTGGGCCGCCTGCTCGCCCGCCTGCCGGGCCTTGTCGCCGATGCCCTGGGCGACCGCGTAGCCGGCGCCCACCGAGTCCTGCGCGGTGGAGAGGGCGCCCGCCGGGAGCCCCTGGCCCGCGGTGGCGTCGGACAGCTGGGAGGAGTACGAACTCGCCAGCACCGAACCGAGGATGGCGATCCCGAGGGAGCCGCCCAGCTCCAGCGAGGTGTCGTTGACCGCACCGCCGACGCCCAGCTCGGACTCGGGGAACGCGCCCATGATGGCGTCCGTGCAGGGCGAGAGCGCCAGCCCGATCGCGAGCCCCAGGACCACGAGCGGCAGCACGAAATCGCCGTACGAGGACGAGGCGTCGATGCGGGTGAGCAGCGCGAGGGCCGCCGTGCCGCCGACCATGCCCGCGGTGACGGTGATCCGCATGCCGACGCGCGGGGTCAGGTACCCGGTGAGCGCCGAGCCGACGAAGACGGCTCCGGCGAGCGGCAGCATGCGCACGCCCGTGTCCAGGGCGTCGTAGCCGAGGACGAACTGGAGGTGCTGGGTGAGGAAGTAGAAGGCGCCGAACACGGCCAGGAAGAAGAGCGCGACCGCGAGGTTGGAGCCCGCGAACCCGCGGTTCGCGAAGCGGCGCACGTCGACGACCGGGTGCGAGTGGTGCAGCTCCCACAGGACGAAGAGGACGAGACCGAGGCCGGCGACGACCGCGGCGGTCACGGCCTTCACGCCCCAGCCGAAGTGCGGTCCCTCGATGATCATGTAGACGAGCGCGCCGATCCAGATTACGGAGAGCAGCCCGCCGATGTAGTCGACACGATTGTGGTGCGCGGCGGCGGACGGCGGTACGAGGACGAGGGCGCCGACGATGGCCACGGCGGCGACCGGCACGTTGATCAGGAAGGTCGAGGACCAGCCGTGGTGCTCCAGGAGGGCGCCGGCGACGAGCGGTCCTGCCGCGATGGCGAGTCCGGCGGTGGCGGTCCACAGCGTGATCGCCTTGGCGCGCTCGGCGCGCGGGAAGGTCGCGGCGAGCAGCGAGAGCGTCGCGGGCATGATCAGCGCCGCGCCCACGCCCATGACGGCCCGGGCCGCGATGACCCCGGTGGAGCTGCCGACGAGGGAACCGGCGACGGCCCCGCCGCCGAAGACGACGAGCCCGAGGACGAGGGCGCCGCGGCGGCTGTACTTGTCGCCGATCGCGCCGAGCAGCAGCATCAGCGCGGCGTACGGGACGGTGTAGCCGTCGATGACCCACTGGAGGTCGGCACTGGACAGGCCGAGGTCCTGGGTCATGTCCGGGGCGGCGACCGTGAGCGCGGTGTTCGCCATCACGATGATCAGCAGGCTCAGGCAGAGCACCAGCAGGGCCCACCAGCGCCGGGCGTAGGGCCGGTCCATCCTCTCGACCGGTTCGTTCATGACGAGACGCATGGGTACGGGTCGCCCTTCCTGTGTCGACTCGCGCGGGAGCGGACGGTCGGCCCGCCGCCGCGATGGACCTGCGCGGTGGCCCTCTCACCTGACCACTTGCACAGCACCGTGCAATTGCACGACACTGTGCAACGTACGTCATTGCACAAGGCTGTGCAAATCCGGGAGGCAGGGACGCAGACCGGGCGGACACGGCGAGGGCCGAGGACGAAGGGCAGGCAGAATGACAGCCATGACCACGGGTAACGCCAGCCGCGCCGACGTGAACCGACGGCGCATCCTCGATGTCGCACTGGCCGAACTGCTGCGCGACCCCGACGCGTCCATGGACCAGATCGCCCGGGCCGCGGGTGTCGTCCGGCGCACGGTGTACGGGCACTTCCCGAGCCGCGAGGCACTGATCGGCACGCTCTTCGAGGGTGCGGTGGAGGCGGTGGAGGCGGCGCACGCGGCGGGACGCGAGGGCGTCGAGGACCCCGCGGAGTCGCTGGTCCGCTCGACGCTGGCGGTCTGGGAGATCGCCGACCGCTACCGGCTGCTGGTCGCGCTCGCCCAGCGCAGCGTGACCGTCCAGGGCATCCGGGACCGCCTCACGCCCGTCCGGGAGGCCAGCGCCGAGCTGATCGGACGCGGTCTGGAGCAGGGCGTGTTCGAGTCCCCGCTGCCGCCGCGGGCGCTCGCCTATGTGCACGAGCAGATGCTGTTCGCCCTGATGGAGGCGGTGAACGACGGCCTGCTGGCAGCGGAGGAGGCGGGCCGCTCGGCCGCGGTCACGATGCTGACCACGGCGGGCGTACCCGCCTCCCGGGCCACCGGCCTGGTGGCGGAGCTGAGCAAGTAGGTCCTGATGGTGGGGCGGGCCTGCGGAGCGGAGTCCGCTCGGTTCGGCCTGGACGTCCGAACGGCAGGTCCCGGACGGCGGCTCGGCGCGGCGTCCGTGCCGCACCGGGCGGCCGGGCCTACGGGGGGATGGCCCGGCCGCTCGGCGTTCTCGGGGCACCCGGCGCCGTCGGCGCCCGGGCCCGGTTCCGCCGGGCCCCCATCAGGGAGGGGCCCGGCGAAGCTCTACGCCTTGACCAGTTCCTTCTCGCCGCCCTGCTCGGGCAGCCCGGCCGGGGAGGCGTCCTCGTCGTGGTCCAGGAGCGTCTCCTCGTCGAAGGGGAGCTGTCCGGCGAGCACCTGGTCGACCCGCTCGCGGTCGATCTCCTTGGTCCAGGTGCCGATCAGCACGGTGGCGACCGCGTTGCCCGCGAAGTTGGTCAGGGCGCGCGCCTCGCTCATGAAGCGGTCGATGCCGACGATCAGACCGACGCCGTCCACCAGCGCGGGCTTGTGCGACTGCAGTCCACCGGCCAGCGTGGCCAGACCGGCACCGCTGACACCCGCGGCGCCCTTGGAGGCCACCAGCAGGAAGAGCAGCAGCGGGATCTGCTCCCCGACGGACATCGGCTTGCCGAGGGCGTCGGCGATGTAGAGCGACGCCATCGTCATGTAGATCATCGTGCCGTCGAGGTTGAAGGAGTAGCCGGTCGGGACGGTGATGCCGACCACCGGCTTGCTCACGCCCAGGTGCTCCATCTTCGCGATGAGCCGCGGCAGCGCGGACTCGGAGGAGGAGGTGGACAGGATCAGCAGGAACTCACGGCCGAGGTACTTGAAGAACGTCAGGATGTTGAGGCCCGCGACGATCCGCAGCAGCGCGCCGAGCACGATGAAGACGAACAGGAAGCACGTGACGTAGAAGCCAAGCATCAGTACGGCCAGGCTCTTGAGGGCGTCCAGGCCCGCGGAACCGGTGACCGCGGCGATCGCGCCGAAGGCGCCGAGGGGCGCCGCCCACATCACCATGGCGAGGATGCGGAAGACGAGCCGCTGGATGTGCTCGATGCCGCGGAGCACCGGCTGGCCCGCCGAGCCCATCGCCTGGAGCGCGAAGCCGGCGAGCAGCGCGACCAGCAGGGTCTGCAGGACCTGGCCCTCGGTGAACGCCGACACCATCGTCGTCGGGATGATCGACAGGACGAACTCCACCGGCGGCAGCGCCTCGGCGGACACCTGTCCCTGACCGGCCTCCTTGACCGACTCGGTCACCGCGAGCCCGGTGCCCGGCTCCAGGATGTTGCCCACCACCAGGCCGATGGCGAGCGCGACCAGCGACATGACCAGGAAGTAGCCGAGCGCGATACCGCCGACGGCGCCGACCTTGGCGGCTTTGCGCACGGAGCCGATGCCCAGCACGATCGTGCAGAAGATGATCGGCGAGATCATCATCTTGATCAGGTTCACGAAGCCGGTGCCGATGGGCTTCAGCTCGACCGCGAAGTCGGGGGCGATCAGGCCCACGGCGATGCCGAGGACCACGGCGACGATCACGGCGATGTACAGATAGTGCGTGCGGTCCCGCTTGGCTGCGGGTGCGGCAGGTGCCGTTCCGGGTGTGCTGGTCACGGCTGCCCTCCTTGACGACGTCGTCGGCATCATCCGGCGTGCGGCTCACGTCCGGGCGGAACCGGGAGCGGGGGAGCTCCCGGACGTAGCCGGGAGTGGGGTCCCGGGCGGTGCCGGGAGTGGGGACTCCCGGTGGTGCCGGAAGCGGGGCTCCCGGGCGTAACCAGGAGTGGGGGGGCTCCCGGTGATGCCGGGAGCGGGGCTCCCGAGCGGTCCGGGAGTGGGGCTCCCGGTGGGGTGGGGCCGGCGGACGCGGCCCCTGCGCGACCGGGAAAGCGACTCCCCGGTGCGGTGACTATCTCCCGGCCTGTGAGGGCGGTCACCCTTCCGTTCATTTAGTTCACGCTCATCGCGCGAGGCAGACTGACGGAATGCGCCTCCCCCGCGTCCCGACCCCCCGCAGCCTGGCCGGCCAGCTCTTCGCGATGCAGGCCGTGCTGATCGCGGTCCTGGTCGCCGGATACGCGCTCTTCACGTACATCAGCGACCGCAGCCAGGCCGAGGAGGCCGCGGGCCGCCAGGCCATGGCGGTCGCCCGCTCGGTCGCGGACGCCCCTTCCGTACGCGCGGCCATCCGCACCCCCGACCCGACGCGGAGCCTGCAGCCGTACGCGACGCGGGTGCAGCGGCACACCGGCGTGGACTTCGTGACGATCATGGATCCGCGGGGCATCCGCTGGACCCACCCGGACGAGGACCTGATAGGGCAGCACTTCCTCGGCCACACGTCCCGCGCCCTGGACGGCCAGTCGTTCACCGAGACGTACACCGGCACCCTCGGCCCGTCCGTACGCGCGGTCACCCCGATCAGCGACGGCGGCCGCATCGTCGGCCTGGTCAGCGCCGGCATCAAGGTCGAGGCCATCACCGCCCGGGTCCAGGACCAGGTCACCGCCCTGCTCGGGGCCGCCGCCGGGGCGCTCGCCCTGGGCGCCGTCGGCACGTACGTGATCAACGCCCGGCTGCGCCGCCACACCCACGGCATGAACGCCGCCGAGCTGAGCCGCATGCACGACTACCACCAGGCCGCCCTGCACGCCGTACGCGAGGGGCTGCTGATGCTGGACGGGCAGTACCGGGTGGCGCTGATCAACGACGGCGGCCGGGAACTGCTGGGCGTCAGCGGCGAGGTCGTCGGCCTCTCGGTCGCCGGACTCGGCCTGCCCGCACCGCTGACGGGGGCGCTGCTGTCCTCCGAGCCCCGGATGGACGAGGTGCATCTGACGGAGACCCGGGTGCTGGCCGTCAACACCTCGCCGGTGTCGGGCGGCGAGCGCCGGGGCACGGTCGTGACCCTGCGCGACGTCACCGAACTGCAGTCCCTGATGGGCGAGCTGGACTCCGAGCGCGGCTTCACGCAGGCGCTGCGCTCGCAGGCGCACGAGGCCGCGAACCGTCTGCACACGGTGGTGTCCCTGATCGAACTGGGGCGTGCCGACGAGGCCGTCGACTTCGCCACGGCGGAGCTGGAGCTGGCGCAGGCGCTGACCGACCAGGTGGTGGCCGCCGTCAGCGAACCGGTCCTCGCCGCGCTGCTGCTCGGCAAGGCCGCGCAGGCGAACGAGCGGGGCGTGGAGCTGGTGGTGTCGGAGGAGAGCGGCCTCGACGACGGCCTGCTCCCGCCCTCGCTGCCCGCCCGTGACCTCGTGACGATCCTCGGCAACCTCATCGACAACGCGGTGGACGCGGCGCAGGGTTCGGTGGGGGCACGGGTGACGGTGACGGCGTGCACGGACGAGGAGGGGCTGGTCCTGCGGGTCGCGGACACCGGCGCGGGAGTGGCCCCGGCCCACGCGGAGGCCGTCTTCGAGCGCGGCTGGTCCACGAAGCCCGCGGGGCCCGGCGGCCGGGGGCTCGGGCTCGCCCTCGTGCGCCAGGCGGTGAGCCGTCACGGCGGCACGCTGACGGTGACGGAGGCGGCCGGGGGCGGGGCGGAGTTCGAGGTGCGGATGCCGTTGCCTACGGTGGGCTCCGCCCCGGGCGCGGCGGGTCGGTCCGGGGCGGAGTCCGCCGCGGCCGTCCTGCTCGCGGACCGGGTGCCCGGACCCGCCCGGCCCGCCCGCACCCCCCGCACCGCCCTGCCTGGAGGCGACGCATGACCGAGCCCATCCGCGTACTCGTGGTCGAGGACGACCCGGTCGCCGCCGACGCGCACGTCATGTACGTCGGCCGCGTGCCCGGCTTCACCGCGGTCGGCAAGGCCCGTACGGGCGCGGAGGCGCGGCGCGCGCTGGACCGTACGCCGGTGGACCTGCTGCTGCTCGACCTGCATCTCCCGGACGTGCACGGCCTTCAGCTCGCCCGCTCCCTGCGCGCCGCCGGCTACCAGGCGGACGTCATAGCCGTCACGTCGGCGCGCGACCTCGCCGTGGTGCGGGAGGGCGTCTCGCTCGGAGTCGTGCAGTACGTACTGAAGCCCTTCACCTTCGCCACCCTGCGGGACCGGCTCGTGCGCTACGCCGCGTTCCACGCGGCCGCGGGTGAGGCCAGCGGGCAGGACGAGGTCGACCGCGCGCTCGCGACCCTCCGCGCACCGGGTCCGGCGGCGCTGCCCAAGGGGCTCAGCGCACCGACGCTGGAACGGGTCACGCGGACGCTGCGGGACTCCGGGGAAGGCCTGACCGCGGCGGGCGTCGGCGAGGCGGTCGGCATCTCCCGGATCACCGCCCGCCGGTACCTGGAGCACCTGGTGGACGCGGGGTGGGCCGGCCGGAGCCCGCTGTACGGTCAGGTCGGCCGGCCGGAGCTGGTGTACCGGTGGGTGGAGGCGGCCAGGTAGCGCGGTCGGGGGCTGGGCGTAAACGCTTGCGTAAGCGTTTACGCGAACGCTTACGTACACACTCGCCCCCGACCCCGACCCCGGAGGCACCTACGGAGGCGCCCCCAATATTCCGCCAACGCTGGCTCCGGGACTGCGGTGACGCGTAAACGTTTACGTAAGCGCTTACGCGAACGTTCACGTGGAAGCTTGCCTCCCCGCTCCCGGAGACGCTTACGGCGGCGCCCCCGGCGTTGCGCCCACGGCCGCCCCGGTGTTGCGCCCACGCCGGCCTCGGTATTGCGGCGACGCGTAAGCGTTTACGTAAGCGCTTACATGGAAGCTCACCTCCTGAACCCCGGAGGCGCGCACGGTGACATCCCCAGCATTGCACCCACGCCGACCTCGGTTCCGCGGCGATGCGTGAACGCCTACGTAAGCCTCCACGTAAGCGCTTACGCGAACGTTTACGTACACACTCGCCCCTCCCCCGACCCCGGAGGCACCTACGGCGGCGCCCTCAGCATTCCGCCGACGCTGGCCCCGGAACTGCGGTGCCTCGCAAACGCTTACGTAAGCGCTTACGCGAACGTTTACGGACCTACAGGCCGCCCCCGACCCTGGAGGACCGCAGGTGACATAACGGCCCATCCTCGGGAACATGCGCCCCTCTCCCAAGAAACGGAGCCCCCCAACCATCCACCCCTGCAAGGTCATTGACCTGACTAGACCATTCCTCTTACGTTCACGGGGCAGACAGACTCGGCCGACGAAGGCCCGTAGGAGGTCGTGCCCGTGCGTCCCATCGCCGCCCGTCCCCGTACCAGCGCCCCGCTCCTCGCCGCCCTGCTCACCCTTTCCGCCGCCGGCACCCTGACCGCCTGCGGCAGCGGATCCGGCAGCGATCCGGACACGGTGAAGGTGTCCTTCAAGCAGTCCACGGACAACTCCGTCAAAGTGATGGACACCTATCTGGCGGACGTCAAGAAGCAGTTCGAGAAGGCGAACCCGGGCAAGAAGGTCGAGCTGGTCCCGATCAAGGCCCCGGACTCCGAGTACTACACGAAGCTCCAGCAGATGCTGCGCTCGCCGAAGACGGCGCCCGACCTGGTCTACGAGGACACCTTCCTCATCAACTCCGACATCACCAGCGGGTACTTGAAGCCGCTCGACGGCTACCTCGCCAAGTGGGACGACTGGGACCGGTTCGTCGACACGGCCAAGAGCGCGGCCAAGGCGCAGGACGGCAAGACGTACGGCGTCCCGGACGGCACGGACACCCGCGGGCTCTGGTACGACAAGGGCGTCTTCGCGAAGGCGGGACTGCCCGCCGAGTGGAAGCCCAGGACGTGGGAGGACGTGCTCGACGCCGCCCGCACGATCAAGAAGAAGGTCCCCGGCGTCACCCCGCTGAACGTCTACACGGGCAAGCCCGCGGGCGAGGCGGCCACGATGCAGGGCTTCGAGATGCTGCTGTACGGGACGAACGACGGGACGGCGGACCCGCTGTACGACACGGCCGCCAAGAAGTGGATCGCCGGGAGCCAGGGGTTCGAGGACGCCCTGACCTTCGTGGAGACGGTCTACAAGGAGAAGCTCGGCCCCGACGTCTCGGACGCCCTCGACCCGAACTTCGGCACCAAGGTCCGCGGGGAACTCCTGCCCGCCGGCAAGCTCGGCATCGACCTCGACGGCAGCTGGCTGCCGCAGGACTGGGGCGAGGGCGCCGGGCACGAGTGGCCGGAGTGGTCGCGCGAGCTGGGCCTCGCCGCGATGCCGACCCAGCACGGCCAGGCGCCCGGCAAGGTGAGCATGTCCGGGGGCTGGACGTGGTCGATCCCGGCCAAGGCGGCCAACCCCGACCTGGCCTTCGACTTCATCAAGACGATGCAGACGAAGGCGAACGCGCAGAAGTGGTACATCGCCAACTCCGGTATCGCCGTGCGTGAGGACGTCGCCGCCGACCCCGCGTACGTGAAGGCGCAGCCCGGCATCAAGTTCTTCACGGACCTGGTCGCGAGCACCCACTACCGGCCCGCGTACCCGGCGTACCCGAAGGTCTCCACCGCGATCCAGGAGGCCATGGAGGGGGTGACGACGGGTGACAGCTCGGTCGAGGAGGCGGCGCGCGGCTACGACGAGGAGCTGAAGTCCGCCGCCGACGGACAAGTGACCACGAAGTGAGCGTCGGTACGCGGACGGACCGGCATCCGGGGCCCGGCAGGCGTCCGCGCCGCGTCCCGGCGGCCGCCCATACGGCCGGTCCGCGGTCCGCGGTGCCGCGCCGCGGCGGGGCGGGCCGCTCCCTGGTCCGGTTGCTCCCGCTCTCCCCCGCGGTCGTCCTGCTGCTGCTGTTCCTCGCGGGGCCGATCGCCTACTGCGCCTGGATCGCCTTCACCGACCTCCAGCTCACCGGGCAGGCGCGGTCGTCCTTCGTCGGCGTCGACAACTTCCGTACCGCGTTCCGGGACGAGGCGTTCCTGAACGCGGTCTGGCTCACGCTCGTCTTCACCGTGCTCTCGTCCCTGGTCGGCCAGAACACGCTGGGCCTCGCCCTCGCCTCGCTCATGCAGCGCGCGTCGAAGCCGGTGCGCACGCTCGTCGGCGGTGTAGTCATCACGGCGTGGGTGCTGCCGGAGGTGGTGGCGGGTTTCCTGCTGTACGCGTTCTTCCGCCGCGAGGGCACGCTGAACGCGATCCTGGACTGGCTCGGTCTGCCGTCCCAGAACTGGCTGTTCACGCTGCCGATCCTCGCGGTGTCCTTCGCGAACGTGTGGCGGGGCACGGCGTTCTCGATGCTGGTGTACTCGGCGGCGCTGAACGAGATCCCGAAGGAGATCACGGAGGCCGCGGAGGTGGACGGCGCGGGCGGCTGGCGGCGGATGTGGCACATCACGCTCCCGATGATCCGCCGTTCCATCGGCACGAACCTGATGCTCAACACCCTGCAGACGCTCTCGGTGTTCGGGCTGATCTGGGTCATGACGCGGGGCGGGCCGGGCGACCGCAGTCAGACGTTGCCGCTGTTCATGTACGAACAGGCCTTCCAGAAAAGCATGATCGGCTACGGGACGGCGGTGGCCCTGCTGCTCCTGGTGGTCGGTTCCCTCTTCTCGCTGGTGTACATGCGCCTGCTGCGGACGGAGGTCTGAGATGGCACTGCCGGCCTGGTCCGCGATGGGCGGCCCGCGGTCCCGGCGTACGGCCAGGCGGCTGGCGGCGGACGCGGGGCTGCTCGCGGTGGCGGCGGCGTTCGCGCTGCCGCTGGCCTGGGTGGTCCTGTCCGCGCTGGACGCGCACGCGGACCTGCGGGTGAAGGCTCCGGACGGGGTCACCCTGGCCAACTTCGACGCGGTCCTGACGCGGGACATCGTGTTCACCCCGCTGCTCAACAGCCTGATCCTGTGCGGCGGCGGCACGCTGCTGACGGTGGTGTGCGCGGCGCTGGCGGCGTATCCGCTGTCGCGCTTCCGTTCCCGCCTCAACCGCCCGTTCCTGCTGACGATCCTCTTCGCGACGAGCCTGCCGATCACGGCGATCATGGTCCCGGTGTACGCGCTGTTCGTCCAGGTGAACCTGATCGACACGGTGCACGGCACGATCTTCTTCTTCGCCGCCTCCCAACTCCCCTTCGCCATCTGGCTGATGAAGAACTTCATGGACGGGGTGCCGAAGGAGCTGGAGGAGGCGGCCTGGACGGACGGGGCGTCGTCGTTCCAGTCGCTGCTGCGTATCGTGCTCCCGCTGATGGGGCCGGGCGTCGCGGTGGTGACGGTCTTCTCGTTCGTGATGATGTGGGGGAACTTCTTCGTCCCGTTCATGCTGCTGCTGACGCCGGACCAGATGCCGGCGTCGGTGAGCATCAACGAGTTCTTCGGGAACCGGGGGATGGTGGTGTACGGGCAGCTGGCGGCGTTCTCGGTGATCTACTCGACGCCCGTGCTGCTGCTGTACGTGCTCGTGGCCCGGCGGCTCGGCGGCGGGTTCGCCCTCGGCGGGGCCGTGAAGGGGTGAGGCGTATTCGCGCCGCGCGGTCGCGCCCCCCGGCCGGGACGACGGACGCACGGGAGCGGTGGACAGCCGGTCACGGGAGCGGCCTCCGGGTCCGGCGGCCCGGTGTCGCCGGGTGGCCCCGCATCTCCGGACAGCGGAGGTCAGGGGCCGGTCCCGGCCGCGCATATGCCCCGCCACCTTGCCGTTCGCCCCGTCACGGCCTCTGCGGACACCCCGCCGCGGAGGCCCTGTCGGCCCCAGCGGGCCCGCGCGGGAAGCACCGCACGATCTTCGGCCATCACGAACGGACGGCCGAAACCGTATGTTCCTACAATCTGTGATTGTGGCCGAACAGACCGTAGTCATCCCAGCCACACCCCCATAGCTTGTGCGCGTGCACCAGCTGCCTGCCCCCCAGCCCACCCCGCCCTTCAACGCCCTCGCCGCCCGCCGGCTGCGCGCCGGGCTCGGCATGGGACCCGAACACGTCGCGTACGGCATGCGCGTCTCGTACGGGCTGCCCTATGTCACGCCCGATCTCGTCGTCGCCTGGGAGCGGGGCATCTCCGCACCGAGCAGCCCCGAACTCACCGCGCTCGCCGCCGTGCTGTGGTGTTCCCCGGGCGAACTCATCGGCGCCCCGCGCACGTTGCGGGAGCACCGCGTCGCGCGGGGGCTCGCCCCCGAGGACGTGGCGCGCACCGTCGGCCTGGAACTCCTCGCGTACCAGCGGATGGAGGAGACCGAGGAGTGGCGGGGCAACGAGCGGCAGTCGGCCGCGCTCGCCGAGCTGCTCGACCTCTCGCTGCCCGACTTCATCACCGTGACCGGGCGCGACGGGAGACTCGGGGAGCTGCTGCGCAGCGCGGTGACGACCCGCTGGCAGGCCTACGTGCGCCCGCTCGCCAAGACGGTGCCGCTGGACCGTCGGCTCCTGGAGGACGCCCTCCAGGAGCTGCACGCGGACTACCAGGGGCAGATGGCGGCCACGCTGAGCTGGGCCGACGGCGCTGCGGCGGGTGACGCCGGTGACGCGGGGCGGGACTTCATGGACCGGATCGTCGACCACTTCTGGGCGACGGTCCAGCGCAGCACGTACTGAGCGGGCACGGACAGGTCCGCACCCGCTCTCGTACGTGCGGCGGGGTCTAGAAGACCGACTCCGCCTCGTCCATGCGGTCCTTGGGCACGGTCTTCAGCTCGGTGGTCGCGTCCGCGAGCGGGACCATCTCGATCTCGGTGCCGCGCAGCGCCGTCATCCTGCCGAAGGCGCCGCGGTGGGCGGCCTCGACGGCGTGCCAGCCGAAGCGGGTGGCGAGCACCCGGTCGTACGCGGTCGGCGTGCCGCCGCGCTGGATGTGGCCGAGGATGACCGGCTTGGCCTCCTTGCCCAGGCGCCGCTCCAGCTCGTACGCGAGGGCCGCGCCGATGCCCTGGAAGCGCTCGTGGCCGAACTGGTCGATGGCGCCGTGGCCGTAGTCCATGGTGCCCTCGGCGGGGTGGGCGCCCTCGGCGACGCAGATGACGGCGAACTTCTTGCCGCGCGCGAAGCGCTCCTCGACCATGGCGACGAGGTCGGAGGGGTCGAAGGGCCGCTCGGGCAGGCAGATGCCGTGGGCGCCGGCGGCCATGCCGGACTCCAGGGCGATCCAGCCCGCGTGCCGGCCCATGACCTCGACGACCATGACGCGCTGGTGCGACTCGGCGGTGGTCTTGAGGCGGTCCATCGCCTCGGTGGCGACGCCGACCGCGGTGTCGAAGCCGAAGGTGCGGTCCGTGGAGGAGATGTCGTTGTCGATGGTCTTCGGCACGCCGACGACCGGCAGGCCCGCGTCCGACAGCATCCGGGCGGCGGTCAGGGTGCCCTCGCCGCCGATCGGGATGAGCACGTCGATGCCGAACTCGCGGGCCATGTCCTGCGCGTTCTCGCAGGCCTCGCGGAGCCGGTCGCGCTGGAGCCGGGAGGAGCCGAGAATGGTGCCGCCGCGGGCGAGGATGCCGCTGACGGCGTTCAGGTCGAGGGTGCGGTAGCGGCCGTCGAGCAGTCCGGCGTAGCCGTCCTCGAAGCCGATGACCTCGTCCCCGAAGTTGGTGACCGCTCGGTGCACGACCGACCGGATCACTGCGTTCAGCCCCGGGCAGTCTCCGCCTGCGGTGAGAACTCCGATGCGCATCGTGCTGTGTCTCCTGCTCGCTGTTGGTACGTGTGAGCCAGTCCGATTGTTTCACGCCCCACAGGCGGCCGCCGCTGCCGTCCGGCGCGCGTGAAGCGGACCACGCCCCGCCGCCCCGACCCCCGTGGAACCCTTGTCCCGCCTCACCAGGACCTTCCATCTGGCGGGCGTCCTAGCCAGCCGCGGAGGTATTGTCAAGAGGGTTCTGCTCACCATAGCGGGTATTTTTCCCGAGCCACGAGAAGCACCAAGCCGGCCCAGTGATGAAACGGAGAGCACGCGTGACGCGCAGCGTGTACGTGACCGGGATCGACCGCGGCGACGGCCGCCAGGTCGTCGAGCTGGGAGTCATGGAACTCCTGACCCGCCAGGTGGACCGGGTGGGGGTGTTCCGCCCGCTCGTCCACGACGGCCCGGACCGGCTCTTCGAGTTGCTGCGCGCCCGCTACCGGCTGACGCAGGACCCGGCGACGGTCTACGGCATGGACTACTACGAGGCGTCCACCCTCCAGGCCGAGCAGGGCACCGACGAGCTGGTGTCCACGCTCGTGGACCGCTTCCACCTGGTCGCCCGCGACTACGACGTCGTCCTCGTCCTCGGCACCGACTTCGCGGACACGCAGTTCCCCGACGAGCTGGCGGTCAACGCCCGGCTGGCCAACGAGTTCGGCGCCTCCGTCATCCCGGTCGTCGGCGGCCGCAAGCAGACGGCCGAGTCGGTGCTCGCGGAGACCCGCAACGCGTACCGGGCGTACGACGGGCTCGGCTGCGACGTCCTCGCCATGGTCACGAACCGGGTCGCCCCCGCCGACCGCGCGGAGATCCACGAGCGCCTCGCCGACCGGCTGCCCGTGCCCTGTTACGTGCTGCCGGACGAGCCCGCGCTGTCCGCGCCCACGGTCGCCCAGATCACCCACGCCCTCGGCGGCACGGTGCTGCTCGGCGACGACTCGGGGCTGGCCCGTGACGCGCTGGACTTCGTCTTCGGCGGTGCGATGCTGCCGAACTTCCTGAACGCGCTGACCCCCGGCTGCCTCGTCGTGACCCCGGGCGACCGCGCCGACCTGGTGGTGGGCTCCCTCGCCGCGCACAGCGCCGGCACGCCGCCGATCGCCGGCGTCCTGCTCACCCTCGACGAGCGGCCGAGCAACGAGGTCCTGACGCTGGCCGCGCGCCTGGCCCCCGGCACCCCGGTGGTCTCGGTGCCCGGCAACAGCTTCCCCACGGCGGCCGAACTCTTCGGCCTGGAGGGCAAGCTGAACGCCGCGACCCCGCGCAAGGCGGAGACGGCACTCGGCCTGTTCGAGCGGCACGTCGACACGAGCGAGCTGCTGAAGCGGGTCTCCGCGCCGAGCAGCGACCGCCTCACGCCGATGATGTTCGAGCACAAGCTGCTGGAGCAGGCCCGCTCGGACAAGCGCCGCGTCGTGCTGCCCGAGGGCACCGAGGCGCGCGTCCTGCACGCCGCCGAGGTGCTGCTGCGCCGGGGCGTGTGCGAGCTGACGCTGCTCGGCCCGGTCGACCAGATCCGCAAGAAGGCCGCCGACCTCGGCATAGACCTGGCCGGCGTCCAGCTCATCGACCCGCAGACCTCCGAGCTGCGGGACCGCTTCGCCGAGAAGTACGCGGCGTTGCGCGCCCACAAGGGCGTGACGGTGGAGCTGGCGTACGACGTGGTCGCGGACGTGAACTACTTCGGGACCCTGATGGTCGAGGAGGGCCTGGCCGACGGCATGGTGTCCGGCTCGGTGCACTCCACGGCGGCCACCATCCGCCCGGCCTTCGAAATCATCAAGACCAAGCCGGAGGCGAAGATCGTCTCCTCGGTGTTCTTCATGTGCCTCGCGGACAAGGTCCTGGTCTACGGCGACTGCGCGGTGAACCCCGACCCGAACGCGCAGCAGCTCGCCGACATCGCCGTCCAGTCGGCGGCGACCGCCCGGC
This sequence comes from Streptomyces sp. NPDC005496, assembly GCF_042872045.1. Lineage (NCBI taxonomy): Bacteria > Bacillati > Actinomycetota > Actinomycetes > Kitasatosporales > Streptomycetaceae > Streptomyces > Streptomyces sp. NPDC005496. Next base: position 134,499 of record NZ_JBIAJQ010000003.1, read on the forward strand.
AGTTCGGGGTGGAGCCGCGGATCGCGATGCTGTCGTACTCGACCGGCACCTCCGGCTCGGGCGCGGACGTCGACAAGGTGCGCGAGGCCACCGAGCTGGTCCGGGCGCGCCGCCCCGACCTGAGCGTCGAGGGCCCGATCCAGTACGACGCCGCCGTGGAGCCGTCCGTCGCGGCCACCAAGATGCCCGGCTCGAAGGTCGCGGGACAGGCGTCCGTGCTGATCTTCCCGGACCTCAACACGGGCAACAACACCTACAAGGCCGTGCAGCGCTCGGCCGGCGCGATCGCGGTCGGGCCGGTCCTGCAGGGCCTGCGCAAGCCGGTCAACGACCTGTCCCGGGGCGCTCTCGTCCAGGACATCGTCAACACCGTCGCCATCACGGCGATCCAGTCCCAGACCCCGAGCGAGAAGGCCATCGCCCAGTGAGTTCCCATCCGTCGCCCGCCGGCGCGCTGCCCGACGAGCAGCGCCAGGCCGCCCCTTCGCGCGTCCTCGTCCTCAACTCCGGTTCGTCGTCGGTGAAGTACCAGCTGCTCGACATGCGAAACCACAGCCGCCTCGCGATGGGCCTGGTCGAGCGCATCGGGGAGCGGACGAGCCGGCTCACGCACACGCCGCTCACCGGAGGTGGCGCCGAGCCCCGGGAGACGACGGGCCCGATCGCCGACCACGAGGCCGCGCTGAAGTCCGTGGCCGAGGAGCTGGCCAAGGACGGTCTCGGCCTGGACTCCCCCGGACTCGCGGCGATCGGCCACCGGGTCGTGCACGGCGGCCTGAAGTTCACGCGGCCCACCCTCGTCGACGACACCGTGCTCGCGGAGATCCAGCGGCTGATCCCGGTGGCCCCGCTGCACAACCCGGCCAACCTGACCGGCATCCTCACGGCCCGCGCGCTGCGCCCCGACCTGCCGCAGGTCGCCGTCTTCGACACGGCGTTCCACACGACGATGCCGGAGTCGGCGGCGCGCTACGCGATCGACGTGAAGACCGCCGACGAGCACCGCATCCGCCGCTACGGCTTCCACGGCACCTCGCACGCGTTCGTGTCGCGTGCGACGGCGAAGCTCCTCGGCAAGGACCCGTCCGAGGTGAACGTGATCGTGCTGCACCTGGGCAACGGCGCGTCGGCGTCCGCGGTGCGCGAGGGCCGGTGCGTGGACACCTCGATGGGGCTGACGCCCTTGGAGGGCCTCGTGATGGGTACGCGCTCCGGTGACACGGACCCGGCCGTCATCTTCCATTTGATGCGTGTAGGCGGGATGTCCACGGACGAGATCGACACTCTTCTCAACAAGAAGAGCGGGCTGATCGGTCTGTGCGGCGACAACGACATGCGGGAGATCCGGCGCCGGGTGGACGCGGGCGACGAGCAGGCGCGGCTCGCCTTCGACATCTACATCCACCGCCTGAAGAAGTACATCGGCGCCTACTACGCGGTGCTCGGCCGGGTGGACGCGGTGGCCTTCACGGCCGGGGTCGGCGAGAACGCCGCTCCGGTCCGGGAGGCCGCGGTGGCCGGCCTGGAGGGGCTCGGCCTGGCGGTCGACGCCGAGCTGAACGCCGTACGGTCGGACGAGCCGCGGCTCATCTCCCCCGAGCACGCGCGGGTCGCGGTGGCCGTCGTACCGACCGACGAGGAACTGGAGATCGCCACGCAGACGTACGCACTCGTGAGCGGGTCCGCCGAGCGGTCCGACGGCCTCACCTGAGCGGCATCCCGCCCCTTTGTATCTTCCGCCAGACGGAATATTCCGCAGCGAAACAAACCGATAGGATCGCCCTATGCGCCGTTCGAAAATCGTCTGTACTCTCGGCCCCGCGGTCGACTCCCACGAGCAGCTCGTCGCGCTGATCCAGGCCGGCATGAACGTTGCTCGTTTCAACTTCAGCCACGGCTCGCACGCCGAGCACCAGGGCCGGTACGACCGTGTCCGGGCGGCCGCCGCCGAGACCGGCCGCGCCATCGGCGTACTCGCCGACCTCCAGGGCCCGAAGATCCGCCTGGAGACCTTCGCCGAGGGCCCCGTCGAGCTGGTGCGCGGTGACGAGTTCACCATCACCACCGAGGACGTCCCGGGCGACAAGACGATCTGCGGCACGACCTACAAGGGTCTGCCCGGCGACGTCTCCAAGGGCGACCAGGTCCTCATCAACGACGGCAACGTCGAGCTGCGGGTCGTCGAGATCGAGGGCCCCCGGGTCAAGACGGTCGTCATCGAGGGCGGTGTCATCTCCGACCACAAGGGCATCAACCTGCCCGGCGCGGCCGTGAACGTGCCCGCGCTGTCCGAGAAGGACATCGACGACCTGCGCTTCGCCCTGAAGATGGGCTGCGACCTGGTCGCGCTCTCCTTCGTGCGGGACGCCCACGACGTGAACGACGTCCACAAGATCATGGACGAGGAGGGCCGCCGGGTCCCCGTCATCGCCAAGGTGGAGAAGCCGCAGGCGGTGGAGAACATGGAGGCCGTCGTGGCGGCCTTCGACGGTGTCATGGTCGCCCGTGGCGACCTGGCCGTCGAGTACCCGCTGGAGAAGGTCCCGATGGTGCAGAAGCGCCTGGTGGAGATGTGCCGGCGCAACGCCAAGCCGGTGATCGTCGCGACCCAGATGATGGAGTCGATGATCACCAACTCCCGTCCGACGCGCGCCGAGGCCTCCGACGTCGCGAACGCGATCCTGGACGGCGCGGACGCGGTCATGCTGTCGGCGGAGTCCAGCGTGGGCGCGTACCCCATCGAGACCGTGAAGACGATGTCGAAGATCGTCACCGCCGCCGAGCAGGAGCTGCTCTCCAAGGGCCTGCAGCCGCTCGTCCCCGGCAAGAAGCCGCGCACGCAGGGCGGTTCGGTGGCCCGTGCCGCCGCCGAGATCGCCGACTTCCTCGGCGGCAAGGGCCTGGTGGCCTTCACCGAGTCCGGTGACACCGCCCGCCGCCTGTCCCGCTACCGCGCCGCGCAGCCGATCCTGGCGTTCACCACGGACGAGGGCACCCGCAACCAGCTGGCGCTGAGCTGGGGCGTCGAGTCCTACATCGTGCCGTTCGTGAACAGCACCGACGAGATGGTCGAGCTGGTCGACTCCGAGCTGCAGAAGCTCAACCGCTTCGACCAGGGTGACGTCGTCGTGATGACCGCGGGCTCGCCCCCCGGCGTCCCCGGCACCACCAACATGGTCCGGGTGCACCACCTGGGCGGCACCGGCCGCGACTGACCGGTCTCCCGTACGCCACCGAGGGCGCCCCCTGCACCAGGGGGCGCCCTCGGCGCGTTCCGGGAGAGGTACGGCGGTGGCGGCCCGTCCTCGGGCGGACAGACCGCGACCCGGCCCTCGCGGTGGCGAGGAACCGGGTCGTGGCCCTGTCGCGGCTCCCGAACGGGTCCTTGGGCCGGCCTCGGCCGGCGGGTGCGGCGGTCAGCCGGTGGTGTACTGGTGCAGCCCCGGCACGTGCAGGTCTCCGCCGAACTGACCGGCCTGCACGACCTTCACCTTGGTGAAGTAGATCAGCGGGATGTTCAGCGGCGGCGGGTTGTCCGGGTCGAAGGTGACCGGGATCAGACCGAGCAGGTTGCCGGAGATGCTCTCCGTGTACATGACGGTCTTGCCGTTGCGGATGGTGGACGTCGAGCCCTTGGCCGCCTCCACGTGGTACGTCTTGCCGGCCTGCTTGTCGTCGACCGTCTGGTGCAGGTCGCCGATGTCGGTGCCGTCGGAGATGACGTACTTCAGGACCTTCTTGACGGTGCCGTTTGCGGTGCGCACCTTCACGATGCCCTGGTAGTCGGCACCCTTCAGCAGCAGCGAGCTGGCGTTGAGGTGCCACGGCTCGTCGGGCAGGGAGACGATCTTCTCGACGCCGCCCTCGTCGTCGGTGGCCGTCGGGCAGCCCTCGGCCGGGTCCTCGCTCTCGCTCGCGGAGGGGCTGGGGGACGCGGTGGCGTCGCCGGCCGTCTCCTTCGCCTTGTCCGCGGTGTCCTTCACCGTCTCGGACGCCGTGTCCTTGGTGTCCTTCGCGGTGTCCTCGACCGTACCGGTGACCTTGTCCGCGGTGTCCTTGACCGGGTCGGAGGTCTCCTTGCCCGGGCTCGCCGTGGCGGAGGCGGACGGCGTCGGGGTGGGGCTCGCCTCCTCCTTCTCGTCGGGCGTGAGGACGTCCTTGATGGCGTCGCCGATGCCCAGCGGGTCCAACGGGTTGCTGCTGCTCTGGGACGGCGAGGGGGTCGCGGTGGCCGTGTCGCCGCCACCGCTCTGGGCCGTCTTGCTGGGGGCGGGCGCCGGTGCGGGGTCGGCCTCGTCGTCGGAACCTGAATCCGGCGAAGAGGTCTTGTCCGGGGACGCCGTGGCCGTGGGAGCGGGCTCGGTCGCGGTGGCGCTCGCCGAGGCGGAGGCCGAGGGCGACGGCGAGGCCGACGGTTCCTCGGAGCCGTCCAGTGCCTCGACGCACTTCTGGTACTCGTCCGCCGTGAGGCTCTTGGACGAGGGGTGGTCCTCGGCCTGCGCGAGCGTGGGAGTCAGTCCCATCCCCATGAGGACGGCCGTCGGCATGGCCGCCAGGGCTATCGCCTTGCCGGCCGGTACGTGGAACCTGGTGAACAACGGCTTCCTGGGCGCCGCGTGACGCGGCCCGGTTCTCACACGGGACTCGTCCACATCCGTCCCGTGGGTCACCTCGTCAGCCGGCACTGTGCCTCCCGTTCGCCCCGTTCGTCGGGCTCGTTCCTGACAGATCGTTCGGCTCGTTCGGCTCGATGGGCTTGCTCAGTCCGGGGACGGGCTGGGCGGGCGCGCTCTCGGCGGGGGCCGCGCTCACGGGGACCTCGTCCTTGCGGGCCACCCCGGCGGGCTCCGTCTCCCGCGCGCCGGGCGCCCAGGAGACCGCCATCGCCCCGCCGATCAGGGCGAACAGGAAACCGATCAGGAAGCCACCCAGGTTCGACACCGGGATGGACACCAGGGCCAGAAGGATCGCCGCGACACCCGCGAAGGTGCGCACGTGCTTCTGGAACCAGAGGCTGAGCCCCAGCACCACGAGCAGCACGCCGATGATCAGGGACCCCGCGCCCGCCGTGGTGGCCATCGCCAGCGTCAGATGGCCGATCTGCAGGTTCGCGTACGGGAAGTAGGCGATGGGCAGTCCGCTGAGCAGGACGAACAGGCCGGCCCAGAACGGCCGGTCACCCCTCCAGGCGCGGAACCGCGACCTCAAGTGGCTGAACTGGCCGGGCGCGGCAGGAGTCTCGGCGCTCATGGAAAACAGCTCCCTGGAACGGCTTTGCTGTGAGAAGTACGCGTACTGCGGAAGGGATGGGGTGGACGAGGCAGCCGACGGCTCCCCCGTCCACCCCACGGAGTGCTTAGTAGCACTCCTTGACGCCCTTGGACAGCGACATCTTCAGGCCGCTGAGCTTGAACGTTCCGGCAGTGGTCGCCCACGCCGTCTGCTTCACGTCGGTCAGCGTGGCCGAGTCGGCCTGCTGCGCGAAACCGTAGGGGTTCGCCTGGTCGCCCTTGGCGATACCCGGACCCTTGCTGGCGTCCTTGGCCGCAACACCGATGTCGATGTTGCGGAACGTCGCGTCGGCCTGAAGGTCCTCGACGTCGATGTACAGGTTCTCGGCCTTGACCGGGGTGTCGCCACCACCGGCCTTCAGGATGAGACTCACGGAACCGAGCAGCGGCACGTCCGGGGTGACAACGGACTGACACATGCCCTGGATCGAGGCGGACTTGAACGCCGAGACGGCGACGGGGTGAGCCGTCTTCTTGCCGTCCAGGGTGTAGCCCGCGTCAATGGCTCCGTACTGCGAGAAGCCCGTACCGTCGAGCCGGTCCGCCGTCACCTTGAACGACTGACCGGAAACGCTGAACGACGCGGCGAGAGCGCCCTGCGCGAGGGCGACACCTATCGCTGCCGTGGCGGCCACGCTGGGCACCATCACGACGGCGAACCGCTTCCATCTGGTCCCGCCACGCACCTGGGACTCCATATTTCCTCCTTCTCGGACGTACATCTCCTGGCCCTGACTGCCCCATGACGGCGGCTCAGCCGGGCAGGGATGGGAGAAGTGCTACGTCCTCGGGAAGGAGAGCGCCCGATCTCGACAGCGCGAACTGCGCCCGATTCACCGGCGATCACCCCCGAGCGACAACCACTGGTCGCGCCTGACACACATCACGCACAACCTGCTGGACAGGCTCCGCCGTAGAGCAGAGACCCCCCTGTCCAAGAGCCGGCGCCACTGCCGCCGGCCCTACTCGGTGGGGACCCAGAGAACCCGGTGGCCCGATTGGCTGTCGGGGTACGGAAATGGACCGAGCGTCGCCGATCGTGGTGCATTCTCGCCGCCGACACAAGGGGGTTCGTTACTCGCTAGTAACGGGCGGATAACCGAACAACGACCCGCCGGTCTCGGTCGACGACTCAACGTGGCGTCAAGCGAGGGGGCAAAGTACTTGATTCACGGACGGAATCCGACAGATCAACGCCCCCGATTTACTCCAAGTAACAGCGGCCGCGTTTACCAAGTTTTGGTAAAGCGCGGCCGCGTGGTCACTCAGGAGGCGATCCCTTCACCCGGGCAACACACGTCCGGGCGTTTAGGGACTGGTCAGAACAGGGCGCGCGCCAGCGCCCTGCGCGCCGCGGTCACGCGCGGGTCGTCGGCACCGACGACCTCGAACAGTTCGAGCAACCGGAGCCGCACCGCGTCCCGGTCGTCGCCGGCCGCGCGCCGCACGGCCTCGATGAGGCGCCCGAACGCGTCCTCGACGTGCCCGCCCACCAGGTCCAGGTCGGCGGCGGCGATCTGCGCCGCCACGTCGCCCGGCTTCTCGGCGGCGTCCTTGCGGACCTGCTGCGGGTCCGCGTGCTGCACCCGCTGGAGCAGCTCGGCCTGGGCGAGGCCCAGCTTGGCCTCGCTGTTGGCCGGGTCGTCGCTCAGCACGTTCTTGTAGGCCTGGACGGCACCCGCCAGATCGCCGGCGTCCAGGGCCCGTACGGCGGCTTCGAGGAGGGCGTCGTAGGGGCCGGCCGGGATCTCCGGGGCGACGGCCGGCGCGGCGTCCGGACCGGCGGCGTCCGGGTCGACGGTCAGACCGGTGAGCCCGAAGCGCTGCTCCGCCACCTGGACGAGCTGGTCCAGCGTGCCGCGGATCTGCGCCTCGCCCGCGGCCCCCTGGAAGAGCGGCAGCGCCTGGCCGGCGACCACCGCGAAGACTGCCGGAATCCCCTGGATCCCGAACTGCTGCATCAGCATCTGGTTGGCGTCGACGTCGATCTTGGCGAGGACGAAGCGCCCGTTGTACTCGATCGCCAGCCGCTCCAGGACCGGGCTCAGCTGCTTGCAGGGCTCACACCACTCGGCCCAGAAGTCGATGACGACCGGTACCTCGGTGGAGCGCTGCAGGACGTCGCGCTCGAATCCCGCCTCGTCTACGTCGATGACGAGACTGGCGGGGGACACGGCCCCGCCTCCGCCGCCCTGCCTGGCCGCTTCGGCGCGCGCCTGCTCCGCCTTCGCCTTGGCCTCCTGGGCCGCCTTCACCGCGGCGAGGTCGACGACTCCGCTCATGGACATGTTCCGTGGCTGCATGAGTACATCCTCCCCCTTCCGCGCGCACGTGTGAAAAGCGTGCCCCGAGCCGGGCCTCCGGCATGGTCAAAGCCGGGCCCGTGATGTGCTGTTCGGCGCCGGGTCCCCACCTGGCGCCAGTGGTTGTCGCCCGTGCGGCGCGGCCGCACAAGCTTTCGCTACGAGTCGTAGCGTAACTCCCCCGGGGCGCCGCCGTACGCCATTCCCCGGTGATCTCCCTCACGACTTCCCACAACAGCCGGATATCGTCCCCGGCATGCCCGGATATGGTCGCTGACATGCAGAGTCGCACTCCGGCCCCCCGCACGGGCCGACCACGCAGCGCCGCCGCGGACGCCGCGATCCTGGACGCGACACGCGCGGCGCTGGTCGAACTGGGCTGGTCCAAGCTGACGTTGGGCGACGTCGCGACCCGCGCCGGGGTCGCCAAGACGACGCTCTACCGACGCTGGGCGGGCAAGAACGAACTCGTCGTCGACGCCGTGGCCGTCCTCTTCGACGAGCTGGAACTCCCCGACCGGGGCAGTCTCGCCGCCGACATCGAGGGCGTCGTGCTTCAGTTCGCGGCGATCCTCGGGCGCCCCGAGACGAAGACCGCGCTGATGGCGGTCGTCGCCGAGTCGACCCGCGACGAGCCGCTGCGCGAGCGCATCCGCACGTCGATCGTGGACCGCCAGAAGCGCCTCGTCGTGGAGGGCCGCGCCCGCGCCCAGCAGCGCGGTGAGCTGCCCCCCGAGGAGGACCCGGAGTCCGCCGCCCGCACGGCCGACCTGATCTTCGACGTGGTCGCCGGAGCGGTGGTGCACCGCACGCTCGTCAGCGCGGAGCCCGCGGACGAGGAGTGGGTCCGCAGCTTCACCCGCGTACTCCTGCTGGGCCTGACAGGCGCGGCGACGGAACCCTGAGGGCCCCGGGCGCCGGCCATGTGTCAGCCCGTCCGGCGATTGAGGACGAGCGCGCCGGCGCGATGCGGGGGTCCCCGGGGGCAGCGCCCCCGGGAACTGGCCCCGGCCCCGGCGGAGGCCTAGAACCCGGCCGGCTCCGTGTACACCCCCCACTCGTCCCGCAGCACCCCACAGATCTCCCCGAGCGTCGCCTCGGCCCGAACCGCGTCGAGCATGGGCCCGATCATGTTCGACCCGTCCCGCGCGGCGGAGAGCATCGCGTCCAGCGAACGCCGGACGGCCGCGTCGTCGCGCCCGTCCTTGCGGGACGCCAGCACCCGCACCTGCTCCCGCTCGACCTCGTGGCTGACCCGCAGGATCTCCAGGTCGCCGGTGACGGAGCCGTGGTGCACGTTGACGCCGACGACCCGCTTGTCGCCCTTCTCCAGGGACTGCTGGTACTGGAAGGCGGACTCGGCGATCTCGCCGGTGAACCAGCCGTCCTCGATGCCCCGCAGGATGCCGGACGTGATCGGCCCGATCGGGTGCCGCCCGTCGGGGTGCGCCCGCAGCCCGCGCTCCCTGATCTGCTCGAAGATCTTCTCCGCCTCGGCCTCGATGCGGTCGGTGAGCTGCTCGACGTACCAGGAACCGCCCAGCGGGTCCGCGACGTTGGCGACGCCGGTCTCCTCCATCAGCACCTGCTGGGTGCGCAGGGCGATCTCGGCGGCCTGCTCGGAGGGCAGCGCGAGGGTCTCGTCCAGGGCGTTGGTGTGCAGGGAGTTGGTGCCGCCGAGCACGGCGGCGAGCGCCTCCACCGCCGTCCGGACCACGTTGTTGTACGGCTGCTGCGCGGTGAGCGAGACACCGGCGGTCTGCGTGTGGAAGCGCAGCCACTGGGCCTTCTCGGAGGTGGCGCCGTAGACGTCGCGCATCCAGCGGGCCCAGATCCGGCGCGCGGCGCGGAACTTGGCGATCTCCTCGAAGAAGTCGACGTGCGCGTCGAAGAAGAAGGAGAGTCCGGGCGCGAACACGTCCACGTCCAGCCCGCGGCTCAGCCCCAGTTCGACGTACCCGAAGCCGTCGGCGAGCGTGTACGCCAGCTCCTGGGCGGCCGTGGAACCGGCCTCCCGGATGTGGTAGCCGGAGACGGACAGGGGCTTGTACGCGGGGATCTTCGCCGCGCAGTGCTCCATCAGGTCGCCGATGAGGCGAAGGTGCGGCTCGGGCTGGAAGAGCCACTCCTTCTGCGCGATGTACTCCTTGAAGATGTCCGTCTGGAGGGTGCCGTTCAGCACGGACGGGTCGACGCCCTGACGCTCGGCGGCGACCAGGTACATGCAGAAGACCGGGACGGCCGGTCCGCTGATCGTCATCGACGTCGTGACGTCACCCAGCGGGATGTCCTTGAACAGGACCTCCATGTCGGCCGCCGAGTCGATGGCCACGCCGCAGTGCCCGACCTCGCCCAGCGAGCGGGGGTCGTCGGAGTCGCGTCCCATCAGCGTCGGCATGTCGAAGGCCACGGACAGGCCGCCGCCGCCGTTGGCGAGGATCTTCTTGTAGCGCTCGTTGGTCTGCTCGGCGTTCCCGAACCCGGCGAACTGCCGGATGGTCCACGTCCGCCCCCGGTAGCCGGTCGCGTAGAGCCCGCGGGTGAACGGGTACTCCCCCGGCCAGCCGATCCGGTCGAAGCCCTCGTAGGTGTCCCCGGGCCGCGGCCCGTACACCGGCTCCACGGAATCGCCGGAGAGCGTGGTGAAATCGGCCTCGCGCTTGCGCGAAGCGTCGTACCGGGCCTGCCAGCGACGGCGGCCCTCCTCGATGGCGTCAGCGTCCATACCCTCGAATTTACTAGGACGTCCTAGTAAATGTCGATGGCTCACCGCCGTACACGCCGTACGGCGGTCCCGTCGGCCCGGCCGGACCCCGCCACGGGGGCCCTGCGACCGGGCTCGGGGAAGCGTTTCAGGCCTTGGCGACGGCGGGCGCGTCGTCCGCGATCCGCGCCTCGAGCTCCCTGCTGACCTTGCGCTCCACGAAGAAGGCGGCCGTCGGGATCGTGCCCGCCGCGAGCACCCACAGCTGCTTGCCGACCGGCCACTTCGCCTTGGAGCCCAGGTCGAAGGCGAAGAGGAGGTAGACGACGTAGAGCCAGCCGTGCGCGATGCCGACCACCTTGGTGAAGTCCTCGGCGCCGTCCATGTGCAGGAGGTACTTGGCGATCACACCGAGGGTCAGCAGGACCAACAGCACGCCGGTGACGTAGGCCATGACGCGGTAGCGGGTCAGCACGCTCTTTTTCATGCGTACGAGCGTAACCGCCGGTCGGGGGCGATCTTCGCGGGCCCCCGCGGCCGTACGCGGGCCCCTCAGTCCTCGTCGAAGTCGTGGGCCGCGATGCGCAGCGGGCGGAGCATCGCGAAGATCTCCGCGCACTCCTCGGCGTCGTACGCGCCGAGGCCGAAGTCCATCGCCATCAGGTCGCGGGTGGCCGCGTCGACCACCTCGCGCCCCTTGTCCGTGATGGAGGCGAGGGTGCCGCGCCCGTCGTTGGGGTTGGGGCGCTTGTCGACCAGGCCTGACCTGACCAGCCGGTCCACGGTGTTGGTGACCGACGTCGGGTGCACCATGAGCCGCTCACCGATCTTGGACATCGGCAGCTCGCCCTCCTTGGAGAAGGTGAGCAGCACCAGTGCCTCGTACCGCGCGAAGGTCAGCCCGTACGGCTTGACGACCGCGTCGACCTCGGCGAGCAGGATCTGGTGCGCGCGCATGATCGAGGTGATCGCCGCCATGGACGGCACGGCACCCCAGCGGCGCTTCCAGAGTTCGTCGGCGCGGGCGATGGGATCGAAGGCGAGACTGAGGGGCTTCGGCACGGCAAAGACCCTACCGGCCGGTCATATCGTGGTCAGCCCCGTCTCGCGTTTCGGTCTCCGCCGCCGTTTCGGCCGGATTTTCCCCCGGTACGAGGCTCCCGCGGGCCGGACTCTCACGCGGCCGGGAGGTCTCCGCGTGCTCCGCTCCGGCCTCCGTCCGCCGGGCCTCCGCGGCGAGCAGTACGCAGCACGCCGTGCCCAGCACCCCCGCGCCCGCGACCGTGGCGGTCACCCCGGCGAACTCGGCGGCGACGCCCGCCAGCGCCATCCCGGCCCCCTGGAGGGTCATCAGCCCGGCGGTGTTCAGGACCATCGCCCGCCCGCGCAGCTCCTCCGGCACCGCCCGCACGAACCACTGGTCGAGCCCGAGGGTGTACGCCGATCCGGCGCCGGCGAGGACGAGCAGGGCCAGGGACAAGGCGAGCCCGGGGCGCAGGGCGAAGCCGAGGTAGGGCAGCAGGGTCAGGCAGACCAGCGGCAGGGTGATCCGGCCGCGGGTCGCCGGACGCAGCCGTGACCCGGCGTACAGCTCCCCGAGGACGGTGCCGACGGGCAGGGCGCACATCAGCAGCCCGAGCCCGGCAGGGCCGGCGCCGAGTCCGTCGGCGTAGGGGGCGGCCAGCGCCTCGGGGACGACGACGAACATCGGCGGCACCCAGAACAGCAGGAGCAGCACCCGGGTGCGCCGGTCGGCGAGCACCTGCCGGGCGCCGCGCAGGGAGTCCTTCACCAGTGCCGCCCCGGTGCCCGCCCGGGCCGGGCGGCGGACGGTGCCGAGGCGCAGCAGCGCGGCCGAGACGAGGAAGGTGCACACGGTGACGAGGAGCGCCCCGCGCGGCGCCACGACGCTCAGCAGCAGCCCGCCGAGCCCGAACCCCGCGAGCAGCGCGCTCTGCGAGACGATCCGCAGCAGTGAACGGCCGAGGACGAACAGGTCGCCGTCGCCGAGGACGTCCGCCAGGGTGGCCGTCCGCGCGCCCTGGGAGACCGGCGAGACGACGGCGAGCGCGCAGCGCATCGCGAGCAGCACGGCGATGTGCGCCCCGGGGACCGCCATGACGGCCACGCAGCCCGCGCACACGAGGTCGCACACGACCAGGACCCGCCGGGCGGGGAACCGGTCGGCGATCCCGGCGAGCAGGGTCCCGCCGATCAGGTAGGGGAGGAAGCCCAGCGCGAAGGTCAGGGCGCTCAGCAGGGGCGAGCCGGTGAGGTCGTAGACGAGGACCGACAGGGAGATCTCGCTGACGACGAGGCCGAGCAGCGAGAAGGCGTGGGCGGCGAAGACGGCACGGAACTCGCGTACGGCGAAGACGCGCAGGTATCCGGTGGCGGGTTCGGGCGGGGCGGGCACGGTCGACGTGCCCTCGGACTCGTTCGGCATGGACAGCAGCGTGCCGGGAGGGTCGTGGCCCGCCGTAGAGTTTCGGCGTCAGCCGAATCTTCCGTGGGCGCCGCAGGGGGTGTGATGCCGTTCCGTCTGTACTTCGGCGAGGACGACCTGTTGCGCTGCCGGTTCGCGGTGTCCGCGCTGTGGGAGACGCAGGAGGCGGTCCGTACGCTCCACCGGCCCGAGCGGCACGGCTATCACGCGCCCTGGCTGCGCCGGATCCACGCGGCGGCGGCCGGTCTCGATCTCGCGCCGCTGCGGCTGCTCATGCCCCGGCGCGGGCACAACCCGGACTGGCTCGGCCCGCCGCCGATCGGTCCGGCCGCGACCTTCGAGGAGGAGATCGCCGCGGTCCGCGCCGCCGACCCGCAGGCCGCCCTCGACGACACGGCGCGGGCGCTGGCGGACACCCCGGGGGCCCTGGACTCCCCCCGTGGCCGCGCCCTCCTGGCGGATCCGGTCCGCATGATCGAGGAGCTGGCCGATCTCCTGGAGGCGGCCTGGCGCGCGCTGGTGGAGCCGGACTGGCCGCGGCTGCGGGCGCTGCTGGAGGCGGATGTGGCGTTCCACTCGCGCCGGCTGGCCGAGGTGGGCCTCGGCGGGCTGCTGCCGGAGCTGGACCGGCGGTTCGCGTGGAGCGCGGGGACGCTGACCGTGGACGCGCGGAGTTCGCACGAGCGGGAGCTGCGCGGCCTGGGCCTGGTCCTGATGCCGAGCGTCTTCTCCTGGCCCGACGTGGTGAGCGGCTTCGACCCGCCCTGGCAGCCCACCCTGGTCTATCCGGCCCGGGGGATCGGCGGGCTGTGGGCCGAACCGGGCGGGCACGCCCCCGACGCGCTGGTACGGCTGCTCGGGCGCGGGCGGGCCGCGGTGCTCGGCGCGCTGGACGAACCCGCCGGCACGACGACCCTGGCCCACCGCCTCGGGCTCGCGCCGTCGTCGGTGTCCGGCCATCTCTCGGCGCTGCGCGGAGCGGGGCTGCTCACCTCGCGCCGGTACGGACACCAGGTGCTCTACGAGCGGACACCGCTCGGCATGGCGCTGGCGTCGGGCGGGGTCTGAGGCGGCCGTACGGCACGCCGCCGGTGCCGTAGTCATGTCGGTTCCCCTCCGACGGTGACCGTTATGTCACGATTGCTGACGAATCATCACAAAGTCACTTCGCCCAAGGGGGCAGGATGTCCCGGCTGATCCGTACCTTCGCGGTCCTCGCGACGCTCGGGCTCGCGGCGGGCTGCTCGTCCGCGCCCGACGCCGACCGGGCCTCCGTCGCCCGGGGCGCGTCCCGGGACGGGGACTCCGTCGCACGGTCCCCGTTCTGGGTCGACCCCGCGAGCCCGGCCGCCCAGCAGATCCAGCTGTGGCGGCGGGAGGGCCGCACGCACGACGCCGACCTGCTGAAGCGGATCGCCCGGCAGCCGGCCGCGCTGTGGCCGGCCGGCGACGACCCGGGCGCCGTGATCAGGGCCGCCACGTCGGCGGCGACGCGGGAAGGGCGTACGGCGCTGTTCGTCGCCTACAACATCCCGCACCGCGACTGCGGTCAGCACTCGGCGGGCGGGGCGCCGGACGCGGACGCCTACCGGCAGTGGATCGGGCGGTTCGCGGAGGCGCTCGGCGACAGCAAGGCGCTCGTCGTCCTGGAGCCGGACGCGGTCGCGCACGTCGTGGACGGCTGCACGCCCGCCGAGTACCACGCCGAGCGCGAGCAGCTGCTGTCGGAGGCGATCGTCCGCCTCAAGCAGCAGCCGGGCACCAAGGTGTACCTGGACTCCGGCAACCCCGCCTGGATCGACGACCCCTCCCGGCTGGTCGAGCCGCTCCGGCGGGCGGGCGTCGAGCACGCCGACGGCTTCTCGCTGAACGTCTCCAACTTCCAGACGGACGGCACCACGAAGGAGTACGGCGTCCGGCTCTCCAAGAGCCTCGGCGGCAAGCACTTCGTGATCGACACCAGCCGCAACGGCAACGGCCCGCTGCGCGGCGACCGCGGCGACGCCTGGTGCAACCCGCCCGGCCGGGCCCTCGGCACCAGTCCGACGACCGACACCTCGGAGCCCGCCCTCGACGCCTATCTGTGGATCAAGCGGCCCGGCGAGTCGGACGGGCAGTGCCGGGGCGGACCGGCGGCCGGCCAGTGGTGGCCCGACTACGCCCTGGGGCTGGCGCGCAACTCCGGGGCGTAGCCGGTCCGTCGGGCTACGGCACCTGGATCCACTTCGCCTCGGACGGGGTGCCGTCCGCGTCCGTCACGAACAGCATGTACCAGCCGGGCGGCACCAGGCTCGGGTCCTTCGGCACCTGCACGGTCACCGACGACCGGTCCTTGTCGACCTTCAGGTCGATGGAGCGCTGCTCGACGTCCGTCGTGTGGGTGACCGCGCTGGGACGCATCAGCCGGGCCTTGGCGACGCGTTCCGGGTGGTCGGTGGCGAAGGTCGCGCGGTGCTGCCGGTCGAGTTCCTCGGGCCCGTCGCCGAGCACCGGACGGTTCTTGCCGTTCTTGTGCAGGGCCGGCGGGGTGAAGACCTCCATGCGCTGCTCGAAGTGGCCCAGCTTGGTGTTCTGCTGGTCGTCGAAGAGCGGGTCGGAGCCGAAGGTGGCGACCCGGCCGTCGGGCAGCAGCAGCGCCTCGGAGTGGTAGTTGCGTCCCACCCGGGGTGCTGCGGCGGCGCGGAAGGTGTTGGACTTCGGGTCGTAGAACTGCGCCTTGTGGATGTTGCTGGCGCTGCGGCCCCGGTAGTCCTTCGCCCCGTTCGTGGTGAACACCGAGTCGTCCGGCATGATCACGCTGTTCAGGTAACGGGTGCCCTGCGGCAGGTCCGGCCCGTCCTCGAAGACGGGGTTGTCCTTCTTGAGGTCGACCACCGCCGTGCGGGGCGTCGACTTCCTGGACTCGCCGACGCCTCCCCCGCCGAGGATCATCACCTTCTGGTCCTGGGCCGGCGGCAGGAGCAGCGAGGCGGACGTCTCGGTGGCGTCCGCGTCCCGCAGCCCCGGCACCTTCCGGAAGGTGTTGGACTCCAGGTCCCACAGGCCCGCCTCACGGCCCTTGTCCGCGGGGCCGTACCCGGCGTTGGACGCCGGGTAGAACAGCTTGCCGCCCTTGGTGAGGAAGAGGGCGGGGTACGTCGGGAAGTACCGCTTGGGGCCGGGCGTCCACTGCTTGGTCTCGGGGTCGTAGATCTCGTTGTCGCCCGGGTCGATCACCCCGACGTCGTCGAGACCGGAGACGGCCAGCACCCGGCCGTCGTCGAGGCCGACGAGCGTCGGGTACCAGCGGGCCTTGGCCATCGGGTCGACGGGGATGTACTTCTCCGCCTTGGGGTCGAACTCGTAGGCCGCCCTGATCCCCTGGAAGTCCTGCTTGTCCAGGGTGATCTTCTCGGAGATCCCGTACGTGTTGGCCCCGTCCTTGCCCTTCAGCCCGACGATCTCGTACTGGGCCTGCTTGTCCGTCACGGACAGCGGGCCCTTCTCGGTGGCCTCCACGAAGACGCGGGCCTCGCTCGCGGTGACCTTGGTCTTCCAGGGCTGCATGACGCCCGCCCGGTTGTACGTGATCTCCTGCGTGCGCTTGGCCCGCGGGATCGTCACCTCGAACTTGCTGACGTACTCGACGCCGGCCGGTGAGCGGAAACGGGTCCCCTTCTTCAGGACCATCGCCTTGTCGGGGTCCTCGTTCTTCACCCGCATCCCGCCGCCGGCCCGCTCCACCTCGCCGTCGAGCCGTTCGTAGCGGGCGGTGCCGCCGGCCACCAGCAGCCTGCCGTCCGGGAGCTGGGCGTGCCCGGAGCAGAAGAAGTCGTCGGGGGTCGGGATCTTCTTGAAGGTGTTCTTCCGCGGATCCCACAGGACGGTGTCGAAGGAGCCCTTGTCGAACTTCTTGATCTCGTTGCCCGAGCCCGCCACGATCAGCACCTTGCCGGTGTGCAGCAGGGCGGCGTGGATGGCGTTGGTACGGAACTCCTTGGGGATGTCCAGCTGCGACCAGGAGCCGTACCGGGCCTTGTAGGCGGGCTGGGCGATCTTGTACTCGTAGTACTGCTCCTCGGCGAAGCCGAGCGCGGCCGGGGCGTTGAGCCCGGCGAGCACGGCGATGCCGCCGATGCTCAGCACGGTCTTCTTGGTCTTCTTCGAGGGCCGGTAGGCCATGGCCTAGTTGCCTCCTGTCGTGGAACCGGAGACCGGGGTCGGGGTGCCGCCGGTGGCGAGCGCGGGCTCCTTGGCTTCGGGGATCCGGGCCGCGGCCGGCCGAGGCAGCGCACCGGCCCTGCGGTCCTTGAGCTGGGTGGTGAGCCACACCCCGACGGGCGCCAGGGAGATCCCCATGGCGAGGACGGCCCAGGTGCGCATGGCCGCGTGGGTGTGGCCGAAGACGAACGACACGAGCAGCGAGAACGCGAGGAGCGCCGCCCAGGAGAGATGGATGCGGAAGGTCGCCAGCCGGTCGGGGCTGGCGCCGCCGCCCTTGGGGGTGACCACGAACCGGCTGGGGGTGCGCTTGAGTGCGGCGCTCAGCGACTTGAGGTAGATCGGCGCCGAGAGCGCCGACATCGCCATCCCGGCGAGACCGCCGGAGCCCTCCGGTTCGTGCGGGGAGACGTTGTGCCGCCGGTTCCACAGGTACAGCCCGATCTGCAGCGCCGCCGCGTCGCTGTAGAGCATCAGCCAGACGGACGCCGCGACCTGGGTGCCCGAGGCGCCGAACCACAGGAACAGGACGCAGCTGAGGATGCCCAGGAGCCAGTTGACGGCCGTCATCGGGTAGTAGACGAGCATCATCGTGTACGAGAACAGGCGGCCGGGAGGCATCGTGAACGGCGCCTTCCAGTACTGCTTGAACAGGGTCTCGTAGGTGCCGCGGGACCAGCGCAGCTGCTGGGTGAAGAAGTCGGTCCAGGACGCGGGGCCCTCGCCGACGGCGAGCACGTCGGGGGTGTAGACCGAGCGCCAGTGGCCGCCCGTCAACGGGTTGCGGTGGCGGTGCAGCTCGAAGCCGGTCGCCATGTCCTCGGTGATGGAGTCGTACAGGCCGCCGATCTGGCGGAGCGCGGCGATCCGCACGACGTTGTTGGTGCCGACGAACATGGGTGCGCGGTAGCGGTTCCCGGCGCGCTGGATGAGCGCGTGGAAGAGGAACTGCTGCGACTCGGCGGCCTTGGTGACGGGGCTGTCGTAGTTGCCGTAGACCTGCGGTCCGACGACGAACGCGACGTCCGGGTCGCGGAAGTACCCCATCATCCGCTCCAGGAAGCCGGGCAGCGGGACGTGGTCGGTGTCCACGGAGGCGAAGAACTCGTATTCGCCGCCGTGCATCGCGATCCACGCGTTGTAGTTGCCGTGCTTGGTGCGGGCCTTGTGGACGCCCTTCTCCCGGTTCCACTCGGGGACGCCGAGCCGGGTGAAGTGCCGTACGCCGAGCTCGGCGCACAGGGCCTTGGCCTGCTCGTCGTCGCCCTCGTCGAGGAGCCAGACGTCGAGGGGGCCGGTGTGGGTGACCCTGACGGCGCCTTCGAGGGTGGCGCGGACCATCGAGAGGGGTTCCTTGCCGGGCACGTACGTGGTGAGGAACGCGACGCGGGTACCGGGCTGCGGGACGACGGGGATTGGGTCGCGGGCGACCATCGTGGCGTGGGCGATGGAGGCGACGTTGACGACCATGAACAGCTCGATCAGGCCGATCGATATGAGCATGGTGACGTCGAGTCCGATGAGCCAGCGGGCACCGCCCTCGCGCTCGACCCAGTGGGTGGGCCACACCAGGTAGACGAGGAGCAGGCAGGTGAGGAGGGGCGCCAGCGTCATCAGGAGGACGGCTCGTATTCGACGCGGCTCTCGCGAGAGGAGCTTTGTGTACTGCACCCGGTAGGCCGAGGCGGGCGGCTGCGTGAGCGGTCCCGCCAGTCGGCTGTAGGTGTCGTAGTCGTAGCCCTCGGGCCGCACAGCGCCCTCCAGTGATTGAAACGGGGTGATCGAACGAGCCGATACCCCCACACAAGTGGAGTTTCTGTGACGTGTCGAACTGGACGGGTCAGACGGAGTACGGGAGCCGCACCGGCCGGCGTCACGGCCGCGGGCACGTCCACGGGAGGCGCGGAGCCAGGCCGGCGGGCCCGCCCCCGGCGTCGGCCGCGGGGCGGGCGGGGGCGCGCTAGGGCGGCGCCGGGCAGCGGCGCCGCCTCGGGCGGGCGGAGCTCAGGGGCGGGACCGGCGCAGGTGGTGGCGGACCGCGCGCTGGGCCACCGGGCCCAGGGACTCGACCGCCGAGAGCAGGACGGCGAGCTGGTCCAGCGCGGCGAGGGCCACTCCGGCCCCCTCCGGGTCGACGCCCTCGTACAGCTCGATCCCGACGAAGGACGCGGCGACCGCCCGCGCCAGGCCCGCCGGGTCGGTGAACTCCCCGAACGGTGTGCCGGCCAGGACCCGGGTGAGGACCTGCTCGATCTCCGTGATCCACAGGTCGAGGCCGGCCGCGGTGGCCGGCGCGATCCGGGGATGCGTCTGCGCTCCGGCGAGCAGCTGCCCGAGGACGGCGACATGTCCGCCGGCGCGTTCCTCCACGTGCATCTCCCGCCCGAAGGCGAGGAGTTCGGACAGGGACGAGATGCCGGCGAGGCGTTCGCGGTGGCGGGCGACCCGCTGCTCGGCGCCGTACCGGCAGGCGGCCGCGAGCAGTTCGTCGACCGTGCCGAAGTGGTAGAAGACCAGCGCCTGGTTGACCCCGGCCGTCGCGGCGATCGTGCGGGCGGAGGTCTTGGCGATGCCCTGCTCCGTGAGCGTCCGCAGCGCGCCCTCCAGGAGTTTGGCCCGGGTCGCCTCGCTCACGCGCGGGCCTCCTCGCGCACGGGACGCAGCCCGGCCCGTACGCCGCTGGTGCGGACGTCGGCGTACGTGGCCCGGAAGGAGCCCTCGTACCCGAACAGCGGGCCGAAGCGGCGGTTCACGACCCGCACCCGGATGCGGAAGCGGCCGGTGGTGTCGTCGAAGGACTCGCGCACCTCGGCCTGTCCGCCGAGGAGTTCGGGGACCCGCAGGTCCACCGGGCCCTCACGGAAGCGGTGTTCCCCGGAGCGGATGAGCAGAGAGCCGTCGGCCTCGGCGCTGAAGTGGAGTTCGCTGGCGAGGTGTTGGTGGGTGCCGAGGTAGTCGAGGACGCGGTCGCCCCGGGGGCCGAGCACCATCTGGGCGTCGAAGCGCCGGGGGCCGCCGGGCAGGTCGAAGGTGCGCACGAACGTCACCGTCTCACGGCCGAACCCGTCGGTGTACGGCACGTTCTCGATGGTGAAGGGGACGTCGCGGCCGGCGCGCGGGACCAGGATGTGGCGGGTGCCGCCGAGGGCGAGGAACGGCTTCACGAAACCGCGGCCGTGCCAGATCCGGTCCATGACGCCGTGGCCCGTGCACGCCTCGCCGGACGTGAGGCCGACGGAGAAGCGGCGGCGCAACTGCGGGTGCAGCCGGTCGAAGTCGGC
The DNA here is from genome assembly GCF_042872045.1 of Streptomyces sp. NPDC005496. Lineage (NCBI taxonomy): Bacteria > Bacillati > Actinomycetota > Actinomycetes > Kitasatosporales > Streptomycetaceae > Streptomyces > Streptomyces sp. NPDC005496. The sequence continues at coordinate 154,724 of NZ_JBIAJQ010000003.1, forward strand.
GCCCATGACGGTACGGAAGATCGAGGTCACGACGGCTGCTCCAGGGTGGCGAGAAGGCGGGGGGCGCGGGTGCGGGCCGGCGGTGTGCGCAGGCAGCGGCGGGCGGCCGGGGTGCCGGGCAGGGGTGCAGCCAGCAGGGCGAGGGCGACGGCGACCAGGCACAGCAGCGGGCAGAGGTAGGCCGCCGCGGGCGACAGCGGGCCGAACGGGCCGGTGCGCGGGGCGAGTCCGAGGCCCGCGCACCCGGCCGTGGCGAGCAGGGCCCGCGCCAGCAGCTCGGCCGCCCAGTTCCGCCGCGCCCGCTCCGGGGTGATGCCCCGCTCCACCCAGAGGCGCAGCCGGTCGAAGGACCAGGCGGTGGCCCAGCCCATCAGCGGCCGGAAGAGGAGACGGTCGGCCAGAGCGCCGGGGCGGCCCCAGCGCGGGCGGTAGTCGTACCCGGTGAGGAAGCGGACCCCGTCGCCGTCGGGCACGTAGCGCCAGTAGCCGCTGCCCTCGGCGAGCGGGGAGAGCGGGTGCGGTGAGGCGAACCGCAGCGCGGAGGTGCGGGTGCCGTCCGGGCGTTCCCGTTCGCCGGCCGAGACGCCGGTGCCGGAGACGGTCAGCAGCGGCAGCACGCGCGTGGCGTACCGGAAGTGCCGCGGTGCGCCGGGCGCGTGCGGGAGCGGGGCGATCTCGGTGAACCTCAGGTCCCAGCGCTGGTGCCGGCCGGGGTCCTGCGTGCGCTCCCACACCGTGTCGAGCGGCCCCCGGATGCGCGCCTCCACGTAGATCCCCATCACGAACCCCCCAGCTCGGCCTGCCGATTGAGCGACTGCTCAAATCAACTGGACGGGATCGTAGCGTCGTTTGAGCGATCGCTCAAACCCCTTGGCACGCGAAGAGGCGCCCCCGGGACGGACACCGTTCCCGAGCAGGCGCCCCTGTGCGGCGGCACGGAAAAACCCCGGTCCGCCGGACCGGGGTTCACGTGGAGCTGTTCGGTGGCTACGCCGACAGGTGGCGTTCCACCGTCGCCACCTTGGACGTCAGGCCGTCGGTGACGGAGGGCCTGATGTCGGCCTTCAGGACGAGGGAGACCCGGGGCGCCCGCCGCTCCACGGCGGCGACCGCACGTTTCACCACGTCCATGACCTCGTCCCACTCCCCCTCGATCGAGGTGAACATGGCGTCGGTGCGGTTCGGCAGGCCCGACTCGCGGACCACCCGGACCGCGTCGGCGACGTACTCGCCCACGTCCTCGCCGACTCCCAGCGGCGTCACGGAGAAGGCGACGATCATGACGCCTTCACGACTCCCTCGCGGCGGGCGCGGGACGCGATGACCGCGTCTTCGGCCTCGCGCCGCAGCTTGCGCTCGGCGAAGAACCCGCCGGTGGGCAGCACGGAGAGCACGAAGTAGAGGGCGGCGGTCCCCAGCGGCCACTTCGTGCGGTTCCAGGCGTCGGCCCAGAAGATCACGTACAGGATGAACAGGACACCGTGGATCGCGCCCATGACGGGCACCGCGTTGAAGTCCGTGGTGCGCTTGAGTACCGAGCAGACCAGCAGCAGGAGGAAGGACACGGCCTCGGGCGCCGAGACCAGGCGCAGGCGGCGGAGGGCGGTGGCGGTCTTAAGGTCCACGGGTCACCTTCGGGGGATTCGCTGTCGGCGGGCAGGGGCGCTTTGTGAACGCGCGCACAAGCGTTCCTTCATTGTGGCATCCGGGCCGGAGCGCCCCGGTCCGGGGGTGACGGCCCTCCCCGTCAGGGTGCGCTCGGGGTCGTTCTCCACCCTGAGGCCCTGTCGGCGGCCACCTCCGGCGGCTACCTTCACACCGTGGCGATGTTCCGACTCCAAGGCAGCAAGGTGCTGGCCGTAGACATGACCGGCGACGCCGTGAAGGCGAAGAACGGCTCGATGGTCGCGTACGACGGGCAGATGGCCTTCAAGAAGCTCAGCGGCGGCGGTGAGGGGATACGGGGGATGGTGACCCGGCGTCTCACCGGCGAGCAGATGATCATGATGGAGGTGAAAGGGCAGGGGACCTGCTATTTCGCCGACCGGGCCTCCGAGATCAATCTCGTGAACCTCCAGGGGGACAAGCTGTACGTCGAGTCCAGCAACCTGCTCGCGACGGACGCCGGCCTGCGGACGGGCACGTCCTTCACCGGCCTGCGCGGCGCCTCCCAGGGCAACGGCCTGTTCACGACGACCGTGGAGGGCCACGGCCAGGCGGCGATCATGTCCGACGGCCCCGCGGTGGTCCTGCGGGTCAGTGCCCAGTACCCGCTGACCGTCGACCCGGGCGCGTACATCGCGCACCAGGGCAACGTGCGGCAGTCCTTCCAGTCCGGTGTGACGTTCCGCACGTTCATGGGCGAGGGCGGCGGCGAGGCCTTCCAGATCCGCTTCGAGGGCGACGGCCTGGTCTACGTCCAGCCCAGCGAGCGCAACACGATCGCGGGGGATGTGTGACATGCCCTTCCGCGAGATCAACTCGAAGATGATCGAGGCGACGGTCCTGCCGGGCCAGCGGCTGTTCAGTCAGCGCGGCGCGATGCTCGCCTACAAGGGCGAGGTCTCCTTCACGCCCAACATGCAGGGCGGCCAGGGCGGGGTGATGTCCATGATCGGCCGCCGCCTGGCGAACGAGGCCACCCCCCTGATGACCGTCGAGGGCTCCGGCACCGTGTTCTTCGGGCACGGCGGCCACCACATCGAGGTCATCACCCTCACCGGCGACACCCTGTACGTGGAGGCCGACCGGCTGCTCGCCTTCGACGGCACGCTGGAGCAGGGCACGATGTTCATGGGCTCGCAGGGCGGGGTCATGGGCATGGTGCGCGGCCAGGTGACGGGCCAGGGCCTGTTCACCACGACCCTGAAGGGCCACGGCGCGGTCGCGGTCATGGCGCACGGCGGTGTGGTCCAGGTCCCGATCACCCCGCAGCGCCCGGTCCACGTCGACCCGCAGGCGTACGTGGCGCACCACGGCGACGTGCGCAACAAGCTGTCGACGGCGCTCGGCTGGCGGGACATGGTGGGCCGCGGCTCGGGCGAGGCGTTCCAGCTGGAGCTGAGCGGCAGCGGTGCGGTGTACGTCCAGGCCTCGGAGGAGAAGCTGTGAGCGCGTACGGGGCCCAGGGCCCGGTGATCTTCGACCCGGCGACCCTGCCGGTCGACGACAACGTGAACAAGTACACCTTCTGCGTGGAGCTCAAGGGGAGCCAGTGGTTCCTGCAGAAGGGCAAGATGATCGCCTACTACGGCTCGATGGAGTTCAACGGCATCGGGCACGGCCGGCTGGACCGTCTGGTGCGTACGTCGTTCCATTCGCCTCTGCACGCGAGCGACTGGGTGGTGGCCGAGGGCTCGGGCAAGATGCTCCTCGCTGACCGGGCCTTCGACGTGAATTCGTACGACCTCGAAGAGGGCAACCTGACCATTCGCTCGGGCAACCTGCTCGCTTTTCAGCCAAGTCTCGCGCTGAAGCAGTCGATCGTCCCGGGCTTCCTGACGCTCATCGGAACGGGCAAGTTCGTGGCCGCGTCGAACGGCCCCGTGGTGTTCATGGAACCGCCGATCCGGGTGGACCCGCAGGCGCTCGTCGGATGGGCCGACTGCCCCTCCCCCTGCCACCACTACGACCACGGCTACATGACAGGTGTCATGGGCGGTCTACGTGCGATGACGGGCATCGGCGGGGCCTCCGGCGAGGAGCACCAGTTCGAGTTCGTGGGGGCGGGTACGGTGCTGCTCCAGTCGTCCGAGGCACTGATGGCCGAGCAGGCCACCGGAGCGGTCCCGCAGCAGGCCGGCGTACCGGGCGGCGGCGGGGTACCGGGTCAGCCCGGAGGGCAAGCCGGCGCACCGCGTCTTCCCGGACAGCTGGGGGACCTCCAGCGTCGCTTCGGGCTGTGAGCGGTAGTCTGCGGAGTGTGACGTCGAACGCGTGCGCGTAGTCACACCGCCCTCACTAGTTCGCCTTTCAACCTTTTAGGTAGACTTCATTCATGGAGACCGAGACGGCCACGCGCTGGCTGACCGATGCGGAGCAGTGCGCCTGGCGCACCCACCTGGAGGTCAACAGGCTGTTGACGTATCAGCTCGAGAAGGACTTGCAGCCGTTCGGACTGACGATGAACGACTACGAGATCCTGGTGAATCTCTCCGAGTCGGAGGACGTCCGGATGCGGATGAGCGACCTCGCGTCCGCCACCCTCCAGTCCAAGAGCCGCCTCTCGCACCAGATCACCCGCATGGAGAACGCGAACCTGGTACGTCGTGAGAACTGCGAATCCGACCGACGAGGACTGTACGCGGTCCTCACCGACCACGGCCTGGAGACGATGCGGAAGGTCGCCCCGCACCATGTGGCGTCCGTCCGCCGGCACTTCATCGACCTGCTCTCCCCGGAGGCCCTGAACGACCTCCACAAGTCGCTGACCCCGATCGCGGAGCAGCTGCGGGGCCAGCGGGGCCGTCCCTGACCGTCACCCGACCCCGGCGCCCCGTGCCGACCGGCCCACGGGCAGCCTGAGTTCGAAGAGCGCCCCACCTCCGGGCGCCTCGCGGACGGTGAGCGTGCCGCCGTGCCGCAGCGCGACGTCGCGGGCGATGGCGAGGCCCAGACCGGCCCCGCCGTCGTCGCGGCTGCGGGCGTCGTCGAGCCGTACGAACCGCTCGAAGATCCGCTCCCGCTCCGCCACCGGCACGCCCGCGCCGTCGTCCGCGACCCCGAGCACGGCCCGGGCGCCCTCCCGGCGCAGGGTGACCGCGACCCGGGCGCGCGCGTGCCGGCCCGCGTTGTCCAGCAGGTTGGCCAGCAGCCGCGCCAGCTGCCCCCGGGAGCCGGTCACCTCGACCGCCTCGGCGTCCGCCGTGACCCCCGTGCGCCCGGCCGCCTCCTCCCGCACGAGCGCGCCCAGGTCGAACCGGGCGTCCCCGGGCCCCTCCCCCGCGTCCAGCCGCGCCAGCAGCAGCAGATCGGCGGCGAGCCGCTGCAGCCGTACGGTGTCCTCGACCGCGCCCGCGACGTCCAGCAGCCCGGGATGGGCCGCGCCCACCTCCAGCTGGGTCCGCAACGAGGCGATGGGGCTGCGCAGTTCGTGCGAGGCGTCCGCGACGAACCGCCGCTGCCGCTCCACGGACGCCTCCAGGGCGGCCAGCGTCTCGTTGGTGGTCCGGGCGAGCCGGGCGACCTCGTCGTGCGTGGCGGGCACCGGCACCCGGCGCGCAAGGTCCTCCGAGGCCGTGATCGCGGCCATCTCCGTCCGGATGCCCTCCACCGGGCGCAGCGCCCGCCGGGTGACCAGCCAGGTCACACCGGAGACCACGGCCAGCAGCAGCGGGAACCCGATCAGCATCACGGTCAGCGCGGTGCCCACGGCGCTCTGTTCGGCCGACAGCGGCGAACCGGCGTACACGGTGAGGTCGCCCTTGTCCTCGACGCTCACCTCCACGGCCGCGAAGCGGTAGTCGGCGCCGTCCCCGTCGATCGTGGCGGACCCCTCGCTGTACTCCACCTCGTCGCCGATCTCGCCCGGTTCCGGCGAGTCGTCGTCCCCGCGGTCCTCGCCGCCGTGGTCGTCGCGCCCGGCCGCCGCCGGGGACACGGGCCGCACGGTGTCGACGCCGGTGCCGCTGATCCGCTCCAGGTGCTCGCTCACGGCGACCAGCCGCCCGGACCCGTCCACCACCTGCACCGGCTGGTCGTCGTCCAGCGACAGCTCGTCGTAGGGGGTCCCGCCGGCCAGGTCGGCGGCCACCTCCCGCGCGGTGCGCTCGGCCTGCGTACCGGCCTGCACGATCAGGTTGGACCGCAGCGAGAGCAGTACGGCGGTCCCGGCGGCGACCAGCGCGATCGCGACGACGACGGTGGCGCCGAGGGTGGCCTTGGCGCGGACGGAGCCGAAGAGGCGCCTCATCGGGCGTCCAGCCGGTACCCGGCGCCGCGCACGGTCCTGATCAGCTCGGCCCCCAGCTTGCGGCGCAGCGTGCTCACGTACACCTCGACGATGTTCGGGTCCCCGTCGTACGCGAAGTCCCAGACGTGCTCCATGATGTCGGCCTTGGAGACCACCTCGCCGGCCCGCACGACGAGCTGCTCCAGCACGGAGAACTCCTTGGTGGTGAGGGCGATCTCGTCCTCGCGGAGGAACACGCGCCGGGCCGCCGCGTCCAGCCTGAGGTCGCCGACCACCCGCACCGGCGAGGCCCCGGACGTGCCGCGCCGGCGCAGCAGGGCCTTCACCCGCGCCACCAGCACCACATACGAGAACGGTTTCGTCAGGTAGTCGTCGGCGCCCGTGTCGAGGCCCTCCGCCTCGTCGTACTCGCCGTCCTTGGCGGTGAGCATCAGGATCGGCACGTCGTGGCCGGCGGCGCGCAGAGCGGCGCAGACGCGGTAGCCGTTCATGCCGGGCAGCATGATGTCGAGGATCACCAGGTCGTACGTCCCCTCACCCGCCTGGTGGAGGCCCTCCCGCCCGTCGTGGACGACGTCCACGGCGAAGCCCTCGGCGGTCAGTCCCCTCGCGAGCGACAGGGCCAGCCGCTTCTCGTCCTCCACGATCAACAGGCGCATGCGCCCAGCGTCGCAAACCGAAGCTGAAGAGGGCTTCAGGCGGCTTCAGGCCGGGTTCAGGTCCGCCGGGCAGATTGATCCCGTCGAAACACGGCGTCACAGTCCACACACACCGGGAGGAACCCCCATGAAGCGCAACCTCGTCATCGCCACCGTCGCCGCCGCGACCCTCGTCGCGGGCGGCTCCGCCACGGCCCTCGCGGTCTCGGGCGACGACGACACGCGGCGGTCGAGCGTACGGGACGCGGACGACGACCGGAACGACGACGCCCGCGACAGCGAGGACGCCGCCGCGACCTCCGCGAAGGTGAGCGCCGCCGAGGCCGTCGACGCGGCTCTGGCCCGTACGCCGGGTACCGCCGTCGGCGTGGACCTCGACGACGACGGGGGCCCCGTGGCGTGGGAGGTCGACATGCTGGCCGGGAGCGGCGCCTGGCACAGCGTCCGGATCGACCCCGGCACCGGCAAGGTCCTCGGCTCCGGGGCCGAGGACGAGGACGACGCCGCCGAGGTCCGGGTCGCGCTGAAGGGCGGCTCCACGTCCGCGGCGGAGGCGGCTCGGGCCGCCGCCGCGAAGGGGACGGTCACGTCGGTCGAGCTCGACGAGGACGCGGGTGCGTGGGAGGCGGAGACCCGCACCGACGGCAAGCCCCAGGACTGGCAGATCTCCCTGACCAACACCCAGGTAACCCCGGACGCCAGCTGACACGCCCTCAACATCTTTGAGGGAGGGCCCACTTAGCCCGCACGACCGCCTAGGTGGGCCCACTCCCCCCTCGCTCTCATCGGCACCCGGTGCCGCAGCTGGGTGGGGGTGGGTCGGCGAGCCCGGCGCTTACGGGGAGCCGCCTGCGCCCACCCGTGCCGCCCCGAGCGGCACGCATGCCCGCAGCGGGAGCGGGCGGACGGCCGCACCCGGCCAGGGGTGGGCGTCGCCCAGCGGCCCGCACCGGAGCCACCGCGCCCGCGCCCCCGCAGCTCAGCCCCCACGGCCCGCAGTCGCCCTGCGACCGAAGGGGCCGCGCCGGTACATCAAATGGCCGTCGAGACGGGGACGTACCCGACCGAGGAACGCTGGTAACGGGGGCCGGCAACGACTACCGACGGCCGGATGTACCGGCACGGCCCCGACCCACCCACCGGACCAAAGGCGCCAGGCGCCCACCGGGCCGGACGCCACACACCTCAGCCCCGCGTAAGCCCCGCCACCAGTTCGTCCGCCGCTCCGTACGGGTCCAGCTCGCCCGACACGATCCGCTCCGCCAGCGCGCTCAGGCGGCGGTCGCCGTGCAGGTCGCCGATCCGCTCCCGCAGCGCGGTGACCGCGATCGTCTCGACCTCGCGAGAGGCCCGCGCCAGCCGCCGCTCGGCCAGCACCCCGCGCTCCTCCATCCACGCCCGGTGCTTCTCCAGGGCCTCGACGACCTCGTCGATGCCCTCCCCGCGCGCCGCGACCGTCTTCACGATCGGCGGCCGCCAGTCCCCCGGCCCCCGGGACTCCCCGAGCCCGAGCATGTGGTTCAGCTCGCGGGCCGTCGCGTCGGCCCCGTCCCGGTCGGCCTTGTTCACGACGTACACGTCACCGATCTCCAGGATCCCGGCCTTGGCCGCCTGGATCCCGTCCCCCATGCCGGGGGCGAGCAGCACCACGGACGTGTCGGCCTGCGAGGCGATCTCCACCTCGGACTGCCCGACGCCGACGGTCTCGACCAGGACGACGTCGCAGCCCGCCGCGTCCAGGACACGGATCGCCTGGGGTGCCGCCCAGGCGAGCCCGCCCAGGTGCCCGCGGGTGGCCATCGAGCGGATGTACACCCCCGGGTCCGACGCGTGCTCGGACATCCGCACCCGGTCCCCGAGCAGCGCACCACCCGAGAACGGCGACGACGGGTCGACGGCGAGCACCCCGACCCGCCGGCCCAGCCGCCGGTAGGCGGTCACGAGCGCCGACGTGGACGTCGACTTACCGACACCCGGCGACCCGGTCAGCCCGACGACGTAGGCGTTCCCGGCGAGCGGAGCCAACGCCGCCATGACCTCGCGGAGCTGCTCGGACGCCCCCTCCACCAGGGAGATCAGCCGGGCCACGGCCCGCGGCCGTCCTTCCCTGGCCTGGGCCACCAGTGAGGAGACGTCCTGCATCACAGCTCCGTTCAGTCGAGTCGTACGAAAGGGGCGAACAGCGGTCCGACGGGACGAGCACCCGGGATCACCCCGCCGGCGGGACGAACCCCCGGTGTCAGGCCTTGGGTACCCGCACGATCAGCGCGTCACCCTGCCCACCGCCACCGCACAGCGCCGCCGCGCCCACGCCACCACCGCGCCGCTTGAGCTCCAGCGCGAGGTGGAGGACGAGCCGCGCACCGGACATCCCGATCGGGTGACCCAGCGCGATCGCACCACCGTTGACGTTCACCTTGTCCGAGGTCACGCCGAGGTCCTTCATCGACTGCACGGCGACCGCGGCGAACGCCTCGTTGATCTCGATCAGGTCAAGATCCGCGACGTCCAGGCCGTCCTTCTTGAGGGCGTGCTGGATGGCGTTGGACGGCTGCGACTGCAACGAGTTGTCCGGCCCGGCCACGTTCCCGTGCGCGCCGATCTCGGCGATCCACTCCAGACCCAGCTCCTGCGCCTTGGCCTTGCTCATCACGACCACGGCGGCGGCGCCGTCCGAGATCTGCGAGGAGGTGCCGGCGGTGATGGTGCCGTCCTTGGTGAAGGCGGGCCGCAGCTTGCCGAGCGACTCGGCGGTGGTGTCGCCGCGGATGCCCTCGTCCTGGCTGAAGACGACGGGCTCGCCCTTGCGCTGCGGGATCTCGACCGGCGTGATCTCCGCCTCGAAGATCCCGTTCTTCTGGGCGGCGGCGGCCCGCTGGTGGGACAGCGCCGCGATCTCGTCCTGCTCGGGACGGGCGATGCCGAGACGGGTGTTGTGCTTCTCCGTCGACTCGCCCATGGCGATGTTCTCGAAGGCGTCCGTCAGCCCGTCGTACGCCATGGCGTCGAGCATCTGGATCGCACCGTACTTGTAGCCCTCACGGGACTTCGGGAGCAGGTGCGGGGCGTTCGTCATGGACTCCTGGCCGCCGGCGACCACCACGTCGAATTCGCCGGCGCGAATGAGCTGGTCGGCGAGCGCGATGGCGTCGAGGCCCGACAGACACACCTTGTTGATGGTGAGCGCCGGCACGCTCATCGGGATGCCGGCCTTGACCGCGGCCTGCCGTGCCGGGATCTGCCCCGCCCCGGCCTGCAGAACCTGGCCCATGATGACGTACTGCACCTGGTCGCCGCCGATGCCCGCACGGTCGAGGGCGGCCTTGATCGCGAATCCTCCGAGGTCGGCTCCGGAGAAGGACTTCAGCGAGCCGAGCAACCGTCCCATCGGGGTGCGGGCACCCGCGACGATCACGGAGGTCGTGCTGTTCGTTCCAGACATGAGGTGCGATCCCCTTACCGGCTTGCACAGCCGAGGAGTGAACGAGGGTTTACTGAGAATGTACTGAGCGGTACGCCACCCGTCATCCGGCCCGCGGTGTGATCGCGCGCACGTTGCGTAACCACGCCAGGAGCGCTGCACTGACTCCATGCTGACGCGAATCGACCACATCGGGATCGCCTGTTTCGACCTCGACAGGACTGTCGAGTTCTACCGGGCGACGTACGGCTTCGAGGTGTTCCACTCCGAGGTCAACGAGGAGCAGGGCGTCCGCGAGGCCATGCTCAAGATCAACGAGACGTCCGACGGCGGCGCCTCCTACCTCCAGCTGCTCGAACCCACCCGCGAGGACTCCGCCGTGGGGAAGTGGCTGGCCAAGAACGGCGAGGGGGTCCACCACATCGCCTTCGGCACCGCGGACGTCGACGGCGACGCGGCCGACATCAAGGACAAGGGCGTACGAGTCCTCTACGACGAGCCCCGCATCGGGTCCATGGGCTCCCGGATCACCTTCCTCCACCCCAAGGATTGTCATGGCGTGCTGACAGAACTGGTCACTTCGGCGGCTGTTGAGTCACCTGAGCACTGACCTCCGTATATCTGGGCCGGTAGGGTTAGGAACGGCCGCCGCCTCATCGGGGCGGCCCGGGGCCTGTCGTTGGACCGGCCCCGGGTTCTGTCTGCGACAGGACCAGGGCCGGGGTCCAGGTTTCGGGGGGCGAGCGTCGGGGCAGCAGCCCATGCTCCGCCGTTGATCTGACACCATTCCCCGGGGGCCCCGTTCGGCGGACGGACGGAGCTCGTTCGGAAAGACTTGCGACCAGGGGACGGATGGGACCGCGCAGTGCGGGGCTACGAACGCCAGGAGCGAGAGCCGGCGGCTGACGTCGACCACCTCTCTCGGTTCGAGGCCGAGATGGAACGGCTGAAGACCGAGCGGGAGAAGGCCGTCCAGCACGCCGAGGACCTCGGCTATCAGGTCGAGGTGCTGCGCGCCAAGCTGCACGAGGCGCGCCGCAGTCTGGCGACCCGTCCTGCCTACGACGGTGCGGACATCGGCTATCAGGCCGAGCAGCTGCTCCGTAACGCCCAGATCCAGGCCGACCAGCTGCGCGCGGACGCCGAGCGGGAGCTGAGCCAGGCCCGTGCCCAGACGCAGCGCATCCTCCAGGAGCACGCCGAGCAGGCCGCGCGCCTCCAGGCGGAGCTGCACCAGGAGGCGGTGACCCGCCGCCAGCAGCTCGACCAGGAGCTGGCCGAGCGCCGGCAGACCGTCGAGTCGCACGTCAACGAGAACGTCGCCTGGGCCGAGCAGCTGCGGGCCCGCACCGAACAGCAGGCGCGCCGGCTCCTGGAGGAGTCGCGTGCCGAGGCCGACCAGGCGCTGGCCGCCGCTCGTGCCGAGGCCGAGCGGATCGCCGCCGAGGCCCGCCAGCGGCTGACGAACGACGCCGAGGCGGCCCGCGCTGAGGCCGAGCAGCTGCTGCGCCGCGCCCGCTCGGACGCCGAGCGGCTGCTGAACGCCGCGTCGACGCAGGCCCAGGAGGCCACCGAGCACGCCGAGCAGCTGCGCAGCTCCACCGCCACCGAGTCGGACGCCGCGCGCCGCCAGGCCACCGAGCTGAGCCGGACCGCCGAGCAGCGGATGGCGGAGGCCGAGAAGGCGCTGCGCGAGGCGCGCGCCGAGGCCGACAAGCTGGTCGCCGAGGCGAAGGAGGCCGCCGCCAAGGCGCTGTCCAGCGCGGAGTCGGCGAACGAGCAGCGCACGCGCACCGCGAAGGAGCAGGTCGCCCGGCTGGTCAGCGAGGCGACGAAGGAGGCCGAGACCACCAAGGCGGACGCCGAGCAGCTCGTCGCGGACGCCAAGGCGGCCGCCGAGAAGATCGTCGCGGAGGCCGAGGAGAACGCGCGCAGCCTCACCGCCGAGGAGACCGCCTCGCAGCTCGCCAAGGCGGCGCGGACGGCCGAGGAGGTGCTCGACAAGGCGTCGGAGGACGCCAAGAAGACCACCCGGGCGGCGACCGAGGAGGCCGAGCGGATCCGCTCCGAGGCGGAGGCCGAGGCGGACCGGCTGCGGGCCCAGGCGCACGACATCGCCGAGGAGCTCAAGGGCGCGGCGAAGGACGACACCAAGGAGTACCGGGCCAAGACGGTCGAGCTGCAGGAGGAGGCGCGCAGGCTGCGCGGCGAGGCCGAGCAGCTGCGGGCGGAGGCGGTCTCCGAGGGCGAGCGGATCCGCGGCGAGGCGCGGCGCGAGGCCGTCCAGCAGATCGAGGAGGCGGCCAAGACCGCCGAGGAGCTGCTGGCCAAGGCGAAGGCGGACGCGGACGAGCTGCGGACGACCGCCACGGCGGACAGCGAGCGGGTGCGCACCGAGGCCATCGAGCGGGCGACGACGCTGCGCCGGCAGGCCGAGGAGACCCTGGAGCGCACGCGCGCCGAGGCCGACCGGCACCGCGCGGATGCCGTCGAGCAGTCCGAGGGCATCAAGGCGGACGCCGAGCGGGCCGCGCGGGAGCTGCGCGAGGAGACCGAGCGGGCCGTCGCCGCGCGGCAGACCGAGGCCGCCGAGGAGCTGGGCCGGCTGCGCACGGAGGCCGAGGAGCGTGTGGCCGCGGCCGAGCAGGCGCTGACCGACGCCCGCGCGGAGGCCGAGCGGATCCGCCGCGAGGCGGCCGAGGAGGCGGAGCGGCTGCGCGCGGAGGCCGCCGAGCGGATCCGCACGCTTCAGGCGCAGGCCGAGACGGAGGCGGACCGGCTGCGCACGGAGGCGGCGGCGGACGCGTCCGCGTCGCGTGCCGAGGCCGAGAACATCGCCGTACGGCTGCGTTCGGAGGCCGCGGCGGAGGCCGAGCGGCTGAAGTCGGAGGCCCAGGACACCGCCGACCGGGTACGCGCGGAGGCGCAGGCCGCGGCGGAGCGGCTGGCGACCGAGGGCGCGGAGACGCTGGCCGCCGCTCAGGAGGAGGCCGCCCGGCGCCGTCGCGAGGCCGATGAACTGCTCGGCTCGGCGCGGCAGGAGGCGGACCAGGAGCGCGAGCGGGCCCGCGAGCAGAGCGAGGAGCTGCTGGCGTCCGCGCGCACCCGGGTGGACGAGGCCCAGGCCGAGGCCGTACGGCTGGTCGAGGAGGCCGACCGGCGCGCGACCGAAATGGTCACGAGCGCCGAGCAGACCGCGCAGCAGGTGCGGGACGCGGTGGCCGGGCTGCACGAGCAGGCCCAGGAGGAGATCGCCGGGCTGCGTTCGGCGGCCGAGCACGCGGCGGAGCGTACGCGCGGCGAGGCGCAGGAGGAGGCGGACCGGGTCCGCGCCGACGCGTACGCCGAGCGGGAGCGCGCCTCCGAGGACGCGTCGCGGGTCAGGCGGGAGGCGTCCGAGGAGTCGGAGGCCGCCAAGGCGCTCGCGGAGCGTACGGTCGCGGAGGCGATCGCCGAGTCCGAGCGGCTGCGCTCGGACGCCGCGGAGCACGCCCAGCGGGCCCGTACGGAGGCGTCCGACACGATCGCGAACGCCGATCAGGACGCCTCGCGCACCCGTGCCGAGGCCCGGGAGGACGCGAACCGGATCCGTTCGGACGCGGCGACGCAGGCGGACACCCTCATCACCGAGGCGCGGTCCGAGGCGGAGCGCCTGACCGCGGAGACGGCCGCGGAGGCGGAGCGGGTCCGTTCGGAGTCCGTCTCGAAGGCCGAGAAGCTCATCTCGGACGCGACGGGCGACGCGGAGCGGCTGCGCGCGGAGGCCGCGGAGACGGTCGGCTCGGCGCAACAGCACGCGGAGCGGATCCGCACCGAGGCGGAGCGCGTCAAGGCGGAGGCGGCGGCGGAGGCCGAGCGGGTCACGGCGGCCGCGCGGGAGAAGGCCGAGCAGACGCTCGACGAGGCCCGCAAGGAGGCCAACAAGCGGCGCTCCGAGGCGGCCGAGCAGGTCGACACGCTCATCTCGGAGACGGCGGCGGAGGCCGACAAGCTCCTCTCGGAGGCGCAGCAGGCCGCGCAGAAGACCACGGCGGACGCCGAGGCGCAGGCCGACACGATGGTGGGCGCGGCCCGCAACGAGGCCGAGCGGCTGGTGTCCGAGGCGACCGTGGAGGGCAACACCCGGGTGGAGCGGGCCCGTACGGACGCCGACGAGCTGCTGGTCGGCGCGCGCCGGGACGCGACCGCCATAAGGGAGCGCGCGGAGGAGCTGCGGGACCGCATCACCTCGGAGATCGAGGAGCTGCACGACCGGGCCCGCCGGGAGTCCGCGGAGGCGATGAAGACGGCCGGCGAGCGCTGCGACGCGCTGGTGAAGGCCGCCGAGGAGCAGCTCGCGGAGGCAGAGGCGAAGGCGAAGGACCTGGTCGCGGAGGCCAACTCCGAGGCGAGCAAGGTGCGGATCGCCGCCGTGAAGAAGGCGGAGGGGCTGCTCAAGGAGGCCGAGCAGAAGAAGACCTCGCTGGTCGCCGAGGCCACGAAGATCAAGGCGGACGCCGAGCAGGAGGCGCGGCGCATGGTCGAGGAGGGCCAGCGCGAACTCGACGTGCTGGTCCGCCGGCGCGAGGACATCAACGCCGAGATCTCCCGTGTCCAGGACGTCCTGGAGGCGTTGGAGTCCTTCGAGGCCCCGTCCGCGCCCAAGGACGGCGGGGTCAAGGCCGGCGCGGCCGTCGGAGCGCCCCGTTCGGGTGGCAAGACGTCAGAGGGCTAGCGGAGGACACCCGTTACGTGCTTGGCCAGGACCTTCCGGACTGCCCCTGGCAAGCTCTCCGGCAGGTAGCCACCCGAAAGGAGTGTCATTCTCCAGATCAAACACGTATCCGCTCGATGACACACCGCTTTGGCCCCTAGGATTCCCTCTATCACCTCACCGGTCTCATTCGACAGGAACCCCATGAGCGACACTTCCCCCTACGGCTTCGAGCTTGTGCGGCGTGGGTACGACCGCGCTCAGGTGGACGAACGCATTTCGAAGCTCGTCTCCGACCGTGACAGCGCTCTGGCCCGTATCACTGCTCTCGAAAAGCGCATCGAGGAACTCCACCTCGAGACGCAGAACGCCCAGGCCCAGGTCAGCGACGCGGAGCCGTCGTACGCGGGTCTCGGCGCGCGCGTCGAGAAGATCCTCCGCCTCGCCGAGGAGGAGGCGAAGGACCTGCGCGAGGAGGCCCGTCGCGCGTCCGAGCAGCACCGCGAGCTCGCCGAGTCGGCGGCCCAGCAGGTGCGCAACGACGCAGAATCGTTCGCTGCGGACCGCAAGGCCAAGGCGGAGGACGAGGGCGTCCGGATCGTCGAGAAGGCCAAGAGCGACGCCTCCCAGCTGCGTTCCGAGGCGCAGAAGGACGCGCAGTCGAAGCGCGAGGAGGCGGACGCCCTCTTCGAGGAGACCCGCGCCAAGGCCGCGCAGGCGGCCGCGGACTTCGAGACGAACCTGGCGAAGCGCCGCGAGCAGTCGGAGCGCGACCTCGCGTCCCGTCAGGCCAAGGCGGAGAAGCGTCTCGCGGAGATCGAGCACCGCGCGGAGCAGCTGCGCCTGGAGGCCGAGAAGCTGCGTACGGACGCCGAGCGCCGCGCCCGTCAGACGGTGGAGACCGCTCAGCGCCAGGCCGAGGACATCGTGGCCGACGCGAACGCCAAGGCGGACCGCATCCGTTCGGAGTCCGAGCGCGAGCTGGCGGCGCTCACCAACCGCCGCGACTCGATCAACGCGCAGCTCACGAACGTCCGCGAGATGCTCGCGACGCTCACGGGCGCCGCGGTGGCCGCGGCCGGCACGCCGGCCGAGGACGAGCCGATCTCGCGTGGGGTCCCGGCGCAGCAGTCCCGCTAGCCGGTAGCGAGGAACAGCGACAGCAGGGCCCGCGCCTCCGCTCCGGAGGCGCGGGCCTTCGTCGTACCCGGGCACCTCGTCTGCGGTGGCAGGCCCCGGGGGCCCGTTCTACGGTGGCCGCATGATCGAGCTCGAGGGGCTGACCAAGCGGTACGGCGAGAAAGTGGCGGTCAACAACCTCACGTTCGCCGTCAGACCGGGCATCGTCACCGGCTTCCTCGGTCCCAACGGCGCGGGCAAGTCCACCACGATGCGGATGATGCTGGGGCTCGACCGGCCCACCTCGGGCGACGTCCGGATCGACGGCCAGCGCTACGACCGGCTGAAGGATCCGCTGCGGTACATCGGTGCCCTGCTGGACGCCAAGGCGATGCACGGCGGGCGCAGTGCCTTCAACCACCTGCTGTGTCTGGCGCAGAGCAACGGCATCCCGAGCGGGCGGGTGCACGAGGTGCTCGACACGGTGGGGCTCACCTCGGTCGCCCGGAAGAAGGCGAAGGGGTTCTCCCTCGGCATGGGGCAGCGGCTCGGTATCGCGGGCGCACTGCTGGGCGACCCGCGGATCCTGATGTTCGACGAGCCGGTCAACGGCCTCGACCCGGAGGGCATCCACTGGATCCGGAACCTGATGAAGTCGCTGGCCGCGCAGGGCCGTACGGTCTTCGTCTCCTCGCACCTGATGAGCGAGATGGCGCTCACCGCGGACCACCTCGTCGTCATCGGCCAGGGCCGGCTGCTCGCGGACACGTCCATGGCGGACTTCATCGCGCAGAACTCGCGCTCGTACGTGCGGATCCGCTCGCCCCACCGGGAGGAGCTGCTCGACGCGCTGCACCGGGCGGGGGTGACGGTCCTGGAGGTGGGCGACGGTGTGCTGGAGGTGGACGGCGTGCGGTCGGAGGAGATCGGTGAGCTGGCGGCGCGGAACCGGCTCGTGCTGCACGAGCTGAGTCCTCAGCGGGCGTCGTTGGAGGAGGCGTTCATGCAGCTGACGGCGGAGTCGGTGGAGTACCACGCGCACGCCGACACCCCGCTGGACCCGGCCGGGGCGCCGCCGCCGGCACCGCCGGACGCGCGGCAGGGCTGGGGCGGCGACTGGAAGAGGGGCTGAGCATGGCGGTGACGCAGGTCGTCAGGTCCGAGTGGACCAAGATCCGTTCCGTGGCGTCCACGGTCTGGACGCTCAGTCTCGCGCTGGTCGTGACGGTGGCGCTCGGCATCCTGATCTCGCTGCTGTCGAAGAACGAGTTCGACGACATGAGCGCGCGGGACCGGCTGTCCTTCGATCCGACGTTCATCAGCTTCGCCGGCATGAGCCTCGGTCAGCTGGCGATGATCGTGTTCGGCGTGCTGGTCGTCTCGAACGAGTACAGCACCGGCATGATCCGCACCTCGCTGGCCGCCGTGCCGCAGCGGGGCACGTTCCTCTTCAGCAAGATCGCCGTGGCGACCGGTCTCGCGCTGCTGGTCGGGCTCCTCACCAGCTTCGTGACGTTCTTCCTGGGGCAGGCGGCGCTGGGCTCGCTCAGGGCGTCGATCAGCGATCCGGGCGTCCTGCGGGCCGTGATCGGCGGCGGCCTCTACATGACGCTGATCGCCGTGTTCTCGATGGGCGTGGCGACGATGCTGCGCAGTCCGATGCTCTCGCTCGGCATCCTGATGCCGTTCTTCTTCCTGATCTCCGCCATCCTCGGCAACGTGTCCGCCACCAAGAAGGTCGGCCGCTTCCTGCCCGACCAGGCGGGCAGCAGGATCCTGCGGGTGGTGACCCCGCTGGACGACGACACCCCGTACGGCCCATGGGGCGGGCTCGGCATCATGCTGCTGTGGGTGGCGGTGGCGCTCGTCGGCGGCTACGTGCTGCTGAGGAAGCGGGACGCGTGACGCCCTGACGCCCTGACGCCCTGACGCCCTGGCGTGCTGTACCGACGTCCCGTATCGGATGGTCCACTTCCGGATCACCGCTGACCAGGAACGACACGTACCTGACAAGGATGGGCACGCCTCGCTGACGACGCACCCGCGTGACCTGCGTCGTTTTACCGTCTCTTGAGTGGAACCGCCGGCGCCCGGATATCCTCCTAACCCTTACGGGGGCGTGTGCCCCGTCGTCCTGAACCTTTCGATGGGTGCGGAGCATGATCGAGGCAGTCGGCCTGACGAAGCGCTATGGCGCCAAGACGGCCGTGTACAACCTTTCCTTCCAGGTGCGGCCGGGCGCCGTCACCGGCTTCCTCGGGCCCAACGGCTCGGGCAAGTCGACGACGATGCGCATGATCCTCGGCCTCGACAACCCCTCCTCCGGGCAGGTGACGATCGGCGGCTACCCCTACCGGAAGCTGCCCAACGCCCCCCGCCAGGTCGGCGCGCTCCTCGACGCCAAGGCCGTGCACGGCGGCCGGCACGCCCGCAACCACCTGCTCTGCCTCGCGCAGCTCTCCGGCATCCCGGCCCGCCGGGTGGACGAGGTCCTCGGCGTCGTCGGCCTCCAGGACGTGGCCAGGAAGCGGTCCAAGGGCTTCTCGCTCGGCATGGGCCAGCGGCTCGGCATCGCCGCCGCCCTCCTCGGCGACCCCCAGGTGCTGCTCTTCGACGAGCCGGTCAACGGCCTCGACCCGGAGGGCATCCTCTGGGTGCGCAACCTGATGAAGTCCCTGGCCGCGGAGGGCCGTACGGTCTTCGTCTCCTCGCACCTGATGAGCGAGATGGCGCTCACCGCCGACCACCTCATCGTGATCGGGCGCGGCCAGCTGCTCGCCGACTCCAACATCCGCGACTTCATCTCGCACAACTCGGCCGACTTCGCCCGGGTCCGCACCCCGGACACCGAGCCGCAGCTGCGCGAGAAGCTGACGGCCGCGCTGACCGAGGCCGGCGGCCAGGTGCTGCCCGAGCAGGACGGCGCGCTGCGGGTGATGGGCCTGCCGCTCCCCCGCATCAGCGACCTCGCGCACTCCGCCGACGTACGCCTGTGGGAGCTGTCGCCTCACCAGGCGTCGCTGGAGGAGGCGTACATGCGGATGACGCAGGGCGCCGTCGACTACCGCTCGACCATCGACCAGAAGGCGGGCCTCCAGCAGGAGCTGCCGCCGGGCGCCCTGCCGCCCGGCATGCCGCCGCAGCAGATGCCGGTACCCGGCCAGGGCCAGCCCGGCTGGTACGCGCCGCCGCCGCCCCAGCAGGGCGGCCAGCCGTTCGCGATGCCCCAGGGACAGCCCGCCGCGGGCCCGTACGGCGCCCCCGCGGCACCCGGCCCGGGTCAGCCCAACCCGTACGCCCAGCCCGCCCCGCAGGCGCCCGCACAGCCCTCCGCGGCACCCGCCGCGCCCTCTGCCGCTCCCGACCTGAACAAGCGCGACAGCGAGGACTCCCGATGAGCACGCCCCAGCCCCCGATGCCGCAGCAGACCGCTCCCGCCCCCAACTGGCAGGCGGGGCCGGGCGGTTCGTACACCTCGCCGATCCCGGTCACCCGGACCCACCTCGGGCACGCGCTCGCCTCCGAGTGGACGAAGATCAAGTCGGTGCGCTCCACGATGTGGACGCTCGGCGTGTTCCTGCTGCTGGTGATCGGCATCGGTTTCCTGGTGGCCGCCCAGACGAGCGACGCGGACTACAGCGACGTCCCGTACACGATCCCGGCCTTCTTCGGTCTGATGCTCGGGCAGATCTGCCTGATCACGCTGGGCGTCCTGGTGGTCTCGTCCGAGTACGGCACGGGCATGATCCGTACGACCTTCACGGCCTCGCCGCAGCGCCACCGGGTGCTCGCCGCCAAGCTGCTGATCTTCTTCGCGGTCGCGTTCGTCGTCTCCGCGTTCGCCATCGGGCTGGTCGGCCTGACCACGTCGGGCCTGCACGGCGGTTCGTCGGACAACGAGTGGGGCGGCACGGTCCTCAAGGGCGCGCTGTACGTCTCGCTGCTCGGGGTGCTGGCGCTCGCCGTCGGCTCGATGCTGCGGCACTCGGCCGGCGCGATCACCACCATGCTGGGTGTCGTGCTGGTGCCGGCGATCATGCCCGCGTTCCTGATGATGTCCGAGAGCATGCGCAGCATCGGCGAGAAGATGATGGACTACAACGCCCCCAACGCCCTCGCGAAGATCTTCGAGCTGGACGGCGAGAGCGGCGGCGGCACCGCGCAGCTCGGCCTGCTCGCCGGAGTGACCGCTGCGGCGATCGCGGGCGCCTTCGTCCTGCTGGAGCGCCGCGACGTCTGAGGCCCACGGCCGCCCAGGCGGTACGGGGTTCAGAACCTCGGCGCGTTACGGGACCGCTGCACCCGCGAGGTGCGGCGGTCCTTCGCGTTCCAGCAGGCCTTGTGCCAGTGGCGCCGCTCGTCCACCCCCGAGTGCTCGGGCCATGCCACCACGTGCGGGACGCCGGAGGGGATCATCTGGTCGCAGCCGGGGCAGCGGTACGTCTTGCCCTGGGCGCTCGCGCCCGCCACGTGCCGTACGCTCCACTCCTCGCCGCGCCAGCTCTCCGTGGACTGCCAGCCCCCGTAGCGGCCGGACCGCTCGTCCTGGTCCGCGGACCCGCTCGGGCCGGGCGAGCCGGCGCCCTTCGGACGGTTGCGACGCGGGGACACAGGACACCTCACGGAGCTATACAGGGAGCAGGAGCCGCGTCCAGCCTACGCGGCGGGCGCCCGGGGTACGCGTACTCCACCAACCCCCTCCGACCCCCATCGACCGGCCCAATCTGCAGACAATCCGCAAATCTCCCCGGCAACCCGTGTCTTCGGCACGTGTCAGGGGGTTATGCCGGGTGGGGAAGCTCCGCGTCGGTGCCAAGGAGGCAGGAGTGCGATGCGCGTAGGAAGTTTTGTACTGGCGGCCCAGTTCCCGGGTCAGGGCCAGGGGGAGGCGCTGCACCGCGCGGTGCGCTCGGCCGAGGTCGCGGAGGAGGCGGGACTCGACTCGGTGTGGCTGGCCGAGCACCACTTCGTGCCGTACGGGACGTGCCCCTCGGCCGTCACGCTGGCCGCGCTGCTGCTCGGCCGCACCCGCCGGATCCGGGTCGGCACGGCGGTCAGCGTGCTGCCCACCGTGCACCCCGTGGCCCTCGGCGAGCAGGCCGCGCTGCTGCACGTGACGTCCGGCGGGCGGTTCTCGCTGGGCGTCGGGCGCGGCGGCCCCTGGGTGGACCTGGAGGTCTTCGGCGCGGGCCTGGAGGCGTACGAGAAGGGGTTCCCGGAATCACTCGATCTGCTGGTGCGCTGGCTGCGCGAGCCGTCCGTCGCTGGCACCGGTGGGCGGTTCGCCTTCCGCGAGGTCCCGGTCGTGCCGCGGCCTTCGGAGGATCTGAGCGGTGCGGCGGGCCCCGAGGTGGTCGTCGCCTGCACCTCGCCGGCCAGTGTCCGGCTCGCCGCCGAGCGCGGGCTGCCGATGCTCCTGGGGATGCACGTGGGCGACGAGGAGAAGGCCGAAATGGTCGCGTTCTGGCGGCGGCACGCACGCGCCGCGGGACGCCCGGCCGAGGAGGTCGTCGGCGCCGGTCACGTCTCGGCGGGCGTCTGCCAGATCGCCGACCGCCGCTCCGACGCGGTGGAGACGCTGCTCAAGGCGATGCCCGGCTGGCTGAAACAGGGACTGGACGCGCATGTGACGGTGGACGGCCGCGCCCGCAGCATGCGGGACCCCTGGGCGTACACCGAACTGCTCTGCGGGCTGCACCCGGTGGGGACGCCGAGGCTGTGCGCCGACCGGCTCGCGGCGACCTCGGAGCGCACCGGCATCTCGCGCTTCGCCCTGCTGGTCGAGGGCTCGGGGGATCTGGCGGCGACCGAGGAGAACGTACGACGGCTCGGCTCCGAGGTGCTCCCTCACCTCGGCTGAGCGGCCCGGTCGTTCGGGGAGCTTGCCGCCCCGGTACAGATGCACCTCCCGCGTACGGAGCGGCAAGCCGTGCGGCTCAGTGCGTCAGCAGTCCCGGAACTCCGGCGACTGGTTCAGCAACTGGCTGCGGACCGACGTGAAGCGTGCCAGCGTGTCGTCCACCGTGGCGTCCAACGGGAACACCGCGACCCGGTGGCAGTTCTGGAAGGCCAGTCGCACTCCGAAGTGCCGCTGCAGCGCGCCGCGTATCGCGTCGCTCGCGAGCGCACGGAGCAGCTGGCCACGCGCCTGCTCGTCCGGCGGCGGCGTCTGGTTGTCGGCGAAGTTGCCGCCGTCCACCTTCAGCTGGGCCACCAGGGAGCTGATCATCTCCCATGCGTAGGGCAGGGAGGTCCGGACGCAGTCGACGAAGTCAGCTTCGTCGACCTCGCCTCGCTCGGCCTGTTCGAGTAGGGCCGGTGAGACGTCGAGCGACATGGGTTCTCCTCTCGCACCCCCGCGGGAACGGGGGTTGACGGACAGGGCGGAAGACCGCGACATCAGACACGCTGCGTACACGCGTCGCGACCTCCCGTTTATACGGTAAGCAACGGAGGAGGGCGGCACCAGGAGAATGCCCACACAGCGGGCGACCGGTAGGCACACAATCGGCCAGGACCGAACACGGGGTTTCCAGGGCAAACAGGCGTGTTCGAAAGCCCTGGGGGGACGGGCGGGGCCGGGGGGACGCAGGCGAATCGCGTGCACAGGTGCCCTTCGAGTAGCGTTGCCGACCATGCGTCTCGTCATCGCCCGGTGCTCCGTCGACTACGCGGGCCGGCTCACCGCCCATCTCCCGTCCGCCCCTCGCCTCATCCTCGTGAAGGCGGACGGCAGCGTCTCCATCCACGCGGACGACCGGGCCTACAAGCCCCTCAACTGGATGTCGCCGCCCTGCACGCTGAAGGAGGGTTCAGGCGACGAGGACGGCGTGTGGACCGTCGTCAACAAGGCGGGCGAGAAGCTCATCATCACGATGGAGGAGGTCCTCCACGACTCCTCGCACGAACTGGGCGTCGACCCCGGCCTGATCAAGGACGGCGTGGAAGCGCACCTCCAGGAACTGCTCGCGGACCGCATCGAGACGCTCGGCGAGGGCTACACGCTGATCCGCCGCGAGTACATGACGGCCATCGGACCCGTCGACATCCTGTGCCGCGACGCCGAGGGCCAGACCGTCGCCATCGAGATCAAGCGGCGCGGCGAGATCGACGGCGTAGAGCAACTCACGCGCTATCTGGAGCTGTTGAACCGCGACCCGCACCTAGCGCCGGTACGCGGCATCTTCGCCGCCCAGGAGATCAAGCCGCAGGCCCGGGTCCTGGCCACGGACCGCGGTATCGGCTGCACGGTCCTGGACTACAACGCGCTGCGCGGTATCGAGGACGACAAGCTGCGGCTGTTCTGAAACCGGCACCGGCGCGCGCCGGTGGTACGAAGGGCCGGGTCCGTGACGGACCCGGCCCTTGTGCCGTCGCGCTCCCGGCTCACATCAGCGGAGCACCGTCCGCGCCGCCGGCGGGCCCGCTCGCGGAGCTGGTCGCCGGACCGCTCGCGGAGTTCGAGGTGGCCGGCGCCGATGGCGTGCCGCTCGACGTGGACGGCGACGGCGACGGCGAGTGACTTGTCGGCGGCTTACTAGTCGGCGGCTTCGGCGAGGACGGTTTCGGCGACGAGGGCTTGGTGGTGGGCGACTTGGACGGCGACTTCGACGGGGTGGCCCCCTTCGTGCCGCTCGGGTCGTCCGAGGGCTCGCCGGCGTCGGAGGGCGTCGGGTCGTCCGACGTCCCGTAACTGCCGTCCGGGCCCGGATCGGTCGGCTCGCTCGACGTGCCCGCGTCCCCGGAGCCCTTGTCGGCCTTGTCGGCGCCGAGGCTGTCGTCCTCGGCGCCCTGGCTGGCCGTGGGGTTGACGCCCACCCGCTCGGACGGGTCGTCGTTGTTGTCGGAGGTCATGCCGAGGGTCACCACCGTGCCGAGCACGGCGGCCAGGAGCGCGCCCGAGCCGGCGGCGACCAGGTTGCGGCGCGTCCCGCTGACCAGGCCCTTGACGCCGGCGGTCCGGCGGGCGGGCGCGGTGGCGGCGGGCCGCTGGGTCACGAGGGTCGAGGGCTCGGGCGGCGCGGGCAGCGCGAAAGCGGCCGGTACGCCGCCGGGGGGCGACGCCGGCCCCTCGTGCCGTGCGTCGGGCACCTCGTCGCCCGCGACGGCGGGAAGGACGGGAAGCCCGGCGCCGGAGCGGTCGGCGACCAGGGCGAGGGCGCGGCGGCCGGCGACGGTGCCGCGCTTGTCGGCGAGGGCGCCGCGCAGCGCGATGGACGCCTCCAGTTCGGCGCGCGAGCGGTCGAACTGGCCGCCGCACAGCGCGAGGACGCCCAACTCGTGGTGGAAGTAGGCCTGATCCGGGACCTCGCCGGCGAGCTGCGACGCCTCGGCACCGGACCGCAGCGCGCGCTCCCAGGCGCTCCAGTGCAGACCGGCGGCGAACGCGGGCGCGGCCGTGCGGGCGAGGTGGACGGCGGCGCTCTCCTCGTCGTCCAGCGGGGCCGTGGTGAGGGGCACCAGCAGGGTCAGCGCGGCGAGGACGGCGTCCGCCTCCGCGCAGACCCGCTCCGGGGTGACGGAGGGGTGACCGGCCCACCAGGTGTAGTGCCGGGCGGCGGTGAGGGCGTGCTCCTCGATGTCGTCGGCGTACCCGGCGGCCTCCAGCTGGGCCTGCACGCCGGCCGCGAGCCGGTAGCGGGAGCCGACCGGGGAGACCAGAGCGCAGCCGGCGAGTTCGGCGAGGGCGGCGTCGGCGTGGGTGTCGCCCACGAGGGCCGGCAGGTGCGCCTGGTGGGGCACCTCTCCGCCGAGGGCGACCGCGAAGCGCAGGGTGGCGCGCGCCGATTCGCTGAGCCGGGAGGCGAGCAGCGCGGCGGGCGCGGCGCCCTCGGCGAGCGAGGGCAGCGGGACGGCGGGCGCGTCCTCGGCGTCGAGGGGCGCGTCGGCGGGGGCGTCCTCGTAGTAGCCGAAGGCGTCGGCGCCCTCGGGGCCGGCGCGCAGCCGGTCGCGCTGCCGCAGCAGGGCGCCGGCCTGGACGAACCGCAGCGGCAGTCCCTCGGACTCGAACCAGAGGTCGCCGGCCCAGTTCGACTCGTCCTCGGTCAGGGTGCGGCCGACGGCGCGTTCGAGGAGTTCGAGGCTGGCGGCGCGGTCGAGGCCGCCGAGGAACACCTCTTCGAGGAGGGAGTCGGCGGACGGCGCGGGGACGTCGGGCGTGGCGCCGAGGACGAAGGCGCACTCGGGGGTGGCGTCGAGCAGTTCGTCCAGCGCGCTGCCGCCGAACTCCAGGTCGTCGAGGACGACGACCGCGCCGATCTCGTGGACGAGCCCGAGCAGTTCCTCGCGTCCGGGCCGGTGCCGGGGGGCGTCGTGGACGGCGGCGAACAGGTCGTGCAGCAGGTCGGCGGCCGTGCGCCGGTAGCCGCTGAGCCGGACGACGCCGTCGGGCGCGAGGTCGGCGCAGTCGTCGGCGACGGCGTCCAGGAGGGCGGTGCGGCCCGAGCCGGCGGGGCCGGTGAGGCGTACGGAGCGGCCGCGGGCGAGGAGCCGGACGAGGCGCTCGCGCTCCTCCTGGCGCTCCAGGAGCGGCAGCCGGGCCTGCGTGGGTCCCGGCGGCACGGGCGGCCGGGCGGCGCGGTCGCGTTCGGCGCGCTCGTCGGCGCTGAGTTTCGGGGGCTTCGGGGGCCGCTGTCCCGGCGGGTAGTTCTCTATCTCGCTGCCGTCGACCGGGTTGACGGTGAGCAGCAAGTCGCCCGTCACGAGCTGGACGGTGCGGGCGAGCGCCGGTACGGGCTGGCCGAAGTCGGAGGTCAGCGCTTCGCGCGGCGGACGCTGCCGAGGCGCCCGGCCGTCGTCGTCATGACCGTACTCTGCGGGTTCCCGGGTGTTCGGGTCCATGATGTCCTGCCCCCCAAAAGCGTCGTGTGCCGAGCCCCTCCCGGCCTTGGTGCACACCGCGCTGTCGCTTCTGGTCCGGTGCCCGCTCCAGGGGTTCCGACGGCGGGCAGGCGAACCCTAAACCTTCGCTCAGTATCCAGGAACAGCCGGGGTACCGCGCCGCCCGAGACATCACAGCTTCGTGAGGATTGCGCGCGAGGTGACGTTTCGTACGTGGTGTCAGACCCGGGGCAGCGACTCGACGCCGATGCCGCCCTCGATGGCGAGGATGCGGTGCAGCCGGGTCGCCACCAGCAGGCGCTGCATCTGTGCCGGTACGCCGCGGAGTACGAGCCGTCGGCCGCACCGCCCGGCGCGTCGGTGGGCTCCCATGATGACGCCGAGTCCGGTGGCGTCCCAGGAGTCCAGCTCGGACAGGTCCAGCACCAGGTCGCCGGCTCCGTCGTCGACGGCCGAGTGCAGGACCGTGCGGGCGTCCGCCGCGCTGCGGACGTCGAGGCGGCCCCCGACGACCAGCTCGGCGTGGTCGCCCCTGATGTACATATGCGCTCCCCGAGAGTGCGTTTCGTACTCCGCGTCTGTCTGTCTGCGTATGACTGTGTGCACCGTCTGACTGCCCTGAGGGCGCAGAGGTTGCCGTCTGTAAGCGAACCGATACCGAATTCACCCTGGGGGGTGATGGCCGGAAGGGCCGTACGGATTCAGTGCTTGTAGAAGCCCTGCCCGCTCTTGCGTCCGATGTCACCGGCGTCAACCATCCGGCGCATCAGCTCCGGCGGCGCGAACTTCTCGTCCTGCGACTCGGTGTAGATGTTGCTCGTGGCGTGCAGGAGGATGTCGACGCCCGTCAGGTCGGCCGTGGCCAGGGGTCCCATCGCGTGGCCGAAGCCCAGCTTGCAGGCGAGATCGATGTCCTCGGCGGTGGCCACGCCCGACTCGTACAGCTTGGCCGCCTCGACGACGAGCGCCGAGATGAGCCGGGTGGTGACGAAGCCGGCGACGTCGCGGTTGACGACGATGCAGGTCTTGCCGACGGACTCGGCGAACTCCCGTGTGGTGGCGAGGGTTTCGTCGCTCGTCTTGTAGCCGCGCACCAGCTCGCACAGCTGCATCATCGGGACCGGCGAGAAGAAGTGGGCGCCCACGACGCGCTCCGGGCGCTCCGTCACGGCCGCGATCTTGGTGATCGGGATGGCGGAGGTGTTGGAGGCGAGGACGGTGTCGTCGCGGACGAGCTTGTCGAGCGTACGGAAGATCTCGTGCTTGACTTCGAGCTTCTCGAAGACGGCCTCGACGACGATGTCGGCGTCGGCTGCTGCGTCGAGGTCGGTGCTGGTGGTGATGCGCCCGAGCGCGGCCTCGGCGTCCTCGGCCGACAGCTTGCCCTTGCTCACGAACTTGTCGTACGACGCCTTGATTCCGTCGGTGCCACGGGTCAGCGCCTCGTCGGTGACGTCACGCAGAACGACGTCCCAGCCCGCTTGCGCGGAGACCTGGGCGATACCGGACCCCATGAGTCCGGCTCCGATGACGGCGAGCTTCCGTGCCACTCCGACTCCCCTTAACACGCTGTTTATGTAGCCTCTCCGGCGGACCCTAGCGCTCGTGAGGGCCGCTGTGACCGGTAAGTAATGCGCGTCACGTCTCATCTGACGGACATCACACCGGCACGGGTCATTGCGCCGCTCGTACGGCGTAGTTGAGGGCCTTCCCCCTCAGCGGGTCCCCCATCTCGCCCCTGAGCACCGGCGTCCTGACGGCCCTCGGCCCGACCGCGGGCGCCGTGACGGTGGGCACACAGGTCTTCCGCGGGGCCGGAGCGTAACTACGCTGGCCACATGGTCAATCTGACGCGCATCTACACCAGGACCGGCGACACCGGCACCACCGCCCTCGGCGACATGAGCCGGGTCGCCAAGACCGATCCGCGGATCTCGGCGTACGCGGACGCCAACGAGGCCAACGCGGCCCTCGGCACGGCGATCGCGCTCGGCGGGCTGGAGGAGGAGATCGTCGAGGTCCTCACCCGCGTCCAGAACGACCTGTTCGACGTGGGCGCGGACCTGTCGACACCGGTGGTGGAGAACCCCGAGTTCCCGCCGCTGCGGGTCGAGCAGTTCTACATCGACCGCCTCGAAGCCGACTGCGACCGCTTCAACGAGCGGCTGGAGAAGCTGCGCTCCTTCATCCTGCCGGGCGGCACTCCCGGCGCGGCGCTGCTGCACCAGGCGTGCACGGTCGTGCGCCGGGCCGAGCGCTCGACCTGGGCGGCCCTGGAGGTGCACGGCGAGGTGATGAACCCGCTCACGGCGACCTACCTCAACCGGCTATCGGACCTGCTGTTCATCCTGGCCCGCACGGCCAACAAGGGAGTCGGGGACGTCCTGTGGGTCCCGGGCGGGGAGCGCTGACGCCGGGCGCCGCTTGGGCCACACCAGGTAGGTGAGCGCGATCAGGCCGTGGATGCCGGCCGCCCGCAGCGCCACCGCCTGCCAGGCGCGCAGGGGCTCGGCGCCCTCTTGGCCGACGTAGGCGACCGCGCCCTGGAGCAGGGCGCAGGCGACTGCCGCCGCCACGAGGGTGCGCAGCCACAGCCCGCCCTCGTGACGGGCCCGCGCGAGGCCGTAGCGGGGCGGCTTCGGCGGGGGCGGTCCGCCGGCCAGGCGGTGGGCCGCGTGGGCGTCGAGCCACCGGACCGTGCGGTGCCCGTACGCGACGGTGAACCCGAGGTAGAGGGCGGCCAGGCCGTGCTCCCAGCCCGGTTCGGCGCCCCGCCGCAGGTCGACGGCCGTCACCGCGAACAGCACCAGTTCCAGCAGCGGCTCGCACAGCAGCAGGGCCAGGCCGGTCCGGCGCAGCCCCAGCAGGTAGCGGGCGGTGAGCCCGGCCGCCAGCAGCACCCAGAAACCGGCCTCACAGGCGATGATCAGTCCGACGACCACGGTCGCTCCTCTCCCTCACCACCCAAGGCTCCCGTCCGCGGCGGGACCGGGCGTCGTCGGCGCTGACGAGGTGCGACTGCATCCTTCGATGTAGTCGGGACCGTCCGCCGGGAGCACGCGCCGGGGCCGCCCGCCGTGTTGGATGGAGGTCATGGCCGCCCCGCTCCCCCGCCCGCACCGCTTCGACGTGTACGTCGCGCTCGCCGGGCTGCTCGGCGGCGTACTGGTGTGGGCGTTCGGCCTGTACTCCAACGGGACCGGGCTCCTTCCCGGGCCGTGGGTACTGGTCCCGCTCGCCGTGATGGCGGGCCTCGAACTGCTGCGCCGGAGCAGACCGCGGGCAGCCGTGCTGGCCGGCACCCTGGCGCTGGTCGCCGACCAGTTCACCCGGGGCAGCGTCGTGACCGTCCTGATGTACACCGACCTGATGTACGCGGCGGCGCTGTACGGCAGTCCGGCCACCGCCCGGCGGCTGCCCGTCACCACGGGGCTGGTCACCGTGGCGACGACGATCGGGTTCCTCGCCTGGTGGCGGACGCCCGAGGCGCTGCTCGTCGGCTTCCTGACCGGGATCGTGTCCTTCGGCCCGGCCGTGACGGGCGTGGTCGTCCGCAACCACCGGGACGCCGCCGACACCGAGCGGCTGCGGGCCGAACAGACCGCGCTGCTGGCCGAGAAGGACCGCGTGCAGGCGGTCACCGCGGAGCGGGCCCGGATGGCGCGCGAACTGCACGACATGGTCGCCAACCACCTGTCGGCGATCGCCATCCACTCCACGGCCGCGCTGTCCCTGGACGACCCGCGCACCACCCGGGACGCCCTCGCCGTCATCCGCGAGAACAGCGTCGACGGTCTGGCCGAGATGCGCCGGCTCATCGGCATCCTGCGGCACGACGGCGGCGGCCGGGAGCCGGCGGCGGCGCCGACCCTGGACGGGATCGGCGCGCTGGTGGCGGGCGCCCGCGCCAACGGTCTCGACGCCGAGCTGGAGGCCGCGCACGAGGACGGCCTGCCCGCGCCGGTGGGGCTCGCCGCCTACCGCATCGTCCAGGAGTCCCTGACCAACGCCCTCAAACACGCCGGCGAGGGCCGGGTCACCGTCGGGCTCGCGCAGCACGACGGCGTGCTCACCGTGTGGGTGACCAGCCCGTACGGCGACCGGGACGGGCCGCGGGCACCCGGTTCCGGAGCCGGTCTGATCGGCATGCGCGAGCGGGCCGCCCTGCTGCGCGGCACCTTCGAGGCGGGCCCGGAGGAGTCGCCCGGCTCCCCCTGCGGGACGGTCTGGACGGTGCGCGCCACACTGCCTCTCGGCCAGGGAGGAACCCGATGATCCGCGTGCTCGTCGCCGAGGACCAGGCCGCCGTACGGGCCGGGCTCGTCCTCATCCTGGGCAGCGCGCCCGACATCGAGGTGGTCGGCGAGGCCGCGGACGGTGAGCGGGCCGTGGCGCTCGCCCGGGAACTGCGGCCGGACCTGGTCCTGATGGACATCCAGATGCCGCTGCTCGACGGGGTCGCGGCCACCCGCCGGGTCGTCGCCGAGGAGCTGGCCGACGTGCTCGTGCTCACCACCTTCGACCTCGACGAGTACGTGTTCGGGGCGCTGCGCGCCGGCGCGGCGGGGTTCCTGCTGAAGCACACGGACGCCAGGGACCTGCTCGAGGCCGTGCGGACGGTGGCGCGCGGGGAGGGTCTGATCGCCCCGGCCGTCACCCGGCGGCTTATCGCGGAGTTCGGCGCCGGGCCCGTGCGGGAGCCGGCGGCCGCCCCGTCCGTCCTCGGCTCGCTCACCCGCCGGGAACGCGAGGTGCTGTCCTGCCTCGGCCGCGGGCTGTCCAACGCGGAGATCGCGGTCCGCCTCGACATGGCCGAGGCGACGGTGAAGACCCACGTCAGCCGCCTGCTGGGGAAGCTGGAGCTGCGCAGCCGGGTCCAAGCGGCCGTGCTCGCGCAGGAGTTGGGCGTCTAGTCCGCCGCAAGCTCACTGGTCCAGACCTATTGACCCGTGGTCCAGACCTTTCTATTCTCGCCGCACTGCGCCTAGCCATGCCCACGACATCCCCGCCGCCGGTCGCAGCGCTCCGGAGGCGAACAGAATCAAGAGGAGAGGCACCATGCGCTTCAGGCAGAGAGCCAGACTCAGAGCCGTCGCCGGTCTCACCACCCTGCTGCTCCCGTTCGCCGCGCTGGTCGGGCTCGCGAGCCCCGCCTCGGCGGCCACCTCGGTCACCGCCACCTACGCCAAGACCCAGGACTGGGGCTCGGGCTTCGAGGGCAAGTGGACCGTCAAGAACACCGGCACCACCAGCATCAGCTCGTGGACCGTCGAGTGGGACTTCCCCTCCGGGACGTCCGTCACCTCGGCCTGGGACGCCGACGTCACCAGCTCCGGCACCCACTGGACCGCCAAGAACAAGTCCTGGAGCGGCACGCTCGCCGCCGGCGCCTCCGTCTCCTTCGGCTTCAACGGCACCGGCTCCGGTTCGCCCTCCAACTGCAAGGTCAACGGCGGCAGTTGTGACGGCACCACCGTCCCCGGCGACGCGGCCCCCTCGGCGCCCGGCACCCCGACCGCGTCCAGCGTCACCGACACCTCGGTGAAGCTCTCCTGGAGCGCGGCCACCGACGACAAGGGCGTCAAGAACTACGACGTCCTGCGCGACGGCGCCAAGGTCGCCACGGTGACCACCACCTCGTACTCGGACACCGGCCTCACCGCCGGCACCGACTACTCGTACACCGTCCAGGCCCGCGACACCGCCGACCAGACCGGACCGGTGAGCGGCGCGGTCAAGGTGCACACCACGGGCGGCGGGACCGACCCCGGCCCCGGCACCGGAAGCAAGGTCAAGCTCGGCTACTTCACCGAGTGGGGCGTCTACGGCCGCAACTACCACGTGAAGAACCTCGTCACCTCCGGCTCCGCCGCGAAGATCACGCACATCAACTACGCCTTCGGCAACGTCCAGGGCGGCAAGTGCACGATCGGTGACGCCTACGCCGACTACGACAAGGCGTACACCGCCGACCAGTCGGTGAGCGGAGTCGCGGACACCTGGGACCAGCCGCTGCGCGGCAACTTCAACCAGCTGCGCCAGCTGAAGGCCAAGTACCCGAACATCAAGGTCCTGTGGTCCTTCGGCGGCTGGACCTGGTCCGGCGGCTTCACCGACGCGGCGAAGAACCCGGCCGCCTTCGCGCAGTCCTGCTACGACCTGGTCGAGGACCCGCGCTGGGCCGACGTCTTCGACGGCATCGACATCGACTGGGAGTACCCGAACGCCTGCGGTCTGACCTGCGACACCAGCGGCCCGGCGGCGATCAAGACCCTCACCTCCGCCCTGCGCACCAAGTTCGGCGCCAACAACCTGGTCACCGCCGCGATCACCGCGGACGGCAGCGACGGCGGCAAGATCGACGCGGCCGACTACGGCGGCGCCGCCGCCTCGCTCGACTGGTACAACGTGATGACGTACGACTACTTCGGCGCCTGGGACAAGACGGGCCCGACCGCCCCGCACTCCCCGCTGACCTCGTACTCGGGCATCCCGAAGGAGGGCTTCACCTCCGCCGCGGCGATCTCCAAGCTCAAGGCCAAGGGCGTCCCGGCGAGCAAGCTCCTGCTCGGCATCGGCTTCTACGGCCGCGGCTGGACGGGCGTCACGCAGTCCGCGCCCGGCGGCACCGCGACCGGCCCGGCGACCGGGACCTACGAGCAGGGCATCGAGGACTACAAGGTCCTCAAGACGTCCTGCCCGGCCACCGGCACCGTCGGCGGCACGGCGTACGCGCACTGCGGCACCAACTGGTGGAGCTACGACACCCCGGCCACCATCGGCTCGAAGATGAGCTGGGCCAAGAGCCAGGGCCTGGGCGGCGCGTTCTTCTGGGAGTTCAGCGGCGACACCGGCAACGGTGAGCTGGTGAGCGCCATCAACAGCGGTCTCAACTGACCCTGGCGTCCTTGACGCACTCCGCGCCGCGGACAGGCCCCCGGGCCCGTCCGCGGCGCACCTCTTTGGGGCCCGTCCCGGCACACACCCGCGCGCCGCGCACTCCGGCGCCGGGCCAGGTGAGGTCAGGTCGGGCAGGCAGGCAAGCAGGCAGGTCGATCAGGTCAGGCGACGTTGACACGCTGGCCGGGCGGGGCCGCCTCCAGCCAGGCGAGGAATCCGGTCAGCGCGTCCTCGCTCATCGCCAGCTCCAGACGCGTACCGCGGTGCAGGCAGGTGAGGACGGTGGAGTCGGACAGCAGGGCCAGCTCCTCCTCGCCCTCGGGGGCACGGCGGCCGGCCACCTCGATCGCCGAGCGCTCCAGGGTGCGGCGCGGCCGGGGGGCGTAGGAGAAGACGCGGTACCACTCGATGCGGTCGCCGTTGTAGCGGGCGACCCCGTAGCTCCAGCCCTTGCCGTTGGGGTCGCTCTTGTCGGGGACGTCCCAGCGCAGACTGCAGTCGAACGTTCCGCCCGAGCGCTGGATCAGCCGGCGGCGGAGACCGAAGACGAACAGCCCCACCACCACGAGCGCCACTACCAACCCGCACACAGTCAGAGCGAGGACCATCGACACCGACCTCCTCGTCTCCTAGGTAAAGCAGGTAACGGAACGGAAAAAAGCACCCGCATCGCCTCAGCCGCGACCCGGTCTGGATTGCTCCAGTCCCGGCCGCGGCTGAGTCACGTCATTACGTGCGTGCTGGGGTCAGCGAGCCGACACCGCACGCAGTCGGACGTCCGCGCGACGCTCGGCGGACGCGTCCGCGTCCGACTTCGCACGCTCGAGCGCCCGCTCCGCACGCTGGATGTCGATCTCGTCCGACAGCTCGGCGATCTCGGCCAGCAGCGAGAGCTTGTTGTCCGCGAACGAGATGAAACCGCCGTGCACAGCGGCCACGACCGTCGCACCGTCGTTCGTACGGATGGTCACCGGGCCCGACTCCAGCACACCGAGCAGCGGCTGGTGACCGGGCATGACGCCGATGTCGCCGGACGTGGTACGCGCGACGACCAGGGTGGCCTCGCCGGACCAGACACTGCGGTCCGCGGCGACGAGCTCGACGTGCAGCTCAGCAGCCAAGGTGGGCTCCTCGGGTCACCACCCGGCGTTGCTGCCGGGTGTTGGGTCAAAGTCTAGTAGGCGTGACAGAGGGGGCGGGACGCACCCGCCCCCTCTCGCCACGATTGCGGGGCCGACGTCAGGAGACGCCGAGCTCCTTGGCGTTGGCCTTCAGGTCCTCGATGCCACCGCACAGGAAGAACGCCTGCTCCGGGAAGTGGTCGTACTCACCGTCGATGATCGCGTTGAACGCGGTGATCGACTCGTCCAGCGGCACGTCCGACCCGTCGACGCCGGTGAACTGCTTGGCGACGTGGGTGTTCTGGGACAGGAAGCGCTCCACGCGACGGGCGCGGTGGACGACGAGCTTGTCCTCTTCGCCCAGCTCGTCGATACCGAGGATCGCGATGATGTCCTGAAGGTCCTTGTACTTCTGCAGGACCGTCTTGACGCGCATCGCGGTGTTGTAGTGGTCCGCCGCGATGTAGCGGGGGTCCAGGATGCGGGACGTGGAGTCCAGCGGGTCCACGGCCGGGTAGATGCCCTTCTCGGAGATCGGACGGGAGAGAACCGTCGTCGCGTCGAGGTGGGCGAACGTGGTGGCCGGGGCCGGGTCGGTCAGGTCGTCCGCGGGGACGTAGATCGCCTGCATCGAGGTGATCGAGTGACCGCGGGTCGAGGTGATGCGCTCCTGGAGGAGACCCATCTCGTCGGCCAGGTTCGGCTGGTAGCCCACCGCGGAGGGCATACGGCCGAGCAGGGTCGAGACCTCGGAACCGGCCTGCGTGAAGCGGAAGATGTTGTCGATGAAGAACAGCACGTCCTGCTTCTGAACATCGCGGAAGTACTCCGCCATGGTCAGACCGGCCAGGGCCACGCGCAGACGGGTGCCCGGGGGCTCGTCCATCTGACCGAAGACCAGCGCGGTCTTGTCGATGACGCCGGACTCCGCCATCTCCTCGATGAGGTCGTTGCCCTCACGCGTGCGCTCGCCGACACCGGCGAACACGGAGACACCGTCGTGGTTGTTGGCGACGCGGTAGATCATCTCCTGGATGAGCACCGTCTTGCCGACACCGGCACCGCCGAACAGGCCGATCTTTCCACCCTTGACGTACGGGGTGAGGAGGTCGATGACCTTGACGCCGGTCTCGAACATCTCGGTCTTCGACTCGAGCTCGTCGAAGTTCGGCGCCTTGCGGTGGATGGACCAGCGCTCGCCGTCGTAGGTCTCGTCGACGTTCAGCACCTCACCGAGGGTGTTGAACACCTTGCCCTTGGTGAAGTCGCCGACCGGGACGGTGATGCCCGTGCCCGTGTCGGTCACCGGGGCCTGGCGGACCAGACCGTCGGTGGGCTGCATCGAGATCGTGCGGACCAGGCCGTCACCCAGGTGCTGGGCGACCTCCAGGGTCAGCGTCTTGAGCTCGCCCTCCTGCGCCGGGTCGGCGACCTGGACGTGCAGGGCGTTGTAGATCTCCGGCATCGCGTCGACGGGGAACTCCACGTCGACGACCGGGCCGATGACCCGGGCGACGCGGCCCGTGGCAACGGCCGTCTCAACAGTGGTCGTCATTACTTGTCACTCCCCGCGGTCGCGTCGGCGAGGGCTGCGGAGCCACCGACGATCTCGCTGATTTCCTGGGTGATTTCGGCCTGGCGGGCCGCGTTGGCAAGTCGGGAGAGCGTGGTGATCAGGTCTCCCGCGTTGTCGGTGGCCGACTTCATCGCGCGGCGCGTGGCGGCGTGCTTGGAGGCAGCCGACTGGAGCAGCGCGTTGTAGATACGGCTTTCGACGTACCGCGGCAGCAGGGCGTCGAGGACGTCCTCCGCCGACGGCTCGAAGTCGTACAGCGGAAGGATCTCGCCCTTGGTGGACGTCTCCTCCGCGACCTCTTCGAGGCTGAGGGGGAGCAGCCGGCTGTCGATCGCCGTCTGCGTCATCATCGAGACGAACTCGGTGTAGACGATGTGGAGTTCGTCCACGCCGCCCTCAGCCGTGTCCTTCTCGATCGCCTCGATCAGCGGACCCGCGACCTTCTTCGCGTCCGCGTACGAGGGCTCGTCGGTGAAGCCCGACCACGACTCCACGACCTTGCGCTCGCGGAAGTTGTAGTGGGCCAGACCACGGCGGCCGACGATGAACGTGTCGACCTCCTTGCCCTCGGCCTCGAGACGCGCGGTCAGCTGCTCCGCCGCCTTGATGGCGTTGGAGTTGAAGGCGCCGGCCAGTCCGCGGTCGCTCGTGAGGAGCAGCACCGCGGAACGCGTCGGCGTCTCCGCCTCCGTGGTCAGCGGGTGCCTCGTGTTCGACCCGGTACCGACCGCCGTGACCGCACGGGTGAGCTCGGTCGCGTACGGCGTGGAGGCCGCCACCTTGCGCTGCGCCTTGACGACGCGCGAGGCGGCGATCATCTCCATCGCCTTGGTGATCTTCTTGGTCGCGGTGACGGATCGGATGCGACGCTTGTAGACCCGGAGCTGGGCTCCCATGAGTCAGGTCCCTTCCTTACGTCACTTGGCGGCGGCCGGAGCGTCCTCGCCGAGAAGCTTCCCGTCCGAGGTCTCGAACTGCTTCTTGAACTCCGTGATGGCGTCCGCGACGGCGGTCAGCGTGTCGTCCGACATCTTGCCGCCCTCCTTGATGGAGGTCATGAGGCCCTGCTCCTTGCGGTGCAGGTGCTCCAGGAGCTCCTTCTCGAAGCGGCGGATGTCCTCGACCGGGACGTCGTCCATCTTGCCGGTGGTACCGGCCCACACGGAGACGACCTGGTCCTCGGTCGGCATCGGCTGGTACTGCGGCTGCTTGAGCAGCTCGACCAGACGCTGACCGCGCTCCAGCTGGGACTTCGAGGCCGCGTCCAGGTCGGAACCGAAGGCGGCGAAGGCCTCCAGCTCACGGTACTGGGCGAGGTCCAGACGCAGTCGGCCGGAGACCTGCTTCATCGCCTTGTGCTGCGCGGAACCACCGACTCGGGAGACGGAGATACCGACGTTCAGCGCGGGGCGCTGACCGGCGTTGAACAGGTCCGACTCCAGGAAGCACTGGCCGTCGGTGATGGAGATGACGTTGGTCGGGATGAACGCCGAGACGTCGTTGGCCTTCGTCTCGACGATCGGCAGACCGGTCATCGAGCCCGCGCCCATGTCGTCGGAGAGCTTCGCGCAGCGCTCCAGCAGACGGGAGTGCAGGTAGAAGACGTCACCGGGGTAGGCCTCGCGCCCCGGCGGACGGCGGAGCAGCAGGGACACGGCGCGGTAGGCGTCGGCCTGCTTCGAGAGGTCGTCGAAGATGATGAGGACGTGCTTGCCCTCGTACATCCACTGCTGACCGATGGCCGAACCGGTGTACGGCGCCAGGTACTTGAAGCCGGCCGGGTCGGACGCCGGGGCGGCGACGATGGTCGTGTACTCCAGCGCGCCGGCGTCCTCGAGGGCGCCACGCACGGAGGCGATGGTCGAGCCCTTCTGGCCGATGGCGACGTAGACGCAGCGGACCTGCTTCTTCGGGTCGCCGGTGCGCCAGTTGTCACGCTGGTTGATGATCGTGTCGACGGCCAGGGCGGTCTTGCCGGTCTGGCGGTCACCGATGATCAGCTGACGCTGGCCACGGCCGATCGGGGTCATCGCGTCGACGGCCTTGTAGCCGGTCTCCATCGGCTCGTGCACCGACTTACGGGCCATGACGCCCGGGGCCTGCAGCTCCAGGGCGCGACGACCGCTGGTCTCGATCTCGCCGAGGCCGTCGATCGGGTTGCCGAGGGGGTCGACGACGCGGCCGAGGTAGCCCTCGCCCACGGCGACCGACAGGACCTCGCCGGTACGGGTGACCGGCTGACCCTCCTCGATACCGTTGAACTCACCGAGGACCACGCAGCCGATCTCGCGCTCTTCGAGGTTGAGCGCAAGGCCGAGGGTGCCGTCCTCGAACTTCAGCAGTTCGTTGGCCATGGCCGAGGGGAGGCCCTCGACCTTCGCGATGCCGTCGCCGGCAAGGGTGACCGTACCGACCTCCTCGCGCGAGGCCGCGTCCGGCTTGTACGACTGGACAAAGTTCTCCAGCGCGTCCCGGATCTCCTCCGGCCGGATCGTGAGCTCCGCCATCTGGGTTCCCTGCTCTCCTTGTTGGGCCCGAAGTTTCACTTTGGGGGGTTGGGATCCCCCCTGAAAGAGGTGAATCCTCTGCAACGGCCCAACCAGGGCCGCGACTACTGCGTTCTTGCTTATGAAGTTGCTGTCAGCTCGCCATGCGGCGGGCGGCCTCTTCGAGCCGGTCCGCGATGGAGCCGTTGATGACCTCGTCACCGACCTGCACCCGGATCCCGCCGAGGACCTCGGGGTCCACGTCGAGGTTGAGGTGCATCCGGCGGCCGTAGAGCTTGGCCAGGGCGTCGCCGAGGCGCCGCTTCTGTCCGTCGCTCAGCGGTACCGCCGAGGTGACGACGGCGACCATGCGGTCCCGGCGCGCGGCGGCGAGCTTGGACAGGGACTCCAGTCCCGATTCCAGGCTACGTCCACGCGGCACGGTCACGAGGCGGGTCACCAGTCGCTCGGTCACCGGGTGGGCCCGGCCGCCGAGCAGGCTGCGCAGCAGCTCGCCCTTGGCCGCCCGGCCGGCGGCCCGGTTGGTCAGCGCGGCGCGCAGCTCGGTGTTCGAGGAGACGATCCGGCCGAACCGGAACAGCTCGTCCTCGACGTCGTCGAGCGCGCCGGCCTGCTGCGCCTTGGTGAGCTCGGCGATGCTCGCCAGCTCCTCCAGGGCGTCGACCAGGTCACGCGGCTGCGACCAGCGGGAGCGCACCAGACCGGACACCAGGTCGGCGGTCGTACCGCTGACCTGGCCGCCGAGGAGGCGCCGGGCCAGCTCGGCCTTCGCCTCGCCGGGCTGCGCCGGGTCGGTGAGGACCCGACGCAGCGACACCTCGCGGTGGAGCAGCGCGGTGACGGCGGCCAGCTCGTCGGCGAGCTGCGCCGCGTCCACGGACGTCGAGTCCGTCAGCGCGTCGAGACGCTCACGTGCGGCTGCCAGGGCCTCGCGGCTCGCTCCGTTCATCGCGCGGCCTCGGCCTTCTCCTCGAGCTCGTCGAGGAAACGGTCGATCGTGCGGCTCTGCCGGGCGTGGTCCTCGAGGGACTCGCCCACCAGCTTGCCGGCCAGGTCGGTGGCGAGCTTGCCCACGTCCTGGCGCAGCGCCTGAGCTGCGGACTTGCGGTCGGCCGCGATCTGGGTGTGACCGGCGGCGATGATTTCCTCGCGCTGCCGCTGGCCTTCCGCACGCATCTCGGCGATGAGCGTGGCGCCCTGCTCCTGCGCCTCCTGGCGCAGACGCGCGGCCTCGTACCGAGCCTCGGCGAGCTGAGCCTTGTACTGCTCAAGAACGCTCTGGGCCTCGGTCTGAGCGGCCTCGGCCTTTTCGATACCGCCCTCGATGGCCTCGCGACGCTGCTCCAGAACCTTGTTGATGTTCGGGAGGAGCTTCCACGCCAGGAAGCCGAAGACGATGACGAAGGCGATCAGGCCGATGACAAGCTCGGGGATCGGCGGGACGAGGGGGTTTTCCTTCTCCTCGGCCGCCAGAATGAGCAGCTGGCTCATGTCAGTGCCTTTCGTCTAGTGGGCTGTCGCTGATCGGTTGGATCAGGTGCCGTAGACGAACGGCATGACCAGACCGATGAGGGCGAGCGCCTCACAGAAGGCGAAGCCGAGGATCTGGTTGGCGCGGATCAGACCGGCGGCTTCGGGCTGGCGGGCCAGGGCCTGGGTGCCGTTACCGAAGATGATGCCGACGCCGACGCCGGGGCCGATCGCGGCGAGACCGTAGCCAATGGAACCGAGCGAGCCGGAGACCTCGGCAGCGAGGTTCATCATGTCTGCATTCCTTTGCTGTGAACTGGCCGGTGGGGGTTGGCCACCGAACAACTAGGGGGTCTTGGGGTGGGTCGCTCAGTGGTGCTCGGCGAGCGCGCCCTGGATGAACGTGCAGGTCAGCAGCACGAACACGTACGCCTGCAGGGCCTGGATGAACAGCTCGAAGGCCGTCATGACGAGGACCATGATGAACGAGACGCCCGAGTAGACGATCCCGAACCCGTTGAGCAGGTACCAGCTGGCGATCGTGAACAGCAGCAGCAGCGTGTGCCCCGCGAACATGTTCGCGAAGAGTCGCACTGCGTGCGTGAACGGCCGCACGATCAGGTTCGAAAGAAGCTCGATGAACATGGCGAGCGGCAGAACCGGGCCCAGCGACTTGTCGTAGCCGGTGATGTTCTTCCACGCGCCGATGAAGCCGTGCCGCTTGAACGTCAGCGAGACCCAGACGACGTAGACGATCAGGGCGAGGACCGCCGGGTACGCGATGATCGCGGTGACCGGGAACTGGGCGACCGGGATGATCGACCAGAGGTTCATCATCCAGATGAAGAAGAACAGCGAGACGACCAGCGGGACGTACTTCTCGCCTTCCTTCTTGCCGATCGTCTCGTAGACGACGCCACGACGGATGAAGTCGTAGCCGGCCTCGGCGACCATCTGGAGCTTGCCCGGGACAACCTTCGGCTTTCGGAAGGCGGCCCAGAAGAAGCCGACGACGACCAGCGAGCCGAGCAGCGCCAGGAGCATCGTCTTGTTGAAGTAGACGTTGCTGTCACCGTCGCCCCACAGGGGCTCGAACAGGAACGAGTGCAGGCCGGGAGCCGGGAATCCACAGCCGTCGAAGATGTGGCAGTCGGTCTCGAAGGCGAGCACCTGCGTCGGGTCAGCACTCACCGCGGGCTCCTTCAGCGTGGCGCATAGGTACGGCAACCTCGTTGTGTCGGCGCGGCGCGCAGCCGCGGTTCGGCACTGGACTGGTGTTACGGATGTGAGGGCGGCTGTGGGGCATCAAGCCTCGCGATTGAGCAGGCGTCAGCTCAGATGCCCGCGCCCGCGATGCCGCAGTTGGCACCGGACGATAGCAGGATCTCCTACGCGCCTTTATCCCGGCCCTACCCCTCACGACGAGTGCTCCGACTTTTCGGGCTTGTCGCCCTTCGAAGAGTCGGGTTCGACGTAGAGGATCTTGGCCTTCATGTGGGCGCGCGCCTGGGCGCCGATCCACGCGAGCGTGGCGGCGACCAACGTGATCGCGAAGGCTTTGGGGTTGAACAGCGTCGTGTTCTTGAACACGGCGACGAAGATGAAGAGCAGCAGGATCTGCGCCGTGTAGAGCAGCAGTCCCATCGCCTGGAACAGATGCGGAAGCGTGGCGGCGACGCGCTGCAGAACGTAGAGCCCGAGACCCATGAAGAGGATCACGACCAGCGTCGCGACGAGCGCCCCGAGGGCTCCCTTGCCGCCGGCGACCACGGCGCTGACGACGGCGGCGATCGCGCCGACGGCAGCTGTGGGCACAGCGGCCTGAAGGAGAATCCGGGCGTCATTGGACGGCATGGCGGCAACTCCGCTTGCTAAGGGGGCGTGTCGTCATGGACGAGCGTAGTCCCGGGTCGAGTGGTGACCTCACGCCAAGAGACCGTCGCATCACGGTCCTTCGGCTCCAGCCCGGGGTTCTCGTGAACGGTATCACAAACTATTTGATGAGGTCTTTACCTGCTTGGTGTGCTCGGCGTCACACATGAGAGTTAATCCGCGCGTCTGTGCAAGATCGGGGCCAACTTGTCTGGTAATGGGCCCTTTCGCGGGCACGGCTCTTGCGGGATTCTTACCTTCCGTCAGTGCGAGGACCCCGCCCCGCGCCGGTCCAGCCGGCGCTCGCGGACCCCAACTGCCGTGGCCCCGTTGACGCCTGAGACGCCCGTGACCACAGGGGTGCGCGGCTCCTCCTCGCCGGGCTCGTACGCGGCGGACTCCTCGCCCTCGTCCCGCGCGGTGTCGACGGCCCCGCGACGGCGGTAGCGCGGCGGCACGAAGCGCTCGGCCCAGCGCGGGGTGCGCGGAGTGAAGCGCGGCAGCAGGAGCAGCACCAGGCCGACCGCGCTGAACAGCATGACGCCGAGCACGATCCACATGGACGCCGAGTTCACCGAGTAGGCCAGCGCCCCGAAGGCGATCACCGCCGACCAGAAGTACATGATCAGGACGGCCCTGCTGTGCGAGTGGCCGACCTCCAGCAGACGGTGGTGCAGGTGCCCGCGGTCGGCCGCGAAGGGCGACTGGCCGCGCCAGGTGCGCCGCACGATGGCGAGCACGAGGTCGGCGGCCGGCACCGCGATGATCGTCAGCGGCAGCAGCAGCGGGATGTACACGGGCACCGTCTGGTGCACCGTGTTGCGCTCCGACCCGGAGAACAGGTTCATCGCGTCGGGGTCGATCTGCCCCGTGATGGAGATCGCGCCGGCGGCCAGCACGAGCCCGATGAGCATCGAGCCGGAGTCGCCCATGAAGATCCGGGCGGGGTGCATGTTGTGCGGCAGGAAGCCCAGGCACATCCCCATCAGGATCGCCGCGAACAGCGTCGCGGGGGCGGCGGCCTCGATGCCGTAGCTGTACCAGATGCGGTACGCGTACAGGAAGAACGCGGCGGAGGCGATGCACACCATGCCGGCGGCGAGCCCGTCCAGGCCGTCCACGAAGTTGACGGCGTTGATGGTGATGACGACGAGTGCCACCGTCAGCAGCGTGCCCTGCCACTGGGTCAGCGCGACCAGGCCGACACCCGGGATCGGCAGCCACAGGATCGTCAGACCCTGCATGACCATCACGCCCGCGGCGATCATCTGGCCGCCCAGCTTGATCAGGGCGTCGATCTCGAACTTGTCGTCCAGGACACCGATCAGCCAGATCAGCGCCGCCCCGGACAGCAGCGCCCGCGGTTCGTTCGAGCTGGCGAAGACCTCGTTCAGGTTCTCCAGGTGGTCCGCGACCAGCAGGCCCGCGCACAGTCCGAAGAACATCGCGATCCCGCCGAGCCGCGGAGTGGGTTCCCGGTGCACGTCACGCGCCCGGATCTCCGGCATGGCTCCGGCCACGATCGCGAATTTACGTACCGGCCCTGTCAGCAGGTACGTCACCGCGGCCGTGATGCAGAGCGTCAGCAGGTATTCACGCACGGGCTTCCCCACAGGTCTCGCTGGCCATCACAGCCCCACACCCTAGCTTCGCGCGCATATGAGTGAGGACTTCCGGGTAGCGACGATGGTTGCACGAGTGGCTGTGCCCGCATCGCCACCCACCCGTCGTCAGCCGGGATAGGGCGGAAATCTTCCGGTCAGCTCCCGCACTTCTTCACGTGCCGTCCTGGCCTCGGCCCCGTCCCGCAGCACGTTCGCGAACAGTACGGCGATCCGCACCATCTCCGCCTCGCCCATGCCCTGCGTGGTCACCGCGGCGGTGCCGATGCGCAGCCCCCGCGCGTCCCCGTGCGGCAGGGCGCAGGTGTCGAGGACCAGTCCCGCGGCGGCGAGCCTGCCGCGGGCGGTGCGCCCCTCCACGCCGAGCGGCGCCGGGTCCGCGGTCAGCATGTGGGTGTCGGTGCCGCCGGTCGTGACCGTGAGCCCCTGTCCCTCCAGCGCCGCGGCCAGCACACGCGCGTTGGCGACCACCTGGTGGGCGTACGCCGAGAAGGCC
The DNA here is from genome assembly GCF_042872045.1 of Streptomyces sp. NPDC005496. Classification (NCBI taxonomy): domain Bacteria; kingdom Bacillati; phylum Actinomycetota; class Actinomycetes; order Kitasatosporales; family Streptomycetaceae; genus Streptomyces; species Streptomyces sp. NPDC005496. The sequence continues at coordinate 197,931 of NZ_JBIAJQ010000003.1, forward strand.
GGCGTCGACGCCTCACCGAAGGCGACGGCCTTGGCGGCGATCGTGTGCATCTGCGCGCCGCCCTGCGTGAACGGGAAGACCGCCCGGTCCAGCCGCTCCGCCAGTTCGCTCCCGCACAGCAGCATCCCGCCGCGCGGACCGCGCAGCACCTTGTGGGTGGTGGCGCACACGACGTCGGCGTACGGCACCGGGCTGGGCGCCGCTCCCCCGGCGACGAGCCCCATCGGATGCGCGGCGTCGGCGATCAGGTAGGCGCCTGCCTCGTCGGCGATCTCCCGGAAGGCCGCGTAGTCGATGTGCCGCGGATAGGAGATCGAGCCGCACACGATGGCCTTCGGGCGGTGCGCGCGGGCGAGCGCCCGCACCTGCTCGTAGTCGATGAGCCCGCTCTCCGCGTCGACGCCGTATCCGACGAAGTCGAACCAGCGGCCCGAGAAGTTCGCGGACGAGCCGTGTGTGAGGTGGCCGCCGTAGGGCAGGCCCATCGCCAGCACGGTGTCCCCCGGGCGCAGCAGCGCGGCGTACGCGGCGAGGACCGCGGAGGAGCCCGAGTGCGACTGCACGTTGGCGTGCTCGGCGCCGAACAGGGCCTTGGCGCGGTCGACGGCGAGGCGTTCGGCGACGTCGACGAGCTCGCAGCCGCCGTGGTGCCGGGCGCCCGGGTAGCCCTCCGCGTACTTGTTGGCGAGCGGTGACCCGAGGGCGGCGAGCACGGCGGGCGAGGTGAAGTTCTCCGCGGCGATGAGCTGAAGGGTCGTCGACTGCCGGTCGAGCTCCCCGAGCAGGACGTCGGCGAGTTCCGGGTCCTGGCGGCGCAGGACGTCCGCTTCGAGCGTGGGTGTGACCGGCATGGTGGGCTCCGGACCTCGGCGGGGCGTGGCTTACGTCCAATGTAGGACCGGGACCGGTGGCACGCCCGGTGTCAGGTCCGGGCGGGGACACCCGTCAGCGCCGTGACGACCGGATCGAGCGCCTCGTTGATCTCGTCGCCGACGGAGCGGAAGAACGGGAGCGGGGCGCCGTACGGGTCGTACACCTCGTCCGCCTCGGCCGTCGGGGCGAGGAGCCACCCGCGTAGAGCCGCCGCGGCGCGCACCAGGGCGCGTGCGCGCGCGACCACCCCGTCGTCCAGGGGCGGCAGCGTGGCCGGGTCTATGGCGCGCACCAGCCGGGTGAACTCCTTGAGGGTGAAGGTGCGCAGGCCCGCCGAGTGGCCCATGGAGATGACCTGGGCGCGGTGGTCGCGGGTCGCCGTCAGCACCAGGTCGGCCCTGATGACGTGGTCGTCGAGCAGCTCGCGTCCGACGAACCCGGAGGCGTCCGCGCCGAAGTCCGCGAGGACGGCCTCGGCGTTGGCCTCCATGGGCGCGCCCTCGTGGCCCCAGGTGCCGGCGCTCTCCACGATCAGCCCGCCCCACGAGGGGTCGCCGAGGCGGTCCGCCAGGGCATGGCGGGTCAGCCGCTCGGTGATCGGCGAGCGGCACACGTTGCCGGTGCTGACGTGGAGGATGCGGAAGGACCCCTGGGGGGACCCGTTGGTCCCCGTGATCCCCGTGCCTATGCCACGCCCCGCGTCAGGGGCTGTCAATTCGCCACCTCGAGGTCGGGTACGACCTTGCGCAGCTCTTCGGCGGACAGTGCCCCCTCGCGGAGCAGCACGGGCACCTTGCCGGTCACGTCGACGATCGACGACGGCACGATGCCCGGGGTCGGGCCGCCGTCCAGGTAGACCGAGACGGAGTCGCCGAGCATCTCCTGCGCGGCGTCGCAGTTCTCGGGAGACGGGTGTCCGGTGAGGTTCGCGGAGGAGACGGCCATGGGGCCGACCTCGGTGAGCAGCTCGATGGCGACCGGGTGCAGCGGCATGCGCACGGCGACGGTGCCGCGGGTGTCCCCGAGGTCCCACTGGAGGGACGGCTGGTGCTTGGCGACGAGGGTGAGGGCGCCGGGCCAGAACGCGTCGACGAGCTCCCAGGCCATCTCGGAGAAGTCCGTGACGAGGCCGTGCAGCGTGTTCGGGGAGCCGATGAGGACGGGCGTGGGCATGTTGCGGCCCCGGCCCTTGGCGTCCAGCAGGTCGGCGACGGCCTCGGAGCTGAACGCGTCGGCACCGATGCCGTAGACGGTGTCGGTCGGCAGCACCACGAGCTCGCCACGGCGGACAGCGGACGCGGCCTCGCGCAGCCCGGTCGCGCGGTCGGTCGCGTCGTTGGTGTCGTATCGCCGTGCCATCTAGCGGGCCTCCTCGTACACGTACTGCTGGTTTGTCGTAACGGTGGGCGCGCTCACGGCATCGCCCTGCGGGCGGTCGCGAACCGCGGCCGGTTGTTGAGGTCCGGGTGGTCGGCCGCGTCGGCCCAGCCCCGCTCCTCGGTGAAGATCCACGGCACCTGCCCGCCCTGGGTGTCGGCGTGCTCGATCACGACGACGCCGCCGGGGCGCAGCAGCCGGTGCGCGGTGCGCTCGATGCCGCGGATGAGTTCGAGTCCGTCCTCGCCGGAGAACAGGGCGAGTTCGGGATCGTAGTCGCGGGCCTCCGGGGCGACGTACTCCCATTCCGTGAGGGGGATGTACGGCGGGTTGGAGATGACCAGGTCGACCTGGCCGTCGAGGTCCGGGAAGGCCTCCAGGGCGTCTCCCTGGCGCAGGTCGACCCTGGACCCCTCGACGTTCAGCCGCGTCCACTTCAGGGCGTCCTCGGACAGCTCCACGGCGTGCACACGTGAGCGCGGGACCTCCTGGGCGAGGGCGAGGGCGATGGCGCCGGAGCCGGTGCACAGGTCGACGATGAGGGGTTCCACCACGTCCATGGCGCGTACGGCGTCTATGGCCCAGCCGACGACGGACTCGGTCTCGGGCCGGGGCACGAAGACGCCGGGGCCGACCTGGAGTTCCAGGTAGCGGAAGTAGGCGTGGCCGGTGATGTGCTGGAGCGGTTCGCGCGCCTCGCGGCGCGCGATCACCTCCCAGTACCGGGCGTCGAAGTCGATGTCCTTGACTGTGTGCAGCTCGCCCCGCTTCACGCCGTGCACGAAGGCGGCGAGCTCCTCCGCGTCGTTGCGCGGCGAGGGCACGCCGGCGTCGGCCAGGCGCTGGGTGGCCTGGGCCACTTCCGCGAGCAGCACGCTGCGGGGGTTCGGGGGTCGCCCCCCAAGATGTTGCTGCACGCTGGTCCTCCGGGGCTGAGCTGTTGTCGTACGGCTTTGCTGGTACGTGCCTTACGCGGCGGCGAGCTTGGCCGCCGAGTCCGCGTCCACACACGCCTGGATCACGGCGTCGAGGTCACCGTCGAGCACCTGGTCCAAGTTGTACGCCTTGAAGCCGACGCGGTGGTCCGAGATGCGATTCTCGGGGTAGTTGTACGTGCGGATCTTCTCGGAGCGGTCGACGGTGCGGACCTGGCTGCGGCGGGCGTCCGCGGCCTCCCGCTCCGCTTCCTCCTGGGCCGCCGCGAGGAGCCTGGAGCGCAGGATACGCATCGCCTGCTCCTTGTTCTGCAGCTGGCTCTTCTCGTTCTGGCAGGAGGCGACGACTCCGGTGGGCAGGTGGGTGATGCGCACCGCGGAGTCGGTGGTGTTGACGGACTGGCCGCCGGGTCCGGAGGAGCGGTAGACGTCGATCCGCAGGTCGTTGGCGTGGATCTCGACGTCGACCTCCTCGGCCTCGGGCGTGACGAGCACGCCGGCGGCGGAGGTGTGGATGCGGCCCTGCGACTCGGTGGAGGGCACGCGCTGCACGCGGTGCACGCCGCCCTCGTACTTCAGGCGGGCCCAGACGCCCTGGCCGGGCTCGGTGGCGCCGTTGCCGCCCTTGGTCTTCACGGCGACCTGGACGTCCTTGTAGCCGCCCTGATCGGACTCGGTGGCGTCGATGATCTCGGTCTTCCAGCCGACGCGCTCGGCGTACCGGAGATACATCCGCAGGAGGTCCCCGGCGAACAGGGCGGACTCGTCGCCGCCGGCGCCGGCCTTGACCTCCAGGATGACGTCCTTGTCGTCGTTGGGGTCACGCGGAACGAGCAGCAGGCGCAGCTTCTCGGTGAGCTCCTCGCGCTGCTTCTCCAGCTCCTTGACCTCGGCGGCGAAGTCGGGGTCGTCGACGGCGAACTCCTTCGCCGTGCCGATGTCGTCCCCGGTCTGCTTCCAGGAGCGGTACGTCGCGACGATCGGGGTCAGCTCGGCGTAGCGCTTGTTGAGCTTGCGCGCGTTGGCCTGGTCGGCGTGGACCGACGGGTCAGCGAGCTTCTTCTCCAGATCGGCGTGCTCACCGATGAGTTCCTCGACCGCCTCGAACATCTCCGGCTCCAATGGGCTGTCCCGCGCCGGTTGACGAGCGGCGGGACGTAGGTACGACGAATGGGGGCTGCACCGCAAAGCGCCGGTCCCGGCGTCCCCTGCGCGGGGACACCGGAGACCGGCGCTGTGGGCTCGCTACTTCTTGGCAGCGGCAGCCTTGCCGAAGCGGGCCTCGAAGCGGGCCACACGGCCACCGGTGTCGAGGATCTTCTGCTTGCCCGTGTAGAACGGGTGGCACTCGGAGCAGACCTCGGCACGGACGGTGCCGCTGGAGATCGTGCTGCGGGTGGTGAACGACGCGCCACAGGTGCAGCTGACCTGCGTCTCGACGTACTCGGGGTGGATGTCGCGCTTCAAGGGTGTCTCCTAGTTTCGGGAGGGCGCCGGGTCGCCGCCGCGGGATGCGGGTGCGTGAACCGGAGCCGACGTACCAGTCTGCCAGGACTGGGCGCATCCCCCAAAACCGGGGTGGGGGACGATCTATTCCCCGGGGCCCTCCGGCCCGGCCCCGGGAGGGGTGCCCGTGCCGCTCAGCCGGAGCTGACGACGCCCTTGGCCTCGCCGGTCGCGGTGCCCTCGGTCGCGGACTTCGGGATCGGCCGGTCGTCCTCGAGGGCCGTCCAGACCTGCTCGGCCTTGGTCTTCTCGACGAGGACGCGGTTGGCGTTCGCGCTGTCGTAGGCGACCGGCATGGTGACCATGCGCATCTTCGACGAGCTGATGCCCTTGAGGCCGCCGGCGAAGGACGCGAGCTCCTTGACCGAGCCGAGGTCGGAGTCGGTGGTGACGGTCTTGGTGGCGGTGTCGGCGACGTCGAACAGCTTCTTCGGGTTCGTCAGCACGCCGAGGTCCTTGACCTGGTCGACCAGCGCCTTGATGAACGCCTGCTGGAGCTGGATGCGGCCGAGGTCCGAGCCGTCGCCGACGCCGTGCCGGGTGCGGACCAGGCCGAGCGCCTGCTTCCCGTCGAGCGTGTGGCTGCCGGCCTTCAGCTTCAGGTGGCTGTCCGGGTCGGAGATGTCCTTCGTCGTGGTGATGTCCACGCCGCCGAGGTCGTCCACGAGCTTCTCGAAGCCGCTGAAGTCGACCTCGATGTAGTGGTCCATCCGGATGCCGCTCATCGACTCGACGGTCTTGACCGCGCAGGCGGCGCCGCCGGTGGAGTACGCGGAGTTGAACATGACCTGCGACGCGGCGTCGTGGGTGACGCCCTCGCCGTCGGTGCAGGAGGGCCGGTCGACGAGGGTGTCCCGCGGTATGGACACCACACTCGCCTTCTTGTGGCCCTTGTAGACGTGCACGACCATCGCGGTGTCCGAGCGGGCCGAGCCGTCGTCGGTGCCGCCGCCGAGCTTCTTGTTGGTGCCCGAGCGGGTGTCGGAGCCGAGGACGAGGATGTCCTGCGAGCCGTTGTCGACGTCCAGGGGACGGTGGCCGCCGAGGGCCTGGTTGATGTCGACGCTCTTGATGTTGCCGTTGAGCTTGAAGTACACGTACCCGACGCCGGCGCCGCCCAGGGCCACGACGCCCGCGGCGGCCCAGGCCGTGATCAGCAGGCCCTTGCGCCGCTTGCCGCGGGGGGCCCGGCGGCGGCCCGGGGCGCGGTGGCGGGGGCCGCCCGGGCCGGGTTCCGGGGGTGTGCCGGGTACCGGCGTGCTCTCGGCAGACATGTGCTCCTCAGTCCTTGGTCGGTCGGTTACCCCCTGCTTCCAGGGCTGGGCCCGGTCTGTCATGACTCGTACCGGTCCATGGTCACTCCGTACGGTCAGACGGGGAAACCCGGGAAAGGGTTGCACAACGCACTGTGCCCACCGCGTGGAGCGGTGGGCACAGTGCGTGACGGGCGTGACCCGGAGGATCCGGGCTCACCTGCGATTTCAGGCGAAGATGTCGTACTTCTCGTATCCGGTGCCGATCGTGATCCTTGTGGCGAAGATCTCCGAGGTGGCCTTGCCGGTGCCCTTGTACAGGTAGAGCGTGCCGCCGGGGGTGCGGGCCAGGAAGTCGGCCTTGCCGTCGCCGGTCACGTCACCGGGGGCGTCGAAGGCGTTGTAGCCGCTCCAGGTGCGCACCTTGATGCGGGTGGAGAAGGCTCCGGAACCCGCCTTGCCGGTGCCCTTGTACAGGTACACGTACGAGCCGCTCTTGCTTCGGGTGATCAGGTCGGCCTTGCCGTCGCCGGTGAAGTCGCCGTGGCCGCGGACCGAGTTGTACTGGTTCCAGCCGGAGCTCACCTGGACGCGGGACGAGAAGGAGCCGTTGCCCTTGCCCGGGTAGATCCACAGATAGCCGGCGGAGTCGACGGAGAGCAGGTCGGGCAGGGCGTCCCCGGTGACGTCGCCGGGGGCGACGATGCGGGTGCGGGTCTTCCAGTTGTCGAAGATCTGCTTGGTCGCCCAGGTGCCGCTGGCGGGCACGTAGTGCTGCCAGAAGACGTCGCCGTCGGAGCTGCGGCGGATCACCATGTCCTGGTAGCCGTCGCGGTCGAGGTCGGTCTGCAGGATGACGTTGACCCCGGCCCAGCCGCCCCAGGACTGGCGGGCGCCGAACGTGGTGCCCTTGGAGTCCTTCTCGAACCCCTCGTCGTTGGAGTTCTGGCGCAGGAACAGGTCGGCCTTGTCGTCGCCGCTGAGGTTGGTGTCCTCGACGCGCGGGTACGCGGCGCCGGCGTACGAGCCGACCTTCGAGAAGACGCTGTACGCGCCCTCCGCCACGCAGTCCTTCACGCCCCAGGAGACGACGCCGACGATGCGGCCGCCGACGACGAGCGGGCCGCCGGAGTCGCCGTTGCACGCGGAGGTGGTGCCGGTGTCGCTGCCGGTGGCCGGCTTGCCCGCGCAGACCATGTGGCCCTTGATGAAGTCGGAGCCGTAGTAGCCCGCGCAGGTGCTGTCGGACTGGATCGGCAGGGTCGCCGTCTTCAGCGTCTCCGAGATGTCCTCGGTGGTCGAGGTGGTGCGGCCCCAGCCGTAGAGCGTGGCCTCGGTGCCGGCCGCGTACGACGCGGTGTCGCCCGAGGTCGTCATCCGGATCGGCTTGGCCGAGATCGGGTTCGGCAGCGTCAGGACGGCGATGTCGTTGTCGATGGTCGCGTCGCTGTACGAGGGGTGGTCCCACTGGCGCCAGACGCCGGAGACGGTGCCGCCGTGCAGGTCGGTGTTGTCCGACTCGTCGGTGGTCGGCAGCTGCGAGGTGTTGGTGATGACGGCGCCGTTGGCGTGCCAGTCGTAGCCGTCGACGCAGTGCGCGGCGGTGAGGATCTTCGTCGGCGAGACGACGGCGCCGCCGCAGAAGAAGCCGAGGTCGTCGCTCTCGCCGGCGGTGCCCTGGTCGTCGTAGTACCAGAGCTGCGCCATCCACGGGGCGGAGGTGATCGTGGTCTCGGTGCCACCGATGATCTTCGGGTCGATGGCCGAGGCGCCGGTACCGGCGCTCAGCGCCGACTTCTTCGGCGTCTCGCCGGCGATGTCGTCACCCGCGACCGCGCCCGCCACCCGCTTCGTCAGCTCGGCGAGCGTCGCGGAGCTGGTCGTGGGCTTGACGGTCGGCTCGGGCAGCGCGGTGGCCGCGTCCGCGGACGACATCAGCAGCGCGCCGGCGACGGCCGCGGCGAGCGCGGCCGCCGCGACCGGGACGGCTATGCGGATCCGGCGTCTGTGCCGACCGGCTCCGGACGTGGTTGTGCCCACTCAAGTCCCCCCACAGAGTCAAGAGTTGAGAGAGCGAAGCGTCGTCGAACAGTAATCGAAGACTTCTTCGACTCAAGATGAAGTCGCGATCGTACACCGGCCCCCACGCAGCACAGAGGGCCGCCCCCGTCACGTGCGTGACGGGGGCGGCCCTCGGTGGTTCCTACCGGCTGAGTCAGTCGTTGCCGTTGCCCGGCGACGGCGTCGTCTTCTGGATCTGGAGCAGGAACTCGGCGTTCGACTTCGTCTGCTTCATCTTGTCGAGAAGCAGCTCGATCGCCTGCTGCTGGTCGAGCGCGTGCAGCACCCGGCGCAGCTTCCAGGTGATGGCCAGCTCGTCGCTGCCGAGCAGGATCTCTTCCTTACGGGTGCCGGACGCGTCGACGTCCACCGCCGGGAAGATGCGCTTGTCGGCGAGCTTGCGGTCGAGCTTGAGCTCCGCGTTGCCGGTGCCCTTGAACTCCTCGAAGATCACCTCGTCCATGCGCGAGCCGGTGTCGACCAGCGCGGTGGCCAGGATGGTCAGCGAGCCGCCGTCCTCGATGTTGCGCGCGGCACCGAAGAAGCGCTTCGGCGGGTACAGCGCGGTCGAGTCGACACCACCGGACAGGATGCGGCCGGAGGCGGGCGCGGCGAGGTTGTACGCACGGCCCAGACGCGTGATCGAGTCGAGCAGCACGACGACGTCGTGGCCCAGCTCCACCAGGCGCTTGGCACGCTCGATGGCGAGCTCGGCGACCGTGGTGTGGTCCTCGGCCGGACGGTCGAAGGTCGAGGAGATGACCTCGCCCTTGACCGACCGCTGCATGTCGGTGACCTCTTCCGGACGCTCGTCGACCAGGACGACCATCAGGTGGCACTCGGGGTTGTTGTGCGTGATCGCGTTGGCGATCGCCTGCATGATCATGGTCTTGCCGGTCTTCGGCGGGGCCACGATCAGACCGCGCTGGCCCTTGCCGATCGGCGCGACGAGGTCGATGATCCGGGTCGTCAGCACACCCGGGTCCGTCTCCAGGCGGAGGCGGTCCTGCGGGTACAGCGGCGTCAGCTTGTTGAACTCCGGTCGGCCGCGGCCGTGTTCGGGAGCCATGCCGTTGACGGAGTCGAGGCGGACGAGCGCGTTGAACTTCTCGCGGCGCTCCCCCTCCTTGGGCTGACGGACCGCGCCGGTGATGTGGTCACCCTTGCGCAGACCGTTCTTGCGGACCTGGGCGAGGGAGACGTACACGTCGTTCGGCCCGGGCAGGTAGCCGGAGGTGCGGATGAACGCGTAGTTGTCGAGGATGTCCAGGATGCCCGCGACGGGGATCAGGACGTCGTCGTCGGCGACCTGCGGCTCGTTGGCGCCGAACTCGTCACGGCCACGACGGCCACGACGGTCGCGGTAACGCCCCCGGCGGCCGCGGCGGCCACCCTCGAAGTCGTCGTCGTCCTGGAGTCCGTTGTCCCGCTGCTGCCGGTCCTGGCGGTCCTGACGGCCGCCGCCCTGCTGCTGGCGGTCCTGACGGTCCTGGCGCTGCTGACCGCCGCCCTGGCCGCCCTGCTGCTGGTCGTCGCCCTTGCCACGGCGGTCACGGTCGCGGCCACCACGGTCGCCACGCTCACCGCGCTCACGGCGGTCGCGACGGCCCTGCCGGCCCTCGGCGCCGTCGTCGACGGACGCCTCGGCCTTGGGCTCGTTCTTCGCCTCGGCGGCGACCGTCTCGGGGCTGCCTGCCTCGGCGGTGGCCCGGCGGCGGCGACGCTCGCCCGCGGGGGCGTCGTCTCCGCTGCGCTCGGCCTCGGCCGTGCGGGCCGGGCCCCCGGCGGGCTGGCCGGGGATCTCGATCTGCTGCTGGGCCACGGCCTTCTCGGCGGCCTTGTCGGCCTTCTCCGCCGACTTCGCGGCGGGCGCGGCCTCGTCACCCGTACGGGCCTTGGAGGTGGCGCGGCGCTTCGGCTTGGTCTCGGCGGCGTCGGCGGTCTTCGCCGCGGCGCCTCCTCCGGCCTGCGCCTCCTTGATGACCTCGATCAACTGGCTCTTGCGCATACGCGCGGTGCCCCTGATGCCGAGGCCGGATGCGACCTGCTGCAGTTCGGCCAGCACCATGCCGTCGAGGCCGGTGCCACGGCGCCGCCGGGAGCCGGCACCGGTGGCAGGCGCGGAGGCGTCCGTGGCGGGCGCGGCAGCGGTCTCCTCGACACGTGCGCCCATCAGATCGGTGGTGTCGCTCACGAAGGGTCCTTCCCTGGAGCGGACGTCGGCCTGTCTGGCTCGGCGACCGGTTGTGCTGTCCGGCTTTGGTCCTGTCTCTGTGGACCGTGCCGGGGCGGTGGTCCGCCAAAGCGGCGGAAGAGATATCTGGTGATGACGATTCCCGGAGCCGTGGCACTCGGTGCCTGTGTCACGCGGCTCGGTCACGCCGGTTCCGGAGCGTGCTCGGCAAACCGCTCAGTGTCGTCGTACGGAGTACGGAACACGCTGCGGCTTGGGAGGCTCCCGGAAGAATGGTTGTCCCGGACGGGGACACGAAGCACCTCGCCATGGCGGGGTCGGGTGCAGACTTGAGGTTAACACTACCGGATCCAACAAACATTCCCCCTCTCGAAATCCGGCAACCGTGGCTCCTAGTGGGCGCCGGTCGGTGCGAGCGGCAGCACGCTCGCCCCCTGTGCGTCGAGGTCCAGGCGGTTCGCGGCCCAGCCCTCGCCCGCCAGGTGGGCGACCTTGTCGGCGCTCGCCTCGTCGGCCAGCGCCAGGACCGTGGGCCCCGCGCCGGAGATCACCGCGGGCACGCCGTCGGCCCGCAGCCGCTCCACCAGTGCGGCGCTCTCCGGCATGGCCGGAGCGCGGTACTCCTGGTGCAGCCGGTCCTCGGTGGCGGGCAGCAGCAGCTCGGGGCGCCTGGTCAGCGCCTCGACGAGCAGTGCGGCACGGCCCGCGTTGGTGGCGGCGTCGACGTGCGGGACGGTGCGCGGCAGCAGTCCCCGCGCGGTCTCGGTGAGCACGGCCTTGCCGGGCACGAAGACGACCGGGACGACGGAACGGGCGGGCTCCATCCGGATCGCCCGCGCGGCGCCGCTCTCCATCCAGGAGAGCGTGAAGCCGCCGAGGAGACAGGCCGCGACGTTGTCGGGGTGGCCCTCGATCTCGGTGGCGAGTTCGAGCAGCGCCGTGTCGTCGAGCCGGCTGTCGCCCCCTATCGTCACGGCGCGCGCGGCGACGATGCCCGCGCAGATGGCGGCCGACGAGGAGCCGAGGCCGCGGCCGTGCGGGATGCGGTTGGCACAGACGATCTCGAGACCGCGGGGCTGTCCGCCCAGCAGGTCGAAGGCGGTGCGCAGGGAGCGTACGAGCAGGTGGCTCTCGTCGCGCGGGAGCGTCTCGCTGCCCTCGCCTGCGATGTCTACGTGCAGCCCGGAGTCGGCCACGCGGACGACGACGTCGTCGTAGAGCCCCAGTGACAGGCCGAGGGCGTCGAAGCCCGGGCCGAGGTTGGCACTGGTGGCGGGGACGCGCACCCGGACGGCGGCGGCGCGGAAGGCTGGACCGGCCATCGCTCGATGACTCTCCTTGAGCTGCGTGATGTGCGAGATGTCGATGAACTGCGATACGTGCGCAAGACCCGTGGGCCGCAGGCGCGGCGCGGCTCCGCGGCATATGCGGCGGGCGGGTTCGGTACAGCCTATCGAAGGAAGGTTCTGTGGCGACATAGGGCGCACGGGAGGCGCACGATGCGTGTCGTAAGCCCCTTGTGCACCCGCTGCCGGGTCCCCGCGGAACGGCCCCGCGAGCGGCCGCCGACGAGGCCCGCGCACCACTTACCCCGGAACCCGGCCTCCCTCACCCTCCGACTCCCCCGCGCGGACACCGAGGGCGGCTGAGCAGGCGTTTCACACCCCGGCGGGCGACGGCGCCAGGGGCCAGGTTCCGTCGGCGGGCCAGCGTCCCTCCGTACGGGGGTGGCCCGTGGCCGGGCGTCGCCCCGTGTGCCGGGTGCCGCGGTGGGCGCGGCCTGCGCCTGCCCACCGTCGGCCCCGGGTGTCGGTGCCCCGCGGCGGCCGTCGCCCCGCGGGGCCACGCCCGCCCGAGGCCCGTCGGACCTCTACGCGAGACCGAGCCGCTCGGCCGCCGTCACCGCGTCGACCGGGACGGTGACCGGCTGCGGGGCCCCCGCGACGGCCCAGTCCGGGTCCTTGAGCCCGTTGCCGGTCACCGTGCAGACGATCCGCTGGCCGGGGTCGACCAGTCCCTGCTCGGCCGCCTTCAGCAGACCGGCGACGGACGCGGCGGAGGCGGGCTCGACGAAGACACCCTCCTGGGCCGCCAACAGCCGGTAGGCGCGCAGGATCTCACGGTCCGTCACCTCGTCGATGAGGCCGCCCGACTCGTCCCGGGCGGCCAGCGCGAACTGCCACGAGGCCGGGTTGCCGATACGGATCGCGGTGGCGATGGTCGACGGGTCCTTGACGACCTCGCCGCGCACGATGGGCGCGGAACCGGATGCCTGGAAGCCCCACATCCGGGGGGTCCGCGAGGCGATCGAGTCCGCGGCGTACTCGCGATAACCCTTCCAGTACGCCGTGATGTTGCCCGCGTTGCCGACCGGCAGGACGTGGATGTCGGGCGCGTCGCCGAGCATGTCGACGATCTCGAACGCGGCCGTCTTCTGGCCCTCGATACGCACCGGGTTGACCGAATTGACCAGCGCCACCGGGTAGTTGTCCGACAGCGAGCGGGCCAGCGTGAGGCAGTCGTCGAAGTTGCCGTCGACCTGGAGGATCTTCGCCCCGTGCACGAGGGCCTGGCCCATCTTGCCGAGCGCGATCTTGCCCTGCGGCACCAGGACGGCGGAGACCATCCCGGCGCGTACGGCGTAGGCGGCGGCCGAGGCCGAGGTGTTGCCCGTGGAGGCGCAGATGACCGCCTTCGCGCCCTCCTCCTTGGCCCGCGTGATGGCCATGGTCATACCGCGGTCCTTGAAGGACCCGGTGGGGTTCGCGCCCTCGACCTTGAGGTGGACCTCGCAGCCCGTGCGCTCGGAGAGCACCTGCGCCGGCACGAGCGGCGTACCGCCCTCCCGGAGCGTCACGACCTCAGTGCTGTCGGAGACCGGCAGCCGGTCCCGGTACTCCTCGATGATTCCGCGCCACTGGTGGGTCATTGCTGGTTACTCTCCTTCAACCCGCATGATGCTGGCGACGCCCCGTACGGTGTCGAGGCTGCGGAGCGCCTCGACGGTCCCGTTCAGGGAGGCGTCGGACGCCCGGTGGGTGACGACGACGAGAGAGGCATCGTCGCCTCCGTCTGGTCGGCCTTGCTGGCGCACGGTGTCGATGGAGACGCCGTGCTCGGCGAAGACGGTCGCGACCTGGGCGAGCACGCCCGGTTTGTCCGCCACGTCGAGACTGATGTGGTAGCGCGTGACGACCTCGCCCATCGGCGAGACCGGCAGCTGGGTGTACGCGGAGTCGCCGGGCCCGGTCGCGCCGCTGAGCCGGTTGCGGCACACCGCCACGAGGTCGCCGAGCACGGCGGACGCCGTCGGCGCACCGCCCGCTCCGGGGCCGTAGAACATGAGCTGGCCCGCCGCGTCCGACTCCACGAAGACGGCGTTGTACGCGCCGCGCACTGAGGCCAGCGGGTGGCTGAGGGGGATCATCGCGGGATGCACGCGTGCCGTGACCGAGCCGCCGTCGGCCGCCCGCTCGCAGATGGCGAGCAGTTTGATGGTGCAGCCCATCCGGCGCGCCGAGGCGAAGTCGGCGGCGGTGACCTCGGTCATGCCCTCGCGGTACACGTCGTCGAGGCGCACGCGCGTGTGGAAGGCGATACCGGCGAGGATCGCGGCCTTGGCGGCGGCGTCGAAGCCCTCGACGTCCGCGGTCGGGTCCGCCTCGGCGTACCCGAGGGCGGTGGCCTCGTCGAGGGCCTCCTGGTAGCCGGCGCCCGTCGAGTCCATCTTGTCGAGGATGAAGTTGGTCGTGCCGTTGACGATGCCGAGCACGCGGTTGACCTTGTCGCCGGCGAGGGACTCGCGCAGCGGGCGGATCAGCGGGATGGCACCGGCGACGGCGGCCTCGTAGTAGAGGTCCCGCCCCTGCTGCTGGGCGGCGGCATGCAGGGCGGCGCCGTCCTGGGCGAGCAGCGCCTTGTTGGCCGACACGACCGAGGCGCCGTGCTCGAAGGCGGTGGTGATGAGTGTGCGGGCCGGCTCGATGCCGCCGATGACCTCGACGACGACGTCGATGTCCCCGCGCTTGACCAGCGCGGTCGCGTCCGTGGTGACCAGGGCCGGGTCGATGCCCTCGCGCACCTTGGAGGGCCGCCGCACCGCCACGCCGGCCAGCTCCACCGGGGCGCCGATGCGCGCCGTGAGGTCGTCGGCGTGCGTCGTCATGATGCGCGCCACCTCGGAGCCGACGACCCCACAGCCCAGCAGCGCCACCTTCAGCGGACGCGTACGCATCATCCGACCTCGTTTCCTCATACCGTCACGGTTGGACCAGTCTCACTCACCGGACGGGAGTTTCTATCCCTCGTCCGGATCGTGAGATGTCTATTTCATTTTCCTGAGCGGCGGACACAGGAGATCTTCCGCCCGCCGCCGGGCGTCCCCGGGAGCGTCATCCGACGTCGAGACGCAGCAGGTCCTCCTCGGTCTCGCGGCGGACGATCACCCGGGCCTCGCCGTCCTGGACCGCGATCACCGGCGGCCGCAGGGCGTGGTTGTAGTTGCTCGCCATCGAACGGCAGTAGGCGCCGGTCGCCGGCACCGCGATGAGGTCGCCGGGCGCGAGGTCGGCGGGCAGGAACGCGTCGCGGACCACGATGTCGCCGCTCTCGCAGTGCTTGCCGACCACCCGGACGAGCATGGGCTCGGCGTCACTGACCCGCGACACGAGCGAGACGCTGTACTCGGCGTCGTACAGCGCGGTCCTGATGTTGTCGGACATGCCCCCGTCGACGGAGACGTACGTCCGCAGGCCCTCCAGCGGCTTGATCGTGCCGACCTCGTACAGCGTGAAGGCGGTCGGCCCGGCGATGGCGCGGCCCGGCTCCACGGAGATGCGCGGCGTGCGCAGCCCGGCCGCCTCGCACTCGCGGGTGACGATCTCGCCGAGCGCCTTGGCGATCTCGTGCGGCTCGCGGGGGTCGTCGTCACTGGTGTACGCGATGCCGAGACCGCCGCCGAGGTCGATCTCGGGCAGCTCCACGCCGTGCTCGTCGCGGACCGCGGCCAGCAGAGCCACGACCCGGCGGGCGGCGACCTCGAAGCCGGCCATGTCGAAGATCTGCGACCCGATGTGCGAGTGGATCCCGATGAGTTCGAGCCCGTCGAGGGTCAGCGCACGGCGTACGGCCTCCGCGGCCTGCCCGTCCGCGAGCGCGATGCCGAACTTCTGGTCCTCGTGCGCGGTGGCGATGAACTCGTGCGTGTGGGCCTCGACGCCGACGGTGACGCGGATCTGCACGCGCTGCCGCTTGCCGAGGCCGTCGGCGATGTGCGCGACCCGGACGATCTCCTGGAAGGAGTCGAGCACGATGCGCCCGACCCCGCTCTCGATGGCCTGGGTGATCTCGCGGACCGACTTGTTGTTGCCGTGGAAGGCGATCCGGTCGGCGGGCATCCCGGCGGACAGCGCGGTGGCGAGCTCGCCGCCGGAGCACACGTCGAGGTTCAGCCCCTCCTCGTGCAGCCAGCGGACCACGGCACGCGACAGGAAGGCCTTGCCGGCGTAGAAGACGTCGGCGTCGTGCCCGAAGGCGGAACGCCAGGCGCGCGCCCGCGCCCGGAAGTCCGCCTCGTCGACGACGTAGGCGGGGGTGCCGAACTCCTCGGCCAGCTTCGTCACGTCGATCCCGCCGACGCTGACGACACCGTCCTCGGTCCGCGTGACGGTCTGGGCCCACACCTTGGGGTCGAGGGCGTTGAGGTCCTTCGGCGGGGCGCTGTAGTGGCCCTCGGGGAGCACATCGGCGTGACGGGGCCCGGCGGGGTGTGCGGAACGGCTCATTCTTCTCTCACAGGTAGTCAGGGGCACTGATGCCGAGCAGGGACAGGCCGCCGGCCAGCACCGCTCCGGCGGCTTCGGCGAGCGCGAGCCGGGCACGGTGGGCGGCCGAGGGTTTCTCGTCCCCGAGCGGCAGCACGGTGTGCTGGAAGCCGAGGACCGCGTCGGCGACGACCACCAGATGCCGGGCGAGCCGGTCGGGCGCGTACTGGGTGGCGGCGGCGCGCAGGGCCTGGGGGTGGTCGGCGAGAGCGCGAAGAAGAGGGGCGGCGTCGGGCGCCTGCGGATCACCCGGGGTACCGGTGAAACCCAGCCGGGCGGCGTTACGGCCGAGCGCCCGGGTCCGGGCGTGGGCATAACGGACCCGGAACAGCGGATTGACGGCCCGCTGCACGAGATGGTCGGCGGTGACCCTCGGCAGATCACGCCCAGCAGGATGAAGCAACGCCCACCGCGCGGCATCACCCCCGAGGGGGGTCGGGTCCTCGGGGGCGGGGAGGGGGCGGAGGTTTATGGGGGTGGGGGGTGTGGGGGGCTCGGGGGCGGAGAGAGCCGGGGGTACGGGGGTGATGTCGGGGCGGCCGGGTTGACCGGCGTCCGCGGGCGCGGGGGCGATGGTCCGCTGCGGGGTGCCGGCGGGGGCACTGGCGGGGGTGGGGGCCGAACCGGGCTCGACTTCGGCGCGGCCGCCGTCTGAGGGCGGGGTCGTGGGGGCCCGGTGCACGCGCCCGGCACGGCCGGCTTCGGACGCGGCGGTAGTACGGTCCTCGACTTCGGCAGGCTCGCAGTCCGCGGGCGCGGCCGTGGACGCCCGGTGCATCCGCTCGGCGCTGCCGCCCTCGGGGCTGGCGGCCGTACGGCCAGCTTCGGAGGTCGCATCCGTGCGGTGCTCGACCTCGGCAGGCTCGCAGTCCGCGGCCGTGGACGCCTGGTGCATCCGCTCGGCGCTGGCGCCCGTACGGTGCTCGACCTCGGCACGGCCGCCCTGCGTGGCGACGATGCGGACGAGGGCGTCGGCGACGACCTCCGCACGGATGTCGTACGGAATGCGGAACCGCAGCACCTGCCCGGCGAGGGCGTCGCTGTGGCCGTACTCACCCGCTCGGATCTCGCGTACGAGGGCGGTGGCGGGGTCGGCCGTCCTGTCGAGGCGGATGTTCAGGAACCCGGGGCCGGTGATCTCGACGTCGGCGACACCGGCGGAGCGGGTGAGGTGGGGCCGCAGGACGCGGGCGACCTGAAGAGGCGGACGTCCGGCGGGCCGGGCCAGCTGCAAGGCGATGTTGGTGGCGTAGTCCCCCCAGCCACCGGGTCCGGGCGCGGTGACGACGGCACGTGCGGGCACGGCCACGCTCAGCTCCCCCTCGTCGACAGCACGACGCACCGCGCGCAGCACGGTACGGGAGAGCTCGACGGGGGTCACGGGTCAAGCCTAGGGGAGGAGGGGGGTGCGGAGGCGACTCGGTTTCCCGGGGTTCCGGGATGTGGACGGGGGTGGGGCAGGGAGAGGGGGGCGGAGGGGGTGCGTTGGGGAAGCCTCTGCGGGCGGGTTGGAGCGAGGTGGGGCGGCGGAGTGGGGATGCGGTGCGCCGGGGGCCGGCGGGGTGCGGCGGGCAGAGCCGGCAACGAACGCCCGACCGGCGAACTCGGGGTCGCTATGCCGTGGACAACCCGGTGTGCGCGCCTCGCCGTGAGGAGTGTCATCGGGGTGGGTGAGGTGCGGCGGGGTGGACCCGGGCAACGAGCGCCCGACCGGCACGCTCGGGGCCGCTACGCCGTGGACAGCCCCGGTGAGCGAGCCTCGCCGTGAACACTGTCACCGAGGTGGGCGAGGTGCGGTGGGGCGGACCCGGTCAACGTACGCGAACTGCTGACCCACCGATCGCCGTAAGCCCACCGGCCGACGGGACTCGCGGACGGCGGGCAACGGTCAACTGGTGCTGGTTGACCCGCCGGCCCCGAGATTGACCGGCGATGACCGATGCCGACGGATCTAACTCCCGCTGCGACCGGCGCGCTCGGGATCGCCACTGCCATGGACACTCCCGTGGCCCTCACCGTGAACGGTGCCGTGGACGCCGCCATGGGCGTTCCCACGGACGCCCGAGTTGGGCCCGATCGCCCGGCCAGGCTCGGTGGCCCGGTCCATCAACTGTCGTACGACGCGCACGAGTTCGGTCGGCTCGAACGGCTTGGCGAGAAATACGTCGACGCCAACATCGAGCCCGGTGTCGACCTCGTTTTGAGTGCACGCGCTGATGATGGCGAGGGGAAGATTCCGGGTCCGGGGATCGGCACGGAGCCGGGCGGCGGTACGCAGTCCGTCGAGACGGGGCATCACGACATCGAGGGTGACGACATCGGGCCGTACCTGGTGGACTATGTCCAGACATTCGGCACCGTCGGCGGCGGTCACGACCTCGATGCCCTCCAGCTCGAGGTTGACCCTGATCAGCTGCCGGATCACCTTGTTGTCGTCCACGACAAGGACCCGACCGGACGCACCTGGCACAACTCGAGAGTAGGTCGGCGGCCACCACCGCGTCCGGGTTTTCCCGACTTCCACCCCCTGAGGGTCACCCGGCCCAGTTCAGGGCCTCGACTCCCCGCGGAAACCTGTTCATGGCACCCCCTGTCGAGCTGGTAGGGTTCTACCCGTCGCCGCACACACTGCGGCCGACACGCCCCCGTAGCTCAGGGGATAGAGCAACGGCCTCCGGAGCCGTGTGCGCAGGTTCGAATCCTGCCGGGGGCACCTTGGATTAGGTGCCCAAAGACCCCGTCACCAGCGGAAACGCTGAGGCCGGGGTCTTCGCGTATGTGCAGCCAGATGCAGCCCGAAGCGACCGTATGTCGGCGTCCGTGGACGAGGCGTGGACGGGATCTTGGAGCGTCGCCGCAGGTCGCCGAACGCTTTCCGACGACAGGGCGACTGGCACGCCCCCGGTCGTGAAATCTGCGGCACCCGACTGCTTAGATCGCCGATATGACGGACTGGTCGCAGCTCAAGCACGCCTACGGCACGGCGGAAGACGTTCCCGGTCTACTCGACAGGGTGAGCCAAGCCCCGAACGACTCAGACTGGACCGAGCTCTGGTCCCGCCTGTGCCATCAGGGCACCGTCTACTCGGCAAGCCATGCCGCCTTGCCGACCCTACGAGACATGGCGCGCCAGTGGTCCCCTGCGGACAGACAGCAACCGCTCTTGCTGGCCGGCGCCATCGCGGCCAGCACCGACCAGCCATACGGCGAGCAAGATCCCCACGTGGCCTACGCCTCGGAGATGTCCGACCTGCTGCAACTGACTGAGGAAGCTCTTCGGGATCCGAGCCTCATCGATGACCCCGGAACTTACGTCTACTTGCTCGCCGCACTCCTAGGATTCGAAGATGCCCCGGTCTGGGGCGAACAACTCGACGGCCTGAACGACGACGAGTACGAAGTGCCCTGCCCCGCGTGTAGCGCCGAGAACTTCATAGCCTTCGGTGAGTACGGCTTCTTCTCGACCACAGACAGCATGTACATGAACGAGACCGCGGCAAAGAAACTCCCTCTTCAGCCCGCAGACTCCTCAGTGCTGGAGGGGCTTGCCCAAAGACTGCACAGTCGCGCGCTTGCCGACAACCAGCCCGAAGTCGCGGGCAAGTTGACCTATCTTTTCGGTAGAGCGCAATGTGCCGAATGTGACGCTGTCTTCAGCGTCGCGGATGCCGTTGCAACCCGCTGGGATGGGTGAACCGCTTCTGGCAAGATCACTGACCCCTCGTTGAGACGGGCTGCCTCAGGCCTGGCTCCAAGCCTGTCGATGGCGAGCGACGCTGTACACCTGCTCGACCTGCTCGGCCGTCAACACCCCGGAGAGCGGCGCCAGTGCCGCCACCTGACGCTCCTGGTACACGCGCACGCTGAGCTGTGTGGCAACCACCTTCAGATCGGTCACACCGACGAAGACGAGCACCGGCTCCACCGGTACGGGGAAGCCGCAGTAGTGCTCAAGCACTCGGGCTACCCGCTTGGCCTCAGCCCTGCTCTTACGCGCATAGGGCGCCGGCTTTCCGTGATCCACCTTCACGGAGTCGTCGCCGACCCACACAGCCCTTTTGTGATGGTGTTTCGTATTGATGCTGAACACGCCACCGGGCCCGATCAGCAAATGGTCCACGTCCACCTTCTCGGTCAAGAGGATGGAATGCAGGACGCGCCAGCCGTGCCGCTCCAAGCGGTTCAGTTCGGCTCCCACCCGCTGCTCCCCCGCCAGGCCCTTCCGCCAGGAGTCCCACTCGGCGGGGCGCCGCAGGAGCTGTAAGACGAATCTCTTGATCAGGCCTGGTCCGGATTTGTCGAGCAGAGACTCACCGGGACGGTTGGTGGACAGGTCGTCGGCCGCCGTCAGAGGCGGCAGCAGCGGGGGCCCCTCGGCCTTGGGCGTCCTGGGCGTCTTCTGCGGCGCGACCGGTTCGGGGCTGTTCCGTAAGTGATCAGTCAGCACCGCGATCACGTCGTCGCGATACTCGGCGACCAGGACCGTGATGTCCCCCGTCTTCACATCCACCCAACCGACCGCCGCGCCTTCAGGCAGGTTGGCGTACAGGCGATCATGTCCGTACCGCTTCCAGCGCGTGACCTTCAGCTCCACGAGTCCCCCTCGTCCGACCTCGGCTCGAAGCATCGCAGCAGGTAAGGCTCAAGACGAGGGAGGCCCCGGACAAGATGCCCGGGGCCGCGGTGGGGTGCAGGGTGTCTCACTCGTACTCGCGCAAAAGGTCCTCGATGCGCCGGTTGGCGACGTCCTGCCGTCCGTCGAGGCACTTCGCGTAGCGGGTCAGCAGGACCTCAACGCTGTTGCCGGCGCGCTCGGCGACCTCGGTCGGGTCGACACCGGCATTGAGCCAGGTCGACAGCGCCGAGTGTCGAAGGTCGTACGGCCGACTCGCGAGCGGCGAGGAGGCGGCGGCCGGCGGGAGCGCGAGGAGCCGGGCCTCTTGCCAGACGCGGTAGTAGGTGGAGGACGGGACGACCGAGCCCTTCTCGCTGAAGAAGAGGCGCCCGTCGTCCGCCGTGCCAAAGGTGGCCAGGTGCTCACGGAACACGGCGACGAGGTGAGGCGGAATGGGTACCCGCCGGACGTCCTCGGTCGGCCGGTTCTTCAGCCCGCGGTCGTCGTGGGTCTCCCCCGAGTCGGTCCACTGCTTGCCGACCGACGGGCGCGTCCGGTGGAGCAGCGCCGAGCCCCAGCCCTGTTCCGGGAGGATCAGGTCCGTCTCCGCGAGGCCGACCGCTTCAGCCGGCCGGAGGCCACCGAAGTACATCGCGGCGAACAGACCCACGAGACGACGGCCGCGGGCACGTCGGTATCCGCCCACGTAGGAGACGGCCGCCAGGAGGTTGCGAGCCTGCTCCGGGTTGGCGACTACGCGCGGGTCCACCTGATTGGACACCTTCGGTTTCTGCCAGCGAACCGCAGTAATGGGGTTCTCGCGCAGCTCCCCCAGGTCGACCGCATAGTTCGTGGCATTGACGAGCGTCCGACGCTTGCGCCGCACGGTCTCTGCCGCTGCCGCCGTACCGTCGAGCTTGAGCTTCAGCGAGTCGAGGACCGCGCGGGCCGTGGCTGGATCAGCAAGATCGGCGAGCGGTCGGGAGGCCTTGGACACCCAGTGGAGAACGTTCCGTACGTCGTCCGGGACTTCCCGATCGTCGGGCCCAGGCAACACGAAGGCCCAGTTGCGCAGTGCTTTGCGGATCACCTCATCGGACGGCCGTCCGGCACGCTCGTCGAGGAGCTCCAGCGTCACGCTGGTGAGGGATTCATTGATGCCGTCCCTCGTATTGGGGGCGGCATGGGGCCACTTCATGGCCAGGTATCTGAGGGCGAAGGCGTACCAGGACACGGCCGACTTCTTCTCTTCCATCGAGGCCGGAAGGCCCGACTCGGTGTCGAACTCTTCACCGTCGCGCATCGCTCGCATGAGCTTCGTGCGGAAGTGGTCGGCGAGCGCCTTGGTGCGGAATGACTCCGAGAGCACGTTGCCGGCAACGGACCAGCGGACACCGTACGAGGGCGTTTTGGTGTCCCGCTTGCGAACCGCCCAGACCTTGACGTCAAGGGACTTCACGCCGCTGCCTCCAGCTGCCGAAGCCACGTGGTGAAGTCGCTACGCCATACCCGGAGCTCTCCGTTGGGCAGCTTGAACGCGGCCGGCCCGTATCCCAGCTCCCGCCAGCGGTAGAAGGTGCGGCGAGAGACGCCGCCCAGCTCGTCCAGGACCTGGCGAACGGTCATCAGCTCGTCGCGACGGGCGTCCATGTCGGTTCTCCTTCCGTTCCGGGGGCGGGTTCGAGGGATGCGGACAGCCAGGCTTCGGCGCGGGATAGGCCCGTTCCGGCGAAGACCCAGTGCGAGAGGACGAGAGTCGTTTCCGTCGGCTCTGTCCCGACCACCGGGGCGAGCTGTGCGCGTCGCCAGTCGGCGCGGGCGGTGCGGAGCGCGCCGAGGGTGGTGGAGTAGCGCCGGGACTTGGTGGAGAAGTGGCCGCGGAAGCCGAGCATGTGCGCCCAGGCCCGAAGACGGAGCTCGGCGAGCGCGGGGCGTGCGCCGAGGGTCCAGGCGACGCGGATCATGCGTCGGGCGTGGTCGGAGATGCGTGCTTGGGCGAGCTCGGCGAGGAACTTGAGGGGGCGGTCGAGGGTGCCGGTCGCTGTCTCGGCACCTTTGGTCGCGTACTTCGCGATGTACGAGGCGACGGCTCGTTCAGTCAGCTCCTGGCCGTCGTCGAAGTCGGCGGATCGGATCGTTCGGACGTCGAGTTGACGGCCGAAGGCGAAGGTGTGTGCGCGTCCGTCTACGGTCGGGCCGTCGACGCGGGCGGCGGTGGCTGCGGCCTGGATGGCGTCCGTCAGGAGCTCTGCCGTCGCCCAGGTGGGCGGTGCCATGTCGCCGCCTTCCGGGCCGTCGAGGCGGATGACGGCGTGGAAGTGGACGGCTCCGCGCTTCTGGTATTCGGCGACCTTGGCGAAGGAGATCCGGGCGTGGTGGCGGAAGGAGCGTTGGGTGAGACCGGCGCGCTTGGCGACCTCCCGGCGGAGGTAGATCGAGAAGCGCCGCCAGAGGTGCCCGGCGTGGGCATTCCAGAGGACGGCCGCTTCGTAGTCGTACCGGTCCGGGTCGAGGGGCGTGCCTAACCTGCTGTCATTCTCGGCGTGCCGGGTACCGCAGCGGCAGGGGCGTCCGTCGGTGCGGCGGTTGTGGACCGGGCCGAAGCCAGGGGCGGTAAAGGTGGCGAAGACGCGCGGGTGTGTGGCGACCTGGTCCGAGGTGCCTTTGCCGCCGCGCAGTCCGGCGGTGATCAGGTGGTAGGTGTCGCGGCGGTAGGTCTCGGCACAGGCAGGGCAGCGGGTCGCGCGGCGGTTGTTGCAGCGGACGAGGAGTTGGCCGGCCGGGAGGGCGGTCGAGTCGAGGTGGTGCAGGGTGCGGCCGATCTCGCCGGTTGTCGTGTCGACGGCGTATTCGGTGCGGTGGCCGTCGAGGCGGACAGGGTGGGTGCAGCCGCCCAAGCCGGAGAGTTGGCGGGCCAGCTCAGGCATGGTGCCGAGAGAGGCCAGCATGGAGAGTTCCGCCAGCGGGGGCGGAGTCTGCCGGGTGATGATGGGGGTTCCTTTCGGCTGTTTCTGCGGTTGGGAGGGACGGCCCCGGGGCGGCGGGATGCTTGGCGGCGTTTGCCGCCCCGGCGGCCGGTCAGCGACTGTTGGCGTTGTTGAGCAGGGAGCGCAGGACCACGGCGGCGATGGCCACGGAGATGGCCGTGAGGGCGACGGCCGCCAGGAGTGCGGTGAGGACGACTCCGCCGACCAGGACGGCGGCGACCGGGCCCGCGTAGGGGCTGAGCGAGCGGACGGCCGTGGGCGCCGGGTAGTGGTGCTGCGGCTGGTGGGTCAGGGTCGACGGCGGAGCGGGGACGTCGGGCAGCTTGGGGCGGAACATGGCGGAGCTCCTTTCAGCGGTTGTCGCCGTTGACGACGTCGACCCCGGAGCGGGTGCCGGACTCGATGGCGGGGGCGAGGAAGGTGTGGGAGAGCCAGAAGCCGAACAGGGCGATCACGACGGCGACCCACATACGGATGCCCAAGAACTTGATCGCGGCCCAGGCGATGACGCCCAGGACGAAGACGAGCGGGAGGGAGACGGTCACCGGTTCTCCTCAGCGGACGCGGCAGCGGTGGGTGCGGGCGGCAAGTTCGGCGGCGGCGCGAGTGTCGTAGTCGTTGGAGAAGTCGCAGCGCGGGGCGGTGCACACGGTGGTGTGCTTCTCACGACCGCGGCTGTCGTAGGCGGTGCCGACCTGGACAGGTCCGATACGGACGACATTGCGGAAGCGGCGGTTGGCAGGCATCAGGGCAGCTCCTTCGGGTCGTTGTGGTTCTCGCCGGTGAAGTCGGCGGCGTGGTCGGCGAGCCAGTGCAAGATCTCGTCGCCCTCGTACTCGTCGGCGGTGAGGATCACCGGTTCTGCGATGAGCACGGCTTCGGTGAGGCGGTTCTGACGTGTCAGCTCGGCAGCACGCTTGAGCGCGCGGAGCGTGGACGGACGCAAGGTGGAAAGTCCTCCGGGATCAAGTGAGTTGAGTGGCGATGGCTTCGGCGAGCGGGAGCGGGACGCCGAGACGGCTGCGAAGGGTCGGGGTGTCGATGTCCGTCCCGGTCCGGGTCCGGTGGTCGTCGGCGACCTTGCGGGCGAGGGCGACGAGCGCGGGCGGGACCGGGGCGGCGGCCGGCGGTGCGGACGGCTGCGGGTTAGCGGTGGGCAGCTCAGGCGCGGTGAACAGAACCGGCGGCGCGGGTGCCTCGTCCTGGTCGGCTACCGGCACCTGGTCGCGGTCTGGGGTGTCGTGGGCGAGGAGGGTTCCGCCGAGGAAGGCGACGGCGGGCCATCCGGCGACGAGGATGCGCAGCCAGGCGGGGACGTCGCCGAGGTCGAGCAGTCCGGCCGTGGCGACGTTGGCCCCGAGTGACGCGGCCAGGGCGACGGTGAACCAGCACCAGCCCGAGGCTTTCGCCGTACCGGAGCGCAGCCGTCGCCAGGCCGCGACGAGGAGCAGGTCAACGCTGATCGGATAGGCCCACGCCTTCCAGCCGTCCTGTCCGGCTGCTGCGGCGAGGTCGTGCAGGTGGGCGAAGGAGAGCGCGGCGGCGATGGCTGCTTGGATCAAAACCGGGTCGACTCGGATCCGGTGGGTGCGCATCGCTCACTCCCCCACTGTTTCGGAGGCCAGGCCCGCGGTGGGTATCGGATTGGGAGTGTTGAGGGCGACGGGCGGGACGTACGGCCGGAAGGGCGTGAGCGCCGGAACGTCCGGGGCGAGGTGGGCCGTGTCGCGGCAGGTGGCCGCAGCGGCGGCGAGGGACAGGTACGGGGTGCGGATGCGGGACCAGCCGCCGGAGGTGTCACCGGCCACGGCTAAGCCGGGCAGCTCGGCGGCGATGGCGCAGGAGGCGTAGACCGCTTCCGGGGCGATGTCGCCGAGTGCCATCTTGGCCGAGGCTTCGTCGTTGACGCGGTGGCAGACGCGGCCGGTGAGCTGGGCACGCAGCATGGTGGCGCCCTTGCCGAGTTCCGCGCCGAAGCGCTGCCCGCAGACCTCCAGGTAGATGCCGGCCGCGCGGCCGAGCTGGGCGAGGCGGATGAGGTGCGTGACCATCTCGTCGCGGCGTTCCTCGTCCTTGCGCGTGGCGACGAGAAAGAGTTCGGCCACCTCGTCGACGAACAGCACGACGGGAACGGGACGTTCGCTCTCAGGCAGGCCCCAGATGTCAGAGGTGATCTCCTCGTCGGGCGTGCCGGGGGCGATGCCCTGTCGGGCCTTAATCAGGTCGTATCGGTCCTCCATTTCCTTGACCAGGACGGGCAGCAGCTCGGCCGCCTCATGCGGATCGGTCGCCAGCGCTGCGAACCGGGAGGCGAACGGGGCCAGCTCGACACCCCGCTTGCAGTCGATGCCGACCAGGGCGACGGGCTGCCGGGCGAGCCCGGTGATCAGGTTCCGGAGGTACATGGACTTGCCCGACAGCGTTGCGCCCAGGACGAGTTCATGCGGCACGGCGCGGTAGTCCCGTAAGCACGCCGTGGCGTCCTCCCGCAGCGCCACCGGCACCTTGAGCAACCCGCCCTCAATCCGCCGAGGCATCCGGACCTTGCGCAGGACGTCAAAACCGATGAGCCGCAGTTCGACGACACCGGGCTTGACGTCCTTCACGTACACGGCGTGCACGCCCCAGGCGTGACGGAGCCGTTCCGCCGAAGCGGCGACGTCCGCGGGTTCCTGGCCGGGTGCCAGACGGAGCCGAACGCGCAGGCCGGTCGTCGTGGGCCGGATGATGCCTCGACGGGGCGGGACGGGACGGATCTCCCGACGGCTGGTCGCCCTGATGGCCAGCACCCGCAGCCGGGACGGCGCGACGGTCAGGCCGCATGCGTCCATGGTCGAGGAGTACGAGGCCAGCAGCCGGGCCACCGAGACCGGCAGCCCGACCGTGGACCAGTACGCGGCCGGGTTGGCGTGCCGGACGTAGGTCGCTCCACCTATCGCAGCGAGCGGCGCGCCCAACTCGGCCAACGTGATCAGGTCCGTCACGACGATCAGCCCGCCTGAGCGACCGAGACCGGGAAGACACCCGGCGCGATGGCGGTGGCGCGGTAGGCGATGCCGTGCCGCTGCTGGCCGTTGAACACGCTCTCCCACGGCCGGGCGATGAGCCCCGGCAGGGACACCGGAGCACCGACGGTCAGGCCCTCCGTCACACCGCTTTCGGGAACCGTGACCTGGATGAGCGACGAGTCCCCCTCGTCGATGAAGACGACGCCGACGGTCATCAGCGCCTCACCGCTTACGGCGTCCTTGGCGATCTCACCGGTCTGCCGGTCACGCACCTTCGGTGCCGGCGCTTCGGTGAGGAGGATCGTCGCGGTCGAGGCGTCAACGCGGATCACACGCACAGAGATTTCTCCTTTGGAGTCGACCAACTCGCCACCTGACAAGTTGACTTATCAAGTTCGAAGTTAGAGATGCCAGGTTGACTTGTCAAGTGATTCCGGTGGCTGTCAACGAGCGGCGCCGGTACCGCGAGCGCACCATGAAGCCAGCCGGCACAGAGGAGGGCGGAGCATGGGCCGAAGAGACCGCGCTCAGGGTCCACAGCCATGGGATCCACGTGACTCGCAGGGGTCCACGCCACCACCGGACGGCTGGCCGACACCGCCACAGCGGCCCCCGCCAAGCAGCCCATACCAGGGCGGGCCGCCGCCTCAACCGAAGAAGCGACGACGCGTCTTCCTGTGGCTCTTCCTTGCCGTCCAGCTCTTGTTCCTGATCTGGGTGATCACGGGTGCTTCGACCGCCAGCGGCACGCCCGAAGACTGCCGAAGCCTGACAGGTGACGACCTCAAGCTGTGCGAAGACGCGAGCGAAGTCGGAACGACAATCGGCGTAGGGCTCATCATCGGCCTATGGGCGGCCGTGGACGTCATCCTCGGCTTCACATACGTGGTCTACCGGCTCGCCAGTCGACGCGCCTGAGACAAGCAGCCGCACTACGCAGCGCGCGTGACCCGCACATCCTGACAGCTCAGCCGAGTCGGTAGGTATCTTCCAGTTCCTGCCCATCAGCAGGAAGCACCACGTCAGAAACCTGCAAAGCCTGGCCGGACGCATCTCGGGCGACGACCAGGACGCTGAGGACGGGCACGCCATCAGGAAGGCCGAGGAGCTCAGACTCACCGGCATCTGGCATCCGGGCCGAGACGCGCTCCGTCACATGGTCGAATCGGACCTTCTTCCGGCCCTCCAAGTGTTCTCGGACGCCGACGCCCAGCGGTTCGGAGCTCCCGAGCTCAGTGCCTTCGACGAGGCCGGCCGGGAAGTACGAGGACGCGAGTTCAACGGCCTCGCCATCCACCTCGACCAGGAATCGGCGCATCAGGACTCTGGCCCGCTTGGGCAACCCGAGCACGGAGGCGACGCGCGCCGGTACCGGCACCTGGTCCACTAGAACCAGGCGTCCAGGAGTCCGCGACTCATCCCGCTCCAGCACTTCACGCCCGCGGCGTTCCTGGTGCTCGACGTCAGCCGGTCGCCCCCGCACGATGGTGCCGTAGCCCTGCCGGGACTCGACCCAACCGTCTCGTTTCAGCAGCTCAAGGGCGCGCACGACGGTAGGGCGGGACATTCCGAACGCTTGGACCAGCTGATTTTCACTGGGGACCTTCGTGCCCGGCGGGTAGGTGCCGTCCTCGATGCGCTGCTGGATCGTCTGCGCGAGGCGTACGTACTTCGGCGCCTCCACTTCATACGCCATGCACGCCGCCCGTCAGAATTGGCCAAGTCAACTGGTCAACCAGACTAGCGACAGTGCATATAGAAAAGAACCCGGCTCCCCCTTCAGGTCGGCCAGGCATCGGCCATCACGAAGGAGACGACTGTCCCGCCGAAGCGACTGGGCCCCGAGTGCCAGGACTCGGCAATGGAGTCGACGAGGAGCAGTCCGCGCCCGTGCGCGTCGACGGCGTCAGGCTGCCGCAGCCTCACCCTGGCCGGGAAGCCGGCGTTGTGCACCTCGACCTTGAGCGAGGCCCCATCCCGGAACCACTCCACCCGGACACGCCACACCTCGTCGGACCGACCGTAGACGATGGCGTTGGTCACGAGTTCCGAAATCATCAGCACGCAGTCGTCGACCGAACAGGCCGGGTTGTACGGGGCGATGAACTTCCGGAACCAACGCCTGGCCAGGTGCACGGACTCGGCGACGGGATACAGGGTCATCGCCCCGAGTCGCGGCGAGTCCTCAGAGGGATAGCGATCGATCGTAAAGGCCATCCGTGCTCACTCCTTGCCGCTGCCGTCACAGTCGAGGCAGCGCCGTTTCGATGCGGCACGGGCACGGTCGTCGACGGTGGACAGCACGAGAGCTGTGCGCGAGCTGACGCGTTTCCAGCCCCGCCCACGGCATCCTCGGCAAGCTAAGTGCGCGCCTTGCTCCGGCCGCTGACCCGTCACAACGTGCCCCCTTCAGGAAGTGGCCTTAGCCACTTAATGGATAGTGGCATTAGCCACTCACGCTGCGCAAGCGAATCTTCCAACTGATGCTCCATCAGGTGCGCTCAGGTGAGGGGGTAGCCCTGCTCGAACGCCCAGCGCTGCGGCGGGTACGTGGCTTCGGCGAACTCCAACGGCCGGTCCTGGAGGTCGAAGACGACGTGGTGCACGATCAAGACCGCGGATCCGCACTCCAGTTGCAGGTCAGCCGACTCCTCATCGGTCGCCTGCCGGGCACACATCCGGTCCTCGGCGTAACTCCCCTGCCGCCCCGTCATGTTCTCGACGTACATCAGAGTGCCCTCTTGGATCCGCTCCGGCTCCAGGAGCTTGGGCGCCCGCTGCCCGACGTCCGGCGCGAACCACGAAGTGGACAGGGTGATGGGCCCGTCCTGGTTGTTCGTCACGCGCCGACGATGCACAGCCCGCCGATCCTTCACCAGGCCCAGCGCCTCAGCGACGTGATCCGGAGCATCCAACCAGCCGGCCGAGGTGATGACCGCGTACTCGCCAGGGGTGTAGATCTTCCCCGTCTGCCGCGCTCGCCCGTACAACTCTCGCGCCCGGCGGTTCACTTCGAGGCTGCGCACATACGTGCCAGAGCCCTGCCTCTTCTCGACGAGCCCCTGATTGCTCAGCGCCTCCAACGACCGCGCGGCCGTAGGCCTAGACACCTTCCAGTTCGTCGCAAGCTGCCTCTCCGAGGGCACCTCGTCGCCCGGCCTGAGGTCGCCCCGAAGGATCTGATCGCGGATGTAGTGCGCGATCTGGAGATACTTCGGTTGCGCCTCTTCGATCTGAGGCATGTCCCCTCCTCGTCCAAGTGGCTATGGCCTCTAGCCACTATAGGGTGAGTGGCCAGACCCCGAACCCGTAATGTTGGGCACATGACGCGGTTGATCGTCGCAGCAGGAGGAGGGGGCGACGCAGTCGCCGCCGCAATGCTTGACGCCGCCTTGTACGGCGCCGACGACCAGGCGGTGATCCTCACCTACGCGTGGGACCGCCTGTTGGTCGACCCGATCCCAGGCCCCCGCAGCCCCGCCGACTTCACGGGACTCGAACCACTCACCCCGTCTGTCTGGTCGGTGCCGGCCGAAGCCCGCCCGATCCCTCCAGCAGGCTCCACACTCCCCCGGCTTGCGGCAGAGCTCCCGCACACCTTTGCCCTGATCGATCCGCATCACGGTGTCGAAGGCGTCACGCGCCAACTCGAAGAGCTGATAAGCCACTTGAGGCCGGACTCAATCGACCTCCTGGACGTGGGGGGTGACATCCTCGCGCGAGGCGATGAGCCCACGCTCAAGAGCCCGCTTGCCGACGCTCTGACTCTGGCCGCGATCTGCCAGGTGAACGCTCCCGTGCGGCTTCTGGTCGCAGGCCCCGGCCTGGACGGTGAAATTCCGCCCGCCGAGGTACGCAGCCTGCTTGGTCCCCTCGTCCACACCTTCACCGCGGAGGACACTGAGCCGGTCAGCGCAGTCCTGGAGTGGCACCCGTCCGAGGCAACCGGGATGCTCGCAGCGACAGCACGAGGGATACGCGGCGTCTGCGAAGTCCGGGATGCAGGGCTCCCCATCCCACTCACGGAAGCCGGCCCGACGGTCCACGAAGTCGACCTGGACGAAGCCCTGAACCGGAACGAGCTGGCCCGCGCCATTCTCTCGACCACCACCCTGGACGAGGTTGAAGCGCACAGCCGCGAGATCTGCGGCTACTCGGAGATCGACTACGAGCGCAACAAGGCCGCCTGGCTCAAGGACCAACCGACGGTGAAGCTTGATTCTGAGACCGTGCTGCCGCAGCTCGCCGAGTTCGAGAACGAGGCCCGAAGCCGCAGCGTCACCCACACGACGTTCCGCCGGCTCACCGAGGCTTTGGGTATCCCCGGCATCCAGCGCGAAGACCTCCGGGCACTGCTCATCCATAGGCGACCGGAGCGATACGCAGCGCCTCTCTGGGAGCTGTCAGCCGTTGAGGACGAGACGCAACCACGATGAGCGTCTTCAGGAGCGATCTCAGCCTGGATGCACAGGACGCCACCGGCACCGGGGCGGAAACCGACGTGGCCCTGAATCTGGCGACCGGCAACATCAGGTTGTCGATCCTCTGGACGCAAGACATCCAGCTCTCAGCCGACGACGCCGACCAGGTAGCCGCAGCCCTCCAGCGAGCAGCCGCGGAATCCCGAAGCCTCGCGATGACCAAGGAAGCTCAAGCCACCGAGGACCCGTCAGGCCCACCAGCAGCCTGAGTTACAACCTTCTTCACGGGTTCAAGGCGGCTCGCTTCGCTCCCCGCGCGCGGCCCGGCCCCCGGCCGGGCCTGCGCTCCTGTCTCCGCCCCGCTCCAGCCCGGCCGGCGCCCGCGCCGCGCTCAAGCAAATGAGCCGAGACCAGTGAGGCGGATACTCCACGGTGAACGGTTGAAGTCAGAGCGATGCCTCCGGCGAGGGATCGGCCGGCACCGGGATGGGAGCTGGGGTAAGTGGCGGGTGCGCGCAAGTCCTGCGGCGTCGCATCCCAAGAGACGCTGCCTTCGGCAGCTCTCCGCAACTCTGTGGCCACTGTCCTAGGTGGGACGTATCCTGATTCGTTCTGTTGAGATCAACTCCGCGACGGAGGCTGAACGTTGGCGAAGCTGGAGTACCTGCTGAAGCAGTTGGACACGCTACTCCCCGAGTGCGACTACCTGCTCAGCAGCGACACGTGGCTGACGGATGAGAAAGTCGGCGCGCAGGCTCGCGTCTACAGCAACCGACTCGAAGCGGTTATCGAGCGTATTTGCCTTCCTGAGTCGACCTACCGGAAGCAGCTCGACCTCTATCGCTCCATGCACTTGCGGCACAAATTCGCGGACATCCACGCCGTCGCAACTGCGCTTCGTGAAGATCTGCACGCAGGGTGGATCGACTCTGTGGTCGAACTCGTTCATGCTCAGACGTACAGCGACTATCTGGAAATGGCAGACGGTCTTCTTAATGTCGGCTACAAAGACCCGGCAGCCGTTATCGTCGGCACGTCGCTGGAGGTGCACTTACGCGCCCTCTGCGTGAAGCACGGCATCGACACGGAAGCAGCGCCAGGCAAGCCGAGGAAGGCAGATGTCCTAAACGCCGACCTCAAAAAGGCGGGCGTCTACGACGGCCTGCGGCAAAAACAGATCACGGCGTGGATGGACTTGCGGAACAAGGCGGCTCACGGCGACTACGCCAGTTACGACGAGCATCAGGTGCGAATGTTTATTGATGGGGTGCGCGACTTCATGTTGAAGAATCCGGCGTAGGAGTGTACGAGAGGGCCGACAATGAAACATGCGCAAAAACTGGTAGAGCAACTCAATTTCTTGATTAATTCGTCTACTGCCTACGCAGAAACCGATCTCTGGATCGTTCAGCGAGGGACGCAGGATGCCGTCGTGCTCTGCAATCGTCTCGAATCAGCGATCGAAAGAGCGTCTCTGCCGGGTTCCTCTTACGCGAAGCAGCTCGAAGGCGCTCGCGGTCTACCGCAACCGCATCGCTTCAACGGAGTGCGTCACATTGCGATGGGGTTGCGGGACGACCTGGTCGCCGGATGGGTCGAATCAGTCGTGGAGTTGGTGCACGCCGATACGCATGGCGACTATCTAGAGATGGCCGAGACGCTACTCGATGCTGGCTATAAGGATCCAGCGGCGGTCGTCGCGGGCACGTCCCTTGAGGTGCATGTACGGACCCTTTGCGTAAAGCACGGCGTAGACATCACCATGCCGAATGGAGCGCCGAAGAAGACGGACGTCATGCACGCCGATCTCAAGAAGGCTGGCATCTACGGCGCCCTAGAGCAGAAACAGATTACGGCGTGGATGGACCTGCGAAACAAGGCGGCTCACGGGGATTATGCTAGCTACGACAAGGGTCAGGTCGCATCGTTCATCCGCGGCGTTCACGCCTTCATGATGAAGCACTCGGCGTAGTCCAATAAGGAGGGGTACAACGATGGCGATCGAAGACATGGTGAAACAACTCGAAAAGCTGCTCGACGAGTCTGTCGAATTCTTGGAATCCGAGGGATCCGTGCCTGGCGAACATGTGAAAGCAGGGGTGTTGGCCAACCGCATCGAGACTGCAGTCACACGTTTGTCCACGAAAGACTCTGTTTACCGAGAACAGCTGAATAGAGGCTGCGGCAAGGCCGACGGATCCAGACTGATTCACAACGTCAAAGTTTTGATCACTCTGAAAGAGGACCTCCGCGCCGGGTGGACGGAGACAGTCGTCGAACTCGTCCACGCCGACACCTACAGCGACTTCCTACAGATGGCGGATGGTCTCCTCTCCAAGGGCTATAAGGATGCGGCAGCCGTCATCACGGGGACAGCCCTCGAAGTCCACGTGCGCGCCCTGTGCTCGAAGAACAACGTGACCACCGCGGTGGCCGGCAGGCCGAAGAAGGCGGACACCATGAATGCCGACCTCAAGAAGACTGGCGTGTACGACGGGTTTCAGCAGAAGGAGGTCACCACCTGGATGGCCCTCCGGAACAGCGCAGCGCATGGGGACTACGGTGACTACGACCACACCCAGGTGCGGCGCTTCCTCGACGGCGTGGAAGCGTTCATGAAGAAGTTCCCGGCGTAGGCGAGCCTAGTAGGTCAGTTGGTCTCGCGGCCTGAGCGGTGCGGGGTTGCGACGTCTCGTCGACAACCCCCACCGTTCTGGTCATGATTGGCCAATGCCCGAGTTCAATTAGCCGGACCGCTCCCAGGTGTCGGCCTCGGATGCCATTGACCGAAGCTGGCCAGCAACGGTCTCCGCGCTGCCTCTTGGATCTCACATAAGCGGACGATTCATCGGCCGACAGCCATTCGGTGTTTTCCTCCTGCTGGATGGCGTGCCTGATGCGGTCGACCTTGCCGAGATCACCGCCATGCCTCACTCGATGGAGCTGCCCGCCTTGGGCGCCACCGTCTCCGGCGAGGAGATCGGGCATACGGATCACAACCGTCAGGTGAAGATCCGCCTCGATGAACGGGACGTGCCTGGCTGACCGCTTCTTCCTGGGCGGCGCCACTGCGTGTCTAACTGAGTGACAACCGCGACGAACAACCGCGAACAACCATGGACGTCAGCAGACCATCAGCACAGGCAACGGGCACGGCAGCCCAAGGACAGCCAGCATCCCAAGTTGCTTCGGGACGAAGAGGTCATCACCCAAGGTCTCGCCCCCACGCTTCCGCCGGCGCAGCTTGCTCTGGTCGACGGCATAGCAGCGTGGCTGAGGCCGGTGGGGGTGCGGCGAGGCATACGCGTGCGTGGTCGGTCGGCGCACCCGCCGTCGTGGCTGGCTGTCGTCGGCTGAGGTTCGTGCCACTGCCGTGCCAGATGCAGAGGTCAGCCACGGTCAACGAGGGTGCCTCACGGTCGAGCCGCCACTAGCCCGACCAGGTATCGAAGCTCCAGGTCAGCGCCCACACTCACCCGCCTCTCTCCTAAAGCGGTGATGGCAGGCGCGAGGCTCCGATGGGAAGGTGCCATCTGGGTGGTTCGCTGAGCGAGCTTGATAGGGCTGCCGGCAGCGTGAGAGATTAGGGGTTGTCCGTCCAACCTGCCTTTGTCGGCGCGAGCCGTAAAAGTTGCTTGCTGGGTGGGTATACAAGCAAGAGGGCCCAGCTCCGGCGGCAACCAGAGCTGAGCCCTTACGAGCCCGGTCGTCTAGCATGCGGCCGGGCTCGCCGTTTGAGCAGCGCCCACGACCTCGATCCGACCGTCTCGCACGGGGCACTCACCTCAGAAGCTCTGGGCGAGCTGCCCCGCAAGCGCGACAAGCGCAACCAGAAGACTCAGCACCCCGAGGGCGACCTGCCACTTTTCAGGGCCGGACCACTCGGGCTCCTCGTTCGGGTCGGAACTCATCGCACCACCTCCCTTCACCTCCATGCGGGCCCTTAGTCAGCCCCGCTGGCGCTTGAACTCACTTTCCCCAGAAGAGAGTTCAGAGAGGTTCCGGTGAAGCGGTAGTTCATACTAGCGGTCGCCATTGGCGGCCCACGGGCTCGCTAGTATTTTTCGGAAGTTTGTTCGCTTTAGCTCAGGGCGTAGCATCCTCCGCCTGGGTGTCCTCGTTGAGAAGGCGCGCCAGATGACGGGCGAGCTGCTGCTGGTCGGCACCGGAAAGCTGCTGGTACCGGGCCCAGATGTCCTCAACGGTTGTGCGTGGACGCTCGCCAATAGTGATCCAAGTCAGCAGGCGGGTTCGATCGCGAATCGGCAGCGAGGATGCCTGAGCTGCAAGTTCTGAAACCCCACATCCACTGTCGCGGGCGGCTCTGCAGTCGCTGCACAGAACCGTGAAGTTCTCAAGGCTGTCGTCCCCACCCTTCGCCAGGGACGTGCGATGGGTGAGATACAGCCGGGAGCCAGAGGGGTGGCCGGCTGGCCGCCCGCACAGCTCGCACGCGAACTTGGCGCGCTCAAGTGCCGTCTGCCGGGACGCAGTGCTGACGGCCCGAGTTCTCTTCTTGCGCTCCACCGGATCCCAGACCCTGATGCCCGGCTTCACGAAGCGCTGCTCTGACTGCTCAAGGCTGGCGTCTTCTCGGCTGGTGTCGATTACCCATCCCCAGTCCCGAAGATCCCGGATGCGTCGATCGATCTGCGCGATGTCAGGGAAGGCTTCCCGTAGCTGGCTCTTGGTGAAGACGTTCCCCATGCCGATCACCTGCAACAGCCACAGTGCGCCTCGCACCAGTCCACCACTGCGATCGTCGCGCCAATCTGGAAAATCCTCCACGACGGTTGCATCCATGTCTCCTCCTCTCCAATTCCCCTGCCGCCAGTAGGCCACTCTATACCATGGCAGAGACCGGCAGGGACCGGCAGAGGGGTGGCAGGTGGGTGGCAGAGGAGCAGGGATAAGATAGCGGTACATCTCTCGTGAAAGCGGCGCTTCCGGCAAAAACGCCACACTCGGAACCCGCGACGCGCGCAGCCCCGGTGGGTGTCTAACTGCGTACCAACGCTGACGAATAACGGCGAACGATCACAGACGTCTGCGGACCATCAGCGCAGGTGACAGGTACTTCAGACAAGGAAGCACCCATACGCAAGTCGCTTTGAGGCGGAGAGGTCATGAGCTAAAGGCCCTCACGCTCGACCAGTGACCCATCGGGGCTCAGTGTGTAGCAACGTGACGGAGCCACGCCTTCCACAATTCCGCCCAGCTCTCCTTCGGCCTGGGCAGGGGCGGGCTCGCGAAGGTCCCGCACGTGGAATCCGTGAAGCTAGATGGCGTCTGTGTCGACGTCATCAGGCTCCGGCCAGCTCTCCTGGGTGAAGCCGCAGAGCGCCCGCAACGCGACTTCACCCAACTCCGCTCCGCTCGCCTAGGCAGGGCGGTCGCCATGTGCACGGCCAGTTCCCGCTTCTCCTGCAGTGCGCGAGGCATCTCCAAGCCGCCCCAGGTATCTCAACGGCCGGCACGTTATGCCTCGCGACGCTGGTGGGCGGTGCTCACGAGATCACTTACGCGAGGCAACTCCCTTCGGTAACATGCTCCGAACGGGGGATTTCGGCTGGTGTGGGACAAGCAGCAACACAGCCACCACACAAGGCCCGAGAGGTCCTGTCACATGCCACTCCGCGGAGCGCACAGACGAATCGACCGCACAGGACTCACCGGGTACGGAGCGTAAAGATGGATTTCGAGGTCGCTGCTCCCGATCCTGCTGGCATGGTGGCGTCGCTCAGTTCGCTCGGCTACTCGCTTCCCGCCGCCGTCGCAGACCTTGTGGACAACAGCGTCTCTGCAGAGGCCAAGAACATTGACGTCGCCTTCACGTGGGACGGCCAGAGTTCGTGGATCGCAGTGATGGACGATGGCAAAGGCATGACGGAGCCTGAGCTGGTGACCGCCATGACGGTGGCGGCCCGCGGCCCGTCCACCGAGCGGAGTACCACGGATCTCGGACGTTTCGGTGTGGGGTTAAAGTCCGCTTCCTTCTCCCAGTGCCGCAAACTCACCGTCGCCACAGCCAAAGACGGAACCTGGCACATCCGGACCTGGGACCTCGGCGTCGTGGAGCACTGCAAGGAGTGGCGGCTCCTCCGCGACCCCGGCGACACGACCACCACCCTCCTGCGTCGGATCATGGGAAGCATGCAGCACGGGACCGTCGTCCTGTGGGAGCAGCTCTCTGGCTACCACAACACTGACGTGACCAGGGAAGACGAAAAGACCCAGGCTCAGTTCTATGCGGAGGCGGAACGTACCGAAGCCCATCTCTCGATGGTCTTCGCCCGCTTCCTGATGCGTCCGGCCCGGTGTCGGATCCGGGTGCGCGGCTCCGACCTCTCCCCATGGGACCCGTTCCTCTCCACGCACCCGTCGGTGCAACGGATCCCTAGGGAGCCTCTGCCTCTGGGATCGGGGTCGGTGCGCGTGGAGCCCTTTGTCCTCCCTACGGCACAGCGTCTATCGGAGGCCGAGTACGAGTCAGCTGCTGGGCAGAGGGGATGGCTGGGACAGCAGGGGTTCTACGTCTACCGGCGTGACCGCCTGATCCTTGCCGGTGACTGGTTGGGGATCCGCGGCTTGCGGCGCGAGGAGAAGTACAACCTGGCGCGAATCGCGGTGGACATCCCTGCGGAGGCCGACGTCGACTGGCGCGTGGACGTGCGCAAGGCAAGCGTGGTTCCCCCCGTCTCCCTGCGTCGTCACTTGGAGAGGATTGCCAGGTACACCCGCGAGGCTGCCTCCCGTTCCGCACGGCAGCGGGGTCAGGTGGTGTCGCGGGTGCACGGTGACCCCCTGAAGTTCGCCTGGAGCGTGAAGCGCAACGACGGCCGGATCACTCTGCGCATCAACAGAAAACACCCCTTGGTGAAGGCAGCGATGGACGGTCAGGGCGGCAATCCGGACGTCGTCCGCTCGTTGATCCGCCTCCTTGAGGAGACAGTCCCAGTCACAGCACTCCGCATGCTTCACGAGACCGACACGGTCGACGACCCCGAACCCTTCGGCGGTCCCGGGCCAGCCGCTACGGAGACCGTCGACATCGCCCGCCAAGTGTACGAAGCGCTCCTTGGGCAGGGCCGCTCGCCTGAGGACGCTCGGGAAGTACTCAGCTCCATGCCTCCCTTCGACGAGCAGCAAGGTTTCTGGAACTCCTGACCCACTTGGTCCCCACTCCCAATCGGCCCAGCCTCAGGAGGTCGCTGTGAGCACCACCCCCGAAGACAGCCTCGAGAAGGCCGAGCAGACCGCGGTGATGCTCTTGCCAGGTGACCGCCAGGCAACGCCGGCCGAGGTGGACTTCGCCGTGAACACTGCGGTCAGCATCCTCGCTGCCCAGGGGATCACCGTGGAGCGGGGCCAGGTGCGGAAGGTACTCGAGGCCCGGGCCTCCGTGTTCCAGGCTGATTCCTCCGCGATGAAGGACGACGAGGGACACCTGCCCTGGCTTGCTGACGCGAAGGCCGACCGGAAGTGGGATTTCTGGGACCGTTACCGGCGCTACCTCCTGAGCGTCGCCAAGCTACCGCCGCAGGTCGTGCGTCGACTCGACCAGAGCACCGACGACGTTCTCGGTGAGCTGGAAGACCCCCAGCGGGACGGCACTTGGCGCCGGACCGGGCTCGTGATCGGGCAAGTCCAGTCCGGCAAGACGGGGCAGTTCATCGGGCTCGCCGCCAAGGCAGCCGACGCCGGCTACCGGCTCATTGTGGTGTTCGCCGGAATCCACAACGACCTGCGCAGTCAGACTCAGCTCCGTATTGACGAAGGGCTCCTCGGGTTCGACACCCAGTACCAGTTCCGCTCGGACGACGACGCACATCGTCATATCGGTGTTGGCGCGATGTCACATGGCAAGCGTTTGAAGGCCGCGTCGCTCACCACCAGTCATGAGAAGGGGGATTTCGCCCGGAAGACAGCGGTCTCCGCGAACGTGCCGGTGGGCAGTGTCCCGGTGGTCCTCGTGGTCAAGAAGAACCGTCGGATCATCGACAACCTGCGGGACTGGGTGATCGACAACCACGGTGTGGAGGACCCGGAGACCGGCCGGATGGTCGTTCCCGACCTCCCCTTGTTCGTCATTGACGACGAGGCGGACAACGCCGGGGTGAACACCTCCAAGGACCCCGACACCAACCCGTCGGCGATCAACAAGGCCATCAGGCGGTTGGTCAACAGCTTCACGAAGGCCTCCTACGTCGGCTACACCGCGACCCCCTTCGCGAACATCTACATCAATCCCGGCACCGAGCATGACGAGCTGGGCCCCGACCTTTTCCCGGAGAGCTTCATCCGCACACTGCGTGCACCGTCCAACTACCTTGGTCCCGAGCGTCTCTTCGGTCTGCAGACCGACGGCGACGAGGAGGACATCGAGCCGCTGCCGCTCATAAAGCACATCAAGGACACGGACCTCTGGGTGCCCGACAAGCACAAGTCTTACCACCGGGTTCCCGACTTCCTGCCCGAGTCGCTGCAGCGCGCCATCCGGTCCTTCGCCCTGACCTGCGCGGCACGTCGAGCACGGGGGCAGGTCGCGGTCCACAACTCCATGCTGGTGCACGTCACCCGCTTCACCGCTGTGCAGCAGCAGGTCCGCGATCAGATCGACGCCCATGTACGCCTACTCTTTGACGTTCTCCAGGATCGGTTTAGCAGTGCCCGCGAAGAACTCGAGGAAGAACTGCGCCAGCTGTGGGATGAGGACTTCGTCCCCTGCACCGAGGACATGAACGGGGACAGGCTCGACTGGGAGGACGTCGAACTCCACCTCCACGCCGCCCTCGCGAAGGTCACCGTGATGGCTGTCAACGGTGCAGCAAAGGACGCCCTCCAGTACTACGAGCGCC
Source organism: Streptomyces sp. NPDC005496 (assembly GCF_042872045.1). Classification (NCBI taxonomy): domain Bacteria; kingdom Bacillati; phylum Actinomycetota; class Actinomycetes; order Kitasatosporales; family Streptomycetaceae; genus Streptomyces; species Streptomyces sp. NPDC005496. Next base: position 237,841 of record NZ_JBIAJQ010000003.1, read on the forward strand.
GCGAGACCGGCCTGTCGGTCATCGCCGTCGGCGGCGAGAAACTCTCTCGCGGTTTGACCCTCGAAGGGCTGTCGGTCAGCTACTACCTGCGTGCCTCCAAGACGTACGACACGCTGCTTCAGATGGGCCGTTGGTTCGGCTACCGCCCCCGTTACGAGGACCTGTGTCGGCTGTACACAACCCGTACGCTGCAGCGCCAGTACGCGGAGATCACAGCAGCGACCGACGAACTCCGGCGTGACGTTGAGGAGATGTCCGCGGTGGGACTCACCCCCCGCGAGTATGGCCTCAAGGTCAGGACCTCGTCACTCGGCCTCGGCATCACGGCCTCCAACAAGATGAGGCAGGGCACGCGTGTGCGCCTGAGCTACTCCGGTGAACTTCCCGAGACGACCATCTTCGATCTTTCCGAGAAGACGGTTCGTAACAACTACGAGCTCCTTGAGTCGTTCGTCGCGCGCCTCGACGCGCTCTCCTCCGGGAAGGTGGACAAGCGAAGCGGGAGCATCACCTGGAGCGGCGTCTCCGCCTCGGACGTCACCGAGGGGTTCCTCGACTTCTACCTCACCGACCGGCAGGCCCAGCGGGTGCGGCCAGCCTTCATCGCGGAGTACGTACGCCAGTGCGCCAAGCAAGGTGAGCTGGGCAACTGGACGATCCGCCTCGCCAGCCGACTGCCCGGTGGAAAGAAGGTCGGGATTGCAGGTCATTCCGTCGGCCTCATCACCCGCGGCCACTCCAAGGCTTCGGATATTGTTCGCGGCCGCTACACGATCAAACGCGTACTCAGCCCCACCGACGAACTCTGTGACCTGACCGACGAGCAGAAAAAGCGTGCGCGGGAGGCCACGAAAGAGGCCGCGAAGGGAAAGCTCAACAGGAAGGGCGAAGCGCTCGACCCCGATACCCCACGCGGTCGGCCACTCCGTCACCAGCGCCGGCCTGACCAGCCTTTGCTTCTGTTGTATCCACTCAGCCCGGCCGAGGTGGCCAAGTCTCCGGAGGCCCCGGAGCCAGCCGCTCCCGGGAACCCCGAACAGGCCGCTCCGGTGAACCCCGAGCCTCCCGCTCCGCTGGTCGGGTTCGCGATCAGCTTCCCGTTCTCCCACCAACAATTGAAGACCGAGTACGTGGTAAACGACATCTGGTTCAAGCAGGACATGGAGTTCGACGACTTCGAGGACGAAGAGTGATCGACGAGAGCGTGTGGCAGGAGCTGGAGGCCCACCAACAGACCCCGGGCAGGTCCACCCGCCGGCTCCACGCCGACTCCCCGCACGACATCCACGTATCGGTGACGCATCCCGCCCTCCGGCGGATGCTGCTGCTCGGCACCGACGCTAGGACCGCTGACACCGTACGCCAGGAAATCCAGGAGCTGCCAGCCACCCGTGGTCTGCAGCTGAACCTGTCGTCGGTGTCAGGCAACCACTACGAGCTCCAGGTCATGCTCACCGACGACGAACTCACGGAGGTGTTCACCCCTCTCGTCTCCGACATCGCAGAGGTGGTGCGGGACGCACCGACAACCGAGACGGCGGCAGAGGCGGCAGTTCGCCGCTACGTCCGATGGCAGCAGCTCCTACGCTCCGTGTCACGTGAAGGCCTGTCCCGACAGGCCCGGTGCGGCCTCTTCGGCGAACTCCACTTCCTCCTTGAGTACGTACTGCCGACTGTCGACCAGCGCACAGCTGTCAGCTCCTGGACCGGACCGCGGCAGACAAACCAGGACTTCCAACTGCCCGGTGCCGCGGTCGAGGTGAAGGCGACAACGGCCCGTTCTCCCCAGACAGTCCAGATCGCGAGCGAGCGGCAGTTGGACACGGCCGACTCGACGCCCCTCGCCCTAGCCCACGTAATCCTCGACGACCGGCAGCGGGGTCTCGGTATGAGTCTGAACACCTTGGTGGACGAAATACGCGCCCTTCTGACCTCACCGTCCGCTTCCCAGCGCTTCGAGAGCTTGCTGGTCCAGGCCGGCTATCTGCCGAACCAGCGTGACCTCTACGATCACGATCGCTACACCCTGCGCCGCAGTGAGTTCTGGACTGTAGGGAAGGGGTTCCCCCGGATCACCGAGGCCCAACTGCCGCCCGGAGTCGGCAATTGCACCTACACAATCGACGTGTCGGCCTTGGCCGCCCACAGTGTGTCCGCCGAGACAGTGCTTGACCTGATCCGAGGAACCCATGGCTGAGCACGATCTCTACGAGTACTCCAGCGCGCTGGTTGCAGACATCCAGGCGCTGACGGACGCCGCCGACGGATCGAACCCGAACACCTTCACCCAGTACGTGTTCGAGATCCTCGAGGAAGCTGGGGTCTCCAGCGACGCAGCACTCGCCTACTACTCCTCCCGGGGACTGGAAATCTACGGCTATGGCCTGCCCGGGGACGGGTCCAGCCTCGACCTCTACACCACGGACTTCAGCCTGACCCCGTTGAGTAGCAAGCTGACGAAGGCCGAGTCCGACGGGCTCTTCCGCAGGCTGTTCGCGTTCCTAGGGAAGCACGGGGCTATCCGTCCCAATCAGGTGGACGACACCAACGTGCACGACATGTGCGTCGGAGCGGAAAAGGCATTGTCAAACGTTCCGAAGATCCGCCTCTTCGCCCTGAGTAACCGCGTTAGCACGACGAGCGCCCCGGAGCCCACGGAATTCCAGGGAATCCCCGTCTCCTACGAGCTCTGGGACCTCGCGCGGCTCCACAGGCACGAGACCTCCGGGAGCATCGGCGAGCCCATCAAGGTCACCTTCGCGCATCCCCTTCCCTGCCTGGCGGCTCACAGCGAGGAGCCGAACTACTCGGTCGTCCTAACCGTGATTCCGGGTCGGCAGTTGGCCGAGTTGTACAAGGAGCACCGGACCCGGCTGCTCGAACTCAACGTCCGGTCATTCCTCCAAGCCCGCGGTGCCGTCAACAAAGGCATCCGCGAGACTCTGCTGAACGCGCCGGGCAAGTTCCTCGCCTACAACAACGGTGTGACGGCCACCGCTTCGGACGTGGACTTCGAGACCGACGAGGCCGGCAGCCCCGTCGCCATCAGGAGCATGACCGGCCTCCAGATCGTCAACGGCGGCCAGACCACCGCCTCGCTGCACCACGTCCTGACCCGTGACAGGAAGGACCTGGATGGGGTCCAGGTCCAGATGAAGCTCACGATCGTCGATCCCGCGTACTTGTCCGAGATCGTTCCGAAGATCTCCCAGTATTCCAATACCCAAAACAAGGTGACGCTGGTCGACTTCAGTTCGAACCACGAGTTCCACGTCGCCTTCGAGCGTGTCTCCCGCAGCCTGTGGGCTCCTGCTGCCGACGGCAGCGGCCAGGAGACGCGATGGTTCTACGAGCGGGCCCGAGGCCAGTACACCGACAAGTCCGCCGAGTACGAGACCCGCGCGGCCCAGCGGAAGTTCAAGCTGATCACGCCGACGCGGCAGAGATTGAGTAAGTCCGACCTGGCCACCTTCGTGCACTCCTGGGAACAGCTCCCGTACTGGGTGAGCCGCGGCGCCCAGAAGAACTTCGCCCACTTCATGGAGCGGATCGAGAAGTCTGATCCGGTCGTGGACGTGCAGTACTGTAAGCGCGCCATAGCCACCGCCCTCCTCTTCCAGGCTGCCGACCGGATCGCCCGTACACACTCCGCTGGCAGCCACAAACGGCTGATCACGACCTATATGGTCGCCCGGCTCTCGCTCGCCGCCGAGAAGCGGATCGACCTCGACAGGATCTGGAATGAGCAGGGCACCACGGACGCCCTGAGGGACGCCCTCGACGAACTCTGTCCCCTGATCATGGAGACGGTGATCTCCGCCGACCGGCACGTGTCGGAGTGGGCGAAGAAGCCCGACTGCTGGGACGAGGTGTCCCGCATCCCGTGGACACTCCCCGATGTACTGGCCGCCGAGCTCACGGCCGAGCCCTTCGAGATCGCCTCCCCCGAGGGCACAGAGGCCGACGAGGCCGAAGCCGCCGTCGAGGACATTCCCAGCGAGGAGTGGCAGGCTCTCGCAGACTGGGCACGCGAAGGTCGGGTCCTGCGCGCCGTGGACAGGCAGGTCGCCGACCGTGTCGCGCAGCGTCTGTCCCAGGGGCGACGAGTCACCGGGGCCCAAGCCCGACAGGCGATGGAGGCCTACGAAGAGGCCCTGCGGCATGGATTCCACCCCGTGCCCGTCGACCACGAAACGGCGTGAGCGCGGCAGTCCCGGGACAGGCTGGGACTGCCGTTACACAGACGCCGGATGGACCGTGGTGCGCATCTGGGGATGCGAAGTTAGGGCTGACGCAAAGCCACAGCGTCCCCGTTCTCCTGAGAGAACACTGTCAGCCTGCAGTCAGCGCCGCATCGAAGGTGGCTGCGCTTCCTGCGTCTTCCTGCGGGCGGGTCGGGCAGTAGTCGCTCAGCGGGCAGCTTCCGCAAACGGGCTGCTTGTCCCGACACAGGTTCTCACCGATGAACCTGATGGCGGCCATGCGCACAGGCGCGTCACGGCCGGCGCCGAGAAGCTTGACGAGGTTGAGCCGCCCTTCGGTCAGTCGGTTGGTCAGGTGTGACTGGTTCTGCTGCACCCTCGCAGCCACACGCAACGCACTCTGGGTGACCAGCATGATGTCGCCGCCAGCCAACAGCCTGAACAATGCGAGCTCAGCTGGCTTGAGCCCCATCACGTTGCTGTAGTCAAGGACCGAGTCCGCATTCGCCCAAACCTCGGCCTTGTCAACAACAGGACCGAGTCGCGCTTCCAGCCGCTTGCGGACTGCTGCCGTCGGCGCCTCGTTCAGGAGTTCGAGGTAGACGTCCTGAGTCAGTTCCTTGTGTCCAGCGACATCGTCCATCACGTTAGCGAGCTGCCTCGGGTGCAACTTGCTTCCCGCAAGCACCGCCATGACGAGAGCCCCGAGCGGCTTCATCTTCCGGCCGCTGGGGAACTGGTACCACTGCTTACCGGCGCGCTGCTCCTTGGCCCACCGGGTGAGCTCTTCACGTACCTTCGGCCACTTGTCCGCGGCCTCGTCCCCCGCAGGGACATCTTGCGGCAGGAGGACTCGGGCTGCGGCTTCACCCAGCAGCGGGGGAACGGCATTGCCGATCTGCCGGAAGGCGTCACTTCGAGTACCCGCAAACCGAAAGCGGTCCGGGAACGTCTGAATCCTGGCAGCTTCACGCACGGTCAGCGTTCGTGGCTCTTCAGGATGGATGTACCAGTAGCCGTCCTTGGCGATGTGCGCAGTGATGGTGCGGCTCAACTCGTTCCAGTCGAGCTTCTTGTACTTGTCCGTGAACTGCTCCGCGTCGTACCTCTGGAATTCCTTCTCATCGTCTCCCAGCTTCTCGTCAAGCTCGGAGTAGAGGGTTTTGGAATCCATGATGGTGAAGATTTTGAAGTCGTCAGTACGGACCCGCCGCGTCATGTGGTCATGGATTACACCTGCATGTGCTTTCCTACGCATCTCCATAACGAAGGGAGAAGGCCTCGGCTCCAGCTTCTCGTCGTAGTCGAGAACTCGGGCGCCTACCGGCTCCAAAGCCTTGGGATTGAGAGCGGGAAGGTCGCCAATAGCATCGTGAAGCGTGGTCTGCTTCGTCGGCTTACCCCACGGGAAGCTGCCACCATCTCTACGTGCAAGAAGGATCAGACGCTTCCTGTGCTGCGGAACGCGATAGTTCCATGCGTCGACGAGACGCACTTGAGTTACGTACCCGAGGCTCTCAAGCTTTGCTTCGATGATGCGGATTACACTGAAATCATCGCCGAGCCCCATGTCCGGGACGTTCTCCATAAGGACGGCACGCGGAAGGAGCCGCTCCACCACATCGACATAAGCACGCCACAGTTCCTTGCGGATATCGTGTGGGTCACGGCTGTGGTATTCGACCAAGTGCCGGATCTTGCTGCGTCCGGCGCGACTGAACGGCTGACAGGGAGGGCCTCCCGCCACGATGTCGATCTCGGCTCCGGAGTCAACGATTCGCCGGACGAACTCACTTCGCTGTTCATCGTCTCCGAGGTCGAGGCAAAGAGACATTCCCGGGAAGTTCGCTGCATGAGTCTCGCGAGCCCGCTCATCGAAGTCCACGGCTGCGGCAGTGGTCCAGCCAGCCCGCTCGAGGCCGAGGCTCAGCCCACCAGCGCCCGAGAAGAGGTCAACAGCCAGACGTTTACCTTTTCCGAAACCGGACTGGACCCATTTCCTGAACTCTTCCGGTTCACAGTGATGCCTGTGCTGTTCCAGCTTGAGGTAGTCGCTCCGCTCCAAGGGCACGCCATATGTGTTTTTCGCCCCCTCTTCCTTCGCCACGACCCAACCTCCGTACCTACCGACCTGAACGAGCTCCAGGAGATCACGCACGACACTGCGGAGGCAAGGCTTCCGGCCGGTCCGCGCCGCTGTGAAGCCCCGAGTGTTACACGGGTGACCTGCCCGGCGAACACCGCGGTTCACTCACCGTTCCACGGGGGTAACTCGTAGCGGCGTTCTCCCTCTTGAGGTACCCCATGTTAGAGGACACCCCCTGGGTCACTCCTCACCGCCGTCTCGTTGCACGGCGACTCGTCCCCGAACGCCGCCGGTCCCGACGAAGCCCCGAAGCAGGAGGCAAGTTCGATCACCGGGCTGCTTTCCCTCATCGACGCCGCAACCACAGCGTCTGCTGCCCCCACCCTCGCCGCACGTGCTGCCTTCGCCTGGCCCAACGCTGTCCCCGATCAGCCAGCGGCTTCTTGGGCCTCCGTAAGTCGGGCCGATCTCGTGGCCACAGCCCGACTGTAGAACGATCACAGACTTGAACGGAGGCTCAAATGGCGACCTAGGTCTGGGGCTACGGCCCGCCGCACGAGCAGCTGCTCACTCAGCCAGGTGCTCCAGAAGCTGTATCCCTGCTCACCGACGAAGGCGCGACCGCCGGCTTGGACCCGGGAGTCGACCCACGGAGCTACAGATCAGACACCGGGGCAGAAGGCGGTTGTGGACCATTCGTGGACGAGTGATCGCTAACCAACCGGCAAGAAGTCCGTGATGAGGTCTCCGGGCAGCTGCCCAAACTGCGTAGTTCCAGTGCGGATGTCACTTACCACTGCAGCTTCGCTGGAAGCAGACAACCGACCAAGGTTCACTCGAGACTACTGAAGAACCCCAGGTCTGGATCATCCAAGGTTCCGGCCACCAGCCCACGGTCCAAGAAGCGATTGAACTCCTCACACGCCGTCTCGGGCAGCAAAGCACAGCTGTGGCACGCTGCGAGATTGCAAGAATCTGGCCCCTGGCCGTAGCTCTCCATACAAACTGGGTCAGAGGAGCACCAGCGAGCATTGGTGATCGCGTTCCGCAGGACCTCTTCGAAGCGCTCAGGCTGGCCCATTCGCACGAGTCCGCCCAGGGTTCCTTCTGAGTCCCCGGCGGCTGTGTAGATGAGCAAGCCATTCATTCCATCAGTGCCAGGTGAGTCGTAGAGGCGTTCCCGGAGCGACGCCGAGCTGTAACCGCACTCGAACGTCAGCTGGTTGATCAGCAGGTGCGCAAGCGTGTGAAGCAAGACCAGCCGAGGAGTTACCTCTCGTTGGGCGAGGTGGCGTTCATGAGCGACCGACTGGAACTGCTGGGCCATAGGGACCAGCCGCTTCTGCACCAGGGAACCGGCTTCCCACTTCGTGAGAGCTTCCGGAGAGAGTTCCAGGTAGATGCCTTCTCCGAGCACTGTGTAGGCGGGGAGCCATGACTCGCCGGCATCAGGGGTCTGGCGGCGCAACAGGGCGGTGCGGGCGGCGGTGTCCTGTCGGGATGACTCGGCGAAGACCCGGTTGAACCCCCAGAGCACTCGGGTCTCCCGCAGCTTCTCGACGAGGCGGACTCGCGAGATCAACTCCTCGACGTCCTTAGCACGGGCGCCCTCCGGCTCCCTGACCACTAGTTCAGCGGAGTCGATCGTGTCTCGAATGCTCGTGTACTCCTGGTGACGGAACAACGCTGGGCCATCGACAGACTCAGTCGACTGGTGGGTTGGCTCCGCTGGGCCTTCCAGAATCGCGAGAGCCGACTCGATCTGCGTATCGGTGAAGCCCTCCAGACGGAAGGCGTTCTTCTTCGCGGCACGCCGCAGGCGGCTCGCGGTCAGTTTGTCGCCGTCTTCCAGCACATCGCGGACGTTCGCCCGAGCCCTAGCGATCGTCTGTTCTTCGAGAGCCTCTAGCACGCTGAGATCCACTCCCACCGATGATGCCTCAGGGATGAAGATCGAGCTCTTGACCAAGGCGTAGTAGACGTTGGATGCACCTCGGAGACTGCCGCGCAGCGGCTCTCCGCAGGTTCCTCTACCCATCTCCAGACCGAGCCAGGGCATCGCTCCACGGCAGGAGAACTCGGTTCCGTCCTCGAGGTGAGCAGTGAGGTAGGTGGTCTCCTGCTCGTGCTCCCGGTTAGAACGCTCTACTGATGTGATGCCTTCCAGCCCCCGGTCTTTGTGGCAGGTCTCGCACACGACACGCTGCGAGGCCAGGGTGCCACCGCCCGAAGTCCGAAGCTTGAGCTTAGGCGACCGGCATTTCGGGCTGGCGGACTTGTGGACCCACTCAATCCAGGGGAAGTCCTGGAGGTGGCCACGCTCGCACAGAGCCACAAAGGGCACTTGGGCGAGAAACGGCGTCCAGGACGCCTTCTGTCCGGAGCAATCGGGGTTGGCGCAGCGCGGTCGGTCTGCGATGTGCAGCGGCTGCGGAGTCAGAGCGCGGCACCGAGGGCAGAAGCTCCAGGCGGGGAAGCGCAGGACTGGGACTTGGAGCTTAGTGTTGTACTGGCCGGGGCTTGCCTTGAAGTTGTCCCGGTAGTCCGGCGGGGTGTAGAGGGCGTCCACCCCTAGGTGACTCTCCAGACGCCACTCATGGATGCGGAACTCCTCTTGGTCCAGCCTTTCACCGGGGACGAACCAGTGGTCGAGGCCGGCGGTGATGACAGAAGTGCCATCCGCGAGGACCTGCATGGCTCCAGGCCCGAAGGGTGCTACGAGTTGAGAGCGCCGAACTTTGCCGCGGATCACTGTTTGGCTCCTTCGAGTGCGTACTGCTGAGTGATCTCGGCGCGGCATTCGGCGTCGGCACCGCGCATGGACGTGGGAGTGGGCCAGGTGCTTGCCTCAACGTTGCCGTCTGCGTAGTGGCCCGCAGCACGCATGAGACTGCCGAGCTCAGCGGTTCCTCCCGGTGTCCCCCATGAGGTCGGCTGCCAGTTGGCCCATTCTTTGCGGAGTTTACTCAGAACGGAGACGACGCGATCCTTCTCGCCGGGATCGCAGAACGCTACCCGGGTGCGCAGGAGTTCCTCAGCCTCGTCGAACAGTTCCGCAGGGAAGGGAAACGGTGGAAGAGACTGATCGGCTGTCTGTCGGATATAGGCGACGGCGACGGCATGCAACGCGCGGTCCAGGGCCGGCGGGGCGAAGGGGGTCGCGCTGGTGGGTTCAACCTGGGCATAAAGCCGCTGGTGGTAGCTGCGAAAGCGCTCGAAGTGGCTTCGATCGCGCGGTTTGGCCGCACCGTAGAGGGTGACAACCAGGCCGGGACGCTTGTCCCACTTTCGGCCGACCCGGCCTGTGACCTGGATGTACTGGGAGGTGCTCTTGGGTTGGCCCACCACTGTCATGAGGGAAAGCCGGTCGATATCGATACCGACTTCGATCAGGCTGGACGCGAGACAGACATCGATGGCCTTGCCGCCCTTAGCCCTTTGGGCAAGCTTTTCCATCGCTTCAGGAATCTGGTCCTGCCGGAGTCGACTTGTCATCTCCTCGACCCTGTTGAGGTATCTGACCTCCGTGCGGTCGGCGCTGGAACGGTTGTTAATCGTCTTGAGGTAGTCGGGGATGTCGGACTGCATCAGCGACAGGGAATTACCAAGCTCCCGGAGGCTGTTGAAGAAAGCCATCAGTGTCCACCAGGGGTCCTGCTGGTCCTCATCTGGAGCGTCCTTCGCCGCCTGCAGAAGTGCCGCGAAGGACCGCACCTGCGTGGTCTGCATAGATCCGAGCGCGGGCGCGTGTACCCCGATGTACTTACGCCCTGGAAGTCGCTTACCTTCACTGTCCCGTGCGTACACCGCGAAGAACGAGTCCTCCGCGTCGATTCCATGCGGAGGGAAAAGCAGGACCCTGTCGCGCGCATACAAGGCGCGGATCTGCTCCTCATGGCGACGAATAGTCGCCGTCGAGGCAATGAGCTTCGGCGGGGCCGGGGAGGCTGCGCGTCGATCGGTGCACAATTCCTCAATGAGGCCTTCGTACAAGCCAGTCATCGAGCCAAGGGGTCCTGCGATCAGATGGAGCTCATCCTGGATGACCAGCTCTGGAGGCGAGTAGGCGCGTTGTCCAGACTTTCCCAGTCCAAACAAGGCCCGCGCACGGGGGTTCCAGGCGAGTTGCGCGAACTTGTCTACCGTCCCAATGACGAGAGACGGTCGGCACTCGTACACGTCGTCGTCAACAACGTAGACCGGAAGCGGGCGGTCGGCCTTAGAGAACTGACAATTCGCGTCCGGGCACCGAAAAATGACTCGCCCACGGTACTCCTCGTAACCGGTGACGGAGTTCTGCTTTCCCTTGTACTTTCGGCGCGGGGTTCTTCCTCGCCCGCTTGCCGTCAGGTTGGGGTTGTCAACGCTCTTCACCGGCCCCATCTGGGCGGCACACCAAGGACACCGCAGCAGCAAGAAGGGGTTTTCTCCCCCTTCGCGTTCCATCGCCCGCAAATCCCTGATGGCATCGGTGTTCTTGTTTGGTGTCGAGTCGCTGCCGACCCAGATTCCGATGGAGAACCGCTCACCGCCCAGCTCTTTCTCCCGCTGGCGGCGCAAGTCCTCAAGCGCACAAATCAGCCCAGCCGCACGCAGAAACTGCTGGGCTGTCAGAAGTCGCAGGGTGTAGCGCATGAGGATCGTGACGCTCGCATCGCCAGGTTCACGCAACCGTCTGAGCAGCATCGCGAAAGCGGAGAGGCCGAGGTACGCCTCGGTCTTCCCCCCTCCGGTAGGGAAGAAGATCAGGTCGACGACGGAGCGGTCTGGGTGGGCAGGGTTGGCGGTTGAAGGGACCGCGGCGAGCAGGAATGCGATTTGGAAAGCCCGCCATGCCCCACGTCCCTTCGCCTCGGTGTCTACTTCGTCAGGCGGTTCGCCCTCGACGTGAATCCGCTCATCGATGAGCTGTGTGGTACGCAGCTCTGCGCCGGAGCGCAACTGCTGCTTATACATGGCTGCGTTGGCCAGCCGAAAAGCCTTCCCGATATCACTGTCCGGGTCGCGGACCAGCTCCAGCCCTTCGCGCATACGTTCCAACGCCCTGGTGCACTCAATCATGTGGCGCTCGGCAGTCGTGCGGAACTCTCCTTCCAGAGCGGCCGCTTTTACCCTGCGTTTCTCGATCCAGCCTGCGTACTCTGTCAGGACCCGTTCGAGCTGGGCCATACCGCCTGGCTCGGCCCCGGCGAGTTCCCTCATGGAGACGGTCAGTGCCGTCCCGTCCTCGAGAACGATGTCGGGGGTAATGCTCGGCGTCTCGTACTCGGGGAGCGGATCCGCCTTGGCCCATTGCGAGCGTCCGTCGAGATCGGGATCGTCCCAATCGGCGGAACAACCATGTCCGACGGCGTACGTCTGCTCGCGCCTGTAGAGAAGGCGGAAGGACGCGTCGTCAGGGTGCGCTCCGGCTTCGGGACCCTCGGGGTAGGGGACAATCCAGCTGTTCTCGGGAATCGCTGTCATGCCGGCCTGGAAGAGGCATGCGGCGTCGACCGCCTTGGTGCCCGGTGTGGACCGGTTCACGATGGCAACTGTTGTCAGGATGCCCGCAGCGTGACGTCGCAGGTTTACTGTCAGCCGCAGGGCGAGCCCTTCCAGCCCTGTGGACTCGTCAGCAACGGGGATGAGCTCGCGGTGGAGAAAGGGTGACCGCTGAAAGTGTTCAGCGGTCAGACGCCACACGGCCTTGACTGGGACACGGGTCCACCATGTACGCCTGGCCCCGCCCGGGAGGTCGATCCTGATCTGCTCGTATCGACCGCCGGTGACCTCAATCTTCAGACCGGTCTGCGGCTCTGGGGCCATGAGGAACGAGATGCCCATAGCCGTGGGCCGCCGTTCGTTGGCGCCGGAAAGGTCGAAGTCGGCGTCGTCAGAGGTCGCTCCGAGCTTCCCCGAAGATCCTTCCCATGTCCCGGTCTGCGGTCCCTCGGTATTTTCGGCAGTCAGGCCAGGCACGATGGCTTGGTCTGCAATCTTGGAGCCGGTCGCACCGGCAACGGGGTACAGCACACCGACGCCATAGCGAATCAGGGGATCGCGTTCCAAGATCTCCTCGCCGGTGACAGCGTTAGTCCAGGGCCCGTAGGAGTCCTCCTTCTTCTCGAAGGTGAACCTGTCGAGCGGCTTGCCGGCGGGAGCCGGGCCTAGAAGTTCATCCCGCAGCGCCTTTGTGATCTTGTCACGGCCTGCTGTCCGGTCGTGTTCAGCCATCGTCATTCTCCCAGTACCAGTCGTCGGAAGTCAGGGCGCGCTGTGTCACGGGCGATGATGGTGAGGTCGTCACGCGCCCGAGACGAGGCGATGTAAAAGAGCGCCTCGCTCCGGGAGTCCTTTATCTCTTCGATGTCAGTGACGATCACTGCCGACGCGTCCAGCCCCTTGAACGCATGGACCGTTCCGTAGCCGATGGACCCACTTCGCAGCTTGGCGAACGGGGCCAGCTGACGGGACCAACGGGGGTCTGCGCACAGTTCTGCAGCACTGCCATGCCCTCGGACTGACAGCACAACGATCTCGTCCGGGGCGAACCCGTCCGCATGAAGCCTGGCTAGGTGCTTGACCAGATGCTGGTCCTGCTCGGCAGGCGTAGACCACCACTCCCGTACGGCCTCACGGTCATTCTCCGCCCGGAGGGTACCGCTGTAGCCGGGCTCCAGACGCGAGGTCTCCTCCACGTACTGGCAGATCGAGGGGACATTACGGCAGTTCGCCGTCAGGCTGAAGGACGCGGAACCAGCGCCTGTCCGGTCCTTCAGCAGACCGATCCCCGCATACCCAGAGTCGTAGATCGCCTGGTTGGTGAAGTCGCCGAAACACAGCCACCTGCCACTGCCGAGTCCTCCGCGGACGGACATGTCAAGAACGTCCAAGTAGGCGTCGAGCATGAGGTCCTGCGCCTCGTCGACGACCAGTGCGTCAAAGGGTGGGTGCCCCTCAAGCAGGGAATCGAGGGCGCGCTCTGGAAGCACTTCAGTGAAGAAGTCACCTTCGCCCACGCGGTGCTGCTCCCGAGCCCTCGGCGCGAGCTTTCCCATGTAGCTGTGGAGCGTGCCTGCAGTGATCAGGCTGTCACCGGCAGTCTCCTCCTTGAGCCACTGTCCCAGGAGATTGTTGTAGCAGCAGAGGAGCACGCGCGAGCCGTCGGCGGCGAGCCGTCGGGCAGCCTCCAAGGCCACGAAGGTCTTGCCAGTACCGGCCGCCCCCTTCACTATGCACCGTGGATTCTCGGCGATCATGTCGAGCAGTTGATACTGCTGACGCGTGAACCGTTCGACCTCCTCCCGGCGACGATAACGTCGGATCTTGGGTGGCTCGACGAACTCGAAGGCAGGTCGCAGCACATCCACGATACGAGTGCAGACCGCCGGAGTCGGCTCCACGTGTGACGCCGAGAACCAGGCGCGGGCACTCGGGGTTACGGCGAGTTGCTCACGATGACTTTTCAGGACACCTCGCAGCAGCGCCGAGATGGGGTTACGGCGGAACGCGACAGTGTCAATCGCCTGCCAGCTGTGCCACTCGGTCGGATTGCGTACCTGGAAGCGGGCGTGGGTGAAGCACACGGCGGAGGTGATGGGGAGGGAAGGGAGTTGGGGATTGGCCTTCCTGAGCTGCGCGGCGACCGCGTACTTGGCCTCGTCGGCCTGCTTGAAGGGACCGCGGGCCTCCGGTTGATGCTTACCTAGTTTCCAATTCCCGTCTGCGAGTCGGGCGACATGCAGATGCGACTTCACTTCCAGACAGACGATGCCACTGCCCGGGACGATGACCACGAAGTCGGCCTCGCCCTGGATCTGCCTGGGATGGCTGGCGATGCCCAGGGAGTGGAGAGCGATCCATCCTTCCGTGGCCGGATCATCGCGCAACCGTTCGAAAACCTCGCGCTCTCCCGGGCTTGTACTCTCCGCGTCGAAAGACGGCGGAATCATTCGTGTCATCGGAAGTCCTCCGTTGTACGGAGCCGGCAAAGGGCGCTCAGCGGTACCTGCAGGGTGTCGGACAGTACGTAGTCGATGCGGGCGACGAGTGTCTCGCTGTCCGCCCCGGTCGGTCTGACTACGCACCAACCAGCCTTGATGAGCCTCCCCACTCGGTCAGGGGTCAGCGCTTGCTGGAGATCTTCCGCGTACCGCTGCCCGGCACTGCGGTGGGCACTGTCAATCCGCCGCAGTCGTTCCCAGACGCTGTCGACGTCAGTGCCCGCTGCCAGGTAGCGCAGCACTACGGCGAAGTCCGCCTTGCTCCTCGGCCTGATGCACCAATCGCTGATCCAGTAGCCCACGTTGGCCGTGGCAGCTCCCCGACTACGGAGTTCATCAGCGACACCTCGGATGCCCCGTGGGTGCTGCTCGGTCCGCTCCCACAGCCGCCCCTTCCACTCGGCCTGTGTGGTTCGCAGCGAGGCCGCGTCCGGACCGAGGATGGCGTCTGCCCGGTCCACCAGGTCCTGGTGGTGGGAGCGATTCCGCAGGGCAAGATAGTCGCCGCGGCCCACCGACGACGCGGGGACCTGCTCTACCTGGATGTCAGGGAGCTCTCCGGCCCGCAGCGAGAAGATCCGGACCTCGAAGTCCGTTGGCAGGAGCACGTGCGAGCCGTCAGCGAGGACCGCCGCACGTGCCTCAACCTGATCAGCAGCACCGCTGCGGCCTCCTGTCGAGGAATACCGAGGGAATGAAGCCCGGATCTCCTCGCTGGGAGAGCACTCTCCGGCAGCGAGCAGGCCGGCTGCATCCGGCTCCCCCTGCTGCCAGCCCCCTCCGGGAGTTTCCGGGACTCCACATCGAAAGGGCTTCGACTTCTTGATGGGGCGCGTGACGTGGGTGCTGGAGACTGGGCCGAACAGGAAAAGCGGTGCCACTTCAGGGTCCTCGCGGAAAAAGCCGTAGTGCACAAGCGCGAGGTTTTCGGTCCGGGGCGCGTTCAGGAGACCCTGGTGGATCCAGGTGGGCGATCCAACAACCGCGACAGACGTATAAATGTCGTGCCCGAGCAGATCGGCGTGGGTTCCGATCGTCACCTCAACGCCGTTCAGCGCCATGGCATTCACGACCGCGTCGGTGAACCTTCGGTCAGTCAGGACGACAAAACCGTCACGCGGGTCCTCCAACGTCAGAAACTCCCGCGTGCAGTCGCCAAGCGGATCCCCGCCGTCAGCGACAAGACCCTGAAGGGTTGGCACCACAGACTGCATCCGTTCAACATGCCCGGGGTCGACGACGCCCTGCAATCGGGCTATCTCCGAATTAAGTTGGTGAGCAGCAGCCTCGAACTTGAGCAACGGATGGTCGAACGGGAGCGGAACGGTGCAGACGAACCTTCGGCACCGACGCAGCAGAGCAGCGCTGGATCTCCAGAGTTCGGAGTCCGCAGCTTCGCCGAGTCCTCGCAAGAAACCGGTTGCCGCGAAAACGAAAGCCCGCGCAATGGGATGCTCGACTGGCTGGTCCCAGATCTCACACCCTGCCGCGCAAGCGTATACCTGGTCGATCTCTTCCAGCGTCGTCAAGGGTTCCCCACTCTGCTCTGCCACGCAAGCACCTCGATCCCAGCTGGAACGCGGGCGAGATCTACTGGAAGCGACAAATCCTCCGGGCTTCTGGCCCGGTGACGCTTGAGGGCATCGGCCGCTGCTTCACCAGACGATGCCGTACGCTCGACGAGCGCAACCGTGACCGGCGCCATCTCCGCACCGAGCCACCGGCAGACCGTCGCTGCGCTGTCCAGGATCACCACTTTGGGCTTCCGTCCGGCAACGAGTTCACGGTAGTCCTCCGGGTCCTCCCGCGCCGGCAGTAGCACACTGCGGAACTGGCGCGCCTTTTCACGAATGGTGCGGGGACGGAGTAGAGCACTGAGCGGCACCGGCTCAGCCACCATCGAAGTTGCGATCAGAGTCTCGGACTCCTTTTGTATGGCTGTGCCGTTGCCGATGATCGCGCAATGGAGGGCACTGAACCCACAGAAGTCGGCGGGCGCACCGGGCCACAGCCCTTCTGCACCAACCGGAATGTCAATGTGCTCCATAATGCGGCTCTGCCCCATGAACTCCGCCGGGTCATCCGGCCAGTTAAGAACGTCGATCCGATACCTGTCAGCCGGCATCCAGCTTCCACCGACGTTGTAACCCTGGCGACTATTCTTGCTGACCGCCTCATTGAGGATGCCTACGAACCCAGTAGTGTTCTGCGTTGAGACAAGACGAACAACATGGCTTCTCGGTTCAAGCTTGGCGGCGCTGGTGAATTGTGAGCCCTGAGGTGAGGTGTCCAGTTGCGGCTCAAACGCCGCATACACGGCTCCGCAACCAACGAAGACACTGGCGAACTCGCGAGCGGGAACCGAGACCGCAATGGCACCGCTGACGCCTTGCGCCGCCAGTTGTGCAGCCCAGGCGCCGAGTTCAGCAAGCCAGACTGCCCACGTGGGGAGCGGAAAGCGCTTCCCGTCTGTGCACAGCAGCACCCCGCTCAACTGTGAGCGGCCCCCCGGCGGTCCCACCCTAGACTCCCGTTGCAGCCGCACTTAGACCTATACGTGCGGCACGTTCACAAAATCAGCACATTTGCTGGGCATGATACAGCAGCACTACCCAGGGAGACAGTCTCGGACTGCCCCCAACTGCACTGCGCTAGAGCCCCCTCGAACGCCTTCTCGGACTCAAGCTGGGCCGTGTCGGCAGTAACAAGCGACCGTTCCCTGCAAAGCCGTCCAGAGCCGCAGATCGCACGACGAGCCCTAAGCCAAGGCTCGCCCATCGGTTCCACGTCCCGCCGGACCTTCGGGCTCAGAGCACGTGGACCATTTGTGGACAAGACATGCCCCGCTAAGCGCGGACAAGGATCTGACCAGCTGGTATTCATGGATCCGAAGCGGCCTCCGGAGCCGTGTGCGCAGGTTCAAATCCTGCCGGGGGCACCCCTCATGACGTGCCCGAAGACCCCGTCACCAGCGGAAACGCTGAGGCCGGGGTCTTCGCGTATACGTGGGCGGATGCCGTCGAAGGCAGCCGTTTGTCAGTGATCCCGTTGTGTGGGATTCGGTCTGCTGGCCAAGGGCCGCCTCCAGCCCACGGGGGCAGAGACCGACGACACCATCCCCGCCCACCGAACTCACCGCACCGCCTCAAGACGAGATCACCGCGTGGCCGTCGGTACACCTCTTCAGCGGACGTGACCTGGGAGGGGCGTCCGGGGGTCGGGCTGTGGCTTGGGGCGGGGGGCGGATTGCTTCGGTTTGGCTGGCGGCGCTGGATTTTCGTCAAGTCGAGGGCGGGGGCCGGTGTTGAAGCGCGGGTGCGGAATTGTGGCTTCCGTCATGGCGGGGGTGATCTTGGGCTGATGTGATCTGCGGATGCTCGGTTTCCTTCTCCGTCTTCTGCCCTTCTGGGTTCGTGAGCCGTTGCTCATCGCAGGCGGGACCGTCCTCGGCGTACGGCTCGTGTATCTCGCCGTCCGCGAGCCCGATCTGGCCACGGCCGGTTTCGGCGCGCTGTTCCTCGTGTTCACCGCCGTACGCGTCCACACGGTGGTCCGGGCTCTGCGCGCGCGCCGGAAGCCGGGTCCGGCAGTCGCCTCGGGTGGCGCCGTCGTCGATGAGCCTGCTCAGGTCCAGCCGCAGGCCCAGGTCCCGGCCGCGGCGGCGGCCCCGGCCCCGGCGCTTCCCGGTCCGGCGTCTCCGGAGAAGGAGCACAACGCTTGGGGCCAGGCCATTGCCGCCTTCGCCGTGTTCGGGGTGCTCGCGCTCGCCGTCTGGGCCGGCCCGCGCTTCATGCCGGCCAACGACAACACCCCAAAGCCCGCCTCGTGTTCGGACGGGGAGCAGGAGGAGCTGCCGAAGGCCTTCAAGCGGACGCCCAAGCCCGTGACCGGTGACCAGCTGTGCGAGGCGCTCAACCGTCCCGGCCTGGCCAAGGCCCTCGGGACGCCCGGAGAGATCGCCATCAGTGCCTCCGGCACCGACAACACCGCTCCGCTCACCGATGGGAAGGTCGCCCTCCCGGAGGCCACGGTCACGTTCGACACGTACACCGTGAACGTCTCCGCCACGTACAACCACCTGACGGTCGACCAGTACGTGAAGCTGATGAAGTACGGGTCGGAGACGGACGTCAAGTCGCTCCACGTGCTCGGCCGGCCCGCGGTCCTGTCCTCGGACCACACCATGAAGATCGAGATCGATCTCGGGAGCGGCGGGTCCGGCGGACCCGTCGAACAGGGCCCCTTGGCACGGACGCTGACGGTCGCTCTGGACCGCGAAGACCGGGGCGGCTACTGCGACATCTCCGTGTACAGCGCGTCCGGGGCCCTCCCGGACGACAGTGTTCTCCTCACCCTCGCCGAGAGGGTCCTTCCCAAGATTCCGGAGCTGCCTGCTCGTTGAGGCGCCCGCATCCCGCTGCTCCCGCGTCACGCTGACGCGCGTTTGCGGGGCGTGGTCTTCTTGGCCGCCTTCTTCGCCGTGGTCCCCGCCGTCTTCTTCGACGCCGTCTTCTTGGCCGCCGTCGTCTTCTTCTCCGCCGTCTTCTTCGCCGTCGTCGTCTTGGAAGACGTCGATTTCGCGGACGTCGTCTTCTTCGCCGCGGTCTTCTTCGCCGTCGACGTCGACTTCTTGCCGCCGACGTCCTTCGGGGCGGTGCCGGCGGACTTACGTGACGCCGTCTTCCTTGCCGGCCGCTTGCGTTCGGTGAGGTGCGTGACCTCCGCGTCCTCCCCTGCCGGGGTCTCCTCCCCCGCGCCCTCGCCTCGGGACTCCTTCGCGGCGCGCACACTCTTCTCCAGCGCCGCCATCAGGTCGAGCACCTTGCCGCCGGACTTCTCGCCCGCCGGCACGCTGGGTGCCTCCCCGCCGGAGGCCTTGGTGGCGATGAGTTCCTCGACCGCCTCGCGGTAGTCGTCGTGCAGCTCTTCGAGCTCGACCTCGCCGAGGGTGTCCATCAGGGCGTCGGCCAGGTCCAGTTCCTGGTCGCGCACGGTGACGCCGGAATCAGGGGCGACCCCTTCCGGCTCGCGGATCTCGTCCGGCCAGAGCAGGCCGTGCATGGCGATGACGTCGTCCACGACCCGCAGCATGCCGAGGCGCTCCCGGCCGCGCAGGGCGAACTTGGCGACGGCGACCTTGTTGCTGCGTTTCAGCGCCTCGCGCAGCAGGGTGTACGGCTTCGCGGCGGGGACCCCGTTCGCGGAGAGGTAGTACGCCGTGTCCATCTGGAGTGGGTCGATCCGCTCCGCCGGCACGAAGGCGACGATCTCGATCGTCTTAGCCGTGTGGATCGGGAGCTGGGCCAGGTCGTCGTCGGTGATGGGGATGATCGTTCCGTCGGCGTCCTGGTACGCCTTGCCGATCTCGTCCGTCGTGACCTCGCGGTCCTCCAGTTCGCAGACCTTGCGGTAGCGGATGCGGCCGCCGTCCTCCAGGTGGATCTGGCGGAACGAGATCGAGTGGTTCTCGGTGGCGTTCACCAGCTTGATGGGGATGCTGACCAGGCCGAAGGAGATGGCGCCGTTCCAGATGGATCTCACGTGCCGTACCTTTCCGGTCGTTATCACCTGGTTTCGTGGGATTCTCATCGTATGACGCCGATTACCGAGGTGGAGGGGCGAAGGCTCGCGCTGAGCAACCTGGAGAAGGTCCTGTATCCGGCGACCGGCTTCACCAAGGGCGAGCTGCTGCACTACTACGCCACCAACGCCGGCGCGCTGCTGGCACACCTCCACGACCGGCCGCTGTCCTTCCTCCGCTACCCGGACGGCCCGGACGGCCAGGTGTTCTTCGCCAAGAACGTGCCGCCCGGTACGCCCAGCTGGGTCACCACGGCCGAGGTCCCCCGTTCGGAGGGGCCCGCCCGGATGGTCATCGTCCAGGACCTGGCCAGCCTGATGTGGGCCGCGAACCTCGTCACGGAGTTCCATACGCACCAGTGGCGCATCGAGACGCCCGGGCTCGCCGACCGGATGGTCTTCGACCTCGACCCCGGGGCGCCCGCGACCGCCGTCGAGTGCTGCGAGGTCGCGCTGTGGCTGCGGGAGCGGCTGGCGGCGGACGGGATCGAGGCGTACGCGAAGACGTCCGGGTCGAAGGGGCTGCATCTCCTCGCGGGGATCGAGCCGACCCCGTCCGAGGACGTCTCCGCCTACGCGAAGAAGCTCGCCGTGGAGGCGGAGGCGGCGCTCGCCGGGCGCGTCACCCACCGGATGACGCGGAGCCTGCGGCCCGGCAAGGTCTTCGTCGACTTCAGCCAGAACGCCGCCCGGAAGACGACCGCGACCGCGTACACCCTGCGGGCGCGGGCCGAACCGAGCGTCTCCACGCCGGTGACGTGGGACGAGGTCGCGGACTGCACCGATCCCGGCCACCTGGTCTTCCTGGCCGCGGACATCGAGCCCCGTCTCGAACGGTACGGGGATCTGCTCGCGCCCCTGCTGGATCCGGGGCACGCTCGGGCACTCCCGGGGTGAGCCCTGGGCCTACGCGGCCCCGTCCTGCGCCCTCGGCCGTCCTGCGCCCTCAGCGGAGGTGAGCCCCTGGGCGGAGGTGAGCCCCTCCGGCGCCTTCGAGCCGACGGTGTTCGGCGCTGGCCGTCCGGTGGGTGGGTCGGGGCCGTGCCGGTACATCCGGCCGTCGGTAGTTGTTGCCGGCGTCCGTCACCAGCGTTCCTCGGCCGGATACGTCCCCGTCTCGACGGCCATTTGATGTACCGGCACGGCCCCTTCCGCCGGATCGCGACTGCGGGCCGTGGGGGCCGAGGGGCGTGCGTATACGGGGGCCCTGGCGGCTACCTGCTCTGCAAGTGGCCCAGGGGGTTCGGGGTGGTCTGCAGTACGGAGATCGCGTGCTGCCAGCTGTCGTCCTCCGGGGTCAGGGCCGTGCGCAGGTAGGCCCAGGTGAGGTGCTGGAGCAGGGCGACGCGTTCGGGGCTCGCGTCCGTCGTCTCCGCCGCGTCGTACCCGGAGACACCGCCCAGCGAGTGCTCCGCCCCGAAGAGGGTGAGCAGGCTCTTGCTGCCCGGGCTGAGGAAGTACGGGTCGGTGAACCAGTCGGGGCCCCTGGTCGTCAGCGCGGATCGGTCCTGGTCCCCCGCGACGATCAGCGCCGGTGTCTTCATGTCGTCGAAGGACGGGTTCATGAACGGGAAGTGCTCGGCCGCGAACGGTGACAGGTCCTCGCCGCCCTTGCCGGTCAGGGCGAGCAGCACACCCGCCGTCACCCGCGGGTCGGACATGTCCTCCCCCGGTACGCCCTCGGAGTCGAGGACCCGCGCCCCCAGCAGTGCGCTCACCGTCTGGGCTCCCCAGGAGTGGCCGGCCACGGCGACACGGCCGCGGTCGATCCGGCCGCCGAGGCCCGGTACGGCGGCCTCCAGGACGTCGAGTTCGTCCAGGACGCGCCGTACGTCCTCGATCCGGAAGCGCCACATGCGCGGCGTACGGGGGTCGTCGGCGGGTATGCCGAGCGTCCTGGAGTCGAGGTGGGTGGGCTGGAGGACGACGAAGCCGTGGGCGGCCCAGAAGTCGGCCAGCGGGGCATAGCCGTCCATCGACGAGCCGTAGCCGTGCGAGAGGACGATCACGGGCAGGTCGCCGCCGGTCGCGGGGGCGGACACCCGGACCTGGAGGTCTTCACCCCGGTCGGGGGCCTGGAGGATCACGGGTTTCGCGGAGACGACCGTGGTGGACGGTCCCACGATGTTCGACAGGGTGGTGGTGTTCGAGTCGGGCATGGCCGTACTTCCATTCGGTTACGGAGCCGGGTGTGACTTGGTGACGGGTGCGCGCTCTGCCATCATGAGCAAACGGAACCTCGTTCCGGAAACGATACGGAACAACGTTCCGCTTTAGCAAGCGCGAGAGTGGGAGGAGTGCGCGGTGAGCGACGGCGACGAGGGCGCGGGGCGGCCCGCCCGGTCCAAGCGGAGGGACGCGCGGCGCAACGAGGGGACCCTGCTCGACGCGGCCGCCGCGGTGTTCGTGCGGTCCGGCGTGGAGGCGCCCGTGCGGGACATCGCCGCCGAGGCCGGGGTCGGGCTCGGCACGATCTACCGGCACTTCCCGACCCGGGCCGACCTCATCATCGCCGTCTACCGGCACCAGGTGGAGGCCTGTGCGGAGGCGGGGCCGGCGCTCCTGGCCGACAGCGCGAGCCCGTACGCCGCGCTGGGACTATGGATCGACCGGTTCGTGGACTTCCTCGTCACCAAGCACGGGCTCGCCGCGGTGCTGCAGTCCGACAGCGCCGGGTTCGAGGCGCTCCACTCGTACTTTCTCGATCGGCTCGTGCCTGTGTGCGGGGAGTTGCTCGCGGCCGCGGCGGGGGCCGGGGAGATTCGGTCCGACGTGCAGCCGCTCGAGTTCATGCGCGGGGTCGGGAATCTCTGTATCGGGGCCGACAGTGACGCGCGCTATGACGCGCGGCGGTTGGTGGGGCTTCTTGTCGCGGGGTTGCGTCAGATGCCTTGAGGGGGGTTACGGGTGTTCCCTCGGCCTCTCAGCGCCGGGCGCCGTGTTTCGCGTCCGGGAGGGGCCGGCCCGGGGGGCCTACGGGGGTGCCGTTCGGTGTCCACTCCCCCGTATCCAGCGCCCGGCGCTATGGCTGAAGCCGAGGTGGGTCCACTCCCCCGCGTACACCAGCGCTCTGCACCTCGGTGAACGTCGGGGTGGGTCGGCGAGCCCGGCGCCTCGGGGTGCCGCGCGGGAGCCCACTCCCCCACCTACATCCAGCGCCCGGCCCTGGGGCTGAGGTCGGGGTGGGACGGCGAGCCCGGCGCTAGCGGGTTGCCGCCTGCGCCCACCCGTGCCGCCCCAGCGGCACGATTGCCCGCAGCTGGAGCGGGCGACCGCCCCTCGCCGCCCACCGGCGGGCACCTGAGCACCGGGCCCGCGCCCCGCAGCTCAGCCGCCCACGGACCGCAAGCCGCCATGAAACCGAAGGGGCCGTGCCGGTACATCAAATGGCCGTCGAGACGGGGACGTACGCAACCGAGGAACGCTGGTAACGGACGCCAGCAGCAACTACCGACGGCCGGATGTACCGGCACGGACCCGACCCACCCACCGGACGGCCAGCGCCCCGACGCCCACTGGACCCACGCCCCCGTCAGATCACACCCGTGACCACGTCTGGCGGTCCCGGGCCATCGCGTGGAGTGCTTCCACGTCCGCCGGTTTCAGGACGCCGCCCAGGCGTGCCAAGGACGGCAGGTCCGTGTCCCGCAGGACGCGGACGGAGCGCAGCGCGGCGGTGACCGTCACGGCGGTGGGTCCGGTCGCCACCAGTACGGGGTGGACCTCGGCCGTCAGGGCGTAGGACGCGCGGTCCGCCTCCGCCCGTACCGCCCTGAGCAGCGGATACGGCTCCCGGCGGCCGACCGTGACCATCGGGTCGGCGATCAGGACCCGTTGCTTGCGGGCGTACAGCGTCCGTACGGAGAACAGTCCCCCGGGGCCGATGACCAGGTGGTGGATGCGGTCGCCCCCGGAGAGCGGCACCGAGTGCAGCGTGTGCCACCCCGCACCCTCCAGCCCGTCCAGTGCCTCCCCCACCGCCTGCTCGGTGGCCAGCGCCCGCCGCCGGGGATCGGCGCGCAGCCGGTGCGGGGGCCCGGGGTCACGGTCGAGGGCGATCAGCAGCGCCTCGCCCGGCCGGTTGGGCGCCAGGTCGTCGTCCGGGTGCAGGGTGAGCCGGGCGAGCTCGGCGGGCGTCGGGACGGGCGGCGGTCCCACCGTCACCGGCCCGGTGAGGAAGGGCCCGAGCGCGTCGAGCACGTCCTCGCGCCGGTCCTCGCTGAGCAGGTTCACCCGGGCCGTCTGCCTGTCGTACCAGGCGACGTTCCTTCCGTCCGTGTGGCAGACGTACAGCCGCTCCTGGCCGTGCCGCCAGGTCGGTATGACGCGCAGTCCGCTCATGCACCATCACCCCATGACCATGGGAACAGGAGGGGTGCTCCAGGGGCAAGAAGCCGGTTACCTTTGGGAGGACTTGGCAGGGCCTGAGGCCTCGCAGGCCGTGAGGGGGAGGCACCGTTGCGGACCCGCGGCAGGCAATCCGGCGTTCCGGTTCCGGGCAGCCCGTGGAGCGAGATCGTCCCGGGCCTGTGGATGGGCGGCCACGAGTTCAGGGCGAGCTCGGGCCAGCACGAGTTCGCGGTGGTCCACGACGAGTTCGACCTGGTCCTGACGCTGCTGCGGCTTCCGGGGCACGGCCCGGACCCGGGTGTGGAGCACCACGTCTGGCCGATCCCGGACGGCCCCCTGGACGGTACGCAGCTGGCGGGCGTGATGCGCCTCGCGCAGACCGCGTCCGAGGCGGTCGACGAGGGCCGGCGGGTGCTCGTCCGCTGCTATCACGGCTACAACCGCTCGGGGCTCGTCGTGGGGCACGCCCTCGTCCGCGCGGGTCGCGCCCCCGAGGACGTGATCCGGCTCATCCGCTCCCGCCGTTCGCCCTGGGCGCTGCACAACGAGCTGTTCGTGGAGTACCTGCGGGCGGGTCTCGCGACGGCCCGGCTCCTGGAGGAGCTGACCGAGTGACGGGTCACCCGGTGAGCCGTCATTCCGTGAGCCGTCACCGGTGTCGGCGCCGGGCAGACAACTGAGGGCAGCCGACGGCGTCGGCACTCACCGGCGTCGACCCTTGCCCCTTGCCTCCTGCCGGACATAGGGAACTTTCCCACGAAGAACGCACATAACGTGAATAAGGTGTACCGGGCGACGGCGACCGGTTCCGCCGCCCGACGACCCGCCGGGGCGAGGCCGGCCCGCACGCAGGAGCCCAGTGAGACCCGACCGCCCACACCACCGCCCCCAGCCCCACCCCCACCACCACGGTCACCGCCGAGCCACCCCGGCGGGCCCCCGCACCGCCGCCGCCCTCGCCGCGCTCACCGTCCTGCTCCTGGTGACCGCCACGGCCTGCGGTGACGCCGGTGACCTGCGCGGGGCCGGGGCGACACCGACCGCCGTCGGGCCGACCCGGCTCTGGCCGGAGGTGCCGCCCGCCTCGACGCCCGCGCTCGACTACGGGGAGGCGGACACCGAGACGGTCGAGGGCGTGACGGCGCCGGGCGACGACATCCACCGGGTGGACCCGCTGGCCGTCGTGCGCGCGGAGGTGGCGGCGCATCCGGACGAGTACACCGGTCCGCACGCCCTGTACGCCGAGACGGCCGACCGCCTGAAGGACTGCGGCGGCAAGGGCGCGGGCGGCGCGAGGTGCCCGGTGCTGCGGGCGTACTACCGGGACCTCACCGGCGACGGGAAGGACGACATGGTGCTCGGCATCCGCTTCCCCGGCAACCAGCTGGCGGTGCGGGTGTACACGTTCGTGAAGCACGCGCTGGTGCAGATCATGGGCACCTCTGACAGCACGGCCGGCGTCGAGCTGGCGGGCCGGGCCGTGATCATCCGCTCGCCTTCGACGCTGCCGGGATACGAGTACCGGACGGTGTGGACGTGGGACCGGCACCAGCACGCGATGCTGGCGACCCGGGACGAGATCCTGCGGGTGGGGACCCCGCGGCCGACGAGGTCGCCGGTGCCGTCCGAGAGCGCCTCGTGAGACCGACCCTGCCGCGGTGGACGGCGACGCTGACCTGGAAGGCGGCCGCGTTCATCACGGTGATGTGCTGTGCGCTCGCCGCGCTGCTCGGCCTGCTGGTCCACGTCTCGGTGACCAACCATACGGTGGGCGAGGCGCGGGAGCAGGCGCTCGACCGGCTCACGGCGGTGACGGAGGCGTACGAGGCCGGGGACCGGCTACCGCCCGGCGCCGGAGTGGACCTCCCGGGGCTGCCCGCGCGGCTGAAGGCGCTGGCGGCGGGCGGGCGGCGCGGCACGATGGTCGGCGATCACGACCCGCGCCCCACCATGTGGGCGGCGGGTCCGGCCGACGGCGGGCGGGCGCTGGCCGTCCGGGTGGACTACGCGCAGGGCGCCCACACCATCGACGCGCTGGACAGGGCGATCGTGTGGTCCTCGGCGCTGGCGATCGGGGCGACGCTGCTGGTGGGGGCGTTCGCGGTGACGCGGGTGACCCGGCGGCTGCACGGGACGGCGCAGGTGGCCCGGCGGATCAGCGCGGGCGACCTGGACGCGCGGGTGGACGACCCGCGCACGAAGGATCCGACGCGGCGGCAGGACGAGGTGGCCGCGGTCGCCGGGGCGCTGGACACGATGGCGTCGACGCTCCAGGGCAAGCTGCTGAGCGAGCAGCGGTTCACGGCGGACGTGGCGCACGAGCTGCGCACGCCGCTGACGGGGCTGCACGCGGCGGCGGAGCTGCTGCCGCCGGGGCGTCCGACGGAGCTGGTGCGCGACCGGGTCGCCGCCCTGCGCACGCTCACCGAGGACCTGCTGGAGATCTCCCGCCTGGACACCGGGGGCGAGCGGCTGGACCTGGACGCGCTATGGCTCGCGCCGCTGGCCGGGCGGGTGGCGCGGGGGTCGGGTACGGAGGTCCGCGTCGTCCGGGACGTGTGCGTGGAGACCGACCGGCGCCGGCTCGAACGGGTGCTCGGCAATCTGGTCGCGAACGCGCACAAGCACGGGCGGGCGCCGGTCGTGCTGACCGTCGACGGTCCGGTGGTGACCGTGCGGGACCACGGTGACGGGTTCCCGGACTATCTCGTGGCGCACGGCCCTCAGCGGTTCCGTACGGAGGGGGGTGCCCGGGGGCACGGGCTGGGGCTGACGATCGCGTCGGGCCAGGCCGAGGTGCTGGGCGCGCGGCTGTCCTTCGCGAACGCCCCGGACGGCGGCGCGATCGCGACGCTGATCCTGCCCCGGGCGCCGGCGGCTCTCCCGGACACGGACCCGCCGGACCCTGGATCACTCCCCGGACCACTCCCCGGATCACCCCCCAAGCCGGCACCGCGCCCGTCCGCGACCGAGCCGGGTCTCTGAACGTCCCCGACCGAGCCGGGTCTCTGAACGTCCCCGACCGAGCCGGAGCCCTGGTCGGCGCGGGCCGACCGTGGGGTCCAGCCCGACCCCACCCACCCGGAGACGGCTCACCCCCGACCCGGCTCAAAACCGCCCCCAAGCCGACCCCCGCCAACCTGAGCCCAGCCCCGCCCCGGCCGACCCCGGGGACCCGATCCCCACCCCCGCCGCAACCCCCCGCACCTCCCCGATGGCTCACTGTGACGGGCGCGGTGTCACCGCCGCTCCTAGTGTGGCGAATAGTCAGCTTCGCCCCGCTTCTGGAGGAGCCACCATGACCCTGCGGTCCACGCTCACCCGCCTCGGCATAGCCGCCGCCGGCGGCGCCCTCGTCACCCTGGCCGCCACGACCTCGCCGGCCGTCGCGGACGACTGGGACGCCGACTCCGGCGCGAGCCAGCTCAGCGGCAGCCAGGAGTACAACGACACCCTGGGCTGGAACGAAGGCGGCCAGAACTGGAACAACAGCGGCCGCGACTGGAACCACGACGGCAACCACAGCGCCCGCCTCTACAAGGGCCGGGTCACCGCGCACGGCGGACTGGTGCTGCGTGACGCCCCGACGCGCGGCAGCGCGGTCATCCGGGTCGAGCCGTACGGCGCGATCGTCCACATCTTCTGCAAGACGCGCGGCGAGTGGGTCGGCGGGAACAACCTCTGGTACCTCCTGACGGACGGCACCTGGGCCTGGGGCTCGGCAAAGTACATCGACAACATCGGCGCGGCCCCCCGCTGGTGCTGAGCGTGCGTCCCGCGCCGCGACCCGAGGTCCACCACATTGGCCCGATTCTCGCGACATAACGGGACATCACGGCCCCCGCTTGCTACGTTCCGGACATGATCGAGGCCGGAACGACCGTGGCAGCGGATCCGCCCCCCTCCGCCGTACGGCTGCCCCGGCGCCGTGGCGTCGAGTTCTCCCTGATCGTGGTCGCCGTCCTGCTGTCGGTGTACGGCTACTGCGCCGTGGGTCTCGCGCAGCACGGCACCGTCCCGCCCGGCGCCGCCGGATACGGCGCCGGGCTCGGCGTGCTCGCGCTGCTGGCGCATGTCGCGGTGCGGCTGCGGGCGCCGTACGCCGATCCGGTGCTGCTGCCGATCGCGGTGCTGCTCAACGGGCTGGGCCTGGTGCTGATCTACCGGCTCGACCTGGAGACGCCGCGCGACCAGGCGGCCACCACGCAACTCGTCTGGTCCACGCTCGGTGTCGCGTTCTTCACCGTGGCCGTCGTGGTGCTGCGGGACCACCGGGTGCTCCAGCGCTACACCTACGTCTGCGTGGTCGCCGCGCTCGCCCTGCTCACCCTGCCGATCTTCTTCCCGTCGGTGAACGGGGCCCGGATCTGGATCAGGGTGGCCGGATTCTCCTTCCAGCCGGGCGAGTTCGCGAAGGTCCTGCTCGCGGTGTTCTTCGCCGGCTACCTGGCGGCGAACCGGCACGCGCTCGCGTACTCGGGCCGGCAGGTCTGGCGGTTCACCCGCCTCCAGCTGCCGACGGGGCGGGTGCTCGGCCCGATCGTCGCCATCTGGCTGCTGAGCGTCGGTGTCCTGGTCCTGGAGCGGGACCTCGGCACCTCGCTGCTCTTCTTCGGCCTCTTCGTGATCCTGCTGTACGTGGCCACGGGCCGCACCGGGTGGATCGCGGTGGGCCTGCTGCTCGCGGTGGTCGGCGCGGTCGCCGTCGGCCGGCTGGAGCCGCACGTGCACAGCAGGGTGGAGGACTGGCTGCACCCGTTCGCGTCGATCGACGCGGGCCAGGGTCCGAACCAACTCGCCCAGTCCCTCTTCGCGTTCGCGGCGGGCGGGGTGACGGGCACCGGTCTCGGGCTCGGCCACTCGATCCTCATCGGCTTCGCCGCCAAGTCGGACTTCATCCTGGCGACGGCGGGCGAGGAGCTGGGGCTGGTCGGGCTGTGCGGGATCTTCCTGCTGTACGCGCTGCTGGTGGAGCGCGGTTACCGTGCGGGACTCGCGCTGCGCGACCCCTTCGGGCGGCTGCTGGCGATCGGTCTGGCCTCGATCCTGGCGTTGCAGGTGTTCGTGATCGCGGGCGGGGTGACCGGGCTGATCCCGCTGACCGGGATGGCGATGCCGTTCCTCGCCCAGGGCGGCTCCTCGGTCGTCACCAACTGGATCATCGTGGCGCTGCTCATCCGGATCAGTGATTCGGCGCGCAGCCAGTACGACGGGACGGCGGCGCCGTGACGAGATACATCCGCAGAGCGGCGGCCCTGTGCGCCGTGCTGTTCGTCGCCCTGCTGGTGAACGCCGTGCGCGTGCAGCTCGTCCAGGCTCCGTCGTACGACGGCAACCCGGCCAACCGCCGTGCCACGATCGCGCGTTACGGACAGCCCCGCGGGGACATCGTGGTCGGCGGCAGTGCGGTCACCGGGTCCAAGGACACGGGTGAGCAGCTGCGGTACGAGCGGACCTACCGGGACGGGCCGCTGTACGCGCCGGTGACCGGGTACGCCTCGCAGATGTACGGGACCTCGTTGCTGGAGAACGCGGAGGACGGGGTGCTGTCGGGCGCCGATCCGATGCTGGCGCCGCTGCCGCTGTGGAACGACTTCACGCGCTCCCGCAGTCCCGGCGGCGCGGTGGTCACGACGATCCACGCGGCGGCGCAGCGGGCGGCGTTTGCGGGCCTGGGCGGGCGCCGGGGCGCGGTGGCCGCGATCGAGCCGTCCACCGGCCGGATCCTCGCGCTGGTCTCGGCGCCGTCGTACGACCCGGGGCGGCTGTCGGGCACGGGTGCGCGGGCGAGGCGGGCGTGGGCCCGGCTGAACGGCGACGAGGCGAAGCCGATGCTGAACCGGGCCATCCGCCAGACGTATCCGCCGGGTTCGACGTTCAAGGTGGTGACGGCGGCGGCGGCGCTGGACTCCGGCACGGTGACGGACGTGGACGCGCGGACGAAGTCCCCGGACCCGTACACGCTGCCGGGGACGACGACCCGGCTGACGAACGAGGTGAAGGGCTGCGAGGACGCCTCGCTGCGCTTTGCCTTCGAGTGGTCCTGCAACACGGTGTTCGCGAAGCTGGGCGTGGACGTGGGCCTGGAGGACATGACGCGGGCGGTGACGGGCTTCGGCTTCAACGACCGGGGGCTGCGGATCCCGTTCGCGGTGGCGCCGAGCAATTTCGACACGGAGCTGGACCGGGCGCAGCTGGCGCTGTCGTCCATCGGTCAGTTCGACACGCGGGCGACTCCGCTGCAGATGGCGATGATCTCGGCGGCGGTGGCGGGCGGTGGCTCGGTCAGGGCGCCGTATCTGGTGGAGCGGACGACGACCGAGGCGGGCACGACGGTGCGGACGAAGGGCACGAGGTCCGTGCGCCAGGCGATGCGGCCGTCGACGGCGGTGAAGCTGCGGCAGATGATGACGGACGTGGTGGAGAAGGGCACGGGTGCGAACGCCGCGATCCCGGGGGCCACGGTCGGCGGGAAGACGGGCACCGCCCAGCACGGCATCGGCAACTCCGGTACGCCGTACGCCTGGTTCGTGTCCTGGGCGCAGGCGGCCGACGAGATGCAGCCGGCGGTGGCGGTGGCGGTGGTCGTGGAGGACGCGGCGGCCCGGCGCGGTGACATCAGCGGGGGCGGGGACGCGGCGCCGATCGCGAGGGCCGTGATGAAGGCCGTGCTCGACTCGTGAGGGGGGCGGGTGCGGGGCGGGGCGGCGACTGGCACATGGGCCTCGTGCGCGGCGCGGCGGGTTCGGCGCCCAGTGCGTGAGACGGGTCTGGCAGGTGCCCCGGAGGCCGACCTAACGTTCGGTACATGACCGATTCAGCCGCGTACGAACCCTCGCACCCGACCCTCTACGAACTGCGCAGGTCAACATCGCCCGTCTCAAGGCACCTCTGGACTCACCCCAGTTGAAGGACTTCGTGGACGCCCTCGATCCGGTGAACGCCGCCGCGGACGAGGCTCCGGGGTTCGTCTGGCGGCTGCAGGACGACTCGGGCAACGCGACGGACGTCCCCGTCCTCGGCGACGACTGGCTCATCGTCAACCTGACGTCGTGGCGGGACACCGACGCCCTGACCGCGTTCATGTACCAGGGGCGGCACCGGGAGATGCTGGCCCGCCGCCGTGAGTGGTTCGAGCGGCTCCAGGAGGCGGTCACGGCCCTGTGGTGGGTCCCGGCGGGCCACCGTCCGACCGTGCAGGAGGCCGAGACGCGCCTCCTGCACCTGCGTGAACACGGGCCCACCGCCTACGCGTTCACCCTGCGGACGTCGTTCCCCGCGGGGCCGGCCGAGCCGGCCGGGCTGCCGGCCCCGTCGGTCGCCGCGTCCTCGTGACGCGGGTCAGCCGATCGGCTTCCTGATCTCGGAGCGCACCTTCAGCGTGGTCTCGGCGGCCGCCTCCAGGTCCACGTCGGAGGGGTCCTTCGTCATGGTCGCGGCGGTGATCTCGGCGACGGAGGCGCCGGTGTTGCCGTCCACCCAGCCGCACATGGGGATGGTCATCTTGGTGCCCAGCTGGTCCTTGGTGAGCACCTGGCAGGTGATGGTGGTGTCGGAGCCGGAGGGCTTGAAGTCCTTCGGCGGTACGGCGACCTCGGCGCCGTCGGAACCGGCGGCGCCCTCCATCATCTTGTCGCGGGCGGTCCCGGTGTTCTTGAACCGGCCGTACATGCCCGAGATGACGACGTTGCCCTTGGTGGCGTCGCCGCCGAGGCTGTACTGGCCGACCACGGCGGTGACGTCGCGTGCGTCCCAGGCGCCGTCCGCCTCGCCCTCGACCTTGGAGCCCTCGGAGTCCGAGAGGTCCTGGGCGAGTTCGTAGCGCTTGTCGAGCAGCGTCTTGGGCAGGGTGAGCTTGTACTCGGCCTCGGGGAAGCCGGCGTCGGTCTTCGAACCGATCACCGCGAGCGCCACGACGATCACGACGACGAGGGCGACGACTCCGCCGACGATGCCGAGGACGAGCCCGACCCGGCGCTTCTTCGGCGGCGGCCCAGCCGGGGGCGCGCCCCAGCCCTGGGGCTGCTGGTCGGGCGCGCCGTACGGGGCCTGGGGCGGCGCCCCGTAGGGCGCGGCCTGCTGTCCGTAGGGGCCGGGCGGCTGCTGCCCGTAGGACGGCGCGGGCGGCTGCTGGCCGTAGGGACCCTGGGGCTGCCGGCCGTAGGGGGCCGGGCCCTGGGGCTGCTGCCCGTAGGGGCCTTGGGGCTGCTGCCCGTACGGGTTCTGCGGATGCTGGGGCGGTGGAGGCGTGGACACGCCAGAACCGTACTCCAGACGGGTGACGTCAGGACTCGGCCGCCCCCGCTTCGATCGCCTCCCGCACCTCGGCCACCCGCTCCTGCTCCTCGGCCGCGAACCGTTCCGCGTCCAGTTTCTCCGCGATCTCCTCGTCCTGGGCCATGAGGAGGTCCAGGTTGGAGTTGCCCATGTCGAAGACGCCCATGTCCACGTAGGCCTGCTGGAGGCGCTTGCCCCACAGGCCGATGTCCTTGACGCAGGGGACGATGCGGCTGAACAGCAACTGGCGGAAGAGGTGCAGGAATTCGGACTGCTCGCTGTACTCCTCGGCCTGGGCCTTGGGGATGCCGAAGTTCTCCAGGACCTCGACGCCGCGCAGCCGGTCGCGCATCAGGTAGCAGCCCTCGATGACGAACTCCTCGCGCTCGCGCAGTTCGGCGTCGGTGAGCTGCCGGTAGTAGTCGCGCAGGGCCATGCGGCCGAAGGCCACGTGCCGGGCCTCGTCCTGCATGATGTAGGCGAGGATCTGCTTGGGCAGGGGCTTGTCGGTGGTGTCGCGGATCATGCCGAAGGCGGCGAGCGCGAGGCCCTCGATGAGGACCTGCATCCCGAGGTAGGGCATGTCCCAGCGCGAGTCGCTCAGGGTGTCGCCGAGGAGCGACTGGAGGTTGTCGTTGATCGGGTAGAGCATCCCGATCTTCTCGTGCAGGAAGCGGGAGTAGATCTCCGCGTGGCGGGCCTCGTCCATGGTCTGGGTCGCCGAGTAGAGCTTGGCGTCCAGGTCCGGGACGGACTCGACGATCCGGGCGGCGCAGACCATGGCGCCCTGCTCGCCGTGGAGGAACTGGCTGAACTGCCAGGAGGCGTAGTGCTTGCGCAGCTCGCCCCGGTCGCGGTCGGTCATCTTGTCCCAGTACCGCGTCCCGTGGAGGGTCAGCGCCTCGTCGGGGGTGCCGAGCGGATCGTGGGGGTCGACCTCCAGGTCCCAGTCGATCCGCTTCTGGCCGTCCCACTGCTTGTCCTTGCCCTTCTGGTAGAGGGCCAGCAGCCGGTCGCGCCCGTCGTCGTACTCCCAGCTGAAGCGTGCCGCTCCGCTGGCCTGCACCCCCCAGAGGGGGTCTCCCGCGTTCATGGCGTAGAGCTCATACGTCGGCATACCTGGCAGGCTCACACGGGGTGGACGCGGGGTCAACAAGTCGCGCACAGGGGATTGACGAGCTTGCTGACAAGCAGTCTCATAAGACGTGACCGCCGGTAACCCCGATGTGCCCGGCACCTGTTCATCCGGTACGACGAGGTGGGAACAGTCATGACGACAGTCACGGAAGCCGATGTGCTGCGCGACGCGCTCGGCCTGCTCAAGGACCGGGAGCAGGTGGCCGAGCGCCTGCTCGACTCTTCCGCCAAGCACTCCTTCGACCCGGACAAGGAGCTGGACTGGGACGCTCCGTTCGAGCCGGGCAAGTGGTTCTGGCCGCCGGAGCTGGTCTCCCTCTACGACACCCCGCTGTGGAAGCGGATGAGCGAGGAGCAGCGCATCGCGCTCTCGCAGCACGAGGCCGCGGCCCTCGCCTCGCTCGGCATCTGGTTCGAGATCATCCTGATGCAGCTGCTGGTGCGGCACATCTACGACAAGGCGGCGACGAGCGCCCACGTGCGGTACGCGCTCACCGAGATCGAGGACGAGTGCCGCCACTCCAAGATGTTCGCCCGCCTGATCAGCCGGGGCGGCACGCCGTACTACCCGGTCAGCCGGGTGCACCAGAACCTGGGCCGGCTCTTCAAGACCGTCTCGACCACGCCCGGCTCGTTCACCGCGACCCTGCTGGGCGAGGAGGTGCTCGACTGGATGCAGCGCCTGACGTTCCCGGACGAGCGCGTGCAGAGCCTCGTCCGCGGTGTCACGCGCATCCACGTGGTCGAGGAGGCCCGCCACGTCCGGTACGCCCGCGAGGAGCTGCGCCGCCAGATGATGACGGCCCCGCGCTGGTCCCAGGAGTTCACCCGGGTCACCTCGGGCGAGTTCGCCCGCGTGTTCTCGCAGGCCTTCATCAACCCCGAGGTCTACACGAACGTCGGCCTCGACCGGCGCGAGGCCGTCGCCCAGGTGCAGGCCAGCGGCCACCGCCGCGAGGTCATGCAGACCGGCTCCAAGCGGCTGACGGACTTCCTGGACGACATCGGAGTGCTGCGCGGGGTCGGGCGGCGCCTGTGGAAGTCCTCGGGACTGCTGGCCTGACGACCGGCCGGCGCTCCGCGGTGACGCGCGCACCGGACCCGACCGAAGGCCCGTACCGGACGGGTCCGGATCCGCGCCCGGTGACGGCGTGCCCGGGTGCGAACACGGTTACGCTGCCCGACATGACCTCGCAGGCTCCCACCCCCGCGTACCGCCGGCTGAGCGTCGAGGAGCGGCGCAGCCAGCTGCTCGACGCCGCGCTGTCCCTCTTCGCGCACCGCGCGCCCGAGGAGGTCTCGCTCGACGACGTGGCGGAGGCGGCGGGGGTGTCGCGGCCGCTCGTGTACCGCTACTTCCCCGGCGGGAAGCAGCAGTTGTACGAGGCGGCGCTGCGGTCCGCCGCCGAGGAGCTGGAGCAGTGCTTCGCGGAGCCGCCGGAGGGTCCGCTGACCCGCCGGCTGGGGCGGGCCCTCGACCGCTATCTCGCCTTCGTCGACCAGCACGACGCCGGGTTCAGCGCGCTGCTCCAGGGCGGCAGCGTCGTGGAGACCTCGCGTACGACGGCCATCGTGGACGGGGTGCGGCGGGCCGCCGCCGAGCACATCCTCACCCACCTGGAGATCGCGGACCCGGGGCCCCGGCTGCGGATGACCGTCCGGATGTGGATCACCTCGGTCGAGGCCGCCTCGCTGATCTGGCTCGACGAGGACAAGGAGCCGCCGCTGGACGAACTGCGCGACTGGCTCGTCGAGCAGTTCGTGGCGGTGCTCGCGGCGACGGCGGGCCGGGACGCGCAGGCCGCCGCCGTGGTGCGCACCGCGCTGGCCCTGGAACCGGCGGACGGCCCGGTGGGCGCGCTGGTCCGGCGCGTGCTGCCCGTGGTCGGCGACGCGGCGCACCTGCTGTGACACTGGTGGCGTGAAGAGCGAAGACACCCCCTTCGAGGGCGGCCCCCTGGACGGCCGTGTCCTGCCCGTCCTGCTCGGTATGACCGGGCACCCGCCGAAGGTGTACCGGGTCCCGGTGCCGGACGCCGCGGGCGGCCCGCCGACCGTCCTCGTCTACCGGCGCGTCCAGCGCGCGCACGGCGGCCGGTTCGGCCTGCACCCGGGGTGGAAGTACACGTACGACCCGACGGGCCGGACGGGCGGCGGACCGAGGTGGCCCTGGTCCAAGCCGGACGCCGGCGGACCGCCCGGCACCCCGGGGGGCCCGGAGCACGGTGCCACGCCGGGCGGCAAGCCGGACGACGCCGACGAGTGACGCCGTTGGGCCGAACCGCCCACCTTCCGCGCGCGGACCGCGCGCGGTCATCTGATCCTCACGGTGCGGGACGGAGACGCCGCCCCCCTGTGGAGGTGATGACATGTCAGGAAGGCTTCTGCGCCTGGTCTGTACGGCGGCGGTGACGGCCGGCGCGCTGCTCGCCCCCTCCCCCGCCCTGGCCGCCCCCGGACCCGGCACGGACTCCGGCACCGCCGCCTCCGTGCCCGAAGGCCGTTCCCTGGGGGTCCTGCTGACGGATCTTCAGAAACTGTACCGGCAGGCCGAGCAGGCCACCGAGGCGTACAACGCGACCGAGGAGGAGCTGCGGGAGAAGCGGGCCGAGGCGGAGCGGCTGGAGAAGGAACTGGCCGCGGCACGGCTCTCGCTGCACGACAGCCGGGGCGCCGCCGGCCGGCTCGCCCGCCAGCAGTACCAGAACAGCAGCGAGATCTCCCCCTACGTCCGCCTGCTGCTCGCCCGCGACCCGCGGCACGCGCTCGACGAGGGACACGTGATCGGGCAGTTGGCGCGGGAGCGGGCCGAGACCGTCGACCGGCTCACCGGCCACGAGAAGCGCACGGACGGTCTGGCGCGGGACGCGCGCAAGGCCCTGGACGCCCAGCTCACCCTCACCGAGCGGCGGAAGAAGGACCGCGACGAGGTCAGGGGGAAGCTGGCCGAGGTCGAGGAGCTGCTCGCCTCGCTCAGCGCCGACCAGCTGGCGAAGCTCGCCGAGCTGGAGAAGTCGGGGGCGGTCCGGGCGCAGCGGACGTTCATGGCGTCGGGCGCGCTGAGCAGCCGGCGTACGCCGTCGCGGGAGGGCGGCAGGGCGCTGGGCTACGCCGTGCGGCAGCTCGGGAAACCCTATGAGTGGGGTGCCGAGGGCCCGGAGTCGTACGACTGCTCGGGGCTGACCTCGCGGGCGTGGGAGCACGCCGGGCGGTCGATCCCGCGCACCAGCCAGGAGCAGTGGGCCGAGCTGGAACACGTTCCGCTGGGCGAGCTGCGGCCCGGAGACCTGGTGATCTACTTTCCCGAGGCCACGCACGTAGCCCTCTACCTCGGCGACGGCATGGTGGTGCAGGCGCCGCGTCCCGGCGCGCGGATCAAGGTGTCGCCGATCGCGGCGAACCCGGTGCTGGGGGCGGTGCGGCCCGACCCCGGCGGGGAGCCCCTGCGGCGGTTCACGCCGCCGAAGCTCCCCCGGGACGCCACGGACGGGTCCGACGAGGGCTACTCCTTCGCCGCGCCCGCGACCGAGGCGAGGTAGGCCTCGGTCTTCTCCGGCTCGAAGAAGAAGTTCTCGAAGTCCGCCGGGTCGTTGAAGCCGTTGGCGAAGCGGTCCGCGACCGGCTGGAGCTGACCGGCGGCACCGATCAGGTTCAGGACGTGCTCAGGGGGGACGCCGAGCATCGCGTTGGTCCACTTGGTGACGTGCCGGGCGGTGTCCCAGTAGCGGTCGAAGGTGGCCTGCATCCAGGTCTCGTCGAAGGGCTTGTCGCCCTGCTCCAGGATCGAGGCGAGGTAGGCGGCGGCGCACTTGGACGCCGAGTTGGAGCCCTGGCCGGTGATCGGGTCGTTGGCGACGACGACGTCGGCGACGCCCAGGACCAGTCCGCCGCCGGGCAGCCGTCCGATGGGGTTGCGGACGGTGGGGGCGTAGCGGCCGGAGAGGGTGCCGTTCGCGTCGGTCAGCTCGACCTTGGTGGCGCGCGCGTACTCCCAGGGCGTGAACTTCTCCATGAGTTCCAGGGTCAGGGAGAGGTGTTCGGCCGGGTCCTTGACGCCGTTGAAGACGTCGAGGGGGCCGCCGGGTATGCCCTCCCAGAAGAGGATGTCGGCGCGGCCCGAGGTGGTGAAGGTCGGCATGACGAAGAGCTCACCGACGCCGGGGACGAGGTTGCAGCGGACCGCGTCGTAGTCGGGGTGCTCGGGGCGCGGGCCCAGTCCGTGGACGTAGGCGACGGCGAGGGCACGCTGCGGCTCGGTGTAGGGCGAACGCGCCGCGTCGCGGCCGAACATGGAGACCAGCTCGCCCTTGCCGGCGGAGACCAGCACGAGGTCGTAGGTGCGGGAGAAGTAGTCGAGGTCGGAGACCGCGGCGCCGTGTATGACGAGCTGGCCGCCGCGCTGGGCGAAGGTCTCCATCCAGCCGGCCATCTTCACGCGCTGGTCGACGGACTGGGCGTAGCCGTCCAGCCTGCCCACCCAGTCGATGGCCCGCTGCGTGGGGCCGGGGTCGTGCGAGCCGGGCGCGGCGACGGAGACGCCGAGTCCCTCGATCTTCGGGGCCTGGGACTCCCAGAAGTTCAGCTGGAGGTCGCGCTCGTGCTGGAGTGCCGTGTCGAACATGCACTGTGTCGACATGACCCGGCCGGACCGGATCTCGTCCGCCGTCCGGTTGGACATCAGGGTGACCTCGTACCCGTGCGACTGGAGGCCGAGGGCGAGCTGGAGTCCGGACTGACCGGCTCCGACGACGAGTATCTTCCGCATGCGGGTCCTTAACTGTGCAGATGCGTACTTCTTATTCGGGTGTGACGTCGAGAGCGTGGCCGACCAGGGCCAGCAGGGTCTCCACGACCGAGATCCGGCGCCGCGCGTCCATGATCATGACAGGTATGTGTGCGGGCACGGTGAGGGCCTCGCGCACGTCCTCCGGGTCGAAGCGCTCGCTGCCGTCGAAGTGGTTGACCGCGACGACGTACGGCAGTCCGCAGCTCTCGAAGTAGTCGAGGGCGGGGAAGCAGTCCGTCAGGCGGCGGGTGTCGGCGAGGACCACCGCGCCGATCGCCCCGCGCACCAGGTCGTCCCACATGAACCAGAAGCGCTGCTGTCCGGGCGTGCCGAAGAGGTAGAGCACCAGGTCGTCGTCGAGCGTGATGCGCCCGAAGTCCATGGCGACGGTGGTGGTCAGCTTCTCGGGCGTCGCGCTGAGGTCGTCGGTGTCCTCGCTGGCCTCGGTCATCAGCGCCTCCGTCTGGAGGGGCGTGATCTCGGAGACCGTGGTGACCAGCGTGGTCTTGCCGACGCCGAAGCCGCCCGCCACCACGATCTTCGTGGCGATCGGGGCGCGCGTCCGGTCGGTCTGCCAGGCCCGCAGCTCCTCCTCGGGCTCGACGAGGCGGGAGACGTCGCTCTCGACGTCCGTGGAGACACCTGTGGTGGCGTCAGAGACGGCGGAGTCCACTCAGCACCCTTTCCAGCAGAGCGCGGTCCGGCTGTCCCGGGCCGTGACCGGTTCCGTACACACGGATCTTTCCCTGGTCCGCCAGGTCGCTCAGCAGCACGCGGACCACGCCGAGCGGCATCTTCAGCAGCGCGGCGATCTCGGCCACCGTGCGCATCCGGCGGCAGAGTTCGACGATGGCCCGCATCTCGGGCATGACCCGGGTGGCGAGCGAACCGTTCGTCAGTTCCCGGCGCTCCTCGGGGGCGTCCAGGGCCGCGACGAACGTCTCGACGAGCAGCACGTGCCCGAAGCGGGTACGGCCGCCGGTGAGCGAGTAGGGGCGCACGCGGGCGGGTTTGCGGTCGCCGCCGCGGACCGGCAGCCGGCTGGGGGTGCTCATCGGGCGCTCCCCACCGACTCGGTCTCCAGCGATCTGCGCAGTTCGCTGCGGAGTTCGGGGGTCAGCACGTGTCCGGCGCGGCCGACGAAGAGCGCCATGTGGTACGCCACGACGCTCATGTCGCAGTCCGGGGAGCCGTGCACGCCGAGCAGGGAGCCGTCGCTGATCGACATGACGAAGAGGCTGCCCTCGTCCATGGCGACCATCGTCTGCTTGACCCCGCCGCCGTCCATCAGCTTGGCGGCGCCGATGGTCAGGCTGCCGACGCCGGAGACGATGGTGGCGAGGTCGGCGGCGGACCCCTTGGGCCCGGCGTTCTTCTGCTCGGCCGCCGTGCGTGCCTCCGCGTTCCTCCCGGGGTCGGAGGAGAGCAGCAGCAGGCCGTCGGAGGAGACGACCGCGACCGACAGCAGTCCCGGCACCTCCTCGACGAGGTTCGTCAGCAGCCAGTGCAGGTTGCGGGCCTCACTGCTCAGTCCGAAGGTACTGGGCGCGGTCAACTGCTTGCCTCCTCGACTGTGCCCCCGGTGGCTGGTACGTCCTGTGCCGTGGGTACGGCGTCCGCCTCGGGCGCCCTGGTCTGCGACGTCTCCTCGGCGATCTCCGCCTCGACGTCGCGGCGGCCTTCCTGCGCGCCGCGGTGGAAGCCGCCGAGCCTGCGACGCAGGGCCTCGGCGTCGACACCTCCGGTGCGCTGCCGGGGAGCCCGCGCGGGTGCCGAGATCTTCGGCGTTCGCTTGGGCAGCCCCTTGGCGGTGACCCGCTGCGGTTCGTCCTCGGCGCGTTCGTGTGCGTCGGGGCCGATGGCGTAGGGGTCGGTGGTGGTCTGGGCGGGGAGGTCGACGTCCGTGGGGGGCTCGGAGTCGGCCTCGGTCGTGGTCTCGTGCTCCGCCGCGGGGGCGGGGGCGGGGCGCTCGTCCGCCGGGGGTTCCGGGGCCAGCAGCTCCATGGTCGTCTCGGCGGGCCGTTCGGCCCCGGGGACGTCCGGGTCCTCGTGCGCGGTGGCGTCGGACTCGGACGCCGAGTGGTTGCGTACCGCTTCCTCGGCCGCCGCTATGAGCGGGTCGCCGGGTGCCTCGGCCGGGTCCTCGGGTGCGGCCGGCGCGGACGGCGACGGGACCGACCGGCCGCGCAGCACGTTGGAGTTGGCCTCGGCGTCGACTCCCGGCAGGGACAGCGCGGGGGCGCCTCCGGGGACGGGTGCGGACGCGGGCGCCGCGACGGCGGGCGCGGCGGCCAGCAGGGCGCGGGGCAGTACGACGACGGCGGCGACCCCGCCCTGCTTCTGCTCGCGCAGCTGTACGCGGACGCCGTGGCGGTGCGCGAGGCGGGCGACCACGTACAGGCCGAGCCCGAGTCCCTCGCCGCTCTCCTCGTCGTAGGCGTCGTCCGGGTCGAAGTCGGCGAGCCGGGCGTTGAGTTGGCTCATCCGCTCGGTGGTCATGCCGATGCCCTCGTCCTGCACGGAGAGCATCACCTCGCCGCTCTCCAGGAGCCATCCGGAGACCTCGACGGCCATGTCGGGCGGGGAGGACGAGGTGGCGTTCTCCAGCAGTTCGGCGAGCAGGTGGCTGATGTCGTCGGCGGCGAAGCCGGCGAGGTGCGCGTGCGGCGGCAGCGCGGCGATCCGGACGCGCTCGTACCGCTCGATCTCGCTGACGGCGGCCCGTACGACGTCGACCAGCGGGACCGGGCCGGCGTGCTGCTGGATGTGCTCGGCGCCGGCGAGGACCAGCAGGTTCTCGCTGTGCCGCCGCATGACGGTGGCGAAGTGGTCGAGCTTGAAGAGGGTGGACAGGCGCTCGGGGTCCTGCTCGCGCTCCTCCAGGTTCTCGATGACGGCGAGCTGCCGCTCCACGAGGCCGAGGGTGCGCAGCGCCAGGTTGACGAAGGTGCCGTGGATGCTGTGCCGCACCTGCTCCAGGTGGGCGGTGGCCGCGGCGAGTTCGGTGCGCAGCCGGTCGCGTTCGTCGGCCATCGTCTGGCGCTGGCCGATGAGGTGCTTGCGGTCGGCCTCCAGGGTGGCCTGCCGCTCGTGCAGCGCGGCGGCGTGCGCCCGCAGTGCGTTGACGGACCGTACGACCTGGGCGAACTCGTCGTTGCGGCCGGTGAACTTGACCGGTTCCTCGGTGGCCGGGTCGGCGGCGACCCGGGCGGAGCCGATCCGCAGGACGGCCAGCGGGCGGGTCAGGGTGCGGGCCATCGCGGTGGCGACGCCTACGGCGACCAGCAGCAGCGCCCCGAGGAGGGCGACCCGCAGTTCGAGTCCGGTGACGTCGTCGTCGCGCAGCCGCGCGAGGTCCTTGGTGCGGCGGTCGTTGAGGGAGGCCTCGACGCCGCGCATCAGCTCGACGCGGGCGGACAGCGACGCGTCGAGCTTCTTGACGGCCGTGCCGAGTTCGCCGTCGGAGAGGGTCGGCTGGTCGGTGAGGCCGGCGAGGTACTTGTCGGCCGCGGTGACGTCCGGTCCGTTGACCGTCGCGTCGTACGAGGCACGCGCGGACTTGGGCGCGGTCTCGCGGAAGTCGGCGAGGGCGGCGTCGGAGCGCAGGCGGGCCTGCTGGGCAGCGGCGGTGAGCGCGTCCCGCTGCTTGG
Organism: Streptomyces sp. NPDC005496; assembly: GCF_042872045.1. Classification (NCBI taxonomy): domain Bacteria; kingdom Bacillati; phylum Actinomycetota; class Actinomycetes; order Kitasatosporales; family Streptomycetaceae; genus Streptomyces; species Streptomyces sp. NPDC005496. The sequence continues at coordinate 279,894 of NZ_JBIAJQ010000003.1, forward strand.
TGTCGGCGTCCGACGAGCTCTCGGTGGTGGTCGGCAGTCCGGTCACCGGGTCGATGGAGGTCCGCTCGGAGCGCGGGACGTTGAGTGCGGCGAGGAGCAGTCCGCGGGCGGCGGCGGCCTGCTGGACGGCGGTGTCGAGTTCGGCGAGGGAGTACGCGCCGGAGCCCGCGCGGGGCGGCATCAGCTCGGCCAGTTCCCCGGCCAGGGCGTGCAGTTCGGTGATGGCCTCGGAGTACGCCTGGTGGGCTTCGAGGGCGGTGCTCTTGCCGGTGAGCGCGGCTCTGCGCACGGTGGCGACCGCGTCGAGGTCCTCGCGCAGCGCGGCGGGGGCGTCGGTGTCGGCGCGCAGCTCCTCGACCTGCCGGTCCACCCGGGCGCTGCGCTGCTCGGAGGGCGCCTTGGTCTTGGGCCGGCCGGCGGCGATGTACGAGGTGACCTCGTCCCGCTCGTCGGCCAGCGAGTGCGCGAGGGTGAGCGCCTCCTGCGTCTGGCGGGCGAGCGTCACCAGGTCCTGGGAGTCGCTCAGCCGGCCGGAGGCGGCGAGGACGGTCGGAGCTCCGGCTCCCGCGATGGCCGCCGCGACGACGGCCACGGCGACGATGAGCCGGTTGCGTACGTGGGCGGGACGGCCCCTGCCCGCGGAGTCGGCGGCGGCGTCGCCGGTCGCACCCTCCTTGGAGGCCGTCTGCTTGCCTGTGCGCCGAGGCCGCATTTTCTGCACCGGTGCTCGCATTCCTGACTCGTGTACCCATGGGCCCGGGTGACGTTCCGTCAACTGGGGCGTCCGCCGCCCGGTACGGCTCCCGACCCTCCCAGTGCCGGTGGGCAGTGGTCCCGCATCGTCCGAGCCGCCACCCGAAGGAGTGAACATCGGCGAGGAGTTGGCGGGCAAGTTCCCGTGGCGCGTGCCAGGGCCTCGCGCGGCGGGCCGGTTGGACGTCGGCGGCGGGCTTTGGCAGTATTCGCCGCCGCGCTTCGCCGGAGTCGATCATTACGTGGCAAACCCGGCGCCGGGCCGCCGTCGAGCGCCCGTCCGGTGGCGTCGGCGCCCTCGCCCCGCCCGTGTGAAGGGCTCGTGCAGACTGGCTGGATGCGCACCGAACTCGTCACGCGGCCGGGTGACCCGGGCCGCCCCAATGAGGACTTCGTCGCGGTCGGACTTCCGGCCTCAGGACAGGGCGGTGCCCTGGTCGTGCTCGACGGGGTGACGCCTCCGGCGGGCGACGCCGGGTGTCGGCATTCGGTCCCCTGGTTCACCGCGCGGCTGGGCGGGGCACTGACCGAACTATCCGTTTCGCAACCGGATGTGACGCTGTCCGAGGTGCTGGCGGAGGCGATCCGCCGGACGGCCGCGGCCCACGCCGACACGTGTGACCTTTCTCACCCGCGCACGCCCCAGGCAACCGTCGTCCTCGCACGCTGGTCCGCTCACACGGTCGATTACCTGGTGCTCTCGGACTCGGCGCTGCTGCTCCAGGCGCCGACCGGCGAGGTGACCGCGGTGCTGGACGACCGCCTGTCGCGCATCCCGATGGCGTCCCTGGCGACGGACGCCGTGGCGGACGCGATGGTGCGCAACAAGGAGGGCGGGTTCTTCACCGCGGCGGCGGACTTCGCGGTGGCCCGGCGCGCGGTGACGGGCTCGGTGCCGCGTGCGGACGTGCGTGCCCTGGCCGCGCTGACCGACGGCGCGGCCCGCTGGACGGAGAGGTTCCACCAGGGCGACTGGGCCGACCTGTTCACCCTCGTCCGCAAGGAGGGCGCCGAGTCCCTCGTCGAGCGGACGCGGGCGCTGGAGACGGCGGACGCGGTGCGGCGGACCCACCTGCGCCGGAGCAAGACGCACGACGACGCGACGGTGGCGTACGTGGAGCTGTAGGACGCGGCGACCGGGGGGTGTTGAGCCTCGGGACCCTCCGGCTCGGTCGCAGGGATCCGACGGCCGGTGGGAGGAACCCGCGGGACCCGCCGGCCGGTCGCAGAGGGCCGCGGGGCGGGCCGGCCGGGCTGCCGGGGCGCCTACTCCCCCTCCACCCGCCGGTTCAACTGGTTCAGCAGCCGGGCCAGTTCGGCGACCTCGCGGGGGTCCCAGCCCGCGAGCTGGCGGACGTAGCGGGCCCGTCGCGCCTCGCGTACCGCCCGGAAGCGCACCCGGCCCTCCTCGGTGAGGTGGACGAGCCAGGCGCGGCCGTCCGCCGGGTCGGGCTCCCGGGCGACCAGGCCGAGTTCCTCCAGGGCGCGCAGCTGGCGCGACATGGTGGCCTTCCCGACCCCGATGTACGCGGCGAGTTCGGTGGCCCTCTGCCGGCCGCACTCCTCCAGCCGGACGAGGAGTCCGTACGCGGAGGACTCCAGATCGGGGTGGACCTCGCGGGCCATCTCCCCGGAGGAGGCGCGGGCGCGCCGCAGAAAGACGGTCAACTCCCTTTCCAGCGCCGGGAATTCCTGGTCCACACCATTCCCCGACGCCGTGGACTCGACGCGAGGCCCGTCCTCGTTCCCGTGCTCGTGCACGTCAGCACCCCTGACCCGGTTTCCCGATCCTGAAAGTTTCCGCCAAAAGTGGCCGTTGCCGCAGCTCCGCCAGTATTTCGCAGGAGTAGACCAACGGCAGCCTCCGGACCCTCTTCCCACCCGGACTTCTACGTGCGTAGCTTCTTCAGCAGGCAACTACTGGCATGCCCACGCCATCGACCGGTCACGACGACCCGTTTCTCTCCCCCGAGAGCGCGCGCGGCTGCCCGTGGTTCTCCCCCGCTTTCCCCCCACCGAGCGTCACCGCGCACCACCGAACCCCTCGGAGGCACGCCATGCCCGTGCTCAGACGCGAGAACACCCGCCCGCCGCGCTCCCCCCGGCGCCTGCCCACGGCCGGGATCCTGCTCGCCGCCCTCTCCCTCCTGCTGACCCTTCCGGCGTCCCTCGCCCAAGCCGCCGACACGCCCGCCCGAGGCTCCGCCCACATGGGCATGGGCGTCCTCGCACACGACGGCCGGGACGGGACGCCGTCCACCGGTGACGCCACGCAGACGGAGGGCGTCGACGTCAGCAGCCACCAGGGCAACGTCGCCTGGTCGACCCTGTGGAACAGCGGGGTCAGGTGGGCCTACGTGAAGGCGACGGAGGGGACGTACTACACGAGCCCCTACTTCGCCCAGCAGTACAACGGCTCCTACAACGTCGGCATGGTGCGCGGGTCGTACCACTTCGCGACCCCCGACACGACCGGCGGCGCCACCCAGGCGAACTACTTCGTGGACCACGGCGGCGGCTGGTCCCGGGACGGCCGGACGCTGCCGGGCGCCCTCGACATCGAGTGGAACCCGTACGGCGCGGCCTGCTACGGCAAGACCCAGAGCGCGATGGTCACCTGGATCCGGGACTTCCTGAACCAGTACAAGGCACGCACCGGCCGCGACGCCGTCATCTACACGGCCACCACCTGGTGGACCCAGTGCACCGGCAACTACGGCGGTTTCGCCGCGGCCAACCCGCTGTGGATCGCCCGCTACGCCGCCGACCCGGGCACGTTGCCGGCCGGCTGGGGCTTCTACACGATGTGGCAGTACACGTCCTCGGGCCCGACGGTCGGCGACCACGACAAGTTCAACGGCGCCCTCGACCGCGTGGTCGCCCTCGCCAACGGCTGAGCCCCGCCGCCCGGTCCGGGCCGCCCCGGTCACCCGCACCACGGCACGGAAAGGCCCGGACCCCTGGGGGCCCGGGCCTTCCTCGACCGGCGGCGTCCGTCACGCCGCCACCGGTACCTCCGCCCCCGCGGTGTTGGTCGCCGGGGCGAGGGCCAGTTCCAGGACCTGGCGGACGTCCGTGACGGCGTGGACGTCGAGCTTCTCCAGGACCTCGGCCGGGACGTCGTCCAGGTCGGCCTCGTTGCGCTTGGGGATGATCACCGTGGTCACCCCGGCGCGGTGGGCGGCCAGCAGCTTCTGCTTGACGCCGCCGATGGGCAGCACCCGGCCGGTCAGGGACACCTCGCCGGTCATCGCCACGTCCGTGCGGACCAGGCGGCCGCTGAGCAGCGACGCCAGGGCCGTCGTCATGGTGACGCCCGCGCTCGGCCCGTCCTTGGGGACCGCGCCGGCCGGGAAGTGGATGTGCACACCCCGGTCCTTCAGGTCGCCGACCGGCAGCTCCAGCTCGGCCCCGCGCGAGCGCAGGAAGCTGAGCGCGATCTGCGCGGACTCCTTCATCACGTCGCCGAGCTGGCCGGTCAGGGTCAGCCCCGCGGCGCCCGTCTCCGGGTCGGCCAGCGACGCCTCCACGTAGAGAACGTCACCGCCGGCGCCGGTGACCGCGAGTCCGGTGGCGACACCGGGCACCGCCGTCCGCCGCTCCGCCGGGTCCTGCGCGGACTCGGGCACGTGGTGCGGCCGTCCGATCAGCGCGCGCAGGTCGGCGTCGGTCACCGTGAACGGCAGCTCCCGCTCGCCCAGTTCGTGCTGGGCGGCCACCTTGCGCAGCAGCCGGGCGACCGACCGCTCCAGGTTCCGGACGCCCGCCTCGCGGGTGTACTCGCCGGCGAGCTTGCGCAGCGCGCTCTCGTCGAGCGTGATCTCGTCCTTCTCCAGACCGGCTCGCTCCAGCTGGCGCGGGAGCAGGTGGTCGCGGGCGATGACGACCTTCTCGTCCTCGGTGTAGCCGTCCAGGCGGACCAGCTCCATGCGGTCGAGCAGGGCCTCCGGGATGGCTTCGAGCACGTTGGCCGTGGCCAGGAAGACCACGTCGGAGAGGTCGAGCTCGACCTCCAGGTAGTGGTCGCGGAAGGTGTGGTTCTGCGCCGGGTCGAGCACTTCGAGCAGGGCCGCGGCGGGGTCGCCGCGGAAGTCGGAGCCGACCTTGTCGATCTCGTCGAGCAGCACGACCGGGTTCATCGACCCGGCCTCCTTGATGGCGCGGACGATCCGGCCGGGCAGCGCGCCCACGTACGTACGGCGGTGGCCGCGGATCTCGGCCTCGTCCCGCACGCCGCCGAGGGCGACCCGGACGAACTTGCGGCCCATGGCGTGCGCGACGGACTCGCCCAGCGAGGTCTTGCCGACTCCGGGGGGTCCGACGAGCGCCAGCACGGCACCGCCGCGCCGCCCGCCGATCACACCGAGGCCGCGCTCGCTGCGCCGCTTGCGCACCGCGAGGTACTCGGTGATGCGCTCCTTCACGTCCTGGAGTCCCGCGTGCTCGGCGTCCAGGATCGCGCGTGCGCCCTGGATGTCGTACGCGGAGGCGCTGTCGTCGGTGCGCTCGTTCCACGGGAGTTCGAGCACGGTGTCGAGCCAGGTGCGGATCCAGGAGCCCTCGGGCGACTGGTCGCTCGCGCGCTCCAGCTTCTCGACCTCCTTGAGGGCGGCCTCGCGGACCTTCTCGGGGAGGTCGGCGGCCTCGACGCGGGCGCGGTAGTCGTCCGACTCCTCGCCGTCCTGGGAATCGCCGTTCAGCTCGCGCAGTTCCTTGCGTACGGCTTCGAGCTGGCGGCGCAGCAGGAACTCGCGCTGCTGCTTGTCGACGCCTTCCTGGACGTCCTTGGCGATGGACTCGGCGACGTCCTGCTCGGCGAGGTGCTCGCGGAGCTGTTCGGTGGCGAGCTTCAGCCGGGCGACCGGGTCGGCGGTCTCCAGCAGCGCCACCTTCTGTTCCGTGGACAGGAAGGGCGAGTAGCCGGAGTTGTCGGCGAGGGCGGAGACGTCGTCGATGGCCTGGACGCGGTCCACGACCTGCCAGGCGCCGCGCTTGCGCAGCCAGCTGGTGGCGAGGGCCTTGTACTCCTTGACCAAGTCCGCGACCTGGCCGGGCAGCGGGTCGGGCACGGTCTCCTCGATCCGGGTGCCCTCGACCCAGAGGGCGGCGCCGGGGCCGGTGGTCCCCGCGCCGATCTTCACGCGCCCACGGCCGCGGATCAGCGCGCCCGGGTCGCCGTCGGCCAGGCGGCCGACCTGCTCGACGGTGCCGAGCACGCCGGTGCCCGGGTACGACCCGTCGATGCGTGGCACCAGCAGCACCTTCGGCTTGCCCGGTTCGGACCGCGCGGCGGCCTGGGCGGCCTCCACGGCGGCGCGGACGTCGGCGTCGTTCAGGTCCAGCGGAACCACCATCCCGGGCAGCACGACCTCGTCGTCGAGCGGCAGCACGGGCAGGGTGAGCGGTGTGGACGTCGAAGCCATGATCTCCCCTTCGGCAGTCAAGTTGAGCTATGCCGACTCAATGCGCCTGGGCCGTTGATTGTTCCCCGGGCCGCGTTCGCTCTCAGCGATCACCTCTGCCGCCCGGGGCGAGGACCCGCGTACCGTCCGAGAGGTAATACTCCATGACGACCAATGACCATTACGGGGGATGCGGTGACCGGGATCGTACGGGCCTGGGTGGACGGGTGGGTCGTCTCGCGCGGGGCGGCGCCGCCCGCGGTCGAGCCCTGGGGGTTCACGGTCGACGTGGGACTGCCGGAGCACGTGACCCGGCACGTCCTCGCGGCGACCGGGGACGCCGTCGAGGAGTCGGCCGTGCGCGAGGTGGCGGACACGGTGACCGGGGCCGGCGTGTGGCTCAAGGTCTTCGCGGACCCGGGGGTCGTGGGGCCCTGGCTCGGCCGCGGCTGGCACGTGGACCCGGAGCCGGGATTCCTCATGACCGGCCCGCTGACCACCGCCGGCCCGGCGGACCCGGGAGCGGCCGACGGCGGACGCGCGCTGCCGGACGGCTACCGGCTGCGCACCTGGTCGCGCGGCGGCGCCGGGCACGCCCTCGTCCTCGCGGCGGACGGCTCGTGGGCCGCGCACGGGCACGTCGCCCCGACCGGCGCGACCGCGGTCTTCGACCGGATCGAGACGGCCCCCGCGCACCGCCGCAGGGGCCTCGGCCGGACGGTGATGCGCGCGCTCACCGGTCTGGCGGTCGCCGGGGGCGCCGGCACGGGGGTCCTGGCCGGCACACCGGAGGGGCGGGCGCTGTACGAGTCCCTGGGGTGGCGGGTGGACGCGCCGCTGACGAGCGCCCGGTTCACCGGATAATTCCGCGGGACCGCGGCGCCGCTGATGCCAGGATGGGCGCCATGACTGCCACGTACGACACCCCTGTGGTCATCGATCGCCGGGAGGGCCCGTACGGCGAGGTCGTGCTGCGGCGCCACGGAGGGCTGCTGCAGATCATCGCCAACGGCTGCTTCCTGATGGACACCTCCGACGGCCGCTCGGAGCGGCTGCTCGTCGACGCCGCGTACGACGCCCTGGACGGACGCGCGCTGCCCAGCGTGCTGATCGGGGGGCTCGGCGTCGGCTTCTCGCTCGCACACGCCGCCGCCGATCCCCGCTGGGGCCGCATCACGGTCGTGGAGCGCGAACCGGCCGTCATCGCCTGGCACCGCGAGGGCCCGCTGTCCGCCCTGTCCGCTGACGCCCTCGCCGACCCGCGGACCGCCGTCGTCGAGGCCGATCTCGTCGCGTACGTCAATGAGACATCCGACACGTACGACGCGCTGTGCCTTGACATCGACAACGGACCCGGCTGGACGGTCACCGAGGGCAACGACAGCCTGTACTCGCAGGCCGGACTGGCAAGCTGCGCAAGGGCGTTGAGGCCCGGCGGGGTGCTCGCCGTGTGGTCCGCGCAGCCCTCTCCGGAATTTGAAGGAACCTTGCGGAATGCCGGATTCCAACAGGTGCGTACCGAAGAGATCCCCGTTGCCCGGGGCGTTCCCGACGTGGTGCATCTCGCGGTAAGGCCTGGATAGCCGAGCCGTGGTGACTGCCCGTACTCTGCTTCCCTGACGCCGATCATTCAAGCGTCAAGCGCAGTCATGGGATCACCCCACGGATTCCGGAAAGCACACTTCAGGGGCGGGCGATGGAGCAGACACACACCTCCCACAACGGCACGGCGGCGACACCCGGCGCACAGCGCCGGGTGCTGGTGGTCGAGGACGACCCGACGATCGTCGACGCCATCGCGGCCCGTCTGCGAGCCGAGGGATTTCTCGTCCAGACCGCCGGTGACGGCCCGGCCGCCGTCGACACCGCCGAGGCCTGGCAGCCCGACCTGCTGATCCTCGACATCATGCTGCCCGGCTTCGACGGCCTGGAGGTCTGCCGCCGCGTGCAGGCCCAGCGCCCGGTGCCGGTGCTGATGCTCACGGCCCGCGACGACGAGACGGACATGCTGGTCGGGCTCGGCGTCGGCGCCGACGACTACATGACGAAGCCGTTCTCGATGCGTGAGCTGGCCGCCCGCGTGCACGTCCTGCTGCGCCGCGTGGAGCGTGCCGTGGTGGCCGCCTCCACGCCCCGCAGCGGCATCCTGCGGCTCGGCGAGCTGGAGATCGACCACGCGCAGCGCCGGGTCCGCGTCCGCTCGGAGGACGTGCACCTGACGCCCACCGAGTTCGACCTGCTGGTCTGCCTGGCGAACACCCCGCGCGCGGTGCTCTCCCGGGAGCAGCTGCTCGCCGAGGTCTGGGACTGGGCGGACGCCTCCGGCACCCGCACCGTCGACAGCCACATCAAGGCCCTGCGCCGGAAGATCGGCGCCGAGCGGATCCGTACGGTCCACGGCGTGGGCTACGCGCTGGAGACCCCGACTCCCTGAGCCGGGCCGCTGATCGGGACCTCGTGAGGGGGCGGATGTGATGACCGGGTCCGGGGGACGCAAGGGTGCGGGCCCCTGGGGAGGCGTGCGCCCCTTCTCGATCAAGACGAAGCTCGGCACGCTGGTCGTGGTCTCCGTCTTCATCACCACCGGTCTGCTGATGATCGCGGTGCGCACCGAGACCGAGCTGCGCTTCATCACCGTCTTCTCGATGATCGCCACGCTCCTGATCACGCAGTTCGTGGCGCACTCGCTCACCGCCCCGCTGGACGAGATGAACACGGTCGCCCGCTCCATCTCGCACGGCGACTACACACGCCGGGTGAGCGACGGGCGCCGCGACGAGCTGGGCGACCTGGCCCAGACAATCAACCTCATGGCGGACGAGCTGGAGGCCCAGGACCGCCAGCGCAAGGAGCTCGTGGCGAACGTCTCGCACGAGCTGCGCACCCCCATCGCCGGCCTGCGCGCCGTCCTGGAGAACGTGGTGGACGGCGTCTCGGCCGCCGATCCCGAGACCATGCGCACGGCCCTCAAGCAGACCGAGCGCCTCGGCCGCCTGGTGGAGACCCTGCTCGACCTCTCCCGCCTCGACAACGGCGTGGTCCCGCTGAAGAAGCGCCGCTTCGAGGTCTGGCCCTATCTGTCGGGCGTGCTGAAGGAGGCCAACATGGTCGCCTCCGCGCGCGCGGGGATCGCCTCGGGCTCCGGCAGCCACACGCGCACGGACGTCCATCTGCACCTCGACGTGTCCCCGCCGGAGCTGACCGCGCACGCGGACCCGGAGCGGATCCACCAGGTCGTCGCCAACCTCATCGACAACGCCGTCAAGCACAGCCCGCCGCACGGCCGGGTGACGGTGAAGGCCCGCCGGGGCGCCTACCCGGAGTCGCTGGACCTGGAGGTCCTGGACGAGGGCCCGGGCATCCCGAAGTCGGAGTGGCACCGGGTCTTCGAGCGGTTCAACCGCGGCGGCGTGCCCTCGCCGCACGGCCCCGGCAGCGACGGCGGCACGGGGCTGGGACTCGCCATCGCCCGCTGGGCGGTCGATCTGCACGGGGGCCGGATCGGAGTGGCCGAATCCCAGCGCGGTTGCCGGATCCAGGTCACCCTTCCGGGCCTGCCTTCGATGCCGAGTTGACGTAGGGTTCGAAGCGGAGCCTCAAGATCCACCTCTGTCCGTCCTGGCGGACACGTGTGAGCAGGCACAGGCCCGCACCCCAAGGGCGGTGCGGCCGGGCAGGCGTGCCCGTTCCGAAGCGGAACCACGCTTGTTTCCCGCCATTTCCAGCCCCGAAACACGCATTCTGATGTGACTTACACGACGATGACCAGCCCGGCCTGACCTTCTCGGCCAGGGAGGCGTAGCCTTTATTCCCGCTGTCCATCACCTTGTGAAGCGGAAGAGGGCGGTTGCCGCCGTGTCGCCACAGTCCCCCAGTAACTCGAGCATCTCGACCGACGACCAAGCCGGGAAGAACCCCGCCGCGGCCTTCGGTCCCAATGAGTGGCTCGTCGACGAGATCTATCAGCAGTACCTCCAGGACCCGAACTCGGTAGACCGAGCCTGGTGGGACTTCTTCGCCGATTACAAGCCGGGCGGCGCGACCGCCACGGCTGCGGCGGGTACTGCGGCCACGGGGGCCGCAGGCACCAGCGCCCCGGCTCCGGCTCCGGCTCCGGCCGCACCCGCCGCTCCGGCGAAGACCGCGCCAGCGGCTCCCGCGGCTCCGGCCCAGGCCGCCCCGGCGCAGGCTCCGGCCGCTCCGGCAGCCGCTCCGGCGGCGCCGAAGCCCGCTGCCGCCGCCCCGGCTCCCGCCAAGGCCGCTCCGGCCGCCGCGAAGCCGAAGGCCGCCGAGCCCGCGGGCGAGGCCCCCGAGGGCCCCGAGTACGTGACCCTGCGCGGTCCCGCCGGTGCCGTCGCGAAGAACATGAACGCCTCGCTCGAGCTGCCCACGGCCACGTCCGTGCGCGCCGTGCCGGTGAAGCTGCTCTTCGACAACCGCATCGTCATCAACAACCACCTGAAGCGCGCCCGAGGCGGGAAGATCTCCTTCACCCACCTCATCGGGTACGCGATGGTGCAGGCCATCAAGGCCATGCCGTCGATGAACTGGCACTACGCGGAGAAGGACGGGAAGCCCACCCTCGTCAAGCCGCCGCACGTCAACTTCGGCCTCGCCATCGACCTGGTGAAGCCCAACGGCGACCGCCAGCTGGTCGTCGCGGGCATCAAGAAGGCCGAGACGCTGAACTTCTTCGAGTTCTGGCAGGCCTACGAGGACATCGTCCGCCGCGCCCGTGACGGCAAGCTGACGATGGACGACTTCTCCGGGGTCACCGTCTCGCTGACCAACCCCGGCGGCCTCGGCACCGTCCACTCCGTCCCGCGCCTGATGCCCGGACAGTCGGTCATCATGGGCGTCGGCTCGATGGACTACCCGGCGGAGTTCCAGGGCACCTCCCAGGACACCCTGAACAAGCTCGGCATCTCGAAGGTCATGACGCTCACGTCGACCTACGACCACCGGGTCATCCAGGGCGCCGCGTCCGGCGAGTTCCTGCGCATCGTCGCGAACCTGCTGCTCGGCGAGAACGGCTTCTTCGACGAGATCTTCGAGGCGCTGCGCATCCCCTACGAGCCGGTCCGCTGGCTCAAGGACATCGACGCCTCGCACGACGACGACGTCACCAAGGCCGCGCGGGTCTTCGAGCTGATCCACTCCTACCGGGTCCGCGGCCACGTCATGGCCGACACCGACCCGCTGGAGTACCGCCAGCGCAAGCACCCCGACCTGGACATCACCGAGCACGGGCTCACCCTCTGGGACCTGGAGCGCGAGTTCGCCGTCGGCGGCTTCGCGGGCAAGTCCCTGATGAAGCTCCGCGACATCCTCGGCGTCCTGCGCGACTCGTACTGCCGCACCACCGGCGTCGAGTTCATGCACATCCAGGACCCGAAGCAGCGCAAGTGGATCCAGGACCGCATCGAGCGCTCGCACACCAAGCCGGAGCGCGAGGAGCAGCTGCGCATCCTGCGCCGGCTGAACGCCGCAGAGGCGTTCGAGACCTTCCTGCAGACGAAGTACGTCGGCCAGAAGCGCTTCTCCCTGGAGGGCGGCGAGTCCGTCATCCCGCTGCTCGACGCGGTGCTGGACTCGGCCGCCGAGTCGCGCCTGGACGAGGTCGTCATCGGCATGGCCCACCGCGGCCGCCTGAACGTCCTCGCGAACATCGTCGGCAAGTCGTACGCGCAGATCTTCCGCGAGTTCGAGGGCAACCTCGACCCGAAGTCGATGCACGGCTCCGGCGACGTGAAGTACCACCTGGGCGCCGAGGGGACCTTCACCGGCCTGGACGGCGAGCAGATCAAGGTCTCGCTGGCGGCCAACCCCTCGCACCTGGAGGCGGTCGACCCGATCCTGGAGGGCATCGCCCGCGCCAAGCAGGACATCATCAACAAGGGCGGCACGGACTTCACGGTCCTGCCGGTCGCCCTGCACGGTGACGCGGCCTTCGCCGGCCAGGGCGTCGTGGCCGAGACGCTGAACATGTCCCAGCTGCGCGGCTACCGCACCGGCGGCACGGTGCACGTCGTCATCAACAACCAGGTCGGCTTCACCGCCGCCCCGGAGTCCTCGCGCTCCTCGATGTACGCCACCGACGTGGCCCGCATGATCGAGGCGCCGATCTTCCACGTGAACGGCGACGACCCCGAGGCCGTCGTCCGCGTCGCTCGCCTGGCCTTCGAGTTCCGCCAGGCGTTCAACAAGGACGTCGTCATCGACCTCATCTGCTACCGCCGCCGCGGTCACAACGAGTCGGACAACCCGGCGTTCACCCAGCCGCTGATGTACGACCTGATCGACAAGAAGCGCTCGGTGCGCAAGCTCTACACCGAGTCCCTGATCGGTCGCGGCGACATCACCCTGGAAGAGGCCGAGCAGGCGCTGCAGGACTACCAGGGCCAGCTGGAGAAGGTCTTCACCGAGGTCCGCGAGGCCACCTCGCAGCCGGGTGAGGCGCCCGTCTCCGACCCGCAGGCCCAGTTCCCGGTCGCCGTGAACACCGCGGTCTCCGCGGAGGTCGTCAAGCGGATCGCCGAGTCCCAGGTCAACATCCCCGACCGGGTCACCGTCCACCCGCGCCTGCTGCCCCAGCTGCAGCGCCGCGCGGCGATGGTCGAGGACGGCACGATCGACTGGGGCATGGGCGAGACGCTCGCCATCGGCTCCCTGCTCCTGGAGGGCACCCCGGTGCGCCTCTCGGGCCAGGACTCCCGCCGCGGCACGTTCGGCCAGCGCCACGCGGTCCTCATCGACCGGGAGACCGGCGAGGACTACACCCCGCTGCTGTACCTGTCCGAGGACCAGGCCCGTTACAACGTCTACGACTCGCTCCTCAGCGAGTACGCGGCGATGGGCTTCGAGTACGGCTACTCGCTCGCGAGGCCGGAGTCCCTGGTCATGTGGGAGGCCCAGTTCGGCGACTTCGTCAACGGCGCCCAGACGGTCGTGGACGAGTTCATCTCCTCGGCGGAGCAGAAGTGGGGCCAGACGTCCGGCGTCACGCTGCTGCTGCCGCACGGCTACGAGGGCCAGGGCCCGGACCACTCGTCCGCCCGCCCGGAGCGCTTCCTCCAGCTGTGCGCGCAGAACAACATGACGGTCGCGATGCCGACCCTGCCGTCGAACTACTTCCACCTCCTGCGGTGGCAGGTGCACAACCCGCACCACAAGCCGCTGGTGGTCTTCACCCCGAAGTCGATGCTGCGCCTGAAGGCGGCCGCGTCGAAGGCGGAGGAGTTCACGACGGGCCAGTTCCGCCCGGTCATCGGCGACGCGTCGGCCGACCCGGCCGCGGTCCGCAAGGTGGTGTTCTGCGCCGGCAAGGTCTACTACGACCTGGAGGCGGAGCGCACCAAGCGCGGTGTCACGGACACGGCCATCATCCGCATCGAGCGCCTGTACCCGCTGCCGGGTGCCGAGCTCCAGGCGGAGATCGCCAAGTACCCGAACGCCGAGAAGTACCTGTGGGCCCAGGAGGAGCCGGCGAACCAGGGCGCGTGGCCCTTCATCGCCCTCAACCTGATCGACCACCTGGACCTGGCGGTCGGCGCGGACGTCCCGCACGGCGAGCGGCTGCGGCGCATCTCGCGTCCGCACTCGTCCTCCCCGGCGGTGGGTTCGGCCAAGCGCCACCAGGCCGAGCAGGAGCAGCTGGTGCGTGAGGTGTTCGAGGCCTGAGCCTCTGAGCACCGCCGAGCGAGCACGAGCCGGCCCCGCCGCCCCACCGGGCGGCGGGGCCGGCTTCGTCGTCGGGGGGGGGGAGCCGGAGGCGGTACGGGGAGGCGTGCGGGTGCCGCCTAACCTGGAGGGGTACGACCCCCGGCCGGTCAGCGCCGGCCCAGCCCCAGGAGAGCATCCGTGTACTTCACCGACCGTGGCATCGAGGAACTGGAGAAGCGGCGCGGCGAGGAGGAGGTCACCTTCGAGTGGCTCGCCGAGCAGCTGCGCACGTTCGTCGACCTCAACCCGGACTTCGAGGTGCCGGTCGAGCGGCTCGCGACCTGGCTGGCGCGGCTGGACGACGAGGACGACGAGGAGTAGGACGGCCCCCGGCACGGACGGGGACCGCCGCCGTACGGCTCGCCCTCGGCTGCGGCGGCACCGTCCTGCTGGCCGCGGCGGCCCGGCGCGGGGCCGGACCGCCGCGGGAGCCACGGCAGGAGCTGATCGACCGGTGAACCCGGCCGGTGACCCGGCGGCCGGGGTCAGCCGAGGGGACGGCGGGGCGTCAGCCGCGGTCGCGGAGGCGGTCGTACGCGAGGCCGAGGACGCCGTGGGTCAGCAGCAGGGCCCCGGAGGCGATCCAGCCGCCGCTGCGGCACCGGACTCCGTAGGCGCCGACGGCCAGCCCCACGGCGAGCTGCACGGCCGCCAGTGCCCGCACCGGCGGCCGGTGGCCGCCCGGTGCGGGCCGGTGTCCGAGGTGACCGGCCCGGACGGCCCGGAACGCGGGCTCCGCATGGGCGTCCTCGACGGCCCCGGGCTCCAGGCGAACGTCTTCGGCGGCCCCAGTTTCTACGCCGACTTCCGGACGGACGCCTTCAGGCACCGTCCCGGCGTCCTCGTGGCCGTCGGACCAGGTGATCGTGCGGGCGCCGGGCAGGGCGCGGGCGTTCTCGCACAGGCGGCCGGCCGGGAGGCCGGGGGCCAGGCCGTCCGGCAGGGTCACGCCCGCGCGCATGAGGACGGCGAGCAGACCGCGCAGGCGGGCCCGGGCGTCGGCCGCCGCGTCGGGCCGGGTCAGCCGCTCCAGTGCCTCCATGTCGAGGACGGGGTCGAGGCCGAGGCGAGCGGCGAAGGTGCGCATCGCCTCGTCCTGGGCCACCGGGGTGCCGTTCGTGAGCCATTCGTAGCTCACGGGGCGGCGGAATCCCGAGGCCAGGCTGTAGCCGCTGCGGTCGGCGTCCCACCACAGGGCGAGCACCGGCCAGGGAGCGCTCACGGCGAGGGCCGCCGCCCAGCCGGTCAGGACCCGGTCGACCGGTTCGGTGCCATCGGCCCAGGGCGTGCCCGCGGGCACGAGGGCGCTCCACTCGCCGCCGGCCCCGATGAGCTCCATCCGCTCCCGCAGCAGCCGGGCGGCGGGGGCCACGGTGTCGGGGTCCGCCCGGCAGAGCAGGACGGCGCCGGCGGGCGAGGCCGCGGGCACGTCGGGGGTGGTCGGCATGCTTCTACGGTAGGTCGACCCGCGCCCGAAGTGCCCCTTTTGTTGCCCCCGATGGCCATGGTGACCCTGCGTCACGTTCACGGAAACGAGTGTCTTGACTTTCCGGACCCGCGATATATCGTGTTCCGTGGAAGACGCGATATGGCGTGTCGCGTCCCATCCGGCCGAGGAGGTCGCATCATGTCCGAGTGGTCCGTCGCAGAGCCCGGGAAACTGACGTTCGACGACCCCGTGACGACGCTCCACGTGCGCATCGTCAACGGAACGGTGAACGTCGTGGGCACCGACGAGGGTTCCGCCCGGCTGGAGGTCTCCGAGCTGGAGGGCCCTCCCCTGGTCGTGAAGCAGACGGGCGGCACCCTGACCGTCGCCTATGAGGACCTCCCCTGGAAGGGCTTCCTCAAGTGGCTCGACCCGATGGGCTGGCGCCGCAGCGCGGTCGTCTCGCTGGCCGTCCCGGCGGGGACCCGGATCGAGGTGGGCGTCGTGGGCGCCGCCGCCGTGGTGTCCGGCACGGACGGCCGGGTGGAGGTCAAGGGCGTCTCGGGCGACACGACCCTGGTCGGAATAGCGGGCCCGGTCCGCGTGAGCACCGTCTCGGGGAATCTGGAGGCCCAGGCGGTCACCGGCGACCTGCGCTTCAACTCCGTCTCGGGCGACCTGACCGTCGTCGAGGGCTCCGGTTCCTGCGTGCGGGCCGAGTCCGTGAGCGGCTCGATGATCGTGGACCTCGACGCCACGGCCAGCGCGACCGACGTCCAGCTGACGAACGTGTCGGGTGAGATCGCCGTCCGGCTGCCGCATCCGGCGGACGCCGAGGTGGAGGCCAACACCGCGAGCGGCACGGTCTCCAGTGCCTTCGAGGACCTGCGGGTCAGCGGGCACTGGGGCGCCAAGACCATCACCGGCCGGCTGGGCGCGGGCAACGGCAGGCTGAAGGCGACGACCACCTCCGGCTCCATCGCCCTGCTGCGGCGGCCACCCGCGGAGGACGAGCCGCCGACCGACGGACCGACCGACAAGAAGGTGCTCTGAGATGCCTCCCGTCTTCGCCCACGGCCGCCTGCGGCTCTATCTGCTCAAGCTGCTGGACGAGGCCCCCCGCCACGGGTACGAGGTGATCCGCCTCCTGGAGGAGCGCTTCCAGGGGCTGTACGCCCCCTCGGCCGGCACCGTCTACCCCCGCCTCGCCAAGCTGGAGGCCGAGGGACTGGTCACCCACACCACCGAGGGCGGCCGCAAGGTGTACGCCATCACGGACGCGGGCCGCGCCGAACTGGCCGACCGCAGCGGTGAGCTGGCCGACCTGGAGCTGGAGATCCGCGAGTCGGTCGCCGAGCTCGCCGCCGAGATCCGGGCCGACGTGCGGGGCGCCGCGGGCGATCTGCGGCGCGAGATGCGGGCGGCGGCCCGGGAGGCCCGGCGCGGGTCCCCGGGGGACTCCGCGGCCGGCGAGCGGCAGGGGCACGCGGGCGGCTTCGGAACCGCCGCCGGTTCCGGCGACTTCGGCGACAAGGAGTCGTGGCGGCTCGCGAAGGAGGAGATGCGGCGGGTCAAGCAGGAGTGGAAGGAGCAGGCCCGGCGCGCCAAGGACGAGAGCCGGCGCGCCCGCGACGAGGCCCAGCGGGCCCGGCGGCAGGCCAAGGAGGCGCAGGAGAAGGTGCGCGCTCAGGCCCAGGAGGAGATGCAGCGCATGGCCAAGCGGGTCCAGGAGCAGGTGCAGGACCACTTCGCCCGCGGCGACTGGCCGACCGGGGTGCGCGAGGGCCTCAGCGAACTGGCCAAGGAGTTCGGCGACTTCGGCAAGGACTTCGGCAAGGGACTCGGCAAGGACTTCGGCTTCGGCCGCCCTGGACCGGCGACCCCGCCCGGACCGGAGCCCGAGTACACGGTCACGCGCGAGGACTTCCCCGCCGGATACGAGCCCTCCTGGGCGCACGAGGACTCCACCGGCGACCCGGCCCGCGACCTCGACCGTCTCCTGGACCGCTTCCGCGACGACATCCGCGACGCGGCCCGCGACCACGGCGTGACCGAGGCCCAACTGCGCGACGCCCGCCACCACTTGTCGACGGCGGCGGCACACATCGGAGCGACCCTGCGCGCCCCGAAGCCCTGAGCGGGCCGGCCCGGCGGGCAGTAGGGCGCGGGGTGGGCCCTCGGGGTCGCCCGGGGGCCCGGGTCGGCGCGATGTCGACCGGCGATCCAGACCGGACGCGACGCCACCCCGCGTCACGGAGCCGCGAATTGTTCCCGTCAGCCCGGCTCATGGGCGGGCGGCCATCCGGCAACCCGGGCCGCCGTACGTCTCCCGGCAGCTGAGGCCCGCCGTATGTCACCCGACGACCCGGACCCGCCGTAGGTGCCCAGGCGGCCCAGACCCCTGGGGCCACACCCGACGGCCAGGGGTCGGGCCGTGGGGGCCGTCACCCCGCCTTCGCCGCTCCCCCGCCCCAGAGGACGCGTCGCACGCCGTCGTACGTCACCCCGTGGTCGGCCAGGACCTCGGCGGGGACGCCGGGGCGGGCCGTGAGGGCGAGGAGCAGGTGCTCGTCGCCGATGTGCCGTTCCCGGTGGGCGAGGGCGACCCGGAGGGACTCGGTGAGCAGGTCCTTGGCCCCCCGGGTGAAGGAGGGCCGGCCCGGCCACCGGCCCCGGAGGCCACCGCCACCGGCGGCCAGGGCGCCGGAGCCGTGCGCCTCCTCGACGCGGGAGACGATCTCGGTGAGGTCGATACCGAGCCCGGAGAGGGCGTCGGCGTCGGCGCGGGTGAACCCTCCGCGGCGGCGGGCCTCGGCGAGGTCCCGGGCCACCGCGTCCCGGCGGTCGGCCAGCCCGAGCGAGGTCAGGGCGAACGACCCGCGGCTGCCCTTCCGGTCGAGCAGGGCGAGCAGCATGTGCGCCTCCTCGACCCGCTTCTCCCCCGCCTGTTCACAGTGCTCGACGGCACCCGTGACCACGGCGCGGGCGTCCTTGGTGAATCGCTCGAACATCACTGCCTCCCGTACTTCTTGTGCACGGCCTGTCTGCTCACGCCGAGTTCGGCCGCGATCTCCTGCCACGACCAGCCCTGGTTGCGCGCACTGCGCACCTGGACGGCCTCCAACTGCTCCAGCAGCCTTCGCAGGGCGGAGACGGCCCGCAGGCCGATCCGCGGATCACGGTCACCCGCACGCTCGGCGAGATCCGTCGCTTCGGTCATGATGTCAACGTACGTTGACACACGAGCCCTGTCAACCATGGTTGACATGACAGGCGCGGTGGAACGAAGGCGGACATGCCGACGGCGGGCCCGGAGAGTCCGGACCCGCCGTGGGGTGGAGCGGAGGGGGCGTCAGCCCGTGGTGAGCACGATCTTGCCGAACTGGTCGCCCGACTCCATCCGCGCGAAGCCCTCGCGGGCGCGGTCGAGCGGGAGGACGTCGTCGATCACGGGCCGCACACCGGTCGCGGCGCAGAAGGACAGCAGGTCCTCCAGCTCGTCCTTGGTGCCCATCGTGGAGCCGACGACCTTGAGTTCCAGGAAGAAGATCCGGGTCAGCTCCGCGTGGGAGGGGCGGTCCCCGCTGGTGGCACCGGAGATGACCACGGTGCCGCCGGGACGCAGGGACTTGACCGAGTGGGACCAGGTGGCGGCGCCGACGGTCTCGATCACGGCGTCCACCCGCTGCGGCAGCCGCGCACCGGACTCAAGGGCCTCCACGGCACCGAGCTCGACGGCACGCTTGCGCTTGGCCTCGTCGCGGCTGGTGGCGAAGACACGCAGCCCGGCTGCCTTGCCGAGCACGATCGCGGCGGTGGCGACACCGCCGCCGGCGCCCTGCACGAGGACGGAGTCACCGGGCCGTACGCCCGCGTTGGTGAAGAGCATGCGGTACGCCGTCAGCCAGGCGGTCGGCAGGCAGGCGGCCTCCTCGAAGGAGAGCTCCTTGGGCTTGGGCAGCACGTTCCATGTCGGGACGGACACCTGTTCGGCGAAGGTGCCCTGGTAGCGCTCGGTGAGGATCGAGCGCGGTTCGTCCGGTCCCACGCCGTGGCCGCTCTGGCCGATCACGGAGTGCAGGACGACTTCGTTGCCGTCCTGGTCGACGCCCGCGGCGTCACAGCCGAGGATCATCGGCAGCTTGTCGTCGGACAGGCCGACTCCACGCAGGGACCACAGGTCGTGGTGGTTGAGGGAGGCGGCCCTGACGTTCACGGTCGTCCAGCCGGGCCTCTGCTCGGGGGCCGGGCGCTCCCCCAACTCCAGGCCGTTCAGCGGCTGGTCACGGTCGATTCGGGCGGCGTAGGCAGCGAACATGACCATGACGATAGGCTCCGCCCCTCCCCGAAGGAACCACACCACTCTGTGACACGCGTCCCGTCACAAACCGGAAGGGCCAGGGGCCTGGGGCCAGGCCGGCCCATCCAACCTTCGAGCACGAGCGCACCCCGCGCCCCCCCAGGGGGGCATTCAGCGCATCCGGGGTTCGAGCACGGGCGCGCCCCACGACCCAGGGGGGGCAAAGTCAGCCCGTCCGGCGTTCGAGGACGAGCGCGGAGCGCGAAGGGGGGTCCGGGGGCGCAGCCCCCGGGGACGGGACGGGTAGGGGCGGAGGGGGCGAAAAACACCCGACCGGACCACCTGGCAGGTAAAAAATAGGGCGCCGCCGAAACCCCGGCGGAAAACACGCGGCCCCGCCGGGACGCATCCCGACGGGGCCACAGGCACAGACACAGGCACCGGCACCTCAGCGCCGAGCCACCCCCTCCGCCCGAGCGGCAGCGGCAACCGCGGCGGTCACCGCAGGAGCCACCCGCTCGTCGAACGGCGAGGGGATCACGTAGTCCGCGGCGAGGTCGTCCCCGACCACCGCGGCCAGCGCCTCGGCCGCCGCGATCTTCATCGTCTCCGTGATCCGGGAGGCCCGGACCTGGAGCGCACCGGCGAAGATGCCGGGGAAGGCGAGCACGTTGTTGATCTGGTTCGGGAAGTCGGACCGGCCGGTCGCCACGACGGCCGCGTACTTGTGCGCGACCTCCGGGTGGACCTCGGGGTCCGGGTTGGCCATGGCGAAGACGAACGCGCCCTCCGCCATCGAGGCCACCGCCGGCTCCGGGACCGTGCCGCCGGAGACGCCGATGAAGACGTCGGCGCCCGCGAGCGCCGACTCCAGCGAACCGGAGATGCCGGCCTTGTTGGTGATCTCGGCGAGCTCCCGCTTGACCGGGGTGAGGTCGTCCCGGTCCCGCGACACGATGCCCTTGCGGTCCGCGACGGCGACATCGCCGAGCCCCGCCTCCAGCAGGAACTTGGCGATGGCGATCCCGGCCGCACCGGCGCCCGAGATCACCGCGCGCAGCTCACCGAGCGAGCGCCCGGTCAGCCGTGCCGCGTTGCGCAGGGCGGCGAGGGTGACGACGGCGGTGCCGTGCTGGTCGTCGTGGAAGACCGGGATGTCCAGGCGCTCCTGGAGCTTGCGCTCGATCTCGAAGCACCGGGGTGCCGAGATGTCCTCCAGGTTCACGCCGCCGAAGGACGGGGCGAGCCGGACCACGGTCTCGACGATCTCGTCGACGCCCGTGCAGTCGAGGGCGATCGGCACGGCGTCGACGCCGCCGAACTGCTTGAAGAGGATGGCCTTGCCCTCCATGACGGGGAGCGAGGCCTCCGGACCGATGTCACCGAGTCCGAGCACGGCCGTGCCGTCGGTCACGACGGCGACGACGGACGACTTCCACGTGTAGTCGTGGACGAGTTCCGGCTGCTCGGCGATGGCGCTGCACACTTTCGCCACGCCGGGCGTGTACGCCAGGGACAGGTCGTCCTTGTCGCGGATCGGCACGGTGGCCTGCACGGCCATCTTGCCGCCACGGTGCAGCGCGAATGCCGGGTCGAAGGAATCGAGGGGCTCGGCCCCTCCCTCCTGATCCGTACTGCTGTCGCTGCGAGGATTGACGATCTCCGCTGCCACTTTGTTTTACCCCTTAAGTCTTCAAGGTTTGAGGGTGACCACTCCTGGTTGAGGCGTGGGCGGGCACCGCGTATGCCCTGCCGCCGTGGTTGCGTACGGGCGTATACGCGACGGGCGCGCCGCACACGCGCCCTGAGCCCCGGATGAGGGGTGTAAGGAACCTTCTTACCCGACGGACCACGCCCCGGACGAGTCCATAGTGCGAAGGTCACACGCGCGTGACATGACTCATGCCCGGATATGTGGACAAGTCCTCGCTTGGTCCTCAAGCCGCACAAGTGCGCAGAAGCGGTCGCTCACAAAGAGCGGAGTACCGAAGATCTTCCGGCCGGAAGGGGGGATTCCCGCACAAGATCCGGCCCGGGTGGACCGGCATGGTGTGGTCCGGCGGTGACCCGTTATCCGATTTTGACATAGCGAGTCACCTGAATGCGCAAGTCCGAATGGCAAGATGCCGTCATCACACGAGGTCGCGACACCCGATGGTGTGTGTTCTCGTCGACCCATCGGCAACTCCCTCATCCGCCGGAGGAACCCACCATGACCGCAAGCTCCACCCGTCGTACCCCCGCCGCCCGGTCCCGGATAGCAGCGGTCGGTGCGATCGCGGTCGCCGGCGCGCTGCTCGTCACCGGCTGCGGTGACCAGACCAAGGACACGGGGTCGGACAGCACGAAGACGAGCACCGCCCCGCTGGCGGACAAGCTCCCCCAGGCCATCCGTGACAAGGGCGTCATCAAGGTCGGCTCCGACATCGCGTACGCGCCGGTCGAGTTCAAGGACGACTCGGGCAAGACCGTCGGCATCGACCCCGACCTCGCGGACGCCCTGGGCAAGCAGCTCGGCGTGAAGTTCGAGTTCGAGAACGGCACCTTCGACACCCTGCTGACCGGTCTGCGCTCCAAGCGCTACGACATGGCGATGTCGGCCATGACGGACACCAAGGACCGTCAGGAGGGCATCGACTCCGAGACCGGCAAGAAGGTCGGCGAGGGCGTCGACTTCATCGACTACTTCACCGCCGGTGTCTCCATCTACACGCCCAAGGGCAAGACGCAGGGCATCAAGACCTGGTCCGACCTGTGCGGCAAGAAGATCGCCCTCCAGCGCGGCACGGTCTCCGAGGACCTCGCCAAGGCCGAGTCGAAGAAGTGCACCGGTGGCAAGAAGATCACCATCGAGGCCTACGACAACGACCAGCAGGCCCAGACCCGGCTGCGCGCCGGTGGCGCCGACGCCGGCTCCTCCGACTTCCCGGTCGCCGCGTACGCGGTGAAGACCTCGGGCGGCGGCAAGGACTTCGAGATCGTCGGCGACCAGGTCGAGGCCGCTCCGTACGGCATCGCGGTGGCCAAGTCCAGCACCCAGCTGCGGGACGCCCTGAAGGCCGCGCTCGACGCGATCATCAAGGACGGCTCGTACGACAAGGTCATCTCCAAGTGGGGTGTCGACGCGGGCGCTGTGAAGTCGGCCGAGATCAACGGCGGCAAGTGACCGCGACAGCGGCGCTGAAAGGCAACATCCGTGACTGCTGACATCGACAAGAAGACGGGCCCCGGGGACACTCCCCCGGCCGGACCGGAGGCCATCAAGGCCATTCCGGTCCGGCACTACGGCCGCTACGTCTCCGCCGTCATCGCGATCGCGATCTTCGTCGCGATCATCTACGCGTTCGGCCAGGGCAAGATCAACTGGAACGCTGTTCCGGACTACTTCTTCGACCACCGCATCCTCACGGGCGTCGGCAAGACGCTCCTGCTGACGGTGCTGTCGATGCTGATCGGCATCGTCGGCGGCATCATGCTGGCCGTGATGCGGCTGTCGAAGAACCCGGTGACGTCGTCCATCGCGTGGTTCTACATCTGGTTCTTCCGGGGCACCCCGGTGCTGGTCCAGCTGATCATCTGGTTCAACCTGGGCCTGGTCTTCGAGTACATCAACCTCGGTCCTATCTACAAGGACTACTGGTCGAGCTTCATGACGCCGCTGCTGACGGCGCTCCTGGGTCTCGGTCTGAACGAGGCCGCCTACATGGCGGAGATCTGCCGCGCCGGTCTGCTCTCGGTCGACGAGGGCCAGACCGAGGCCTCGCACGCGCTCGGCATGAGCCACAGCAAGACGCTGCGCCGGATCGTGATCCCGCAGGCGATGCGCGTGATCGTGCCGCCGACGGGCAACGAGGTCATCAACATGCTGAAGACCACGTCGCTGGTCTCGGTGGTCCAGTATCCGGAACTCTTCCGGTACGCCCAGGACATCGGCCAGACCTCCGGCGCACCGGTGGAGATGCTGTTCCTCGCCGCCGCCTGGTACCTGATCATGACCTCGGTCCTCAGCGTCGGGCAGTACTACGTGGAGCGCTACTACGCACGCGGTTCCAGCCGCAGCCTGCCGCCCACCCCGTTCCAGAAGATCAAGGCCAACCTGCTGTCGCTGGGCCGCCCGAAGGGAGGCGCGGCATGACCGCGAACGTGACCAAGGCGGACGACACCACCCCGATGGTGAAGTCCGAGGGTGTCCACAAGTCCTTCGGCCCCGTGGAGGTCCTCAAGGGCATCGACCTGGAGGTGAGGTCCGGCGAGGTCTTCTGCCTCATCGGACCCTCGGGCTCCGGCAAGTCGACGTTCCTGCGGTGCATCAACCACCTGGAGAAGGTCAACGCCGGCCGGCTGTACGTCGACGGCGAGCTGGTCGGCTACCGGCAGAAGGGCGACAAGCTCTACGAGCTCAAGGACAGCGAGGTCGCCCTCAAGCGCCGGGACATCGGCATGGTCTTCCAGCGCTTCAACCTGTTCCCGCACATGACGGCGCTGGAGAACGTCATGGAGGCGCCGGTGCAGGTCAAGGGCATCAGCCGGGCCCAGGCGCGGGAGCGCGCGGGCCAGCTGCTGGAGCGCGTGGGCCTCGCGGACAAGGCGCGCAACTACCCCTCGCAGCTGTCCGGCGGCCAGCAGCAGCGTGTGGCGATCGCCCGCGCGCTGGCGATGGACCCGAAGCTGATGCTCTTCGACGAGCCGACCTCGGCGCTCGACCCGGAGCTGGTCGGTGACGTCCTCGACGTCATGCGCGACCTCGCCGAGTCCGGCATGACGATGGTCGTCGTCACGCACGAGATGGGCTTCGCCCGGGAGGTCGGCGACTCGCTGGTCTTCATGGACGGCGGTGTCGTGGTCGAGTCCGGCAACCCGCGCGACGTCCTGACGAACCCGCAGCACGAGCGGACGCAGTCCTTCCTGTCGAAGGTGCTCTGACCGGTCGGCCGCGGCGGACGCCGCACGCGAAAGGGGCGGTACGGAAGTCTCCGTACCGCCCCTTCGCATGGGCCGGGCCTCACTTCAGGGCGAGGACCAGCGCGTCCGACGGCGAGCGCCACACCGGGCGCGCCTCGGCGAAGCCCTTCTCCCGCAGCACGCGGGCGTGCCAGTCGGCGGAGGGGGTGTCGCCGTCGGCGTGCTCGCCGTAGATCTCGAAGCGGCGGGCGGTCGGCCCGGCGAGCACCGGGTCGGCGGCGGCCAGCTCCCACCACTGGGCCCAGTCGAGGGCGCCGTCCTGCCGGGCTCGGTCCATCCGCTCGTGCCGGCGGGCGCGGTCCGCCGCGTTGATCCTCGGCGTGGACTCGTCGATCATGTGGTCGGCGTTCATGAAGACGCCGCCGTCGCGGACGAGTTCCGCGATCTGCCCGTAGAGGACCGCGAGGGGTTCGCAGTGCAGCCAGTGCAGGGCCGTCGCGGTCAGGACGGCGTCGTACGACGTGTACGGCAGTGCCGTCCGCCACTCGGGGTCCTTGAGGTCGGCGGTGACGAAGGAGACCCGGTCGTCCCCGTCGAAGGTGCCCCGGGCGATGGCGAGCAGGGCGGGGTCGAGGTCGACGCCGGTGCTGCGGGCGTCCGGGAACCGGTCGAGGAGCCGGGCGGTGACGGTGCCCGTGCCGCAGGCGAGGTCGAGGACGCGCGGCGCGGTGCCCACGAGGGCCTCCACCATGTCGAGCATCACCCGGAACCGCTCCTCGCGGTCGGGCATGTACCACTCCTGCTGCCGGTCCCAGCTCTCCTGCCACGCCTGCCAGTCGGTTCCGGCCGTCGCCCTGCCCGTTCCGGTCGTGCTCGTCATGGCCGCTCCTTCTCCACTCCACCGCGTAATACCCTGTAAGCACAGTCATCTCTTACCCGACCGCAGCCACGACGATAGAGCGCTCCAGTAAGGACTACAAGTGGAACTGGCCTATTACTCGGATTACGCGGTACGACTCGTCAACAGCGAGGAACCCGCCCGGGGCAAGGACGCGCTCACCTCGGTCGAGGCCATCCGCGACCTCTTCGCGGGCAACGCGTCCGCGGCCCGGCGCGCCACGGACGCGGACGTCACCCGCTTCCGCTCGGTGCGCGGCCGGCTGCGCGCGGTCTTCGAGGCGGCGGACTCCGGGGACGAGACGCTGGCCGTGGACCTGCTGAACTCGCTGCTGCTGGAGTTCCCCGTGAGCCCGCAGATCTCGGGCCACGACCACCGCGACGACAACGGGCGCCCGCTGTGGCACATGCACCTCGCGGACCACCCCTCGAACGTGACCGCGGGTTACGCCGCCATCGCCGCCATGGGACTGGCGTTCCACCTCACCGAGTACGGCGTCGACCGGCTCGGCCTGTGCGAGGCCGCGCCCTGCCGCAACGCCTTCCTCGACACCTCCACCAACCGCTCCCGGCGCTACTGCTCGGACCGCTGCGCGACCCGGGCCAACGTCGCCGCCTACCGCGCCCGCAAGCGCCTGGAGGCGGACCGGCCGGAAAGCACGGGCCTCGCCGCGGACAGCGCCCAGCGGGCCAGCGCGAGCGGCGACCGCTGACCGTCCCTGGGCGGCCGGTAGCGGAAGAGCACCTTCCCCAGGACCAGTTCCTCGGGGACCGTGCCGTAGTCGGTGCTGTCCCCGCCGGCGAACGCGTTGTCCCCGAGCACCCACCAGCCGCCCTCGCGCCGCTCCGCCGCGCGCTTGACGACGAGCAGGTCCTGCTGGAACGGATGCCGCAGCACCACGACGTCACCGGGGCGCACGCGAGCCCCGTACTGCACGACCAGGCGGTCCCCGTGGTGGAGCGTGGGCACCATCGACGGCCCCGTCACCTCGGCCACCCCGAAGGGCAGCACGGCCGTCCCGCGCTCGCCGTCCTGCGACAGTTCCGGCATCACCGGCACCTCCCCGGTCCGATCCTCCACCAGTCTCAGTCTCACCCCGGACTTTTGTCCTAAGCCCATGGGGGCACCCGCGAAATCCCGTCCCGCACGGAGTAATGTCCCACCTGAGAAGACGATCACGAGGAAGGACAGCTCAATGCTTTCCCGCCTGTTTGCCCCCAAGGTCAAGGTCAGCGCGCACTGCGACCTGCCCTGCGGCGTGTACGACCCGGCCCAGGCCCGCATCGAGGCGGAGTCGGTGAAGGCCGTCCAGGAGAAGATGGCCGGCAACGACGACCCGCACTTCCAGGCTCGCGCCACGGTCATCAAGGAGCAGCGCGCCGAGCTCGCCAAGCACCACGTGTCGGTGCTCTGGAGCGACTACTTCAAGCCCCCGCACTTCGAGAAGTACCCGGAGCTGCACCAGCTGGTCAACGACGCCCTCAAGGCCCTCTCGGCCGCCAAGGCGTCGACCGACCCGGCCACCGGCCAGAAGGCTCTGGACTACATCGCCCAGATCGACAAGATCTTCTGGGAGACCAAGAAGGCCTGATCCTCGGCCGCGCTCCCCGACCTGCGATCTCTTCGTCGCCCGGTCTTTCGACCGCACCCGGTCCGCACACCGCCCGAACGGCGGCGAGGCGGACCGGGTGCGGTCTTTCCGGTCCGCGGCCGGCTCGCGAAGCCCGGGACCGGGCGGGCCGCGCCGTGCCATCCTGGGGGCGTGACGCTGGAGGACCTGGTGCGGCTGCGGCGGGCTCGTGACCGCATGGACCGCGAATACACGCAACCGCTGGACGTGGCCGAGCTGGCGCGTACCGCGCTGATGTCGCCGGGGCACTTCCAGCGCAGTTTCCGCGCGGCCTTCGGCGAGACGCCGTACACGTACCTGATGACGCGCCGCATCGAGCGGGCCAAGGCGCTGCTGCGGCGCGGCGACCTCACGGTCACCGAGGTGTGCTTCGCCGTCGGGTGCACCTCGCTCGGGTCCTTCAGCTCCCGCTTCACCGAGCTGGTGGGCGAGACCCCGAGCGCGTACCGGGCCCGCCCGCACGACCACGGGGCGCCGATCCCCTCCTGCGTGGCGCAGCGCCTCACCCGTCCGACCAGGCACCGCAAGCCGGAGGCGGAACCGGGTACGTGGCTCTGAGGATCCAGCTCGCGGCACGCGGCACGGGCGCGAAACGGACGGCAGGGCCTAGCGTGACGTCATGGATCTGAAACTGTCACAGTGCTTCATCGCCGTCGACGACCACGACAAGGCGCTCGCGTTCTACCGCGACGTCCTCGGTCTCGAGGTGCGCAACGACGTGGGGTTCGAGGGCATGCGCTGGGTGACCGTGGGCTCCCCGCTCCAGCCCGACGTGGAGATCGTCCTGGAGCCGCCGGCCGCGGACCCGAACACCTCGCCCGCGGACAAGCAGGCGATGGCCGAGCTCCTCGCCAAGGGCGTGCTGCGCGGGGTCATCTTCCGCACCGGCGACTGCGACGCCCTGTTCGAACGCGTCCGCGCCTCCGGCGCCGACGTGATCCAGGAGCCGATGGACCAGCCCTACGGCGTGCGGGACTGCGCGTTCCGCGATCCGGCGGGCAACCTGCTGCGCTTCAACGAGCCCCGCAAGGGCTGAGCCGGCCGCTGCACCGGAAAACGTCGTTGCGCGGCCGGGCGCTCCGGGAGACGGTACGGACCGTACGAACGTACGAACCGTCCGACAGGGAGCGCGCACCATGACCGAACCGATCCGGTGGAGCTACGCCTTCGTCGACCGGCCCGCCGCGCGGGCCGGGACGGCCCGCGACTTCTGGACGGCGGTCACCGGGACGCGTCCCTCCGCGCCCCGCGGCGAGTTCCTGACCCTGCTGCCCGACGGGGCCGACCCGTGCGTGAAGGCGCAGGGCGTCGACGCGGGCGAGGGCGGCGCGCATCTCGACCTCGCCGTCGAGGACGTCCCGGCGCTGGTGGCGGCGGCACGTGAGCTGGGCGCGGAGGTGCTCGCCGACCACGGGGAGTGGACCGTGCTGCGCTCCCCGGCCGGGCAGGCGTTCTGCGCGGTGCCCTGGCTCGGGGAGTCGGTGCGGCCGCCCGTGGTGCGGGGCCCGGAGGGCGCGACCAGCCGGCTCGACCAGGTGTGCCTCGACCTCGCGCCGTCCGTGTACGCGGCGGAGGTCGCGTTCTGGGGCGCTCTCACGGGATGGACGTCCCGCCCGAGCACGCTCCCGGAGTTCCACGTCGTCGAACCGCCCGCGGACCTGCCCGTGCGCATCCTGCTCCAGCGCCTCGGCACCGAGCGCCCCGCCTCCGCGCACCTCGACGTCGCCTGCTCCGACGTCGAGGCGGTACGGGCCCGGCACGAGGAGCTCGGCGCCACCGCCGTCGGCCGCGGGACCGGCTGGACGGTGATGCGGGACCCGGCGGGCGGCACCTACTGCCTGACGGGCCGTGACCCGGAGACCGGCGGGCGGCTCCCGTCCGCAGGCAGCGAGTAGCGGCGCTTCTCCCTGCCGCGGGCGCCGAGGCGGTCGTAGAAGCGGATCGCGCCCTCGTTCCAGAGGGGGGTCTGCCACTGGACCTCGCCGAGACCGAGGGTCCGCGCCTCCGCGAGCACCGCCTCCATCAGCAGCGGGCCGAGGCCGAGGCCCCGCCGGCCCTCGCGCAGGAAGAGGCAGTCCATGTGCAGGTACTCCGCGCCGTCCCAGGTGGACAGCTCGGGGGCGCAGGTCGCGTAGCCGACGATCTCGCCGTCGCCCGACTCCGCGACCAGGCACCGCAGCCGGGGCGCCGCGACTCCGAACAGCAGCCCTTCGAGGCGGCCGGCCAGTCCTGGGGCGGGCGGCCCGGCATGCTCGTAAGCGGCGTGCTCGGCGGCCAGCGCGGCCACGTGCGGGAGGTCCTCGCGCACCGCCCGCCGCACCCGTGGCGTGCCGGTCACCGCACCGCGCCCGTCAGGACGTCGGCACCCCACGCGGTCAGCCGGCGCGCTAGCGGACCCTCGCCGTCCAGGACGTGCCGGGCGAACGCGCCCCGCTCGTGGGCCAGCACCGCCGCCTCCCAGACGCACGGGGCGAGCCCCTGCCTGCCGGGCCGCAGCAGCGCCGGCTCACCGGCCGGTCCGGCGAACACCGCGAGGTCGGACATGTACCCCTCGACCCAGGTGTGCACGAGGACGTAGTCGCCGTCGCCTCCCGCGTGCACCAGCAGGACGGCGAGGCCCAGCGACCCGCGGGTCGCGCCCAGCGCCAGCTGGTCCGCCGCGATCCGCAGCGCGGCCGTCTCCTCGTCGTCGCCGACCACGCGCCCGGGCGCCTCGACGGCGTACACCTTCAGGAGGTGCCCGGCGCTT
This sequence comes from Streptomyces sp. NPDC005496, assembly GCF_042872045.1. Taxonomy (NCBI): domain Bacteria; kingdom Bacillati; phylum Actinomycetota; class Actinomycetes; order Kitasatosporales; family Streptomycetaceae; genus Streptomyces; species Streptomyces sp. NPDC005496. The sequence continues at coordinate 309,679 of NZ_JBIAJQ010000003.1, forward strand.
TCCCGCACGCCCAACGCCCTTACGGCGCGCGCGTGATGCCCGTCGGCGAGCGCGGTCAGGGCGGCCAGGTCCACGGCCGGCGGCAGTGCCGCACCCGCGTCCCAGGGCTCGACGTCCACCACGGCCTCCACCGGGATCGGCCCGTAGATGTGAGGGAACTCCTCGCCGCCGGGCTCCGGGGACTCGTGGCGGACCTCCGCGCCGAGCCGTCCGGTGTCGATCACCAGGACCACCAGTTCGTCGGGCCCGGTGTACGAGCCGTACAGGAAGTTAGCCACTCTCGGGAGCTGGTGGCGCAGCGAGCAGTGGATGAAGCCCTCCTCCTGGAGGGTCCGGCCGCGGGTGGACATCTCGTAGGTGCCCGCGGCGCGGGCGGCGTCCCACAGGGAGCGCTCGGTGATGTGCAACAGGTGTTCGGGCATGGCGCCACGCTACGTCTTCGGCCCCGCGGCCCGCCCCGCGGACAGGGCCGCTCCGGCAGGCTGGGGGACCGCTCGGCCGGTGGCCGGACCGCCGGGGCCTCCCGTACGGTGTCCTCGGCCGCGTCGACGGGCCCGTTCCGGCGGACGAGCGCGCCGAAGACCTGCGGCGCCCGCCGACGCAGCAGGTCCGCGATCTCGGTCGGTCCGCCGCGCGGCGGGGTCACACGTCCCCGGCGTCGCCGCCGACGGGCCGGATCACCACCGGATGGTCGGTGGCCCCCTCCGGTCCCGGACAGCGGGTCACGCGGGCGGCGATCTCGGTGACCCGGTCCAGGCTCTCGCACTCCACGAGCCAGTAGCCGGCCAGCACTTCCTTGGTCTCGCCGTAGGGCCCGTCGGTGATCACCGGCGCGCCGTCCTTGCCGGCGGCGACCAGCCGGGTCCGGGCCGGTTCGGCGAGCCCCTGGGCGTCGAGGAGTTCACCGGACTCGGAGAGGTCGTCGCTGACCGCGCCCATGTACGCGTACATGGCCTGGATCTCCTGCTCGCTCCAGGCCGGGGAAGTGTCGGAGGGCTTGCCCTGCATCGCCTCGTAGTCGGCCTGGGTGCCCTGCACCATCACCAGGTACTTCATGACTCGGCTCCTTCGTCTCCCGGTCCAGGCCGCCCGGGTGCGGGGCGGCTCTCACAGGGGACGTCGGGGCCGGGTCCGGTTTCTCGACACGGCCGCGCGCCTGTTTCTCAGGACGTGTCGGACACGGGCCGGGCCGGTGCCTCCCGGTGCCCCTCCTCGGACTCGCCGGAGTGCGACGCGCACTCCGGGTTCCGGCAGGGACCGGCCACCCAGGTGGGGACCCAGGCGCCCAGGGTCTTGTGGCGTTTGACGACCGTGGCGACCGGCTGCCCGCAGACGGAACAGACATGCTCTTCGGTGCCCATGCTTCAAGGGTAGGCCGAAAGGGGGACCCGCGCTCCTTGCCGTACGTCCCCGCCGCGAGGCCGTTCACGGGCGGGCGCGGGCCGGGTCGCCGCAGGCGAGTCCGGGGCCCTTCCGGTGGCCGTCAGCTCTGTGGATCCCGCCACATCGGCCACATGAGCGGGCCGTCCGGCAGCTCGACCGCGCGGCCGGTGAAGGCGAAGCCCAGCCGCTCGTAGAGCGCGCGGCTGCGGGCGCTGCTCGCCTCCAGATAGGCGGGCAGACCTTCCCGGTCGCAGCGGTCGAGGACCGGCTGCATCAGCGCGGAACCGAGGCCCTCGCCCTGCCGGCCCGGTTCCACGGCGATCATCCACAGGTACGCGTGGGCGCGGTCGGTGGGGTGCGCCGCGTTCGTCAGGCGGCCGACCAGTTCGACGCGTTCGTTGCCCGGGTCGACCGCCTCGCGCAGCAGTGCGGCGTCGTCGTCCTCGCCCTCGTGCCCCGCTCCGGCCGGCACCGACAGCCACAGCGCGCAGGCGGTGCCGTCCTCGGTGACGTCGACCCAGCCCTCGGCGAGCACGATATCGAGGAAGGCCGCCATCAGCTTGGGATGCGTGCCGCGGCGGTACGTCTCGTCGGGGAAGATCCAGCCGCTCACCGGGTCGTCACGGAACGCCTCGTCGAGCAGCCGCACGATCAGTTCGCGGTCTCCCCTGCCGGCCGCCCTGATGGCCACGCCCATGTCCCGCCCCTTCGCCTCAACAGCCGTCCAGCGTACGGCGGTTCAGCCTAGTGGGTGGCAGTGCCCGGGCCCCGGGCACCCGGGTGCACGGGGTTCGCACCGGCCGGGATCCAGGCCGGCGGGTCTCGGTCTGGGCCCCGGGCCCGTACGGAGGTCAGGTGCCGTACGGGCCCGGAGGTTCTGGGGGGCCGGTCCCCGGGGCGCCGCCCGTCACGGCGGACGACGGTCCCGGGTGTCCGCCGCCGGGGCGGTGGACGACGGTCCCGGGTGTCCGCCACCGCGGCGGCGGACGGGCCCTCAGGTGGTGCGGCGGGTCACGAACTCGGCCAGGGCGAGCAGGCCGCCCGCCGCCTCCGGCTCCGGGACCGCCCGGGACAGCTCGTGCATCGCCCGGGCCATCCGGTCGGCCGCCTGGGCCTGCGCCCAGTCGCGGCCCCCGGCCCGCTCGACGGCCAGCACGGTGCGCTCCAGATCCCCTTCCGTGTAGGGAGCCGTGTACAGCTCGGCCAGTTCTGCCGCCGCCGGGGTGCCCGAGGCGAGCGCCGCGACCACGGGCAGGGACTTCTTGCGGGCGACGAGGTCCGCCCCGGCCGGCTTGCCGGTGCGGCCCGGGTCCCCCCAGATCCCGATGACGTCGTCGATCAGCTGGAAGGCGAGCCCGGCCTGCCGGCCGAACGCGTCCAGTGCCTCGACGTCCTCCTCGTCCGCGCCCGCGTACAGCCCGCCGAGTGCGCACGCGCAACCGAGCAGCGCGCCCGTCTTGGCCTCCGCCATGGCCAGGCACTCCTCCAAGGTGACCTCCCCCGGAGCGCGTCTCTCCATGGCCGTGTCGGTGTGCTGCCCCTCGCACAGTTCGATCACGCAGTCCGCGAGCCGGGTGGCGGCCGCCGAGGACGCCGGGTGCGGATCCTCGGCGAGCAGGCGCAGGGCGAGTGCCTGGAGCGCGTCCCCGGCGAGGATCGCGTCGGCGTCCCCGAACACCGTCCAGGCCGTCGGCCGGTGCCGGCGGGTCGTGTCCCGGTCCATGACGTCGTCGTGCAGTAGCGAGAAGTTGTGGACCAACTCCACCGCCGCGGCCGCCCGTACGGCCGCCGTGTCCCGCCCGCCGAGGGCCCGGGCCGCGGTCAGCACGAGCGCGGGCCGGATGGCCTTGCCCGCGTTGCCCGCGGCCGGGGTGCCGTCCGCGTGCTGCCAGCCGAAGTGGTAGAGCGCGGTCCTGCGCATCGCGCCGGGCAGCGACTCGACGGCCCGGCGCAGCTCGGGGTCGACGGACGTCCGGGCGCGCTCCAGGATCGCCGCCGCCTCCTGCCCGTCGGACGCACCCGGTGGGTGCTGCCTCCCGACGGAAGCGGTGGAGGGCGGCCCTTGCCTGTCGATGGGGCGGTGCCTTTCGAGTGTCTCGGTCGGACTCTGCTTCGTCTCCGTCATGAACTCACCCATGGGATCGCCTCGGAGAGCCGGCGGACGGTGGCTGTTCCGGCGCGCACTGGGCGCGTACCCCCGGGGTGTACCCGCCCGGCGGGGCGGGGACACGGCGTCCAGTGCGCTCCGGGGTCACCGCCAGCGGCCGATCTCGACGTTCTCCAGGATGCCGAGCGCGTCGGGCACGAGGACGGCCGCGGAGTAGTAGGCGGTCACCAGGTAGGAGATGATCGCCTGTTCGTTGATGCCCATGAAGCGCACCGACAGGCTCGGCTCGATCTCGTCCGGGATGCCCGACTGCTGGAGTCCGATGACGCCCTGTTCGGCCTCGCCGGTTCGCATGGCGATGATCGAGGTCGTACGGGCGTCGCTGACCGGGATCTTGTTGCACGGGAAGATCGGGACTCCGCGCCAGGTCGGGATGCGGTTGCCCGCCATCTCGACGGTCTCAGGGACGAGTCCGCGCTTGTTGAGTTCGCGGCCGATCGCGGAGATCGCGCGCGGGTGGGCGAGGAGCATCTTGGTGCCGCGCCGGCGGCTGAGCAGTTCGTCGAGGTCGTCGGGGCTGGGGACGCCGTCGTGCGGCTGGAGCCGCTGGTCGTACTCGCAGTTGTTGAGGAGGCCGAACTCGCGGTTGTTGATGAGCTCGTGCTCCTGGCGCTCCTTCAACGCCTCGACCGTGAGCCTGAGTTGCTGCTCGGTCTGGTTCATCGGCTGGTTGTAGAGGTCGGCGACGCGCGAGTGCAGGCGCAGCACGGTCTGGGCGATGCTGAGTTCGTACTCGCGGGGGGCGGACTCGTAGTCCACGAAGGTGCCCGGGATCTCCGGCTCCCCGGTGTGGCCGGCCGCGAGGTCGATCTCCTTCTCGCCGTACTTGTTCGTCCGCTGGTGGGGGATGGAGCGCATCTCCCGGAGGTGACCGCTCAGCGACTCGGAGCGCTCCGCGACCTGTTCGAGGTCCTGGCGGGGCAGGAAGAGCACGGTGCAGGCGGTGACCGCGCGCGCCGTGTACTCCCAGATGGCGTCCGGGTCGATCAGGGCCTGCTCGCCGAAGTACGCGCCGTCCGCGAGGTTCCCCAGGACGGCGTCGTCGCCGTACGGCCCGGTGCCGACCTTCTCGACCCGGCCGTGCGCGAGGAGGAAGACACCCTCGGCCGGACTGCCGAACTCGGTGAGGACCGCGCCCGGTTCGAACTCCCGCTGCCGGCAGCGGGCGGCGAGCTCACCGAGGACCTCCTCGTCCTCGAACGTCCGCAGGATCGGCAGCTCGCCGAGCTCCGCGGGGATGACCCGCACCTGGTCACCGGTCTTCACGAACGTCACGCGGCCGTCGCCCACCGAGTAGCTGAGCCGCCGGTTCACCCGGTACGTACCACCCTGCACGTTCACCCAGGGCAGCATGCGCAGCAGCCAGCGCGAGCTGATCTCCTGCATCTGCGGCGCGGACTTGGTCGTGGTGGCCAGGTTCCGCGCGGCCGTTGTGCCGAGACTCTGCTGCGGCCTGTCCTGACCCGCGCGGACCTCTTCGCCTACCGACATGAAAATTGCCCTCCTGGTCGTGCACTGATCTGCGAGGACAAGCCTTCCATCACGCAGCGTGTTGGTGCTATTACACGAATGAGCGGGAATGGACTCTGCGACGGCTGGGCATGGGGTGCGGCACGTGACCCGGGGAACTCCGAGATCCAGCCAACCGTTTGATCTCCCGACCACACCCTCGACGGACGACCAAGGACGGGAGAGGGCCATGGCGGGCTTTCTGGACCGCGCGAAGGAGCAGGCGCAGCGCGGCCTGACGCAGGGCAGGCAGAAGATCGACGACGTGCAGGCGCAGCGCGCGGGCGGCGATCTGCTGAAGAGACTGGGCGCCGCGTACTACGCGGAGCGGCGCGGCAGCGGTTCCCCCGAGGCGACGCGGCAGGCACTCCAGGCGCTGGAGAGTCACATCGCGTCAAACGGGGACGCTTTCCTGCGTAGTTGATCGCCCGTCGATCGATCCGGGACAGGGTCGATCATCGCTGGTCATCGCCGTCGCGCCCCGATGACCGGTTCGGCTCGCACGCTGTGCGAACGGCTGGTCCCGGCCATCTCGTCACGGGTACAAGCACCGTACGAGGCGGTCGCGACGGGCGGTCGTCGCGCAGCGAAGGGGGCAGTCGTGGCCCCACCCATGTCCGCCCGGCGTTTCCTGGACCGGCTCAGAGCGGAAGGCGTCACCGTCGTCGAGGTCGGCGACTGGGAGCACCACAACCGCAATCACAAGGGCCCCTGGGGGCCGGTGCACGGCGTCATGATCCATCACACCGTGACCTCGGGTGCCGCGCGCACGGTCGAGATGTGCCGCGTCGGCCACCCGGATCTGCCGGGGCCCCTGTGCCACGGCGTGATCACCAAGGACGGCGTCGTCCACCTCGTCGGCTACGGGCGCGCCAACCACGCAGGTCTCGGGGACGACGACGTCCTGCGCGCGGTGATCGCCGAGAAGGCGCTCCCGCCGGACAACGAGGCGAACACCGACGGCAACCGCCACTTCTACGGCTTCGAGTGCGAGAACCTAGGCGACGGCGAGGACCCGTGGCCGGCGGAGCAGCTCGACGCCGTCGAGCGGGTCTCGGCCGCCATCTGCCGTCACCACGGCTGGACCGAGCGCTCCGTCGTCGGTCATCTGGAGTGGCAGCCCGGCAAGGTGGATCCGCGGGGGTTCAAGATGGCCTCCCTGCGCGAGCGCGTCCGCGACCGCCTGAAGTGACCTGACCCGGTCGCCGGCGGCGGGGTCCGCCCGCGAGCCCGCTGCCGTACAGATGTCCGACAATGGCGGGGTGACCAGCTCCGACCGCCCCGAGGCGCTCTCCCCCGCCGGACTGCGCCCGCGGCTGCCGTCGCCGCTCCAGGAGGCCGCGGACGCGCGGCTGGCGCGGCACGGCGTGCGGCTGCTGCTCAAGCGGGACGACCTGATCCACCCGGAGCTGATCGGCAACAAGTGGCGCAAGCTCGTGCCGAACCTGACGGCGGCGGCGGGCCGCACGCTGCTCACCTTCGGCGGCGCGTACTCGAACCACCTGCGGGCGACGGCCGCGGCCGGCCGTCTCCTGGGCCTGCCCACCGTCGGTGTGGTCCGCGGCGACGAGCTGGCCGGACGTCCCCTCAACCCCTCGCTCGCCCGGTGTGCCGCGGACGGCATGCGGCTGCACTTCGTCGACAGGCCGACGTACCGCCGCAAGAGCGAGCCGGAGACGCTGGCCGCTCTCCTGCGCGCGGCCGGCGCCGAGGACGCGTACGTGGTGCCGGAGGGCGGCAGCAACTCCCTCGCCGTACGCGGCTGCCGGGCGCTCGGCGAGGAGCTGGACGCCCACGCCGACGTGGTCGCCGTCGCCTGCGGCACCGGCGGCACGCTGGCCGGCCTCGCCGCGGGGCTCGCGCCGGGCTGCCGCGCCCTGGGGATACCGGTCCTGAGAGGCGGCTTCCTCGGCGGTGACGTGCGGGCCCTCCAGCGGGAGGCCTTCGGCGGCCCCCGGGGCGACTGGTCCCTGGACGACCGCTTCCACTGCGGCGGCTACGCGCGTACGACTCCGGAACTCGACCGCTTCGCCGCGGACTTCGAGCAGCGCCACGGACTGGCCGTCGAGCGTCTCTATGTCGCCAAGACGCTCTACGGACTTGTCGCCCTGGCGGACGAGGGCGCCTTCCCGCGCGGGACGACGGTGGCCGCCGTGATCACCGGCACACCGCTCGCCTGAACCGCCCGCGCGGCACATCTCACTGCGTCTCCCGGAAGGCCGCCGCCTCCTCCAGGTCCAGCCGCCGCAGCAGGCTCCGCAGCATCTCGTCGTCGATGTAGCGCAGGTCGCGCAGCTTCACGAAGACCTCGCGCTCGGCGCTGATCATCTCCCGCGAGAGCCGACGGTAGGTGTCGTCCTGGGTCTCCCCGGTGGTCGGGTTGACCGCCCCGAGCCGTTCCCAGACGGCGTTGCGGCGCCGCTCCAGGACGCTGCGCAGCCGGTCGGCGAGCGGTCCGGGGAGGGCGTTGCGCTCGTCGACGAGAAGTTCGTCGAGCCGCTTCTCGGCCGCCCGGGACGCCTGGGCCTGCGCGTTGGCCTCCGCGAGCGTCTCGGCCTGCTGGTCCCGGCCCGGGAGCTTCAGCAGCCGGATCAGCGGCGGCAGGGTGAGCCCCTGGACGACCAGCGTCCCGATGACCGTGGTGAAGGTCAGGAAGAGGATGAGGTTGCGCCCGGGGAACCCGCCGCCGTCGTGCATGGTCAGCGGGATCGAGAAGGCGATGGCGAGGGACACCACCCCCCGCATCCCGGCCCAGGAGATCACGAACGGCGCCTTCCAGGTGGGGTCCGCCTCACGGCCCCGGACGCGCGCGGAGATCATCCGGGGCACGTACGTCGCCGGGTACACCCACACGAACCTGGTGGCGACCACCACGAGGAACAGCGCCACCGCGTACCAGGCGGCCCGGCCCCCCTCGTACGCCCCGAGCCCCTTCAGCACCACGGGCAGCTGGAGTCCGATGAGGGCGAACACGGCCGACTCCAGGATGAAGGCGACCATCTTCCACACGGCCTCCTCCTGGAGGCGGGTGGCGAAGTCGACCTCCCAGGAGCGGTGGCCGAGGTACAGGGCGACGACGACCACGGCGAGCACCCCGGAGGCGTGCACCTGCTCGGCGACCCCGTACGCGACGAAGGGGATCAGCAGCGAGAGCGTGTTCTGGAGCAGCGCCTCCCCGAGGTGCGTGCGCAGCCAGTGCAGAGGCACCATCAGCACGAGTCCGACGACCACGCCGCCGACGGCTGCCACCAGGAACTCGCGCAGGCCGCCCGCCCAGGTCGCGCCCTCGCCGACCGCGGCCGCGAGGGCCACCTTGAAGGCGGTGATCGCGGTGGCGTCGTTCACCAGGGACTCGCCCTGAAGGATCGTGGTGATCCGCGACGGCAGCCCCACCCGGCGTGCCACCGCCGTCGCCGCGACGGCGTCCGGCGGCGCCACCACCGCGCCGAGCACCAGCGCGGCCGTCAGCGGCAGGCCCGGCACGATCAGGTACGCGGCGTACCCCACGACGACGGTCGCGAAGAGGACGTAGCCGACCGACAGCAGGGCGACCGGCCGCATCTGCGCCCGCAGGTCGAGATAGGAGCTGTCCGCCGCCGCCGTGTACAGGAGCGGCGGCAGCAGCAGCGGCAGCACCACGTCGGGTTCGAGCGTGTAGTCGGGCACCCCGGGGACGTAGGAGATCAGCAGTGCGGCCGCGACCAGCAGCAGCGGGGCGGGCACCGGCGTACGCCGGGCGGCCCCCGCGACCGCCGCACTGCCCGCCACCAGCATCAGCAGTGGCAAAACATCCATCGTCCTCAGCCCGCCCTCGGATTCCGCGCGGCTTCCCGCACACCCGTCGTAACCTGGCAATCATGAAACAGTGCACGCACTCCGACGCGCTGCCGCACCCCGAGCCCGCGGCCCTGAGCGAGACCTGTCTCGAGTGCCTGGCCGCCGGTACGCATCCGGTGCAGCTGCGCCAGTGCCTGAGCTGCGGCCATGTGGGCTGCTGCGACTCCTCGCCGCTCCGGCACGCCGACGGGCATTTCCAGGAGACCGGCCACCCGGTGATGCGTACGCTCGAACCCGGCGAGAGCTGGCGTTGGTGCTTCGTGGACCACGTACTCGTGTGACCCTGGACCGGAACGGTTCGACGGTCTGAGGCCTGGGTACGTCAACCCGGCGCGCGCTCTTCCTATTTGGGGCCGCAGACCCCTAGCCACTGTCCGTACTCATAGGCTTACTATGAGTGACAGCACGGGGGCGGGGTCCCCGGGACAAGGGACTTGGGAGCGCGATAGCGTCACCGCTGAACCACGTATCGGTCATCGCGTTACCCCGGGGGGTCACACCCTCGGCCCCTGAAAGAGCTTGTACCACCTTGGAGGTGAGGGTGTCCCAGATCGCAGGCGAGCCCGCGACCCAGGACTTCGTCGAAGTCCGGCTGCCGGCTGCGGGTGCCTACCTGTCGGTGCTGCGTACGGCCACGGCCGGACTCGCGGCGCGTTTGGACTTCACCCTCGACGAGATCGAGGACCTGCGCATCGCGGTCGACGAGGCCTGCGCGATCCTGCTGCAGCAGGCCGTCCCCGGCTCCGTGCTGAGCTGTGTCTTCCGACTCGTCGACGACTCACTGGAGGTCACCGTCTCGGCGCCGACCACGGACGGTCACGCCCCTTCGCGGGACACCTTCGCCTGGACCGTCCTCTCGGCCCTCGCGGGCCAGGTCGACTCCTCCGTCGCCGAAGACAAGACCGTTTCGATCAGTCTCTACAAGAAGCGCGGCGCGGGACCCGGGCCGGCGTGAGGAACGGGGACGGGCCGGTGCGGGACGACAAGCGCGGCACACGGGAACTTCCCGCCGAGGGCATCGGTGGCCCCGGCGGGCCGCGGCCTCTGGCGGCCGGCGTCGACGGCATCCCCGAGCAGGCCCGGCCGCATCCGGAGGACGACACCCTCCCGGCGGTGCCCCAGGCGTCCCGGCCCGGGGGGCCACCCGGCTCCGGCGCGGCCGCGACCTTGGGGGAAGAGCCGGGAGCTCGGGGAATGGTGACGGGCGGGACTATGAGCGAGCACGAGCGAGACGCGGAGCAGAGCGTGCAGGGCGCGCAGCACGGGCCGAGCGCCCAGCACACGCGGCACGACCCCCAGGACCGCAGCGGGGCGCGGCTGATGTTCATCGAGCTGCGCAAGCTGAGCGACAGCAGTGCCGAGTACGCGGAGCTGCGCAACCAACTGGTCCGCATGCATCTGCCGCTCGTCGAGCACCTGGCCCGCCGCTTCCGCAACCGCGGCGAGCCGCTGGACGACCTGACCCAGGTCGCCACGATCGGCCTGATCAAGTCGGTGGACCGCTTCGACCCCGAGCGCGGCGTCGAGTTCTCCACGTACGCGACACCGACGGTCGTGGGCGAGATCAAGCGCCACTTCCGCGACAAGGGCTGGGCGGTGCGGGTGCCGCGGCGCCTTCAGGAGCTGCGCCTCGCGCTGACCACGGCGACCGCGGAGCTCTCGCAGCAGCACGGCCGCTCCCCCACGGTGCACGAACTGGCCGAGAAGCTGGCCATCTCGGAGGAGGAGGTCCTGGAGGGCCTGGAGTCCGCCAACGCGTACTCCACGCTGTCCCTGGACGTTCCCGACACGGACGACGAGTCCCCGGCCGTCGCGGACACGCTCGGCGCCGAGGACGAGGCGCTGGAGGGTGTGGAGTACCGCGAGTCCCTCAAGCCGCTGCTGGAGGACCTCCCGCCCCGGGAGAAGCGGATTCTGCTCCTCCGCTTCTTCGGCAATATGACCCAGTCCCAGATCGCGCAGGAGGTCGGCATCTCGCAGATGCACGTCTCGCGCCTGCTGGCCCGCACCCTGGCCCAGCTCCGGGAGAAGCTCCTCGTCGAGGAGTAGGCCGGTCCGCTCCGATCAGGAGTGGACCGAGGAGCGGTGGGCGGGGCTCAGCGGCAGCCGGCCGGGGCGCTCACTTCTCGTCCCGCGAGCCGCCCGGCCCCCGGATGCCGAGCGCGCGGGTCGTCGCGGGGTTCAGCAGCAGCACCAGCGCCACGACCGCGACGACGGCGAGCACGATCCCGGCGGGGATGGCCATACTGTCGGCCTGGAGCAGGCTGTAGGCCACCGGCAGGGCCATGACCTGCGTGATCACCGCCGGGCCCCGGCTCCAGCCGCGGCGCAGCAGCAGACCGCGCGCGGCCAGCAGCGGCAGCAGCGCGAGGGCGATCAGGGTGATGCCGCCGGTGACGGCCTGTCGGCGGTCGTCCGTGTCCCCGGTGAGGCCCAGTACGACGATGTAGACGCCCCCCGCCACCAGGGCCAGACCCTCCAGAGCGGCCAGCGCCGCCGCGGCGGTCAGCCGTCCCGGACGGGGTTCGGCGGTGGAGAGGTCGGGGGCGGTGTTCTGCTCAGGACTCACCCCTGAAGAGTAGCCCGGGGCCACCGGCCGCCGAGGGGCCCGGGTGCCCGCTCCGCGCCCCGGCGCACGGCTCCCCTGGCCCGCCCCGGGTACGCGCCGTCGTCCCGATCTTTCACCGGATCCGCACCTCGGTCTGGGTCGGGTACCACCCAGTAGGTACGCTGCATCGCATGCGTGCACTTCTCGTGGTCAATCCGGCGGCAACCACCACGAGTGCGCGTACGCGCGACGTGCTCATCCACGCACTGGCCAGTGAGATGAAGCTGGACGCGGTCACCACCGAGTACCGCGGGCACGCCCGGGACCTCGGGCGGCAGGCCGCGGAGAGCAAGGACATCGAGCTGGTCGTGGCCCTCGGCGGCGACGGCACGGTCAACGAGGTCGTGAACGGTCTGCTCCACCACGGCCCCGACCCGGACCGCCTCCCCCTCCTCGCGGTGGTCCCGGGCGGCTCCACCAACGTCTTCGCCCGCGCCCTCGGCCTGCCGAACGACGCGGTCGAGGCGACCGGAGCCCTGCTGGACGCCCTGCGGGAGAAACGGGAACGCACGGTCGGGCTCGGTCTGGCCGCCGGCACCCCTGGCACGGAGGACGAGGCGGCACCGGCGCGCTGGTTCACGTTCTGCGCGGGGCTCGGCTTCGACGCGGGTGTGGTCGGACGGGTCGAGCAGCAGCGCGAGCGCGGCAGGCGCTCCACTCATGCGCTGTATCTGCGCCAGGTGCTACGGCAGTTTCTGGACGAACCTCACCGCAGACACGGGACGATCACACTGGAGCGCCCCGGGCAGGACCCGGTCACCGATCTGGTGCTGTCCATCATCTGCAACACCTCGCCGTGGACGTTTCTCGGCAATCGTCCGGTGTACGCGTCACCTAAGGCCTCGTTCGATACCGGACTCGACGTACTGGGCCTCAGCCGCATGTCCACGGCCTCGGTTGCCCGGTATGCCACCCAGTTGCTCACTTCGTCCCCCGAGCGGGGCCCCCGCGGAAAGCACGCCGTGTCCCTGCACGACTTGACGGACTTCACCTTGCATTCGAAGGTGCCGTTGCCCCTGCAGATGGACGGTGACCACCTCGGGCTGCGAACGAGCGTGACGTTCACAGGCGTACGCCGTGCACTGCGTGTGATTGTGTGAGTGGAAGGGGCCAAAGTCCTTTCACTCGAACGTTTAGGCCAGGGTCCACCCCATGGAAGTACGGCTGTGACCTAGTCGACACCGAGGAATCAAAAAAAACTTTCCGGAAGGGGTTGTATCCGCCGCTGAGGTTTGCGAGTCTCTACGTGGCGCTCGGGGCGGCCCGCAACATCGGCCCCCACAGAGAGTCCGAATCCCTCCTCAACCCACAGGACCACGTCAGTCCGTCTGACGCTCGGCCCTTCACTTGTTGAGGGATTCGTGAAAGCGTTCACATTCACAAGCAATCCGCATGTAATACCAAGGAGAGGTAGCAGCCATGGACTGGCGTCACAACGCCGTTTGCCGCGAGGAAGACCCCGAGCTCTTCTTCCCCATCGGCAACACCGGTCCTGCGCTGCTGCAGATCGAAGAAGCCAAGGCCGTCTGCCGTCGCTGCCCGGTTATGGAGCAGTGCCTGCAGTGGGCGCTCGAGTCCGGCCAGGACTCCGGCGTCTGGGGTGGTCTCAGCGAGGACGAGCGCCGCGCGATGAAGCGCCGCGCCGCCCGCAACCGGGCCCGTCAGGCCTCCGCCTGACACCCACCCCCGCGACGAGCCTCAGCTTGGCGGCGCGTACAGCGAGTACGCATCTCCCGCTATCGAGCCGCAGCGCGCAGTACCCCCGATGCGCATAGCAACGAGCTTTAGCCCCGGACCGGTTCCACGGTCCGGGGCTCACTGCTGTTCCGGGCCCCTCCAACGGGCCGGCTCCCCGGTATGCGGCCACCCAGGAGGCCGGTCGCCCGCGATCTGCTCGTACGACCCGTCGCACGGATGTGCTCTTCGCGTAAGCGACGGGTGAAGAGGTGGCACCGGCCGGGGCCGAAGAGGGGGCGCCCGCCTACTTGTTGGCCTGCACCGGGACGTCCAGGATCACCCGCGTGCCGCGCTCGGGAGCCGGGACCATGTCGAACGTGCCGCCCAACTCGCCCTCCACCAGCGTCCGTACGATCTGCAGGCCGAGGTTGCCCGAGCTGTGCGGGTCGAAGCCCTCCGGCAGACCGACCCCGTCGTCCTGGACGGTGACCAGGAGGCGGGCCTCCTTGCTGGTGCCGCCGCGGACCGCGGAGACCTCGACGGTGCCGCGGTCGCCCTCGCGGAAGCCGTGCTCCAGGGCGTTCTGGAGGATCTCGGTGAGGACCATGGACAGCGGCGTCGCGACCTCGGCGTCCAGGATGCCGAAGCGTCCGGTGCGCCGGCCGGTGACCTTTCCGGGCGAGATCTCGGCGACCATCGCCAGCACCCGGTCGGCGATCTCGTCGAACTCCACGCGCTCGTCCAGGTTCTGCGAGAGCGTCTCGTGCACGATCGCAATCGATCCGACCCGGCGGACGGCCTCTTCGAGCGCCTCGCGGCCCTCTTCGGAGCCGATCCGGCGGGCCTGGAGCCGCAGGAGTGCCGCCACCGTCTGCAGGTTGTTCTTCACCCGGTGGTGGATCTCACGGATCGTGGCGTCCTTGGTGATCAACTCGCGCTCGCGGCGGCGCAGTTCGGTGACGTCGCGGAGAAGGACGAGCGAACCGACGCGAGTGCCCTTCGGTTTGAGCGGGATCGCACGCAGCTGGATGACGCCGTCGCTGCTCTCGATCTCGAACTCGCGGGGCGCCCAGCCGCTCGCGACCTTGGCCAGCGCCTCGTCCACCGGGCCGCGGGACGGGGCGAGTTCGGCGGTCGTCACGCCGAGGTTGTGACCCACCAGGTCGGAGGCCAGGCCCAGCCGGTGGTACGCGGACAGGGCGTTCGGCGACGCGTACTGGACGATGCCGTCCGCGTCCAGGCGGATCAGGCCGTCGCCCACCCGGGGCGAGGCGTCCATGTCGACCTGCTGGTCCGGGAACGGGAAGGAGCCGGCGGCGATCATCTGGGCGAGGTCGGAGGCGCTCTGCAGATACGTGAGCTCCAGCCGGCTCGGCGTACGCACGGTGAGGAGGTTGGTGTTGCGGGCGATCACTCCCAGTACCCGGCCCTCCCGGCGCACGGGGATGGACTCCACCCGCACCGGGACCTCCTCGCGCCACTCGGGGTCGCCCTCGCGCACGATCCGGCCCTCGTCGAGGGCGGCGTCCAGCATGGGGCGGCGGCCGCGCGGCACCAGGTGGCCGACCATGTCGTCCTGGTACGAGGTGGGGCCGGTGTTGGGCCGCATCTGGGCGACGGAGACGTAGCGCGTGCCGTCGCGCGTGGGGACCCACAGCACGAGGTCGGCGAAGGAGAGGTCGGAGAGCAGCTGCCACTCCGAGACCAGCAGATGCAGCCACTCGAGGTCGGAGTCGTCGAGGGCCGTGTGCTGGCGTACGAGGTCGTTCATGGAGGGCACGTGTGCGAGCGTACCCGCCGTGTACGACGGGGCCCGAAAAGCGTATGCCCGTACGAGTCCGGTGGTGTCGCGCCCGGTGGCGGCCCGGAGCTCCCGGCCCCGAAGACACCCGCGGGCCGCGGCGCCTGAGAGGGACCCTCAACCCTCCCGGCACCGCAGCCCGGAGCAACAACGGCCACGGGGTGTGCGGTCCCGATCGGCCGAAGGAGAGGAGCCGGAGCAGTCAGGGCAGAGAGCGCCGGTTCCTCGGTCCGCCTTCCTGTGCGGGGAAGGCGGAGGCTGTGCGTTCACATGCTGTCACGTCGATGTCGGCATGCTCGACCTGTGCATTGTGGACTAGACCATATTCCTGCGTCCATGCGCCGCTGTCCATGCGTTGGCGGATGTTCGCCGCTGTCTGTTTATCCAACATCTCTCGATGACCTACACGCAGAGTAGCCCGCCGGGGTTCACCCGGGGGGCCGGATCTCAGGAGCTCGGCCAGATTGCCATGGCGAGTTCGGCGAGGGCTTCCAGCTCCTCGCGGGTCGCACCGTCGCGGGCCTGCTGGGACATGCCCTGGATCACCGCTCCGGTGTGCCGGGCGAGGGCGGCGGCGTCCGTGCCGGCGGGCAGCTCACCGGCCGCGATCCCCGCCCTTATCCGGCTCTCGAAGGCGGCGATGTTGGCGTTGCGCCGCTCCCGCAGCGACCCCTCGACCTCGGGCGAGGTGCAGTTGGTCGCCGCGTGGATCACCAGGCAGCCGTGCGGGCGGCCGGGGTCGGTGTACTCCGCCGCGGCCTCGCGCAGTATCCGCTCGACGGCGCCGCGGACGGTGGGCTCCTCGGCGAGGGCGCGCTCGGGGAACGACCCGTACCTCGTGCCGTACTCCTGGACGACCTCTTCGAACAGCGAGCGCTTGTCGCCGAAGGCCGCGTACAGGCTCGGGGCCCCGATCCCCATGACCCGGGTGAGGTCGGAGACGGACGTCCCCTCGTAGCCGTGCTCCCAGAACGCCAGGATCGCTTTCTCCAGCGCGGTCTCCCGGTCGAAGGAACGGGGGCGCCCCCGTTGCTTGGCCGGAGCGCTCCGCTCGATCCGGGGCTTCGCCGCCGTCGCGTCCTCGGGCCCGACCCGCGGCCCCGCCTGCTGCCTGCTCACCATGGAGTGGATTTTATAGCGCGTACTAGAGAAATGTCGGCGGGCTGTTGTACGGTTTTTTTCTGTAGCGACCGCTAGGTAAATGCGAAGGGGGTCCGGCATGGGCGCGCTCACGGGCAGGACGGCGTTGGTCTCGGGCGGCGGGAGGGGTATCGGACGGGGCATCAGCGAGCGGCTCGCACGCGACGGCGCGCGCGTGGCCGTGCACTACGGCAGCAACGCGGCGGCGGCGCGGGA
Source organism: Streptomyces sp. NPDC005496 (assembly GCF_042872045.1). NCBI lineage: Bacteria > Bacillati > Actinomycetota > Actinomycetes > Kitasatosporales > Streptomycetaceae > Streptomyces > Streptomyces sp. NPDC005496. Next base: position 326,017 of record NZ_JBIAJQ010000003.1, read on the forward strand.
GACGGTGGCCGCGATCGAGGCGGCGGACGGGTCGGCGTTCGCCCTGGGGGTGGAGCTGGGCGTGCCGGGGGACGCGGAGGCGCTCTGGGACGCCTTCGACCGGCAGGCGGACGGCCTGGACATCCTGGTGAACAACGCCGGCATCGGCACGTCGAACGCCTTCGACCGGATCGAGGAGGCGGAGTACGACCGCCTCTTCGCGGTGAACGTGAAAGCGCCGCACTTCATCACCAGGCTGGGCCTCACCCGGCTGCGGGACGGAGGGCGGGTCGTCAACATCTCCTCGGGCCTGGCGCGGGCCGCGGTGATGCCGGACAAGATGGCGTACGCGATGACCAAGGCCGCCCTGGACGTCCTCACCCGCGACCTGTCCAAGCTGCTCGGCCCACGCGGCATCACGGTCAACACGGTCGCCCCCGGGATCGTCGAGACCGACCACACGTCCGAGTGGCTGCGCTCCAGCGACGAGGCCCGGACAGAGGCCGCCTCGATATCGGCACTGGGCCGGGTGGGCGCCCCGGCGGACATAGCGGACGTGGTGGCGTTCCTGGCGTCACACGAGGGGCGCTGGGTGACGGGTCACCGGATGGATGCGACGGGGGGTTCGCTGACGTAGGGCGTCGGATGGGCGGTGGGGTGCGGGCTCGGGAGTTCACTGGGGCTGAGGGCGGGCGGGCCTGGCGTGGGGCCGGTGTGGGCCTGGCCTGTGCGCGGGACGACTCCTCGGGGTGGCCGGCGACTGCGACGCAGAGGCGGGGTCCGGTGAGGGCACGGGATGTCACCTCGGGGCGGCCGGCGAACGTGGCGTGGACGGGTCCGGCGTGGGCGCGGGGTGCCGCTCTGGGCGGTCGGCGACCCCGGGGGTGGCCGGGTCCGGCGTGGGCGCGACATGTCCCCTCGGGGTGGCCGTTAACCGCGACAGAGGGGCGGGGTCCGGCGGGGCGTGAAGAGCCCCTCGGGGCTGTTGGCGACCGCGCCGAAGCGGGGGCCAGGTGGCGGCGCGGGATGGCGCGTTCCGCGCGACTCTGGTTGGGAGGCTCTGCTAGATTGGTCTATACCACATGCGTCCCCCTTTCGGGTCCAGTTGAGTCCCCTCTCCAGATCGGCAGGCCCAGCGTGGAAGTTGTCATCGTCCAGGACGCCAAGGCGGGCGGCGAGCTCATCGCCGAGGCCATGGTGGAGCTGCTCCGGCGCAAGCCCGACGCCCTGCTCGGCGTGGCCACCGGCTCGACCCCGCTGCCCATCTACGAGGCGCTGGCGGCCAAGGTCGGCTCGGGCGCCGTGGATGCCTCGCGTGCGCGGATCGCCCAGCTCGACGAGTACGTGGGGCTGCCGCCCGAGCACCCCGAGTCCTACCGGTCGGTGCTGCGCCGCGAGGTCCTGGAGCCGCTCGGACTGGGCATGGACGCGTTCATGGGCCCCGACGGCACCGCCGAGGACGTGCAGGCCGCGTGCGAGGCGTACGACAAGGCACTGGCCTCGGTGGGCGGGGTCGACCTCCAGCTGCTGGGCATCGGCACGGACGGGCACATCGGGTTCAACGAGCCGTGCTCCTCGCTCGCCTCGCGGACCCGGATCAAGACGCTGACCGAGCAGACCCGCGTCGACAACGCCCGATTCTTCGAGGGCGACATCGAGCAGGTCCCGCACCACGTCATCACCCAGGGCATCGGCACGATCCTGGAGGCGCGGCACTTGGTGCTGCTCGCGACGGGCGAGGGCAAGGCGGACGCGGTCGCGGCGACGGTGGAGGGACCGGTAGCGGCGGTGTGCCCGGCGTCGGCGCTCCAGCTCCACCCGCACGCCACGGTCGTCGTGGACGAGGCGGCGGCCTCCAAGCTGAAGCTCGCGGACTACTTCCGCCACACCTTCGCGAACAAGCCGGACTGGCAGGGGATCTAGGCAGCCCACCGGCGCGACGGCGTCCACTGCTCACGCCACGCGGGTCGCGGACGGCGTGAGCCGGCACTCCCCACCCCGCAACCGAAAAGGCGCCGGAGTCCCCCGTCAGGGACCCCGGCGCCTTTCCGTGCCAGGAGCAGGATTGGCGTGGCCGTCGGCGGCCCGGGCTCACGTTCCCGCGATGACCTCCGCCGCGGCGCGGCCGCAGACCCTGGCCGCTCCGTGGGTCGCGATGTGCAGGGCGCCCCGGGGCGTGGCCTGGGGGACGCCCATCTCGACGACGACCGTGTCGGGGCGGGCGGCCAGGAGGGTGTCGAGCGCCGCGCCCATCCAGGGATGGCGGTGCTCGTCGCGGACGACGGCGACGACCCGGCGCGGTCCCGCAGCCGCGAGGGCGCTGGTGCCGGCCTCCTCCCCGGAGAAGCTGCCCGTCTCCGTACCGGGCAGCAGTCCGGCGAGTTCGGCGGCGACGCCCCACGGGGTCTCGTCCCCGACGGCGATGTTCGCGACCGGGGTCAGCGCGGCGACGTACGGCGGCTCGGTGAGCGGGGCGTACGTATCGGAGTGCGTCACCGTGAGTGCGCGCCGGGCGGCGACGAGGCCGATCTCGGTGCTCGCGCCGGACGCGCCCCCCGGGCGTCCGGTGCCGAGGTCGACGGAGTCGGCAGAGGCGGCGGAGGCTGCGGAGCCCGCCGGGTCCACGGGGTCCGGGGACGCCCCGGTCACCGCGGCGGCGGTCCACCGTGCCAGCGCGCGGACGCGGGCCGCGGCGTCGGCGAGGCGCTCCTCGGCCAGTTCGCCGCTGCGGACGGCGGAGACCAGGGCGTCGCGCAGTCGCCGTACGGTCTCGTCGTCCGCCAGGCCGCCGCCCACGCAGATCGCGTCGGCGCCGGCCGCGATCGCGAGGACGCTGCCGCGTTCGATGCCGTAGGTGGCGGAGATGGCCTGCATCTCCATGCCGTCGGTGACGATGAGGCCGTCGTAGCCGAGTTCCTCGCGGAGCAGTCCGGTGAGGATGCGGCGGGAGAGCGTGGCCGGACGGTCGGGGTCGAGCGCCGGGACGAGGATGTGCGCGCTCATCACGGCCCGGCTGCCCGCGGCGATCGCGGCCCGGAACGGGACGAGTTCGCGGGCGTGGAGGACCGACAGGTCGGCGTCGATGCGCGGCAGCGCGTGGTGCGAGTCGACCGCCGTGTCCCCGTGTCCCGGGAAGTGCTTGGTGCAGGCGGCGACGCCCGCGGCCTGGAGGCCGGTGACGTACGCGGCGGTGTGCCGGGCGACCAGGTCGGTGTCGGCGCCGAAGGACCGTACGCCGATGACCGGGTTGCCGGGGTTGGAGTTCACGTCGGCGGACGGGGCCCAGTTGAGGTTGACGCCGCAGGCGGCCAGGCGGTGGCCGAGTGCGAGGGCCACCTCCCGGGTCAGCTCGACGTCGTCCACCGCGCCGAGGGCGTGGTTGCCGGGGTAGGAGGACCCGGTGCGCACCTCCAGACGGGTGACGTCGCCGCCCTCCTCGTCGATGGCGACGAGCACGTCGTCGCATTCGGCGCGCAACTGGGCGGTGAGTGCGGCGAGTTGAGCGGCGGAGGTGATGTTGCGGCCGAACAGGCCGACCGACGTGAGGCCTTCGCCGAGCCTGCGCAGCAGCCAGTCCGGCGCGCTGGTCCCGGTGAACCCGGGCTGCAGCACCGCGAGGGCGTCGCGCGTGAGCGTGTCGGTACCACTGGCGAGTGTCGTCATCGGGTGGCGTTATCCCTTCACGGCGCCCGCGGTCAGCCCCGCGGCCATCTTGCGCTGGACGATGAGGAAGAGGACGACGATCGGCACGGCCATCATCGTGGAACCGGCCATCATCGGGGCGTACTCGGTGCCGTGCTTGGTGGTGAAGTTGCCGAGCCAGACCGTGGCGGTCTGGTTCTTCTGGCTCATGAGCATCAGGGCGTAGAGGTACTCGTTCCAGGCCTGGATGAAGCCGTAGACCGAGGTGGCGACCATGCCCGGGGCCAGCAGCGGGAAGACGACGCGGACGAAGGCGCCCGTGCGGGAGCAGCCGTCGACCATCGCGGCCTCCTCCAGCTCCTTCGGGATGTTGACGATGAAGCCGCGCAGCGTCCACACCGTGAAGGGCAGGATGAAGGTCAGATAGGTGATGATCAGGCCGGTGAGCTTGTCGTACTGACCGAGGTCGTTCAGCAGCAGGAAGACCGGGATGATCATGGCGACGAGCGGCACCATCTGGACCGCGAGGATGCCGACGATCACGATCTTGCGGCCGCGGAAGGCGAACCGGGAGATGGCGAGGGCGGCCAGCATGCCGACCACGATGCCGATCAGCACCACGGCCAGCGAGACGACCAGGCTGCGGCCGACCGGGCCCCAGAAGTCGGCGATGTCGAGCGCCCGGCGGAAGTTGTCGAGCGTGACCGCCGTGGGCAGCAGGCTCGGGTCCGGGTCGATGGCGTCCTTCGCCGGCTTGAACGCCGTGTTGAGCATCCAGTAGACGGGGAAGCCCGCGGTGGCGAAGACGAACAGGCCGAGCAGGTTCCAGCCGAGCCGGGACCTGCGGGGCCGGGCGGCGGGGACGGCGGCCGTCTTGCGCGGCCCGGCGGCGGGAGGAGCGGTGGTCGTGGTCACTCGACCTCTCCGATCTTGAGCATCTGGCGCATGTAGACGGCGACCACACCGAGCAGCAGGAGCACGGTGAGCAGGGCGATCGCCGACCCCTGCGCGTAGTCGTTGACCACGAAGGCGCGGTCGTACGAGTACGTGGTGAGCAGCTGGAACTCGGCCTCCGGGTGGCCGCCGCGCATCACGAAGACCTGCGGGAAGACACCCATGTCCCAGATGACGGAGAGCGTCGTGAGCATCACGATGATCGGCTTCAGGATGGGCAGCGTGACGTACCGGAAGACGCCCCAGGCGCCCGCGCCGTCGAGGCGCGCCGCCTCCTCCAGTTCGGCGGGCACCTGGGTGAGTCCCGCGCTGAGCGTGATGACGACGAACGGCACCGCGCCCCAGACCACGAGCAGCATGATCACGGCGAGGCCCTGGGGGCCGCTGGCGAACCAGTTGTGGCCGATCATGTCGACGCCGGGGAGCCTGCTGAGCACCGCGTTGAAGACGCCGTAGTCGGAGTCGAAGAGCCACTTGAAGACGGTGGTGGCGACGATGATGGGCATGCCCCAACTGGCCACCAGCGCGATGTTGATGAGGGTCTTCACCCAGCCGGAGACCCGCTGCAGGAGCAGCGCGATCAGCATGCCGATGACCATCGTGAAGACGACGGAGCCCCCGGCGAAGACGATCGTGCGGACGACGACGGCCCAGAACTCGTCGTCGCCCAGCACCTTGCCGAAGTTGTCGAAGCCCACCGACTCGGCCGGCTTGAAGCCCCAGAGCTGGGACTGCCCGAACTCCTGGAAGGACAGGGTGACCAGGCGGACCAGGGGGTAGCCGAGCACCAGGACGAGGATCAGCAGGCAGGGCGCGAGCAGGGCCCACGGGACGGCCGTCCCGCCGGCGGTCCGCTTCCGGCGTGGTGGTGCCACGGGGGCGGGGGGTGGTGGCGACTGCCGCGTCGGCGGCACTTTGGCAGTGGTCGTATCAGCGGCACTCATCCGCGCGCTCCTCAGCGGTCCCTCGGGTCCACGGGTGGCAGGTCCCGTCCCCGACCGGGTCGTACAGGTCGTACGGGAGGCGGGCTCCCGCGCCCCGGCCGGCCCGTACGCGTCGTACGGGCGGCAGGCCGTCCGGCCCCGGCGTCTTCGTGCGGGGCGTGCGGGGGCGGGGAGCGGGCCCCGCCTCCCGGCAGGGTCGTACGGAAAGCAGGGCCCCGCCGACAACGGGGCCCTGCCTGACGGTCACTTGTTGTTGATGACCTTGTCGATCGCGGCGTCCGCGTCCTTCGCGGCTTCCTCGACCGACTTCTTTCCGGTGCCGATGCTCTGCAGCATGGTCTGCAGGACCTGGGCCTTCTCGACCTGCCCCCAGCCCGGCGCCATCGGGACGAACCAGTTGCTCTCGGCCGCGGTGGCCGGGACGGCCGTCTTCGGGTCGCTCTTCAGCGTCGCGAGGTCGGTCTTGTTGTTCGGCAGGTTGCCCTTGCCGATCAGGCCCTTCTGGCCCTCGGCGCCGGTGAGCGCGTTGATCCACTCGGCGGCGAGTTCCTGGGCGTCGGACTTCACCGGGACGGCGAGGTCGGAACCGCCGAGGAAGACGGGGAGGTTCTTGCCGGACGGGCCGGGGACCACGAAGTTCTCGAGGTTGCCCTTGAGCTTGCCGGTCTTGTCGTTCTTCGGGTCCTCGGAGGTCGCGCCCTCCCAGGCGGCACCGAAGATCATGCCGGACTTGCCCTGGCCGTAGACGATGTAGCGGTCGGACTCGTCCTTGGTCTTGTCGCCGTGCATGTACTTGTCGACGACCGACTTGAACGCCTTGAGGCCCTTGACGGACTCCGGCGAGGAGAGGTTGCCCTTCCACTGGCCGCCGGACTCCTCGGCGATGGAGCCGCCGGCGTCGTAGACGAAGGACATCGCGGCGTACCAGTCACGGGTCGGCTGGTACCAGGCGCTGAACTTGTCGCCCTGCTTCTTCTGGATCTTGTCCAGGGCGGTGGTGAGTTCCTTGTACGTCTTCGGCGTGGACTTGACGCCGGAGGCGGCGGCGATGTCCTTGCGCCAGTTGCCGACGCGGCCACCGGCGTAGTACGGCACGCCGTAGGTCTTGCCGTCGTAGGTGACGGACGCCTTGAGGCCGTCCAGCCACTGGTCCGCGTTGTCGAACTTCGACGCGTCGACGGGAGCGAAGGCGCCCTTGACCATGTAGCCGAGCATCTCGGTGTTGCCCATCTCGACGACGTCGGGGGCCTTGTCGGTGGCGAGGACCGCGTCGAGCTTGGCGTTCTTGTCCGGCCAGCCGTAGTACTCGTGATTGATCTTGACGCCGGGGTGCTTCTTCTTGACCGCCGCGTCGGCGGCCTTGACCAGCTCGGGCCAGTTGTTCTGCGCGTCCACCGTCAGCCAGACGGTGAGTTCCTTGGCCTCCGCGCCGCCCTTGCCGCCCCCGGAGTCCTTGTCACTGTCCCCGCACGCCGCGATGGAAACCATCATGCCCGCGATACCGATCGCGGCTATCAGCTTGCGCTTCACGCCACCCTCCTCAGGGATGCCATAAACCCCCCTGCCCACCGCGGTGACCTGTGACGAGTACTGCCCGTGGGGCCGGGACCTGGACCAATGGTGTAGACCAGTACGGGGAGCTTGGCCTAGACCTAGAGGGGTGTCAAGGGTGAAGAAGACCCTCCAGGTGAGCGTTACGGGACCGACATATGCAGGGACCTTTCATTGCTCAACCGACAGAAGGGACAGGGGTGTTCCGGTGGCACGAACAGGGCACCCCGGACCTGGGCGGCGACCCTCCGACGGACGCGATGGACTAGACCAACGGGGACCCCGACGGTATATAGAGGGGATCACGGAGCGTGCGGGGGACACTCGCGCGCGAAGCCGTGCCACGATGTGAGCCGTGGCCGATCGGGTATGTCGGTCGCTTCGGCATCCGGAGCCGGGAAGGCAGAGCATGAGCACCGACGTCAGCAGTGCGGAGAACGAGGGTGGGGCACCCATCCGTACCGCGCGCGTGCCCAAGTACTACCGCCTGAAGAAGCACCTGCTCGACATGACGGAGACGCAGTCGCCCGGCACCCCGGTGCCGCCCGAGCGCACCCTCGCCGCCGAGTTCGACACCTCCCGCACGACCGTGCGCCAGGCACTCCAGGAGCTGGTCGTCGAGGGCCGCCTCGAACGCATCCAGGGCAAGGGCACCTTCGTCGCCAAGCCGAAGGTCTCCCAGGCGCTCCAACTCACCTCGTACACCGAGGACATGCGCGCCCAGGGTCTCGAACCCACCTCGCAGCTGCTGGACATCGGCTACATCACCGCGGACGAGACGCTCGCGGACCTGCTCGACATCACCGCCGGCGGACGCGTGCTGCGCATCGAGCGGCTGCGGCTGGCGAGCGGCGAGCCGATGGCCATCGAGACGACCCACCTCTCCGCCAAGCGCTTCCCCGCCCTGCGCAGGTCGCTCGTCAAGTACACCTCTCTCTACACCGCGCTCGCCGAGGTCTACGACGTCCACCTCGCCGAGGCCGAGGAGACCATCGAGACCTCGCTGGCCACCCCACGCGAGGCCGGCCTGCTCGGCACCGACGTCGGGCTGCCCATGCTGATGCTCTCCCGGCACTCGCTCGACAGGACCGGTCAGCCGGTGGAGTGGGTGCGCTCGGTGTACCGGGGCGACCGGTACAAGTTCGTGGCCCGCCTCAAGCGGCCTATGGACTAGATCGCCCGGGTCCCCGCATGAAGCGAGCCCTCATGAGTGCGGAAAACGCCGTCGTGGGGCATTCGCCGCCGCGGAGAATCCCCAGGTCGGGACCGATATGCGGACGGGGGGTTCCGTCTGCGTGACACCGTCGCCTACATTGCCTGCGCATTACACAGGTGATCAGCGAGGGGACGGAGCCGCGGAATGTCAGATGTGCCCGAAGTCAAGCCACCGGTGGTGACACCGGTCCGCGTGGTCATTGCCGTCTGCCTCGTCGCGCCGTTCGTGGCGATGCTGTGGGTCGGCTCCTACGCGAAGACCGACCCGACGTTCATCGGAATCCCGTTCTTCTACTGGTACCAGATGCTGTGGGTGCTCATCTCCACGCTGCTCACGATGACCGCGTACCAGCTCTGGCAGCGTGACCAGCGTGACCAGCGCGCCCGCGCGACGAAGGACGGGGGTGCGTCGAAGTGAACGACGGCGTGAACGGAGTCGCCCTCGGCGTCTTCATCTTCTTCTTCCTGGCCGTCACGGTCATGGGCTTCCTGGCCGCGCGCTGGCGCAAGGCCGAGAACGAGCACAGCCTCGACGAATGGGGCCTGGGCGGACGGTCGTTCGGCACCTGGGTCACCTGGTTCCTGCTCGGCGGCGACCTCTACACGGCGTACACGTTCGTCGCCGTCCCCGCGGCGATCTACGCGGCGGGCGCGGCCGGCTTCTTCGCGGTGCCGTACACCATCCTCGTCTACCCGCTGATCTTCACCTTCCTGCCGCGGCTGTGGTCGGTCTCGCACAAGCACGGCTATGTGACGACCTCCGACTTCGTGCGCGGGCGCTTCGGCTCCAAGGGGCTGTCGCTCGCGGTCGCCGTCACCGGCATCCTCGCCACGATGCCGTACATCGCCCTGCAACTCGTCGGCATCCAGGCGGTGCTGGACGTGATGGGCGTCGGCGGCGGCGAGAACACCAACTGGTTCGTGAAGGACCTGCCGCTGCTCATCGCGTTCGGCGTGCTGGCCGCCTACACCTACTCCTCGGGGCTGCGGGCGCCCGCCCTGATCGCGTTCGTGAAGGACACCCTGATCTACATCGTGATCGCGGTGGCCATCATCTACATCCCGATCAAGCTGGGCGGGTTCGACGAGATCTTCAAGGCGGCGGGCGAGAAGTACACGGCCGCCGGCGCGGGCGGGGTCGTGCCCGCCGAGGCCGGGCAGTGGACGTACGCCACCCTCGCGCTCGGCTCGGCGCTCGCCCTGTTCATGTACCCGCACTCGATCACGGCGACGCTGTCCAGCCGCAGCCGTGACGTGATCCGGCGCAACACCACGATCCTGCCGCTGTACTCCCTCATGCTGGGCCTGCTCGCCCTGCTCGGGTTCATGGCGATCGCGGCCGGGGTGAAGGTGCAGAACGGGCAGCTGGCGATCCCGCAGCTGTTCGAGAACATGTTCCCGGACTGGTTCGCGGGCGTGGCCTTCGCGGCCATCGGCATCGGCGCGCTGGTGCCGGCGGCGATCATGTCGATCGCGGCGGCGAACCTCTTCACCCGCAACATCTACAAGGACTTCATCAAGCCGGACGCGACGCCGCAGCAGGAGACCAAGGTCTCCAAGCTGGTCTCGCTGCTGGTGAAGGTGGGCGCGCTGGCCTTCGTCCTCACCATGGACAAGACGGTCGCGATCAACTTCCAGCTGCTGGGCGGCATCTGGATCCTCCAGACCTTCCCGGCGCTGGTCGGCGGCCTGTTCACCCGCTGGTTCCACCGCTGGGCGCTGCTCGCCGGCTGGGCCGTCGGCATGGTCTACGGCACCTTCGCCGCGTACGGGGTCGCCTCCCCGACGCAGCGGCACTTCGGCGGCAGTTCGAAGGAGATTCCCGGCATCGGGGAGATCGGCTACATCGGGCTGACGGCCTTCGTGCTGAACCTGGCGGTCACGGTCGTGCTCACCTTCGTCCTGCGTGCCGTGAAGGCTCCCGACGGCCTGGACGAGACGTCGCCGGAGGACTACACGGCGGACGCCGGGGACCCGGGCGTCCAGGTGGAGCTGCCGCCGGCCACGGCGGGCACCTCGCACTGAAGTCCCTCTCGTACACACCATGTCGGGCCGCCGGAGGAAAACCGGCGGCCCGACGTCGTTCCCGTCCGGCAGACTCACCCGCATGGACATCATCGTCAGGCGGGCGCTGCCCGGGGAGTACGGGACGCTCGGGGAGATCACCGCACAGGCGTATCTCGGTGACGGTCTGCTCGACTTCGGGGAGGGCGACGGCTACCTGGTGCACCTGCGGGACGTCGCGCGGCGCGCCGCCGCGGCCGAGGTCCTGGTCGCCGTGGACCGGGACGCCACCGTGCTCGGCGGGGTGACGTACGTGCCGTCGGCCGGCAACGCCATGGCCGAGCTGGCCCGTCCCGGCGAGGCCGAGATCCGCATGCTGGCGGTCGCCCCGCAGGCGCGCGGAAGAGGAGCGGGCGAGGCCCTGGTGCGCGCCTGCGTCGACCGCGCGCGGGCCACGGAGGGCTGCGTCCGCGTCGTGCTGTCGACCCAGCGGACCATGCGCGCCGCGCACCGGATCTACGAGCGGCTCGGCTTCGTCCGGACCCCCGAGCGCGACTGGAATCCCGTCCCGGAGCTCGACGACATCCTGCTGCTGACCTACGAACTGACGCTCTGACAGCTGCGTCCACCGCGGCCGACTGACACCCTCCGGAGCCGACACGACACAACATGTGGGGGTGCGTCGACGGCCCGGCACAAGATGTATGCTCATGCTCGCTGTCGCCGCAGGGGAATCCGGTGCGAATCCGGAACTGTCCCGCAACGGTGTACTTGTGCGTGTTCGCGCACACGGTCAGTCCGAGGACCTGCCGACAGTGCGCCCGGCCCGTCCGGTCCGGGTGCCCAGACGTCCGGGCCTCGTGGAGTGGGCCGGTGGACGCACGCGTACCCGTGCCGGGGTGACGTGTGCCCCGCTGCCCTCCCTCCAGGCCCCGTGCCGAGCGAGGGAGAGCCCCACGTGACCATCGCGCCAGCCGATCCGGCCGCAGCGACACCGTCCGCGACAGCGGCGGAGACGGACGGTCCCGGTGCCGCGTTGCTGCGGACCCTGACCGACCTCACCGCAGACCTCCCCGGCGCCGACCCCGGCCGGGTCGCCGCCGCCGCCCTGCGCGGCCGGTCCGCGCGGGCGGACGGGGCGGAGCTGCGCGAGCTGGCCACCGAGGCCGCGGCGGGACTCATCTCCGAGGACCCCGTCTACTCGCGCCTCGCCGCCCGGCTGCTGACGATCGGCATCGCCGCCGAGGCCGCCTCCCAGGGCGTCACCTCCTTCTCCGCCTCGGTCGCCGTCGGCCACCGGGAGGGGCTGATCGCGGACCGCACCGCCGAGTTCGTCCGCCTGCACGCGGAGCGCCTGGACGCGCTCGTGGACACCGCCGGGGACGACCGCTTCGGCTACTTCGGCCTGCGCACGCTGCACAGCCGCTACCTCCTGCGGCACCCGATCACCCGGCAGGTGATCGAGACCCCGCAGCACTTCATGCTGCGCGTCGCCGCCGGCCTCGCCGAGGACGACACCCCGCGCGCCGTCGACGAAGTGGCCGCGCTCTACGGCCTGATGAGCCGGCTCGAGTACCTGCCGTCCTCCCCCACGCTCTTCAACTCCGGTACGCGGCACCCCCAGATGTCGTCCTGCTACCTCCTCGACTCGCCCCTGGACGAGCTGGACTCCCTCTACGACCGCTACCACCAGGTGGCCCGCCTCTCCAAGCACGCCGGCGGCATCGGCCTGTCCTACTCCCGCATCCGCTCCCGGGGTTCGCTGATCCGCGGCACGAACGGGCACTCCAACGGCATCGTCCCGTTCCTGAAGACCCTGGACGCCTCGGTCGCCGCCGTGAACCAGGGCGGCCGGCGCAAGGGCGCGGCGGCGGTGTACCTGGAGACCTGGCACTCCGACATCGAGGAGTTCCTGGAGCTGCGCGACAACACCGGCGAGGACGCCCGCCGTACGCACAACCTGAACCTCGCCCACTGGATCCCGGACGAGTTCATGCGCCGGGTCGACGCGAACGGCGTCTGGTCGCTGTTCTCACCGTCCGACGTGCCCGAGCTGGTCGACCTGTGGGGCGAGGAGTTCGACGCCGCGTACCGCGCGGCCGAGGAGGCCGGGCTCGCGCGGAAGACGATCCCGGCCCGGGACCTGTACGGCCGGATGATGCGCACGCTGGCGCAGACCGGCAACGGCTGGATGACCTTCAAGGACGCCGCCAACCGCACCGCCAACCAGACGGCGGAGCCCGGGCACACCGTGCACTCCTCGAACCTGTGCACCGAGATCCTGGAGGTCACGGACGACGGGGAGACCGCGGTCTGCAACCTGGGCTCGGTCAACCTCGGGGCGTTCGTGGTGGACGGGGACATCGACTGGGAGCGGCTGGACGAGACCGTCCACACCGCGGTGACGTTCCTCGACCGGGTCGTGGACATCAACTTCTACCCGACCGAGCAGGCGGGCCGCTCCAACGCCCGCTGGCGCCCGGTGGGCCTCGGCGCGATGGGCCTCCAGGACGTCTTCTTCAAGCTGCGGCTGCCCTTCGACTCCCCGGAGGCGAAGCGGCTCTCCACCCGGATCGCCGAGCGCGTCATGCTGGCCGCCTACGAGGCGTCCGCGGACCTCGCCGAGCGCAACGGCCCGCTGCCCGCCTGGGAGAAGACCCGCACCGCCCGCGGTGTGCTGCACCCCGACCACTACGCGACCGAGCCGGCCTGGCCGGAGCGGTGGGCGGCCCTGCGCGAGCGGATCGCGGCCGTCGGCATGCGCAACTCGCTGCTGCTCGCCATCGCGCCGACCGCGACGATCGCCTCCATCGCCGGCGTGTACGAGTGCATCGAGCCGCAGGTGTCCAACCTGTTCAAGCGCGAGACGCTGTCCGGCGAGTTCCTCCAGGTCAACTCCTACCTGGTGGACGAGCTCAAGCGGCTCGGCGTGTGGGACGCGCAGACCCGGGAGGCGCTGCGCGAGTCGAACGGCTCGGTGCAGGGCTTCACCTGGGTGCCGCAGGAGGTGCGGGACCTGTACCGCACGGCCTGGGAGATCCCGCAGCGCGCGCTGATCGACATGGCCGCCGCCCGGACCCCGTACCTGGACCAGGCGCAGTCGCTGAACCTGTTCCTGGAGACGCCGACCATCGGCAAGCTCTCCTCGATGTACGCGTACGCCTGGAAGTCGGGCCTGAAGACGACGTACTACCTGCGCTCGCGTCCCGCGACCCGCATCGCCCGCGCCGCCCGGGCGCAGACCCCCGTCCCCGTGCAGGCGGCCCCGAACGCCGACGCCGACGCCGTCGCCTGCTCCCTTGAGAACCCCGAGTCCTGCGAGGCCTGCCAGTGATGTCCAGCGAGACCAAGAACCTGCTCGACCCGGGCTTCGAGCTGACGCTCCGCCCGATGCGCTACCCGGACTTCTACGAGCGCTACCGGGACGCGATCAAGAACACCTGGACCGTCGAGGAGGTCGACCTCCACTCGGACGTCGCCGACCTGGCGAAGCTGTCACAGGGCGAGCAGCACATGATCGGCCGGCTCGTCGCGTTCTTCGCGACCGGCGACTCGATCGTCGCGAACAACCTGGTGCTGACGCTCTACAAGCACATCAACTCCCCGGAGGCGCGGCTGTACCTGTCGCGCCAGCTGTTCGAGGAGGCCGTGCACGTCCAGTTCTATCTGACGCTGCTCGACACCTATCTGCCGGACCCGGAGGACCGCGCGGCGGCCTTCGACGCGGTCGAGAACATCCCGTCCATCCGGGAGAAGGCCGAGTTCTGCTTCCGCTGGATGGACTCGGTGGAGAAGCTGGACCGGCTGGAGTCGAAGTCCGACCGCCGCCGCTTCCTGCTGAACCTGATCTGCTTCGCGGCGTGCATCGAGGGGCTGTTCTTCTACGGCGCCTTCGCGTACGTCTACTGGTTCCGCAGCCGGGGTCTCCTGCACGGCCTGGCGACCGGCACCAACTGGGTGTTCCGCGACGAGACGATGCACATGTCGTTCGCGTTCGAGGTGGTCGACACGGTCCGCAAGGAGGAGCCCGACCTCTTCGACGAGCGGCTGGAGGAGCAGGTGACCGCCATGCTGCGGGAGGCCGTCGAGGCCGAGCTGCAGTTCGCGCGCGACCTGTGCGGTGACGGCCTCCCGGGGATGAACACGGACTCCATGCGGCAGTACCTGGAGTGCGTCGCCGACCAGCGCCTGACGCGCCTCGGCTTCGCCCCGGTGTACGGCTCGGAGAACCCGTTCTCCTTCATGGAGCTCCAGGGTGTTCAGGAGCTGACCAACTTCTTCGAGCGCCGTCCCTCGGCGTACCAGGTCGCGGTGGAGGGCTCGGTCGGCTTCGACGAGGACTTCTGAGCCGGGCGGGCGCTCCCCCGGGCGGCCCTGAGCTCGCGGTCGACGCGCCACTCGTGGCGCAGGCCGATCAGTGAGGGCAGGGCCAGGACCAGGAAGAGCGCGAGGACGGTGAGCAGGGCGACGGTGGTGTTCACGAGTGTCTCCATGAACACCACTGTCGCGCCGATCGCGCCCCGGGGTCAGTGGCAGTACTGCCGTAGACCCTCGAATTACTGCCACGTTCCAGGCACACTGGCGGCATGCTGAAAAACGTGGCCGTGGTCCTGCTGGACGGGGTGCACCCCTTCGAACTCGGCGTCGTCTGCGAGGTGTTCGGACTCGACCGCAGCGACGAGGGGCTCCCCGTGTACGACTTCGCCGTCGCCTCGGCGGGGCCGCGCACCCTGGGCACGCACGCGGGGTTCACGCTGACGGCCGAGCACGGCCTGGAGCGGCTGGAGGAGGCCGACCTCGTCGTGGTGCCGGCCGGCGACTCCTACGCCGACCGCGCGTACCCCGAGGAGTTGCTCGACGCGCTGCGCCGCACCGTCGAGCGGGGCGCCCGGGTGCTCAGCGTGTGCTCCGGTGTCTTCGTGCTGGGCGCGGCCGGGCTGCTGGACGGTCGGCGCTGCGCCGTGCACTGGCACCACGCGGACGCGCTGGCCCGGCAGTTCCCGCGGGCGGTCGTCGAGCCGGACGTGCTCTACGTCGACGAGGGCCCGGTGATCACCTCGGCGGGCACCGCCGCCGGCATCGACGCCTGCCTGCACCTCCTGCGCAAGGAGCACGGGCCCGAGGTCGCCAACGCCGTCGCCCGCCGCATGGTCGTGCCCCCGCACCGGGACGGCGGGCAGGCCCAGTACATCGAGCGGCCGCTGCCCCGTTCGCAGTGCGACACCGTCGGCGAGGTGCTCGTCTGGATGGAGCGCCACCTGGACCAGGAGGTGACGGTCGAGCAGCTCGCGGCCCGCGCCCACATGTCCCCGCGCACCTTCGCGCGCCGCTTCCAGCAGGAGACCGGCACCACGCCGTACCGCTGGCTGCTGCGCCAACGCGTGCTGCTGGCACAGGAGTTGCTGGAGGTCACGGACGAGACGATGGACGCGATCGCCGGCCGGACCGGCTTCGGCAACGCGGCCGCGCTGCGCCACCAGTTCATGCGCAGCCTCGGGACGACGCCGGGCGCCTACCGCCGCGCGTTCCGGGGTCCGCGGGCCGCCTGAGGCGCGGGGTGCGACCTCCCCCGAGGGCGCACCCCGCGGACCCGGCTCAGCGCGGCTCGGCCCTCAGCACCAGGTCGTGCGGGCGCAGGGTGATGCCGACGCGGGTCGCGTCGTTCGACCCGGCGACCTGCTCGAAGCGCCATCTGGCGGCCACCGTCGCCGTGATGAGCGTGAGCTGCGCCATCGAGAAGTGGTCGCTGGGGCACTTGCGGTTGCCCACGCTGAACGGGCGCATGGCGTACTTCGGCAGGTCCTTGGAGCGTTCCGGAAGCCAGCGGTCGGGATCGAAATCCAGGTGCCGCTCGTACGACCGGGGATCGCGCTGTATCGCGTACGGGCTGTAGACGATGTCGGCACCGGCCGGAATGCGATAGCCGCCCAGCTCGGTTTCGGTCACCGCCCGGCGCGTCAATATCCATACGGCGGGACGCAGTCGCATGGCTTCGACGACGACATTGTTGGTGTGCGTCAGCTTTCGGACGTCACCGAATGCGACAGGCCGGTCCCCTGCGACGGATTCGACCTCCGCACTCACCTTGGCCGCTTGTTCCGGGTGTGCCGTGAGGACGTCCAAGAGCCACATGATCGTGGACGCGATGGTTTCGCTTCCGGGGGTGAGTATCGCGACGACTTGGTCGTGGACCTCCTGCTCGGTGATGGGCTCCCCGTCGTCGTCCTTCGCCTCCAGCAATGCCGTCAGCAAATCGTCCGGCTTTTGACCAGATGCGCGGCGCTCGGCGATGATCTCGTCGACCAGAAGGTGCAAATCGGCCAATGCCCGGTCGAATTTGCGATTGGCCGGAAGCGGCAGCCGATAGAGCGGTCCCGCGGGGATGACCATGCGCTGGTACATACCGCGGAACACCGTCGTGAGCGCGATGCTCAGCCGTTCGGCGCGTTCGTCCATGAACTGGCCGCGCAGCAGGCAGCGGGCCGCGATCCGCACGGCCACCCGGAAGGACTCCGAGGTGCAGTCGACGGGCTTCCCCGACGCCCAGCGGTCGGCGAACGCGCGCGCCTCCTCCTCCATCACGGACGCGTACTCGTGGATGATGTCGGCCCGGAACGCGGGCTGGATGGTGCGGCGTTGGCGCCGGTGGAGGGGGCCGTTGGCGGTCGCGACCCCGTGCTTGCCGAGCAGCCCCTCCAGGGACTCCCACAGCGGGCCGCCGATCTCGTAGTCGGGGCTGAGCGCCAGCGCCCCGGTGAGGGCCGGCGTGGTGACCGCGTACACCGTCTTGGGGCCCAGCTTGAGCCGGACGACGTCACCGTGGTCGCGCAGCTGCGCCAGGAAGCCCAGCGGATCGCGGACGAGTTTCCAGCCGTGGCCGAGACCGGGGATACCGCCACCGGCCAAAGGCGGGATGGACGACTCCGGTGCCTCGGGTGCCGCGGGCCGTACGGACTCGACGGTCATTTCTCACCTGCCGCTTCGTTGTTGACGTACGGGGGTGTGGAACGGTCGTCCCAGCTGTCGACCATGTACCGGCCGGACTCGTGGTGGAACCAGTACACGGAGCTGAACCAGTTCCGCATATTGGAGAGACAGCCCTTCACGGCCACACTCAATTCCTTTCCCCGCACGGTCCCGTCCGCGAGGGTGTCGGCGAGCCGCACCACGTCCTTTTCGACGGCGAGGAATTCTGAAATGCATTCTTCGACGCGTCGGCGCACTTCTGTGACAGCCTCTTCGAGAGTCATCCCCTCGTGTTGGATGAGACTGATTCCGAGATTATGGACTTCGTCTCCCGCGATCTCTTTCGGGAGGGAGCAGAGATCGTTGTACCAGGCGGCGAATTCCTGACTGAGGAGGGCCGCCCGCAGATATGCCGGGTCCTCCCGGACGGCGGCGGGAATTTCGAGCCCCGCGCTCGGCTCCAGCAGATCCGTCCAGATCCAGTGGGCAAAGGTGAGCCGCCGGAGTTCGAGATACTCCTCGACCGTCGGCACCGTGCCCGACGTCCGGTTGCGGAATTCCCGGTCGTACGCCTCGATCACCGCGTGGAAGTGCTCGGCGAACCGGGCGTTCCAGTCGGCGCCCAGGAACGAGTACAGCCGGACCATGCTGTCCGCGAACGCTGCCACCAGGGGATCCTGGTGGTGCAGGTGGTCCCGCGGCGAGTCGAGCGCCGCGTGCAGCTGGAACCTGAGCCTCCGCCAGGCGGCCGGGCGGCCGTGGACGATGTCGCGGTCGTGACGGTCGTCCCAAACGAAGAACCACGCGCTGTAGTCCGCTATCGCCTGGAGCACCTCGTCGGGCGCGCCTATGTAGAAGCCCGCCATGAGGTCCGTGTAGCACAGGCCGTCGGCATATTCCGCGACCTTGTCCGCAGGCATGAGGCGCTTTTCGAGGAGCCAGGCCCTGGTGTTCTCCTGCAGCCTGGGCCAATACGGGTGCAGTTGACGGGGAAACGCGGTCTCGATCACCGGAAGAGAGAGCGCCGGTGGCACCGCGACCGCGGTCGTCGTCGATGAAGTGCCGTGTGAGAAAGCATGCACGAACAAACCCCTCTCAGCCGCCTGTTGGCGCTACACCTCTCCCGCTGTGCCGGGCGTGCGCCGTTGCGTATCCCCGCACTTCCCATTCAGCACTACAACTGACCGTTCTGGGAACGGATTTGCCCCACTCACTACCCCAAGGTGCCGAGAATCTCCCCTCGCGTGACTGGTTTCGGATCGCCAGGGGAGCACAAGGGAGCGAACGTGCGACGCACACACGAACGGCGCCTGGTCGGGGAGGTCCCCGGCCAGGCGCCGTCCGACGGGACTCACGAGAGGTCGTGAGCCCCGGCTGTCATTTTCAGTCTCATTCGTTCACCGCGGTGTCCCGGCCACGGCCGCGCCGCCCCGGACCTCCCCGGACACGGTTCAGTCGTTCGCCACCACGGGGTAGCGGGGCTCGTTCTCGGCCATCTGCCGCAGCGCGTCCTTGCGCTCGCGCTTGGAGAGCCGGTCGATGTACAGGTATCCGTAGAGGTGATCCGTCTCGTGCTGGAGGCACCGGGCGAAGTAGCCCGTGCCGCGCACCCTGACCGCATGGCCCTTCTCGTCCTGCCCGGTGACCTCGGCGTAGTCCGGGCGGGCCAGCGGCGCGTACGCGGTCGGCACCGAGAGGCAGCCCTCGTTGCTGTCGTCCAGCCGGCGCAGCTCGGCGGGCAGCTCCACGAGCACGGGGTTGCACACCACGCCCACGTGCCGCTTGCCCTCGTCGTCCATGCAGTCGTAGACGAAGACCTTCAGGTCCACGCCGATCTGGTTGGCGGCCAGGCCCACGCCCTCGGCGGTGCGCTGGCTGGCGAACATGTCGGCGACCAGCTGCTGGAGCTCGTCCCCGAACTCGGTGACGTCCTTGCACTCCTTGTGCAGCACCGGGTTGCCGACGACCGTGATCGGCCGCGAGGTGCCGCGCTCGCGGTAGGCCGCCTCGCGCTCCTCGCAGTCCTCGGTGTCGATGACGAAGCCCTCGTCGTCCACGGGGAGCACGCCCGCGTGCTGCTGATCGGTGTCCTGCTGCGCCATGACCGACGTACGCCTTCCTGCGACCTGGTGAGAATTTCTGCGGGTACAGCCTAAAGGGGCGCGTCGCAGACCTCGGCGCGAACGGCGTACCCGGGGCTAACAGACCTCTTCGAGGTCCCGCCAGTCCCGCGAGTCCGGGCTGTCCGCGACCCAGCCGTCGAGCAGGCCCCGGACCAGGGAGGCGGGCGCAGCGAGACCGCACTCGCGCTCGGGCACCCACAGCTGACCGTCGGTCCGGTGCCCGAGCGGCCCCGGATGCCCCGGTTCGCTGTGGTCGTGCGGGTCCAGGTGCTCGCCGTCCCCCTCGTCGGAGGGCATCCGCGACTCGGAGCACATCCGGCACAGCAGCCGCACGGACGACGACCAGTCCTCGGCCGCGAAGCCCGCGTCGGCGGCGAGCCGCTCCAGCGCGTCCCGGTCGTCCTCGGTGGCCGCCTCCAGGAGCACGACCCAGGTCGGCACCGGCGAGGGCGCCCACAGCTCGATCTCGTCGAAGACGGGGTAGGCGTGCCCGACGGCCGTCGTCCGCTCGCCGTGCGGCACCCCGTCGTGCAGCACGACCTCGCCCCAGCGACGCCCGGAGGACGGCAGCGGGATCGACAGCACCTCGATCCGGGCGGGGTCCAGCCTGCGCCCCCACACCACCTCGGCCTCGCCCTCGGGCGACAGCCGTACGGCGGCACTGCCCAGGTCCATGCCGACCGGCTCGCCGGAGACGGCCGCGCCGCCGGGCACCCGCAGGCCGTACGCCTGCCAGGAGCGCCGAGCCAGCGGCCAGTCCTGGAGCGCGGTGGCCGCGATGCCCACGTTCCACCAGTCAGGTGCGCCCGCCTCGCGGTCGAGCAGTGCGACGGCCCGCAGACCGGCCGCCCGGGCCTGCTCCCAGTCGTGCCGGAACTTGTGCAGCAGCGCCAGGTTGAACCAGGACTCGGACAGCCAGGGCTCCAGGTCCGCGGCGCGCGTCAGCAGCGCTCCCGCGTCCTCGTACCGGCCGTCGCCGATCAGCGTGAACGCGCGGTCGGTGGCCTGCCGCCATGAGGCGGAGGGCCGGTGTCGTCCCTTGCCGAAGATCCTCACGATTCCCGCCTGCCAGTTCCTTGCGTGTCCCGCCTGCCGGTCGCTCGAAGAG
This sequence comes from Streptomyces sp. NPDC005496, assembly GCF_042872045.1. Lineage (NCBI taxonomy): Bacteria > Bacillati > Actinomycetota > Actinomycetes > Kitasatosporales > Streptomycetaceae > Streptomyces > Streptomyces sp. NPDC005496. The sequence continues at coordinate 346,503 of NZ_JBIAJQ010000003.1, forward strand.
TCCCTCGAGGACAGTGCGGCCCCGGGCCGGCCGGTGCCCCCGAACACCCTCTTCCTCGCATCCAACCACGTACCGTCGGACGGCCGCTCATTACCCATGGGTTACCCAGCCCGGGGCAAGGTCAGACCGGGTCGCGACAGGACCCGGGCCAGTGATTCCACGACCTCGGGCTGGTAGTCGCGGGCGGTGCCCAGACGCAGCTTCTCCAGGGCGGTCAGCGGCCCACCCGGCCCTGCTTCCCGCGCCATCTCCTCGTATGCGTTCACCGCCCGGACGATGCGCGCGGTGACCGGCTGCTCCCGGTAGGGGTCGGCCTGCCGCTCCACGACCACCGCCACCTCGGCGTCCACCCCGGTCTGGCGTACGACGGCGCCGCCGAGGAGCGCTATGCGCCGCTGCTGCTCGGCGGGCAGCACGGCGGTGGCCCCCGCGGGCACGGGGTCGACGAGGCTGAGCTGTCCGATGTCGTGCATGAGGGCCGCGTACTCCAGCACGGTCAGGTCCGGTTCGGAAAGGCCCAGCTCGCGTCCGACGGCGCGGCTGAGCGCGGCCACGCGGCGCGCGTGCCCGGCAGGTGTGTACCCGGCGATCTCGGTGGCACGCGCGAGCGAGGCGATCGTCTGCCGGTAGGTGGTCCGCACGGCCGCGTACCGCCGGAAGGACAGCTGGGTGAGCAGCAGCGGCAGGGAGAAGACCGGCAGGGCCCACAGGCCGACGACCGCCACGGCGAGGGACATCACGGCTCCGGTCGCGCAGACGGCCGAGCCGATGCCGAGCATGGCGCGCAGCTCGTCGCGCAACAGGGGTCCGAAGGGCCAGCGGGTGCGGGCGTGCGCCATCACCGCCGCGAGCACGGCGTCGCACAGGGCGGTGAGCACCAGCAGCGCGACCAGGAGCAGGGCGTAGGCGGGGCCGTCCCACTCGCGCAGCCTGCCCTCGTTGTAGAGCGGCTGGAAGCAGACGGCGGCGAAGCCGACGGTCAGCACCCGCCGGGTGAGGTGGTCGAGCGCCGGGCCCCTGCCGTGCGCCACGTGCGGTACGCAGCCGACGAGGGCGGCCGCCACGACGACGGCGACGATCTGGAGGGGGCCGTGGTGGGTGGGGGCGCCGCCGTTCTCGCCCAGCAGCGCGTACGCCAGGGCCCCGGCGGCCCCCAGCGGCGCGGACTCCCGTTCCTCGGCCCCGCTCCAGCGGGCCAGCTCCCCGACGGCGACGAGGACGCCGAAGGCCAGGGCGGCACCCCGCTCGTCGAGCCCCCGGTAGAGGGTGCCGGCGACGCAGACGACGGCGACCAGGGCGGCGCAGGCGTGTACGGACGTGAGGGCGAGCGGGGTCCGCAGCGGCTGCGGGGACCCCTCCCCCACGGCGCTCACGAGGTCCTCCCGCCGGCGGTGTCCCGGTGCCCCCGCGCGTCCTCGGGCGCGACCGGCCGGTCCCCGCCGCGCGGCACGGGGACGCCGGTGCCGGTGTCGTCGGCCGTGACCACGGGGTGCCAGCCGTGCCGGCCGAGCGCCCGCACCAGCGCGGTCACCATCCGCGGGTCGAACTGCGCCCCCGCGCAGTTCTCCAGCTCCTCCAGCGCCGCCGGCACGGGCCGGGCCCGCCGGTAGGACCGCGTGGACGTCATCGCGTCGAAGGCGTCGGCCACGGCGACCACCCGCGCGAACTCCGGGATCTGCCGGCCGGCCAGCCCGTACGGGTAGCCGCTGCCGTCGAGCCGCTCGTGGTGGTGCAGGATGGCCGACCGCGCCTCGCCGAGGAACCCGATCCCGCGCACCATCTCGTGCCCGTACTCGGGATGCAGCTCGATGATCCGGCGCTCCTGCGGGGTCAGCGGCCCGTCCTTGCGCAACAGGCGGGTGGGCACGCCGAGTTTGCCGACGTCGTGCAGGATCCCCGCCAAGCGCAGCCCCTCGACGCGCTCGTCGTCCATGCCGAGCTCGCGGGCGATCATCATGGACGCCTGTCCGACCCGCTCGCTGTGCCCGCGTGTGTAGCCGTCCTTGATGTCGACGGCCTGCACGAGCGCCCGGATGGTGGCCTGGTGGGCGGCCTGCTCGCGGTGGTACTGGGCGAACACCCAGCAGGAGATGTACATCGGCAGCAGGACGAGCAACGCGGCGACCGGGCCGTAGGGACTGCGCCAGAGCACCGCCATCATCAGTCCGGCCAGCCCGTGCACGGCGACCGGGGCGAGGGAGCGCAGGAAGAGGCCGCGCCAGGCGTTGCGCGCGGGCACCCGCTCGGCGGTGGCCAGGATCCCGCCGTCGAGGACGGTCAGGACCAGGCAGAACGCCAGGACCGCGGCCCCGGCGGGCACGAGCGCGTACGGGAAGTCGGACCCGACGACCGCGTCCCGTCCGCCGAGGGCCCAGTGCACCCGGGCCGCCGCCCAGATGCCGAGGGCGAGCTGGGCCGCCCGCCAGATCCGGCGCAGCCCGCGCGGGCGCTGTTCGACCCGGGAGAGGAGGGCGCCGGGCAGCGCGACGACCGCCGCGGCCGGCGGCGGCAGCAGGAAGGCCCCGGCCAGCAGGACGGGGAAGAAGGTGCCCATGCCCTGGGGGGCGCGGTGGCCGACGATGCGGCAGCGGGTGAGCTGCTCGCAGCCGGCGTACAGCCCGGCGAGCAGCGCGACCGCCCACCACGGTGTGTGGACGTCCGGGAGCGGGGCGACGCAGAGCAGGGCACCGACGACGACACAGGCCACGTAGACCCGGGCCTGTCCCGGAATCGACCCCATCCCCTGTCCCCTCCCTGCTCAGGCTTGTGGAGCCTAGAGCGGAGGGATCGGCGCGCGGGCGCCAATGGCCGAATCCGCGGGCCGAGGGCCCGCGGATTAGCACGTTCGGGTGATGGACCGGCCTGCGCGGGCGTCCCGGCGGGGAGCGCGCGCGAGCGGGGTCAGGACTCCTGGGGCGCCGAGGTCACGTCGTGCTCGGGCACCGTCTGTCCGGAGCGGATCAGGTCGATGCGGCCCATGACCTTGGCCCGCAGGTCCGTCGGCACGTCGTCCTGGCCGCAGCACCGCTTGACCAGCTTCTTCACGGCCTGCTCCAGGCCGTACTTCTCCAGGCACGGGGAGCACTCCTCGAAGTGCACCTCGAACTTCGTGCAGTCCGCGTCCGGCATCTCGTGATCGAGGAACTCGTAGAGATGGTCGAGGACTTCACTGCAATCCGTCTCGTGCGGCTCTCCGCAGCTCATGAGCCCGAGCCTTTCGCTTCGTTCGACTCTCCGGCGCCGGCCGGGACCAGTCCGCGGTCACGCGCGTAGTCCTCGAGCATGCCGCGCAGTTGGCGACGTCCCCGGTGCAGCCGGGACATCACCGTTCCGATGGGTGTCCCCATGATGTCCGCGATCTCCTTGTACGCAAAGCCCTCGACGTCCGCGAGATAGACGGCGATGCGGAACTCCTCGGGGATCGCCTGCAGCGCCGACTTGACGTCCGAGTCCGGCAGGTGGTCCAGCGCCTGCGACTCGGCCGACCGCAGTCCGGTCGACATGTGCGACTCGGCGCGCGCCAGCTGCCAGTCCTCGATCTCCTCGGCCGCGCTGCGCTGGGGTTCGCGCTGCTTCTTGCGGTACGAGTTGATGAAGGTGTTGGTCAGGATGCGGTAGAGCCACGCCTTGAGGTTGGTGCCCTCGCGGAACTGGTGGAAGGACGCGTACGCCTTCGCGTACGTCTCCTGCACCAGGTCCTCCGCGTCGGCCGGGTTGCGCGTCATGCGCAGGGCCGCCGAGTACATCTGGTCGAGGAATTCGAGCGCGTCCCGCTCGAAGCGCGCGGTGCGCTCGGCGGACGATTCCGCCGTCGCGTCGCTCGTGCCCTGGCCCTCGGGCTGCTCCGCCTGGCCGTGTTCGGTCCCTGCGTCGGTCCCAGTGACCGGACCCACCTCCTCCAACGACGTGGCGGAACCGAAACCGGTCCCACTCGAATCGGAGGATAGACGACGATCCGGTCCGCCCGCCGCCCGAATAGGGGCGGTCTTCGCCGCGTGCAGAACCGACCACTCCAGGTCAGCGGCGCTGCTGCGGCTCGGGCAGATGGTCGAACCCATGCGGCGGACTTCCTCTCGTACGAACGGTCAGCACCTGCGTGTGCTGTCTGATCCGCACAACATCCGCCCATCGGCGGGCATTCCCGTGGGCGTGCCGCGTGCGTCACGCGGGTCACCGGAGTGACATGAGCCACTTCGCCGTCGCGTCGGTGATGATCCGCAGCGCCTCGTCCGGCTCGATCGGGGCGCGCTTGGGTACGGCGAGGCCGTGATCGCCGTAGGGCACCTCGACGAGCTCGTGGGGCCCTTCCGGGAACTCCGCGGGCCTGCCGAAGGGGTCGTTGCCGCCCTGCACGACGAGGGTGGGCACGCCCGCGTCGAGCAGTTCGGCGGCCCGGGACTTCTCGGGCCTGCCCGGCGGGTGGAGCGGGAAGCTGAGCGCCAGGACGGCGTGGGCGCCGAGCTCGCGCGCCGTCCGGCAGGCGACCCGGGCTCCGGCGCTGCGTCCGCCCGCGACCACCGGCAGCCCCGGTGCGCACAGGGCCGGCCACAGTCCCCGCCATCCGGCGTCCAGCGTCCCGGGCGCCGGCGCCAGCTTCTTCCCGGCCACCCGCCAGGGCTGCTCGACCAGGGCGACGCTCACCCCGTGGCCGGGCAGCGTCCGGGCCAGCGCCTGGAGGTCAGCGGCCCCGATACCGCCGCCCGCGCCGTGGCTCACGGCGAGGACGAGCCGGGCCCGCTCGGCGGGATGCCAGGTCACGCGGGCCGTGCCGGTGTCCGTCTCGACCGTCTGTGTCACGTGTGTCGCGTCTGTCACATCAGAAGAGTGTGCCCTCTTCGGGCCCCTCCAGTTCCTTCAGCAGCTCCGGGCCGTTGTTGCGCACGTTGCTGACGGCGGTGGAGACGGGGTAGGCGCGCATCAGCCCGGTGGGCGGCGGCGCGAGCAGTCCGCGGAGGTCGTCGGCGTCGGTGCGCGCCGGGTCGAGCCAGGCGTCCCAGCGGTCCGGGGTGAGCATGAGGGGCATCCGCGGGTGGATGTCGGCCAGCGCGCGCGGGCCTTCGTCGGGCGCTGCGGCGAGCGGCGCGGTCTCCGCCTCGGTGGTGATGACGGAGCACGTCACCCACCAGGCTCCGGGGTGGTCGTCGGGGAGCGTCCGGTCGCGCCAGAACTCGTACAGCCCGGCCATCGCGAAGACCGATCCGTCCGCGGGCGTCACGAAGTACGGCTGCTTGCGCGGCCGCTTCCGCCTGCCCTCGACCTCCAGCTCGCGCTCGGCGGACCCGGTCACCCACTCGTAATAGCCGTCCGCCGGGATGATGCAGCGCCGGGCGGCGAAGGCGCGGCGGAAGGAGGGCTTCTCGTGCACGGTCTCCGCGCGCGCGTTGATCATCCGGGCCCCGCCGTCGGGCGTGGTGGACCAGGACGGGACCAGCCCCCACTTGAGCCTGCGCAGCTGGCGGACCGGCTTCCCCGGCGCGGAGGAACTGGCGGACGCGGACCCGGCGTCCTTCACGGGGCGGTCGAGGACGACGTGGACCTCCTTGGTCGGGGCCACGTTGAAGTCGGGGGCCAGGGTCTCCTCGGGCTCCCACTTCTCGATCTCGAAGATTCCCGCGAGATCCTCAGGCCTGCGACTCGCTGCATACCGTCCGCACATACGTGCCAGACTGCCAGATTCCGCGACACCAGAGGGAGCCATCGCCGACCATGGACAGCACCGCATCCACCTCCGCGGCCCAGCTCTGGGACCAGATATTCGGCAGCCAGCCGGACCCGGATCTGTGGGTGGTGATCGCCACCGCGGCGGCCGCGCTGGCGGTGATCGTCCCGCACGGGCTGTGGCGCCTGTCGCGCAACGCGATCACCATCGCCCACGAGGGCGGGCACGGCCTGGTCGCCCTGCTCACCGGGCGCAGCCTCAGCGGCATACGCCTGCACTCCGACACCAGCGGCCTGACGGTCAGCCGCGGCAAGCCGACCGGCCTCGGCATGATCCTGACCGCGGCCGCCGGCTACACCGCGCCACCGCTGCTCGGGCTGGGCGGGGCCGCCCTGCTGGGCGCCGGGCACATCACCGCGCTGCTGTGGCTGGCCACCCTCCTGCTGGTGGCGATGCTGGTGATGATCCGCAACGCGTACGGCGCCCTGACCGTGCTGCTGACCGGCGGTACGTTCCTGCTGGTGTCCTGGCTCGCCGGACCGCAGGTGCAGGCGGCGTTCGCGTACGCCGTGGTGTGGTTCCTGCTGCTGGGCGGGGTCCGGCCGGCCTTCGAGCTCCAGGCCAAGCGCCACCGGGGCAACGCGGGCGACTCCGACGCGGACCAGCTGTCCCGGCTGACGCACGTGCCCGCCGGGCTGTGGCTGTTCCTCTTCCACGCGGTGTCCCTGTGCTCCCTGATCGGCGGCGGGCGCTGGCTGCTGGAGGTGTGAGCGGCGGCCGGCGGCGCGGACGCGGCCGGTTCTTACCACCGCTCTGTTTCGCTCGGATTTCGCCGCTTTTGATCAAGATCTCCGCCCATCGGCAACCACTAAAGTGGGGGCATGACCGTTAACCCCGCGTACACCGCCCTCTGGCCCGCCCCGCACGCAAGCGGAGCCGTCGACGCGACGGTCCACGTGCCGGGGTCGAAGTCGGTCACCAACCGGGCGCTCGTGCTCGCCGCCCTCGCCTCCGAGCCCGGCTGGCTGCGCCGCCCGCTGCGCTCGCGCGACACCCTGCTGATGGCCGGTGCGCTGCGCGCGATGGGGGTCGGCATCGAGGAGACGGTCTCCTCCAGCTCCACCGTCGCGGTCGGCTCCGACGGCACGGGCGAGGCCTGGCGGATCATCCCGTCCGGCCTGCACGGCCCGGCCACGGTCGACGTGGGCAACGCGGGCACGGTGATGCGCTTCCTGCCGCCGGTAGCCGCGCTGGCCGACGGCCCCATCCGCTTCGACGGCGACCCGCGGTCGTACGAGCGCCCGCTGCACGGCGTGATCGACGGGCTGCGCGCCCTAGGTGCCCGGATCGACGACGACGGCCGCGGCACGCTGCCGCTGACCGTCCACGGCGGTGGCGCCCTGGACGGCGGGCCCGTGGAGATCGACGCCTCGTCCTCGTCGCAGTTCGTCTCCGCCCTGCTGCTGTCGGGCCCGCGCTTCAACCAGGGCGTGGAGGTGCGGCACACCGGATCGCGGCTCCCCTCGATGCCGCACATCCGGATGACGGTCGACATGCTGCGCACGGTCGGCGCCCAGGTGGACACCCCGGAGTCGGGCGGCGAGCCGAACGTCTGGCGGGTCACGCCGGGCGCCCTGCTCGGCCGCGACCTGACCGTCGAGCCCGACCTCTCCAACGCCCAGCCGTTCCTGGCGGCCGCGCTGGTGACCGGCGGCAAGATCCTCATCCCCGACTGGCCCGAGCACACCACCCAGCCCGGGGACCGGCTGCGGGAGATCTTCACCGAGATGGGCGGTTCCTGCGAACTGACCGACCGGGGTCTGGAATTCACCGGATCGGGTTCGATCCACGGTATCGACGTGGACCTCGGCGAGGTCGGCGAGCTGACCCCCGGCATCGCGGCGGTGGCCGCCCTCGCCGACTCCCCCTCGACCCTGCGCGGGGTGGCCCACCTGCGGCTGCACGAGACGGACCGGCTGGCCGCGCTCACCAAGGAGATCAACGAACTGGGCGGCGACGTCACGGAGACCGCCGACGGCCTCCACATCCGTCCGCGCCCGCTGCACGGGGGCGTCTTCCACACCTACGAGGACCACCGCATGGCCACCGCCGGCGCGATCATCGGCCTCGTCGTGGAGGGGGTCCGGATCGAGAACGTGGCGACGACGGCGAAGACCCTGCCGGACTTCCCCGATCTGTGGACCGGAATGCTCGGGAACTGACGGGCGGACACGGATCATGCGCCGTTACGGCAAGCACACCGACGAGGACGACATCCGCAGCCGCCCCAACCGCAAGGGCAACCGGCCGCGTACGAACATCCGGCCGAAGCACGAGGAAGCGGTCGAGGGCATGGTCGTCACGGTCGACCGGGGCCGTCTGACCTGTCTGGTCGAGGACCGCCTGGTCACCGCGATGAAGGCGCGCGAGCTGGGCCGCAAGGCCGCGGTCGTGGGCGACCGGGTGGCGATCGTGGGCGATCTGTCCGGCGAGAAGGACACCCTGGCCCGCATCGTGCGGATCGCGCCGCGCAGCTCCGTCCTGCGCCGCACCGCCGACGACGACGATCCCTACGAGCGCGTGGTCGTCGCCAACGCCGACCAGCTCGCCATCGTCACAGCCCTCGCCGACCCCGAGCCCCGCCCGCGGCTGATCGACCGCTGCCTGGTGGCGGCGTACGACGGCGGCCTGGAGCCCCTGCTGGTGCTGACGAAGTCCGACCTCGCGCCGCCGGACGAACTCCTGGAGCTGTACGGGACCCTGGGCGTGCCGTACGTCGTGACCAGCCGGGAGGAACTGGAGAGCGGCGAGGCCGTGGAGCGGGTGCGCAAGCAGCTGGACGGCAAGATCACGGCGTTCGTCGGGCACTCGGGCGTCGGCAAGACGACCCTGGTCAACGCCCTGGTCTCGCTGGACCGGCGGCGCAGCACCGGCGTCGTCAACTCCGTCACCGGGCGCGGCCGGCACACGACCACGTCGGCGCGCGCGATCCCGCTGCCCGGCACGGCCGGCTGGGTCGTCGACACCCCGGGCGTGCGGTCCTTCGGGCTGCACCACGTGGACCCGTCCCGCGTCATCAAGGCCTTCCCCGACCTGGAGCCCGGCACCGAGGGCTGCCCGCGCGCGTGCAGCCACGACGAGCCGGACTGCGCCCTGGACCAGTGGGTGGCCGACGGCCACGCGGACCCGGCCCGCCTCTACTCACTGCGCAGGCTGCTCGCCACCCGGGAACGGAACGAGGACGACTGACCGGCGCGCGGGAGGGGCGGGGGCCCTCCCGGGGAAGACGGCTGACCTCCGCGTTGTTTGCCTCCGCGGCATGTCGGTAAGGGCATAATCGCAGCGAGCCCGATCCGAGCCAGGCGAAGCAGTCGACGTGGTACGCGGGAGGACAAGACATGGCGTGGCTGCTGGTCGTTGTGGCGGGCTTCTTGGAGACCGGCTTCGCCGTCTGCCTGAAACTCTCGCACGGCTTCACCAGACTCTGGCCGACGGTCGCGTTCTGCATCTTCGCGCTCGGCAGCTTCGGTCTGCTGACCCTCTCCCTGAAGAAGCTCGACGTGGGGCCCGCGTACGCGGTGTGGACCGGCATCGGTGCCGCCGGCACCGCCATCTACGGGATGATCTTCCTCAACGACCTCGTCTCCACCCTGAAGATCGTCTCGATCAGCTTCGTGATCATCGGCGTGATCGGGCTCCAGCTGTCGGGCTCCACGCACTGACGTCGCCCTCCGCCGCGCACGCTCTCTCCAACAGGCTTGCAGCCATGGGTGATTGGCGGGTGCTCAGGACGCGGCTCCCAGGGTCCGGGGCGGCGCGGTGAGCGCGGACCGCACCAGCTCCGTGACCCCTCCGGTGCCCGGCGGAGCCGTCACGCAGGAGAGGGAGAGGCGTACGACGAGCTCGCAGGCGCGGGCCAGTTCGGCGGCGTCGGACCGGGTGGTGCCGGGTCCGGAGAGCGCCGAGACCGCCCGGTCGCGCACCAGACCCACGAAGTCGGAGGGCGAGGGCAGGGGCCCGTCCGCCCGCCGCTGCGCCGGCACCACGGACGAGGACGGCACCGGCGAGAGCGTCGGCGAGGGCAGCCGCTCGCTCCAGCAGCCGGTGAGCATCGCCCGTACCAGCGCGTTGCCGCGGGCCGCCGACGCGGTCCACTCGGCGGCCGCGACCAGGCGCTCGCGCGGGTCGGCGGGGGCGGCCACGGCCCGCTCGACGCCCGCGAGATAGCCGTCGGCCTCGCGGCGGACCAGGGCGCGGGCGAGCCCTTCCTTGCTGCCGAACTCGTTGTAGAGCGTCTGCCGGGACACACCGGCCACGGCGGCGACGTCCACCATGCGCACGGTGGACCACGGACGGCGTGCGAGCGCCGTGAAAGCGGCGTCCAGCAGGGATTCCCGCGCTGCAGGCATCTTCGCCTCCCAGGGGCGACCGGCTCCGCACCTCAGGTTTGACGGGCGGGAGGGCACTGTCAAGGGTTCGCGGCGGCGCCGAGGGGGCGTGCACCGGACACCGCACGCGGCCCGCTCCGCCGGCCCGGCGGCTCGGCACCGGCCGCGCGCCGGGGTGTGGACGAGGATCGCCGGCCTCCCCGCCCTGCGGCGTCCGGCCCGTCGGCCGGTCGTGGTGATACGGGCGAGGTGCTGTGGCGATCCCGGGCCGGGGCCCCGTATCGGGCCGGGCCCGTGTGGCCCTGCGGCGAGGCGGACAGATACGGTTCTGTCATGCCCGACTATCGCGATGACCTGCGCCTCGCCCATGTCCTGGCGGACGCCGCCGACGCGGCGACCATGGGCCGGTTCAAGGCACTCGACCTCAAGGTGGAGACCAAGCCGGACATGACGCCGGTGAGCGAGGCGGACAAGGCCGCCGAGGAGCTCATCCGCGGCCAGCTCCAGCGGGCCCGGCCGCGCGACGCGATCCTCGGCGAGGAGTACGGCGTCGAGGGCACCGGCCCCCGCCGTTGGGTGATCGACCCGATCGACGGCACGAAGAACTACGTACGCGGCGTGCCCGTCTGGGCCACGCTGATCTCCCTGATGGAGGCGGGCGAGGGCGGCTACCAGCCGGTCGTCGGCGTCGTCTCCGCGCCCGCGCTCGGCCGGCGCTGGTGGGCCGCGAAGGGCCACGGCGCGTTCTCGGGCCGCAGCCTGTCCGCCGCCACCCGGCTGCACGTCTCGGGCGTCTCCCGCATGGCCGACGCCTCCTTCGCGTACTCCTCGCTGACGGGCTGGGAGGACCAGGGGCGCCTCGACGGCTTCCTGGACCTCACCAAGGCGGTCTGGCGCACGCGCGGCTACGGCGACTTCTGGCCGTACATGATGGTCGCCGAGGGCTCGGTCGACATCTGCGCCGAACCCGAGCTCTCCCTCTGGGACATGGCCGCCAACGCGATCGTCGTCACCGAGGCGGGCGGTTCCTTCACCGGCCTCGACGGACGCCCGGGCCCGCACAGCGGCAACGCCGCCGCGTCGAACGGCATCCTGCACGACGAGATGCTCGGCTACCTCAACCAGCGTTACTGACGGCCCGTCCGCACCCGCGTCACCCGAGTGTCCACGGCGGTCTCCTGCGGTTCCTGAGCGCCTCCGTGACCCGTGTGCGCCCCTGAACTCGCCTCCCGCGCCCTCTTGTTGACCCTCCCTTTAACTGCGACTCTGAGAGTCCCCCACTTGTGAACTTGTGAACCGCTTCTCGTCGGCGTTTCACCAAGGAGGTGGCTCCATCCCATGCTCGTCCGCGACGCCATGAGCACGGTGGTCCTCACCATCGGCCCGGCACACACCCTCCGCCAGGCGGCCCGGCTGATGTCGGCGCGCCGCGTCGGCGCGGCCGTCGTCCTCGACGAGGAGGCCGGAAACCTCGGAATCCTGACCGAACGCGACATCCTCAACTCGGTGGCCCTCGGACAGGACCCGGACACCGAGACCGCAGGCACCCACACCACCAACGACGTCGTCTTCGCCACCCCCGCCTGGACCCTGGAGGACGCCGCGGCGGCCATGTCGCACGGCGGCTTCCGCCATCTGATCGTGCTCGACGCCACAGCCCCGGTCGGGATCGTCTCGGTCCGCGACATCATCCGCTGCTGGGCACCGGCCCGGCAGCACGCCACCGCCTGACCCGGCCCTCGTACGCGCGAGCGGGCCGGACCCCCGGTACAGGGGATCCGGCCCGCTCCCTACGGCAAGCGATCCAGTGCCGGCATCAGCCGCGGAGGGCCTGGACCGCGGCCTCCAGCCGCTTGCCGAAGTCTCCGTCGGCCTGACGGAAGTTGTTGATCGCGCGCTCGGCGATGTCGTCGCGCGAGACCTTGGCGATGAAGCCAGCCAGGTTGTCGACCAGACGGCCCTTCTCGTCCTCGGACATCAGGCGGTAGAGGTTGCCCGCCTGTACGAAGTCGTTGTCCTCGGCGTGGACGGGCGCCTCGCTGTTGCCCGTGACCCCGGTGACCGGCACGCCCTGCCACAGCGGGCGGTCGCTCTGGAACGGGCCGCCGAAGCTGTTCGGCTCGTAGTTCTTCGCGCCCTTGTGACGGCCGTCGTACAGGAAGCCGTCACGGGAGTGGGTGCGCGCCTCGGTGGCGTGCGGGCGGTTCACCGGCAGGTGGTCGGCGTTGATGCCGACGCGGTAGCGGTGGGCGTCGCCGTACGCGAAGAGGCGGCCCTGGAGCATCTTGTCCGGCGAGGGACCGATGCCCGGCACGAAGTGCGCGGGGCTGAAGATGCTCTGCTCGACCTCGGCGAAGACGTTCTCCGGGTTGCGGTTGAGCTCCAGCTTGCCGATCTCGACCGGCGGGTAGTCCGCGTGCGGCCACACCTTGGTGAGGTCGAACGGGTTGAAGCGGTACGTCGCCGCCTCGGCCGCCGGCATGATCTGCACCTGCACGGTCCAGGTCGGGAACTCGCCGCGCTCGATCGCCTCACGCAGGTCCCGCTGGTGCGAGTCGGGGTCGAGACCGGAGACCTTGACGGCCTCCTCGGTGGTCAGGTTCTTGATGCCCTGGTCGGTCTTGAAGTGGTACTTGACCCAGAAGACCTCGCCGGCCTCGTTGTTCCACTGGTAGGTGTGCGAGCCGAAGCCGTCCATGTGGCGGTACGAGGCGGGGATGCCCCGGTCGCCGAACAGCCAGGTCACCTGGTGGGTGGACTCGGGCGACAGACCCCAGAAGTCCCAGACGTTGTCCGCCTCCTGCGAGCCCGTGTACGGGTCGCGCTTCTGGGTGTGGATGAAGTCGGGGAATTTGATGGCGTCCTTGATGAAGAACACCGGGGTGTTGTTGCCGACGAGGTCGTAGTTGCCCTCTTCGGTGTAGAACTTCAGCGCCCAGCCGCGGGGGTCGCGCACCGCGTCGGCGGAGCCGAGGTTGCCTGCGACGGTGGAGAAGCGCAGGAAGGTCTCGGTCTGCTTGCCGACCTCGGAGAGGAACGCGGCCCGGGTCCACTGCGAGACGTCACGCGTGAGCGTGAAGGTGCCGTAGGCCCCGGCGCCACGGGCGTGCACGACACGCTCCGGGATGCGCTCACGGTTGAAGTGGGCGAGCTTCTCCAGGAGCAGCTGGTCCTGGACGAGGACGGGGCCGCCGACGCCCGCGGTCTCGCTGTTCTGGTTGTCGGCGACCGGCGCGCCGGCCTCCGTCGTAAGCGGTCCCTGCGTCACGTGCGCCTCCTGCGTCATACCCGTCTTGTCCTGTCCCTTGGCCAATGCCGAACTCGATCCTACGATAGACTTTGTCTAAGTCAAGTGAACTTCCAAAGTCACACCTGTTCGGGATCTGGTCCCCCTGCTGTTAGGCTGGTGCGCATGAGTGACCTGTTGGAACGACTGCGCGGACGCGGCTGGCGCATGACCGCGCAGCGACGTGTCGTCGCCGAGGTCCTCGACGGCGACCACGTCCATCTGACGGCCGACGAGGTGCATGCCCGGGCCGTCGCGAAGCTGCCCGAGATCTCCCGGGCCACCGTGTACAACACGCTGGGTGAGCTGGTCTCGCTCGGCGAGGTGCTGGAGGTGGCCACGGACAAGCGCGCGAAGCGGTACGACCCGAACGCCCACCGGCCCCACCACCACCTGGTGTGCGCACGGTGCGGCGCGATCAAGGACGTCCACCCGGGCGGCAACCCGCTCGCCGACCTCCCCGACTCCGAGCGCTTCGGCTTCACGGTCTCGGACGTCGAGGTGACGTATCGCGGCGTCTGCCCGAACTGCGCGAGCGCCTGACCCACACGCACCACCCGAAAGCCCCCGGCCCCGATGGACGCCGGGGGCTTTTCGCATCCGCGCCCGCCCGGCGGCCGGTGGACGCACGCGAAAACACCGAAGGCCCGGAACCATTGGTTCCGGGCCTTCGGCCTTCAGTAGCGGGGACAGGATTTGAACCTGCGACCTCTGGGTTATGAGCCCAGCGAGCTACCGAGCTGCTCCACCCCGCGTCGGTGAAATGAACACTACGTCAACCGGGTGGACAGGCGCAAATCACTTGGACGTCAGACAGATCACGCACCCGGCTCACGCCGGTGCGCGCCGGCCGCGGCGACCCCCGTGCGAGTCGCCGGCGGGCGCGGGCAGGGCGGCGGTCAGGCCGTCAGCTCCTGCCGCAGGGCGTCCCGCAACCGGGCCGCCCGCTCGGCCACCTCGGCCGGCCCGAGGGACACGGCCCGGTCGGCCCACCGGGACCCCTCGGCGAGCTCGCCACGACGCGCGTAGACGAGCGCGAGCCGCAGCGCCGCACGCCCGTGCCCCGCGTCGGCCGCCCGCGTCCACCAGAGGGCGGCCTCGGGCTCGCTACCCTCCCGGGCCAGCAGCAGCCCGAGATTGAAGGCCCCGTTGCGCGACCCGGCCTCCGCGGCCTCGCGGTACCAGCGCGCCGCCTCCACGACATCGCCGCGCGCGGCGGCGAGCATGCCGACCCGCACCTGTGCACGCCGGTGCCCCTGCGCGGCCGCCCGCTCGTACCACTCCTCGCACTCCGTCTTCTCGTGCGCGGGCTCCCCCAGCTCGTGGGCGGGCGCCGGCGGCCGCCGGGCGTCGAGCACGGCGGCGAGCCGGTACGCGGCCTCCGCGCTGCCCCCGCCCGCGGCGCACCGCAGATGGCGCTCGGCGGCGGGCTCGTCCCCCTCGCGCAGCCGCGCGATGGCGACCTGGAGCGCCGCCTCGGTGTGCCCGGCGGCGGCCGCCCGCTCGTACCACCGCAGCGCGGCGGCCTCGTCCTCCTCGCCACCGCGCCCGGCGTGCAGGATGCCGAGGTTGAACGCGGCGTCCACGCTCCCCGCCTCGGCCGCCTTGGAGAACCACGGCTCGGCCCCGGCGGCGTCGCCGACCTGGAGCAGCAGGACGGCCAGCGCGTTCGCGGCCTCCCGGTGCCCGGCGTAGGCGGCGCGCCGGTACCACTGCTCGGCCTGTGCGGTGCGCCCCTGCTCGGCGCAGAGCAGCCCCAGGTTGTACGCGCCGTTCACGTCGCCCGCGTCCATGGCGGCGCGGTACCACCGCTCGGCGGTCTGGTGCTCGCCGCGCTCGGCGTGCAGCGCGCCCAGGGCGTTGGCGGCGTTGCCGTCGCCGTCCTGGGCGGCCCGCAGCCACCACACGGCGGCGCTCTCGGTGTCGCCCGCGTCCCGCAGCAGGAAGCCGAGCGCGCACGCGGCCCTCGCCTCGCCGTCCTTGGCGGACGTCAGGTACCAGCGCCCGGCCTCCTTGAGATGGCCGCGCTTCTCCAGGATCGCCCCGAGGTGGAGCGCGGCCCGCCGGTGCCCGCGGGCGGCGGCCTGCCGGTAAAACTGGGCGGCCTCCTCGCCGCCCGCCCCGATGACACCGTTGTCAGCGCCGACCTCGCCCGCGTCGGCCGCCTTGCGGTCAAGGGTGCGCGCCAGCCGGTACGCCGCCTCGCGGTGCCCGCGCTCGGCCGCGGCGCGCATCCAGCGCTCGGCGCCGGGGTCACCGCGGTGCTCCAGCAGGTCCGCGAGCGCGTACGCGCCGAGGGCGTGCCCCTGCTCGGCGGCCTGGCGCAGCCAGTACTCGGCGGCGGGCTCGTCCCCGCGCTCGCGGTGGTGCCGTCCGAGGGCGTGCGCGGCGGCCGCGGAGCCCGCGACGGCGGCGATCCGCCACCAGCCGGCGGCCTCCTCGGCGTACCCGCGCTGATGCAGGAGGACGCCCAGGTTGTTGGCGGCTGCGCGGTCACCGGCGGCGGTGGCGGCACGCAGCTGAGGCTCGGCTCCGTCGAGATCACCGCGGCGCAGCAGCATGGCTCCGAGGACACTCATCGCCTCGGCGTCGCCAGCTTCCGCGGCGAGCCGTTGACGTGCCTCCTCGGCGGCCTCGCCGGTTTCGTCCCGGTCGGAAGGCTGCACAAAACGCCCTGTCTCCAACAGAGTTGCCTTGTCCCCCATAACGTCCATCGTCGCACCACCTGCAACCCGGGTACACCTGGTATACCGCAGTCAGTGAGGTCACTTCAGCGTTTTGTCGACATGCCCACAGAGAGACAAGTCAAACACAGATCTGCCAACTCGCCCCGCAGGCAGCGCCCTTCAGGCGCGTCGGCGCCCAACTCCGCACGCACGTACACACCTTCCGTACGCGCGTCCACGCGGCGCCCGCACAGCCCCTCGGCGCCCGTCCACACGTCCGGACGGACCCGCCCCGTCGCGCGTCCCGGACCGCGCGCTCGCCCCCGGCAGGACACGCCCGCTCCCCCGCTTCCCGTGCCCACGCACACATGACGAAGGCCCGGATCCATAGGATCCGGGCCTTCGCCTTTCAGTAGCGGGGACAGGATTTGAACCTGCGACCTCTGGGTTATGAGCCCAGCGAGCTACCGAGCTGCTCCACCCCGCGCCGTTGTGTTGCAACCGTACCACGGCGCGGGGCGGGCCCCAGGTCAGCCCCCGTCAGCGCTCTTGTCGCTGCTCTTGTCGGTCTTCCCGTCACCGCTCTTGTCGGCGCTCTTGTCCGCGTTCTTGCCGCCGGCGGCCTTGTCGGCCTTGGCCTGAGCGTCCTCGGCCCGCTGGAGCGCGTCCTCGAGGTCCTTCTGCGCCTTGCCGTACGCCTCCCAGTCGCCCTTCTTGAGGGCCGCCTGGCCGTCCTCGAAGGCCTTCTGGGCGTCGTCGAGCGCTTCCTGCACCGTCGGGTCCTGGGACGTCGGCGGCTTGGTCTGCTCACCCTCGTCCGGTGGCTCCTGGGTCGCCCCCTCGGCTCCGAAGACCTTGTTGAGCGCCTCGCCCAGGGTGTCCTCGAAGGCCGTGGCGCCGCCGTAGGTCACCAACACCTTCCGCAGCAGCGGGTACTTGAGGCCACCACCGCGTACGTAGACCGGCTCCACGTAGAGCAGTCCTCCGTCCAGCGGCACCGTCAGCAGGTTGCCGTACTCGACTTCCGAGTCACCACCTCTGAGGAGCCTGATGGACTCGGCGATGGACGGTTCGGAGTTGAACTGGCTCTGCACCCGTTTCGGTCCGTCGACCGTTCTGCCCGTGGGCAGTTTCAGGATGCTGATCTTGCCGTAACCGCCCGTGCCCGCCTCGGCGTTGACCGACATGAAGGCGCTCAGGTTGTCCCGGCCGTTCGGCGTGAGCGTCGTCGTCAGCGAGAACGCCTGGGAGGTCTCCCCGGGCAGCTTCATGCTCAGGTAGTACGGCGGCACCGCGTTGCCCGACTTGTTCGTCGGGTCGTCCGGGACCTGCCACACCTCGCTGCCGCTGAGGAACGTCTGCGCGTCCTTCACGTGGTAGCGGGTCAGCAGCTCGCGCTGGACCTTGAACAGGTCCTGCGGGTAGCGGAGATGGTCCATGAGGGACTGCGGGATGTCGTTCCGCGACTTCACGGTCCCGGGGAAGGCCTTCTTCCAGGTCTTCAGCACCGGGTCCTTGGTGTCCCACTCGTAGAGCGTGACCTTGCCGGTGTACGCGTCGACGGTCGCCTTCACCGAGTTGCGGATGTAGTTGACCTGGTTCTGCTGGGCGACCACCGCGCGCTGGTTGTTGGCGGCGGTCAGCGAGTCGGCCGTCGTGTCGCCCAGGGTGGTGCGGGAGGCGTACGGATAGCCGTTGGTCGTCGTGTAGGCGTCAACGATCCACTCGATCCTGCCGTCGACGACCGCCGGGTAGGCGTCACCGTCGATGGTGAGCCACGGCGCGACCGCCTCCACGCGCTCCTTGGGAGTGCGGTTGTACAGGATCCGCGAGCCCTCGCCGATGGCGCCCGAGTACAGGATCTGCGGCTCGCTGAACGCCACCGCGTACGCGGCCCTGTTGACCGGGCTGGAGAGGTTGACGCCGCTGTCGCCCTTGTAGCTGGTCGTCTTCTCGCCGCTGTCGTCGGAGTAGTCGATCTCCTTCTGCGGTCCGCCGACGATGGAGTACTGCGTGGTCTTCTCGCCGTAGTAGACCCGCTGCTGGTACTCCCCGAGGTTGCCCTTGGACGGCAGGTCGTACTCGGTGAACTCCGGGCGGCCCTCGGCGTCGGCCGTGGTGCCCTTGGCCGCGACCACGCCGTAGCCGTGGGTGTAGCGGAAGTGGTCGTTGATCCAGTTGTTCTTCGGGATGCCCTGGAGGTTCAGCTCGCGCAGACCGATGACGGTGTCCTGGTCCTTGCCGTCCTTGCTGTAGCGGTCGACGTCCAGGTTCGACGGGAACGCGTAGTAGTTGCGCACCTGCTGGAGCTGCTGGAACGTCGGCGAGACCACGTTCGGGTCGAGCAGGCGGATGCTGGCCGCCCCGTCGGCGTCCTTGCGCAGCTTGCTCTTGTCCTCGGTGTCGCTGCGGCCCGCGTACTCCGTCACCTCGGCGCCGTCGATGCCGTAGGCCTCGCGCGTCGCCTCCAGGTTCTTCTCGACGTACGGCGCTTCCTTGGCCTGCTCGTTCGGCTGGACCTGGAACTTCTGGACGATCGCCGGGTACAGGCCGCCGATGAGGATGGCGGAGAGCACCATCAGGCCGAAGCCGATGACGGGCAGCTGCCAGGTGCGCCGCCACAGGGTGGCGAAGAACAGCACCGCGCAGATGACGGCGATGCAGAACAGGATCGTCTTGGCCGGCAGGTACGCGTTCGCGTCGACGTACCTGAGGCCCGTCCAGTTGCCCGTCGCCTTGAAGTCACTGGACTTCACCGCCAGCCCGTACCGGTCGAGCCAGTAAGCGACCGCCTTGAGCGCGACGAAGATGCCGAGGAGCACCGAGAGGTGCCCGGTGGCCGCGGCCGTGGCGCGCGCGCCGGGGCTGGTGATCCGCAGCCCTCCGTAGAGGTAGTGCGTGAGCGCGGCGGCGATCAACGAGAGCACCGCGGCGGCGAAGCCGAAGCCCAGCAGGAAGCGGTACCACGGCAGATCGAAGGCGTAGAAGGACACGTCGAGGTGGAACTGGGGGTCCTTCTGGTGGAAGGGCACCCCGTTCACCCACATCAGCCACGTGCGCCACTGGCCGGCGGCGGACGCGCCCGCGATCAGCCCGACGAGAGAGGTCACCCCGAGGAGCAGCCACTTCTTGTACGGCGCGATGCCCATGCGGTACCGGTCGAGGCTCTGCTGCTCCATCGACATGGCGCTCAGCGGCGGGCGCAGCCGGTGGGCCAGCCACACGTTCACCCCGACCGCGGCCGCCATGAGCAGGCCGAAGACGAAGAAGAGTCCGATCTTGGTCCACAGCGTGGTCGTGAAGACGGACGAGTAGTTGACCGACCGGTACCAG
This sequence comes from Streptomyces sp. NPDC005496, assembly GCF_042872045.1. Lineage (NCBI taxonomy): Bacteria > Bacillati > Actinomycetota > Actinomycetes > Kitasatosporales > Streptomycetaceae > Streptomyces > Streptomyces sp. NPDC005496. Next base: position 365,835 of record NZ_JBIAJQ010000003.1, read on the forward strand.
AGCCAGTCCGTCCAGAATCCCGCGAACATCGTGAACGCCATGGCCAGCACGGCCAGGACGCCCAGTGTCATCAGCAGGGTCCGGACACGCCGGGACGGGCGGCCCACTCTGATCCGTGGCCCCGTCGGGCCTCCGCCGCGGTCCGGCATCTGGAAAGCCAAGGTGCGCACCTCGAAGTTCGCTGTTGATCCGTCAGGCCCCCGTGATCGTGGACCCACACCTATGCAACTTACTCACGCTTTACTCGGTTCCCGCTTCCGGGTACTTCCGAGGCAGGATTGTGACCATGTCCAACACTCCCATGGCAGCGAGCCCGCTCACCCGGGCCGTACTCGAGATCGACGAGTACGCCTCCGGCCTCGGCTGGGACCAGCCCGCTCGCCTCTTCGCCCTCGTAGACACCGCGCGACTGCGGGCCCAGGAACCCGGTCTCGCGGCCCAGCTCGGTCTTCAGGACGAGCAGGAGACCACCGGTCTCACCCCCATCGAGCAGGACGAGGTTCCCGCCGACAAGCCGCTCGACGAGTTCCTCGGCACCATCGCCTGGCCGGACGCGGTCGTCGGCTGCGCGCTGACCGTGGAGCGGCTGATGCTGCCGCCGTCGGCGGAGGCCTCGGTCCCGGAGGGCCTCAGCGACAAGAAGCTCGCGCAGTGGGTGGCCGAACACCCGGACCGCCAGGAGGTCCGGATGACCGTCGCGGTGCTGCGGAACGGCTCCCGCGACTCGGCCCTGCGGCTGCGTGCCAAGGACGCGCCGACGGAGGTCCTCACCGGCTCCGAGCTGGTGCCGGGGCTCGCGGAGGCCCTGTCGGCCACGTTCGCGGACTGACACCTTCCGCACCTCTGTCCACGAAGGCTTCCCGTACGGCGACGGGGGCGCGCCCGGTTTCCGGGTGCGCCCCCGTCTGTGTGCGGGCACGTGGAGGTGTGCGAGCGGCCCGGGTCAGCCCTTGGCCGTGCACTTCGGCAGGGCGGCGGTGTCGCCGGAGCGGATGTCCTCCAGGGCGTCCATCGCGTCGTCGATGGTGTTCACCTTGACGAGCGTGAGGCCGTCGGGGGTGTCCTTGGCGGCGGCCGCGCAGTTGTCCTTCGGCGTCAGGAAGTACTGGGCGCCCTTGTCGCGGGCACCGACCGTCTTCAGCTCGATGCCGCCGATCGGGCCGACCTTGCCGTCGTCGTCGATGGTGCCGGTGCCGGCGACGAACCGGCCGCCCGTGAGGTTCCCCGGGGTCAGCTTGTCGACGATGCCGAGGGCGAACATCAGGCCGGCGCTGGGCCCGCCGACGTCGGCGAGCTTGATGTCGATGCTGAACGGGAACGTGTGATCGGTCCCGGCCGAGATGCCGACGATCGCCCGGGCCTCGCCGGTGTCGTCGGACTTCTCCGTGGTGATGGTGATGTCCTCGGTCCGGGTCGCCGTCCTGTTCGCCTTCTCGGCGGCGGCCTGCTCCTTGGCGGGCACGATCGTGAAGTCGACCTTCTCGCCCGGCTTGTGCCTGGTGACCAGCTTCGCCACGTCCTCGGGGGCCTTGACCACCGTGCCGTCGACGGCCTTGACCACGTCACCCGCGTGCAGCTTCCCCTCGGCGGGGGTGCCCTTGACGACGGTGGAGACGATCACCCAGGACTTCACCGGGATGTCCAGCTCCTTGAGCGCCGCGACCTTGGCGCTCTCCTGGGACTGGCTGAACTCCTCGGCGTTCTCCTGCGTCGACTGCTCCTCCGTCTTGCCGTCCGGATAGAGCGTGTCGTGCGGCACGATCTTGTTGTCGTGCGCCAGCCACCCGTAGACCGCCTCGACGAGGTTCATCTTGTAGTCGGCGCTGGTGACCCTGACCGTCGTCATGTTGAGGTGACCGGTCGTGGGGTACGTCTTGCGGCCGGAGATCTGCAGCACCGGCTCGCCCGCGTGCTCCCCGAGCGTGTTCACCGTCGGTCCCGGTGACATCTCCGAGTACGGCACGTCGATGAACACTCCCGCGCACAGGAGTGCGATCAGCATCAGGGTGGAGGCGAGCATCGTCGCGGTGCGGCGTGGCATGGAACGACAGTACGGGACCACGCCGACAGCGCACTGCGGGGGCCGCCCGTACGGGGACCGGCCCCCGCTCACGTCCCGGAGTGCGACTTCTCCATGGCCTCACGGAAGCGCGTGTAACCCGCGAGCTCGGTTCCGTCTCCCGTGGTCTTGCGATTCCGTCCGACCCAACTGCCCCACAGACCGGCGCCGATCGCAGCGAAAAGCGGAATCAGCAACCAGGCGAGCGCTGCCATGCCGACCTCCCAACCCCATGAGCGACCGCAACTGAGTGATCAGCAGATTAACCATCCGCCTGCTCAACGCTCACGCCCGGGGTGCGGTTACGCAACCGGAGGACCAGGCGGGGGTGAGGAGTTCACGACGCGGCCCGCGCGCGGGTGCCGTCCACGAGTCCTCGGCGGGCGTCCGCGGCCCCGCGCGTCGCCCGTTCGGCTCAACAGGCCCCGACCCACTCCTCCGTACCGTCGGAGAACGTTTGGTGCTTCCAGATCGGCACCTCGTGCTTGAGGTCGTCGATCAGCTTGCGGCACGCCTCGAAGGCCTCGCCCCGGTGCGGGCACGACACGGCGACGACGACCGCGAGGTCTCCGACGGCCAGGTCACCCACGCGGTGGACGGCGGCCAGCGCCCGCACGGGGTACGCGGCGACCACCTTCTCGGCGATCCGCCGCATCTCCGCCTCGGCGGTGGGGTGGCACGAGTACCCCAGCCGGTCGACGTCGGCGCCCGAGTCGTGGTTGCGCACGGTCCCCACGAAGAGCGCGGTCCCGCCGGCGGCGTCGTCCCCGACGGCCCGGAAGACCTCGTCGAGGGAGAGCGGCGTCTCCCGGATCGCGAGCAGCCTGATGGGGTCCTGCGCCGCCTGCTCGCCCGGGTGGTCGTACGTAGGTGCCATGGCCCCATCGTGCCGCACGCCACCGACAAGTCGGAATAGCCGTTTCGCCCGGCACACGCGCGTGGCCGCTTGGAGCCTCCTACAGACACGGACCGCCACCCGTGCGGAGTACGGACCACCGCTCCGTCGGCGGCGCCCCGGCCGGCACCGCGCGGGACCTGCCGCGGTCCCGGCGTCAGATCCGGCGTCGGGCCTTGCGGGCCCGGCGGACGAGGGCCGCCGTACCGAGCAGGGCGACCGTCGCTCCGGCGGCTCCCGCGGCGGTGGCGTCCTTGCGCCCGAGCCGCCGCCCGGCCACCGTGTGCCGCCCGGCGACCTCCTCCAGCAGCTCGGCCATGACCTCCTCGTTGGTCCACCGGGGCCGCCACCCGGCGTCGTGCAGCTTGTTCCCGCTGACCACCCAGGGGTACATCGTGTACGCCAGGTCACCGGCCGGCGAAGGCGTCAGCCCGATCCGGTGCAGCCGGGCGGCCGCGCCGAGCGCCACCGCGGACGGCAGTTCCATCCGCCGGATGCCGCTGAGCTCCTCGACCTCCTCCTGCTCCAGCCACCCGTCGCAGCCGACAACCAGCTCGCCGTCGACCTTCTCCAGGACGGCGTACTCCAGGGCGCTGCACAGGTCCTCGACGTGGCAGAACTGCCAGGCGGGCCGCGAGCCGGCCACCACCAGCAGCCGCGGCGACTCGAAGTACCTGGTCAGCGCCGTGTCCGTGCCGCCGACCAGCACCGCGGGCCGGACGACGGTGACGTTGAGGCCCGGATGGGCGCGGGGCGCGCGCCGCGCGAGCCGCTCGACCTCCAGGAGGTCCCCGACGCCCGTGGCCTCGGCGGTCGCCCGCAGTTCTGCGTCCTCCGAGAGCGGCAGCTCGTTGTCGGGCAGCGCCCCGTAGACCATCGACGAGGTGCACAGCACCACCCGGTGGACCCCGGCGGCCGCGGCGGCCGTCAGCACCGTCTGCGTGCCCCGGACGTTGTAGGCCGTGCGGGCCGCCGGGTCGCTCTCCAGGTCCAGGTCCAGCGCCAGGTGCACGACGACGTCGGCGCCGCGCAGCTTCTCGGCGATGGCCGGGTCCCGCACGTCGAGGATCTGCCACTGCGCCCCGGCGCACTCGCCGCGCCGCTCGTCGATGGCGATGACCTGCTTGATCTCCTCGCTGGCGGCCAGCCGCTCGGTGAGCAGCGCGCCCACGCCGGACGCCGCGCCGGTGACGGCGACGACGGGCCCGCGGGCGGCCGGGCTGGTTGAGGGGTTTCGCGCTGCGCGAACCTGCGGATCTGGGGAACTCACCGGGCGTCTCCAGCGGTTGTCTTCAGTAACGAACGCGCGTGACGCGTGCGTACCAGGTGGCATCCATCCTGCCGCAGGCGGAGAGTCGGCGAAGCACCGAGGCCCGATCGGCCCTTGGTGTCTACGCTGGGTGGTGTTGTCGGGCAGCCGCCGTCGGAAAGAACCGGCGGCCTTACCAGCCGAGGAATCCCGTGAGTGACACCCCATTCGGATTCGGCCTTCCGCCGGAGGAGCCGGAGAACGGCGACGAGGGCAAGAAGAAGGACCAGGAGAGCGGCGGTGGTCAGGGACCGGCCAACCCGTTCGGCTTCGGGTTTCCCGGAGCCGGCGGTCCCGGCGCCGACAATCCGCTCGCCGCGATGTTCGGTTCCCTGAACCCCAACGACCTGGGCGCCGCGTTCCAGCAGCTGGGCCAGATGCTCTCGTACGAGGGCGGCCCGGTGAACTGGGACATGGCCAAGCAGATCGCCCGCCAGACGGTCTCCCAGGGCACGTCGGAGGGCACCAAGGACGCGAGCGTGGGCCCCGCCGATCGCACGGCGGTGCAGGAGGCCGTCCGTCTGGCCGATCTCTGGCTGGACGACGCGACGTCCCTGCCGTCCGGCGCCGGCTCCGCCGTGGCCTGGAGCCGCGCGGAGTGGGTCGAGGCGACCCTTCCGGTGTGGAAGGAGCTCGTCGATCCGGTCGCCGAGCGTGTCGGCGCGGCCATGGGCGACGTGCTGCCCGAGGAGATGCAGGCCATGGCGGGCCCGCTGATCGGCATGATGCGGTCCATGGGCGGCGCCATGTTCGGCACGCAGATCGGGCAGGCCGTGGGCGTGCTCGCGGGCGAGGTCGTCGGCTCCACCGACATCGGCCTCCCGCTCGGTCCCGCCGGCAAGGCCGCGCTGCTCCCGCTGAACATCGAGGTGTTCGGCAAGGACCTGGGCGTCCCCCAGGACGAGGTACGGCTCTATCTCGCCCTGCGGGAGGCGGCCCACCAGCGGCTCTTCACGCACGTGCCGTGGCTGCGCTCGCACCTCTTCGGTGCCGTCGAGGGCTACGCGCGCGGGATCAAGGTCGACACCGCCAAGCTGGAGGACGTGGTCGGCCAGTTCGACCCGCAGAACCCCGAGCAGCTCCAGGACGCGCTCCAGCAGGGCATGTTCCAGCCGGAGGACACCCCGGAGCAGAAGGCCGCGCTCGCCCGTCTGGAGACGGCGCTCGCGCTGGTCGAGGGCTGGGTCGACGCGGTCGTGCACGCCGCGGCCAAGCCGCGGCTGTCCTCGGCCGACGCGCTGCGTGAGACGCTGCGCCGCCGCCGTGCCTCGGGCGGTCCGGCCGAGCAGACGTTCGCGACCCTGATCGGCCTGGAGCTGCGCCCGCGCCGGCTGCGGGACGCCTCGCGCCTGTGGGCGTCCCTCACGGACGCGCGCGGGGTCGACGGCCGCGACGGCCTGTGGGCGCACCCGGACATGCTGCCCACCTCGTCCGACCTGGACGACCCGGACGGCTTCGTGCACCGCGAGCAGCTGGACTTCTCCGAGCTCGACAAGATGCTCGGTGAGGCGGCGGGCGGTCCCGGCGGACGGCAGAACCTGAAGAAGGACGAGACCGGCGAGACCCGGGGCAAGGACACCAAGGACACCAAGGACGACGGCAAGGGCGACGGCACCGAGTGACGCTCCACGACGACGCGGTCCTCGTACTGAAGGAGTACGGGGACCAGGAAGAGCTGCGCCAGGTCTATCTGGACCATCTCGCGGCGCATCCGGACGGCCTGTGGAAGGCCTGTACGGCGGGGCACCTCACGGCGAGCGCCCTGGTGGTCGACCCCGAGCGGGGCCGGGTGCTCCTGACCCTCCACCGCAAGCTGCGCATGTGGCTCCAGATGGGCGGTCACTGCGAGCCCGGCGACGCCACGCTGGCGGCGGCCGCCCTGCGCGAGGCCACGGAGGAGTCGGGCATCGCGGGCCTGACCCTGGTGCCCGGCGGCCCGGTGCGCCTGGACCGGCACGCGATCCCGGCGCCGTGCCACTGGCATCTGGACGTCCAGTACGCGGTGCTGGCGGAGCCGGGGGCGGTGCACGAGATCAGTGACGAGTCGCTGGACCTGCGCTGGTTCGCGTACGACGAGGTCGCGGAAGTGGCCGACGCGTCGGTCGTCCGGCTGCTGGAGGCAGCCCGGGCCCGGCTCTGAGCGGCTGCGTCTCGACGGATGGGTAAGGGGCGGTCGCCGCGGCGACCGCCCCTTACCCGTACCTCCCGGGAGGCTGCGCCCGCGGCTAGCTCCAGGCGTTGCCCTGGTTCTGCGCGTGGGCGCCGTGCTGTCCCATGCCGTACTGCGCGCGCACGCCCTGTCCGATCTGGGCGTTCTGCGGCGGCAGCAGCTCGCTCGGCTGGACGAGGATGTACCCCTGGCCCATGAAGCTGAGCTCCCAGCCCTCGCCGGTGCTGCCACGGCGCCGCCACACTCCGGAGGAGTGCGTCTGCGCCTGCATCTGCACCCGGAGCGCGGTCGACCAGGCGACGATCGCGTCCGCGTCGCAGTTGACGTACTTGTCCGGCGTGACCTGCATCATCAGCGGCATCCCGGACGTCATCAGGGCGACCTTGCCCCGGCCCGTGATGTTGAGCTGGTACTTGCCGGACCCCGAGATGCCGTACTGGCTGTCCACGGCGATCACCTCGTGGTGCAGCGCCGAGTCCATCGCCAGGACGTAGCTGCTGTCGACCGTGAGGCCGTCCTGGTCGACGTCGACCACGTGCACGTGCTGGGCCAGGTTGGCCAGGTAGACCGTCCCCTGTCCGTGGCAGCGCATCAGGTCCAGGCCCTCGCCGGTCATCGCGCGCGACCGCCGCTGCCCGTTGTTCTGGTACTCGGCGTCGAACTCGACGAGTCCCTGGTAGGCGACCATCGTGCCCTTGCGGGCCAGGATGTCGTCGTGCCCCTCAAGGGAGACCCGCAGCATCTGCGAGTTCTGCAGGCTGTAGCGGTCCTGGGACTGCTGTTCGTTGTAGCCGAAAAGCGGGCTCTGCATGGTGTCCTGTTCCCCCTCAGCCCCGGATCCGGAGGCGGTCGGTGCTGTCCTCGCTGGGCTGGACGACGACGATGCCCTGCCCGGAGAACGCCATCTGGTACGCCTCGCCGCTGCCCCGGCCGATCAGGGACTGCGCCTTGAAGCTGCGCTTGCCCTTGACCTTGAGGTTCGGGGACCAGGCGACGAGCGCGTCCGGGTCCACGTACGTCTCGTCCTCGCCGCCGCCGCAGTCCACGACGATCGGCTTGCCGCGGGAGGTCAGCGCCACCCAGCCCTGGCCGGAGATCTTGGTGTTCCACAGACCCTGCCCGGCGAACTTGGCGAGCCCCTTGACGCGCTCGACGCCCCAGGTGAGGTGCGCGTCGAAGGCGAGCAGGTTGGTGGCGTTGACGGAGATCGCGTCCCCGTTGAGGTTGATGACGACCACGTTCGCGCCGTAGTCGGCGAGATACAGCAGACCGTCACCGGTGCACTTCATGAGGGGCGCGCCCTCACCGGTCATCCAGTCGCGCGCGATCTGGCGCACGGCCGGCGGGTTGGGCTCGTACTGGACGAACCCTTCGTAGGCGACCATCGAGCCCACGCGCGCGAAGAGGTCGTTTCCGGTCTGCATGGCGACCTTCAGCATGTGATTGCCGTGGTTCTCCATGCGGGCGGTGACGGGTGCCGGGGCGAAGCCCGCGAACGGCTGATTCATGACGGGCTCCCTCAGACCTCGTACGGCTGGACGACGATGAAATTGCCGGGAGCGCCCCGGAACTGCAGGTTCACGCTCTCGCCGGTGTCGCCCGGGTAGGCGTTGCGACGCATCCGCACCTGGCTGGAGACGATCACCTGGGACGCCGAGGACCACGCCACGACGGCGTTGCAGTCGGCGAACGTGGTGGGCGTGACCGGCAGCACGACGGGAGCGCCGTGGGTCTTCACCACGATCGTGCCGGTCCCCTGGAACTGCATCGTGAACAGGGCCCCACCCGGGATGCCGTGCCCCTCGATCCGCCGCACCTCGTACTGGAGCGTCTCGTCGAAGGCGAGGACGTTCTCCGCGGAGACGCAGATGCCGTCGCCCTGGAGTTCGATGGGGTGCAGCATCGTCGAGTTGTCGGCGAGGAACACCTGGCCCCGGCCGGAACAGCGCATCAGCTGCATCTCCTGGCCGGTCGCGTTGCCCACGATCCGGCCGGCGAAGCCCGCTCCCTTGTAGCTGAAGTCGACCTTGCCCTGGTAGAGCACCATGCTGCCCTGCCGGGCGAGGACCGCCTGGTCGCCGCCGGCGCCGAGGTCGACGCGGACCAGCTTCTTGTTCTGCTGGGTCCACCGCTGGCCGGTGGGCGTCTCCTTGTACGCCTGGAGCGCGGCGGCCACACCGGCGCCGCCCTGCGGGGCGCCCTGGGGGGCACCGTAGGGCGAGGGCGCGGCCTGGCCGGGGACCTGGCCGTACGGAGGCTGCTGCCCGTAGCCCGGAGGCGGGCCCGGCTGTCCGTAGCCGGGGGGCGCGCCCGGGGGCTGCCCGTAGCCGGGCGGCATGGGGGCGCCCTGCCCGGGAGGCTGCTGTCCGTAGCCGGGCGGCGGGCCGGGCTGGCCCGGCGGCTGCGCGTACGGCGCGGGTCCGGGCGGCGGTACGGTGCCCGCGCCCGGCGGGGTCAGCGGCGCGATGATCGTGGGCGCGGCGTGCACCGCGGGCGCCGGTGCCGGCGGCGGAGTCGCGCCCGGAGGCGGCGTGAAGCCCTGCGGCGCGGGGGCCGGGGCGCCGAAGGCGGGCGGCGCGGAGGACTGGGCGGGCGGCGCGAAGGACGGGGAGGCGCCGGCCTGCGGCTGCGGGGCCACGGGTGTCTCCTCGGCGACCTCGCCGCCGAAGTTCTTCAGCAGCGCGTCGAGCCCGCCGTCGAAGCCCTGTCCGACGGCGGCGAAACGCCACACGTCCTTCAGGTAGAAGTCGCCCAGCATGACGGCGCGTTCCGTCGAGAACTCCGCCCCGCTGAACGCGTACCGGGCGACCTCCTCGCCGCCCGCGACGATACGGAGGTATCCGGGAGCGATCTGCGACATCTGCCCGGCGCCGTCGATCGTCGCCGTGAACGACAGCTTGTGGATCTGCGGCGGGATCCTGTCGAGGGTGACGCGGAAGGACTCCGTGTCACCCGCCTGGGCGCCCAGGAGCTGGACGGACTCCTCGGGGGACTTCGGCTGGTTGAAGAAGACGAAGTACCGGTCGTCGGACAGCCGTTCGTCGGCGTCGAGGCCGAAGCAGCTGATGTCGAAGGTCAGCCCGGGGCCGGTGATCTGCACGCCTACGTACAGATCGGTGCCCGCGGTGAGGTCACTGATCTTGGCCTTGTGGCCGCGTTGGAATTCCCTGGCCATGCGTAACGACCGTCCCCCATCCCGAATGCGAGTGCGTCGCGTCAGGCTAACGGCAAACTCCGGGAGCGGACGAAGCCGGTACAGACCCGGTACACAATCCCTGCCCCGCGCGCGTCGGGCCGCTCTCAGTCCTCGGCGTCGGCGGGCTGGTGGGGCAGGCGGTCCGCGGCGGCCACCCCTTCGAGGTAGCCGCGGGCACGCTCGGTGCGCGGATAGGCCTCCAGGAGCCGCCAGAAACGGGGGCCGTGTCCGGGTACGAGCAGGTGCGCCAGTTCGTGGACGAGGACGTAGTCGACGACGTACTCCGGCATGCCCTGCAGCCGGTGCGACAGCCGGATGCTGCCCTCGGACGGGGTGCACGAGCCCCAGCGCGTGTTCTGGTTGGTGACCCAGCGGACCGAGGTGGGACGGGCCCGGCCGTCGAAGTACAGGTCGGAGAGCCGGGCCGCGCGCTCGGACAGCTCCCTGTCGCCGAGCCTGCGCTTGCTCTCCTGGGCGGCCAGCTTGTCGAGCATGACGCTCACCCAGCGCTGCTCCTCCGCCTCGGACATCCGGGCGGGGATGAGCACAACGGTGCGATCGCCCTCGCGGTACGCGGAGACCGTCCTGCGCCGTCGGGCACTCCTGCGGACCTCGATCGCGCTCGCCCCCGAGCCGCCTGGCGGCAGGCTCGTCGTGCTGCGCTGTGGCTTTCCGGCGCGGTGCAGTGGGTCGGCGGGCACGCCCCGACGTTACCCGTTGCACATGGTGAAAGTCCCGCCTCCGGGACGGTTCCGTGGCGATCCGCACTCCGTGCGCTGGATTCGTACGACGAATGCGGCAGCCTGTGGACAACTTTCGGCGCGGTGGCGGCCCGGGCGGGCATGCTGGCGGTCGTCGGCGGAGCTGGACCGCGGCCCGCCGGCACACGGGACGATCCGAGGGCTACGGGGGCCGGTCATGCATCCGATGGTGAAACCCGCGCTGCGGCGCGGCTGGCGGGATCTCAACACCGTGCAGTTCGGCATGGCCCCGGCGCACGCCATAGTGCTGGGCCCGATGGACACGGCCACGGGCAGCTTCCTGACGCTGCTCGACGGGACCCGCGGGCTGCCGCTGCTGCGGGACGAGGGACGCCGGATGGGTCTGCCGGACGGCCATGTGGACGGCCTCGTCGAGCGCCTCGCCGGCGCCGGACTGCTGGACGACGCGACCGGTGGCGGGCCGGCCGCCGACGCCCTGCGCGGGAGGAAGGCTTTACTGGACCGGCTCCGCCCGGACTTCGCCTCGCTGTCGCTGGTCGCTCCCGGTCCGGGCGAGGCGATCGAGCGCCTGGCCGCCCGCCGCTCCCTGCGGGTGCAGGTGCGCGGAGCGGGTCGGGTGGGTGTCGTGCTCGCCTCGCTGCTGGCGGGCGCGGGCGTGGGCGAGGTCGACGTCCGGGACGGCGGCCGGGTGGAGCCGGGCGATGTCGCTCCGGGCGGTCTGCCCGCCGAGTCCATCGGCGAGCGCAGGGAGGAGGCCGCCCGGCGGGCTGTGCGGCTCGCCGCCCCCGACCGGCCACCCCGCCGCAGACGGGCACCCGCACCGGATTCACCGGGCTCACCGGGCTCACCGGGCTCACCGGGCTCACCGGGCTCACCGGATGAGCAGACGCCGCCTCCCGCGGAGCCGACCTTCCCGGAAGGACGGGCGCACCTCCTCCCGGACGAGTCCGGCTGGTCGCTGGTGATCCTCGCGCCCCGGGACGGACTGGCGGTCTACGCACCCGACCCGGCCGCCGCCGACCAGCTCATCGCCTCCGGGACGCCGCACCTGTACGCGGGAGTAGTGGAGGGGACGGGTGTGGTCGGCCCCCTGGTCCTGCCCGGCGAGACCGGATGCGCGGGCTGTCTGGACCAGGCACGCGCCGACCGGGACGAGACCTGGCCGCGGCTGATCGCCCAGTGGCGCTCGGGTGGCGTTCGCCACGTCCAGGCCTGCGATCTCGCCCTGGCGGCCGCTGTCGCCGGGCTGGCCGCGAGCCACGCGCTCGCCTTCCTCGACGCCACGGCGCCCGCAGGCACCGGGATCCGCTGGGAGGCGTCCGTGCCGGAACCGACCTGGCACGCCCGGCCTGTGTGGCCCCACCCCACGTGCCCGTGCGGGGCGGCGGAGAGAGGTAAGGAAGAACACACCCCCGGGGACGGGGAACCGCACGAGACAATGGCGGAGCAACAGCCGCCGACGGGGTCACGCCACGAGGCACACGCCGCGCGGCTGTCTGGGACTTGGAGGGCGCATGTCTGATCTTCCCCGCAAGGCGGTCACCCGGACCGCCAAGCTCGCGGCGCTCCCGCTCGGCTTCGCCGGGCGGGCGACGTGGGGGCTCGGCAAACGCATCGGCGGGAAGTCGGCGGAGATCGTGGGCCGCGAACTCCAGCAGCGCACGGCGGAGCAGCTGTTCAAGGTGCTCGGCGAGCTCAAGGGCGGTGCGATGAAGTTCGGGCAGGCCCTGTCCGTCTTCGAGTCCGCGCTGCCCGAGGAGGTCGCGGGCCCCTATCGTGCGGCGCTGACGAAGCTCCAGGAGGCCGCGCCTCCCATGCCGACGCGGACCGTGCACACCGTGCTGGAGGAGCGGCTCGGCGAGGACTGGCGGGAGCTCTTCCAGGAGTTCGAGGACAGGCCCTCCGCGGCGGCCTCGATCGGCCAGGTGCACCGGGCCGTGTGGCACGACGGGCGCGAGGTCGCGGTCAAGGTCCAGTACCCCGGCGCGGGCGAGGCGCTGCTCTCCGACCTGACCCAGCTCAGCCGCTTCGCCCGTCTCCTGGGTCCGCTCATCCCCGGCATGGACATCAAGCCGCTGATCACCGAGCTGCGCGACCGGGTCTCCGAGGAGCTCGACTACGGGCTGGAGGCCCAGGCCCAGGCGGCGCACGCGGAGGAGTTCGCGGACGACCCGGACGTGGTGGTCCCCGCCGTCGTCCACCAGAGCGACCAGGTGCTGGTGACGGAGTGGATCGACGGGACCCCTCTCTCGGAGGTGATCGCCGACGGCACCCGGGAGCAGCGTGACCGGGCGGGCCAGCTGCTGGCCCGTTTCCTGTTCTCGGGTCCCGCCCGCACCGGCCTGCTGCACGCCGACCCGCACCCGGGCAACTTCCGTCTCCTGCCGGACGAGGAGAAGGGCTGGCGTCTCGGCGTCCTGGACTTCGGCACGGTGGACCGGCTGCCGGGCGGCCTGCCCAGCACCATCGGCAGCTCGCTGCGCATGACCCTCGAAGGAGAGGCGGAGGCGGTCTACGGACTTCTCTGCGAGGAGGGTTTCGTCAAGGAGTCGATAGAGCTGGAGCCGGACGCGGTCCTGGACTACCTGCTCCCGATCATCGAACCGGCCCAGGCCGACGAGTTCACCTTCACCCGCGGCTGGATGCGCAGCCAGGCCGCACGCATCGCCGACCCCCGCTCCCCCGCCCACCAGCTCGGACGGCAGCTCAATCTGCCGCCGTCCTACCTGCTGATCCACCGGGTCACCCTCAGCACCATCGGTGTGCTGTGCCAGCTGGGTGCGACGGTGCGGTTGCGGGACGAACTGGAGGAGTGGCTGCCCGGCTTCCTCGCAGAGGAGGACCCGATGGAGGAGCTGCTGGAGGAGGAACTGCTGGAGGAGGAGTCCGCCGCCGAAGCGTGATCGGGCCTACCACCAGGCCCAGTCGAGGCGGCCCTCGATCGCCCTGAGGTTGGCCCGGGCGCACGCCTCGCAGAAGTAGTGGCGGGCGCCGTTCTCCACGGAGCAGGTCCAGGTGACCGGTGGTCCTTCGGCGGAGGTGCCGCAGCGGGCGCACACGACGCGCGGGGGCTCGGCCGGGTCGTTCCGCGGCGTGGAGCCGTCGTCGTCGTTGTCCCCGGGAAGGCTCGTCACCCGGCGACGATAGCGCCGCACCGAGCGGCCCGGCGCCCACAACGCACCGCGGGGGCCGGTCCGTTCGGACCAGCCCCCGCTCTGACATCTCGTCTACTTCTCGTGACCGCTTACGGTCACTGCATGACGGCCATGGCCAGCGCCCGGCGAGCACGCATCGAGGCGCGCTCGGCACGGCGCTGCATCCGCCGGGCGGTGGCCAGGCGCACGGCCTGTCGTTCCCGCTCGGCTTCGTGCAGGCGGTCGTGCATATGCGCACGAGCCATGGCTTCTGGGATGAGTTGCATCTCGCGGGTCCTGTTCTGGCGCGAGTCGTTCGCACCGGTGGTGGAGAAGTCTGGGATCGCGGAGCCGACGGGCTCGGTGGTGGACGGCTTCATCGGGGCCTGCTTCTTGGGGTCGTTCGTGAGGGGGCGGTCGATCGTTCCTGCGGTGTTCATGCTGTGACCGGGTTCTTGCGCGGACGGCCACGCGGCCGCTTGCGGGCCACGACGACCCCCTGCACGAAGAGCTCGCCACCCCAGACGCCCCAGGGCTCGCGCCGCTCCTTGGCGCCGGCGAGGCAGGCCTCGACCAACGGGCAGGTGCGGCAGAGGGACTTGGCGTACTCGACATCGGCCGGCGACTCCGCGAAGAAGACCTCCGGGTCGTACGAGCGGCAGGGGACGGGTACGCCGAGGTTCTCGATGGCGTCGTCGAGCGCGGTGAGCGCGGTGAGCGGAGTCAAGGTGGAGTCCTCCGTGAGGCCGGGCGGGGGGATCGTCTCGGAAGGCGGTACGGACGGGGCGTGCGCTTCGAGTTGCACGGTTTGTTTTCCTCGTCTGGTCGTGCCGGCCGGTTGGCCGGTTGGCGGCTTGGTACCGGGTTTTCTTGTCCCGAGGCCCCTTCGCTCCGGCTGTCCCCGGTCGGGGACAAACAGAAGGGCCGCGGATCCCGGGTGGGGTTCCGCGGCCCTGAAGGCGCCGGCCTGATCGAGAATCAGGCTGGATCACTCCAGGGTTCAGGCCCACGGAAGGCCCACATCGTGTGGTGCTGCTTCGTCTGCTCCAGGGATCCGGCACCGGCCGCCGCAAAGGCATAGGTCCGCACCTGTGCCGCTACTGCTTCCAGTGCCTGGATCGGTCGCTCATTGCGCTCACGAACGGGAAGACCCGCGAGAGCCACACTGGACGCCGGACGGACGGCGGAGATGCCGGACAGACCGGTGCCCAGGATGGAGACGCCGAGCGTGCAGACAGAGGCGACCGAGGGATCGGTCATTTTGACGGTGCTGGTGGAGCTGAAGTTGATGCTGATCACTGGAATCGCCTCCTCTCGGCGTCTATGGGGACCGGGGTGAACCGGTCCGACGGTTGTTAAGTACATCACGAAACCAGGGCCTCGGAGAAGGCCGCCGTTTCCGTGTTAAGAACCTATGGGGATCGCTGGGGCATGCGCAAACTATTTTTTCGACGAGTTTGAATCAGTCGACGTCGTCGTCCCCGCCGGGCTCGCGACCTGCGCAGATGGCCAGAACATCGGCTCCGAAACGGTTCAGCTTGCGTACTCCGACCCCCGGGATCCGCGCCAGCTCGCGCTCGTCGTCGGGCACGGACTCCGCGATGGCCATCAGTGTCTTGTCGGTGAAGACGCAGAACGCGGGCTGCCCACTGCGCTGCGCCTGCACCGCGCGCCACTCCCGCAGCCGCTCGTAGAGCCCCTCGTCCATGTCGGAGGGGCAGTCCTCGCAGCGCATCAGTTTCATCTCGCCCGCGTCGGTGAGCGTGCGTCCGCAGACCCGGCAGCGGGCCGGTGTCCGGCTGGTGCGCCGCACGGCGCTGCCGCCCGCTCTCCCGATCCCCCGCTCTATCCCGCCGGCGCCGACCGCTCCCGCGCGGCCCGCCGTGGCGACGGAGCCGGGGCGCAGCCCGTCGAGGAAGCGGCTGGGACGGCGGCTGGCCCGGCCGCCGGGCGAGCGGGACAGCGCCCAGGAGAGGAACAGGTGCTCTCTGGCCCGGGTGACGCCGACGTAGAGGAGCCGGCGCTCCTCCTCGATCTGCTCGTCCGTCTTTGCGTAGGTGATCGGCATCATGCCCTCGGCGACCCCGACCAGGAAGACGACGTCCCACTCCAGGCCCTTGGCGGAGTGCAGCGAGGCGAGCGTGACGCCCTGGACGGTCGGCGCGTGCTGGGCACCGGCGCGTTCGTCCAGCTCCGCCACCAGGTCGCCCAGGGTGGCGTCCGGTTTGGCCGCCGCGAAGTCCTGCGCGAGGTTCACCAGGGCGGCCAGCGACTCCCAGCGCTCCCGGACCGCTCCCGAACCGGCGGGCGGCTGGGTGGTCCAGCCCTCGCCGGAGAGGACCGCGCGGACCTGCGAGGGCAGGTCGACCACGTCGTCCAGGAGGGAGTCGTTGCCGCCGAAGCGGGCCGCGCCGCGCAGGGCGACGCCGGCCTTGCGCACCTCCGGGCGGTCGAAGAATCGCTCGGCTCCGCGCAGTTGGTAGGGCACCCCGGCGTCGGCGAGGGCCTGTTCGTAGATCTCGGACTGCGAGTTCGTGCGGAAGAGGACCGCGATCTCCGCGGCCGGGACTCCGGAGGCGATCAGGTCGCGGATGCGGCGGGCCGCGCCCTCGGCCTCGGCGGGCTCGTCCGTGTACTCGGTGTAGACGGGTTCTGGGCCGGGGCCGCGCTGGGAGACCAGCTCCAGTCGGTGGTCGGCGGCCCGGCCGCGGGCCTGGGCGAGCAGCCCGTTGGCGAGGTGGACGACCTGGGGCGAGGAGCGGTAGTCGCGGACGAGCTTGACGACGGTGGCCCCGGGGTGGCGGGTGCGGAAGTCGAGCAGGTGGTCGGGGGTTGCACCGGTGAACGAGTAGATCGTCTGGCTGGCGTCGCCGACGACGCAGAGGCTGTCGCGCTCCCCGAGCCACAGCTCCAGGAGGCGCTGCTGGAGCGGGCTGACGTCCTGGTACTCGTCGACGACGAAGTGCTGGTACTGGGAGCGGACCTGCTCGGCGATGTCGTGCCGGTCCTGCAGCACGGCCACGGTCAGCAGCAGGACGTCCTCGAAGTCGATGACCGCGCGGTCGCGCTTGAGGTCCTCGTACGTCGAGTAGAGCTGGGCGATCTCGGCCGGGTCGCGGGGGGTCTCGCGGCCCGTCTTGGCGGCGGCGGCCGCGTAGTCGCCGGGGACGGTCTGGGTGACCTTGGACCACTCGATCTCGGCGGTCACGTCGCGCAGCTCGCCCCGGTCGAGCCTGATGCGGCAGGCGGCCGCCGCGTCCGCGACGATCTGGATCTTGCGGTCGATGATGCGGGGCATGCTGCCACCGACTGCTTTCGGCCAGAAGTACTGGAGCTGGCGCAGGGCGGCGGAGTGGAAGGTGCGGGCCTGGACACCGGAGGCGCCGAGCTGCCTGAGGCGGCCGCGCATCTCGCCCGCGGCACGGTTGGTGAACGTGACGGCCAGCACGCTGGAGGGCTGGAGGATCCCGGCGCGTACTCCGTAGGCGATGCGGTGGGTGATCGCCCGCGTCTTGCCCGTGCCGGCTCCGGCCAGCACGCACACCGGACCGTGCAGGGCGGTCGCGACCTCGCGCTGCTCGGGGTCGAGCCCGTCGAGCACCGCGTCGGCCGTGTCCGGTACCTGAGGGAAGAGGGTGGAGTGCGTTGCTGCTGTCACACCGCCATGCTGCCAGGTCGCGGGAGACGGGTGAGCCGGTTGTCCACAGGGGGGCACCACTTGTCGTACCAATGCGGCAGGCGTCACAGCCGTCACATCGCAGGACTCGGCACCGGACCGGCGCCGGACCCGGGCCGTGCGCCGGCCCGCCCGCGGGAATGGCGGCCCGGTCACGTACGTTCCACTGACTGCGAACACGCACCCTCTGCCGCGAAGGAGCACAACAGACATGCCGGGCACTGTGACGATGTACAGCACCACGTGGTGCGGCTACTGCCGCCGGCTCAAGAGCCAGATGGACCGGGAGGGCATCACGTACAACGAGATCAACATCGAGCAGGACCCGGATTCCGCCGCGTTCGTGGAGAAGGCGAATGGCGGAAACCAGACGGTTCCGACCGTCCTCTTCCCGGACGGGTCGACGCTCACGAACCCCTCGCTGGCCCAGGTCAAGCAGAAGATCGGCGCGTAGCGCGGGACGTCGTCGGCACGCGGCCGTCGGCCGCGGCGTGAGCGTGACGATCGCGAAGGCCGGGCACCTCATGGGTGCCCGGCCTTCGCGTTGCCGTCCCTGAGACCGGTCGCACGTCGTCCGCGCGCGGCCCGGCGCCCGTCAGGGGCGTGACCTCACGGACGCGGCAGGGGCTTGCCGTACCAGAGCTCGATCAGCCGGGCCGCGATGGAGATGCCGTACGGGGGCAGCACCTCGCCGGACTCGAAAGCGGCCCGCAGGTCCTCGCGGGAGAACCAGCGCGCCTCCTCGATCTCCTCGCCGTCGACGTCGATCTCCGACGACGTGGCGCGGGCCATGAAGCCCAGCATGAGGCTGGAGGGGAAGGGCCAGGGCTGGCTGGCGACGTACTCGACCTCGCCGACCGTGATCCCGGCCTCCTCGAAGACCTCGCGGCGCACCGACGTCTCGATGGACTCGCCCGGTTCGACGAAGCCCGCGAGCGTGGAGAAGCGGCCCTCGGGCCAGTGCACCTGGCGGCCCAGCAGGATGCGGTCGTCGTCGTCCGTGACCGCCATGATCACGGCCGGGTCGGTACGGGGGTAGTGCTCGGCTCCGCAGGCCGGGCAGCGGCGGATGTGGCCGGCGGCCGCGATGACCGTGCGCTCGCCGCAGCGCGAGCAGAAGCGGTGCAGCCGCTGCCAGTTCTCCAGGGCGACCGCGTGCACCATCAGTCCCGCGTCGCGCGGGGACAGGAGCAGCCCCGCCTCCCGCAGGCCGGCCGGGCGGGCGGACTGGTCGATGCGCCCCGGCAACGCGTCCTTCTGCAGGGCGAAGTAGCTCACGCCGTCGTCGTCGGTGCCGAGGAAGTAGCGGTGCGCCTCGGTCAGCGGGGCCTCGAAGGACGGAGTCATGACGAGTTCGGTGGTGCCGTCCGCCGCCTCGTCGATGAGGACCTGACCGCCGGAGACCACGAAGACGCGGGTGGTGGGGTGGCTCCACGCCGCCGCGAGCCAGGCCTCGTCGAGCCGGTGGTGGGCGGCCCGGTCGATGCCGCTCGGGGCGGTGAGCGAGATGGGACGGTCGGCGCTGTGGTCGGTCCAGGTGGTCACGGGTGCTTCCAACTCCCCCGATGGAAAGGTTGTTTCGGCTGGCGGTGCGGCGGGACGGGTGCGGAGGTCGTTCTTCGGCGTGCGGCCGGCCTTCTTCAGTGTGCCTCGCCCCAGTTCTCGGCCAGGTCGCCCCAGAGGTGGGCGGTGGTCTCGACGCCCTTCATCAGGAGGTCGAGCTCCACCTTCTCGTTCGGCGCGTGCCAGCCGTCGGACGGGACGGAGATCCCCAGGAAGAGCACCGGCGCCCCCAGCACCTCCTGGAGGTCGGCGGCGGGACCCGAGCCGCCCTCGCGGGTGAAGCGGACCGGCTGCTCGAAGGCCCGGCCCATGGCGCGTACGACGGACTGCAGCGCGGGGTGGTCGAGCGGCGTCAGGCAGGGCCGGGTGGCCGCGCCGAAGGTGATCTCGTGCCGGATCCCGGCGGGCAGCTGATCGGCCGCCCAGGCGCGCACCGCCTTCTCGATGTGGTCCGGGTCCTGTCCCGCGACCAGCCGGAAGGACAGCTTCACCATGGCCGAGGACGGGATGATCGTCTTGCTGCCGGGGCCCTGGTAGCCGCCGCCGATGCCGTTCACCTCGGCGGTCGGGCGGGCCCAGATGCGCTCCAGGGTGGTGTGCCCGGCCTCGCCGTGGGTCGCGGCGGACCTGGCCGTACGCAGCCACCGCTGCTCGTCGAAGGGCAGCTCGGCGAAGAGTTCGCGCTCGCGGTCGGTGAGTTCGACGATGCCCTCGTAGAAGCCGGGGACGGCCACGCGCGCGTGCTCGTCGTGCAGGGCGGCGACCAGGCGGGCGGCCGCGGTGGCCGGGTTCGGCACGGCGCCGCCGAAGGAGCCGGAGTGGATGTCCTGCTCCGGTCCGTGCAGCTCGATCTCGCACTCGGCCAGGCCGCGCATGCCCGTGCACACCGTCGGGGTGTCCTCGGACCACATGCCGGTGTCGGAGACGATCACCGCGTCCGCGGCGAGCCGGTCCGCGCGCTGTTCCACGAGAGCGCGGAAGTGCGGCGAGCCGGACTCCTCCTCGCCCTCGACGAGCATCTTCAGGTGCACCGCGGGGGCCGTGCGACCGGTGGCGGCGAGGTGGGCGCGGACTCCGAGTGTGTGGAAGAACACCTGCCCCTTGTCGTCGGCGGCCCCGCGCGCGTGGAGGCGGTTCCCCCGGATCACCGGTTCGAACGGCTCGGTGTCCCAGCCGTCCGCGCGGGCGGCGGGCTGCACGTCGTGATGCCCGTAGACGAGGACCGTGGGCGCCTGTGGGTCGTCGGCGGGCCACTCGGCGAAGACGGCGGGCGCGCCCGACGTCTCCCACACCTCGCTGACCGGGAAGCCGGTCTCCTTGAGCTTGGCGGCGAGCCAGTCGGCGCTGCGTGCCACGTCCGCGGCGTGGTCGGGCTGCGCCGAGACCGAAGGGATCCGCAGCCACTCCGCGAGGTCGTCGAGGAAGGCGGCGCGGTGCGCGGCGATGTACGTGCGGATGGTGCTGACAGCGCTGTCAACGGGCTTGCTCATGGCCACGAGCCTAGCGGCCCCCGCCGACACCCTCGTCCGGCGGATCCTCGGGAGCCCCGTCGGCGTCAGCGGGATCCTCCAGCAACAGCCGTTCGAGCGCCGCCCGGTCGGGGAGCCCGTCGAGGTTGACGACCTCGCCACTGCGCACGTACAGGAAGGTGGCCCGGACGGACGCGAGGGGGACGCCCTGCTGCTCGGCCCAGGCCAGTCGGTACACGGCGAGCTGGAGCGGGTCCGCGGTGCGGGTGCGGCTCGTCTTCCAGTCGACGATCTCGTACGTCGTGCCCTCGGCTCCGTCCTCGCGGTAGACGGCGTCGATGCGGCCGCGCACGACGCGTCCCGCGACGGACAGCTGGAACGGGGACTCCACCCGGTACGGGGTCCGGTGCGCGTACGGGCTGCGCTCGAAGGCCTCCTTGAGTGCCTCCAGGTCGCGCTCGTCAGCGATCTCGGCCTCGCTGCCCGGCAGCTCGTCCGGTTCCAGCATGGGCAGCCGCAGCGCCTCGAAGCGGGATTCGACCCAGGCGTGGAAGCGGGTTCCGCGGCGGGCCGCGGGCTGGGGCGGGCGGGGCATGGGGCGGGCGAGCTCCTGGGCGAAGCCGTCCGGGTCGGCGGCCAGCCGCAGCAGCTGCGAGGCGGTCAGGGACGCGGGCAGGGGTACGTCCGTGACGCTCGCGCGGGCCCGCAGGAGCTCGCCGGTGAGAGCGTCGAGGTCGCGGTCCCAGGAGGCGAGGGTGCGGGCTTCCTCCGGGGTGAGCGGCGCGCCCCCGGCCTCGGACGCGTGATCGAGGTCGTCGGGGTGGGAACGGGCGTGCGGGATGACGGGCCGGTCGTCCTCGCCGGACGGTCCCGCCGTCGGTTTCTGCTCCCGCTCGTGTTCCTCGGGAAGCGGCACGCGCGCGTGGGGCGTGCCTGCGGGGCGGTCCGTCGTCCAGGAGTCCCAGTCGGCGGTGGCCTCCTCGGAGGGGTCGGCGTCGTAGGAGTCGTCGGGGAACTCCTCGTCGTCCGGTGGCGGCGGCCAGTCCGGGTCGTCGTGCGAGGAAGGGTCGTGGAGGGCCTCGGGCCGGCCCGCCCCCGGGTGGGTCTCGTCATGGGAGGCGAGCCGCTCCAGGTGCGCCAGCACGGTCTCCGCGGCGGCGCGCCGGCGAGCCAGCGCCAGGTCGTCCAGGGGCAGCGGCCACGCGTGATCGGCGGCGGCCTCCTGGAGGGCGGGGTTCTCCTCGTCCTCGGCCGGCTCGTCCGCCCAGACCTCGATCTCGCCGTGGCCGGACGCGCAGTGCTCGTACAGGGCGTGCAGGAAGTCCGAGGGGCCGCGCGGGCGCTTCTGCGAGGGGCCCCACCAGTGGCCCGAGCCCAGCAGCAGGGAGCGGGGGCGGGTGAAGGTGACGTAGCCGAGCCGCAGTTCCTCGGTGTGCTGGTGCTCCTTCATGGCGTCGTGGAAGGCCTTCATGGCCCTGGCGTCCCAGGAGTCGATGTCGGGCAGCGTGTCGGCGTCGCCGCGCAGCTCGTGCGGCAGGACCTTCCCCTGGGCGGTCCACTTCTCGCGCCCCTGGGTGCTGGGGAAGGTCCCGGTGACCAGTCCCGGCACCGCGACGACGTCCCACTCCAGGCCCTTGGACTTGTGCGCGGTGAGCACCTTGACGGTGTTCTCGCCGCCGGGGAGGGCGTTGTCGAGGCCCTTCTCGTACTGGGCGGCGGTCCGCAGGAAGCCGAGGAAGGCCAGCAGGGTCGCCTCCCCGTCACCGGCCGCGAAGGAGGCGGCGACGTCCAGGAAGTTGGAGAGGGTCTCCCTGCGGCGGGCGGCCAGCGCGTGCGGGGACGCCGACAGCTCGACCTCCAGTCCGGTGACGGCGAGCACCCGGTGCAGGACGTCCATCAGGGGGTCGGACAGGGAGCGCCGCAGGTCGCGCAGTTCGGCGGCGAGACGCGCGAACCGCACCCGGGCGTCGGGCGAGAACGGCAGCCCGTCGTCCTCGGCCTCGGCCCCGAAGGGCATCTCGAGGAAGGTGTCGAGGGCGTCCGCGAGCGATATCACCTCGGCGGGGTCGACCCCCTCGACGGCGGCGGCGAGCCGGCGGTCCGGGTCGTCGTCGTCCCCGCGCGCATGGGACACGAGCAGCCGGGCCCGCCGCCCCAGGAGCGCGAGGTCGCGCGGGCCGATCCGCCAGCGCGGTCCGGTGAGCAGGCGTACGAGGGAGGCGTTGGCCCCGGGGTCCTGGAGGACTTCGCAGACCGCGACGAGGTCGGCCACCTCGGGCAGGTGCAGCAGGCCGGAGAGGCCGACCACCTCGACCGGGATGTCCCGGGCGACGAGCGCGCCCTGGATCTCGGCGAAGTCCGTCGCCGTGCGGCACAGCACGGCGATCTCGCCGGGTGCCTTCCCGGTGCGTACGAGGTGGGCGATCGAGTCGGCGAGCCAGTCCATCTCCTCGGCGTGGGTGCGCAGCAGCGCGCAGCGGACCGTGCCGTCGCGCTCGGCTCCGGGGGCGGGGCGCAGGGCCTCCACGCCCGCGTGCATCGCGCGCAGGGGTTCCGCGAGGCCGTTGGCGAGGTCGAGGAGCCGGCCTCCGCTGCGGCGGTTCTCACTGAGCGACTGGCGGGCCGCCGGGCGGCCGTCGGCGTGCGCGAAGTGTTCGGGGAAGTCGTCCAGGTTGGCGACGGAGGCGCCGCGCCAGCCGTAGATCGCCTGGCAGGGGTCGCCCACCGCGGTCACCGGATGGCCCGTGCCGGCGCCGAACAGTCCGGCTAGCAGGACGCGCTGGGCCACCGACGTGTCCTGGTACTCGTCGAGCAGCACCACGCGGAACTCGTCGCGCAGGATCGCGCCGACCTCCGGGCGGGTGCGGGCCAGGGTCGCGGAGAGGGCGATCTGGTCGCCGAAGTCGAGCAGGTCGCGCTCCCGCTTGGCCGCGCGGTAGCGGCCCACCAGCTCGGCGAGCTCACGCCGGGCCCTGGCCGCCTCGGGCACCTTGCGGAGGTCGGCGTTGCTGAGCCGGGCGTCCTCCAGGGAGCGCAGCAGCTCGGCGTCGTACGCCCGCAGGTCCTCGATCCCCACGAGGTGCTCGGCCAGTTCGGAGTCGAGCGTGAGGAGGTCGCCGACCAGGTCGGGGAAGGAGCGGGTCAGGGCGGGATAGGGGCCCGGGGCCTCCCGCAGCACCCGCGCGGCGAGCTGGTAGCGGGTGGCGTCGGCGAGGAGGCGTGCCGTCGGTTCCAGCCCTATGCGCAGGCCGTGGTCGGTCAAGAGCCGGCCGGCGAACGCGTGGTACGTCGAGATGACCGGCTCACCCGGCGGGTTGTCCGGGTCGATCACGTCGGGGTCGGTGACGCCGGCCCTGACCAGCGCCTTGCGGACGCGCTCGGCCAGCTCACCGGCCGCCTTGTTCGTGAACGTCAGGCCCAGCACCTGTTCCGGGGCGACCTGTCCGGTGCCGACGAGCCACACCACGCGGGCCGCCATCACCGTGGTCTTGCCCGAGCCGGCTCCGGCCACGATCACCTGCGGGGCGGGCGGTGCGGTGATGCACGCCGTCTGCTCCGGGGTGAACGGGATGCCCAGGAGCTCCTTGAGCTGCTCGGGGTCGGTGATACGGGCTGGCACGTCAGAGAGGCTAGCGGCGCCCACTGACAGCGGAGACCGCATCGGCGCACGGGACGGAAGAAGCGCTGGTCAGCTCACGAGGTGCGGTATGTCACTCGGGCCGCGCCGACCGTCGGCGGGCAGCCGCCGCGGGGCGCTCGTACGTCGGCGGGCGGCCGCCCCGGGGTGCGCGGGGCGCTCGTACGTCGGCCGTTCGAGGGACGCCTCACTCGATCACCTGCCGCCCTTCCGGCCGGGCGCTGCACGACGCCCGGAACGCGCAGTGCGTGCAGTGCTGTCCTGTGCTCGGCGTGAACCGTTCGTCGAGGACCTTGCCCGCGGCGGTGGCGAGGAGGTCGCCGACCCACTCCCCCGTCAGCGGCTCCTGCGCCTGGACCTTCGGGAAGGTCTCCCCGCCGTTCTTCTTGGCGGCGCCCTGGCGCAGCTGGACGAGTTCGGCGCCGCCCGGCTCCGGGCGCACCCCGTCGAAGACCTCGTCGACGGCGCCCTGGTTCACGGCCAGCTGGTACACCGCCAGCTGCGGGTGACGGGCGACGTCGGCCGCCGTCGGTGCCTGCTTGCCGGTCTTGAAGTCGACCACGTAGGCGCGGCCTTCGGTGTCCGTCTCGACGCGGTCCATGGAGCCCCGGATGCGCACTTCGTAGGAGCCCGCCTCCAGGGTCACGTCGAAGTCGTGCTCACTGGCCACCGGCCTGCGCCCCGTGCGGTCCATGACGTGCCACCGCAGGAAGCGTTCGAGCGCCACGCGCGCGTGCTCCTTCTCCTGCGACGACTTCCAGGGCGCGTCGAACGCGAGCGCGTTCCACACCGAGTCGAGGCGTTCCATGAGGACGGCGAGGTCGGCGGGCGTGTGCCCGGAGGCCACCTCGTCGGCGAGCACGTGCACCACGTTGCCGAATCCCTGGGCGGCGGTCGCGGGTGCGTCCGCCTTCACCTCGCGGCCCAGGAACCACTGCAGGGCGCAGGTGTTGGCGAGCTGGTCCAAGGCGCTCCCGGAGAGCACCACCGGGTGGTCGCGGTCGCGCAGCGGCACCTTGCTCTCGGTCGGCTCGTACATGCCCCACCAGCGGTAGGGGTGTGCGGACGGCACCAGGGGGCGCCCGTCCTCGTCGCCGAGCGCGGCGAGCCTCGCCAGCCGGCGGGCCGCGGCCTCCCGCAGGGTGTCGGAGACCCGCGGGTCGACGGTGGTCGCCCGCAGTTCGGCCACCAGGGCGGCCACGGACAGTGGGCGGCGCGGGCGGCCGGTCACGTCCCTGGGCTCGACGCCGAGCTCGGTGAGGAAGCGGGAAGGCTGGTCCCCGTCGTCCGCCGGGGCCTTCACCGCGGTGACGACGAGGCGTTCACGCGCGCGCGTGGCGGCCACGTAGAACAGGCGGCGCTCCTCGGCGAGCAGCGCGCCGGGCGTCAGCGGTTCGGCGAGGCCGTCACGTCCGATGCGGTCGGCCTCCAGCAGGGAGCCCCGCCGACGCAGGTCGGGCCACAGCCCCTCCTGGACACCGGCGACGACGACGAGCCGCCACTCCAGGCCCTTGGAGCGGTGCGCGGTCATCAGGCGGACGGCGTCGGGGCGTACGGCCCGGCGGGTGAGCGTGTCCGCGGCGATGTCCTGCGCCTCGATCTCCTCCAGGAAGTTGAGGGCGCCGCGGCCTCCGACGCGCTCCTCGGCGCGGGCGGCGGTCGCGAACAGCGCGCACACGGCGTCGAGGTCGCGGTCGGCGTTGCGGCCCGCGGCGCCGCCGCGCCGGGCGGAGCGCTCCAGCCGCTGCGGCCAGGGTGTGCCGTCCCACAGGTCCCAAAGGGCCTCCTCCGCCGTCCCGCCGCCCGCGAGCCGCTCCCGGGCCTTGCGCAGCAGCGCGCCGAGCCGTTGGGCGCCCCGCGCGTACGCCGGGTCGTGCGCCACCAGCCGTTCCGGCTCGGACAGCGCCCGGGCCAGCAGTTCGTCGGAGGGCGGCGGTACGTGGTTGCCGCCGGCGCGCTCCTCCTCGCGCAGGGCCCTGCCGAGCCGTCGCAGGTCGGCGGCGTCCATACCGGCGAGCGGGGAGGCGAGCAGGGTGAGAGCGGTCTCGGTGTCGAGCCATGAGCCCTCGGGACGAGACCCGGGCGTTCCGGTCTCCGCACCGCGCTCGACGGGATCCGGGGTTTCCGTGTCCTGGCCGGCCTCGGTGGAGTCCGGGGTTTCCGTCTCCTCGCCGGGCTCGGTGGGGTCCGGGGTTTGCGCGACCTCCCCGGATTCGGGGAATTCCGTGATGCCGGTGTCCTCGGGCTCCGCCGTCTCGGCCGTCTCCGCCTCCGCCGTCGCGACCGCCTTGAGCGCCGTGAGCAGCGGCGCGACCGCCGGTTCGTGCCGCAGGGGCAGGTCGTCGCCGTCGATGTCCAGGGGGACCCCGGCGGCCGTGAGGGCACGCCGGAACGCGGGGATGGTGCGGGAGCCCGCGCGTACCAGGACCGCCATGTCGCCCCAGGGGACGCCGTCCTCCAGGTGGGCGCGGCGGAGGATGTCCGCGATGTTGTCCAGCTCCGTGCCGGACGTCGGGTACGTGTAGACCTCGGCCCGCCCACCGCCGCGGACCGGCGTGAGTTCGCGGTGGGCGCGGACCTTCTCCGCCGGGAGGCGGGTCAGGGGCATGCGCTGGGTGACCAGACGGGTGGCCTCCAGCAGGGCGGCGCCCGAGCGGCGGGACGTGCGCAGGACCTCCACGGGGGCCGGACGGCCGTCCGCGCGCGGGAAGGCGTGCGGGAACTCCAGGATGCCGTTCACGTCGGCGCCCCGGAACGCGTAGATCGACTGGTCGGGGTCTCCGAAGGCCACCAGGGTCCGGCCGCCTCCAGCGAGAGCGTGCAGCAGCCGGACCTGCGCGGGGTCGGTGTCCTGGTACTCGTCCACGTAGACCGCGTCGTACTGGGTGGCCAGCCGCTCGGCGACCTCGTTCCGTCCGGCGAGCAGCACCGCGCGGTGGACGAGTTCGGCGTAGTCGAGCACTCCCTGCATGTCGAGGACGTCCAGGTACTCGGCGAGGAAGGCGGCGGCGGCCCGCCAGTCCGGGCGGCCGATGCGGGAGGCGAAGGCGTCCAGGGCGTCGGGGCCGAGCCCGAGTTCACGGCTGCGGGCCAGCACCGCGCGGACCTCGTCGGCGAAGCCGCGGGTGGTCAGGCAGGCGCGCAGTTCGTCCGGCCAGCGCACGTGCGCCAGACCGAGCTTCTCCAGGCCGGGCTGGCCGGCGAGCAGCTCGCGCACCGCCACGTCCTGCTCGGGGCCGGACAGCAGCCGCAGGGGCTCGACGAACAGCTCGCTGTCCTGGTGGGCGCGCACCAGGGCGTAGCAGTACGAGTGGAAGGTGGTGGCGCGCGGGGCGCGGGCCGCCCCGATGCGCAGCGCCATGCGGTCGCGCAGTTCCACGGCCGCCTTGCGGCTGAAGGTCAGCACCAGGATGCGCTGCGGGTCCGCGCCCCGGGCGATGCGCGCCGCCACGGACTCGACGAGCGTCGTCGTCTTTCCGGTGCCGGGACCTGCCAGGACGAGCAGCGGGCCCGCCTTGTGGTCAACCACCGAGCGCTGTGCCGCGTCCAGACGAGGGGGGTCCGGCCGGGCGGGCGGGGTACGCACCAGTCGGTAAGCGCCACGGCTCCCCTGGCGCACCTGGTGGTGCGACAGACGCCTGGTGGAAGAAGAGGAGCTCACGTGGTTCGCCGGTCCTGGTGGTTGTGCGATCGGTCACTGCCGGCGCGGGGCGCCGTCCTTCAGGGGTGGTCGGGTGACGGGCGGGCGGGCCGCCGCACGGGGCGGGCGGTGACCGCGAGGTGAGGGAGACGCGCGTCGTCGGTGCCACGCGGGTGGACGCCGGGGAAGACGCTACGCCGGTGGACACCGTGGAAGGAGGCCTTCCCCTTCTTCCCTCGTGCCCCGTGCGTCCCTCGCTCCCCGAACGTACGGCATGTCCCGCGGGTGCCCCGTTTCCCTCGTACGGGCCACAGGTTCCCCGTTCGCCGGTCCGATGCCGGAAGCTGTCAGGTGTGACCCTCCGCGCGCCCGCCCCCGTCCCATCTCGCCCGTCTCATGTCGACGCGGGGCAGATGACCTGCGGAGGCCCGGCCCGCTTCCTTCAGAGGCGTGCCCTCCGCGCGGTAGTGGCCCAGCGCCTCCAGCTCGTGGCCGGGGACCAGCACCCCGTCCGCGCGTATGACCCGCCACCAGGGAACCGCGCCTCCGTAGAGGGCCATCACGCGGCCCACCTGTCGCGGGCCGCCCTCCTCCAGCCATTCGGCGACGTCCCCGTACGTCATGACGCGCCCGGACGGGATCAGCTCGGCGACGTCGAGCACCCGCTCCGCGTACTCCGGCAGGGCGTCCGCCGGAAGGCTCTCCTCGCTCATCCGACCCATCCTGCCCCACCCCACCGACAATTCGACCGGGCGGTCACGCTGCGTACGCGTCGCCCCGGGACCACACTCGAGGCAGGCCGTTGGACCCCGTATTGCACCCTCCTGCCCCCGTGTCCCGGCGGGGCATGCCACCATCGTGCGGGCGGTGACAGGTGATACGAGATCAAGAAGAGACGATGAAGCAGCAGGGTGTGCACCCCGAAGACGCGGAGGGCACCTCTGAGGCGTCGTCGCGCCCGGACGCCGCCCGGACAGATGACGGAGCGGCCGAGGACGTGTCCGAGGAGAACGCCGACTGCGCCGAGGACCAGCACAGCGACGAGGTCGAGGGCGACGAACCGCTGCTCCCCGCGCGCGTGCACCGGCCTTCCGACCTCATGCGGCTCCTGGTCGGGATCCTCGCGATCGTGGTGCTGCTGGCCATCGCCGCGTTCGCGCACGGCACCACCTCGGGGCTCGAACAGGACATCAACAAGGGCACCGGCCAGGCACCCGATCTGCTGATCAAGATCGCGGGTCTGGCGTCGAGCATCGCGATCCTCCTGGTGCCCGTCGCCTTCGCGATCGAGCGGCTGATCAAACGGGACGGCCTGCGCATCGCCGACGGCGTGCTCGCCGCGGTCCTCGCCCACGGTGTGACACTCGCCACGGACCTGTGGGTCGCCAAGGCCGCCCCGAACTCGATCCAGGAAGCGCTCACCCAGCCCTCACCCGGCGACGTCCACGCCCTCACCGACCCGGTGCACGGCTACCTCGCGCCCGTCATCGCCTACATGACGGCCGTCGGCATGTCGCGCCGCCCGCGCTGGCGGGCCGTGCTGTGGGTGGTGCTGCTGCTGGACGCCTTCTCGATGCTGGTCACCGGCTACACGACACCGTTCTCGATCATCCTCACGGTGCTGATCGGCTGGACGGTCGCCTACGGGACGCTGTACGCGGTCGGCTCGCCGAACGTGCGTCCGACCGGCCGGACGCTGATGGCGGGGCTGCGGCACGTGGGCTTCCGCCCGGTGAGCGCGGCCCGCGACGAGGCCCCGGACACCACCGAGAACGGCGACCGAGGGCGGCGCTACTTCGTCACCCTGGAGGACGGCCCACCCCTCGACGTCACGGTCGTGGACCGGGAGCAGCAGGCGCAGGGGTTCTTCTACCGCGTGTGGCGCCGGCTGACGCTGCGCGGCATCACCACGCGCCGCAGTCTGCAGTCCCTGCGCCAGGCGCTGGAGCAGGAGGCCCTGCTCGCGTACGCGGCCATCGCGGCCGGCGCCAACGCGCCCAAGCTGATCGCGACCTCGGAACTCGGCCCTGACGCCGTGATGCTCGTCTACGAGCACACGGGCGGCCGCACCCTCGACTCGCTGCCCGACGACATGATCACCGACGAGCTCCTGAGGGACACCTGGCACCAGGTCCACGCCCTCCAGTCGCGGCGCATCGCGCACCGCAGGCTCGCCGGCGACGCCATTCTGGTGGATCGTTCCGGCACGGTGATCCTCACCGACCTGCGCGGCGGTGAGATCGCGGCCGGCGACCTGGTGCTGCGCATGGACATCGCGCAGCTCGTGACCACGCTCGGACTGCGTGTCGGCGCCGAACGCGCGGTCGCCTCAGCGGTCGGCGTGCTGGGCCCGGACGCGGTCGCCGACTGCCTGCCGCTGCTCCAGCCGATCGCGCTGACGCGCTCCACGCGCGCGACGCTGCGCAGACTGGCCCGCGAGCGCGCCCAGCGCGAGCGCGACGCGGTGCTGGAGGCCTCCCGGCAGGACAAGCTCGCCCGCACCGAGGAAGCCCACGAGCACACCGGACCCGTACTGGAGAAGCCGGGCAAGAAGGCCGTACGTGCCGAGCAGCGGGCGGAGAAGCGGGCCATCGACGACGCCGTGGAGGAGGCGCGCGAGGAGGACCTGCTCACCCAGATCCGCCACCAGGTGCTGCTGATCAGACCGCAGGCGCCCGTCGAACCGGCGCGTCTCGAACGCGTCCGCCCCCGCACGCTGATCAGCTTCATCGCCGGTGCCATCGGCGCGTACTTCCTGCTCACGCAGCTCACCCACATCGAGTTCGGCACCCTCTTCGACAGCGCCGAATGGGGCTGGGTCGCCGCGGCCGTGCTGTTCTCGGCGCTGAGCTACTTCGCGGCGGCGATGAGCCTGCTGGGCTTCGTGCCCGAGCGGGTGCCGTTCATGCGGGCCGTGGCCGCGCAGGTCGCCGGCTCGTTCGTGAAGATCGTGGCGCCCGCCGCGGTGGGCGGAGTCGCTCTCAACACCCGCTTCTTGCAGCGCGCCGGGGTCCGCCCCGGACTCGCGGTGGCGAGTGTCGGCGCCTCGCAGCTGTTCGGGCTCGGCTGCCACATCCTGATGCTGCTCTCGTTCGGCTACCTGACCGGAACCGAGAAGACACCCTCTCTCTCGCCGTCCCGCACGGTCATCGCCGGCCTGCTCACCGTCGCGGTCCTGGTGCTCGTGGTCACGTCGGTGCCGTTCCTGCGGAAATTCGTCGCCACGCGCGTGAGGTCGCTGTTCGCCGGCGTCGTGCCGCGCATGCTCGACGTCCTCCAGCGGCCGCAGAAGCTGATCACCGGCATCGGCGGCATGCTGCTCCTCACCGCCTGCTTCGTGATGTGCCTGGACGCATCGATCCGGGCCTTCGGCCACGACGAGACGACCACGCTCAGCCTCGCCAGCGTCGCCGTCGTCTTCCTCGCGGGCAACGCGCTCGGCTCCGCTGCGCCCACCCCGGGCGGTGTCGGCGCGGTCGAGGCGACGCTGACGGTCGGTCTGATCGCGGTCGGGCTCCCCAAGGAGGTCGCGGCGCCCGCGGTGCTCCTGTACCGGCTCCTGACGCTGTGGCTCCCGGTGCTGCCCGGATGGCTCTTCTTCAACCACCTGACACGCAAGGGCGCCCTCTAGACGCGTACCCGGGTGACCGCCTACGCGCCGGGCGCTCCTCACCCGCACGGCCCGTGCCCCGAGCGTGCCGTCCGGCGCGACCTCAGGATGGGATCATGCCGACCCCTCCCCGACTGCGCGCCGCCGCCATGACCGCCGCCGTACTTCTGTCGTCCCTGATGACGGGCTGCAGCGACGACGACTCCAAGGACGAGGACCTGACGGCTCAGAAGCTGAGCTGGAAGGAGTGCCCGGCACCCTCCGAGTCCGAGGGCGGCGGCAACGCCCCCTCCCCGTTGCCGGGCGGCACGGAGTGGCAGTGCGCCACCATGAAGGCGCCGCTCGACTGGGACGAGCCCAAGGGCGACACGATCGGCATCGCGCTGATCCGCGCGCGGACCAGCGGGGCCGAGAGCGAGCGCATCGGCTCACTGATCTTCAACTTCGGCGGTCCCGGCGGCTCCGGCGTCGCCACGCTGCCCGCCTTCGGGGAGGACTACGCGAAGCTGCGCACCCGCTACGACCTGGTGAGCTTCGACCCCCGGGGCGTCGGCCGCAGCGCGGGGGTGAAGTGCGAGGACGACCAGCAGCTCGACGCGTACTTCCAGCAGGACGCCACGCCCGACGACGCGGCCGAGCGGACTGAGCTGCTCGACAACACCAAGCAGTTCAACTCGGCCTGCGAGAAGAACTCGGGCCGGACCCTGCCGCACGTGCGGACCACGGACGCGGCCCGCGACATGGACCTGATGCGTCAGGTGCTGGGCGACGACAAGCTGTACTACTTCGGCGTCTCGTACGGCACCGAACTGGGCGGTGTGTACGCGCACCTGTTCCCCACGAAGGTGGGCCGTGCCGTCTTCGACGCCGTCGTCGATCCGACGCAGACACCGGAGCAGGGCTCCCTCGGCCAGGCCAAGGGCTTCCAGCTCGCGCTCGACAACTTCGCCCAGGACTGCACCAGCAAGGTCGAGGACTGCCCGGTCGGCGACTCCCCGCAGGACGTCAAGGACCGCATCGCGAAGCTGCTGGCGGACCTCGACCGCAAGCCGATCCCCGGTGTCTTCCCCCGGGAGCTGACCCAGACCGCGGCCACCGGCGGCATCGCCCAGGCCCTGTACTCCAAGGACTTCTGGGAGTACCTCACCCAAGGCCTGGAGGAGGCGTACGACGGGGACGGCAAGGTCCTGATGCTGTTGTCCGACTCGATGAACGGACGCAACGAGAACGGCCAGTACAGCAACATCACCGCGGCGAACGTCGCCATCAACTGCGCCGACGACAAGGCGCGGTACACGACGGGTGACGTGGAGACGCGGCTGCCCGAGTTCCGGTCCGCCTCCCCGTTGTTCGGCGACTACCTGGCCTGGGGCATGGTCAGCTGCACCGACTGGCCGGTCGCGGGCGCCGCCGACCACCCCGACGTGAGCGCGCCGGGCTCGGCCCCGATCCTCGTCGTCGGCAACACCGGCGACCCGGCCACCCCGTACGAGGGCGCGAAGAAGATGGCGGACGCGCTGGGCCGGGGGGTCGGCGTCGAGCTGACGTACAAGGGCCAGGGGCACGGCGCCTACGACAGCGGGAACAAGTGCGTTCACCAGGCGGTCGACAGCTATCTGCTGGCCGGGACCGTGCCCTCGGCCGGAACCGTCTGCTCCTAGGAAACCGCAGGTCAAAAGGTTATCCACAGGCCGCGACGGCGGTCGGACGCCGACGCCTAGTATGGCTTGCGTGTGATCCGCGACTCCGGCGGAGCACTGGCGAGGGGGGAAGCACATGACACGTTTCGCACGGTGGACGGCGGTGGCCGCAGCCGCACTGCTGCTGGCCGGCTGCAGTGACGGCTCGTCCGGCGAGGCCAAGGGCGGGGCCGGGGACAAGGACCGCCCCGACTCGTCGGCCACCGCGTCCTCCTCGGGTGCGTCGCCGGGGCTGCCGTCCGCCCTGACCTCGCAGAAGCTGGACTGGGGCCGCTGCAAGGCCACGTCGGACTCCCCCGCCCCGGGGAACGCGTGGCGGTGCGCGACGCTCAAGGCGCCCCTGGACTACGCGAAGCCGGACGGCGACACCATCGACCTCGCGCTGATCCGCTCCCAGGCGACCGGCGGCCGGAGCAAGCACATCGGCTCCCTCGTCTTCAACTTCGGCGGCCCCGGCGCCTCGGGCGTCGCCACGATGCCGGCGTACGCGAACGCGGTCTCCAAGCTCCACCAGCGCTACGACCTCGTCAGCTGGGACCCGCGCGGGGTTGCCGCCAGCGAGGGCGTGCGCTGCCGCGGCGACAAGGAGATCCAGGCCGCCGAGTCGGTGGACGCCACCCCGGACGACGCAACTGAGGAGAAGACCTACCTCAAGGACGCGACGGACTTCGGCGAGGGCTGCCGCAAGAGCGCCGGGAAGCTCATGTCGCACGTCTCGACGACCGACACCGCCCGCGACCTCGACCTGATGCGCCAGGTCCTCGGCGACCGCAAGACGCACTACTTCGGCATCTCCTACGGCACCGAACTCGGCGGTGTGTACGCCCACCTGTTCCCGAAGAACGTGGGACGCGTCGTCCTGGACGCCGTCGTCGACCCGAGCGCCGACACGATGGGCCACGCCAAGAACCAGACCCGGGGCTTCCAGCGCGCCCTGAACGCCTATCTGAAGTCCACCGGCCAGAACCCGGAGCAGGGCTCTCAGAAGATCGTGGACCTGCTGAAGCGGCTCGACGCGAAGCCGCTCCCCGCGTCTCCCGGCCGCAAGCTCACACAGACGCTGGCGGTGACCGGCATCGTCCTGCCGCTCTACAGCGAGCAGGCCTGGCCCACCCTGACCAGCGCGCTCAAAGCCGCCGAGAGCGGGGACGGTTCACAGCTGCTGGCGCTCGCCGACGGCTACAACGAACGTGACGCCTCGGGGCACTACGGCACGACGACCCACGCCCAACGGGTCATATCGTGCCTGGACGACAAGCAGCGGCTGACGCCCGAGGAGTCGAAGAAGCTGCTGCCGGAGTTCGAGAAGATCTCCCCCGTCTTCGGCGCCTTCATGGGCTGGGACACGGCGGGCTGGTGCCACGACTGGCCGGTCGCCGGTCAGTTCGACACCCCGGAGGTCAGCGCGGCCGGATCGGCGCCCGTCCTGCTCGTGGGCAACACCGGGGACCCGGCGACGCCCTACGAGGGCGCCCGAGCGATGGCCGACGAGCTGGGGAAGGACGTGGGCGTGCTCCTCACCTGGAAGGGCGAGGGTCATGGGGCGTACGGGAGCGGCAGCGACTGCGTCGACTCGACGGTGAACGGCTATCTGCTGGACGGCACGGTGCCGAAGGACGGCAAGGTCTGCTCGTAGGACGGCCCGCGGGCGGCCGGGGCACGACGTCCCGGCCACCCGGGACCGTTCCGGCGGCAGGGGCACGGGCCTGGGTATTGGGGAGGTGCCCGGCACGAGCCACGGTACCGGAGAGGTGCGTGGCACCGGTCTCTGCACCGGAGTGGAGCCCGGCACCGGCCTTGGCACGAGTCCCGGTACGGGAAAGGGGCCCTGCACACGAGGTGCCGGGCCCCTCCCGGAAGGCCGTACGTCCGGCGAACCGGTTCGGACGCCTAGTAGACCGGCTTGTCCGGCTCGATCTGGTTGACCCAGCCGATCACGCCGCCGCCGACGTGCACGGCGTCGGAGAAGCCCGCGGACTTCAGCACGGCGAGGACTTCCGCACTGCGGACACCCGTCTTGCAGTGCAGGACGATCTTCTTGTCCTGCGGGAGGCTCTCCAGAGCGGTGCCCATGAGGAACTCGTTCTTCGGGATCAGCCGGGCGCCGGGGATCGAGACGATCTCGTACTCGTTGATCTCGCGGACGTCGATGATGTCGATGTTCTCGCCGTCGTCGATCCACTCCTTGAGCTGCTTCGGAGTGATCGTCGAGCCGGCCGCCGCCTCCTGGGCCTCCTCGGACACGACGCCGCAGAAGGCCTCGTAGTCGATGAGCTCGGTGACGGTGGGGTTCTCACCACAGACCGCGCAGTTCGGGTCCTTGCGGACCTTGACCTGGCGGTACTGCATCTCCAGGGCGTCGTAGATCATCAGGCGGCCGACGAGCGGCTCGCCGATGCCCGCGAGGAGCTTGATGGCCTCGTTGACCTGGATGGACCCGATGGACGCGCACAGCACGCCCAGGACGCCGCCCTCGGCGCAGGAGGGGACCATGCCCGGCGGCGGGGGCTCCGGGTAGAGGCAGCGGTAGCAGGGACCGTGCTCGGACCAGAAGACCGAGGCCTGGCCGTCGAACCGGTAGATCGAGCCCCACACGTACGGCTTGTTCAGCAGCACGCAGGCGTCGTTGACCAGGTACCGGGTGGCGAAGTTGTCCGTGCCGTCCACGATCAGGTCGTACTGGCTGAAGATCTCCATCACGTTGTCGGCTTCGAGCCGCTCCTCGTGAAGGACGACGTTCACGTACGGGTTGATGCCGAGCACCGAGTCGCGCGCCGACTCGGCCTTGGAGCGGCCGATGTCCGCCTGGCTGTGGATGATCTGGCGCTGCAGGTTCGACTCGTCGACCTCGTCGAACTCCACGATGCCGAGCGTGCCCACGCCCGCGGCGGCCAGGTACATCAGTGCCGGCGATCCGAGGCCGCCGGCGCCCACACAGAGCACCTTCGCGTTCTTCAGCCGCTTCTGCCCGTCCATCCCGACGTCCGGGATGATCAGGTGGCGGGAGTACCTGCGGACCTCGTCTACGGTGAGCTCGGCAGCCGGCTCGACCAGGGGTGGCAGCGACACGGTTACTCCGTTAATCGGTCAATCAATGGGTGTCCCCCCGTTCGGGCGCAGCCGGGACCGGGGGAGGTCGTTCTCCCCGTAACACTGCCACGCCCTTCTTCATTCCGAGACACCCGTTCCGACTCGCGAGACGATCTCGTCCCAGTAGCCGGGCATGCTCGCGTAGGGGTCGGCGCGGCCGCCGTGGTCGAGGCGGTCGGTGAAGTAGATCGTCGACGCGCCCTGCCAGCGGGCGATGCGCAGGGCCTCCTCCAGGTGACCGCGGGGCACGCCGTGCACGAAGTGGCAGAAGCGCTCGGGCGGATAGTCGGCCGTCCACTCGGCCACCTGCGACCAGCGGTAGTCGGTCCAGGGGCCGGAGAAGGTCACCAACTGGTCGGCGTTCTCGGCGTATCCGGGGTAGGGGTGCGTGCCGTGGCCGAAGACGATGTGAGCTTTGTCGCGCAGCGCACGCAGTGTGGTCACGGTGCGGCGGATCTCGGGAAGCGCGGTGCGCTCGGTGGGACAGCGGTCCAGGTAGAAGCCGTCGGCCTTGTACCAGTCGAGGTAGCGGTGCGCGTCGGAGACGAGTTCCCCGAAGGTGCGGGCGCCGTAAGCGGCGTCCAGATGCCCCAGGACGCGGACTCCGGCGTTGCGCAGCCGTCCCGTCGCCTCCAGGCAGCGCGGGTCGGGGCGGGTGCCGGGCCCGTCGGCGACGTTCAGGACGACCCAGTGCAAGGGGGTGCCGGGGCGGGCGAGCTCACCCCATTCGAGCGGGGCGACGAGGGGGTGCGCGTAGCCGGGGATGCCGAAGCCGACGCCCAGACCGGTGCGTGCGGTGCCCGCCGCGGAGCGGGTCAGATACGGCATGCCGCCTCCATCCAGATGTCGGCGAGGGATTCCTCGAGGTTGATGCGGGGACGCCAGCCGAGCCGGTCGCGCGCGGTGCGGACGTCGGCCTGCTGCCAGCTGCCGCAGCCGTCCGGGTACGGGAAGGCGGCGGCCGGCACGTGGTCGGGTTCGTTGCGGGGATGCACGATGGACGGCCGCAGTGGGCCGGGCGGTCCGTCGAGCTCGTGCAGCGCCCCGCCGTATCCGGCCACCCGTGCGAGGACGGCGGCGGCGTCGCGGAGGCGGACGGCGCGTCCCGAGCCGATGTTGATGACGCCCTGGGCGGCGGAGAGGGAGGCGGCGTGGACGGCGCGGGCGACGTCGCGGACGTCGATGAAGTCGCGCTGGACGCCGAGTCCGCCGAGCTTGAGTTCGCCGTCGCCGGACTGCATGGCGCGGCGCATGGCCTCGGCGAGGCGGCCGAGGGGGGACCCGGCGGGGGTGCCGGGTCCCGCGGGCGAGAAGACGCGGAGGACGACGGCGTCCAGACCGGAGCCGAGGACCAGTTCGGTGGCGGCGAGTTTGCTGACGCCGTACGGACCGCCGGGGCGCGGTACGGCGTCCTCGGCCGTGGAGGAGCCGGGCTGGCTCGGCCCGTACTCGGCGCCGCAACCGAGCTGTACGAGCCGTGCCCCACAGCCGCTACGGCGCAGGGCCTCGCACACGGTGGCGACGGCGACGGTGTTGTGCCGGGTGAGTTCGCGGGCGCCGCCGCGGGTGGCGCCGGCGCAGTTGACGACGACTCCGGGGTGCACCGCGTCCAGGAAGCGGGTGAGGGCGCCGGGGCTGCCCGAGGCGAGGTCGAACCGTACGTCGGCGTCGTCGCCGCGGCCGAGCGCGGTGAGCTGGACGGCCGGGTCGGCGAGCAGCCGGTCGGCGACGAAGCGGCCGAGATATCCGTTGGCTCCGATCAGCAGGACCCTCATCGGGCGGCTCCCGGGGCGGACTCTCCGGTTCGGGAGGTGATCATCTGGCGTTCTCCTTCAGGGGTGGTGCCGTGGATCGGGAGTAAGGCCCGCGGTGTCGGCCCCGCGGGAGACAAGGGGGTGCTCGGGCCGGAAGCCGGCCTCACGGTGTCGCTCCGGCCGGTGTCGCGTGGGCCGAGGCGCGGGTCAGGGTGCGGGTGGCGTGGATCAGGAGGACGAGGGCCGCCGTCCCGCACACGGCCGCCGGGACGGCCCCGGGTCCCCCCGCGGCGACGACGGCCTCGACCGGTACCGAAAGGAGGGAGCAGCCGGGGAGGCGGCCGGCGAAGACGGACGACAGGGCGGTCGCCTCGGCCGCGCCCGCCGCGGCGAGCACGACGGCCGGGGCGTGGGTGAAGCCGTGCGCGGTCAGGAGCCGGGCGAGGAGGAGCAGTGCTCCGAGGGCGCCGGCTCCGGCGTACGCGGCGGGCTCGCCGAGCAGAGCCCCGCACACGGCGAGCAGGACGCCGACGGAGCAGAGGAAGAGCCCGAATGTGCCCAGGAGCAGAGGCTTCACGGAGTCGGCGAACTCCTCCAGGCCGCGGCTCGCGGTGAGCCGGCGCCGGGCGCGTACGGCGAACAGGTGGGCGCACCAGGCCGCCGGGGCGCAGGACAGGGTGAGGGCCAGGACGGGTGCGACGGCCAGGGGCCAGGGCCCGTCGGGGCCGCCCTCGATGCCGGCGTCGAGCAGTCCGTCGCCGACCAGTGCGTACGTGAGGAGCCAGCAGATCCAAGCGCGG
Organism: Streptomyces sp. NPDC005496; assembly: GCF_042872045.1. NCBI lineage: Bacteria > Bacillati > Actinomycetota > Actinomycetes > Kitasatosporales > Streptomycetaceae > Streptomyces > Streptomyces sp. NPDC005496. The sequence continues at coordinate 404,259 of NZ_JBIAJQ010000003.1, forward strand.
GAGGAGTTGCGGTCAGGGGCCCTGAGGGGTCCCCGGCGCAGGGCCGCCCGCAGGCCGATCGCGACGGCCAGGACACCGGCGGCGGCCACGGCGAGGCGCGGCTGCCCCTCGGTGAGGCGCAGTCCTGCGACGGTCGCCGCGCAGAGTGCGCCCGGGAGCAGGGCGAGTACGGCCCAGCGGGCGGGGGCGCCGGGAGCGTCGGCCGTCTCGGGCCGTGCGGTCGGCTCCCCGTCGCGGGGCACGCGGGCGTACATCTCCTCCGCCAGCGAGAACACGTCCCGGTGCCGGAAGCGGGCGGCGGTCCGGTCGGTCACGCCGTGCGCCTCCAGGCCGGCGGCGATCTCCAGCGGGTCGACGGCGCGTTCGCAGAGTTCGCGGTGCCGGTGCATCAGGGCCTTCACGGGGTCGACGGCACCCCGACGGCTCACGGCACGCTGCGCCACACCGAGGCCCCCACGGAGCCCGGCGTCGCCGCTCACTCCGGCGCGGCCTTCGGCTCCGGCACCCGACGCGGCTTCGGCGCCCACTCCGACTCCGGCGTGCCCGTCTAGCCCAGCGCGTCCGCGCACTCCGGCGCCGCCGCCGACTCCGGTCGGGCCTTCGAGCCCGGCGACCGAATCGGCTTCGACGACATGGCCCGCCGTTTCGAGCGGACCAAGCGTCTCCAGAGGTACTGCCTCACCGAACCCACCGGGCTCCCCAGTCACCTCCGCAGCACCAAGCCCGCCGAGCCCGTCGGCAACCTGGCCCCCGCCAGGCCGACCGAACGGCGCCGTCCCTACGACCTCACCGAAGTCACCGGTCGCCTCAGCCACTTCCGCTGCATCGAGCCCACCAAGCTGACCAAGTCCCCCGAGCCCGTCAGTAACCTGGCCCCCACCGAGCCGACCCGGCCCTTCCAGAGCTACCGCCTCACCGAACCCACCGGTCTCCCCAGGCGCCCCCGCGACATCGAGCCCAGCGGGCCCGCCGAGCCCGTCGGCTACCTGGCCCCCACCGAGCAGCCCCAGCCCCTCCGGAGCTACCGCCTCACCGAACCCACCGGCGTCCTCCGCCAAGTCCTGTGCCGTAACCCCACCAAGTCCGCTGAGCCCCTGAGCAACGGCCCCCGCATCGAACCGGCGCAGTTCCTCCGCACTCGAGGCCCCACCGGCTCCGCCCGCTCCCCCGGCGAGCTCCCCCAACTCGCTCGGTCCGCTGAACGCGCCGGAGTTGGTCGTACCGTTCGCCCCGGTCACCTCGCCCGCTCCGCTCATCGCACGCCCTCCCCGGCAGGGACCACCTGGGGGGCCGGGACGGTCACCGTGGCGCGTACCGGTGCGCCCGCCGCCCAGCGCGGCCGGCCCGCGGCCATCAGGCGGGACTCGGTCCAGCGGCCGGGCACGTGGGCCTCGGCGGGGACACCGAAGGGCAGCGGTTCGCCGGCCTCGTCGACGACGACCCGGCGTACCGGGGAGTGCGAGACGATCTCCAGGTAAATGCCGTGAAATGCCGTGATGTTCTGCTCGACGGTGAAGAGTTCGAGGGCGCGGGCGCGGGCGGCGGCGCCGAGCCGCTCACGGCGCTCGGGGTCGCGCAGCAGCGCCACACACGCCTCGGCGAGCGCCCGCGGATTGCGCGGGGGCACCACCAGCCCCGTACCGCCGATGACCTCGACGACCGCGCCGACGTCCGTGGAGACCGTGGCGCGTCCGCAGAACATGGCCTCGACCAGGCTGATCGGGAAGCCTTCGACGACGCTCGACAGGACGACGACGGCTCCCGCCGCGTACGCCTCCGCGAGGGTCGGGACCTCGGGGCCGCCGATCTCCTCGAAGGACACGGGGTTGTCGCCGACCGCGTGCACGCCCTCCGCCTCGTCGGGGAAGAGCTGCGCGGCCAGGGCCTTGCAGTGGCCGAGGTAGGCGGTGCCCTCCGCACCCGCGGCGGCGCCGACGATCCGCAGCCGCGTCTTCGGTTCCTCCCTGCGGATCTCGGCGAAGGCGTGGAGGAGGGAGATGAGGTCCTTGGCCGGTTCGATGCGGCCGACCCAGACCAGCGTGTCGGGGTCCGCGCCGGCGGCGCCCTCCGGGTTCTCCCCGACCTCGGCGAAACGGGAGGCGTCCATGCCCGGGTAGACCGTGCGCAGCTTGGCGCGGTCGGCGCCGCAGCGCTCCTGCCAGCGGCGGGCGTGCGTGTTGCCGGGCGTGATGAAGGAGGCCCGGCGGTAGACCTCGGAGGCGAGCCTGCCGTGGAAGGCGGCGAGCAGCGACCGCACCGCCGGGGGTGCCTGGGTCGACGCGAGGTAGTGGGCCCGCAGTTGTACCCCGTACTCGGTGACGAGGAGCGGGACGCCGGAGAAGTGGTGTGCCAGCAGCCCGGGCAGCGCGGCGGAGCCGCCGGCGGCGGCGTGGCACAGGTCGACCGAGCCGAGCCCGTCGTCCTCGTACCAGTCGAGGGAGAGGGGGCGCAGCGCCCGTTCGATGTGGGCGGCGACGGCGAGCAGGTCGGGCACCCGGGCGGTGCGGGCGGGCCGGAGTGCGCCGGGCGCACGACAGGCACGCTCCAGGGCGCGTACGGCGACCTCGGACCGCAGGGCTCCGACCAGGCCGCCCTCGTCCCGGGCGAGTTCGGCGAGGGCGTACAGCGCGTTGCCGAAACGGTCCGCCTCGACGCCGTCGGCGGTTTCGGGGCCCTCGGGGGACCCTGCCGCGCCGGTGCCGGAGGGTCCGGCGCAGACCACCGCTGCCAACTCGGCGTACGCGTCGGCGAAGCGCCTGCGTGCCCGTCGGCCGTGGACCACGCCGTCGTCCTCGGCCGTCCACAGGGGCGCGGTCCGCACCCGGCTGACCTGGGGCGGGAGTTCGATCCAGCCCTCGTCCTCCTGCCGCTCGCTGCGGCTGAGCGCGTAGATGTCGAACTCGTGCTGCCCGAGCCCGCGTACGAGCCGGTCGCACCAGAGCCTGGCATCACCGCTCACATACGGATAGCCACCCTCCGTAAGCAGTCCGATGCGCACGAGTGCACCCCCGATCTCCCGTATGGGGAGCCGCCGTTGGCCCGGCGGCTCGCAGCGGGACGAACGTATGCGGACAAGGCGGTGGCGCGACGGACGGTTGTCCATCGCGCCACCAAAAGGGGTGAACGGTCGTAACTTTCCCGCGCGGTCGGCGTTCCGTCGCGCTAAGGGATCATGCGGTCACATTCCGTCAGACCGCGGTCAGTTCCCGCCGGGCGGCCCGGCGCCGCGCCGCGACCTGCGGATCGAGCGCCGGTACGGCGGCGAGCAGCTGCCTGGTGTACGGGTCCCGCGGGGATTCGTACACCTCGTCGACCGGGCCCTGTTCGACGATGCGGCCGCGGCTCATCACCGCGACCCGGTCGCTGACCCGGCGCACCACCGCGAGGTCGTGCGCCACGAACACCAGCGCCAGCCCGAGTTCGCGCCGGAGTTCGCCGAGGAGGGCGACGACCTGGGCCTGCGTGGTGACGTCGAGCGCGGAGACCGGCTCGTCGCACACGATGACCCGCGGCTCGGCGGCGAGGGCCCGTGCGATGCCGACCCGCTGGCGCTGTCCGCCGCTGAACTCGTGCGGGTAGCGGTCGTAGTGCGCCGGTTCGAGCCCGACGCGCTCCAGCAGACCTCGCACACGCCCCCTGATCAGGTCCTCGTCCCGCTCGCCCCTGGCCCGCAGCGGATCGGCGATCGACTCGCCGACGCTGCGCCGGGGGTTGAGGGAGGAGACGGGGTCCTGGAACACCATCTGCACGGCCGGACCGACGCCGGAGCGGGCACGCCCCTGGTACCGGACGGAGCCGGCCGTCGGCTCCAGGAGGCCGACGAGCATGCGGCCCAGCGTGGTCTTGCCGCTGCCGCTCTCACCGACGATGCCCAGGGTCTCGCCCCGGTGCACGGTCAGCGTGACGTCGTCGACCGCCGTGAACCGGTGCTTGCCGCGCCCGAACTCGCGCCGCAGGCCCACCGCTTCGAGGACGACCTCACCGACGGCACCCGGCCCACCACCGGAACCGGACGCGGACTCGGACGCGGACTCGGCCTCGGACGCGGACTCGGCCTCGGACGACGTGCCCGCCCCACCGGACGAGGACTCGACCGACTCACCTGGCCCTCCGGACGAGGAACCAGCCGACCTGCCCGCCCCTCCGCCCGAAGGCCCGGCCGATGCCGATGTGCCCAGCGCTCCGGCCGAAGGCTCAACCGACGGCGCCGGAACACGCACCCGAGACCCGGCCCCCCGGGACTCGTGCGCACCGGGACCGCCCACTCGCGGCTCGTCCACCCGTGGGACCGCACTCAGCAGTTCCCGGGTGTACGCCTCCCGCGGGGCCCCCAGCACCGCGCCGACCGTTCCGTGTTCGACCGCGCGCCCGTGGCGCATGACAAGGACGTCGTCCACGCTCTCGGCGGCGACGCCGACGTCGTGCGTGACGAGCAGCAGCCCCATCCCCGTCTCCTCCCGCAACGTGTGCAGCAGGTCGAGGATCTGGGCCTGGACGGTGACGTCGAGGGCGGTCGTCGGCTCGTCGGCGATCAGCAGGTCCGGCTCGCACGCCAGGGCCATCGCGATCAGCGCGCGCTGCCGCATGCCCCCGCTGAACTCGTGCGGGCGCGAGCGGGCCCTGTGTGCGGCGCCCGGAATCCCGACCCGGTCGAGCACGGACACGGCACGCGCGCGGGCGGCCCGCCGGGACGCCCGGGTGTGCACCCGGTACACCTCGGCGATCTGGTCGCCGACGGCGTAGTACGGGTCGAGGGACGAGAGCGGGTCCTGGAAGACCATCGCGGCCTTCGCGCCCCGCAGTCGCCGGAGTTCCTCGTCGGATGCCGCCCCCACGTCCACTCCGGCCACGCGCAGCACCCCGCCGACGCGCGCGCCCGTGCCGCGGTGCAGCCCCAACAGGGCCGACGCCACAGTGGACTTACCGGAGCCGGACTCGCCGACCAGGCCCAGCGCGGCCCCCTTCTCCAGCCGGAAGGACACCCCGTCGACGGCACGCAGCTCCCCGAACGCGACTGTCAGATCACTGACTTCGACGAGGCTGTCGCCCGTTCTCCCGTCACGCGGGTCGGCCCCGGCGGCGGAAAGGGCACTCCGCTCACCGCCGCCGGAACGCTCACCGCCGACAGAGGCATGGACGTCACGGCCGGAACCCGTACCATCGGGCCCCGCCTTGTGGTCCTCCCCGACCGGGCCCCGGTCGGTCTTCCCAGAGCTCATGAGAGCACCACCCGTCGGTCCGCCACCGCGAACAGCACGTCCGCGACAGCATTGGCCACAACCACGAAGAAGCCGGTCACCAGGACCATGCCGACGACCACCGGCAGGTCGACGACCTTCACCGCGTGCACGAGTTCGCGCCCGAGGCCGGGCAGACCGAACATCGTCTCGGTGAGCACGGCGCCGCCGATCGCCGACCCGAAGTCGTTGGCGCTCAGGGCGATGACCGGCGCGACGGCCCCGCGCAGGGCGTGCCGTCCGATGACCGACCGTTCGCCGACGCCGTACGCGCGAAAGGTCCGCACGTGGTCCTCGGCGAGCGTCTCCAGCATGGCGGCGCGGGTCAGCCGGGCGTACTTGGCGGCCTCGATCACCGCGAAGGCCAGCCACGGCAGCAGCAGGTTCCAGGCCCACTGCTCGGGGTCCTCGGTGAAGGGCACGTACTGCGGGAAGGGCAGCAGCTGGAGCTGCCCGCACACGACGATCATCAGGACCAGGCCGATGACGAAGACGGGCGTGGCCGTGCCGGCGAGTGTGATGCCGGTCAGCAGCCGTTCGCTGATCCGTCCGCGCCGCCACGCGGAGAGCACTCCGGTGCCGACGCCGAGGATCAGCCAGAGCACCATGGCGCCCAGCACGAGGGAGAAGGTGACCGGCAGCTTCGCCCAGATGAGCTGCGTGACCTGCTGGTCGCTCTGGTACGAGAGACCGAGGCAGGGCGCGCCGCAGTGCTGCACGGAGGTGCCCGTGGAGTAGTCCTGGCCGGCGAAGATGCCCTGGAGGAAGTGCCAGTAGCGCAGGTAGAGCGGGTCGCCGAGCTTCAACTGCTCGGCCACCTGGTGCACTTGGGCGGGCGAGCAGCGCGGGCCGCAGGTGATCTGCGCGACGTCGCCGGGGGCGACGTAGAACACCGCGTAGATGATGACGGTGATGGCGAGCAGGGTGACGACTGCTCCGACCACCCGGCGCAGGGCGAACCCGGCGAAGCCGGCCGTGAAGGGGACCGCGCTCATGCCTTCGCCTCCCGCCTGCGTCCCGTGCCGACGCGCAGCCGGGAGGCGGCGCGCGGGTCGAGCGCCGTCCGCACACCGTCGCCGAGGACGGTCAGGGCGAGCACCGTGACGAACAACGACCCGGCGGGGAGCAGCAGATACTGCGGTGCCGCCTGGTACCAGACGTCGGCCGCGGTGAGCATCTGCCCCCATGAGGGCGTCGGCGGTTTCACGCCGACGCCGAGGAAGCTGAGCGCCGCCTCGACGGTGATGTTCATCGGGACGAGCAGGGCGGCGTACGTGATGACGGGCGCGGCGAGCGCGGGCAGCAGCTCGCGGCGGGCGACCCGCCAGGAGCCCCAGCCGCTGAGCCGGGCCGCCGCCACGTAGTCCAGCTGCTTGAGGGTCAGGGTGTGCGCGCGCACGATCTTCGCGATCGATCCCCAGGCCACGAGCCCGATGATCAGCGCGACGAGGACGGGCCGCGGGAAGCCGCCGGGCACGATCGCGAGCAGCGCGAGGGCCACGATCATGAGCGGCATCGCGATGATGACGTCGGTGGCGCGGCTGAGCAGCTGGTCGACCCAGCGGCCGCCGAGGGCGGCGGCGACGCCGACCACGACGCCGATGAGGACCTGTACCAGCGTCGCCGCGAGCGCGACGCCGAGGGAGACGCGGGCGCCGTAGACGAGCCGGGCGAAGAGGTCGCGGCCGGTCTGCGGTTCGACGCCGAGCCAGTGGTCGCCGCTGACTCCGCCGAAGGAGCCGAGGGGGACGCCGCCGCGCGCCGAGTCGATCAGCGAGGGGTGGTAGGACGTCGGGTCCTGCCCCTCGATCGCCGTGAGGAGCGGTGCGACGAGCGCGACCAGGACGAGCAGCGCCACGACGGCCGCCGCCACGAGGGCGGCGCGCTGGGCACGCAGCCGCCCCCAGAACTGTCGGGGCCCCGAGACCGCCGGGACGGACGGATCCGTCCCGGCTGCCTCCGAGACCACAAGGGCCTCACTCATCTGACTACTTCACCGCGACCTGGGAGATGTCCAGCACGCCGGTCCAGTCGCTGATCACGATGTTCTTGACGTCCTTGCCGTACAGGCGCTTGTAGACGGGGTGGAACAGCGGCACGGTCAGCGCCTGCTCGCCGATCTTCTTGTCCAGCGCGCCCCAGCGCTTCGCCGCCGCGTCGAGGTCGGTCAGCTTGTTGATGGCGTCGATCTCGTCGTTGACGGACTTGTCGTTCAGGAAGCCGGTGTTGAAGTTGGCGCCGTCCTTGACGATCTGGCGGCCGTCGAAGATCGGGGCGAGGAAGGGGCCGCCGGAGGGCCAGTCGGCTCCCCAGTGGGCGAGGAAGAAGCCGGGCTCGGTCTTGGCGCTGTGGATCTTGTCGGCGTAGTCGTTGTCCTCCAGGCCCTGGAGCTTGACGGTGATGCCGGCCTTCTTGAGGGCGTCCTGGACGGCGGTCGCGATCTCCGGGCTGGTCTCGAAGTCCTTGGCGTTGGAGTGGGTGAGCGTGACCGTGAGCCCGTTCTTGTGACCGGCCTCCTTCAGCAGCTCCTCGGCCTTGCCCGCGTTGCCCGACTTGCCCGCGGGGAAGTGGTCGTACGGCGTGTAGCCGAAGGACTTCTGGTCGGGCAGGTACGTGGTCGCCGGCTCGGCGAGGGAGGAACCGCCGGCCGCGTTGATCACCGACGAACGGTCGACGGCGTACGAGATCGCCTGGCGCACCTTCGGGTTGTCGAAGGGCTTCACCTTCGGGTTGAAGGCGATGTAGTTCGTGTAGCCGAAGTGCCCGGTGCCGACGCGCGAGGCGAGTTCCTTGTCGCCGCTGACCTTGGCGAGTTCGGCGGGACCGAGGTTGGTGTCCGTGGTGACGGCGGCACCGTCCGCGCCCTGGGACGCCGAGAGCCGCTGGTTGATCACGGAGGAGTCGAGCCCGGACCGTACGTCGATCTTGTCGGGGTAGGCCTTGCGCTCCGCGTCGGTGGCCGCCGACCAGTGGGTGTTGCGCTCCAGGATCAGCCGCTCGCCGTCGTTCTCGTTCTTGACGACCTTGTACGGGCCCGAGGAGACGGGGTGCTCCTCGTACTTGGTGCCGGTGTCCTTGGCCTTGGGGACGGGCGTGAACTGGGTCTGCGTGGCGAGGTAGGGGAACTCGCCCTCGGGCTTGTTGAGCCGGAAGACGAGGGTGCGCTCGTCCGGCGTCTCGATCGAGTCGAGGCCCTTCTTGTCCTTGTACGGCCCCTGGTAGTCGGCGCCGCCGATCAGCCAGTCCCGCAAGTAGGGGGCGCCGCCGGAGAGTTCGGCGGCGAAGGAGCGCTCGATGCCGTACTTGACGTCGGCGGAGGTGATGGCGCTGCCGTCCTCGTACTTGAGGCCCTTCTTCAGGGTGTACGTCCACACGGTCGCGTTCTTGCTGGGGCGGCCGGTGTCGGTGGCGAGGTCGGGGACGACCTCGGCGCCGGCCGCGCCGTCCTCGCGGTTGCGGGTGGTGAGGGTGCGGAAGACGAGCGAGGGGACGTTACCGCCGCCGGAGGTGTAGAGGCGCGCGGGGTCGAAGTCCTCCTGCGGGTTGGCGTTCAGGACCGTCAGCGTGCCTCCCTTCTGCGGCTCGGAGCCGCCTCCGGTGCCCTTGGCATCGTTGTCCTCAGGACCGCAGGCGGCGGCACCCGCTGCCACGACCAGGCTGACGGACACCGCGGCCACGCGGCGCGCTATGAGGGACGGTTGACGCATCGGAAGACGACCTCTCGGGGAATGTCTCGTATGGCGAGACGAAACGACACAGAGTGAGACGAACATGTGCAGAGCTCGCCCCGGGCGTCGAAGTGCGCGTCGAGAGAACGGCCGTGAAGGACAGACGGAACCCGAAGAAGGGGAACGTGACGCACGCGCCGGGGGCGGGCGTCAGCGACAGTGAATGTCGGCCACGCAGAGCGCGGTCACACCGATGAGCGCCAGCTCAAGGGCGGCGCAAGCGGAGGCGTGACGAGGCGACATGCGGAGAAATATGAACGAACTTTCGTCCGATGTCAACGCGGCTTCCGGGGCCGGTGTCAACTCCCGGGATACTGCCAGGGGTTGGCCTTGCAGTGGATTCCGTCGTGGTCGAGGAACTTGGTCTGCTGCTGCATGACGGGCGCGAGGTCGCCGTCCTTGCCGCAGGTCACATGGCCGTAGCCGAGCCGGTGACCGACCTCGTGGTTGATCAGCATCTGGCGATAGGAGTGGATCCGGTCACCGTAGGTCTCGGAGCCCTGGGCCCACCGGTAGGCGTTGATCATGACGCGGTCGGTGGCCGCCGAGTCGCACGACACGTTGTCCTCGGTGGTGTCGAGCCCGGACTTGGCACACCAGTCGGCGGTGGTGCCGGGACTCGCCAGCGTGATCACGAAGTCCGGCTCGCCGGAGGAGATCCGCTCAAAGGTGCGGGCCCCGTCGTGCGCCCAGCTCCGGTCGTCGTTCAGGGTCTTCTGCACGGCCTCGGCGAAGAGCTCCGCGTCCAGCCCGAGGCCCTGCTCCACGTCGACCCGGTAGGTGTACTTGCGTCCCTTGCCCGGCGCCTTGTCGAAGCCGAGGACGGCGTCGAACTTCCCCGACCCCGTGAACTCCGCCCCGAGCGCGTACCTCTCCGCCATCTTCTGCTCGTACGTCAGCGGTGCCACGCTCGGCGTCCCGGTGGGCGTGGGACGGCGGTCGCCGCGCGAGGCGGAGTCCCGGGCGTCCCGGCCACCGGCGCCGGCCGCCTGCGCGCGCACGGTCTTCTCCGCACGCCCTTCGGTGACCTGCCCGGCGACGACGACCGCCAGCACGGTCGTGACCGCGGCGGCCGCGATCCCCGCGAACGTCCGGCCCCTGCCGCCGCCTCTGCCCTTCTCCGGAAGCCCCGTCTCCGGGAACACCGGCCCGCCGCGGCCGGCGCCCGCGTCCGGGAAGGCGGACGCGGCCGGCGGACCGGCGGCGCGCACGCCCCCGGTGCCGGGCGCGAAGACGTCGTCGTCCTCGTCGAAGGCGTCGAGATAGGTCTGTCGTGGGCCGCCCGCGCGGACGTCCTCACGCTGTGGCGGTATCCGCGGCCCCGACCGTCCGCCGGGCGCACCCTGCGGCAGGTCGAGGGAGACGCCCTGAGGCGCCGCGACGGGCAGACCCGGCGCCGTGCCGTACCCGGGCCCGGCGGTCGGCCGCGCCCCGGCCCGCAACTCGCCCCAGCCGCCCCCGATCTCGTGCTGCTCGGGGTGCCCGCCCCGCACCGGGGACGCTCCCCGCGCGGGAGCGCCGTCGGGCAGCCGCGGCACACCACGCGCGGGTGTGCCGTCACCGAAACGAGGTACTCCGTGAGCGGGCGTCCCGTCGGTCAGACGGGGCATCCCGTGCGCCGGTGTCCCGTCGGAGAAACGCGGCACGCCGTGCGCCGGCGTGCCGTCGGGCAGACGAGGTACTCCGCGAGCAGGCGTCCCGTCAGGAAGCCGCGGTACTCCGCGAGCCGGCGTCCCGTCGGAGAACCGGGGCACTCCGTGAGCGGGGGTGCCGTCGGGCAGACGTGGCACTCCGCGCGCGGGGGTGCCGTCCGGCATCCGGGGCATCCCCCGGGGCGGGGTCCCGTCCCTGCGGGGCTGCGCCGCCGCTCCGGCCGGGGGCAGCACGACTCTCGGAACGGACTGCTTCTCCTCGGCCTTGCCGCCGGTACCGCTCTTGTCGGCCCGCCCGCGGCTGTGACGTCCCACGCCCCGCCTCAGCTCCCCGCGCTCGCGCTGCCGACCCCGTCCTTCGCGGCCGGGGTGTCCGTGACCGCCGACCCGTCCAGCTCGCCCGAGTCGACCAGTAGTTCACGGAATGCCGTGGCCACCGTATCGGGATACTCCATCATCGCGACATGGCCCGCATCCGGAAGGGTCAGCAGCCGGGAGTCGCGGAAGGCCCGGGCCGCCCGCTGGGCCATGCGGTACCCGACCAACTGGTCCCGGCCGCCGTAGACGAGCAGCGTGGGCGCGAGGACCCGTTCGGCCTGACGCCAGAGCCCGTGCTGGCCGCCCAAGGTGTACGCGTTCACGATGCCGCGCGTGGAGCGGGCCATGGCGTCCCAGAAGTAGGGGAGCGCCAGCCGCCGTTCCATCTCCTCGACCGCGTTGCGAAAGCCTTCGGGCGTGACCATGGAGGGGTCCCCGTAGCAGAGGGCGGTGACGCCGCGTACGCGCTGCTCGGCGGTCCAGCCCTTGGTGAACCGGGTGAACAGGGCCGCGACGCCGGGCAGCGCCAGCGCCGCCGTGGGCCACGCCGAGCGCTGCGCGCGGATCTCCGGGAGCGCGGGCGAGACGAGCGTGAGGGTGCGGACGAGGTCGGGACGTACGGCGGCGACGCGCGTCGTGATCGCTCCGCCGAGCGAGTTGCCGAAGAGGTGCACCGGCCCGCGCCCGGAGGCGTCGAGATAGCGGATCACCGCGCGCGCGTGCCCGGTGACCGAGTAGTCCCCGTCGTCCGGCGGCGGCGAGTCCCCGAAGCCCGGCAGGTCCAGTGCCTCGCTGTCGACGAGCTGGTCGAGCAGCGGCATCAGCGCCGACCAGTTCTGTGAGGAGCCGCCTAGTCCGTGCACGTACAGCGCCGGCGGCAGTCCGCTCCGGGCCGGCGGCCGCGACCGCACCGTCAGGGTGACGCCCGGCAGGCCGACCGACCGCAGCCGCTCCCCCTCCGCGACCCGTACGGAACCGACCCTCGGTGTGACGGTGGAGGCCAGTACGGACGGCAGCTCGGTCGAAGACATGCGGGCAATGTTACGAGACGATCACGTACTGGTTCATGTGTTCGCCGTCACAGGAGGCGGGGTACCGGGGCGGGGCCCGGGCGCCGCGAAAGCACGCCGAATCGCATCGCGTCCGGATCAGGTGTCTCCTAGGCTCGAAACAGGGCACCCATATGTGATCCCTGCTTCGCAGCGCGCAGGGAGTACGAGCACGTTCCAGGAAGGGAGCCCGCCATGGCCATCGACCCCACGGATCCGGAGACGTTCGAGGACGAGGAGACGACTCCCGGGATCGACGAGGAGACCCCGGAGGCCGACGCCGCCGAGCAGCACAAAGAGGTGGCCCCGGACCGCGACGACCCCCTCACGGGCGCCGACCCGGCCAGCGCCAACGAGGCCGACCTCGCCGAGCAGGCACGCGTCGTCACCCTCGACGAGGACGACTACCGTTGACAGGGAGGCGGACGCACTGACCGCCGTGCCCCCCTTTGCCGCCCTCTGCGTGGCTATCGCCCTTGTCCGGTCCGTGAAATTGTGCGTCCTCGGCGCGCACACGGGGGTTACCGAAAAGTACGATGGCGGCGCGGCGCACACCGCATGTGGACGATTTTGGGAGGCGGCGTGACAGCCATCGAGCAGACAGAGGCGGCGCGCCCGCGGGGCACACGCCTGCCGCGCCGTGCCCGACGCAACCAGCTCCTCGGCGCGGCCCAGGAAGTCTTCGTCGCGCAGGGGTATCACTCGGCCGCGATGGACGACATCGCCGAACGCGCGGGCGTCAGCAAGCCGGTTCTCTACCAGCACTTCCCGGGCAAGCTCGACCTGTACCTGGCCCTCCTGGACCAGCACTGCGAGTCGCTGCTGGAGGCGGTGCGCACGGCGCTGGCCTCCACCTCCGACAACAAGCTGCGGGTCCGCGCCACGATGGACGCGTACTTCGCGTACGTCGAGGACGACGGCGGCGCCTTCCGGCTGGTCTTCGAGTCCGACCTGACGAACGAGCCGGCGGTGCGCGAGCGCGTGGACCGTGTCACGGTGCAGTGCGCGGAGGCCATCTGCGACGTGATCGCCGAGGACACCGGCCTGTCACGGGCCGAATCGATGCTGCTGGCCTCCGGTCTGGGCGGTCTCGCGCAGGTGGTGGCCCGCTCCTGGCTGCACAGCGACCGCAGCGTGCCGCGCGATCAGGCGGTCCAGCTGCTCACGTCGCTGGCCTGGCGCGGCATCGCCGGCTTCCCGCTGCACGGCAGCGAACAGCACTGACGTACGGCGGGCGCGTTTGTTCCCGTCCGCTGTTCGCTGATGGCGTTCTCGGACGGAACGTGTACGTCCCCTCACCGGGCTAATGTGTGCAGCGTACGGCGCGAGCAACGCGCACATCACTGACCGTCGGAGGGACAAAGCCGTGGAGGTCAAGATCGGCGTGCAGCACGCGCCCCGCGAGATCGTTCTGGAGAGCGGTCAGACCGCCGAGGAGGTCGAGCACGCGGTGTCCGAGGCGCTGTCCGGCAAGTCGGCGCTGCTGAGCCTCGTGGACGACCACGGCCGCAAGGTCCTGGTCCCGGCCGACCGTCTCGCGTACGTGGAGCTCGGCGAGCCCACCGCGCGCAAGGTGGGCTTCAGCGCGCTCTAGCAGAGAGTGCAAGGGGCCCGGCGGCATCGGCCGCCGGGCCCCTTTCTCATGACCTGAACTGCACAGACGGAGCACATCTTCCGCACCGGGGAGGGTTGCTTTCCGGCCCTCGGGGGTAGATCGACTACGACCGATTTGCCCCAGCCGTGCGGGAGGGAACCCACGATGTTTTTGGAAGCGCTCGGCTCCGCGATCCTCGGTCTCGCCCTCGCCTGGGCGGCGGCGTACCGCCTGCCCCACCGGCTCCCCACGCGCAGCCTGGTGCTGTCGACGGGCGTCGCGGGAGCACTCTTCGGAGCCTTTCTGACCCACAGCGCGCTCGGTCCCGGCCACTTCTCGCTGACCCTCGTCGGCGCGGTCGCGGTCTCGGCCGCCTCGCTGTCGCTGCTGCTCCGTCCGGCGGAGCGCTTTCGCCGCCGTTCGGCGCCGGCGTAGGACCGCCGCCGGCCGGACCCCGCGAGGCCGTCCGCGTCACCGTTCATCGAGCCGCCGGAAGCCACCGGCGGCTCGACGGCCGTCCGCGTCCGGGGACGCTCAGGCCGCGAGGCCCAGGGCGGCCATGCGCTTGGTGTGGGCCTCGGTGATCCGGGAGAACATCCGGCCGACCTCCGCGAGGTCGAAGCCGTCCGCGACTCCGCCGACGAGCATGGTCGACAGGGCGTCACGGTCGGCGACCACCCGCTGCGACTGGGACAGCGCCTCGCCCATCAGGCGGCGGGCCCACAGGGCGAGCCGGCCGCCGACGCGGGGCTCGGCGTCGATCGCTGCCCGGACCTTCTCGACGGCGAAGCTGGCGTGCCCGGTGTCGTCGAGGACCGCGAGGACGAGCGCGCGGGTGTCGGTGTCGAGACGCGCGGCGACCTCGCGGTAGAAGTCGCTGGCGATGGAGTCGCCGACGTACGCCTTGACGAGTCCCTCCAGCCAGTCCGAGGGCGCCGTCTGGCGGTGGAAGCCGTCGAGCGCGGCCACGAAGGGCTCCATCGCCCCGGTCGGCTCCGCGCCCACGGCGGACAGCCGGTCGCGCAGCTGCTCGAAGTGGTGGAACTCGGCCGACGCCATCTTGGCCAGCGCCGCCTTGTCGGACAGCGTGGGTGCCAGCTTGGCGTCCTCCGCGAGCCGCTCGAACGCCGCCAGCTCGCCGTACGCGAGCGCTCCGAGCAGGTCCACGACCGCGGCGCGGTACTGGGGGTCGGCGGAGGCCGTGTCCCAGTTCTGCGCGGCGACTCCGGTGGCCGCGGGAGTGGCTTCGGCGGGGGTGGCAGCGGCGTTGTCAGGCGTCGTCATGAAGCGCACAATAGCCCGCTCACCGCGCCACGGAAGTCCCTGGTCAATCAGTGTGACGACGACCATGTGACCAAATCGGCCATCGCGTGTGCGCGATTCCGGGGTATGGTGGTAATGCGCCCGGCGAGTCATTCGACGGGCCGCGTGAATGAGGATGCCCGGTCGGTGGCCCGATCGGCTCCGACCCGACAGACCTCCACGTCCGTACGGCACCTTGCGTACGACACCCGGAGGAACCCTCAGCGGTACGAGCGCTCGAGCGTCGGCAGTGGTCCCATGCCACTCGGCCAGCCCGCAAAGCGGCCGACGTCCCCGGCACGGTCCAGACACGACCCCCGCGCTCGCCTCGCACCGCGTTCACAGAAGAGGCAGCACCCTGACTACGACTTTTCGAGACCTCGGAATCCTTCCCGAGACCGCCGAAGCCCTTGAGGCCGTCGGCATTCTCAACCCCTTCCCCATCCAGGAGATGACGCTCCCGGTCGCCCTCACGGGCAAGGACGTCATCGGACAGGCCAAGACCGGCACAGGCAAGACGCTGGGCTTCGGTCTCCCGCTCCTGGAGCGCGTGACGGTCCCCGCGGACGTCGAGGCGGGCCGCGCCCTGCCCGAGCAGCTCACGGAGGCCCCGCAGGCGCTCGTCGTCGTCCCGACACGTGAGCTGTGCACCCAGGTCACCAACGACCTGCTGACCGCGGGCAAGGTCCGCAACGTGCGCGTGCTCGCCATCTACGGCGGCCGTGCCTACGAGCCCCAGGTCGAGGCCCTGAAGAAGGGCGTCGACGTGGTCGTCGGCACCCCCGGCCGCCTGCTGGACCTCGCGGGCCAGAAGAAGCTGAACCTGAAGCACATCAAGTCGCTCGTCCTCGACGAGGCCGACGAGATGCTCGACCTGGGCTTCCTGCCCGACGTCGAGAAGATCATCAACATGCTGCCGGCCCGCCGTCAGACGATGCTGTTCTCGGCCACGATGCCGGGCGCCGTCATCGGCCTGGCCCGCCGCTACATGTCGCAGCCGACGCACATCAGCGCCACCTCGCCGGACGACGAGGGTGCGACGGTGCGCAACACCGCGCAGCACATCTACCGCGCGCACAACATGGACAAGCCGGAGATCGTCTCGCGCATACTGCAGGCCGACGGCCGCGGTCTCGCGATGGTCTTCTGCCGCACGAAGCGGACGGCGGCCGACCTCGCCGACCAGCTCCAGCAGCGCGGTTTCGCGTCCGGCGCGGTCCACGGCGACCTCGGCCAGGGTGCCCGCGAGCAGGCGCTGCGCGCCTTCCGCAACGGCAAGGTGGACGTCCTCGTCTGCACCGACGTCGCCGCCCGCGGTATCGACGTCGAAGGCGTCACGCACGTCATCAACTACCAGTCCCCCGAGGACGAGAAGACCTACCTGCACCGCATCGGCCGTACGGGCCGCGCGGGCGCCAAGGGCATCGCGGTCACGCTCGTCGACTGGGACGACATCCCGCGCTGGCAGCTCATCAACAAGGCGCTGGACCTCGGCTTCCCGGACCCGCCGGAGACGTACTCCACGTCCCCGCACCTGTTCGAGGAGCTGAAGATCCCGGCCGGCACCAAGGGTGTCCTGCCGCGCTCCGAGCGCACCCGCGCGGGCCTCTCCGCCGAGGTGGTCGAGGACCTGGGTGAGACCGGTGGCCGCGGTCAGCGCGCCGCCCGCGGTGGACGCGCCGCCGCGCCGGTCGCGGAGCGCGACAGCGAGCGTGAGCGCCCGGCGCGCACGCCGCGCCGCCGCCGTCGTACGCGCAACGGAGCGCCGCTGGAGGAGACGTCCGCGTCCGCCGCGGTGACGCCCGTCGAGTCCGCCGGGACCACGGAGGCCACCGAGCCGCGTACCCCGCGCCGTCGCCGCCGCACCCGTAACGGGGCCGGCGCGGAGCCGGTCGCGGTGACCGAGGCCGTGGCCGAGCAGCCGTCGGCCGAGGCCGCGGTGGACACCGCCGAGGGTGTCACCGAGGAGAAGCCGCGCCGTCGCCGCACCCGCAGGGCCGCGGAGACGACGGCCGTCGAGGCGCCCGCCGCCGAGGTCGCCGAGGTCGTGGAGACCACCGAGCCCGAGGCCAAGCCGCGCCGCCGCACCCGGAAGGCCGCCGAGACCGCCGAGACCGTGGTCGACACGGCCGAGGCCGCCACGGAAGCCCCCGCGAAGCCGCGTCGCACCCGCGCCAAGGCCGCGCCGGTGACGGAGGCCGCCGAGACCGCCGTGGACACCGCGGAGGCCGCCGAGGCCAAGCCGAAGCGCCGTACCCGCAAGGCCGCGGTCGCTACCGTCGACGCCGAGATCCCGGCACAGACGGCCGACGAGCCCGAGGCCAAGCCGCGCCGCCGCACCCGCAAGGCCGCCGAGACCGCGGTCGACACGGCCGAGGCCGCCACGGAGGCGCCCGCGAAGCCGCGTCGCACCCGCAAGGCCGTCGCCACGGCCGCGGACGCCACGGCCGAGGTCGCCACCGAGGCCGCGGAGGCCAAGCCGCGCCGCAGCCGTGCCAAGGCCACGACGGCGGCGGTCGCCGAGACCGCCGGGGAGCCGCAGCCGAAGCGGCGTCCGCGCAAGGCCGCGGTCGCCACCGTCGACGCCGAGATCCCGGCGCAGACGGCCGACGAGCCCGAGGCCAAGCCGCGCCGCCGCACCCGCAAGGCCGTTGCGGCCACGGAGCCCGCGGACAGCTGATCCCCACCTCGAACGGCCCGGCCCCTTTCCCAAGGGACCGGGCCGTTCGACATCCCGGGTACGGGTCCCCCGCCTCCTAGCCAACTCGGCTCCCCGGAGCCTTGGTTGACGTAGCCCCAGGGCCGCCGCCCCCGACACCAACGGGGTGCCGCTCGTAGCGGTTCACTCCCCCTCGCCTGCATCAGCACCCGACGCTGAGCCCGACGTCGGAGTGGGCCGGCGAACCCGGCGTCTACGGGTGCCGTCCCCGGGTGGGCCAACTCCCGTTCCTGCATCGGCACCCGGCGCCGCAGCCGAGGCCGAGGTGGGACGGCGAACCCGGCGCCAACGGGGAGCCGCCTGCGCCCACCCGTGCCGCCCCAGCGGCACGATTGCCCGCAGCTGTAGCGAGAACGGCCGTCCCACGCCGCACGCCTGCCCGCAGCGGGAGCGGACGGACCTCCGGCGCCAGCCGGGTGGGCGCCGCACGCCTGCCCGGAGATGGAGCGGGCGGACCGCCTGGCCCCACCTGGGCGGACGCCGCACGCCTGCCCGCAGCGGGAGCGGGCGGACCTCCGTCGCCAGCCGGGTGGGCGCCGCACGCCTGCCCGCAGATGGAGCGGGCGGACCGCCTGGCCCCACCTGGGTGGGCGCCGCACGCCTGCCCGCAGCGGGAGCGGACGGACCGCCGTCCCCAGCCGGGTGGACGCCGCACGCCCGTCCGCAGCCAGGTGGGCGTCGCCCCGCCAGCCCGCACCGGAGCCACCGGGCCCGAGCCCCCGCGGCTCAGCCGCCCACGGCCCGCAGCCGCCATCCGACCGAAGGGGCCGTGCCGGTACATCAAATGGCCGTCGAGACGGGGACGTACCCGACCGAGGAACGCTGGTGACGGACGCCCACAACAACTACCGACGGCCGGATGTACCGGCACGGCCCCGACTCACCCACCGGCCCCACCGCGCCGGACGCCCACCACAGCGCCCCTCAGCAGTCCCAGATAGCCTCGGGGCATGAGCAGGCCGCCCAGTTTCGTCCCGCCGCCCGGTGTCCGGGCGTACCGTCTCGCGACCGCACGCGGCGACTTCGCCGTGCTGGACGCCGCCCCGACGGCCCCGCCGAGAGGAACCGCCCTGCTGCTCCCGGGATTCACCGGCAGCAAGGAGGACTTCATCGCCCTGCACGAGCCCCTCGCCGCCGCCGGCTACCGCACCGTCGCCGTCGACGGACGCGGCCAGTACGAGACACCCGGCCCCCCGGACGACGAAACCCCGTACGCCCAGGCCGAGTTGGCACACGACGTCCTGGCCCAGGCGGCAGCCCTCGACGCCCCGGTCCACCTCGTGGGCCACTCCCTCGGCGGTCAGATCGCCCGCGCCGCGGTCCTGCTGGACCCGACCCCGTTCAGGTCGCTCACCCTCATGTCCTCGGGCCCCGCCCAGGTCTCCGTACCGCAGCAGCAACGCGTGAAGCTGCTCCGCGACGCCCTCGCGGTGATGAGCATGGCCGACGTCTGGGAGGCCATCCAGGCGATGGAACCCTCGGAACCCCCGGAGGAGTCCACCCCGAGCAACCCCGACTCGGCCGACCTCGACTCGGGTGACCTCGACGCCGGCCTGGACGACCGCGCGGACCTGCGCCGCCGCTGGCTGGCCAACAGCCCCGCGCAGCTCATCGCGACAGGCCGGCAACTGTGCACGGAACCCGACCGCGTACCCGAACTGGCCGCCGTACCGCTCCCGATGCACGTCATCTCCGGCGACCGCGACGACGCCTGGCCCTTGCCGCTGCTGGACGACATGGCGGTACGGCTGGACGCGCGGCGCACCGTCGTACGGGGGGCGGAGCACTCCCCGAACACGGACCGGCCGCAGGACACGGCAAAGGCACTCGCCCGCTTCTGGGACGACTGCCCCCCGGCCTGAGCCGGCCACCCTCGAACGACGGGACCTAGAACTGCGACTGGAGATGCGCCCAGAAGCCGTCCCGAAGCGACCGACGGAGATCGGCCTGCCCCCGCAGGGAGTACTGGAGCAGCCCCTCGGCCTCGACGAGCAGATCCTGGTCGACGGACCCGGGCAGATACGGATGCCCGGGAAGCAGCTCGCCCAGCGACTCCCGCCCCCGCGCCGCCAGCCACTTCGCGGCGATCTGCGCACCCACGAACCGCACGTCGTCCCGAGCAGGGCGAGCCGTCCCGGCGGCGTCGTACGTGGCGGCGGTCCGCCGGGTCACGTACGGCTTGAAGAAGTCGAGGTCGAACGTCCGCTGGCTGTCGACCTCCCAGAGCAGCGGCTCGGCCTGGTTGCGGCCCTCGGGCGCCTCGATCCCCCAGAGGTGGACCCGCGCCCCGTAGCCCTGGGCCGCCTCGACGGCCGACACCAGGTCCTCGTCGCCGCCGAGCAGCGCGGCGTCGCTGATGGCGCGGTGCCGGGCGAGTGACTCCAGGTCGCTGCGGATGATCGAGTCGACGCCCTTCTGCTGGTTGTTGGCGTTGAGGTTGCCCAGGCGGACCTTGACGTCGGGCAGCTCGGCGATCGACTGCTGCTCGGCGGTGTGGATCCGGCGCCGCGCGCCGTCGTACCAGTAGACGCGCAGCAGCCTGCTGTCGGCGAAGATCGTGCGAGCCCGGTCGATGAGCGCCTCGATGAGGCCCTCGGCGTCGAGGTCGAAGGCCCGGCGGTCCTCGGTCCCGGCGACGAGCCGTCCGGCGGCGGCGTACAGATAACCGGCGTCGACGAAGATCGCGTGGGTCGAGGGCGTCTTCGCCACCTCGGCGAGCATGCGCTGGAGCAGCTCGTTCGTACGGTCGATGCGGCCGCCGAGCGCCGCGAGGTCGTCGTTCATTGCGTCCATTGTCCCGGCCGTCACGCTGCGAACACAACTGCTCCCGGTCGGTCCCGCCGCCGCCCGCGCCGCCTTCTGCCGCCTCGCCACGCCGTCGCCCCACCCGCCGGGGCCGATCGTTTACCCGTCAGTAATTAGGTTCTCGAAAATTTTCCTTAGCGTAGGGAATGTTTGTAACACGCATCCCGTTGAATCCGTATGAAGCGGAGGGGCACTGCTGCCTCACGCCTCACACATCAGTAGTTCTCCTCAGGAGGATGACCAGACGAAGGGAGAAGCCAATGCGCTTCGAAATCATGCGACTCGACGATGTCGACGGCACCCCCGTGGACACGACCGTCGTGGACGCCGCCTCCGTCAACCGGATCGTTCAGCAGGCAGCCGCCATCGGGCAGCGCCTCTGGATCCGCCCGGCCGACTCGACTGCCTCGTAACACGCGGGTGTTTTCCACGTAACCCGCAGACGCTTCGCAGACTTCGGAGCCCCCGTACGGCACATGCCGTACGGGGGCTTTGCACGTTGCGGGCGGCTCAGGCGCCCTGGATCACCTGCGTGACGCCGTTGATGATCTGCTGGACGGCGATGGCGGAGAGCATCATGCCCGCGAGGCGGGTCACCAGCACGACACCGCCGTCCTTGATGACGCGGATGATCAGCAGCGAGTACCGCATGACGATCCACAGCACGACGTGGATGGCGAGGATCGCGGACCACACGGACAGCTGGGTCGACGCGCTGTCGGCCTTCTGGACGGCGAGGATGACGGACACGATCGCGCCGGGCCCGGCCAGCAGCGGCATGCCGAGCGGGACGAGGGCGACGTTGACGTCCTTCGTCTGCTTGGGCTCGTCGGTCTTGCCGGTCAGCAGGTCGAGGGCGATGAGCAGCAGGAGCAGCCCGCCCGCGATCATCAGCGCGGGTACGGACACGTGCAGGTAGTTCAGGATCTGGTGCCCGAGCAGACCGAACACGGCGATCACGCCACCGGCCACGCAGACGGCCTGGAAGGCCATGCGCTTCTGCACCTTGCCGGGGCGTCCGGCGGTGAGCGCGAGGAAGATCGGGGTGATCCCGGGGGGATCCATGATCACGAAGAGGGTCAGGAAGAGCGAGCCGAAGACGGCGACGTCGAACACGGTGGTGCCTTGCTGTGTGCGGTGGAACGGGATGAACAGGACGAGGTGGCGCACCGCGACGAGGGCGGACGCCATGGGGACAGAAGTCGGGACGGAACGAACGAAGGGGGCCGCGTCGCGCGCGGGCACGGCGTCTCACGGCACGGGAAGCACTGAGCACGGGTCACGGACCGGCGGCGTACGCGCCGCAGCCACGACACGGACCGGATCGAGACGGCCCCGGCGACCGGCCGGACCGAGACAGCACCCGGCACCGGACCGCATCGAGAAAGCCCCGAATCACAACCGCGCCGGGCTGGAGCCCTCCGAGAGGACCCTGGACCGCAGCAACGGAGAGCAGCCGCACGCGAGCCGCACCACGACGGAGTGAACCGACCACCCGGCGGCGCCGGGATCCCCGGCACCCAGCCGAACCAGAACCACCACCGAGCGAACCAGGCACCCGGCAGTCCCGGCGATCCCGGGACCCCGAAGCGCACGACCGAGCGATTCAGCGATGGAGCGGCCGAGCGACCCTTCGCCTAGCGGGAGCGGCGGCTTCCCCCCGCCCCCGGGACGGGGAACGCCCCGGTGGCCCGCCGGGTGATCTCCCCGTAGACCTCGGGGTCGGTGGTGTACTCGCCGAGCGCGCAGCTCTTGCGGCTGCCGTGGTAGTCGGAGGACCCCGTGGTGAGCAGCCCCAGCTCGCTCGCCAGCCCGCGCAACCGCGCCCGGGTGGCCGGCTCGTGGTCCATGTGCTCGACCTCGATGCCGTCGAGGCCGGCGGCGGCGAGCTCGGCGATGGCGCTGTCCGGCACGGTCCGTCCGCGCTTGGCGGCGGCCGGGTGCGCGAAGACGGCGACGCCGCCCGCGCCCTTGATCAGCCTGATCGCCTCGAAGGGGTCGGTCTCGTGCTTGGGGACGTACCCCCGGCCGCCGTCGGCCAGCCACTCGCCGGTGAAGGCGTCCCCGACGCTCGGTACGACACCAAGCTCGACGAGGGCGGAGGCGACGTGGGGCCGGCCGACCGAGCCGTCGCCCGCGATCCGGGCGACCTGCTCCCAGCTGATGGGGACGCCCAGTTCGCGGAGCTTGGCGACCATGGCCTGGGCGCGCGGCACCCGGTCGTCCCTGACCAGCTCGCGCTCGGCGAGGAACGCGGGCTCCTCGGGGTCGAAGAGGTAGGCCAGGACGTGCATGCTGACGCCGTCGAGGCGGCAGGAGAGTTCGGCGCCGGTGACCAGCGTCAGCCCCTCGGGAAGGGCGGCGATCGCCTCGGCGTGACCCCGGGTCGTGTCGTGGTCGGTCAGCCCGACGACGTCCAGCCCGGCGGCCGCGGCCTTGCGGACCAGCTCGGCCGGGCGGTCCGTGCCGTCGGAGGCGGTGGAGTGGGTGTGCAGGTCGATGCGCACGACGCGGACTCCAAGCGGTGACGGGGACGGAAGGGACTGCTCAAGGATAACGGGAATCCCACGCCCCCCTGTCACACCCGCAACGCCCGAGCACCCCCTACGCAGGCACCCTCCCGGCACCCCTCACCCAGAGCCCCGACCGCCGTCACGCGCCACCGCCTGAACCGAACACACCGCCCCTCACACGCCATCGCGCGGACCGTGCCTCACACCTCAAGGCTCAAGAATCCGAGGTGACAGCGCCCCGCACGGCAGCAGGTCCACCTCGGCGCCCGCGTCGCGCAGATCCGTGAGTACGAGTTCGTCGTACATGAGCAGGCCCGACTGCTCCGGCCACACGACGGCCCACAGCCACAGTCCGAGCGCCTCGCCCGCGAACACGGCGCGGTCGTCCGGGGAGCCGGAGACGAGCCAGAGCGGGGTGGGCCGGCCGGCCGCGAGGACCTTGGCCTGGGGCGGCTTCTCGACGTTCATGTACGGGCCGGGATCGGGGCCGTCGACGCCCGCGTACCGGGCGCCGAGGCCGACGCCGAGCTCCTCGGCGACCAGCACCAGCTCCCCTATGCCGCCCAGCGGGCCCGGCCCCGAACAGGCGACGACGGTCGCGCGGCCGCCGTTGCGGTCGTCACCCGCGCAGCCCACGCCCGTGAACAGCCAGCCGACGGGCAGGGGCCACGGCATCCACACCGGGACCTGCGCGCGGTGCACCACGACGCTGAGAGCCTCGACGCTGGGCGGGATCACGGGCTGCAGTGGATGCACCGTCCCGTGGACATCGCACTGCCAGGAGTCGGAGAAGAGTCCGGGAGCCCTGACCCGGCCACCACACTTCGGGCAACTGGGTTCGCCCCTCATAGGCCCCAACGGTCCTCCCCGTCCTTCGCCGCGTCAAGGACGATCACCCGTCCGGCGTGTGCCCGTCACCCCGGGACAACTAGATGGTACTTGCATTAATTAGCTGAGCTAACTTATTGTGTGTATACATCAACGATCTCCCTGCGAGCCTCGGAGGAGCAGGCATGAACAGCAGCACAGGAGGACCCGCCGAAGCGGACCCGTTCGACTCCGGGGCCGGCGGGATCCTGCGCCAGCCGAAGGCGGTCTGGGCGACCGCGGGCGCGTCCGTCGTCGCCTTCATGGGCATCGGGCTGGTCGACCCGATCCTGCCCTCCATCGCCAAGGGCCTCGACGCCACGGCCGGGCAGGTGTCGCTGCTCTTCACCTCGTACTTCCTGATCACGGCCGTCGCCATGCTGGTGACGGGCTTCGTCTCCAGCCGGATCGGCGGCCGTAAGACACTGCTCGCCGGGCTCGCCCTGGTCGTGGTCTTCGCCGGGCTCGCGGGCACCTCCGGCTCGGTGGGCGAACTGGTCGGCTTCCGCGCGGGGTGGGGCCTCGGCAACGCCCTCTTCGTCTCGACGGCCCTCGCGGTCATCGTCGGCGCGGCGGCGGGCGGCAGCGCCGCGGCGATCCTCCTGTACGAGTCCGCCCTCGGCCTCGGCATGGCGTGCGGGCCCCTGCTCGGCGCGCTGCTCGGCGACGCGAGCTGGCGCTACCCGTTCTTCGGCACCGCGTTCCTGATGGCGATCGGCTTCCTGTGCATCACCGTGTTCCTGAAGGAACAGCCGAGGCCCGCGCGCAAGACCTCGCTGCTGGACCCGATCAGGGCGCTGGGCCACGGCGGACTGGCCTCGGTCGCCGCCTCCGCGTTCTTCTACAACTACACGTTCTTCACGGTGCTGGCCTTCACGCCGTTCGTGCTGGACATGAGCCCCTACAGGTCCGGTGCCGTCTTCTTCTGCTGGGGCCTGCTGCTCGCCGTCTTCTCGGTGATCGTCGCGCCGCGCCTCCAGGCCCGGTTCGGCTCGCTGAAGGTGCTCGGCGGCTCCCTCGTGCTGCTCGCCGCCGACGTCCTGGTGCTGGGCTACGGCGACCACGCCACGGCCGTCGTCTGCACGGTCCTGTCCGGCGCCTTCATCGGCGTGAACAACACGGTCTACACGGAGCTGGCGCTGGGCGTCTCGGACGCGCCGCGCCCGGTGGCGAGCGCCGGATACAACTTCGTGCGCTGGTTCGCGGCCGCTGCGGCGCCCTACTTCGCGCCGAGGATCGAGGAGTGGACCGACGTCCACATCCCGTTCGTGGTCGCGGCGGTCACCGCGGTGCTCGGCGCGGTGGTGGTCCTCGTACGGCGCGGCGCGCTCACCCACGAGGCCGAGGAACTGGAGCCGCGCCACGCCACCGAGGACGGCGTCTCGGTCTTCGCCGACCGGGCGACGGCCGGGAACTGACGCGGCCTCAGCCGGTCGGCTCAGTCCAGGGCCACGGACCTGCGCAGCGGATCGCGCAGGTCCGTCCCGCCGTTCAGCCAGCGCTCCTGGAGGGCGCCCGCGCCGTGCACGCGCTTCCAGGCGGCCTCGTTCGGGGTCATCGGCAGCAGCGGCAGGAACCGTACGGGGTCGGCCGGCGCGTCCAGGTCCAGGTCCTCCACCAGACCGCCCGGCTCGGCCACCAGGACGGACGTGAACGGCGCCCCGGGCCACAGCGGTTCCCCCACGTCGAGCGAGGCGCCCGGGGCCACGACCAGGCCCTCCACCTGCGGGGACGCGGCGAGCACGGCGAGGGGGCGGAGCACCTTGTCGGTGTCGGCCTCCCCGGCGCGCACCGACAGGACCAGCTCGGCGCGCGGGCCCTTGACCGGGTCGGCGAGGGCCGCGGTGGGGTCGGTCATCGGCTGCGCCGACATGCCGAGCGTCGCGTAGCGGACGACGTCGCCCTCTGTGAAGCGCAGCACTTCGATGCGGTCGGTGCCGAGGAAGGTGACCGCGGCGCGGGCGTCCGGCTCGCCGAACGCGGAGCGCAACCGGGCCTCGACCAGGGGGAGAACATCTGCCATACGCCGAGCATAGGCGGCGCTTTCACGGCCGGGGCACCCCGGACCACGCGGTCAACAACGGGCAAAGCGGGGCCTTGACGCTTCGGTGCGCTGATAGTCTTGGCCGCTGGTCGGGGCAGCACGCAGAAGCGTCGCTCTCGAGCCTCGACGCATGAGACTCCCCTACGGGGGATGGATCGTCCCTCACGGGGGACCGGCCGGAGGAGGTGGGGCTGCAATGGACCGAAGTCGACCGTGCAGTACCACCCGCTCTTCCGGCCGCTGACGTAGCTCTGGCTCTGCCTGCTGCCGCCTCTCGCGCTCGCATCTTTGTCTGTCCGGTGCACCGACGGAAGAGCACTTCGTTCCGCCTGATCCATCCGACTGATCCGTCTGATCTGAATCAGTAGCGAAGCTGCCACCGCGACGGTGCGGTGCTCCCCGCTTTGTGGACGTGCCAAACATCCCTGCCGCACACGGCCGGGAGATCCCTGGTCAGGACGTCCCCATTCCGGGCAGTTCCACCCGTCGCCGGCGGCCTCCGTTGTTAAGGAGCCTGCCATGTCGATGATCCGTGACCTCCGTGCGGCGGTCCGTCCGCGGCCCTCCCTGCGCAAGGACGGTGGCTCGTACGACGCCACCCGCGACCCCGCCACCCCCTCCGCCGTGGTCGACTGCGCGGTCTACCTCGACGGCGCCCGCGTCGAGGCCTCCGAGCAGCTGACACCGCACGAGGCGATGCGCCAGGTGCGCCGCGACGGCGGCTTCGTCTGGATCGGTCTGCACGAGCCCACCGAGGCCGAATTCGCCGGTATCGCCAGCGAGTTCGGGCTGCACCCGCTGGCCGTCGAGGACGCGGTGCAGGCCCACCAGCGCCCCAAGCTGGAGCGCTACGACGACACCCTCTTCACCGTCTTCAAGACCATCCACTACGTCGAGCACACCCAACTCACCGCCACCAGCGAGGTGGTGGAGACCGGCGAGGTGATGTGCTTCACCGGACGGGACTTCTTCATCACCGTCCGGCACGGCGGGCAGGGCTCGTTGCGGGCGCTGCGCCACCGGCTGCAGGACGACCCGGAGCTGCTGGCCAAGGGGCCCTCGGCGGTGCTGCACGCGATCGCGGACCACGTCGTCGACGGCTACATCGCGGTCGCCGACGCCGTGCAGGACGACATCGACGAGGTCGAGACCGAGGTGTTCTCGCCGGGCCGCAAGGGCACGCCGCGCGGTACGGACGCCGGGCAGATCTACCAACTCAAGCGTGAGGTACTGGAGTTCAAGCGGGCGGTGTCCCCGCTGCTGCGTCCCATGCAGCTGCTGAGCGAGCGGCCGATGCGGCTCATCGACCCCGACATCCAGAAGTACTTCCGCGACGTCGCCGACCACCTGGCCCGGGTGCAGGAGCAGGTCGTCGGCTTCGACGAGCTGCTCAACTCGATCCTCCAGGCGAACCTCGCGCAGGCCTCCGTCGCGCAGAACGAGGACATGCGCAAGATCACGTCCTGGGCGGCCATCATCGCCGTACCCACGATGGTGTGCGGGGTGTACGGGATGAACTTCGAGCACATGCCGGAGCTGCACTGGCGGTTCGGCTACCCCGTGGTGATGGGCATCACCGTGGTCATCTGCCTGGGCATCCACCGCACGCTGAAGCGCAACGGCTGGCTCTGAACGGGCCGGCCGGCCGCGTGGCGCCGCTGGATAGTCTTGCCCCCATGACGGAGAAGCTGCTCGACCAGGCCCTCGTCGAGGAGGCCACCAAGAAGTCCGGGCTGATCTGGGTGACGGGCGGCGCCGCGCCGGCGCCGGAGCACCGGGAGGGTCCCGCGGCGCCCTCGCGGCCGCTGTGGCACGTCTGGCACGAGGGTGCCGCGTGCCTGGTCGGCGACGGACCCGGCGAGCAGCCGCTGCCGGCCCTGGCCGACGGGGGCGACGCGGTGGTCACCGTACGCAGCAAGGACAAGGGCGGGCGGCTGGTGTCCTGGGCCGCGAAGGTCGTGGAACTGACGCCCCGCTCCCCGGAGTGGGAGGCGGCCGTCGCCGACCTCAAGGGCAAGCGGCTGAACGCGCCCGACGGGGAGGCCGTGCCCGAGCGCTGGGCGGCCACGTGCCGGGTGCTGCGGCTGGAGCCGAGGGGCACCACCGGCGCCCTTCCGGACGGCTCCCTCGCGGCGCCGCCCGTCCCGACCCCGGCGACCACCCGCAGAGCGGCCCCCGCCGGTCTGCCGCGCCTCCTCTTCAAGAAGCGCAAGCGCTCCTAGAACGGCCGCAGCCGGCTACGAGGCGGGGAGCTGCTGCCCGTAGTCGACCGTCTCCTTCTTCGACGGCTCCTCCAGGGCGAAGTCCTTGCCCCAGTCGGTGAGCCGCAGGGTGCCGGCGTCCCCGGCGCGGACCAGGAGCAGCGGGTACGGCTTCCCCTCCAGGGAGACGTCGAGGCTGCCGCCCGAGCCCTTGTCCGCGGTGATCCGGACGGTGCGCGTGCCGTTCACCTCGTGGCGTCCGTCCGTCGCGAGCGCGCCGTGCAGCGTGAGCAGCCCGTCGAGGAGGACGTCCTTGTCGGTGAAACCGCTGAAGCGCTTGTAGGCGGGGTCCCCGGTCGGGACCTTCACGTACATGCCCTCCAGCTTGTCGGCGGCCTCGGCGTCCGAACTGGCGTCGTCGGCCGAGCCGTCCTGGTGGCTCCAGAACTCCGCGTCGGCCTTCAGGAACAGGTGCTCCCCCACCCGCAGCAGCCGGAACGTCGCGCCCTTGGAGGTGACCGACCCGGTGCCGCCGTCGCCCTTGAGGCGCATGTCGAGCCGGTAGGTGCGCCCGTTGGTCACCACGGTCCCCGAGAGCCGCACCGCCTCGGCCGCGTCCGCCGACGTGCGCGCTCTGCTCTGGATCTTGGCCGCGGGCAGCTTGCCCACCCCGTTCGTGCCCGCGTCGGGGTCCTCACTGCTGCACCCCGTCAGCCCCGTCCCCGTCACGACCAGTGCGCAGACCGCGCTCAGCAGTACTGCGCTGCGGGTGCGGCCCTGGGGAATTGCAGTCACAGGTGGGGCTGCCTCTCGTGCGGGGGTCCTCAACGGCGTACGGCAGCGTACCGGGGTCGGGCGAGCCCTTCGGAGGCAGTCCGTCCGCACCGCTCACCAGGGCGTATCCGACCGGGACGGGCTAGCCTGAAGCCCATCCGAGCGGACATCGCGACACATAGCGTCCAGTACGGGAAGGAGGTCCGGGCATGGCGGCAGGCGCCCCCAGGATCTTCGTCTCGCACCTCTCCGGCACCGCCGTCTTCGACCCGAACGGCGATCAGGTGGGCCGCGTGCGCGACCTGGTCGCCATGCTGCGCGTCGGACGGCGCCCGCCCCGGCTGCTCGGCCTGGTGGTCGAGCTGTCCACGCGCCGCCGCATCTTCCTGCCCATGACGCGGGTCACCGGCATCGAGTCCGGCCAGGTCATCACCACCGGTGTGCTCAACGTGCGCCGCTTCGAGCAGCGGCCGACCGAACGGCTCGTGTTCGGGGAGCTGCTCGACCGGCGGGTCACGCTCGCCGAGAGCGGCGAGGAGGTGACCGTCCTGGACGTGTCGGTCCAGCAGCTGCCCGCGCGCCGGGACTGGGAGATCGACCGGGTCTTCGTGCGCAAGGGCAAGAGCGGGACCTTCCGGCGGGCCAGGGGCGAGACGCTGACCGTCGAGTGGTCCGCCGTCACCGGCTTCTCCCTGGAGGAGCACGGACAGGGCGCCGAGAGCCTCCTCGCCACCTTCGAGCAGCTGCGCCCGGCCGACCTCGCGAACGTCCTGCACCACCTGTCGCCGAAACGGCGCGCCGAGGTGGCCGCGGCCCTGGACGACGACCGCCTCGCCGACGTCCTCGAAGAGCTCCCGGAGGACGACCAGATCGAGATCCTCGGCAAGCTCAAGGAGGAGCGCGCCGCCGACGTCCTGGAAGCCATGGACCCTGACGACGCGGCCGACCTGCTGGGCGAGCTGCCCGAGGCGGACAAGGAGCGGCTGCTCGCGCTGATGCGCCCGGACGAGGCGGCGGACGTGCGGCGGCTGATGGCGTACGAGGACCGCACCGCGGGCGGTCTGATGACCACCGAGCCGATCGTGCTGCGCCCGGACGCGACCGTCGCCGACGCCCTCGCCCGGGTCCGCAACGCCGACCTCTCCCCCGCGCTCGCCGCACAGGTGTACGTGTGCCGCCCGCCGGACGAGACGCCGACCGGGAAGTACCTCGGCACGGTGCACTTCCAGCGGCTGCTGCGCGACCCGCCCTACACCCTGGTCGGCTCGCTCGTCGACGACGACCTCCAGCCGCTGGCGCCGGGCGCGGACCTGCCCGTGGTGGCCGGCTTCTTCGCGACGTACGACATGGTCGCGGCGCCCGTGGTCGACGAGAGCGGCTCGCTGCTCGGCGCGGTGACCGTGGACGACGTACTGGACCACATGCTGCCCGACGACTGGCGCGAGACGGAGTTCCACCTCGACGAGACGCCGGCCGCCGAGGGCACGGGGGCCGCTCATGGCTCCTGACCGCGAGCGGACGCCCGCCGGGACGGCCGCGGCACCACCCCGGCCGCGCACCCGGCTCGACCAGCCGCTGCCGCGGCGGCGCAGGCTGCTGCCCGAGTGGGACCCGGAGGCGTTCGGGCGGCTCTCGGAGCGGATCGCGCGGTTCCTTGGCACCGGGCGGTTCATCGTCTGGATGACCGCGGTCGTCGTGGTGTGGGTGGTGTGGAACATCGCCGCGCCCCGCGACCTGCGCTTCGACCAGTACCCGTTCATCTTCCTGACCCTGATGCTCTCGCTCCAGGCGTCCTACGCGGCCCCCCTGATCCTGCTCGCGCAGAACCGCCAGGACGACCGCGACCGGGTCAATCTGGAGCAGGACCGCAAGCAGAACGAACGATCGATCGCGGACACCGAGTACCTGACCCGGGAGATCGCCGCGCTGCGCGTCGGCCTCGGCGAGGTGGCCACCCGCGACTGGATCCGCTCCGAACTGGAGGATCTGGTCAAGGAGCTGGAGGAGCGGCACGGGGACGGAAGGGTGGTGTTCCCGGCGGAGCACGTGCGGGGACGTGACGTAGACGACCGGTGAGAGGGCTTTCCGGCCCCCCGGTCCGGCGCCGTACCATCATGCGTATGGCTACGGAAGACGCGGTGCGCGAAGCGCTGGCGACGGTGAACGACCCCGAGATCCAGCGACCCATCACCGAACTGGGGATGGTCAAGTCCGTGGAGATCGGTGCGGACGGAGCGGTCGCGGTCGCGGTGTACCTGACCGTCTCCGGCTGCCCGATGCGCGACACCATCACGAAGAACGTGACCGAGGCGGTCTCGGCGGTCGAAGGCGTCACCCGCGTCGACGTCACGCTGGACGTCATGAGCGACGAGCAGCGCCGTGAGCTGGCGGGCGCGCTGCGCGGCGGCCAGGCCGAGCGCGAGGTCCCCTTCGCCAAGCCCGGCTCGCTGACCCGGGTGTACGCGGTCGCCTCCGGCAAGGGCGGCGTCGGCAAGTCCTCGGTGACGGTGAACCTGGCGGCGGCCATGGCGGCCGACGGGCTGAAGGTGGGCGTCGTCGACGCCGACATCTACGGCCACTCGGTGCCCCGCATGCTGGGTGTCGACGGCCGTCCGACCCAGGTCGAGAACATGATCATGCCGCCCTCCGCGCACGGCGTGAAGGTCATCTCGATCGGCATGTTCACCCCGGGCAACGCGCCAGTCGTCTGGCGCGGCCCGATGCTCCACCGCGCCCTCCAGCAGTTCCTGGCGGACGTGTACTGGGGCGACCTGGACGTCCTGCTCCTCGACCTGCCCCCGGGCACCGGCGACATCGCGATCTCGGTCGCGCAGCTGGTCCCGAACGCGGAGATCCTCGTCGTCACGACCCCGCAGCAGGCCGCGGCCGAGGTCGCCGAGCGGGCCGGCTCCATCGCCGTGCAGACCCACCAGAAGATCGTCGGCGTCGTCGAGAACATGTCGGGGCTGCCCTGCCCGCACTGCGGCGAGATGGTCGACGTGTTCGGCACCGGCGGCGGCCAGACCGTCGCCGACGGCCTCACCCGTACGACGGGCGCGACCGTGCCGGTCCTCGGCTCCATCCCGATCGACGTCCGGCTGCGCGAGGGCGGCGACGAGGGCAAGCCGGTGGTGCTCTCCGACCCGGACTCCGCGGCGGGCGCCGCCCTGCGGGCCATCGCGGGCAAGCTGGGCGGCCGTCAGCGCGGCCTGTCGGGCATGTCGCTGGGCATCACCCCGCGCAACAAGTTCTAGCTCCGTACGGGGCCTCCCGCCCCGCAGGGGAGCGAGCACGCACCACGAAGGGGGCGCCGTCGTCGGACGGCGCCCCCTTCGGTGTCCCCGACGGCGTGCCTAGGCGTACGCCGCGATGTCCTTGATCATCGAGAAGCCGAGCCCGTACGCGCTCATCCCCCGCCCGTACGCGCCCACGTGGACGCCCTCCTGGGTGGAACCGGCGAGGACCCAGCCGAACTCCGACTCCCGGTAGTGGAAGGGCGTGGGGACGCCGTCCACGGGCAGCGACAGCGTGGACCAGTCGGAGCCGGTCAGGTCGTCGGCGAGGACCCAGGCGGTCTCGGTCTGCTGGTCCAGCCAGTCGTCGCGCAGCGTGTGGTCCATCTGCCCGGGCCAGGTCAGCGACAGCAGGCCGACCCCGGCGAGCCAGGCCGCGGAGGACACCGAGGTGGCCTCCAGCATTCCCGTGCCGTCGGCGCTACGCCGTACGGGGTTGGCGGCGACGGTCACGACCACCGCGAACCGTTCCTTGTCCTCGGTGGACTCGCTGCGCACCGTGGGCTCGTCGCCGTGCCCGATCGACCCGTGCTCGACGGAACCGTCCGCCGAGGTGCCGACCTGCATCAGCCAGCGCGGACCCGTGAAGGCCTCGTCGAGGCCGTACCACGGGAAGGGCGCGAGCAGGTAGCCGTCGACCGTGCGCCGGGCGGAGGGGACCTGTTGTCCGCCCTCCGCGGCCGGCGCCTGCGCGCCTACCCGACTTGTCGTCTCCATCTCCCGGACGCCTCCTCGCTCTTGTTGGACCCGAGCGGCCCGCCCCCCGCGGGCGTCCTCGCTCACACCTGGTCCGCACAACAACTGGGCAGCATAGCCACACCGTTGCGGGCAGCCGGGAAGCCGCCCGGCGCGTGGACCGCGTGCGCGGCGGGTTCAGGCCGTGAACGAGGGCGTACGTGTATGACTCATATCACGTACGCCGAGGGCCTGCGGCCCGGACGCGCGACCGGGGGACCCCGTCCGGGGCGCCGGAGTACGGCTCAGGTGGCGTCGGCGTCGAAGGGCGGGCGCTCGTCGGCGTCGAGCTTCTCGCGCTTCTTCGTCATGTCGACGGAACCGCCGGTGCTGCCGTTCGCGGTGACGGCGGGCACGTCCGGAGACTCGCTCTCGCGGCCGTGGACGGCGTCCGTGACCTCGGCCATCTCCTTCTTCAGGTCGAAGCCGTTGCGGATCTCCTTGAGCCCCAGGTCGTCGTTGTCCAGCTGCTTGCGCAGGAACGTCTTGGGGTTGAGGTCCTCGAACTCGAAGTCCTTGAACTCGGGGCCGAGCTCCTCGCGGATGTCCTGCTTCGCGCTCTCCGAGAACTCACGGATCTTGCGGATGGTGCGCGTGACGTCCTGGATCATCTTCGGGAGCTTTTCCGGGCCGAAGACGAGCACGGCGAGGACGACGAGCGTCACCAGCTCGAGCGGTCCTATGTCATTGAACACCTGAAGCTCCTTGCGATGTCCTCGGCCCTCGGCAGGTCTTCCGTGGTCCGGGCCGGATCCACGGTACCCGGCCATCGTGTCCGTCCGGTACTGTCCCGGGCCCTCCGGCTTCGTGTACACGGCGGGTTCGCCGGGATGTCCGCCGTCGGTCGCCGTACCGGGCGGGCCGCGGCCCGCCCGTGCGCGGTCGCCGTCAGTCGCCGTCGGCCGAGCCGAGGACCAGGGTGAGCGGCTTCTCGGTGCCGTCGCGCTCCAGCATCAGTTCCAGACGGTCGCCGGGACGATGGGCGCGGATCCTGACGATGAGCTCCTCGCCGGAGTGGACGGGCCTGCCGTCGACCTCGGTGATGACGTCGCCCGCCCGGATGCCGGCCCGGTCGCCGGGGCCGCCGGGGGTGACCGGGGCCCCGCCGCCGTCGGCCTTGGTGCCGACGCGGGCGCCGTCGCCGCCGTAGTCCATGTCGAGGGTGACGCCGATGACCGGGTGCGTCGCCCTGCCCGTGTTGATCAGTTCCTCGGCGACGCGCTTGCCCTGGTTGACGGGGATCGCGAAGCCGAGCCCGATGGAACCGGACTGGCCGCCCTCCAGGTCGGAGCTGCTGTCGGCGGACCGGATGGCGCTGTTGATGCCGATGACCCGGCCCTTGGAGTCGAGGAGGGGACCACCGGAGTTGCCGGGGTTGATGGGGGCATCGGTCTGCAGGGCGTCCACGTACGAGACGTCGCTGCTGCCGCCCTTCTCACCGCCCGCGGTGATGGGCCGCTCCTTGGCGCTGATGATCCCGGAGGTCACGGTGTTGGGGAGGTCGAAGGGCGCTCCGATGGCGACGACGGCGTCGCCGACCTGCACGTTGTCGGAGTTGCCCAGCGGCAGCGGCTTGAGCCCGCTGACCGAGCTGACCTTGACGACGGCGAGGTCGTAGCCGCTGTCCCGTCCGACCACCTCGGCGGTGGCGCTCTCGCCCCCGCTGAACGTCACGGTTATCTCCCCGCCCTTTCCGGCGGGCTCGACCACGTGGTTGTTGGTGAGGATGTGGCCCGCGCCGTCCAGCACGAAGCCGGTGCCGGTGCCCTGGTCCTCCGAGCCGCGCACGTGCAGCGTGACGACGCCGGGCAGCGCGCCGGCCGCGATCCCGGCCACGGTGCCGGGCGCCCGGTCGTTCGGCTCCTTGCCGGCCTGCGGCAGCTCGACGTCCACCATCCCGCCATTGCGTTCCAGGTAGGCACCCACGAGGCCGCCGACGCCGCCGGACAGCAGCGCGATGAGGAGGGCGCCGCCGATCAGGATCCGCTTCGCCTTCCTGCGGCGCTGGGTCCGCGACGGGACGGCCGCCCCGTTCAGCTGGAGCGGCCCGGACGCGGCCCAGGGATCGTAGTTCCGCCAGGGCGCGGGCCCTTCGGCTCCCGCCCCGGCACCCCCGTCGGCCATCGGTACGTGCGGCGCGGCCCCACCCGTCCCGACGGCCGGCAGTGGCGCGGGTGCCACACCGGTCCCCTGCGGGACGCCCTGGACGGGGGCGGGTACGGGTGCGGCGACGCCCGGATCGGTTCCGTGCGGCACGGCGGGATGCGGCACGCCCTGGGCGACCGGCGGGGGCGCGATCTGGGATGCGGCGGGGTGCGGCGCCTGGGTGACCGGCAGGGGCGCGGAGGAGGCTCCCGGCGGTACGGCGGGCGGGGTCGCGGCGGCTCGCGGGTGCTGGACCGGCGGGGCGGGCGCCCAGGGGCCGGGCTCGCCGTACGGAGGGGTGCTGTAGGGGTCGGGAGCGTGCAGCGGCCGGGGACGCTCGGCGGGGGCGCCTACGGGGGCCACGGCGGCGTCGGCGGGCGGTGCGGGGTGGGGCACGTCGGCCGAGACGGGAGGAGAGACGGGGTCCGGCACCGGCGCGGACGCGGCCTCGGGCACCTGCACGGACGTCCCTGGGTCCGCCCCGGGCCGCGCCAGTTCGAAATCGCCGTCGGCACGGGCATCCGCCGCGGCGGGACGGCTCAGCTCGAAGTCGGCACCGGAGTCGTCACCGGACGCCGGGACGCCACCGCCCGATCCGGAGTCGCTGTCGGCAGCGGACGCCGGGAGGGGGCGGCTCAGCTCGAAGTCGTCGCCGGGGTCGGCGTCGGCGTCGGCGTCGGACGCCCGGACGGGACCGCCCGACTCGGTCTCGCTGTCGGCACCGGCACCGGCACCGGTCGCCGGGACGGGACGGCTCAGCTCGAAGTCGTCGCCGGAGTCGGGGTCGGCGTCGGACGCCGGGGCAGGACCGCTCGACTCCAAGTCGGAGCCAGCGTCGAGGTCGGCACCGGCTTCGGTCGCTCTCGGCAGGGGCCGCTCCAGTTCGAAGTCGCCGTCGTGGGCGGTCGCCGTCGCGAGGCCGGTTTCCGGGGTCCCCTCCGGGTCGGAGGGCACCGGCGTGCCCGGGTCGCTCTCCGCACCGTCCGGCCGGGGCCTGCTCCACCACTTCGTCCTCGCGGGCTTCCCCTGGTCCATGCTCTCCCCACACCCGGCCCGCGGCACGACGGCACCGGCGGTCACCGCAGATTGTCGACTCCGCGCCCGGATCCCTCCCACGGCGCGGCCCACCCTGGATTCAACCAGGTTCACGGACCGCCGCGCAGAGATCGGCAGGTCCCGGTGCCTGCCCGGCCGGTCGCGAGTTTCCCGGAGGCCGGTCCGGCCGTCCCCGCGCGTCAGGCTCGCGGCGGCCCGGGAGCAGGGCACGGGACCTCGTACGGGACCGCACCCGGTCCGCGCGGTGCCGGGAGGAGTAGAAGCACGCGCGCGGGGCAGGCGTGAGCGGGCGGACGAGGTCTAGGGAGTGCGCGAAGAGGACGGAGAGGGCGTGGGGGACGCGGTCTGCGGCGGCGCGGTCAGCAGGCCCGGTCTCACGACGTCCCAGTCCGCCGACCAGATGGCCGGCTCGACGGTCTGGGCCGTGGCGAGCGGACGTATCAGCGGGGACATGGCGGCCGCGCCGGCCACGATGGGCGTGGTCAGCGTGTGGATGGCCTCCTGTCCCGCGGACGGAGTGGGGACTCCGGGCAGCAGGGGCGCGGACAGCGAGGTCGGTATGACAGGGCCGTCACCCGGCGTCCGCTGCCCTTGGGCGAGCACCGGGCCGAGAGTCCGCCGGCGCTGGGAGTCGGGGGTCGTCGCACCGCCGGTGCCCTGGCTGCGCAGCGGTGTCACGTTGCTCCCCGAGCCGGAACCGCCTCGCGCGTCCGCGGTGTCGCCGGGCACGCCCGTGGACACCCCGCCGAGGGCGACGGCGGCCAGTGACACCGCGCCCGCCGCGGCGAACGCGAACCGCAGTCCGCGCGAGGCCGAGCGGTCGGTCTCGTGCCGGCCGACGTCGTGGATGCGGAAGCCGCGTCCGGACGAGGGGGGCAGCACGTCGGCATGCGGCCGGGCGGGCACGTAGCCGAAGGACTCACCCGTCACTCCGAAGACCCCGGCGACGCCTGAGTGCCGGTCGGAGCCGGGAAGTCTTCCGAAGAACGCGCCGCCGCCGGGCGGGCCGCCGTCGCCGGAGTCGCCTCCGCCGGGGAGCCCCTGAAGACGGGCCAGGAAACTCTCGGAGGGGGGCGGGGGTGCGACTTCCGCGAACACGTTCTTGAGGCGGCGCTGGGCGTCCGCCTCGGCCTTGCACTTCGCGCAGGTGGCGAGATGGGCCAGGACGCGCTCGCGCGAGTCGTGGCCGAGCTCTCCGTCCACCAGGGCGGAGAGGCGGTCTCCCAGGTGCTGGTCTGCCACGCGCCGTTCGGCGGGGTCGGGCCGGATTCCACTCACGCGGTCGCGCCCCCTCCTCCCAGCGCGGGGACTCCCGTGACTGCGAAGCCGCGGCGCTCGGCGCGGGCTTCCGGAGAGCGGTGTGCGAGGGCCTTGCGCAGCTGGGAGCGGCCGCGGTGGATGCGGCTGCGGACCGTACCGAGCTTGACGCCCAGGGTCGCGGCGATCTCCTCGTAGGAGAGGCCCTCGATGTCGCACAGGACGACGGCGGCGCGGAACTCCGGCGCGAGGGTGTCCAGCGCCTGCTGGACGTCGGCGTCGAAGTGCGCGTCGTTGAAGACCTGTTGGGGCGAGGGCTCGCGGCTGGGGAGGCGCTCGGCCGCGTCGTCGCCGAGGGCGTCGAAGCGGATGCGCTGCTTGCGGCGCACCATGTCCAGGAAGAGGTTCGTGGTGATGCGGTGCAGCCAGCCCTCGAAGGTGCCGGGCGTGTACGTCGACAGCGAGCGGAAGACGCGGACGAAGACCTCCTGCGTGAGGTCCTCGGCGTCGTGCTGATTGCCGGTCAGGCGGTAGGCGAGCCGGTAGACCCGGCCGCTGTGCGTGCTGACGATCTCCTCCCAGGTGGGCGGAGTCCACGCCTGCGGGTCCGCGTCGGAGGCGAAAGTCGCGGTCTGCGCGGACTCAGCGGTGTGGGAACGGTCAGCGGTGTCAATCACGGATTTCGGCTCACCCGCCGACCTGAGAAAGCGCCGCAGCACTCCTCCCCGATCCACAGGCGCTGCCGCACCTCCCCTGTCGGCTCTGGTGGTATCCAGCGGAGCCCCTACCATAGCCACCTCGCCCGTTAGCTCCGGATAAGCGGTTTTACGAGAATTTGATGCGGCCTTCTGCGGCTGCGTCAGCACTTGCTCGGTGTCCCGATCCATCAGCGTCCCCCCACTGCCTTCCCCACTCTCCTAAACGCCTGGTCCCATCTGCGGGTTCCCGACGGCAACGGATACAGTCACGGCCAGGCAACTACGGGGACAGGAGAGGGTCATTACCGGCAACCGGCAGACGAGCTGGGCGTTCGCCGACGCCTTTGTCGCCGAGGAAGAGGCGCTGCGCTGGGCCCGGGACCGGGCCCGGGAAGCAGGGCTGCGCTCGGTGTCGCCCGGCACGGGTGCCGCGCTGCGGTTGCTCGCCGCCACCGTGGACGCGAAAGCGGTGGCGGAGATCGGTACCGGGACCGGGGTCTCCGGTATTCATCTCCTGCACGGCATGCGGCCGGACGGGGTACTGACCACCGTGGATCCGGAGCCGGAGCGCCAGCAGTTCGCCCGTCAGGCCTTCCGGGCCGCCGGTTTCGCCAGCAACCGCGCCCGCTTCATCCCGGGCCGCGCCCTGGAGGTCCTGCCCCGGCTCGCGGACAGCGGCTACGACCTCGTCTTCTGCGACGGTGACCGTCTGGAGTGCCTGGACTACCTCGCTGAATCGTTGCGCCTGTTGCGGCCGGGCGGGCTCGTGGTCTTCGAGGGCGTCTTCGCGGACGGCCGCACGGTGGACTCGGGACCGCAGCCCGCGGAGGTCGGGCGGCTGCGGGAACTGCTGCGCGCGGTGCGCGAGAGCCAGGAGCTGGTGCCCTCGCTGCTCCCCGTGGGCGACGGGCTGCTCTGCGCCGTCAAGCGCTGACATCGCACCCCGCCGCAAGGCGCTGACCAGGCCGAACGTCACATCCGGAGCCTCGGGGAGGCGGCGCGGCACCCCTCGAAACACAGAGTCCCGGCACCGCGTACGATGCCGGGACAGCTGTAAAGATAGGGTCGCGTTCCGCGTCAGCCGACGACCTTCTTGAGGGCGTCGCCAAGCGCGTCGGCCTCGTCAGGGGTCAGCTCGACGACGAGCCGACCGCCGCCTTCGAGCGGAACGCGCATGACGATGCCCCGCCCCTCCTTGGTCACCTCGAGCGGGCCATCGCCCGTCCGCGGCTTCATGGCCGCCATGCTCGTTCCCCTTCCTGAAACCAGCTCATCGTCGCCGACGGCCCCTTAGGAGGGCACGCACGTCCCCTCATAGGACACACGTCACCGGCATCGAACACATTGCTTCCAGGCCATTATCCCGCATCTCAGGACCCGATGACCAACATCAGTCGGCATCGCTTGCGCAACGCGCTTGAGCAAAACCACTCAATTCGGCGGTGTGACTGCGATACTGCGCCGCCGCACGGACTTTCCCGCCGCGGAATTCTTTGACGCAGGTCACATGTCGGGCTCGCGCCACCGTCGGCGATCTCCGCCATGCTGTCCTCGGAAGCAGTGCGTACCGGCCGGTACGACGGAGCCGCGACACCGGAGGGGACCCCACCATGGCCGACACCGTGCTCTACGAGGTGAGCGACGGACTCGCGACGATCACGCTGAACCGCCCCGAGGCGATGAACGCGATGAACAACGAGGCCAAGGTCGCCCTCCGGGACGCCGCGCAGGCCGCCGCCGGGGACGACGCCGTGCGGGCCGTGCTGCTGACCGCGGCCGGGGACCGGGCGTTCTGCGTCGGCCAGGACCTGAAGGAGCACGTGGGCGGGCTGCTCACGGCGCGGGAGTCGGGCGCCGGCGACGGCGTCATGAGCACGGTGCGTGAGCACTACAACCCGATCCTGCGGGCGCTGACCGGTGCGGCGAAGCCGGTGGTGGCGGCGGTGAACGGCGTCGCGGCCGGAGCCGGCTTCGGTTTCGCGCTCGCCGCGGACTACCGGATCGTCGCGGACACGGCGACCTTCAACACCTCCTTCGCCGGTGTCGCGCTGACCGCCGACTCGGGCATCTCGTGGACCCTGCCGCGGGTCGTGGGCCCCAGCCGGGCCGCCGACCTGCTTCTCTTCCCGCGCAGCATCTCCGCGCAGGAGGCCTACGACCTGGGCATCGCCAACCGAATCGTGCCCTCCGCCGAGCTGGCCGCCGAGGGCGCCAAGCTGGCCCGGACCCTCGCCGAGGGCCCGACGCTCGCGTACGCCGCCCTCAAGGAGTCCCTCGCCTACGCCCTCTCCCACTCCCTGGACGAGTCCCTGGAGAAGGAGGACGAGCTGCAGTCCCGGGCGGGCGCGTCCGAGGACCACACGATCGCCGTGCAGGCGTTCCTCGCCAAGGAGACGCCGAAGTACCTGGGCCGCTAGGCCGTGCTCCCGGGGCGGCTCAGCGGCCCCGGGACGCGCAGTCGGCGAGGTGGTCGTCGACCAGGCCGCACGCCTGCATCAGGGCGTACGCCGTCGTCGGCCCCACGAAGCGGATGCCCCTCTTCTTGAGCGCCTTGGACAGCGCGGTCGACTCGGGGGTGACGGCGGGGACGTCCGCGAGGGTGCGCGGAGCCGGGCGGGACGCCGGGTCGGGGGCGAAGGACCAGATCAGTTCGTCCAGCTCGCCCGGCGCCCAGTCGGCGAGCACGCGCGCGTTGGCGAGCGTCGCCTCGATCTTGGCGCGGTTGCGGATGATGCCGGGGTCGGCGAGGAGCCGCTCGGCGTCCTCGCCGGTGAAGGCCGCCACCTCGGCGATCTCGAAACCGGCGAAGGCGGCGCGGAAGCCGGGGCGCCGCCGCAGGATGGTGATCCAGGACAGGCCCGACTGGAAGGCCTCCAGGCACAGCCGCTCGTACAGGGCGTCGTCGCCGTGCACCGGGCGGCCCCACTCCTCGTCGTGGTAGGCCACGTACTCCTCGGTCGACAGCGCCCAGGGGCAGCGCAGCGTCCCGTCGGCGCCGGGTAGGGCGGCGCTCAACGGTCGTCCTCGGAGGGCTTGCGCAGCGACGTGGCGGCGGACGCGCGGGCGCCGGCGAGGGCGGCCTCAAGGTCCGCGATCCGGGCGTCCCGCTCGGCGATCTCGGCGCCGAGGCGGCCGAGGGCGTCGTCGACGTCGGCCATGCGGTAGCCGCGGACGGCGACCGGGAAGCGCAGCAGGTCCACGTCGGCGCGGTTCACCGGGCGGTGCGGCGGGAGGGGGTCCTCCAGCCGCTCGGGCGCGGGGTCGGTCAGGGGGCCGCTCTCGCCGCCGCCCACCACGGCCAGGGTGACCGCGGCGACCACGACGGCGAGCGCGACGACCAGGAACAAGAACATGAACATCGCTGAGGTCCCCACGCTCTGGTGCCGACGCGGGGCGCGCCGACGTGGAAAGTATCGGAAGTGTCAGGGTCCGATCGTGCCATGCGACTCTGACAGCTAGGGTCGCAGGCGGTCGAACTGCGGGAACCACGAGGACACGAGGAGAGGTCACAGGGGATGCTCAGGCTGGGCAGGCGTGAATTCGACACGCACGAGCCGGTGATCATGGCGATCGTGAACCGCACCCCGGACTCCTTCTACGACCAGGGGGCCACGTTCCTCGACGAGCCGGCGCTCGCCCGCGTCGAGCAGGCGGTGGCCGAGGGCGCGGCCGTCGTGGACATCGGCGGGGTCAAGGCCGGACCGGGCGAGGAGGTCACGGCCGAGGAGGAGGCCCGCCGCACGGTCGGTTTCGTCGCCGAGGTGCGGCGCCGGTTCCCGGACGTGGTGATCAGCGTCGACACCTGGCGGCACGAGGTCGGGGAGGCGGTCTGCGAGGCGGGCGCCGATCTGCTCAACGACGCCTGGGGCGGCGTCGATCCGCGGCTGGCGGAGGTGGCCGCGCGGTACGGGGCGGGGCTCGTGTGCACGCACGCGGGTGGTTCCGAGCCGCGGACGCGTCCGCACCGGATCACGTACGGCGACGTCATGGACGACATCCTGCGGGTGACCGTCGGGCTGGCCGAGCGGGCGGTGGCGCTGGGGGTGCCGCGGGAGTCGGTGCTGATCGACCCGGGGCACGACTTCGGGAAGAACACCCGGCACAGTCTGGAGGCGACCCGGCGGCTGGGCGAGATGGTGGACACAGGCTGGCCCGTGCTCGTCTCCCTGTCCAACAAGGACTTCGTCGGGGAGACCCTCGACAGGCCGGTCAAGGAACGGCTGGTCGGGACGCTGGCCACGACCGCGGTGTCGGCGTGGCTGGGGGCGCAGGTGTACCGCGTCCACGAGGTCGCGGAGACCCGGCAGGTGCTCGACATGGTGGCGTCCATCGCCGGCCACCGGCCGCCGGCCGTGGCCCGCCGGGGACTGGCGTAGCGCGGCCGTCCGGCCGGGGGTCCCGGCCGGACGGCCGCGCCGTGGAGCTAGGGTCTGTCGTTTGGATCAGGCCGGCTGGGACAAACGACAGGCCCTAGCGGCCCGCCTCCTTGGAGACCAGGGCGACCGCCTCGTCCACGTCGTCCGTGAGGTGGAACAGGAGCAGGTCCTTCTCGGAGGCCTTGCCCTGGGCGATCAGCGTGTTCTTGAGCCAGTCGACGAGGCCGCCCCAGTACTCCGTGCCGAAGAGGACGATGGGGAACTGGGTGACCTTCTGGGTCTGGACGAGGGTGAGCGCCTCGAAGAGCTCGTCCAGGGTGCCGAGGCCGCCGGGGAGCACCACGAATCCCTGGGCGTACTTCACGAACATCATCTTCCGCACGAAGAAGTAGCGGAAGTTCAGGCCGATGTCGACGTACTTGTTGAGCCCTTGCTCGAAGGGCAGTTCGATACCGAGGCCGACGGAGATGCCCTTGGCCTCGCAGGCGCCCTTGTTGGCGGCCTCCATGGCGCCGGGCCCGCCGCCGGTGATCACGGCGAAGCCCGCCTCGACCAGACCGCGGCCGAGCTCCACGCCCGCCGCGTACTCCGGGGAGTCCGCCGGGGTGCGGGCCGAGCCGAACACGCTGATCGCGGGCGGCAGTTCGGCCAGCGTGCCGAAGCCCTCGATGAATTCCGACTGGATGCGCAGGACCCGCCAGGGGTCGGTGTGCACCCAGTCGGACGGGGCACGCTCGTCGAGCAGCCGCTGGTCGGTGGTGCTCGCCTGCACCTGGTCCCGCCTGCGCAGCACCGGTCCCAGCCGCTGCTCCTCCGGTGGCCGCTTCTTGCCCTCGGGGTTGCCGGTAGCCATGTCCGCTCCCTCCGCTTGCGGTAGTTCCACCCCAGCGTAGATCTACGCGGGTTACGGAGGGGGGACCTGCGCATGTCCGCGGTGAACCGCCGTGGCGGCGGCCGGGGCTGTCAGGCCGTCAGCCAGGCCCGCAGCCGCTCCTCGGCCTCGGGGATCAGGGAGGCCGTGACCCGCTCGTCCGTCTTGTGGGCCAGGAGGGGTTCGCCGGGTCCGTAGTTCACGGCGGGCACCCCGAGCGAGCTGAAGCGGGCGACGTCGGTCCAGCCGAACTTGGGGCGGGCCTCGCCGCCGACGGCCGCGAGGAAGGCGGCGGCGGCCGGGTGCGTCAGGCCGGGGCGGGCGCCCCCGGTGTGGTCGTCGACGACGAACTCGTCGACCCCGCAGTCGGCGAAGTACTCGCGCACGAAGGCCTCCGCCTCCGCCTCGCTGCGGTCCGGGGCGTACCGGAAGTTCACGACGAGCGTGCAGGCGTCGGGGATGACGTTCGTGGCGACGCCGCCCTCGACGCGCACGGCGTTGAGGCCCTCGTGGAAGCGCAGGCCGTCCACGACGGGCCGCCGCGGCTCGTACGCGGCCAGCCTGGCCAGGGCCGGGGCCGCCGCGTGGATCGCGTTGGAGCCCATCCACGCGCGCGCGGAGTGCGCCCGCTCCCCCGTGAACCTGAGCAGCATCCGCAGGGTGCCCTGGCAGCCGCCCTCCACCTGGCCGTCCGTCGGTTCCAGGAGGATCGCGAAGTCGCCCGCCAGCCAGTCGGGGTGCGCCTCGGCCACGTGCTTGAGGCCGTTGAGGTGCGCCGCGACCTCCTCGTTGTCGTAGAAGACGAAGGTGAGGTCGCGGTTGGGCTCGGGGACGGTGGCCGCGATGCGCAGCTGCACCGCCACGCCCGACTTCATGTCGCAGGTGCCGCAGCCCCACAGGACGCCGTCCTCGTCGAGCCGGGACGGCACGTTGCCCGCGATCGGGACGGTGTCGATGTGGCCGGCCAGGACGACCCGCTCGGCGCGGCCCAGGTTCGTACGGGCCACCACGTTGTTGCCGTACCGGTCGACCGTCAGGTGCGGCAGGGCGCGCAGCGCGGCCTCGACGGCGTCCGCGAGCGGCTTCTCGCTGCCGCTCTCCGAGGGGAAGTCGACGAGCCGCGCGGTGAGCTCGGCGGCGTCCAGCGTGAGGTCAAGCGGGGTATCGGCCATGCGGCCGAGCCTAACGCGCCGCCCCCGGCCCCACTGTCCACAGGCCCATCGCCCGTCACAGCGGCCTCCAGTACCTTGTACGACGTGCCAGAGCCGTCCCCCACCTCCTCCCGGCGCGGCCGCCTCCTCCGGTTCGGGGCGGCCGTCGCGGTGCTGCTCGCGCTCGCGGGCTATCTCGTCGTGCAGTACGTCACCGGCGGCACGGGCGCGCCCCGCTGCAAGGTCGTCTCGGGCAAGGGCGACGGCGCCTCGTACGAGTTCACCCCGGAGCAGGCGGTGAACGCGGCGACGATCACCGCCGTCGGCACCACGCGCGGCAT
This sequence comes from Streptomyces sp. NPDC005496, assembly GCF_042872045.1. NCBI lineage: Bacteria > Bacillati > Actinomycetota > Actinomycetes > Kitasatosporales > Streptomycetaceae > Streptomyces > Streptomyces sp. NPDC005496. Next base: position 448,985 of record NZ_JBIAJQ010000003.1, read on the forward strand.
GCCGGAGCGGGCCGTCACGATCGCCCTCGCGACCGCCCTCCAGGAGTCCGGCCTGCGCAACATCCGGCACGGCGACCGGGACTCCATCGGCCTGTTCCAGCAGCGGCCCTCGCAGGGCTGGGGCACCCGGAAGCAGATCATGGACCCGACGTACGCGGCCGGTGAGTTCTACCGGCATCTGGCCAAGGTGCCGGGCTACTCGCGGCTGCCGCTGACGGTCGCCGCGCAGCGGGTGCAGCGCAGCGGCTACCCCCAGGCGTACGCCAAGCACGAGCCGGACGCCACGCTGCTGGCGGCGGCCCTGACCGGCCGCGCGGCGGCCACGCTGACCTGCGAGGGGCGGCCCGGCGCGACCCGCACGGGCGGTCCGGACGCCGTGCGGGCCGCGCTCGTGCGGGACTTCGGGCGCGACGTGCTCCAGGTCGCCGGTGCCGAGGTGGACGGCGGGACCGACAGCGGTACCGGCCAGGCGTCGCCCTCCGCGGCGGCCTCGCCGTCGCGGGGGCCGGGCACCGCTGTGACCGTGCCCGTGCCGGAGGGGACGGCGGCCGACGGCAGCCGCAGACAGCGCGGCTGGGAGCTGGCCCACTGGGCCGTCGCCAACTCCTCCGCGCTGCACATCGCGCACGTCTCGTACGCGGGACGCGAGTGGTCCGCCGGGCGGTCCGTGAGCGAATGGACCGAGAGCGGGAATTCGCGGAACTCGGCGAAGTCGACCGCCGAGGTCCGGATCGTCACTGGTCAGTAGTACGGGCCCTCACCCGTTGGGGGGACGGGGCCTGACCCGGACGCGGTGTCGGCGCGGGTTTTCGCGCGGTCACCCCCGAATCCGCCAAAACCCTTGAGAACAAAGGGCGGTAAGGATTCGGCAGACTTTCCGACCGGGTGGTCTTTGCCCGTTTTTATCCGCAGCCGATAATGCGACGCATTACCAACTCTTTACGTCGGGCCACCGCAACCTTCGCGGTCTTCGAGCGGTAGTCACTGCGTCCGGAGCCCGGGACGATCACAGCCGTTCGGTCGACAGCCAGTCGGTCAGCCACCGGGACACCTCGGACACACCAATGTTTTTCTCCCGTCTAAGGAGCATCATGTCCCTCCCCCTGACCCGCCGGATCGCCCGTGTCGCGCTGCTCATCGCAGCGGGGGCGGCGCCCGTGGTCGGTGCGGCCGGCTCCGCCAGCGCGGCGGCCGAACTGCCGGCCACCCCGAACCTCGGTGGGCTGACCGCTCTGGACGGCGCGCAGGCCGGCAACACCGTGGACAGTGCGGCGCAGAAGACCACCGGCCTGGCCGGCGAAGCCGGCAGCAAGGCCGTCAAGAAGGCCGTGCCCGCCGCGGGCAAGACCGGCGGCAAGGTCGCCAAGACCGCCGCCCCCGCCGCCCAGAAGACGGCCGGTGAGGCGGCCGGCTCCGCGGGCGGGCTGCTCGGCGACACCGCCAAGGCGACGGGTGGCGGCCTGCCGACGGACTCCGTGACCAAGGGCGGTCTGCCCACCCAGGGGCTGCCGACCCAGGGCCTGCCGCTCGGCTGAGACCGGTACGGCACGACGAGGGGGCCCGGGGATCTTCCCCGGGCCCCCTCGCCCGTGTCCGGGAGGTGCCGCCTGCCGGCGGTCAGGCCAGCCGGGCCACCGCCGCCGCGATCCGCTCGTCCGACGCCGTCAGGGCCACCCGTACGAAGGTGCCGCCCGCGGGGCCGTAGAAGTCGCCGGGGGCCACCAGGATGCCGAGGCCGGCGAGGTGGGCGACGGTGTCCCAGCAGGACTCGTCCCGCGTGGCCCACAGGTACAGGCTCGCCTCGCTGTGCTCGATGCGGAAGCCGTGCCCGAGGAGGGCGGCGCGCAGGGCCGTGCGCCGGGCCGCGTAGCGCTCGCGCTGCTCACGGACGTGGGTGTCGTCGCCGAGCGCGGCCACCACCGCGGCCTGGGTCGGCGCGGAGGTCATCATGCCGCCGTGCTTGCGGATCTGGAGCAGCGGGCCGAGGACGTCGGGGTCACCGGCGAGGAACGCGGCGCGGTAGCCCGCCAGGTTCGACCGCTTGGAGAGCGAGTGGACCGCCACGATCCCCTCGTACGAGCCGCCGCACACGTCCGGGTGCAGCACCGACACCGGGTCGGCCTCCCAGCCCAGTTCGAGGTAGCACTCGTCGGAGAAGACCAGGACGCCGTGCCGCCGCGCCCAGGCGACGACGCGGGTGAGCTCGTCCTTGGCGAGGACGCGGCCGGTGGGGTTCGACGGCGAGTTGAGCCACAGGAGCTTCAGGTCCGTGGGGTCCAGCTCGGTCGGATCGTCGTAGGCGACGTGGTCCGCGCGGGCCAGCCGGGCGCCGACCTCGTACGTCGGATAGGCCAGGCGCGGATAGGCGACCGTGTCCCCCGGGCCGAGGCCCAGCTGGGTCGGCAGCCAGGCCACCAGCTCCTTGGAGCCGACGATCGGCAGCACGTGGCGGTGCGTGACCTCGCGGGCGCCCAGCCGCCGCTCCACCCAGCCCGTGATCGCGTCGCGCAGCTCGGGGGTGCCCCAGACCGTGGGATAGCCCGGCGAGTCGGCCGCGGCGACCAGAGCCTTCTGGATCAGCTCGGGCACCGGGTCGACCGGCGTGCCGACGGACAGGTCGACGAGGCCGTCCGGATGCGCGGCGGCCGTCGCCTTGTAGGGCTCCAGCTTGTCCCAGGGAAACGTGGGAAGCCGGTCGGAGACTGCGGACACGGGCTCGGACTCACTTTCTCGTACGGGCGACCCGGGCCGGCGGGTCGCGCTCACGGCGGGTGCGGACGGACCGCGCGCCAAACACCTCGGTCCCGCACGGCAGCGAGGCCGTACGGGACCGGGGCGGCGCGATCCGGGCCGCTTACTGGTTCTGCGGCGGAAGCGCTGCGACGAAGGGGTGGTCGCGCTCGATCAGTCCCAGCTTGCTGGCACCACCGGGCGAGCCGAGCTCGTCGAAGAACTCGACGTTCGCCTTGTAGTAGTCCTTCCACTCTTCCGGAGTGTCGTCTTCGTAGAAGATCGCCTCGACCGGGCACACCGGCTCACAGGCTCCGCAGTCGACGCATTCGTCCGGGTGGATGTACAAGGACCGGGAGCCCTCGTAGATGCAGTCGACCGGGCACTCCTCGATGCACGCCTTGTCCTTGACGTCGACACAAGGCTGCGCGATGACGTAGGTCACGCTGTCGTTCCTCCTCGATAGGGCGCTGGCGGGCCTCCTCAGGCTCCGCCGCCTGGCGCGCGGGAGCGCGGCGTCGTCGATGCCCGCCCCTAGTATCTCCGTTCCTGGGCATGATCCGAACAGGAGGGGTGAACTGACCTGTGGAAATCTCCGCGGCCGGCCGCCTTGAGGTCCGCATCACCGCTGCTGACGTGGGCAAACGCGTCTCCGTGCGACGCTTGAACGAGGACGGAGACACGGAAGAGAAGTTCACCGACACGGTCGGTGTTCTCACATCATGGGACGACGGTGTGCTGCTGATCACACGACGCACCGGCGAAAGCGTCCGCATTCCGGAATCCTCGCTGGTAGCGGGCAAGGTCGTGCCGTCCGCTCCGGCGCGGCGGCGGGGCCCCGCGGCCTCGTACGGGGAACTGGCGCGGATCGCCGCCAGGGCCTGGCAGCCGGTCGAGCGCGAGCCGCTCGGCGAGTGGGAGCTGCGCGCCGCCGCCGGGTTCACCCGGCGCGCCAACTCCGTCCTGACGCTCGGTGATCCGGGCCGGCCGCTGGACGAGGCGCTCGCCGCCGTCCGCGACTGGTACGCCGTCCGCGGGCTGCCCGCGTACGTGCAGACGGCGACCGGGGCCGAGGGCACCCAGGAACTGCTGTGCGCCGAGCTGGAGGCGCGCGGCTGGTCGCGTGAGGTGACGGCCGAGGTGTGGACCGGGGCGCTCGCGCCGATCGGGGACCGCGAGGCTCCCGGGGTGCTGCTGTCCCGGGATGCGGACGAGGCGTGGCTGAGCCGCTACCGGCGCAAGGGGCTGAGCGACGTGGCGCTGCGCGTGCTGAGCGGTGGCCCGTCCGTGTGGTTCGCGACGGTGCCCGGGGAGCCGGGCGAGCCGCCGGCGGCCATCGGGCGGTGCGTGGTGGACGGGCGCTGGGCCGGTTTCGCGGCCGTCGAGGTCGACCCCGCGTACCGGCGGCGGGGGCTGGGCACGGCCGTGATGGCGGCGCTCGCCCGGCGCGCCCTGGACGAGGGCGCCTCGGCGGCGTGGCTCCAGGTGGAGGCCGCCAACGCGGGGGCGCGCACGCTCTACACCGGGATGGGCTTCGCCGCGCACCACGCCTACCACCACCACCGGGCACCGGAGGCGCCGGAGGAACGGCCCGCGCCGCACGACGGCCGTCACCGGCCCGCGTGAGAGGCCCGGAGGCTGCCATGCGTCCCCCTCACCCCCCGGAGCCGGAGCGAGCCGCCGAGGTGCGGCGCCGGTTCGCCGACGAGGCCCGCTCCGAGCGGCCCGACCTGGCCCTGCTCTGTCTGCTCGTGGGCGCCGCCGCGGACGGGACGCTGAACGAGGCCGGCATGGACGCGGCGGAGATCGAGCTGGACCGGCTGGCGGGGCAGCTCCCGTTCCGGCCGGGCGGCCCCCGGTCCTGGGCGGCCGCGCTCGCCGAACTCCTGGGCGCCCGCTGCGGTTTCCACGGCACGCCCGGCGACTACCAGCGGCTGGAGTCGTCGCTGCTGCACGAGGTGCTGCGGCGCCGGCGCGGGCTGCCCATCCTGCTGTCCGTGGTGTGGATGGAGGTCGCCCGGCGGGCGGGGGCACCGGTGTACGGGGTCGCGCTGCCCGGGCACTTCGTGGTGGGCTTCGGGCCGCCAGGGGACCAGGTGCTGGCCGACCCCTTCGACGGGGGCCGGGTGCTGACCGGGCCCGACGCCGAGCTGCTCGTCGCGGGGGCGACCGGCGCGCCGCTGGACCCATCGATGCTCGCGCCCGCCGACCCGCTCGACGTCGTGCTGCGCATCCTCAACAACGTCCGCGCCTGGGCGGCCACCCGTCCCGAACGCTCCGACGTCGCCCTGTGGGCCGTCGAACTGTCCCTGCTGCTGCCCTCGCACCCGGCGCGGCTGCGCTACGAGCGGGCTCAACTGCTGGTGCAGCGCGGGGACTTCCTGACGGGCGCCGCCGAACTGGACGCGTACGCCGAGGTGGTGGCCGCGGTGGACGAGCCGGCCGCCGACCGGGTACGGCGACAGGCGCACGCCGCACGGTCGATGCTCAACTGACGTGAGGCTCGCGGCCCGCCAGGGCTGCGAGGGCGGGCGCAGCACCGGCACCGTCCACGGGGGCAGCTCCCCGAGGGGGTCTACAGCCAGCCCTTCTCCCGTGCCGTCCTGACGGCCTCAGCACGGTTGCGGACCGCGAGCTTCTGTATCGCCGTGGAGAGGTAGTTGCGGACCGTGCCCTGGGACAGGTGCAGGGCCGCGGCGAGTTCGGCGTTGGTGGAACCGTCGGCCGCCGCCCGCAGCACCTCGCGTTCGCGGGCGGTCAGCGGATTGGCGCCCTCGGCGAGCGCGGCGGCCGCCAGCGTGGGGTCGATGACGCGCTCCCCGGCGAGCACCTTCCGTACCGCCTCGGCGAGTTGGGCGGCCGGGGCGTCCTTCACCAGGAAGGCGTCGGCGCCGGCCTCCATGGCGCTGCGCAGATAGCCGGGCCGGCCGAAGGTGGTGAGGACGACCAGCCTGAGGTCCGGGAACTCCGCGTGCAGCCGGGCCGCGGCCTCGATGCCGGTGAGGCCCGGCATCTCGATGTCGAGGAGAGCCACGTCCACGTCGTGCGCCCGGGCCGCGGCGAGCACCTCGTCCCCGCGCGCCACCTGGGCGACGACCTCGATGTCCGGTTCGAGGCCGAGGAGGGCGGCCAGGGCCTCGCGGACCATCGACTGGTCCTCGGCGAGCAGGACCTTGATCGTACGGCTCATGTCCCGGATCCTACGGCGTCGTCCGCCGCCGTCCGGGAGTGGCCGGCCGGTCCCGCCGGGGCGGTCGCGGGCACCCTGGCGACCAGCCGGAACCCGTGCCGTGCGCGGCCGGCCTCCAGTGTGCCGCCCGCCTTCTCCAGCCGTTCCGCCAGCCCGGACAGGCCGTTCCCGTGGCCCTTGCCCGAACCGCCCGAACCGTCGTCCTCCACGGTCAGTTCGAGGATCGGGCCCGTCAGGGTCTCGCGGCGGGCCAGGGTCACCGAGCAGCGCCGCGCCCCGCTGTGCCGTACGACGTTGGTGACCGCCTCGCGCAGCGTCCAGGCGAGTGCCGACTCGCTCTCCTCGGCCACCTCGCCGGGGCCGGGTTCGGCCGGCAGGTCGGCGACGATCCCGGCGGCGGTCAACGCGACCCGCGCCCCGGCCAGTTCGCCGGAGAGCCGGGGCCTCCGGTAGCCGGTGACCGCCTCGCGGACGTCGACGAGGGCCTGGCGGCTGACGCTCTCGATGTCGGCGACCTGCTGGGCCGCCTTCTCCGGCTGGCCGGGCAGCATCCGGCCGGCCAGCTCGCTCTTCAGCGTGATCAGGGAGAGCGAGTGGCCGAGCAGGTCGTGCAGGTCGCGGGCGAGCCGCAGCCGCTCCTCGTTCGCGGCGAGCTGGGCGACGGTGGCCCGGGCCTCGCGCAACGCGATGGTGGTGCGCAGGAGTTCACGCACCCCCGTCATGGCGAACCCGCCGAGGAACGCCGGGATGAGCAGGCCCGCCAGGTACGCCCTGCCGCCGGGGACGACGAGGGCGAGCACCGCCATCAGCGCGGACACGGCCGGGACGGTCAGGCGTGCCGTGCGCAGCGGCAGGGCGGCGCCGGACGCGATCGAGACGTACACGAACAGGACCAGCCACTCCCGGCCCAGGGTGAGGGCGAGGACGGAGGACTCCGCCGCCAGCACCGCCAGGGAGCCGAGGACCAGGCGCTCGCCCTCGCCCCGGCCGGTGCGGAAGACCAGGGCCCAGTACCAGGCCACGAAGACCACCAGGCCGAGCCAGCCGAGCACGGTGACGCCGGTGCTGTGGCCGCCGTGCAGCAGGTCGCCGACGGGTGCGCTCAGGTAGACGAGCCAGATGCCCGTCCACACGGACTTGACCAGCTTCTGCCTGCGGTTGTCGGGGCGTTGCCCGATGCCGACGCCGCTCACGCCTTCAGGGTGTCCTTCCGGTACAGCCATGCCGCCGCGCCCGCGAACAGGACGAAGGAGACGGCCAGGACGGCGACGTCCGCGGCGGCCGGTGCCTCGCCCAGTTCGATGGCCTGACCGAGGGCAGCGTACGCGTGCGTGGGCAGCCAGTCGGCGATGTCCTGGAGCCAGCCCGGGAAGGTGGTGGCCGGCATCCACAGGCCGCCGAGCACCGAGAGCCCGAAGTAGACGATCATCGTGATCGGACGGACCGCGTCACCGCTCGCCAGATAGCCGATGGCCACCCCGAGCGCGGCGAAGACGAGGCTGCCGGCCCAGATCGCGGCGGTGAGCGCGAGCCACTGCCAGGGGTCCAGGCGGACGTCCTTCACGGCGGCCGCCACGACGAACACGATCACGATGGACGGCAGCGCGACGACGGCGGCACCGGCGGTCTTCGCCAGCACGTAGCCGCGGCCCGGCAGCGCGGTGAGCCGCAACTGCCGTACCCAGCCGCTCTCCCGCTCCTTGGCTATGCGTTCGCTGTTGCCCATCAGGACGGCGGTCAGGGCGCCGAAGGAGGCCATGGACACCATGAAGAAGGTGGGCAGGGTGAGTCCGGTGCCCTCGACCACGGTGGTGGCGTCCTGGCCGCCCGCGATGAGCAGGAACAGGCCCGAGGGGTAGATCACCGAGAAGAAGAGGAACTTGCGGTTGCGCAGGGCGCGGACGATCTCCAGCTTGATGAGGCTGTTCACTTCTCCATCGCTCCTTCGGTGGCGGTGGCCGCGGTGGCCGGGTCGGCGTCGTGCTCGGCGGCGGGGACCGTGCGTTCGGTCCCCTCGGCTTCCCGGGCCGCCTCCTCGGCCGCGGTGATGGCGACGAACGCCTGCTCCAGGCCGAGTCCGGTCACCTCCAGGCCGCGCGGGTACAGCCCGAGCCCGTACAGGGCGTGCACGGTCGCGTCCGCGTCGGTGGACCGGATGCGCACGGTGTGGCCCGAGACGTCGAGGGACGTCAGGAAGGGCAGCGTCCGCAGCGCGGCCTCGTCCACCGGCTCCCGCAGGTCGAAGGAGATCCGGCGGGCGCCCGCCCGTGCCTTGATCTCGGCGGCGGTGCCGTCGGCGAGCAGGCGGCCCCGGTGCAGCACGAGCACCCGGTCCGCGATCGCGTCGGCCTCCTCCAGGTAGTGGGTGGCGAACAGGACGGTGCGGCCCTGGTCGGCCTGCTCGCGCATGGTGGCCCAGAAGGCGCGGCGGGCGGTGACGTCCATGCCGGTCGTCGGCTCGTCCAGCACGATCAGGTCGCTCGCCCCGGCGGTGGCGAGGGCGAAGCGGACCCGCTGCTGCTGGCCGCCGGAGAGCTTGTTCACCCGGCGGTCCGCGATCCGGTCGACGCCCGCGCGGGCCATGACGTCGCCGGGCCGGTACGGCTTCGGGTGCAGCGCGCAGGCGAGGCGGACCAGTTCACCGACCGTCACCTCGTCCATCAGCCCGCCGCTCTGCAGCATGGCGCCCGCCCTGCCCGCGACGACGGCCTCGCGCGGGCCGGTCCCGAAGAGCCGGACCGTGCCGCTGTCGGCGTGCCGGAGGCCGAGCAGCAGGTCCAGGGTCGTGGACTTGCCCGCCCCGTTCGGGCCCAGCAGCGCCACCGTCTCACCGGGGTGCAGGGCGAGCGTCAGGCCGTCCACGGCCCGCACTCCCCCGTAGCTCTTGCTCACCTGGTCGAAGGCGACCACCGGGGAGGTGGCCGTCGCAGTCGTCGTCATGGGGCCATCGTGGCCGCCGCGCCCGCCGCCCCGGCAGTGCGAGGTGTCCTCGGTCGCGCATGACGGATGTCATGTCCGGCGCGGCGACGGCGGCCGGACGGCAACACGAAAGGGGTGCCCGGCCGTCGGCCGGACACCCCTGTCACCGGCGCGGAACCGCGCCGTACGCTCCCGAGGTCAGCTCGGGTTCGTGTCGATCACCGCGATCCGGTCCGCCGCGTTCTTGGACATCAGCGCCGGACGCAGCGCGCCGATCACGTCCTCGACGGTGACCGCGGTCTTCTTGCCGGTGCCCCGCGTGACGAGCACGCCGTCGAAGGTGTTGCCGTAGAGCTTGGTGAGCTCCGCCCGGTCGTAGAAGTCGACGAGCTTGCCGTCCTGGGCCTTCACCCGCAGGAAACGCCACAGGGAGTTCTGCGGGCTGAACGAGACCGTGTGGGCCGCGTCCGTCCGCACCGTGACGATCCCGGACATCGCCGGCTCCGCGAACTTCTTCATCATCCGGTTGACCTCGGCGTCCGAGACCGTCGGCTGCTTGATGGTGGTCGGCACCTTCACCGGGGTGCTCGTGCCGGACTCCACCTGGCTGCGGTACGCCTCCCGGACGGCCTCGGCCGACGCCCCGACGTCGATGCCCTTGCCCGCCTTGCCGTACACGGCGACGGCCTTGCCGGGCTGGAACTTGATCGTGCCGTCGCCGGCCGAGCCGGAGCCGCCCGCGGCCCGTTCCAGCGCCGCCCGGAGCTTCTCCTCGTCCACGGGCATCACGGGTTCCACCACGCGCTGCCCGCCGAACAGGGATCCGATCACGGACATCGGGTTGTAGTCGCTGCGCGCGGCGGCGCTCGCCGTGGCCTTGGCGTCGAGCTGGAGGCCCGACTGGTCCGGCCTGAGCGCCACCGTGTCGCCGTCGACCGACAGCCGCAGCGGCTTGTTCGTACGGTCCCCGAAGGCGTCGTCGAGCTTCTTGACGGCCTCGTCGCGGGTGCCGCCGCCGATGTCGACGCCGAGCACGGTGGTGCCCTTGGGCACGTCCGAGTGGTTCATCAGCAGCCCGGCGCCGTACGCCGCGCCGCCGAGGAAGACCACGCCGACGGCGAGGAGCACCAGCTTGCTGCGCCCCTTCTTCTTGGCGGGCTTGGCGGAGGCGGCCGGTTTCGGGGCGGGCTCGGGCAGCTTCGGGGGCGTGTGCGGCAGCGGCCCGTCGGGGTGCCCGCCCGGTCCGAACGGCGAGTTCTGGCCACCGGGGACGACGGGGATGCCGCTGGTGACGGTGTGCCCGGAGACGTTGTCGTTGGGCCCGTAGCCGTGGCCGCCCGGTTCGGGGGCGGGCCGCTGCGGGGTGAGGATCGCCGTGTCGTCGCTCAGACCGCCGCCGGGACCCGCGCCGGGACCACCGGGGCCCGCGCCGGGGACACCCGGACCGCCGGAGCCGAAGGGGCCCGCGCCGGGGCCGGCGGGCGGCACCATCGGGCCGTCACCGGTGACCGGGCCGCCGGTCGGGCCGGCGGGTCCGCGCCGTCCGTCCGGGGCGCCCTGGCCGTTCTCCGCGAAGTAGGGCAGGTCGTCGCGGCGGGACTCGCCGCCGGACGGGGGGCCGGTGAGGGCCGCGGAGACGTCGAAGGAGCCGGTGCCGCCGCCGTGGCCGGGAGCCACGGGACCGGCGCCGGTGGCACCCGGCAGCCCCGCGCCGTTCGTGCCACCGGGGCGGGCCTGGCCGCCCATCGGTCCGGGGCCGCCCGCTCCGGGGGGAGTGCCGGGTCCGCCGGGACGCGCGCCCGGGCCCTGCGGACCCGAGGACATGCCGGGGGACGGCGCCGGGACCGCGGGTGCGCCGGCACCGGCGGGGGCCGAACCGGCGGGCAGACCCGCTCCGTTGGCCGGGCCGCCGCCCGATCCGCCCTTGGGAGGGCCGGACTTGCGTGGCGCGAACCAGTCGCTCGTCTTCTCCTCGGCCGACGGGGGCTCACCGGGGCCCTCCGCGGCGGGCGCGGTCGGACCCGAGGCGATCGCGGGCACGCGGACGGAACCCGTCGTCTCGGGGTCGGTGTCCGCGCCCTCGGCACTCTCGGCGGAGGTGTCGGCGTCGGCCATCGGCGTACGCACCACGACCGGCGGGATGGGCCGCGATCCGGGGATGTTGATCCGGATCCGGGTCGTCAGTGTGGTCTCGGTCTTGCGTTCCTCCGGCTGCGCGGCCGAACGGCCCGCGGCGGCGCCGTCTTCGGAGGCCGTGGGGGTCCCGTACGGCGGCGTCCCCGACGGGTACGCGGCTCCGCCGCGCCCGTTGGGCCCGGAGGACGAACTGTCAGTTTCACGACTCAAGGCAGGTTCTCCCGGTTGGCTCCGCCGCCCGTTTACTCGACCTCATCTCGGGCAGCTCGGCGGCGCGCACCACCATACTGGCCGTCTCACCGCCCGGACGGCGCCCGCCGGGGAAACCCCCACGGGACCCGCACCTGTCCGATACGGCGAAGTGGTACGTCATTTCCCAAGTCGGACGGCGGGACCGTCCGGTTGCCGCCCGAGACCGAGGGTGGCGCACATCACAGCGACCGCCATCCCGCCGAGCAGGAACAGGTAGGAGCCGATCCCCGCGCCGAAGAGGAAGTCCCCTTCGGGACGGCTGGCGGTGAGCAGCACGACGGCGACCGTCCAGCCGACGGCCGGAGCGACGGCCCCGGCACGGGTGCCCAAAGCACGCGAACCGCCCAGGAAGAGTCCCGCCGCGCCCGCCAGGGACAGCAGCAAGCCACCGGGGAACCAGGCCGCTTGCAGCAGCGAACCGGCCGCCCCGACCACGGCGCCCAGCACGAGGAGCCCGAGGCCCGCCGCCATGCGCCCGCCCGAAGGCCGCTGCAACGGCTGGGCCAGCGCGCTGCCCTGCCTGCCCGTCGTACTCATCGGTTCTCCGTCTCCCGCTGCCCGGTCCGGGTGTCCGCGAGGCCCGCGAACAGGTCGGTCTCCGGCGTCCCGCCGGGTTCCCCGCGCACCAACTCGTAGTACTCGGTGGTGAAGAGGGGCTGAGCCAGCTCGTTCGACAGGACGAACCAGGGCTCGGTGACCTCGATCTGGGTGGCGTGCGCCCGCATCGCGGCGGCCTTGGCGGCGGCGAACGCGGTGCCGTCGATCACCGTGGTGACCATCGCGTCGTCGACCACGCCCGGTACGTCGCCGGTGTCGGCCGCCTTCGCGTACGGCAGGTCCGGCAGGGCGGCCCGCAGGCGGGCGAAGGCTTCCTCGGCCACCGAGCGCGGTACGCGGTTCCAGTACACCTTGGCGATGTGCCAGGGCTCGCCGAGGTCGGGGCGGAAGGCGGCCCGCCCGGCCAGTTCGGCGGCGCGGGTGGCGACCCGGTGGGTCTGGATGTGGTCGGGGTGCCCGTAGCCGCCGTCGGGGTCGTAGGTGACGAGCACCTGCGGGCGGACCTCGCGGATCACCTCGACCAGGCGGGCGGCGGCCTCGTCGACGTCGGCCCGCCAGAAGCAGTCCGGCTCGTCGTTCTCGGGGCCGCCCATCATCCCGGAGTCCCGGTAGCGGCCGTCGCCGCCGAGCCGCCGGAAGTCCGCGACGCCGAGCGCGGCCATCGCCGTACGCAGCTCTCCCAGGCGGTGTTCGCCGAGGGCGGCACCGGTCAGGTGCGCGAGCCGCGGCGGGATGACCTCGCCCCGCTCACCGAGGGTGCAGGTCACCAGCGTCACCAGGGCGCCCTCGGCCGCGTACCGCGCCATGGTCGCGCCGTTGTTGATCGACTCGTCGTCCGGGTGCGCGTGCACCAGGAGCAGACGCCGGTCGGGCAGTTCCGTCATGGGCTCCACCCTACGAGGCGTCCGCCGCCGGGGTCGCGCCGCGGGCCCGCCGTCACTCCTCGCCGCCGGGCGGGGCCTCTCGCCGGCAGTCCCGGCAGCGGCCCGGTTCCGGGGCGCGGAAGGCCCGGTCGCAGTCGTCGCAGTTCCGCAGGGGGTGCCGCACGACGGGCAGGCGCCGGACGGGCGGGCCGAGCGGGGGCGGGGGCGGCAGTTGGGCGCTGAGCCGGTGCGCGAGCAGGGCCGCGGGGCGACGCGGTCCGCCGGGTGGCAGGTCGGTGGTCAGCGCCCGGCGTACGGCGCCGGGGCCGACGTCCCGCTCCAGCCAGGCGGCGACGCCGGGCGCGAGGTGGGCGGTGTCGTGGGCGGACAGGAGCAGGCCCGGGTCGTGGCGGCGGAGGTCCGCGAGGAGGTCCGTGGCGGCCGCGAGGAGGGCGGGGGCGGGGTGCGCCGGGTGCGGGACGGCCGGGAGGGGTTTGCGGGGCTCGCGCCGCTCGGGTGGGCGCGGGGCCGCCGGGCGGTGGTCGTCGGCCGCCCGGCCGCGGTGTCCCGGCTGGTTGCACGAGACCGTGCGGGTGACGATGCGGCCGCCGGGGACGCGCTCGCGGGTGCGGCGCAGGTAGCCGTGGGCCTCCAGCTCGCGCAGGGCGGCGGCGATCCGGGTGGCGCCCTCGGGGAAGCGGGCGGCGAGGGTCTTGATGTCGACGCGGGCGCCCGCGGGCAGGGACTGGATGTGCACGCCCAGGCCGATCGCCAGGGCCGAGAGCTCCGGGTGCTGGGCGAGGTGGTTGCCGATCACCGTGAAGCGGGTGGCGTGGCGGGCGTTGTCGTGGGCGAGGCCGCCGGAGCGGGTGTGCCCGTGCGTGCGGTTTCTGCCCGCGTTCCCGGGCTGGGGGCGCGGGGGCGCGCTAGGGTTCTGCGTATCCATCGGGAAGCTCCTACTTCCTCGGTGGTCAGGCCCTCGCACTGGGATGCCAGTCCCGGCGAGGGCCGTCGCATGTCTGGAGTTGTGTCGCGCCGAGCGTAGGGCAGCCAACCGGGCCGGAAGCCAGCCGAGTTGATGATGTTCACCCGCGCGAGTGAGGGACCGCTGCGGCGCGGAAGGGCGGGGTAGGGCTTGGTGCGGTGCTTTCACCCTCGTGGTCCTTGGGGATGACCGCCCCTCGCACCGGAGCACGGAGAAGCGGGTTCCGGTGGACCGGCGGCTGTCCGCCCGTGTCCGGACTGCCGCAACCGGCCGCACGGGTAGGGGCGTCGCGGCAGGGTCGTACGACGGAGGGGTGCGGGATGGCAAGGGTGGACGGCGCGGCGGCCCGGCTCAAGGGCGAGGCGGACGAGCCGGGTTGGGAGGTCGACCCGGACGACGAGTGGGGTGTGGCGGTCGTCGCGACGGTCGGGCGGCAGCTCAAGCTGCGCCGGGAGGCGGTGGGGATGCGCGCCGCCGACTTCGGTGAAGCCGTGGGATACGGCGAGGACATGGTCTACAAGATCGAGGGCGGCAAGCGGATCCCCCGGCCCGAGTACCTGGACACGGCGGACGAGGTGCTGCGCGCGGGCGGGCTGCTGTCCGCGATGAAGGAGGACGTCGCCAAGGTCCGCTACCCGAAGAAGGTCCGGGAGCTGGCCCAACTGGAGGCACGGGCGGTCGAGATCGGGGTGTACGAGGGCAACATCGTGCCGGGTCTCCTGCAGACCGCCGCGCACGCGCGCTCACTGATCAGGGCGGCCCAGCCGCCGTACACGCCGGACGACGTGGAGCGGATGGTGGCCGCGCGGCTGGCCCGGCGGTCGGTCTTCGACCGGGACCCGGCTCCGTGTCTGCACTTCGTGCTGGAGGAGGCACCGCTGCGCAGGCGGGTCGGGGGCACAATAAGCTGGCGACAGCAACTCGAACACCTGCTGGACGTGGGTCGGTTGCATCACGTCCGCCTTCAGGTGATGCCGACGGACTGCGAGCCTCATCCCGGGCTGGACGGCAGGATCGAGCTGTTGAAGTTCCCCGACGGCACTGCGGCGGGGCGTTCGGACGGCGCCTTCAACGGCCGGCCGGTCACGGACCCGAAATCGCTTCGGATCCTTGAGCTCCGGTATGGCACGATCCGGGCTCAGGCCCTCCCGCCACGGGAGTCGTTGATCTTCATCGAGCAACTGCTGGGAGAAACATGATCCGCACGGCTTCCACCGGGAACTCCCTCGAACTGGCGTGGTTCAAGAGCAGCTACAGCGGCGGCACGGACGGCGAGTCCTGTGTCGAGGTCGCCACCACCCCCGGCACCGTCCACGTCCGCGACTCCAAGGACATCGCCGGCCCCCGGCTCGCGCTCACCTCGCGGGCGTGGGCCCGCTTCGTGGCGTACGCGTCCGAGGGCTGAGCGGGCGGACGGGCGGCGGTGGGCTCCCGCGACGGGTCGCGGAGCCCACGGCACGGGTGTCACGCGGTCAGAACTTGATACTGCCGATCATGCCCGCGATGTTCGTCGTCAGCTCGTTGATCGTGGGTGCCACCGTCGACGAGGCGAGATAGAAGCCGAGCAGGACACACACGATGGCGTGGGCGGCCTTCAGTCCTGACTTCTTGACCAGGATGAAGACGATGATCGCCAGCAGCACCACCGCCGAAATCGAGAGTGCCACGGCGGCTCACCTCCAAAGATCCCAGGGACTAGGGGGGGTCGAACGGGGTCGGAAAACCCTTACAGCAGCCAGCGGGTTCATACCCACGCAGCGCTAGTGATCATAACTATCCGTACGCGCGCATCGATCGGCGCACGGCCGCACAAGGGGGCGCATGGCCAATATGGTCAGGGCATGACGACGGAGCCCCTTTCCTTCCCGCGCATGCAGGCGCGCACCCAGCGGTTCACCCTCGGCGCACCCCGCGCCTTCACCGTGTCACCCGACGGTTCACGCGTCGTTTTCCTGCGGTCCCGGTCCGGCACGGACCGGGCGAACCTGCTGTGGGTCCTCGATGTCGAGGACGGCGGGGAGCGCGTCGTCGCGGACCCCGGGACGCTGCTCGGCGGCGGCACGGAGCGGTTGTCGGCGCAGGAGCGGGCCCGCCGTGAGCGCAGCCGCGAGGGCGGCGCCGGGATCGTCGGCTACGCCACCGACGCGGCCGTGGAGTTGGCGTCTTTCTCCTTGTCAGGGCGGCTTTTCACGGCCGAGCTGCGGGCCGGTACGGCGCGTGAACTCCGGGTCCCGGGGCCGGTGATCGACCCGCGCCCGGCGCCCGACGGGCGGCTGATCGCGTACGTGACCGGTGGCGCCCTGCGTGTGGTGGGGGCCGAGGGAGCGGAGGACCGGGCGCTGGCGGAGCCGGAGTCGGCGACGGTTTCCTACGGATTGGCCGAGTTCATCGCGGCCGAGGAGATGGGGCGTTCGCGCGGTTTCTGGTGGTCACCGGAGTCGGACCGGCTGCTCGTCGCGCGGGTCGACGACGCCCCGGTCGAGCGGTGGTGGATCTCCGATCCGGCGCATCCCGGGCGGGATCCGCAGCAGGTGGCGTACCCGGTGGCGGGCAGCGCCAACGCGGAGGTCCGGCTGTTCGTCATCGGCCTCGACGGGACGCGCACGGAGGTCGTCTGGGACCGGGCGCGCTACCCGTACGTGGCGCATGTGCACTGGTCAGCGGCGGGGGCGCCGCTCGTGCTCGTACAGGCGCGGGACCAGCGCAGCCAGCTGTTCCTGGCGGTGAACCCGGACACCGGGGCCACCCGGATGGTGCACGCCGACGAAGATCCACAATGGCTGGATCTTTTCCCCGGCGTCCCGTGCTGGAGCCCCGGCGGGCAGCTGGTGCGGATCGCCGACGAGGGCGGGGCGCGGGTCCTCGCGTACGGCGAACGCCCGCTGACCGGGCCGCAGTTGCACGTCCGCGCGGTGCTGGACGTGTCGGCCCACGACGTGCTGGTCTCGGCGTCGGCGGGCGCGAAGGCGGCCGAGCCGGAGATCGGCGAGATCCACGTGTACCGGGTGAACGAGCTGGGCGTGGAGCGGCTTTCGCAGGAGCCGGGCGTGCACTCGGCGGTGCGGGCCGGCGGCGTGACCGTCCTCGTCTCGGCGGTGCCGGACCGGCCGGGCAGCCAGGTGCAGGTGCTGCGCGACGGCAGGCGGACCGGGGCCGGACCGGCGCCCGCGGGAGCCTCGGCGAAGACGGCCACCGTGGCGTCATATGCCGAACGCCCTGGTCTGTCCCCGCGCGTGACCTTGACACAGGGGGGCGCACGCCGAATCCCGTGCGCCGTGCTTATGCCGACGGACTACCACGGGGACACTCCCCTGCCCGTGCTCATGGACCCGTACGGGGGTCCGCACGGCCAGCGCGTGCTCGCCGCCCACAACCCCTACCTGACCTCGCAGTGGTTCGCCGACCAGGGATTCGCCGTGATCGTCGCGGACGGGCGCGGGATGCCGGGGCGCTCGCCCGCCTGGGAGAAGGCCGTCAAGGACGACCTGGCCGCCGTCGTGCTCCAGGACCAGGTCGACGCCCTCCAGGACCTCGCGAAGACCTTCCCGCTCGACCTCGGCCGGGTGGCGATCCGCGGCTGGTCGTTCGGCGGCTACCTCGCGGGGCTCGCGGTGCTGCGCCGCCCGGACGTCTTCCACGCCGGCATCCTGGGCGCCCCGGTCACCGACCAGCGGCTCTACGACACCCACTACACCGAGCGCTACCTGGGCGACCCCGGCAGCCGTCCCGAGGTGTACGCGGCCAACTCCCTGATCGACGACGACGGTCTGGTGGCCGCCGCCGAGCCCGCCCGGCCGATGATGATCGTGCACGGCCTCGCGGACGACAACGTGGTGGTCGCGCACAGCCTGCGCCTGTCCTCGGCCCTGCTGGCCGCCGGGCGGCCCCACGAGGTGCTCCCCCTGTCGGGCGTCACGCACATGACGCCGCAGGAACAGGTCGCGGAGAACCTGCTGCTGCTCCAGGTGGACTTCCTGAAGCGGTCGCTGGGCCTGGACTGAACATGCGACGGGCCGGGGCGACATGGCGCGCCCCGGCCCGTCTACGGCACCCGCACGGCCGTACGCTGTTCACCTTGCCGCGTCCGTATATCGGTACCGCTTCCGCCAAGTTGCCTGCGTGTAAACGACGTTCGCCCTCATTTGTGCGCTTATGCAACCCCGTTCGGCGGCCGTGACGGCGGTTCCCCGTCCTCCGGCGGCGGCACCGGACGCCCGCCCAGGGGCGAGCCCGGACGGTCTCCGCCGGGCGACTCCGGAAGGCCGCCGAGAGGCGAGGGCCGGTGCTCCTCCGGGGGCACCACGCGCTTCTCCTCCGCGAAGTGGCACGCCGAGTCGTGTGCCGCGGGCCCGTCCAGGAGCCGGAACTCGGCCGGCACCGCGAGCAGCGGGACCTCCAGGGCGCAGCGCTCGCGCGCCTTCCAGCACCGGGTGCGGAAGCGGCAGCCGGAGGGGATGTTGGCCGGCGACGGCACGTCTCCGGTGAGGATGATCCGCTCCCGGTGCTCGCGCGCCTCCGGGTCGGGCACCGGCACCGCGGAGAGCAGGGCCTGGGTGTACGGGTGCGTCGGATGGTCGTAGATCTCGGCGTCCCTGCCGGTCTCGACGATCCGCCCGAGGTACATCACGCCGATCCGGTCGGAGATGTGCCGCACGATCGACAGGTCGTGCGCGATGAAGACGTAGGACAGGTCGAACTCGTCCTGGAGGCGGTCGAGCAGGTTGATGACCTGCGCCTGCACGGAGACGTCGAGGGCGGAGACCGGCTCGTCCGCGACGATGATCTCGGGGCGCAGCGCGAGGCCGCGGGCGATGCCGATGCGCTGGCGCTGGCCGCCGGAGAACTGGTGCGGATAGCGGTTGATGTACTCGGGGTTGAGGCCGACCACGTCCAGCAGGTCCTGGACCCGCTTCCGGCGGTCACCCTTGGGCGCGACCTCGGGGTGGATGTCGTAGGGCTCACCGATGATGTCGCCCACCGTCATACGGGGGTTGAGCGAGGTGTAGGGGTCCTGGAAGACCATCTGGATGTTGCGCCGTACGGCCTTCAGGGCGCGTCCGGACAACTTGGTGATGTCCTCGCCCCGGTACTTGATCACCCCGTCCGTCGGCTTCTCCAGGTTGACCAGCATCTTGGCGACCGTCGACTTGCCGCAGCCGGACTCGCCGACGATGCCGAGGGTCTCGCCCGACCCCAGGGTGAAGTCGACGCCGTCGACGGCCTTCACCGCCCCGATCTGCTTCCTGAAGACGATGCCTCGGGTGAGCGGGTAGTGCTTGACCAGGCCGCTGACCTCCAGGATCGGCTCGGCCGTCGGCGCCTGCGTCGTCTCAGCCATGCAGGCACTCCCTCCAGAAGTGGCAGGCACTCCCGCGCTCGTCGGAGACCTCGTAGAGCGGGGGTACGTCGGTCCGGCACACGTCCTGGGCCATGGGGCAGCGCGGGTTGAAGGCGCAGCCCGGCGGGATGCGCATCAGGTTCGGCGGCAGGCCCTTGATCGCGTAGAGCTCCTGGCCCTTCTGGTCCAGGCGCGGGATCGAGTCCAGCAGGCCCCGGGTGTACGGGTGCGCGGGCGCCTTGTAGATGTCGTGGACGGGCGCCGACTCGACGATGCGGCCCGCGTACATCACGGCGATCTTGTCCGCGACGTCGGCGACCACGCCGAGGTCGTGGGTGATCAGGATGAGCCCCATGTTGAGTTCGCGCTGGAGTTCCGCCAGCAGCTCCATGACCTGGGCCTGGACGGTGACGTCCAGGGCGGTGGTCGGTTCGTCGGCGATGATCAGGGCGGGTTCGAGGGCCAGCGCCATGGCGATCATGATGCGCTGGCGCATACCGCCGGAGAACTGGTGCGGGTAGTCGCGTACACGCTGGGCGGCGGCCGGGATGCGGACCCGGTCCATCAGCTCGACGGACCGGGTCCGGGCGTCCTTGCGGGACATCCCGCGGTGCACGACGAACATCTCGCCGAGCTGGTCACCCACGGACAGCACCGGGTTCAGGGACGAGAGGGCGTCCTGGAAGATCATCGCCATCTGGGCGCCGCGGACCTTGCGCCGCTCCTCCTCCTTGAACTTCAGCAGGTCCTGGCCCTGGAAGAGGATCTCGCCGCCGGTGATCCGGCCCGGGGGCATGTCCAGGATGCCCATGACGGCCTGCGCGGTGACGGACTTGCCGGAGCCGGACTCGCCGAGCACCGCGAGCGTCTCGCCCTCGTCGACGCTGTAGTTCACGCCGTTGACCGCCTTGGCGACACCGTCCCTGGTCCGGAACTCCACGTGCAGGTCGCGCACTTCGAGCAGCACGGCGGTCACCTCAGCTTCGGGTCGAGGGCGTCGCGGACCGCGTCGCCGAGCATGATGAACGCCAGGACGGTGACCGCGAGGGCGCCGGCGGGCCACAGCAGCATGTGCGGGGCCTGGCGGATGTACGGGGACGCGGCGGAGATGTCGATGCCCCAGGACACCGTGGGTGGCTTCAGCCCGACTCCGAGGTACGACAGCGTCGCCTCCAGCGCGATGTAGGTGCCGAGCGCGATGGTCGCTACGACGATCACGGGCGCGACGGCGTTCGGCAGGATGTGCCGCAGCATCAGCCGTGAGTTGGACGCGCCGAGGGCCCGTGCCGCCTGGACGTAGTCGTTCTGCTTGGTGGTGATGACGGATCCGCGCGCGATCCTGGAGATCTGCGGCCAGCCGAGCAGCACCATGAACCCGATGACCGGCCAGATCGTGTTGCTGGTGACCACGGACAGCAGCACCAGGCCGCCGAGCACCACGGGGATCGCGAAGAAGATGTCCGTGATCCGGGACAGGACGGCGTCCCCGGTCCCGCCGAAGAAGCCGGCGAGGCCGCCGAGCACCGCTCCGAGCAGGGCGACCCCGAGCGTGGCGCAGACGCCGACAGCGATCGAGACCCGGGTGCCGTACACGGTCCGCGTGTAGACGTCGCAGCCCTGGCCGTCGAATCCGAACGGGTGCCCGGGCTGGGAGCCCTCCTGGGCCTTGGACAGATTGCAGTTCAGGGGGTTCTGCGTGGCGATCAGGGACGGCCAGAGCGAGATCACGACCAGGAAGAGGATGACCAGCGCGGAGATGATGAAGACGGGGTTGCGCCGCAGGTCGCGCCAGGCGTCGGACCAGAGCGAGCGCGGCTTCTCCTGCGGTCCGGTGCCCTCCGGGCCGCCGGGCGTCTTCTCCAGGGTGGCGCCCTCACTGGTGGCGAGGTCCATGGCGCCGCCCATCCCGGTCGCCGCGATGGCGCCCTCCGGCTCGTACGGCTGCTCAGGCATAGCGGATCCTCGGGTCGAGTACGGCGTAGAGGAGGTCGACGAGCAGATTGGCGACCAGGAAGACGAGCACGAGGACGGTCACGAAACCGACGACGGTCTGGGTGTTCTGCCGCAGGATGCCCTGGTAGAGCTGGAAGCCGACGCCGTGGATGTTGAAGATCCGCTCCGTGACGATGGCGCCGCCCATGAGCGCGCCGATGTCGGTGCCGATGAAGGTCACCACGGGGATCAGCGAGTTGCGGAGCAGGTGACGGACGATCACGCGGCGCCGGGGCAGGCCCTTCGCGATCGCCGTACGGACGTAGTCGGACCGCTTGTTCTCCGCGATGGAGGTCCGGGTCAGCCGGGTCACGTAGGCCAGGGACACCGAGGCGAGGACCAGGCCGGGGACGATCAGCTCGCCGAAGGTGGCCTCCGAGGAGACCGACGGTTTGATCCAGCCCCACTCGACGCCGAGCAGCAGTTGGAGCAGCAGGCCGGTGACGAAGGTGGGCACCGAGATGACGACGAGGGTCAGCAGCAGGACGCCGGTGTCGACGGGGCGTCCGCGGCGCAGGCCGGTGATCACGCCGAGCACGATGCCGATCACGATCTCGAAGAGGATCGCGACGATCGTGAGCCGGATGGTGACCGGGAAGGCCGACGCCATCAGTTCGGTGACCTCCTGGCCGTTGAAGGCGGTGCCGAAGTCCCCGGTGAAGACGTTGCCCATGTAGGTCAGGTACTGCTGCCACACCGGCTTATCGAGGCCGAACTCCTTCTCCAGCTGGGCGGCGGTGGCGGGGTCGCACTGGCGGTCGCCGCAGAGGCCCGCGATGGGGTCGCCCATCACGTTCACCATCAGGAAGATCAAGAGCGTCGCGCCGATGAAGACCGGGATCATCTGCAGCAGGCGCCGGATCACATACCGTCCCATGAGGGCTCCGGAGGTAGGGGCGGGCGGCCCTGTCACAAGGGCCGCCCGGCGCGGCTCAGTTGACCTTGATCTCGTTGTAGACGGGGACGCTGAACTGGTTGAGCGCGACGTTCGAGAGCCGTTCCGAGTAGCCGGCGCTGCCGTTCTGGTACCAGAGCGGGATGGCCGCCATGTTGTCCCGGACGACCTCCTCGGCCTGCTGGAAGAGCTTGATCGCCTTGGCGGTGTCGGTCTCGGCGTTCGCCTGGTTCACCAGGTTGTCGAAGTCCTTGTTCGACCACTTGCCGTCGTTGGAGGAGGCGTTGGTGTAGTACAGCGGCTGGAGGAAGTTCTGGATCAGCGGGTAGTCCATCTGCCAGCCCGCCCGGAAGGGACCCGACATCTTCTGGTCGGTGATCTGGTTGCGGAAGTCGGCGAAGGTGCCGACGGGGTTGCCGACGCACGCCTTGTCGTTGCCGAGGGCGTTGTTGATGCTGTTGCACACGGCGTCGACCCACTCCTTGTGGGAGCCGGTGTCCGCGTTGTACGTGATCTTGACCTGTCCGCCGGGCAGACCCCCGCCGTCCTCGATCATCTTCTTGGCCTCGCTCGCGTTGTACTCGCAGGCGTCACCGCAGAGTCCGTCCTGGAAGCCGCCGTCCTTGCCGAGCACCGGCGAGGTCCAGTCGGTGGCCGGGGTACGGGTCTTCTGGAAGATCGTCTCGGTGATCTGCTTGCGGTCGATGGCCATCGACAGGCCCGTGCGGACCTTCTCCATCCCGGCCTTGTCCCAGTTCTTGTCGTAGAACGGGAAGGCGAGGGTCTGGATGATGCCGGCCGGGGTGTTGATGTACCGGTTGCCGAGGTCGCTCTTGGCGTTCTTGAGCTGCGAGGCGGGCACGTCGTCGACCAGGTCGAGGTTGCCGGCCAGGAGGTCGGTGTAGGCGGTGTTGTTGTCGGTGTAGACCTTCAGGTCCACCCCGCCGTTCTCCGCCTTGTCCTCGCCGGAGTAGCCGTCCCACTTCCGCAGGGACATCTGGGAGCCCTTGGTGTAGGAGTCGACCGAGTACGGACCGTTGCCGATCGGCTTCTTCAGCCAGTTCGCGTGGTCGTCGAAGAACGCCTGCGGCAGCGGCGAGAAGGCCGCGTAGCCGAGGGTGTCGGGGAAGGTCGAGAACTTCTGGTTGAGCTTGACCGTGAAGGTCTTGTCGTCCTTGACGACCAGGCCGGACAGCGTGTCCGCGCTCTGCTTGCCCGAGTCCGGGTGGACCTTGTCGTACCCCTCGATGTACCCGAAGAAGTACGCGTTCTTCTGGTTGTTCTTGAGGCTGGCGCCGTAGTTCCACGCGTCGACGAAGGACTTCGCGGTGACGGCCTCGCCGTTGCTGAACTTCCAGCCGTCCTTGATCGTGATCGTGAAGTTCTGCGAGTCCGAGGTCTCGATCTTCTCGGCCAGCATGTCGTCGGCCGCGCCGGTCTTCGCGTCGTACCGCTTCAGACCCCGGAAGATCATGTCGAGGACCTTGCCGCCCTGCACCTCGTTGGTGTTGGCCGGTTCGAGCGGGTTCTGCGGATCACCCCACGAGGAGCTGAGGACCCCGGTGCCGTCGCCGCCGCCGCTGTCACTCCCCCCGCCCCCGCAGGCGGTCGCCGCGAGGGCTACCGCCGCCGCGCATGCGGCCCATTTGGCGTGCGTCGCTCCACGCATGGAGTGCCTCCTCGGAAAGCTCTGGTCATTAGCGCCCAATATGACCCGTTACCACCCATATCGCACTCTCGCCCCGTCTGTACGGGTGGCCGCTGTCCGGGCGGCGGCCGTACGTGTGACACCGCGCCCCGCACAGCGGGGCGCGCGCCGGGCCGCGACGTGCGTGCGGACATGCGGAACCGCCGGCCACGTGCGGGCCGGCGGTTCCTGGTGGTCTGTTCTGCGGAGCCCGTGGAGGAGGGCCGAGGAGGGGCCGCTACGAGCCCGTGCGGCCGTCGAGCAGTTCGCGCAGGATGTCGAGATGGCCGTTGTGCCGGGCGGTCTCCTCGATCAGGTGCAGCAGGATCCACCTGAGGTCGAAGTGCCGGTCGTCCCGGCCCGCGCGCTTCGCCGTGTCGTCCAGGCTGTGCCCGGCGACCAGTTCCCGGTAGCGGGCGCTCTGCTCCGCGTACTCCGTGAGGAGCTGCGCGAGCGGCACGTCGACGGCCATGCTCATCTCGCGGTCGGGTTCCTCGTCCGTCCACGGGCCCTGGTCGTCCTCCCCGAGGAACACCACCTGGAACCAGTAGTACTCGACCCACCGCAGATGGCTGATCAGTCCGCACAGGGTCATGAGCGGGGAGCCGGGCAGCGGGGCCCGGCGGGCGTTCTCCGGGGAGACGTCCTCGCACTTGGCCCGCGCCGTGTCACGGGCGTAGTCGAGGAAGGTGGTCAGCTGTGAGCGCTCGTCCCAGGCGGGAGGCGTGTCGGTTCGCGTCATCGGGGTGAAGCATCCCCGCCCGCCCGGCCGCTGTCGACCGAATATGGGCACGGCGGCGGGGACTTGGCCGCGCCCGCCCGCCGGGACAGACTGCCGGGATGATCCTCCACCTGCGCGGCACCGTGCTGCCCGACGGCGAACCGCGCGACCTCTGGCTGCTCGGGGACCGCGTCACCTTCGTCCGCCCCGCCGGCGCCGCCGACGTCGTCACCGTCGCCGACGGCGGCTTCCTGCTGCCGGGACTCGTCGACGTGCACACCCACCCGGGCTCGGGGGACGACGCCGGTGACCTCTCCTTCGACCCCGTCCTCTTCGCCGAGCACATCGCCGCGCACCGCGAGGCGGGCACGACGGCGCTGCGCTTCCCCGGACTGCTGGGCGAGGTGCCCGCGGCCTTGCGCGAGGCCCCCGACGCGCCCCGGATGATCACCGCGGGCCGCTGGCTGGCCTGGGCCGGGCTCTCCAGGACCGCCGCGTTCCACACGGTCACGGACGACCTCGTCGCGTCGGCGGTCGCGGAGGCCAGGGCCCACGACGGCTGGTGCAAGCTCATGGGCGACTGGGACTTCGAGGCCGCCCCGGTCCCGTACGAGCTGCTGCGGGCGGTCGTCGAAGGCGTGCACGCGGCGGGCGGCCGGGTCGCCGTGCACTGCCAGTCCGCCGAGGGCGTGCTCGGCGCGGCCCGCGCGGGCGTCGACTCCGTCGAGCACGGGATGGGCATGCCGCAGGAGTGCGTCGCGCTCATGGCGGCGCACGGCACGGCCTACGTGCCGACCCTCACCGCCTTCGCCGGGAGCGCGCCGCTGCGCACCGGCGGCACCGCCCGGGACCGGCTCTGGCGCGAGGGGCACCGCACGATGGTGCGCCGGGTCCGGGAGGCGTACGACGCGGGGGTCACCGTCCTCGCCGGGACGGACTCGGCGCCGTTCGGCAACGTCGCCACCGAGGTGGAGCACCTGATCGCCGCCGGGCTGCCGGCGCACTCGGCGGTCGGCGCCGCGAGCTGGACCGCGCGCGCCTTCCTCGGGCTGAGCGGCCTGACCGAGGGCGGCCTCGCGGACGTCACCGTGTACGACGCGGACCCGCGGCTGGACCCCGGCACGCTGCGCCGGCCCCGACGCGTCGTGCTGCGCGGACGCGTTGTCCGCTGAGGGAGCCGTGCGGGACCGGCTTCCCCGGGCCCCGAGACGCCGGTTCCCGGCACCGCGAGGCGGGGCCGGGAACCGGTCGGGTGGGACGGGGTGCGGGATCAGACGGCGTGCACGACGTCCTTCTCCTCGGCGAAGTGGCACGCCGACTCGTGCGCCGCCGGGGTGTCCACGCCCTTGAAGAGCTCGGGCACCGCCAGCAGCGGCTCCTCCTGGGCGCACTTCGCCTGCGCCTTCCAGCAGCGGGTGCGGAAGCGGCAGCCCGACGGCGGGTTCGCCGGCGAGGGCACGTCGCCGCTCAGGATGATCCGGTCCCGGTGCTCGCGCGCCTCCGGGTCCGGCACCGGCACGGCCGACAGCAGCGCCTGCGTGTACGGGTGCGTCGGGTGGTCGTAGATCTGCTCGTCCGTGCCGATCTCCGCCATCCGGCCGAGGTACATCACGCCGACGCGGTCGGAGATGTGCCGCACGATCGACAGGTCGTGCGCGATGAAGAGGTACGACAGGTTGAACTCGTCCTGCAGCCGCTCCATCAGGTTGATGACCTGCGCCTGCACCGACACGTCCAGCGCCGACACCGGCTCGTCGCAGATGATGATCTCGGGGTTGAGCGCAAGGCCGCGGGCGATGCCGATGCGCTGGCGCTGACCGCCCGAGAACTGGTGCGGATAGCGGTTGATGTACTCGGGGTTGAGCCCGACCACGTCCAGCAGTTCCTGGACCCGGCGCCGCCGGTCGCCCTTCGGTGCCACCTCGGGGTGGATGTCGAAGGGCTCACCGATGATGTCGCCCACCGTCATACGCGGGTTGAGCGAGGTGTACGGGTCCTGGAAGACCATCTGGATGTTGCGCCGCACGGCCTTCAGCGCGCGCCCGGACAGCTTGGTGATGTCCTGGCCCTTGTAGAAGACCTCGCCCGCGGTGGCCCGCTCCAGGGTCATCAGGAGCTTGGCCACGGTGGACTTGCCGCAGCCGGACTCGCCCACGATGCCCAGGGTCTCGCCCTGGTACAGGTCGAAGGAGATGCCGTCGACGGCCTTGACCGCGCCGATCTGCTTCTTGAAGAGGATGCCCTGGGTGAGCGGGAAGTGCTTCACCAGGTTGCGCACCTGGAGGATCGGCTCGCCCCGCTCGACGGGCGCCTCGATGGCGGCGACCGCCTCCGTCTCGGAGTGGGCGTCCACGATCTCGACGTCGGAGACGTTCGGCGTGGCGTCCTGCGGCTCGTGGTTCTTGCTGAGCTCAGCCATGGAGCGTCTCCTTCCAGAAGTGGCACGCGGAGGCCCGGCCGGGCAGTTCGCCGCCGTCGAGCTCGGTGACCGGGAAGAGGGCCGGCTCGTCCGTGCGGCAGATGTCCTGCGCCTTGGGGCAGCGCGGGTTGAAGGCACAACCCGTCGGGATCCGCAGCAGGTTCGGCGGCAGACCCTTGATCGCGTACAGCTCCTGGCCCTTCTGGTCCAGGCGCGGGATCGAGTCGAGCAGACCCCGCGTGTAGGGGTGCGCGGGCCGCTTGTACAGCTCGTGCACCGGGGCGCGCTCGACGATCCGGCCCGCGTACATGACGGCGATCTTGTCCGCGACGTCGGCGACCACGCCGAGGTCGTGGGTGATCAGGATCAGCCCCATGTTGTACTCGCGCTGGAGCTCCGCGAGCAGGTCCATGACCTGGGCCTGGACGGTCACGTCGAGAGCCGTGGTGGGCTCGTCGGCGATGATCAGGTCCGGCTCCAGGGCCAGCGCCATGGCGATCATGATGCGCTGGCGCATACCGCCGGAGAACTGGTGCGGGTAGTCGTTCACCCGGGCCGCGGAGGCCGGGATCTTCACCCGGTCCATCAGCTCGATCGCCTTGGCCTTGGCGTCCTTCTTGGACAGGCCCTGGTGGACGCGGAACATCTCGCCGAGCTGGTACCCCACGCTGAGCACGGGGTTGAGCGAGCTGAGCGCGTCCTGGAAGATCATGGCGATCTTCTGGCCGCGGATCCGGCGGCGCTCCTCGCCGGACATCTTGAGCATGTCCTGGCCGCGGAACAGGATCTCGCCCTGCGGGATCCTGGCCGGCGGCATGTCGAGGATGCCCATGACGGCCTGCGCCGTCACCGACTTGCCGGAGCCCGACTCACCGAGGACGGCGAGCGTCTCACCGGCGGACACGCTGTAGTTGACGCCGTTGACGGCCTTGACGGTGCCCTCGCGGGTGTGAAACTCGACGTGCAGGTCCCGCACTTCGAGCAGGGGCCCGTCGTCGGTGCCGCGCGGCGAGGGCACGGTTGCTTCTTCGATGATGGTCACGTACGCCTCCCTCAGCGCATCTTCGGGTCGAGGGCGTTGCGTACGGCCTCACCGAGCATGATGAAAGCCAGCACCGTGATGCTGAGCAGGATCGACGGGTAGAGCATGATCCACTGGGCGACGCGGATCTGGTTGCCGCCGCCGGAGATGTCGTTGCCCCACGAGACGCCGTCGAGGCCGAGGCCCAGGAAGGACAGCGTCGCCTCGGCGGAGATGTAGACACCGAGCGAGATGGTGGCGACGACGATCACGGGTGCGAGGGTGTTCGGCAGGATGTGCCGGAACATGATCCTCGGAGTGCTCGCGCCGAGCGCCTTGGCCGCCTGCACGTAGTCGGCCTGCTTGGTGGTGATGACCGCGCCGCGCATCACGCGGGCGACCTGCGTCCAGCCGAAGAAGCCCAGCGCCCCGATGACGACCCAGGTCGTCCGGTTCGTGAAGGAGTTCAGGATGACCATGGTGCCGAGCAGGAACGGGATGCCGAAGAAGACGTCCGTCACCCGGGACATGAACGAGTCGATCAGACCGCCGAAGTAGCCGGAGATCATGCCGACCAGGCCGCCGAGGAGCGTGACGACGACGGTGGTGCCGAAGCCGACGGCTATGGAGGCGCGGGCGCCGTAGATGGCGCGGGCGTAGACGCTGCGGCCCTGCTGGTCGTAGCCGAGCCAGTCCGGCGAACCGACGTCGCTCAGCCGCGGCTTCTGCAGGTAGTGCTTGGACAGGTCGCCGAGGATCGGGTCCTCGCTGGTGAACCACCCGGGGAAGAAGGTGATGAGCAGCAGGACCAGGATCAGCACGCTGGAGATGATGAAGATCCAGCTGCGCCGCAGGTCGGCCCAGGCGTCGCCCCACAGGCTGCGGGTCTTTTCCGGCTTGGCCTCGGCGGCGTGCGGCGTCATGGAGGGCGTGCCGCCCACCGGGTCGATCGCGCCGGTCTTGACGTCGGTCTTGGTCACGTCAGGCATAGCGAATCCTCGGGTCAAGGACCGCGTAGAGCAGGTCGACGAGCAGGTTGGCGAGCAGGTACACGAGGACGAGGATCGTCACCAGGCCCACGAGGGTCGTGCCCTCACGGCGCACGATGGACTCGTAGATCGTGCCGCCCACGCCGTGGATGTTGAACAGGCCCTCGGTGACGACCGCGCCGCCCATCAGCGCACCGATGTCGGTGCCCAGGTAGGTGACCACGGGGATCAGCGAGTTGCGCATGAGGTGGACGCCCACCACTCGGCGCCGGGGCAGGCCCTTGGCGACGGCGGTGCGGATGTAGTCGGCGCGCACGTTCTCGGCGACGGAGGTCCGGGTCAGACGGGTCACGTACGCCAGTGACGCGGCGGCCAGCACAATGGCCGGCATCAGCAACTCGTTGTAGTTCGTCGCGTCGTTGACGTTCGGCTTGAGCCAGCCGAGGTTGAACGCGAAGACGGCCTTGAGGATGAACCCGAGGACGAAGACCGGGACCGAGATCAGCAGCAGCGAGACCAGCAGGGCCACGTTGTCGGTGATCCGCCCGGCGCGCAGGCCTGCCGCGACGCCGAGGGTGATTCCCGCGATGACCTCGATCACGAAGGCCAGCGAGGCCAGTCGGAGGGTCACCGGGAAGGCATCGCCGAGGACGTCCGTGACCGGACGGCCGGAGGCGATCTGCGTGCCGAAGTCGGCGTGCAGAAGGATGCCCTTCATGTAGTGGTAGTACTGCAGAAAGATGTTCTGATCCAGGCCGTACTCATGACGCAGCGCGGCGATCACCTGCGGGCTGCCGCCCTTGTCGCCGAAGAGCCCTCGCACGGGATCGCCGGGCAGGGCGTAGACCATGAGGAAGATCAGCAGGGTTGTCCCGAAGAACACCGGGATCATCTGGAGCAGTCGTCGTGCGACGTAGCGCCCCATCGTGCCTCCATGTCGGTTACAGCGGCAGCCGACGGGCCCTTTCCTCGCGCACCCGTGACTGATGCGTGTGGAAAGGGCCCCCCAGCCGCTGCCGCATGCCGGGCACGGCGCACGAGACGGCGCCGTACCCGGTTCGCGGACTGATTGCGGTTACTTCTTGACCTGAACGCCGGTCAGGATCGGGTCGCCGTCCTGGGCGTACTCGACGCCGGTGACCTTGTCCGAGTAGCCCGCGTTGACCTTGTAGTACCAGAGCGGAATGCTCGGCATGTACTCCGGGAGCTGCTTCTCGATCTCCTGGTACTTCTTCTCCGAGTCCTCGAGCGACGAGGCGCTGTCAGCGGCAGCGATCTCCTCGTCGATCTTCTTGTTGGAGAAGCCGCTCTGGTTGCCGTCCGACTTGGAGCCGAAGAGGTCCCGGATGAAGTTGGCGTTCATCGGGAAGTCCAGCACCCAGCCACTGCGGTACATGGACTTGACCTCCTGCCCGTCACGGGCGTTGAGGTCGGCCTGGAAGTCGGCCTTGGAGTCGCCCACGCACTTGACGCCCGTGGCCTTGGTGATGGAGTTGCAGACCGCCTCCACCCACTCCTTGTGACCGCCGTCCGCGTTGTACTGGATGGAGATCTTGTTGCCCGGGACGCCGCCACCCTCCTTGATGAGGGACTTGGCCTTGGCGGCGTCGTACTTGAAGACGTCGCCGCCGGCGTTCGGCTCGTAGCCGAGGACGCCCTTGGCGACCCAGCCGGTGGCCGGCTCACGGGTGCCCTGGAGCACGGTCTTCGTGATGGTGTCGCGGTCGATCGCCATCGACAGGCCCTGCAGGACCTTGGGGTCGATGTCCTTCCACTGCTTGGTGTAGAAGGCCGGGGCGATGGTCTGGATCGCGGAGTAGGCCTTGTCCACGGCACGGTCGCCGAGGTCCGTCTTGTAGACGGGCAGGTCCTTGGGCGCGATCTGACGCAGGACGTCGACGTTGCCGGACTTCAGGTCCTCGTAGGCCGTCTCGAGGTTGGTGTAGTTCTTGAAGACCACACCGCCGTTCTTGGCCTTGTCGGGACCCTGGTAGTCCGCGTACTTGGCAACTTCGATCTGCTTCTTGTGCTGCCAGCTGACGAACTTGTAGGGGCCGTTGCCGACCGGCTTCTCGCCCGCGGCCTTCGGGTCCTTGAAGAAGGACTCCGGGAGCGGCGAGAAGGTCTCGTAGCCGAGCTTGTACACGTAGTACGGGATCGGCTTCGAGAGCGTGATGGTGAAGGTGCTGTCGTCGACGACCTTCAGGCCGGACATGCTGTCGGCCTTCGGGGAGCCCTTGGCCGGGGCGACGTCGTCGTAGCCCTTGATGTCCGAGAACCAGAAGCTGTTGGTCTGCTTGTTCTTGATGTTCGCAGACCAGTTCCAGGACTTCACGTAGGAGTCCGCGGTCACCGGGGTGCCGTCGTGGAACTTCCAGCCGGCCTTCAGCTTGACCGTGTAGGTCTTGTTGTCCTTGGTGTCCACCGACTCGGCGTTCACCATGACGATGTTGCCCTTCTCGTCGTAATCGACGAGCTGAGAGAACAGGGCATTGATGACGATGCTGCCGTTGGACTCCATGGTGTTGGCAGGCTGCAGCGGGTTCTGCGGCTCGCCCACCTCGACCGAGAACTTACCGTTCGGGTCGACCGCGGCCTTGTTTTCCTTGCCGCTGTCACCATCGCTACCACCACAGGCGGTCGCGCCCAGCGCCACAACCGCGGCTATCGCGACCCACTTGGCGCTCTTGGCACCGCGCATGGGTTCCTCCTCATGAGTCCATTGGTTCACCGCAAAAGGGAGCACCGGTCACACCACCGACACGTTGGACGGACAAGGTGTTCGTGCTCCCCCGCGCTCGTGAGGTCGGCGCCGGCTGCAGCGCGTGACCCGTTGACCGAGCTCTACGCGCCTAACTATCTGCCATGGGCCAGGAGCCGACCACACTCCCAAGGTCTCGGTTCGATCACACCTGCCGCCTACTTCTTCCAAAATCCGGACAAAGGGTTTGCTGAAAGATCCCTGCGAAACGGACTTGTTACACATCTATCGGTGGCAGGTGTCCGTATTCCGGACGCATGGGCTCGAAAAACCGGTTGCGGCTAACCTGGCCGCTGTGCGTGGGGGGCCATCGGCGTGCCCGCACGCCGCGATCGGCGGTGACCCTGTGCCCGTCACGCGGCCAACGCGCCTGTACGGCCGGGCCGTTCGGTGAACGGGCGATCACGTCCGCGGGAGCGAGCGGCGCCTGATGTGCGCCGTCCGCCCGGACGAGATGCATGTGGTCTGCAGGGTAGTGCGAAGCGGCCGCCTTCAGGGCTTTCTCGCCCACAATGAAGGGTTTTCCCTATCCCTTCTCCAGCCCCCCTCCGTCCCGGCTCGGCTCCCCCAGGTCCCCGCGTCCACCGCGGTCCCGGCTGCGCGGCCGGCACGGCGTGACGTTGCCCACGGCGCCGGGGGCCTCCCGCAACGGCATCGGGCACCCCGCCGAGGCGGGGTGCCCGAGATCTGCTGCCGGGGGCCGGATCAGCCGTGCTTGGCCCGGCTCGCCGAACGGGCGCGCTCACGCGCGTCCAGGTTCACCTTGCGGATGCGGACGGCCTCCGGGGTCACCTCGACGCACTCGTCGTCGCGGCAGAACTCCAGGGACTGCTCCAGGGAGAGCTTGCGCGGCGGGACGATCGCCTCGAAGGAGTCGGCGGCGGCCGAGCGCATGTTGGTGAGCTTCTTCTCCTTGGTGATGTTGACGTCCATGTCGTCGGCGCGGGAGTTCTCGCCGACGATCATGCCCTCGTACACCTCGGTGCCGGGCTCCACGAAGAGGACACCGCGCTCCTGGAGGTTCGTCATCGCGAACGCGGTGACGGCGCCGGAGCGGTCGGCGACCAGCGAACCGTTGTTACGGGTCGTCAGCGGGCCGAACCACGGCTCGTGGCCCTCGTGGATCGAGTGCGCGATGCCCGTGCCGCGCGTACCGGTCAGGAACTCGGTACGGAAGCCGATGAGGCCGCGGGAGGGGACGACGAACTCCAGGCGGACCCAGCCGGACCCGTGGTTCGACATGTTGTCCATCCGGCCCTTGCGGACGCCCATGAGCTGCGTGACCGCGCCCATGTGCTCCTCGGGGACGTCGATCGTCATGCGCTCGACGGGCTCGTGCACCTTGCCGTCGATGACCTGGGTGACCACCTGCGGCTTGCCGATCGTCAGCTCGAAGCCCTCACGGCGCATCTGCTCGACGAGGATCGCCAGCGCCAGCTCACCGCGGCCCTGGACCTCCCAGGCGTCGGGGCGCTCGGTGTCGAGCACGCGCAGCGAGACGTTACCGATCAGCTCGCGGTCCAGACGGTCCTTGACCTGGCGGGCGGTGACCTTGCGGTCCTTGACCGCGGCCTTGTTGTCCGCGCCCTTGCCGGTGGCGCCACGGCCGACCAGCGGCGAGGTGTTCGTGCCGATGGTCATCGAGATGGCCGGCTCGTCGACCGTGATGAGCGGCAGCGCGATCGGGTTCTCGGGGTCGGCGAGGGTCTCGCCGATCATGATGTCCGGGATACCGGCGACGGCGCAGATGTCACCGGGGCCGGCCTTCTCCGCGGGCTTGCGGGTGAGCGCCTCGGTCATCAGCAGCTCGGTGATGCGCACGTTGGACATCGTGCCGTCGCGCTTGATCCACGTGACGGTCTGGCCCTTGCGCAGCTCGCCCTGCTCGACGCGGAGCAGCGCGATACGGCCGAGGAAGTTGTCGGCGTCCAGGTTCGTGACGTGGGCCTGGAGGGGGGCCTCCTCGTCGTACTGCGGAGCCGGGACGTGCGAGAGGATCGTGGAGAAGAAGGGCTCCAGGCTGTCGCTGTCCGCCGGGACGGTGCCGTCCTCCGGCTTGGTCAGCGAGGCGACGCCGTCACGCGCGCAGGCGTAGACGATCGGGAACTCGATCTGCTCCTCGTCCGCGTCCAGGTCCAGGAACAGGTCGTACGTCTCGTTGACGACCTCGTCGATCCGGGAGTCGGGACGGTCCGTCTTGTTGATGCAGAGGATGACGGGCATCCGGGCCTGCAGGGCCTTGCGAAGCACGAAGCGCGTCTGCGGCAGCGGGCCCTCGGAGGCGTCGACCAGCAGCACGACCGCGTCGACCATCGACAGGCCGCGCTCGACCTCACCGCCGAAGTCGGCGTGGCCGGGGGTGTCGATGATGTTGATGGTGATGACGTCGCCGCCATCCTTCGGGTGGTACTTGACCGCCGTGTTCTTGGCCAGGATCGTGATGCCCTTCTCACGCTCCAGGTCGTTCGAGTCCATCATGCGGTCGTCGAGCGACTCGGCGGCGTGCGCGGCGAAGGCACCGGCCTGCTTGAGCATGGCGTCGACCAGAGTGGTCTTGCCGTGGTCGACGTGGGCGACGATGGCGACGTTGCGGATGTCGTGACGCGTTGCAGTCACAGCCATATTGAGGCGCTTCTCCCGGGGTGAGTGGACGGCCTCCGCTGCGCGGGGCCTGCCGGGCTGAACACGCCACGGCCTTACCCCATGGTACGTGGCCCTGACGGAGGAGGCCTCCGCAGGGCCACGGGGGCCCGGCCCGCGCGACGCCCGGCGCCGCCCGGAATCAGCCCTTCGACGGGCCGGCCTGGGGCTTCGCGCCCTTCTTCAGGAACCCCATGTCCTCGTAGACCGGCGTCTGGAAACCGAACGCCCCGGCGTTGGCCAGGTTCACGCGGGCGGCCGTCAGCTGCGGGCGCTGATAGAGAGGAATCGATCCTGCGGCAGCCCAGATACGGGCGTCCGCCTTGCGCACCAGGGCACGCGACTCACCCTCGTCGAGCTCCGCGATGGCCTGGTCGAAGAGCTGGTCGACCTGGTCGGTGCCGACCCGCGTGTAGTTCTGCTCGACGTTGAGCGAACCGTCGGCGGCCGGGACCGGCTTGGCGTAGATGGGCCGGGCGTCGGTGGCCGGGAAGGCGGAGGCGGGCCACGAGTAGAGCGCCAGGTCGTACTGGCCCGACGCGATGTGGTCCTTGAAGTAGCTGTCGTCGGAGACCTTGGAGATCTCCGTGCCGATGCCGACGCGGTCCAGCATCCGGGCGATCCGCTCGCCGACGGCACGCAGCGACTCCGAGCCGGGACCGGAGGGCAGCACGAAGCGCAGGGTCAGTGGCTTGCCGTCCTTGGCCAGCGCGCCGGCCGCGGCGCCCGCCGGGGCGGCCGTCCCCTTGGGCGCGTACGCCCCCGGTGCACCGCCCTGCTTGCCGTGCTCGCGCAGGTACCGGCCGTCCAGACGCCGTGCGGCCTGGTCGTCCGCGTTCCGCCGCTTGTCCATGCCGTGCTTCTTCGCGTGGCTCCCGGCATCCTTCTTCTGCTCCCGGTCGGCCTCGGACAGCACGCCCCGCGGCTTGTCGTCCCTGCCGACGATGTACGTGCCGTCGTCGCCGGAGCCCGCCTCGTCCTCGGGCTTCTTCACCTCGGACCCGGCCGCCTTCTCCGGCTTGCGCTGCTCCTTCACCGGGCCGCCGGGCACCCAGCCCGCGTCGGCGAGCAGCGCCCGGGCCTCCGCGGTGTCCTGGCCGCCGAGGGTGCCGCTGTTGTCGGCGTAGGCGAGCTGACCGGAGAGCGCGAGGTGGCTGCCGACCGGGACGGCGGGCAGGCCGAGCGGCTTGAGGACCACCCGGGCGAGCTCCTCGCGGTCGAGGGCGCGGGCCACGGCACGCCGGACGCGCTCGTCGGCGAGCGGGCCGTCGGAGCCGTTGAGGGCGAGCTGGGTGAACGAGGGTTCGAGCGACTTGCGGACCTCGAACCCGCGCAGGGCCGCCTGCCGTCCGGCGTACTTGGCGACCGCCTTGCGCTGCTTCTTGCGGGCGAGGACCTCCTCGTGGGCGGCCTCCTCGTCCGAGCCGTGGGCGACGGCCCAGGAGCGCAGCGCCTTGGCGGGGGTCACCGCGGCGGCCGGGCCCTGATGCGGGGGGCTGCCGGGGGCGGCGGCCCGGGTGATCCGCCCGGCCTCCTCGGGGTCGATCTCGGCGAGGTCGACCTTCTCGGAGTTCAGGGCGGCGGCGCGCTGGTCGCGCGGCACGGCGCGCAGCACCAGCTCGGAGAGCTTGGTGGGGCGGCCCCACCAGCGCGGGTTGCGGGTGAGGGTGACGTCGCCGTCCTCGCGGTCGATCTTCCCCAGCGCGAAGGGGCCGGCGGTCACCTTCAGCTTGCGGCGGGCGCCGTCGTTGAAGGTGTCGGGGGTCCCCATGACGTCCTTGGGGTACAGCGGGGAGAAGAGCGACTTCCAGTCGGCGTAGGGGCGGCTGAAGGTCACGCGGACCTCCAGGTTGTTGGCGCCGCGCTCGATCTTCTGGATGCGGTCGTAGCCCGCGTTGCGGGCCGTCCAGTACGCGGTGTCCTTGCCGGACAGGGCCCGCCACTGGGCGGTGAAGTCGGCGGCGCCGATCTCGCGGCCGTTGCTCCAGACCGCCTGCTGGTTGAGCTTGTAGAGGACGACCTGCTTGGGCTCGCGCTCGACGATCTTGGCCGACTCCAGGAAGTCGGCGTTCCGTGCGGGGCGGCCCATGGCGTCGGTCCGGTACATGGAGGGCAGGACGGCGCCCGCGATCCGTGAGGTCGCCGCGTCGGCGTCCGCCTGGAAGGTGTTCAGCGTCTCGGGCAGGGCGTCCACCGCCCAGCGCAGGGTGCCGCCGTCGGCCACCCGGTCACGGGACGCGGGCGCGATGTCCTGCCCGGCGACGGGCTTGCCCGCCTGGTCCTCCGCGCTGCACGCGGCCAGGGCGGGCACCGCGAGTGCGCCCGCGGTGAGAAACGCGACCGAGCGCATGACCGCGCGCAGTCCGATGCCGTCGTGGGACATCACTGCAACCTCCGGGTCTCGCCGCGCTGACGCTCCGCCAGGAGGACAGTGCGGATTCTGATCACGTTTGGCGGTATATGGAGCTGATCAGATCTATGCGGCCCACTGAAGGGGAGCGGGGCGGCGTCGGGGCCGCGACACGGCGGTGAGGGGGCCGAAGCCCACCCGTGCGGCGCAATACCCCTGCGGGGGCGGCCCCCGTGGAGGGCGGCCAGTGCGCTGTTCGCCGTCGGTTTCGGGGGCGTGGGGCGCCGTCGGTCCGGTGGGGGCGCATTCGGTCCGGTGGGTGGGGGCGCATTCCGTCCGGTGGGTGGGGGCGCATTCCGTCCGGTGGGTGGGCGCATTCCGTCCGGTGGGTGGGGCGGGGCCGTGCCGGTACATCCGGCCGTCGGTAGTTGGTGTCGGCCCCCGTCACCAGCGTTCCTCGGTTGCGTACGTCCCCGTCTCGACGGCCATTTGATGTACCGGCACGGCCCCTCCGGTGCGATGGCGACTGCGGGCCGTGGGGCCGAGCTGCGGGGCAGGCGGGTGCGGTGGCGACTTGCGGTCCGTGGGCGGCTGAGCTGCGGGCAGGCGTGGGCGGGTGCGATGGCGGCTTGTGGTTCGTGGGTGGGCGGGCGTGGTGCTGGGGGTGGTGTCTTGGGCGTGCGCGGGGCGCGTTTGTGGGGTGTGCGCCGGGAATCCGTGCAGATCTCTTCACAGGGGCTCGTGTGACGCGCGACACTCGCAGGCGCATGAACGTTGCCGCCTTGGGCCGCAGAGCCCGTGGAAGTGAGGGCAAGTCATGTCCGTGCACGACGACTTGACGTCAGTCCAGCGCTGCTTAGACGACCTCTCCAGGTCGGTGGGGCGACTGGAACAGCAGATAGGCGCGGGGCTGGAGATGCGCCGCGTGCGCACCGACACCGATCACCTGCGCGAGAGCGTCGCCCTGCTCCGGGAGGCCGCCCCGGCGCTGGCCGCACCCCGGCGACCCGACCTGCTGTCGATCCCCGACACCCCGTACGACAGCTCCCTGTGGACCGATTCGGACGACGAGGGACTCGGCGCCCGCGACCGGCACGCCCCCTGACCCCGACCGGAGCGACAGTTGACCACTGGTACGGAACCCCATCAGGACAGCGGCGGCGTACGGACACCCACGCGTGCCGCCATCGCCGCCCCGCATCTGCGGACCGACCGCTGGTGGCTGGCGCCCGCCGTCACCGCGGCCGGGCTGCTGGCCTTCATCGTCTACTCGACCTGGCGGGCCTTCGCGGACACCGACTACTACTCCGCCCCGTACGTGTCGCCGTTCTACTCGCCCTGTCTGGCCGAGCGGTGCCAGACCATGCACTCCGGACCGAACGCGGACGTCTTCGGGAGCTGGTGGGCGCTCTCGCCCGCCATCATCATCCTGATCTTCCCGCTCGGCTTCCGGCTGACCTGCTACTACTACCGCAAGGCCTACTACCGTGGCTTCTGGGCGAGCCCGCCGGCCTGCGCGGTGGCCGAGCCGCACAAGAAGTACACCGGTGAGACCCGCTTCCCGCTGGTCCTGCAGAACATCCACCGGTACTTCTTCTACGCGGCGATCGTCGTCGCCGGGATCCTCACGTACGACACCGTGCTCGCCTTCCGCGACGAGGACTACGCCTGGGGTCACATGGGCCTCGGCAGCCTGGTCTTCCTCGTGAACATCGTGCTGATCTGGGCGTACACCCTGTCGTGCCACTCGTGCCGGCACATCGTCGGCGGCAAGCTCAAGCACTTCTCCCGGCACCCCGTGCGCTACCGGATGTGGCAGTGGGTCGGCAAGCTGAACGCCCGTCACATGGCGCTGGCCTGGGCCTCGTTGGTGAGTGTCGCGCTCGCCGACTTCTACGTGTACCTGGTCGCGTCCGGCGCCTTCGACGATCCGAGGTTTTTCTGATGTCCGTAGTGGACCGGCAGGAGTGGGACGTCGTGGTGGTCGGCGCCGGCGGCGCCGGGCTCAGGGCCGCCATCGAGGCCCGGGAACGCGGCGCCCGCACGGCCGTGATCTGCAAGTCGCTGTTCGGCAAGGCGCACACGGTGATGGCCGAGGGCGGCATCGCGGCCGCCATGGGCAACGTGAACTCCGGCGACAACTGGCAGGTGCACTTCCGAGACACGATGCGCGGCGGCAAGTTCCTCAACCAGTGGCGGATGGCCGAACTGCACGCGCAGGAGGCCCCGGACCGGGTGTGGGAGCTGGAGACGTGGGGCGCCCTCTTCGACCGCACGGGCGACGGGCGGATCTCGCAGCGCAACTTCGGCGGGCACGAGTACCCGCGCCTCGCGCACGTCGGCGACCGGACCGGCCTCGAACTGATCCGCACGCTTCAGCAGAAGATCGTCTCCCTCCAGCAGGAGGACCACCGGGAGACGGGCGACTACGAGTCCCGCCTGAAGGTCTATCAGGAGTGCACCGTCACAAGGATTCTGAAGGACGGGGACCGGGTGTCGGGCGCCTTCTGCTACGAGCGCGAGTCCGGCCGGTTCTTCGTCCTCGAAGCGCCCTCCGTCGTCATCGCGACCGGCGGCATCGGCAAGTCCTTCAAGGTGACGTCGAACTCGTGGGAGTACACCGGCGACGGGCACGCGCTCGCGCTCCTGGCCGGGGCACCCCTGCTGAACATGGAGTTCGTCCAGTTCCACCCGACGGGCATGGTCTGGCCGCCGTCGGTGAAGGGCATCCTCGTGACGGAGTCGGTGCGCGGCGACGGCGGCGTGCTGCGCAACTCCGAGGGCAAGCGCTTCATGTTCGACTACATCCCCGACGTCTTCAAGGAGAAGTACGCCCAGTCCGAGGAGGAGGGCGACCGCTGGTACGAGGACCCGGACCACAACCGCCGGCCCCCCGAGCTGCTGCCCCGCGACGAGGTGGCGCGGGCCATCAACGCGGAGGTCAAGGCGGGCCGCGGCTCCCCGCACGGCGGGGTGTTCCTGGACGTCTCCACGCGCATGCCCGCCGAGGTCATCCGGCGCCGACTGCCCTCCATGTACCACCAGTTCAAGGAGCTGGCCGACGTCGACATCACCGCCGAGGCGATGGAGGTCGGCCCGACCTGTCACTACGTGATGGGCGGCATCGCCGTCGAGTCGGACACGGCGGCGGCCCGCGGGGTACCGGGGCTGTACGCGGCCGGTGAGGTCGCCGGCGGCATGCACGGCTCCAACCGGCTGGGCGGCAACTCCCTCTCCGACCTGCTGGTCTTCGGGCGCCGGGCGGGCCTGCACGCGGCGGAGCACGCCGCCGCGCTCGCCGGCGACCGTCCCGCCGTGGAGGACCTGCAGATCGACGCGGCCGCCGCCGAGGCGCTGCGGCCCTTCTCCGCGGAGGGCCCCGAGCCGGGGCCGGAGAACGGACGCCCGCCGGAGAACCCGTACACCCTCCACCAGGAGCTCCAGCAGACGATGAACGACCTCGTCGGCATCATCCGCCGCGAGGCGGAGATGGAGACCGCGCTGGAGAAACTCGCCGACCTGCGGGTACGCGCGCGGCGCGCCGGAGTCGAGGGCCACCGGCAGTTCAACCCCGGCTGGCACCTCGCCCTGGACCTGCGCAACATGCTCCTCGTCAGCGAGTGCGTGGCACGGGCCGCGCTGGAGCGGACGGAGTCGCGCGGCGGCCACACGCGTGAGGACCACCCGGCGATGGACCGCGCGTGGCGCCGCGTGAACCTGCTGTGCCGGCTCACCGACCCGACCGGCGGGCTGGCGGCCACGGACCCGGTACGCGGCCAGATCGACCTCGTCCGGACCACCACCGAGCCCATCCGCCCCGACCTGCTCGCCCTCTTCGAGAAGGAGGAGCTGGTCAAGTACCTCGCCGAAGAGGAGCTGTACGAGTGAGCAGCTATCAGGCCCGCTTCAAGGTGTGGCGCGGCGACGTCGGCGGCGGTGACCTCCAGGACTTCACGGTCGAGGTCAACGACGGCGAGGTCGTCCTCGACATCGTCCACCGCCTCCAGGCGACGCAGGCCCCCGACCTCGCCGTGCGCTGGAACTGCAAGGCGGGCAAGTGCGGTTCGTGCTCGGCGGAGATCAACGGACGGCCGCGGCTGATGTGCATGACGCGGATGTCCGTGTTCACCCGCGAGGAGACGATCACCGTCACGCCCCTGCGCGCGTTCCCCGTCGTGCGCGACCTGGTGACGGACGTCGGCTTCAACTACACGAAGGCGCGCGAGGTGCCCGCGTTCGTGCCTCCCGCGGGGCTAGGCCCCGGCGAGTACCGGATGCAGCAGCAGGACGTGGACCGCTCGCAGGAGTTCCGCAAGTGCATCGAGTGCTTCCTGTGCCAGGACACCTGCCATGTCGTGCGCGACCACGAGGAGAACAAACCGGCGTTCGCCGGACCGCGCTTCCTGATGCGCGTCGCCGAACTGGACATGCACCC
Source organism: Streptomyces sp. NPDC005496 (assembly GCF_042872045.1). NCBI lineage: Bacteria > Bacillati > Actinomycetota > Actinomycetes > Kitasatosporales > Streptomycetaceae > Streptomyces > Streptomyces sp. NPDC005496. The sequence goes on from NZ_JBIAJQ010000003.1 coordinate 489,866, forward strand.
CCTGGACGCCGCCGAGGACAGCGGCCTGGACCGCAAGCGCAGCGCCCAGGACGACCACGGCCTCGGCTACTGCAACATCACCAAGTGCTGCACGGAGGTCTGCCCCGAGAACATCAAGATCACGAACAACGCCCTGATCCCCCTGAAGGAACGCGCGGCGGACCGCAAGTACGACCCGCTGGTGTGGCTCGGCTCCAAGATCGGCAGGCGGCGGAGCTGAACGTCCGGGCCGCCCGCCGTCATCCGACCCAGCCCTCCCGGTACGCCGTCCAGTCCTCCTCGCGGGCCGCGAAGTCCACGTAGAGGGCCACACCGAAGCGGGCGCGGGTGCGGTCCGTGCGGGAGAGGCCGAGGCGGGTGCCCCGGACGGCCGCCGCGACCGTCTCCGCGTTCTCGTGGTGGCTCATGTCGTCCTCGTGGAAGAAGGGCAGTCCCATCAGCAGGTCCGTGGACTCGGGGGTGACCTCCAGGGCGAGCGAGGTCTGCTGGGCGACGTAGCCGCCGAACAGGCTCTCCAGCGGCAGCGCGGTGTCGTACGTCATGACGGCGATCTGGTCGACCCGGCGCGCGACCTGCCCGAAGAACGCCTGCGACCACCACTTGGGGTGGCCCGTGAGGGTGCCCCGGACGGAGTTGGCCGCCGGGAGCGGGTCGATCTGGTGGGCGGCGACGGACAGCGGCACGCCCCGCGCGCGGGTGACCCGGTGCAGGTCGTCGAGGAGCGCGAGGTAGTTCCGGTCGCCCGAGTGCAGGGGCTCCAGGTCGAAGTGGGCCCCGTCGAAGCCGGCGGTGAGGATCTGCCGGGTGGAGCGCACCACGGCGTCCCTGGTCGCCGCGCGCTCCAGCCGCATCCCGTGCGGCCCCTCGCTCGCGAGCGCGTCGCCCAGCCAGGCCTGGACGCGTACCCCGGGCAGTTCCCGGTGCACGGCCTCGATGAGCCAACGCGCCCTCGGGTAGGCCGACTCGGGCAGCGTCCCGTCGTGCTCCAGCGGCCCGGCGTGCACGTACAGGTCCCGTATGCCGGTGGCGCGCAGCCGTCTCGCCAGCACCTCGACGTCCGCGTCCCGCTTCCGCCCGTCGACCCAGGCGTGCCCGAGCCACAGGGCGTCCCGGTTCCGGGTCTGGGTGCCGGCGGCCGGGTCTCCGGCGTAGTTGACGCGCAGGGCGACACCGGCCGCGAGGGGCGGGAGCAGCAGGACGAGCGCGAGGACGAGGGCGATGCGCTTGGGCCGTCGCAGCGACGGCCGCCGCCACACGTCCCACGCCCGCCTGGCCCACCCGGCCCGGGACCGCGCCCCGTCCCCACCGCCACTTCCGGGCTCCCCACCCGCGCCGGCCGCCGGGCCCGGCTCCCCTGGGCCTCCCGGCTCACCGGTCTCGTCCGTCCCGACGGACGCCTGCGGCTGAGCGGGCGCCTGCGGGTGGGTGAGGGGCTCCTGCTCTTCGGGCGCCTGGGGCTGGGCTGGTGCCTGCGGGTGCGTGGGCGGCACCGGCTCCGCACGCTCATCCGGCCCCTCGGGCGCCTGCGGCCGGGTGGGGGTCTCCTGCCCTTCGGGCGCCTGCGTGGGCGTGGGTGGCAGCGGCTCCTCGGGCGGTTGTGACTGGCCGAGCGACACCGGCTCCTCGTGCCGCTCCGACTGCTCGGGGCGCTCCGGCTCCTCCGGCGGCTTCGTTCTCGCAGAGGTCTCCGAGCGGTCCGGCTGTTCCAAGTCCCCCGGTATGTGCGGCTGTTGCGGCTCCCAGTTCCGCCCCGGCATTCCTCGCCCCGTGTCCATCCCCCACGCCCCTCCGTCGCTCCCCCGAACCCTGCGTACCTTAGGCCTCGCCCCGTGACGGCGGCCCGCTCGCGTCCTCGCACAGGGGGCCATACGCTCCCAAAGGTGACGACACTGACGAGCCGGAGCCGGGCACGGGCGGCGTACGCCGTCGCCGGGGGGCTGTTGGCGTTGGGCTGGCTGTCGGCGCCGGTCGCGGAGGGAAGCACCGGCGCCCCGGCGGCGGGCGCGACCGCACCCGCGGACCCCGCTCCGGTCGCCGCGGGCCCGCGCGCCGACGAGGACGGCGTCTCCACCGCCGACCTCGTGCTGCCCGTCGTCACGGTGGCCGTCGCGGGGGCGCTGGCCTCGTACGGGTATCTGCGGCGCATACGGCGCGCCCGTACACGTACGACTCCCGGCAGCGCCGCCCGCTCACACCGGGCCGACCCGTCCGACCGTGCCGATCCGCCGGGGCCGGCGGGGTGAGCGTCAGAACAGGCTGAGCAGCGCCTCCGCCGGATCCGCGAGGCCCGTCTCCCCGTCGGGGAGCGGCAGTTCGAACCAGACCGTCTTGCCGCGGGGTGTGCGCCGGGACCCCCAGGCCGCGGAGAGCAGCCCGACGAGCTGGAGCCCGCGCCCGCCCTCGTCGGTGTCCCGCGCCCGGCGCCGGCGCGGCTGGACGAGCCCCGCGTCCCAGACCTCGCACACCAGCGTCCGGTCGAGCAGCAGCCGCAGTCTGATCTCGCCCTCGCCGTACCGCAGGGCGTTCGTCACCAGCTCGCTGACCAGCAGTTCCGCCGTGTCGACAAGGGGTTCCAGGTCCCAGGAGAGCAACTGGCCGCGCGCGTACTCACGGGCGCGGCCCACGCTGCGCGGCTCACGCGGCAGCGTCCAGTCACCGACGGACTCGGCGGGCAGGCCCTGGACACGTGCCATCAGCAACGCGATGTCGTCCTCGCCGTGGTGCGTGTCGAGGGTGCTGAGGACGTGGTCGCAGACGTCCTCCAGGGGCCGGGTGGGGTCGGTCAGCGCTCCGACGAAGGCCTGGAGCCCCTCGTCCAGCGGATGGTCGCGCGACTCGACCAGTCCATCCGTGTAGAGCGCGAGCAGAGCGCCTTCCGGGAGTTCCACCTCGACCTCCTCGAACGGCTCGCCGCCGACCCCGAGGGGCATGCCCGGCGGCACGTCGAGCATCAGCGCGCTCTCGCCGGGCTCGACCAGCACCGGGGGCAGGTGGCCCGCGTTGGCGAAGGTGCACCGCCGGGTGACGGAGTCGTAGACCGCGTACACGCAGGTGGCGAGGTAGACCTCGGAGAGGTCGGCGTCACGGGGCTGGCGGGCCGTGCGGGTGGCCTGCTGGACTCCGCCGGGGGTGCCGAGCCCGCGGGCGATCTCGTCCAACGCCGAGAGCACCTCGGCGGGTTCGAGGTCCAGCAGGGCCAGGGTGCGGACGGCGGTGCGCAGTTCACCCATGGCGACGGCGGCGCGCAGACCGCGGCCCATCACGTCGCCGACGACAAGTGCCGTGCGGTGGCCGGGTAGTTCGATGACGTCGAACCAGTCGCCGCCGACCTCGGTGGCCGCGTTGCCCGGGAGGTAGCGGCAGGCGATGTCCAGGCCGGATGCCTCGGGGTCGCCGGGCGGCAGCAGGGACCGTTGCAGCATCAGCGCCCGCTCGTGCTCGCGGCGGTACAGCCGGGCGTTGTCGATGCAGACGGCCGCCCGCGCGGCCAGTTCCACCGCCAGGGCGCGGTCGCGTTCGCCGAACGGCTCGCTGCCCTTCGTACGGGAGAACTGGGCCAGGCCGACGACGGTGTCGTGGGCGACCATCGGGACGGCCAGCGTGGACTGTATGAGGCCGCCTTCCTCGGCGGGGATGTGCTGCGGCCGTGCGGTGCGCAGGGCGTCCGCGCAGGAGGAGTTGAAGGAGTAGTGGTGGACGGCGCCGACGGCGACGGGCGCGGGCCCGCCGGCGAAGGGCGCGTCGGAGACGGCACTGGAGAAGGCGACCCGGCGCAGCTCGGCGCTGCCGTCGGCGAGGCCCGGCGGGGTCTCGTCGCCGGCCAGGAGCCCTTGGTAGAGGTCGACGGTCGCGAGGTCGCAGAAGCCGGGGACGACGACGTCGAGGAGCTCGCGGGCGGTGGTCTCCAGGTCGAGGGAGTTCCCTATCCGGGCGCCGGCCTCGTTCAGCAGGGCCAGGTTGCGCCGGGCGGCGGCGGCCTCGCGGGCGGCGGCGCGGCGGCGGGTGATGTCGGTTCCCAGCCAGGCGATGCCGATGGGGCGGCCGGTGCCGCTGTGCACGCGGTAGAGGTTGACCGACCAGTGCCGGCGCTCGTCGGAGTCGGGCAGTTGGCCCGTGACGTGCATGTCGGTGATGGAGTTGCCGGTCTCCAGGACGCGTCGCAGGGTCGCGGCGACGCGCTCGGCCTCCGAGCGCGGCAGGTAGTCGTGGACGGTCCGGCCGCGGTGGTCGTCGACGCTCCCACCGAACACCGAGGCGAAACGCTCGTTGGCCCGGCGGATCCGCAGGTCGCTGTCGATCAGCAGGAACCCGAAGGGAGATTGACCGAAAATCGCCTGAGAGGCGGCGAGGTCCGTCTCGATCCGGCGCAGGGTGCGCACGTCCACGACGATGCAGACGGCCGCCTGCTCGCCGTGCTCGGTCGTGGTCGGCATCACGTAGACCTCGGCGAGGCCCTCCGTGGCGCCGTCGGCCTCGGCGGGGGCCGGCAGCCGGAAGGGGACCACGCCGGTCCACTCGCGGCCGTCGAGGATCTCCGCCATCTTGCGGTGGCCGCGCTCACGCTGGTCGGAGGCGACGAACGCCTCGATCGGGTCCATGCCGACGGCGCGCTCGGCGGAGATCCCGAAGATCTGCTCGGCGCGCAGGCTCCACTGGTCGACGAGCCCGTCGGGGCCGATGGAGAACGACGCGACCTTGATGTAGTCGTAGATCGAGCCGGGCGGACTGCTCTGCCACATCGCGTCGCCCGCGCCCTCCGCGTCGCCCACCGCGTCTCCGGGCCCGCCGGGCGTGACCTCGCCCGCGGCGCGGTCCGACGGGTCCTCGGACTCCGTGGCCTTCGCTGGTATCTCGCTCACGCGAACCGTCCCCTCCAGCTCACCGCGTCCGGCACCGGTCACCGGGGGCGGCTGCCCGCAGTATCCAGCACTACGGCCCCGCACAACACGGTGTTCACGATCACAGCACGGTCCCGATGGTTTTTGGACCGGCCGCCACATACTTCCAGTCTTCTAACCAGGTGAGGCCCAGTCGAACCAGAGACGGACGTCGGCCTCCCTGGCCGGATCCGTGCGATTCCGCCGCACGCCGCCGCCCGGGGAACCGCGCGCACCGGCCGGGTGCCCGCGCACCGGTCCCCCATGCATGGGGTCCGCCCCGCACCTCTCAACCGGGGACCGCCAGCTCGAACCACACGGTCTTGCCCGCCTCACCTGGCCGCATGCCCCAGCGACGCGAGGACCCGGCCACCAGCTGGAGACCGCGCCCGCCCTCGTCGTCGGGGTGGGCCGACCGCTCCCGGGGCAGCTCGGGAAGGGGGTCGGAGACCTCGACGAGCAGCGCGTCCGGCATCGCGGCGGGGCGCAGCAGCCGTACCCCGATGGGGCCGGTGGCGTGCCGCAGCGAGTTGGTCACCAGCTCGCTGACCAGCAGGGCGGTGATGTCACCGAGGGAGTCGAGGCCCCAGGTGCGCAGCTGGCCGCGCACGAGGGCACGGGCGGTACGGACGGCGCCGGGCTCCGCGGGAAAGGTCCATTCGACGCATTCGCCTTCGGTGTGGAGCACGCCGATCACTTCCCAGGCCAGAAGCCCACCCATGTCCGGTTTCGTGGGGTTAATGGGCACATACCCGATATCCGTGACGCCTTACCGCGTTCGTCGGCGCACTGTGGCACGAACGGCGTACGGAAGGGCCGGACGGCGGGACCGGGTGCGCCGCGCACCTTCCCCGCCCTACGTGCCGTGCGCGCCGTACGCCCCGCACGCGCCCCTCAGGCCGAGGGGCTCCACCACGGGAGGACGGCGCGGACGGCGGGGACGTCCTGGTCGAGCCAGTCCACGTCGTCGATCTCGTCCGGCGTCAGCCAGCGCAGTGCGTCGTGGTCCTGGAGGGGCTTCGGCTCGGCCGAGTGGGGGAGCAGGCGGGCGGTCCACACGCGCATGACGAGCCCGGGCTTCAGGGGCCACTCCCCCGGGACCCGCTCGCCGGGCTCGGTGTCGACGCCCAGCTCCTCGCGCAGCTCGCGCACGAGGGCGGCTTCGGGAGCCTCGCCGGGCTCGACCTTGCCGCCGGGCAGTTCCCAGCGGCCGGCCAGTTCGGGAGGGGCACTGCGGCGAGCGGCGAGCAGACGCCCTTCGCCCAGCAGAGCGGCCGCGACGACCACGATCCGTTCGGTCATGCGCCGGAGCCTACGGGAGCGGCGGGAAGTCCCGTTCCGGGACGGCGGCGCGAGATCGGCGGGCGACTGCTCCGCTACGGCGGCACGGACCGGCGGGAGAGCGGCGGATCCTACGAAGACCGGGAGCGCGGGCACCGGGAGCACGGAACGCCGTGCGCACCTTCACCTTGAGGCAGCGTGGGTCACCGTGAGGGAGCGGGTCACCTCGCGCCGTTCTGGCCGATCCGCTCGACCCAGTAGAGCTGTTTGTGCCCGCGGGCGTCGAGGCTGTCCGCGATCTTCTGCGCCTCGGCGCGGGTCGCGTACCGGCCGACGCGGTAGCGATTGCCGTTGTCGTCCTGCCGTATGACGAGCCAGGGGAGAGTGATCGTGCCGTCGTTCATCGCGCCCCTCCACTTCCCGTCCCCGGCCTGCGCCGCGCCCCGCTCCATAAGGAAACCGCAATCCGCATATGCCCGAGCCTACGCCTAACCTTCACGGAGCGAATACGGGTTTTCACAAAGAGGTACGCAACCGGCCATGACGGAGGGGGCGCACGCCGTCGAATGCGCCGTGGAGCGCCGGTTGAGCCTACGTCGAGCGGCGCCGGAGCAGCGCGCGAGCAGGCCCGGGAACCCGGCCGGGACCCCACGCGCGAGAAAGGCCAGATTCCAACTGCCCTGAGGACAGGCACCACTTGACGACCGGCGGCCCCCAGCCCCGCATGAACGCGACCGCCAACGGCTTCCCATCCGTACGCACGTGACCGTCAGCAGGCCCCCGCCCGCGCCGCGCAGGACCACCGACGGACCCCCGCCTGTACGAACGTGACCGCCGCCGGCCTCCCGCTCCGCACCGCACGAACGTGACCGCCGACGGACCTCCGCCCGTACGAACGCTGAAAGGCGCCGGACTCCCGCCTCACGGCGCGGACTTGGGCGACCGTCGGGCTCCCGCCACGCGCCGCACCTGCGCCGCCGGACAGGCAATCCGTCGCGGCCCTGCCCCTGGGCACGACGACCGCGGCCCTCGCGCCCGGGGAGGGGCGGCTACTTCACCGGCAGGTGGTACGCCACCCGGTAGCGGTCCGCCGGTACGACCACGTCGGCCGTCTCGACCGGCCGCCCCGACGCGTAGTACGTCCGCTGGACGACGAGGACGACGTGGCCGGGGACGCCGCCCAGCGCGAGGAGTTCCTCGGCGAGGCCGGGGCGCGCGCCGACCTCCTCGGTCACGTTGTCCACGATCACGTCGATGGCGGCCATGCGCTCGACGACGCCCATGCCGCCGAGGGGTCCCTCCTCGGGGAGCATGACGGGGGTGCGGCCGGTGACGGCGAGCGGCTCCCACGAGGTGGAGAGCATCATCACCTCGCCGGCGTCCCGGAAGACGTACTTGGTGCACATGACGCGGTCGCCGGGCTTGATGGCGAGCCGCTCGGCGATCGCGCTGTCGGCCTCCGTCTGCTTACTGTGCGACTCCCACGTGCCGCGCGCGGAGGACTCGGCCTGCTCCTGGCGGAAGGGGGTCGCGCCGCTGTCCGGGCGGTACCCGGAGCGGGCGACGCGGCGCGGCACGGGCCGCTCGCGCACATAGGTCCCGGAGCCGGAGCGGCCCTCGACCAGGCCCTCGGCCATCAGCACCTTGCGTGCCTCCAGGGCGACGGTGTCCGAGACGCCGTACTCCTCGCGGATGCGGGCCTGGGAGGGGAGACGGGTGTGCGGGGGAAGTGAACCGTCGACGATCTTCTTACGGAGATCACCCGCGACGCGCAGGTACGCCGGCTGCTCACCGAATGTCACTGGCCGCTCCCATCAGGTTGTACAGACAGCAACAGCGTGGCAACCGTGGGTTCTCTCGTGCAAGCAAAGGCCAGAGAATCACTCGATGTGATGACATGCGGCCCGCGAGGGCTTTACGCAGGCACTTTCTCCCCGCTATGGCAGCGATCACACCTCCGCGTCGTCACCGTCTCCCCCGCCGACCCCGTCGCCGCCGTCCCCCAGGTACTCCGGCGGCGTGGTGTCGAGCCCCAGGGCCTTGCGTGCCGTGACCGTCCGGTGGGGGTCGATCAGCTCGGCCCCCTTGTCGTAGTGCCGTTGGAACGCGTCGGCGTCCCGGGCGCCGGCCGCCTTCGCCCACTCCTTCCGCGCCGCCTCGATGTCGTCGACGAGTGCGGCCACGGGCTTCGCCGCCCCCGGCTCGAAGGTGTGGCCGCGCAGCAGTTCCGCCTGCTCCGTGAGCGCGTCCGACACCCGGTCCGCCCACTTCCGGTGACCGGGCAGGTCGTCCTCGACGTACTCCTCGGGCGCCGTGTCCATCGCCGTGTTGAGCACGCGCGCAGCTTCCAGGTAGGCGAGCTGGTCCGCGTCGAGGGTGGTGGCGTCGTTGCGCAGCGAGCCGGTCAGGCTGCGCTTCTCGTCCATGTTCCCGAACATGCAGGTGATCTCGCGGTCGCCCACGCGCCAGCTCTGCCGGGTGGGCGTGAAGTAGTAGACGTCCACGTCGTCCGGGACGGCCCAGGTGTCCATGGCGTACCGGTCCTGAAGCGCGTAGCACTTGGTGTCGGCGATGTCGTTGATCCTGTCCTCGCCGGGGTAACTCTCCTGCTGCATGGTGAAGTTGGCGAACACCTCCGCGTCGTGCCTGCCCGTGCACGGCACCCGGTCGACGTCGTACGCGTAGCCCTCCAGGGAGCCGTCCGGCGCGTCGAAGCACTCGCCCTCGTCGACGGAGAAGGTGACGCCGGACCCGCCGGCCGCCGCGTCCCTGAACCCCTCCTGGAAGTCCGCCCAGAAGCCGCCGAGGGAGCCCAGCACGATCAGTACGAGACCGAGCGACGACATGACCATGCCGCCCACCGCCAGACCCGTGCCCCGCTCGCCGCGCTTCTTGATCTGGCGGAGCGCGACGATGCCGAGGACCAGTCCCACGGCGGGCAGGAAGCACAGGATGCCCAGCACGAGGGCCGCGATCGCCAGGCCGTTCACGGGCGCCGGACGGTTGTAGGGCGAGTACCCCTGGCCCCAGGTGCGGTACGGCAGCTGCGGGTACGGGCCCTGCGCGTGAGGCGGCGGGTACGGACCCTGCGGCTGCTCGGGCCCGGGCGGCGGGGGTATGGCCACTAGTACCTTGCTCCTCGTGCGGGATGTACGGACGGCCGAGCGCCTGTCGTACGGCTGGGCGAATGGTAAGCGGGACGCGGGCGGGGGCGGTATGCGCACGACGAAGGCGACGATCCGGGCGGTCAACGGCCTCACCGCCCGGTGGGCCGAGACCGTGTCCGGCGCCACGGTGTTCTCCGCGGCCGGGGTCTGGCCCCTGCTGGGGTTCCTCGCCGACGGCGCCGGCGGGGCGGCCCGGGCGGAGCTGTCCGAGGCCGTCGGCCTGCCCGCGGACGAATGCGCGCTCCGGGCCCGGGAGTTGCTGGGCGCGCTGGCGGAGGTGCCGGGAGTCGCGGCGGCGCTCGGGCTGTGGACCGACCGCACGCTGGAGCTGCGGGAGGCGTGGGAGGCCGGGCTGCCCGCGGGAACGCACGGGGTCCTCACCGGCGTCGGGGACACCGACCGCGCGGCCCTGGACGCCTGGGCGGCGAAGCGGACCGACGGGCAGATCCGCCGAATGCCCGTCACCCTCACCGACGGTACCGAGTTGGTGCTCGCCGGCGCGCTGACCCTGCGCACCGACTGGTACCGGCCCTTCGAGGAGTCCTTCCTGTGCCCGGAGACGGGGCCGTGGCGCGACCTCGTGCTGAAGGGACTGCGGCGCACCACCGCCCTGCTGGACCGTGTCGGGGTGGCGGACACCCCGCACGGCGCGCTCACCGAGCTGAAGGTCCTCGGCACCACCGGCGTCGACGTCCATCTGCTGCTCGGCGAGGAGGGGACGGCCCCCGGCCGGGTACTGGGCGAGGGGGTGCGCCTGCTCGCGGGTGAGCGGACGGTCGTACCGGGCCACCGGCTGCCGTACGGCGAGGCGGGTCCCGGTGTGCGGGTGGAGCGCGAGCGCTGCGAGACGCCGCGACCGCCGTCGCTGGAGGTCGACACGGTGCCGTTCGCCCTGTCCGGCGAGCACGATCTGCTGCGGCTGCCGGAGCTGTTCGGTCTCACGACGGCGCGGGAAGGGCACTTCCCCGGGATCAGCGCCCGGCCGCTGTGCGTGGGTTCGGCCCGGCAGTCCGCCACGGCGTCGTTCGGCGCCCTCGGTTTCCGGGCCGCGGCGGTGACCGCCGTGGAGATGCTCGCGGCAGGGGCGCCGTCCACGCCGCGTCACTTCACGACGACCGTCCACGCCGGGTTCGACCGGCCCTTCGGCTTCCTGGCGGTACACCGCCGCTCGCGCCTCGTCCTCGCGGCCGGCTGGGTCGACGACCCGGAACCGTTCCGCGAGGACGAGGAGTGCTACTGAGGCCGGCGAGCCGTCAGAACTGCAGGGCCCAGGCGTCGATCTTCCCGGTGTCCGCAGCCGCGTTGTCGCTCACGCGCAGCTTCCACGTGCCGTTGGCCGCCTCGGAGGAGGCGTTCACCGAGTACGTGGTGTCGATGTTGTCCGAACTGCCGCCCGTCCCGTACGCCTTGAGGGTGTACGCCGAACCGTCGGGGGCGATCAGCTGGACCTGGAGGTCGCCGATGTACGTGTGCACGATGTGCACCTCGACGGACAGCGCGGCGGGCGCGTTGCCCGTGACGCCGCTGACGGTGACCGGGGACTCGACCGTCGTGTTGTCGGCGATCGCGTAGTCACCGGTGTTCTCGAAGCGCGGTCCGGGCGGGGTCGTCGTACCGCCGCCGACGTTCAGGAGGCGGTTGGGCGAGCCGGTGCCGGGGCTGGTGACGACGCCGGTGGAGGCGGCGGCGACGAGGCCCGAGGCGACCTGCGCGGGCGTGGAACCGGGGTGGTCGGCCAGGTAGAGAGCCGCCGCGCCCGTCACGTGCGGGGTCGCCATCGACGTACCGGAGATGGTGTTCGTCGCCGTGTCGCTGGTGTTCCACGAGGAGGTGATCGACGACCCCGGGGCGAAGATGTCCAGCGCGGAACCGTAGTTGGAGAAGCTGGAGCGGGCGTCGGACGACGTGGTCGAACCGACGGTGATGGCCTCGGCGACCCGCGCGGGCGAGTAGTTGGAGGCGTTCGCGTTGTCGTTGCCGGCGGCCACGGCGAAGGTGACGCCGGAGGCGATGGCGTTGCGCACGGCCGTGTCGAGCGCGCTGTCCGCGCCGCCGCCGAGCGACATGTTGGCGACCGAGGGCCCGCTGTGGTTGCGGGCCACCCAGTCGATGCCGGCGACGACCTGGGCGGTCGTCCCGGAGCCCGAGTTGTTGAGCACGCGGACGCCGACGATCTTCGCCTTCTTGGCCACGCCGTACGCGTTGCCGGCCACCGTGCCCGCGACGTGCGTGCCGTGGCCGTTGCCGTCCTGGGCGGTGTTGTCGTTGTCGACGGCGTCGTAGCCGTAGGAGGCACGGCCGCCGAAGTCGCTGTGGGTGATCCGGACGCCCGTGTCGACGATGTAGGCGGTCACACCCTGCCCGGCGCTGTCGGGGTAGGTGTACTTGCTGTCGAGCGGCAGGGCCTTCTGGTCGATGCGGTCCAGGCCCCAGGAGGGCGGGTTGGTCTGGGTCGCGTTGATGTGGAAGGTGCGGTTCTGCACTACGGAGGCCACGGCCGGGTCGGCGGCGAATCGTTTCGCCTCAGCCGGGGTCGCCTCGATGGCGTAGCCGTTCAGGGCCTTGGTGTAGGTCCGCTCGATCTCGGCGCCGTAGGTCCTGGCGAGGGCCTTGCCCCGGGCGGAGGACGACTTCGCGGCCTGCGGGTCCAGGGTCACGATGTAGCTGTTCGCGACCGCGTCGGCGTCGCCGGCGTACTGGATGCGGCCCTCACGGGCGGGGGCGGCGTTCGCGGGGAGCGCCGAGACGATGCCGAGTACGAGGGCCGCGGCTGCCGCGCCGGCCAGTCTTCGGCGGGTGTGACGCATCACTGCCATCTGAGGGTTCCTCTTCGATCGGTGGTGCGCTGGTGGGGGATGGTGCACGAACCGAGACGACAGGGGCATGACAATCTGCTGTGGCTTCCCTGTGCGTCAGCCGAAAGATTGAGGCTCCCACAGGAATTGCACAAGGGTCCTGCAGGGCCGTAACGCGAGTGCCATATGCCCGTCATGACAGACCGTCACCAACCGGTCGATCTAACCTGCGTTCATGACACCCTTGCCGGATTGTTTCTGCCCCACGGACGGCACGCGCGTCCCCGCCGGATCGCTCGCCTGGTGCTGCCCGAGCTGCGGCGGCCCGCTGGATCTGGACTTCTCCCCGACGCCCGCGACCCTCAAGTCCCTTGCCGGACGGGTGAATTCGCTCTGGCGTTACGCGGAGTGCCTGCCGCTGGCCGCGCCGACGGTCAGCCTCGGCGAGGGCCGCACCCCTCTGGTGCCGCTCCGTGACGGCGTCTCGGCCAAGCTCGACTTCCTCATGCCGACCCTGTCGTTCAAGGACCGCGGCGCCGTACTGCTCGCCGAGCTGGCGCTGCGGCTGCGGCCCCGGCGGGTGCTCGCGGACAGCAGCGGCAACGCGGGCACGGCCGTCGCCGCGTACTGCGCGCGGGCCGCGCTGCCCTGCACGGTGTACGTCCCCGCGGCGACCTCGCCGAAGAAGCTGGAGCAGATCGAGGCGCACGGCGCACGGCTGCACGTCGTCGACGGCGACCGCGAGGCCACGGCGGCGGCGGCCCGGGAGGCGGCGGACGACCCGGAGACCTTCTACGCCTCCCACGTCTTCAACCCGTACTTCCTGCACGGAACGAAGACCTACGTCCACGAACTGTGGGAGGCCCTCGACGGACGCCTCCCGGACATCCTGGTCGTGCCGGTCGGCAACGGCACGCTGCTCCTCGGCGCCGCGCTCGCCGTCGCCGAGCTGCACGCGGCGGGCTTCATCGACCGGCGGCCCGCCCTGTACGCGGTCCAGTCCGCCGCGGTGGCGCCGCTCGCCCACGCCTGGGCCGAGGGCGCGGACGACCTGGTCGGCGTCACGGCCGCGGCGCCCACCTTCGCGGAGGGCATCGCGATCCCCCGGCCGCCCCGGGCCCGCCAGATCCTGCGCGCGGTACGGGAGTCGGGCGGAACCTTCCTCACGGTGACCGACGACCAGATCCGGCACGCGCAGACGGACCTGGCGTCACAGGGGCTGTACGTCGAGCCGACGGGGGTCGCGTGCTGGGCGGCCGTACGGGAGGAGCAGCTCGGCGCACGCACGGCGGTGGTGCCGCTGTGCGGGGCGGGGGCGAAGACGGGGCTGGCCCGGGGGTAGGGGGCGGGGGTGAGGGATCCGGTCGCGGGGCGGCTCGCCAGGGGGGGCGGGGGCTAGGCCGGGAGCGGGAGCGCCTGTGGGCGGGGGCGCCGAGGGCGGGAGGGCCGGGAGCGGGAGCGCCGGGAGCGGGAGCGCCGAGGGCACGAACGCCTACGGCGGAGGTGGCGAGTGCCCGCGGGCGCGGAGGCTCATGGCCCGTGGGCGGCTACGGACGGCCGGGGGCCCCCGGGGGGGCGCGGCTACGGACGGCCGGGGGGGGGCGGGGGCGGCTACGGACGGCCGGGGGCGGGAAGCCCGGGGGCGGGAGCGGCTGCGGCGGAGGCGGTGGGTCCTGGGCCCGGGGGCTCAGGGGCGCTCCTTCTCCAGCAGGTCGACGCAGCGGCCCAGCAGGCCGATCAGCGCCTCCCGCTCCTCCTCCGTGAACTCGGCCGCCAGCGCCCGCTCGACGCGTACCGCCCGTACGTCCGCGTCGGCCATGACGGCCCGCCCCTCGTCGGTGAGGCGGGTCTCCAGCACGTTCCGGTGCCACTCGTGCGGGGTGCGCTCGATGTAGCCGCGGTCCTGGAGGTTCTTCAGGACCGTGTTCATCGTGGGCGGGGTGACTCCGCACAGGCGGGCCAGCGCGGCGGCCGAGATACCGGCGTTGGCGCTGAGGTGGAGCAGCGCCCCGTACTGCGCGACGGTGAGGCCGGCCGGCTTGAGGACGGCGGTCTTCGTCGCGTTGAGAGCCTGCTCGGCCCGCTTGATGTGGGAGCCGAGGCGCTCGGCCGCGGGCATGGACGTCATCCCCGCATCGTATCGGCGACATGACGGTAAGCCCCAGGTCAACGCTAAGTACCTTGACGAGCATTAGGGCTCTAATCTAAGTTCGCACTCGTTTCGCAGCGACTTCTTCCCAGACGCCGACCGAGAGGCACCGTCGTGTCCCGTTCGATCCAGCGCCGCACCTTCCTGACCGCCGCCGCGCTCACCGCGGCGGCCACCGCGACCTCCGTACCGTCCGCGGCCACCGCCGCGTCCCGCTCCTCCGCCGCGCGCGTGACCACCGCGTACGAGCTCCCGGGTGACCGCGTCTACCCCGAGGGCATCGCCGCCGACCCGCGGACGGGCCACCTGTACGTGGGCTCGTACGCCACCGGCGCCGTCTACCGCACCACACCCGGCCACCGCACGGCCGAGGTCTTCCTCCCCGCCGGCGCCGACGGCCGCACCACGGCCAACGGACTGAAGACCGACCGCGCCGGCCGCCTCTGGGTGACCGACTCCACGACCGGCGTGGACGTCTACGACCTGCGCACCCGGACCCTGCTGGCCCGCTTCGACGTGCCCGGCGACGCCCCGCGCATGGTGAACGACCTCGCGATCACCCCGGACGGCAGCGCCTGGCTGACGGACAGCCTGCGCGAGGTCGTCTACCGCGTGACACCGGCGGAACTGGCACGGGCGACCGCGCACGGCGGGCGCGCGGTGCTGACCACCGCGTACGAACTCGGCGGCGCCCTCACCCCGCACGCCCCCGGCGCCTACACCCTGAACGGCATCGTCGCCGCCGGCCGCTACCTGCTCACGGTCGACATGACGGCGGGCACCCTCCACCGCGTCGACCTCGCCACCGGCGCCATACGCACCGTCGCGCTGTCCGGCGGGGACCTGCGGCACGCCGACGGACTCGAACTGGTCCACGGCACCCTGTGGGCGGCCCACAACGCGAGCAACACCATCACCCGCTGGCGCCTCTCGCGCGACGGCACGGCGGCCCGCCTGGAGCGCAGCGTCACCGACGCCTCGCTCCAGATCCCGACCACCCTCGTACGGCACGACGGCCGCACGCTCGTGGTCCGTTCACAGTTCGACCAGGGCGGTCCGATGGGACCGGGCACACCCAGTACGCCGTTCACCGTGGCCCAGGTGCACGGCATCTGAGCCCGCTGTCAGCCGCCGGTCACGACCGCCAGCCGCTGCTGCTCCTCCTCCACCAGACGGCGGGCGAGCCGGTCGTCCGAGACGTCGACCGCGTCGGGCGTCGCCTCCGCCACGTCACTGCGGCGGGCGTAGGCGTCGAACAGCCGGTCCTTGTTCTTCAGGATCTCCAGCAGCCGCTCGTCCACGCTGTCCGCGGCGAGCAGGCGGTGCACCTGGACCGTGCGCACCTGGCCCATGCGATGGGCGCGGGCCACGGCCTGGTGCTCCAGGGTCGGCTTGACCTGCGGCTCGCACAGGATCACCACGGACGCCGCCTGGAGGTTGAGGCCGACGCCGCCCGCCTCGATCTGGCAGAGCAGCACCGCGTGCCCGTCGGCCGCCGCGAACTCGTCGACCATGAGCTGCCGGCGGCCGGCGGGCACCGACCCGGAGATCGGCCCGAACACGTCCTCGCCCAGGGCGGCGTGGACGGTCGCGAGCACGTCCCGGAAGTACGAGAACACGACGACCTTCAGCCCGTTCTCCGCCGCCTCCGTCACCAGCTCGCGCAGCCGCTGGAGCTTGGCCGACCCCTCCGCGTCGGCGTACGCGGCCCGCCGCATCGCCATGAAGTTCCC
Organism: Streptomyces sp. NPDC005496; assembly: GCF_042872045.1. Classification (NCBI taxonomy): domain Bacteria; kingdom Bacillati; phylum Actinomycetota; class Actinomycetes; order Kitasatosporales; family Streptomycetaceae; genus Streptomyces; species Streptomyces sp. NPDC005496. The sequence goes on from NZ_JBIAJQ010000003.1 coordinate 505,868, forward strand.
CGCCTCGACGGCCTCGCGGTAGGCCCTGCGGTCCGCGGTGCCGAACTCCTCCCACTCGTCCACCTCGACCAGCGCGGGCAGTTCGGTCAGGACGTCCCGCTGGTTGCGGCGGAGGTAGGCGGGCGCGACCGACCTGCGGAACGCGTGCGGTCCCGCGACCGCGTCGCTCGCGTGGATGCCGGGCACCAGCTCGGGCCGCAGATGGCGCACCAGGCTGCGGAACTCCCCCACCCGGTTCTCCATCGGCGTACCCGTCAGGAAGAGGACGCGGTCGCAGTACGCGGTCCAGGCGGCGACGGCCCGGGAGCGGCGGGTCTCGGGGTTCTTCACGTAGTGCGCCTCGTCGACGACGAGCATGCCGGGCCTGGCACCGGCGGGCGTGAGGGCCGGCCGCGCCGCGCCGGGGGCTCCCCCCGACCGCGCCCGGCCCGAACCCCTGGACGGCCGTGGCACCCCGGCGCCCCTGGACCGCGCACCGCCACCCCGCCGTCCGGTCCCGGTCGAGCCGTCCGCCTTCTCCGTCGCCGCCGTGCCGTCCGCCTCCTCCGCCACCGTCACCCCGTCGGCGGCGGTGAGGGTGTGCAGGACGTCGAAGGTGGTGATCGCGACGCCGCCGCGCTCGCACCACTCGGCGTAGGCCTCGCGGCGGTCGGGACCGTGCACCGGCAGGGCGCGCAGGGTGCTGCGCGCGCGGATCTCACGCGTCCAGTTGATCAGCACGCTGGCGGGGCACACCACCAGGAAGTGGCTCTGCCCCCGCGCCGCGAGATGCGCCAGCGCGGCGATCGCCTGGACCGTCTTGCCGAGCCCCATCTCGTCGCCGAGCACGACCCGGCGCTGGGCGAGGGCGAACCGGGCGCCGAAGGACTGGTAGCCGCGCAGCGACACCCGGAGATGGGTGTCGTCCAGCGCCTGGGCGTGCACGCGCTCGGCGACCTCGGACGGCAGGAAGCCCTCGGCCGCCGCGACGTCCGGCGCCTGGTCCGAGACCTCGGCGAGCTGGCTGTAGTAGTCCGCGGAGCGCAGCTCGAAGTCGACCCACGCCTCGATGTCGGTGGCCGGTTCGCGCAGCAGGTCCGTCGACGCCTGGGCGAGCAGCAGCCGCAGACCGCGCGCCCTCGCGTCGGCCGTCAGCTCGCGGAGTTCGGTGATCGCCGCGAGGGCGCTGTCCCGCCCGTGACGCCCGGCGAGCGCCATGCGCAGCCGACCTACCGCGGGGCGGGCGGCGGGCAGCAACGCACCGAGCCGCTCGTCAAGCCGTCCCGCCGCGTCCACGGCCCGCCGCAGCTCCGGGCCCGCCTCGACGAGCCTGCGCAAGGCGACGACCAGGGCGGTGGTGCGGGGCTCGGGACGGTCCACGTCGATGCGTACGGAGACGGTCTCCTCGACCGCCCTGGCGATCTGGCGGGCGGCGGCGAGTGCCTGGTCGGCGGTCTGCGCACCGACTCCGGGGATCTGCCGCAGCTCGTAGCGGCTCGCCTCGTGCACCGCCCGCACGGAGCCGAGTCCGGCCGCCTCGATCGCCCCGAGGCGCAGCCGGCCCTCGGTGACGTCCTTCAGCCGGGAGACGGGGATGGACTCCAGCTCCCCCGCGACGAGTTCGGCCCGCAGCGGCACCAGGGCCGACCGTACGGCTTCCAGGGCACGGGCGTGATCGGCGAGGACGCCGCGCGCGGCCTCGTACAGCCGCCCGCCCTCGGCGAGCAGTTCCCTGGCCCGGCGCCCCACGGGCGGTTCCGCCCGCTCCTGGGCCCGCGAGCCGCTCGCGCCCAGCACCGCCAAGGGCCCGCCCGCCGCCTCGTCGACACCCGCCATGACGCCCCTCGCACACCGATCCGTCCACCCTGACCGCCCCGACCCGCGCAGTCTTCCACGCCCCACCGACAACGGACCGCCGAAAGGGAACGGGACCGGCACCACGTGGGAAAAGGACCCGACTCCAAGGAGTCGAGCCCTCCCGACCTGCACCCCTGCCACCCCAGCAACCTGGCGGCCACCCGCTACACGTTGAACCGGAACGATCAGCGCAGCGCTCCGACCCGCAGAAACGACCCCCCGGAGTCCCCATCCAGCACCGATCCGGCACTCTGCAGAGAAACCCATGGCGCACCGGCGGGACCTGCCGCGAGACTGCGCAGGTGAGCGACTCCTGCCCCTGTCCCTGCTGCGGGCACCGCGTGCTGGACGCGCTGCCCGGCTCGTACGAGATCTGCCCCGTCTGCTTCTGGGAGGACGACGGGGTCCAGTTCCGCTGGCCGACCATGAGCGGCGGCGCGAACAAGGTCTCCCTGATCGAGGCCCAGCGGAACTACCAGGACTTCCGCGCCTGCGACCAGCGCAGCCGGCAGTACGTCCGCCCGCCGGCTGAGGACGAGCCCCTCGACCCCGTCTGGCGCCCGATCGATCCGGCACGGGACTCCTTCGAGGACTGGGCGGCCGAGGACCGCGCCCCGTGGCCCGACGACCGCTCGGTGCTCTGCTGGTGGCTCCCCACTTTCTGGCGCCGGGACTGCACCGCGTCATGACCTCCCACATCGAGACACTCGTCCAGCAACTCGACGGCCAGGCCGACGAGTCCTACGACGCCCGCGCGGAGCTGATCTGGATCGGCACCGACGCCATATCCGCCGTCATCAAGGGCCTGCCTTCGCTCGGCGGCTTCGGCCAGCTGACCGCCATCGAGGTCTTCGAGGAAATGGGCGACCCCCGTTGCGGCCCCGCCCTCATCGGCCTGCTGGACAGCGACAACCCGACCGTCCGCGAATGGGCGGCCATGGCCCTGGCGAGCCTGGAGATCGACGGCGCGGTCGAACCCCTGCGCCACGCCTACCGCGCCTGCCTGGAACGGGCGACCCCACCGGACTGGAGCGAGCCCGTCGGCATCCGCTGGGCCCTGACCGAACTCGGCGCACGCACCCCTGTCGTCCCACCGCTCACGGCACGCCTACGCCCCACCGCTGCGGACGACGCCCCCGGCTGGCCTTCCGCCCTCTTCGCCGAGATCATCGACGACCTGGCCGACCACGCTCAGGTGATCCTCTACTCCCAGTTCTGGCGAGTGGACGCCGGTCGCACGTACAGCGTCTCCGGCCCCGGCCTGGACTGGGAACTCGACTGGACCGCGCCCTGGGAACACCTGGTCGAGGAGTCCCGCACCTGGTCGCTGCTGGAAGCCTCCGAAGCCCCTGCCGACGACAACATCTTCGTCGCCCCTACCTGGATCGACCGTACGGATTTGTACCCGGAGAGGTGGTGTCCTCCTCGTCCTCGGTGAGTCCACCCATCGCGTCAGGAGCCGGCGTCACTACGCCCGCCTGCCGATCAAGCACGCGGGACCGTGCAGACGGTCTCGGCGGGAAGACTGGTCACCCCCGGTAATGATCTCGTGGCCCCTGCCTCGTCGAGTCGCTACGGTTGGGCCATGACCGCACTGCCCGACTGGATGCGCCCGCCGCGCGCGGAAGGCTGGTTCGCGGAGGACCTGGACCGCCTCCCCGAGGCACCCCGCCACACCGAGCTGATCGACGGAGCCCTCGTCTTCATGATGTCGCCCCAGCGCTCCTGGCATGGCCGCCTCGTCACCGCCCTGACCACCACACTCATGGCGCAGGCACCGGCCGGCTTCGAGGTCGAGCGGGAGATGACGATCCGCCTCGATGCCCGCAACCGCCCCGAGCCGGACCTCCTGCTGACGGACCTGCCCTATGACCCCGACCGAACCTGGTACGCCCCGGAGGACGTGAAGCTCGTCGTGGAGGCGGTCTCCCCCGAGTCCGCGCATCGCGATCGCACAGTAAAGCTCCGCAAGTACGCGGAGGCCGGCATCCCGCACTACTGGTGCATCGAGGACGAAGGCGGCGCTCCCGTCGTCCACGTCTACGAACTCGACGAACCGACCGGCGCCTACGCGCCTGCCGGCATCTTCCGGGGCAGCCTGAAGCGCCCCGTGCCTTTCGAGATCAGCCTGGATCTCGACAAGCTCACCCCGCCGCGGAGCGATTGAAGTCAGCTCCGATTCAGCACGGGAACGCAGAAGGGGCCGGGCTCGCCAGAGCCCGGCCCCTTCTGACCTCACGTCTGCCGAAGCACCTGGCGCGCTTCGGTGAACCGATCACACGTTGAAGCGGAACTCCACCACGTCCCCGTCCTGCATGACGTAGTCCTTGCCCTCCATGCGGGCCTTGCCCTTGGCGCGGGCCTCGGCGACCGAGCCGGTCTCGACCAGGTCGTGGAAGGAGATGACCTCCGCCTTGATGAAGCCCTTCTGGAAGTCGGTGTGGATGACTCCGGCGGCCTCGGGGGCGGTGGCGCCCTTCTTGATGGTCCAGGCGCGGGATTCCTTCGGGCCGGCCGTGAGGTAGGTCTGCAGCCCCAGGGTGGCGAAGCCGACCCGGGCCAGGGTGGTGAGACCCGGCTCCTCGGCGCCGACGGACTGGAGGAGCTCCATGGCGTCCTCCTCGTCGAGCTCGGCGAGGTCCTGCTCCAGCTTGGCGTTCAGGAAGATCGCCTCGGCCGGGGCGACCAGCGCGCGCTGCTCGTCCTTGAAGGCGTCGTCGGTCAGCTCGTCCTCGTCCACGTTGAAGACGTAGAGGAACGGCTTGGTGGTCAGCAGGTGCAGGTCGTGCAGGAGCTCCTCGTTGCCGGAGCCCTGGACGATGCCCGCGGAGAAGAGGGTGTCGCCCCGCTCCAGGATCTCCTTGGCCTCCTCGACCGCCTTGACCTTCGGCGCGATGTCCTTCTTGATGCGCGACTCCTTCTGGAGGCGCGGCAGGACCTTCTCGATGGTCTGGAGGTCGGCGAGGATCAGCTCGGTGTTGATCGTCTCGATGTCGTCCTTCGGCGAGACCTTGCCGTCGACGTGGACGACGTTCTCGTCCTTGAAGGCGCGGATGACCTGGCAGATCGCGTCGGACTCACGGATGTTCGCGAGGAACTTGTTGCCCAGGCCCTCGCCCTCCGAGGCGCCCTTCACGATGCCCGCGATGTCGACGAAGTCGACGGTCGCCGGGAGGACGCGCTGCGAGGAGAAGATCTCGGCCAGCTTCGTGAGGCGGGGGTCGGGGACGCCGACCACGCCCACGTTCGGCTCGATCGTGGCGAACGGGTAGTTGGCCGCGAGCACGTCGTTCTTGGTCAGGGCGTTGAACAGGGTCGACTTGCCGACATTGGGCAGACCGACGATTCCGATCGTGAGCGACACGTTGCGACTTCCCGTACGAGAGGATGGGCGGCACGGCCTACGTGGTGAGCGGGCCGATCCACCAGTCTACGGCGTGCGGGGCCTCGCACCGGCGACGTATCGAACGCATGGCCAAGGTCTGTCCGTCGGCGTGTCCCAGGGGCCATTCCACACATAAAACGACCTAAGTTGGTCCGGTGGAGCAACACAGGACGCGCCCCCCGCAGCCCAGGACCCGACGAGGCACGCCCCTGCCCCCGCAGACGGGGCGGGGCGGCTCGGCCGCGGGCCGCCCCGGCCGCACCCCGTCCGCGGGGCGCGGCACCGCCGTACCGAGGGGTGCGGCCGGCGCCCCCCGGGGCGGCAACGGTGTCCAGCGGAGCGCTCCGGGCGCCCGGCGCCCCGTGTCCCCGCTGGTGCACGCGGTACGGCGGATGCCCAACCCGCGTCTCACCGGGCTCGGCAGCGGACTGTTCTGCGGGGCGCTGATGTTCGCGCTCGCCTGCCTCGACCAGCTGCTGTTCGGGGCGTCCCTGACGGTCTACGGCGTGCTGTTCCTGCCGGTGTGCGCGGTGACGGCCGTCTGGGTGCGGCGCGGCGACCTCGTCACGGCGCCGGTCGTCGTGCCGATCGCGTTCGCGTTCGGGCTGCTGCCCGTCGCCGACGGGGGCGGGGGCTTCGGCGGGCACGTGATGGGGCTCGTCACCGCCCTCGCCACGCAGGCCGGCTGGCTGTACGGCGGGACGCTGGTCGCGGGGCTCATCGCGACCGTGCGCAAGGCGCGCCAGATGACCCGCCGGGCCGCCCGGCGCCGTCCCCATGCCCCGCGGGCCACCACCGCCCCGGCCCGCCGCCGCCCCACCGCCTGAACCGCACCCCGGGTGGCCGGGAGCCCGCTCGCGCGCGGACCATCGTCCGCCACAGCCCGCCGCACCCCGGCACAGGGCACGCTCTCATCCGTCGCGGTGCGCGCTCGCGCGCGGTGACCGTCGTCCCCGCAGCCCGACGCACGGCACGTCCTCGTCCCTCGCGGTGCGCGCTCGCGTGGTGATCGTCGTCCGCCACAGCCCGGCGCACGGCACGCCCTCGTCCGCCGCGGACCGCACGCGCACGCGGAGACCGTCGTCCCCGCAGCCCAGCGCACGGCACACCCTCACCCGCCGCGGAGCCCGCTCGCGCACGTGCCCGTGGGCCGCCACAGCCCGGCGCACGGCACGTCCTCACCCGCCGCGGAGCGCGCTCGCGCGCGGTGACCGTCGGCCGCCGGGCGGGGGACCGTCCGACGCGGACGGTCCCCCGCGCCCGAGGGCGCCGCTACGCGTGCTCGGCCGCCCGCATCGCCGCGCCGACGATGCCCGCGTTGTTCTGCAGGGCCGCCGGGACCATCTCCGCCTTGATGCCCTCGATCAGCGGCAGGAACTTGTGGGCCTTGCGGCTGACGCCGCCGCCGATGATGAAGAGGTCGGGCGAGAAGAGCATCTCGACGTGCGCCAGGTACTTCTGGACGCGGGACGCCCAGTGCTCCCACGTGAGGTCGTTGTCCTCCTTGGCCTTCGTGGAGGCGCGCTTCTCGGCGTCGTGGCCGTGCAGCTCCAGGTGGCCCAGCTCCGTGTTCGGCACGAGGGCGCCGTCGACGAAGAGGGCGCTGCCGATGCCCGTGCCGAAGGTGAGCATGATGACCGTGCCCTCGCGGTCGCGGCCCTGGCCGAAGCGCATCTCGGCGACGCCCGCGGCGTCGGCGTCGTTCAGCACGGTCACCGGGAGGCCGCCCAGCCGCTCGCCCAGCAGGGCGCGCGCGTCCGTGTCGATCCAGTGCTTGTCCACGTTGGCCGCCGTACGGATCGTGGAGCCGCCGGTGACCACCCCGGGGAACGTGATCCCGACGGGGCCGGTCCAGCCGAAGTGGTCCACGACCTCCTTCACGCCGTCCGCCACCGCGTCGGGCGTGGCCGGGTGCGGGGTCAGCACCTTGTAACGCTCTTGGGTCAGCTCGCCCTGATCCAGGTCCACCGGGGCGCCCTTGATCCCGGACCCGCCGATGTCCACACCGAAGATCTGCATGGCTCTACGTTACGTCGTACGACTGACAGTCACTCCTCGGCCCCGGACTTCCCGGGAACCGTCACTTCTGCGCGGTGCGCTCCGCGACGAGGGCGGCGGCCTCCGCGCGCAGGTCGCGGCGCAGCTCCTTCGGCAGCGAGAAGGTGATGGACTCCTCGGCGGCCTTGACCAGCTCGACGTCCTCGAAGCCCTGGCCGGCGAGCCGCTCCAGGACCTGCTCGACCAGCACCTCCGGGACGGACGCGCCCGAGGTGACGCCGACGGTGCTGACGCCTTCCAGCCACGCGTCGTCGATCTCGTCGGCGAAGTCCACCAGGTACGCCTCACGGGCTCCGGCGAGCTTGGCGACCTCGACGAGGCGCTTGGAGTTGGAGGAGTTGCGCGAGCCGACCACGATGACCAGTTCGGCCTCGGCGCCCATCTGCTTCACGGCGAGCTGACGGTTCTGCGTGGCGTAGCAGATGTCGTCGCTGGGCGGCGAGATGAGCTGCGGGAACTTCTCCTTCAGGGCGTCGACGGTCTCCATCGTCTCGTCCACCGACAGCGTGGTCTGGGAGAGCCAGACGACCTTGGACGGGTCGCGGACCTCGACCTTGGCGACGTCCTCGGGGCCGTCGACGAGGGTGATGTGGTCGGGCGCCTCGCCGGAGGTGCCGATGACCTCCTCGTGGCCCTCGTGGCCGATCAGGAGGATGTCGAAGTCCTCGTCGGCGAACCGGACGGCTTCCTTGTGCACCTTGGTGACCAGGGGGCAGGTCGCGTCGATGGTGGCGAGCTTGCCGCGGGCCGCCTCGTCGTGGACGGCCGGGGCCACGCCGTGCGCCGAGAACATGACGATGGAGCCCTCGGGGACCTCGGCCGTCTGTTCGACGAAGATGGCGCCCTTCTTCTCCAGGGTCTGCACCACGTACTTGTTGTGGACGATCTCGTGCCGGACGTAGATGGGGGCCCCGTACTGCTCCAGGGCCTTCTCGACGGCGATCACGGCGCGGTCCACACCCGCGCAGTAGCCACGGGGGGCGGCGAGCAGGACACGGCGGCCAGACGAAGCGGTCATGGAGACCATCGTAAGGCCGCGACCGGCGGGTCGAAGATCGCCTCCGCGGTGACAGCGGGAAAGGATCGGGCGGGGGCGGGACCAGAGGCGACGCTCGGGAGGCACGGATGTCCGACACGCAGACCACGGCCGGCGCGACGGGTGACGCCGGGGAGGAACGCGGGCTGCGGCGCAGTCTGGGCTTCCGGGACCTGGTGGTCTACGGGCTGCTGTTCATCGCCCCGATGGCGCCGGTCGGTGTCTTCGGCACGCTCGACGCCCGGTCGCACGGCGCGGTCGCGCTGGTGTACGTCGTCGCGACCGTCGCGATGGCGTTCACCGCTTTCAGCTACGCCCAGATGGTGCGCGTGGTCCCCCAGGCGGGTTCCGTGTTCGCCTACGCGCGCGCGGGGCTCGGCAGCGGGGCGGGCTTCGTCGCCGGATGGATGGCGATGCTGGACTACCTGCTGATCCCGGCGGTGGCGTACCTCTTCTCGGGGATCGCGATGAACGCGCTGGTCCCGGACGTCTCCCGGTGGGTGTGGACCGCTCTCGCCGTGGTCGTCACGACCCTGCTGAACCTGTGGGGCGTACGGACCGCGGCTCGGGTGGGCTTCCTGGTGCTGGCTATGGAGGTCGTGGTCCTCCTCGTCTTCGTCGTGTCGGCGGTCGTCGTCCTCGCGCGCGACGGGGCCCAGCGCGGCTGGCTGTCCCCGCTGACCGGCGACGGTTCCCAGGGCGCGTTCACGCTGTCGGCGGTCATCGGCGCCGTGTCCATCGCCGTGCTGTCGTACCTGGGCTTCGACGCGATCGCCTCCTTCGCGGAGGAGGTCACGGGCGGTGCGCACAAGGTCGCCCGCGCGGTGCTGCTCTGTCTGGCGCTCGCGGGTGTGCTCTTCGTGGCGCAGACGTACCTGGTGGCGCTGCTGGAGCCGGTGTCGTCCGCCGAGCTGGCCGCAGATCCGGTCAAGCAGGGGTCCGCCTTCTACGACGCCGTCGACTCCTCGGTGGGCGGCTGGCTGCACAACCTGGTGGCCGTGAGCAAGGCGATCGGGGCGGCGTTCGCGGCGCTCGCCGGACAGGCGGCGGCGGGCCGGCTGCTGTTCGCGATGTCCCGCGACCGGCGGCTGCCGCGGGCGCTGTCGAGGACCGACGACGGGGTGCCGCGGGCGGCGCTGCTGTGCGCGGCCGTCATCACGCTGATCGCGGCGGTGTGGGCGGCGCGGCGCGACGACGGCCTGGACCGCCTGGTGTCGGTGGTCGACATCGGGGCGCTGACCGCGTTCACGCTGCTGCACGCGAGCGTGGTGGGCTGGTTCGCGCTGCGCGGCAGCGGGCCGGCCATCTGGTGGCGACACGTCCTGATGCCGGCGATCGGCGCCGCGATCACCGTCGCGGTGATCGTCGAGGCGTCCGGTACGGCACAGGTGGTGGGCGCGATCTGGCTGGTGATCGGGCTGGTGGTGCTGGTCGCCCAGCGCGGCAGGACACCGGCGCCCCGCGGGTGACCGGGCCGGGACGGGGCACGGGCCGGTGAGGCCGCCGGCGTTGTCGGTCCCGGCCGTTACGCTCGGGCGCATGGCTCTGAACACGTCCGCGGACGCCCCGCTGCCCGTCGGTGAGGTGTCGCGGCTCATCGGAGGGTGGATCGACCGGCTCGGCGCGGTGTGGGTCGAGGGGCAGATCACCCAGCTGTCGCGACGCCCCGGCGCGGGCGTCGTCTTCCTGACGCTGCGCGACCCCTCGCACGACATCTCGGTGGGCGTCACCTGCTACCGGCAGGTGTTCGACTCGGTGGCCGACGTGGTGAGCGAGGGCGCGCGCGTGGTCGTCCTCGCCAAGCCGGAGTGGTACGCGCCGCGGGGCCAGCTGTCGCTGCGGGCCACCGAGATCAAGCCGGTGGGGGTCGGCGAGCTGCTGGCCCGGCTGGAGCAGCTGAAGAAGTCCCTGGCGGCCGAGGGCCTGTTCGCGGCCGGGCGCAAGAAGCCGCTGCCGTTCCTGCCGCAGCTCGTCGGGCTCGTCTGCGGGCGTGCCTCGGCGGCCGAGCGGGACGTCCTGGAGAACGCCCGGCACCGCTGGCCCGCCGTCCGCTTCGAGGTGCGCAACGTCCCCGTGCAGGGGGTGCACGCGGTGCCGCAGGTCGTCCAGGCGGTGAAGGAGCTGGACGCGCTGGACGACGTGGACGTGATCATCGTGGCGCGGGGCGGCGGCAGCGTGGAGGACCTGCTGCCCTTCTCGGACGAGCAGCTGGTGCGGGCGGTGGCGTCCTGCCGTACGCCCGTGGTGTCCGCGATCGGGCACGAGCCCGACACTCCCCTGCTGGACTACGTGGCCGACCTGCGCGCGTCCACGCCGACCGACGCGGCCAAGAAGGTCGTCCCGGACGTCGGCGAGGAGTACGAGCGGGTGCGGTTCCTGCGGGACCGGGCGCGGCGGGCCGTGCAGTCCTTCGTCGACCGCGAGGAGCGCGGCCTGGCGCACGCGCTGGCCCGCCCGTCGATAGAGGATCCGCACCGGATGGTGGACGAGCGCGCGGACCAGGTGGGTTCGCTGCTGGACCGCGGCCGGCGCTGCCTCGGGCACCAGCTGGACCGGGCGGACTCCGAGCTGACGCACACGCACGCGCGCGTGGTGGGCCTCTCCCCCGCCGCCACCCTCAAGCGGGGCTACGCGGTGCTCCAGAAGTCCGACGGCCACGTGGTGCGCGCGCCGCAGGAGGTCGCCGCGGACGAGCCGCTGCGGGCGCGGGTCGCCGAGGGTGAATTCACGGTACGAGTCGATGCATAGGGTGGGCGCATGACCAGCAAGGTGGACGAGGCTCTCGGGTACGAGCAGGCGCGGGACGAGCTGATCGAGGTCGTACGGCGCCTGGAGGCGGGCGGGACGACGCTCGAGGAGTCCCTGGCGCTGTGGGAGCGGGGCGAGGAGTTGGCGAAGGTGTGCCGGCGCTGGCTGGACGGGGCGCGGGCGCGTCTGGACGCCGCGCTTGCCGAGGAGGACGGCCCCGAGGACGGGACGGACGGGGAGTAGTCCCCTCATCACTCCGTGGTTGTGAGGCGGATCACCACGGACCCGTTTTTGTTGAACCTTGAACTTCTTCCGCGTACTGTCGGAGACGTCAGCCGATCCGACGGATCCGACGCACGTCTCGAAAAGGTTCTTCTTTCATGTCTCTCGTTCTTGACCCCGCCGCCCAGGACCTGCTGTTCCGCGAGGCCCGCACCGCGAACACCTTCACCGACGAGCCGGTGACCGAGGAGCAGGTCCAGGCGATCTACGACCTGGTCAAGTACGGCCCGACCGCCTTCAACCAGTCGCCGCTGCGCATCACCCTGGTCCGCTCCGCCGAGGCCCGCGCCCGCCTGGTCCCGCTCATGGCCGAGGGCAACCAGCCGAAGACCGCCACCGCCCCGCTGGTCGCGATCCTCGCCGCGGACAACGAGTTCCACGAGGAGCTGCCGCAGCTCTTCCCGCACTTCCCGCAGGCCAAGGACGCGTTCTTCTCCGAGCGCCCGGCCCGTGAGGGTGCCGCCGCGCTGAACGCCGCCCTCCAGGCCGCGTACTTCATCATCGGCGTCCGCGCCGCCGGCCTGGCCGCGGGCCCGATGACCGGCTTCGACTTCGCCGGCGTCCAGAAGGAGTTCCTGGACGACGACCACACCCCGCTGATGATCGTCAACATCGGCAAGCCGGGCGACGACGCCTGGTTCCCGCGCTCCCCGCGCCTGACGGCCGAAGAGGTCATCACGACCGTCTGATCCGTCCCGCGTACGCGAAGGGCCCCCGGCGACGCGCCGGGGGCCCTTTCCGTGTCCGGAGCCGGACCGAGGTCAGGACGTGCGCAGGGCCCCGGCCATCTTCGCGAGCCCGGTGAACGACGCCGTGCCGGTCACCACCGTCGTGGAGCCCTTCTCCTTCAGCACGAGCGCGTCGTAGTGGTCGCCCTCGTACCGCTGCCACGTCCGGTCGCCGATGCGCTGCGTCTTCGGCGTCTCCTCGGCACCCTGGCTGGCGTCGTCGATGAAGGCGGCCGGCCGCTGCGTGGACTGCTCGACCGCCACGTACTCGCCGTCCGGGGCGTGGTAGCCGAGGTGCCAGGCGTCGAACTTCTCGCCGTCGAACCGCACGGACGTCGCCTTCCAGGCCGTCGGCAGGCCCTGGGGCGCCGCCACCGGGTAGGCGGCGGCGCGGCGGGCCGTGCTCAGCTCGACGGTGTAGTCGACGCGCTTGACCGGGGGCTCGGAGTCGTCGTGCGGGACGAAGACGTAGATGAAGCCCGCGACCAGACCGATGAAGCCCAGGGACAGAACCATGTCCCGGACCGTCTGCTTGCCTTTCATACCTGCCACGCCCCCTATCGTCGCAGGTGCAGTGGTCTGCTCATCCGTGGGCCCCCCTGCTCATTTTGTCTGCCTGACGATAGAGTCGGGGCACACCCTCATCCGGCCGTCGTCGTATCAGAAAGGTGCGCTCCGATGACCGAGCATCACTTGCCGTCCGAACTCGAGGTCCCCTCAGAGGCCCCCGACCGCAACCTCGCCCTGGAACTCGTCCGGGTCACCGAAGCAGCCGCGATGGCCGCGGGCCGCTGGGTCGGCCGCGGTGACAAGAACGGCGCCGACGGCGCCGCCGTACGGGCCATGCGGACCCTCGTCTCCACCGTCTCCATGAACGGCGTCGTCGTCATCGGCGAGGGGGAGAAGGACGAGGCCCCGATGCTCTTCAACGGGGAGCAGGTCGGCGACGGGACGGGCCCCGAGTGCGACATCGCCGTCGACCCGATCGACGGCACCACCCTGACCGCGAAGGGCATGAGCAACGCCATCGCGGTGCTGGCCGCCGCCGACCGCGGCACCATGTTCGACCCGTCCGCGGTCTTCTACATGGACAAGCTCGTCACCGGTCCGGAGGCCGCCGACTTCGTCGACATCAACGCCCCCGTCTCGGTGAACATCCGCCGCGTCGCGAAGGCCAAGCGCTCCACGCCCGAGGACGTCACGGTCGTCATCCTGGACCGGCCGCGGCACGCCGGGATCATCGACGAGATCCGCGAGACCGGCGCCCGCATCAAGCTGATCTCCGACGGCGACGTCGCGGGCTCGATCCTGGCGCTGCGCGAGGGCACCGGCATCGACCTGCTGCTCGGCATCGGCGGCACGCCCGAGGGCATCATCTCGGCCTGCGCCGTGAAGTGCCTGGGCGGCACCATCCAGGGCAAGCTGTGGCCCAAGGACGACGAGGAGCGCAGCCGCGCCGTCGACGCGGGCCACGACCTCGACCGGGTCCTCTACACCGACGACCTGGTGTCCGGCGAGAACGTCTTCTTCGTCGCGACCGGCATCACGGACGGCGAGCTGCTGCGCGGGGTGCGGTACCGCGCGGAGACGGCCACGACCGAGTCGATCGTGATGCGCTCCAAGTCGGGCACGGTCCGCCAGATCACCTCGGAGCACCGGCTGAGCAAGCTGCGGGCGTACAGCGCGATCGACTTCGACCGCGCCAAGTAGCGGGCCCGCGCGGCCCGTTGGACCCGCGGCCGTGACGTACGTCGGAGGGGCGCCCCCCGTGCGGGGAGGGCGCCCCTCTCGCGTCTGGTCCGCCGGTCAGCCGGCGGCGGCTATCGTCCCCGAGGCGCGGGCGGCCTTCTTCAGCTCGACGTCGCGCCGGCGGCGCCGGGCGAGCACCACGCGGCGCTCGGCGGCGGTGAGGCCGCCCCACACCCCGTACGGCTCGGGCTGGAGGAGGGCGTGCTCCCGGCACTCGACCATGACGGGGCAGCGTGCGCACACCCGCTTCGCCGCCTCCTCGCGGGACAGCCGGGCCGCGGTGGGTTCCTTGGAGGGTGCGAAGAACAGGCCCGCCTCGTCACGCCGGCACACGGCCTCCGTGTGCCACGGGGCTTCCTGATCCCTGTCCCGCACTGGCGCCCGCTGGGCCGGAACGGCAGCTACCTGCAGGGTCTGATGCGGCGGTTGCAGCACGGTCTACTCCTGACGACGGCTTCGCGAGCGTGCCGGGCGCCGCGGACCTTTTCGCAGCGCCCTCCGAGAGACGATGCAGCAAGGCCTACCCGCTGTGCGCGCGCCTATGCACTGCGTTCCGAAGCGCGGAGTTTCTCCGTCCCCGGCACGCCGCGCGGGCGGACCGGTCCGCTCCGCACGCCGCCGGATTCACGAGCGTCAATGCCCCAGGTGTTTGCGCAAACCGCGGTCCACCCGCCCCGACACGTGCTGCGCCACCCGGTCGAGGATGTCGGCGACGAGCTTGCCGCGCTTGGGCTTCGCCTCCACGTTCCCCAGGACGGCGATGCCGTCGACGTAGATCACGGGGGCGTCCGGGTCGTCCGCGTCCAAGGTGGCCACCTCGAAGTTGCCGAGGACACCGCCGCCGCTCCCGCGCAGCGACACGTTCTCCGGGACGCGGACCTCCACGTTGCCGAAGACCGAGACCGCCTTGATCACGACCTGCTGGTACTCGAAGACCGCCTCGCTGAGGTCGATCTCCACGTTGCCGAAGATCGCGTACGCGTGCATGCGGCGGCCGGCGCGCCAGCGGCCCTTGCGGACCGCGGTGCTGAACACCGCCACCACGTTCTCGTCGGCGTCCACCGGGATCGCGCCCTCTGTGGGGCGGTTCGGCGCGGGCGCGAAGGCGGGGGCCGGGCGGCGCCCGTGGGCTGCGGGCAGGTCCCGCACGAACACGTCGAGCTGCCCCACCGTCTTGGCGCTCAGCACGCCCTCCACGCGCTCCGCGTGCTCGTCCGGGGTGAGGCGGCCCTCGGCCAGGGCGTCGCGCAGGAGGTCCGCGATCCGGTCGCGGTCGGCGTCGGAGCAGCGCAGCTCGGTCGGCGTGACGGGCCGGCTGTCCGGCCTGTCGTCGGTCGGGGCGGGGCTCTTGTGAAGGTCCACGGCAGCAGCGTACCCAAACGCGATAGATCGCGACTACCCCCTGTCGCGACCTGTGGAGAACTCCGGCGCCCGGCACCGTCCCGTCCGGCCGCCCGACTGAGCCCTACCTCACAGGCGGGCCGCTTCCGCCAGGTCCTACGCTGGTGGACGCTGCCAACGGAGGCCAGCCGCTGTCTGTCGAGTGAGGAATGGGCGAGATGCCTGAGTTCGCGTACACCGATCTGCTCCCCCAGGGAGAGGACACCACCCCCTACCGGCTGGTGACCTCCGAGGGTGTCTCCACCTTCGAGGCCGACGGGCGGACCTTCCTCAAGGTGGAGCCGGAGGCGCTGCGCAAGCTGGCCGCGGAGGCCATCCACGACATCCAGCACTACCTGCGCCCGGCCCACCTCGCGCAGCTGCGCCGGATCATCGACGACCCGGAGGCGTCGGCCAACGACAAGTTCGTCGCCCTCGACCTGCTGAAGAACGCGAACATCGCCGCCGCGGGCGTCCTGCCGATGTGCCAGGACACCGGCACGGCGATCGTGATGGGCAAGCGCGGCCAGAACGTCCTCACCGAGGGCGGCGACGAGGCGGCCCTCTCGCGCGGCATCTACGACGCGTACAAGAACCTCAACCTGCGCTACTCCCAGATGGCCCCGCTGACCATGTGGGACGAGAAGAACACCGGCTCGAACCTGCCGGCCCAGATCGAGCTGTACGCGACCGACGGCGGCGCCTACAAGTTCCTCTTCATGGCCAAGGGCGGCGGCTCGGCCAACAAGTCGTTCCTCTACCAGGAGACGAAGGCCGTCCTGAACGAGGCCTCCATGATGAAGTTCCTGGAGGAGAAGATCCGTTCGCTCGGCACGGCCGCCTGCCCGCCGTACCACCTGGCGATCGTCGTCGGCGGCACCAGCGCCGAGTACGCGCTGAAGACCGCCAAGTACGCCTCCGCGCACTACCTGGACGAGATCCCGGCCGAGGGCTCCGAGCTCGGGCACGGCTTCCGGGACAAGGAGCTGGAGGAGAAGGTCTTCGAGCTGACGCAGCGGATCGGGATCGGCGCGCAGTTCGGCGGCAAGTACTTCTGCCACGACGTGCGCGTGGTCCGCCTGCCCCGGCACGGCGCGTCCTGCCCGGTCGCGATCGCGGTGTCCTGCTCCGCCGACCGCCAGGCCGTCGCGAAGATCACCGCCGAGGGCGTCTTCCTGGAGCAGCTGGAGACCGACCCGGCGCGCTTCCTGCCCGACACGACCGACGAGCACCTCGACGAGGCCGCCGACGTGGTCAGGATCGACCTCAACCAGCCGATGGACGACATCCTCGCCGAGCTGACCAAGTACCCGGTCAAGACCCGGCTCTCGCTCTCCGGGCCGCTCGTCGTCGCGCGCGACATCGCGCACGCCAAGATCAAGGAGCGCCTGGACGCGGGCGAGGAGATGCCGCAGTACCTGAAGGACCACCCGGTGTACTACGCCGGTCCCGCGAAGACGCCCGAGGGGTACGCGTCCGGTTCCTTCGGGCCGACCACCGCCGGGCGGATGGACTCCTACGTCGAGCAGTTCCAGGCGGCGGGCGGCTCCAAGGTGATGCTCGCCAAGGGCAACCGGTCCCAGCAGGTCACCGACGCGTGCGGATCGCACGGCGGTTTCTACCTCGGGTCGATCGGCGGTCCGGCCGCGCGGCTCGCGCAGGACTGCATCAAGAAGGTCGAGGTCGTCGAGTACGAGGAGCTCGGCATGGAGGCCGTCTGGAAGATCGAGGTCGAGGACTTCCCGGCGTTCATCGTCGTCGACGACAAGGGCAACGACTTCTTCAAGGACCCGGCGCCCGCGCCGACGTTCACGACGATCCCGGTGCGGGGCCCCGGACTCGGCTAGCCACGGGCGAGGGGCCGTTTCCGGCCGCCGCGGCCCGACGGTGACCACGGATGGGCGGACGGGGGAACATCCCCCGTCCGCCCCACGCTGTACCGGGTATGAGCGACTACCGCATCGAGCACGACTCCATGGGCGAGGTCCGCGTCCCCGCGCACGGCAAGTGGCGGGCCCAGACGCAGCGCGCCGTGGAGAACTTCCCCGTCTCCGGGCAGCACCTGGAGCGCGCCCACATCGAGGCCCTCGCCCGGATCAAGGCGGCCGCCGCGAAGGTGAACGCCGAACTGGGGGTGCTCGACAAGGACGTGGCCCAGGCCATCGGGGACGCCGCCGCCGAGGTGGCCGAGGGACGCTGGGACGAGCACTTCCCAGTGGACGTCTTCCAGACGGGCTCCGGGACCTCGTCCAACATGAACACCAACGAGGTCATCGCCACCCTCGCGACCGAGCGGCTCGGCCGGGACGTCCACCCGAACGACCACGTGAACGCCTCGCAGTCGTCCAACGACGTCTTCCCCTCCAGCATCCACATCGCCGCCACCGCCGCCGTCACCCGCGACCTCGTCCCCGCCCTGGAGCACCTCGCCGCCTCCCTGGAGCGCAAGTCCGAGGAGTTCGCCGACGTGGTGAAGTCCGGGCGCACGCACCTCATGGACGCGACGCCGGTGACGCTGGGCCAGGAGTTCGGCGGATACGCGGCGCAGGTGCGGTACGGCGTCGAGCGGCTGCGGTCCTCGCTGCCGCGACTGGCCGAACTGCCCCTCGGGGGAACGGCGGTGGGCACCGGGATCAACACCCCGGCCGGGTTCGCCGCCGCCGTGATCGAGGAGGTCGCCCGCACCACGGGGCTGCCGCTCACCGAGGCGCGCGACCACTTCGAGGCACAGGGCGCGCGGGACGGGATCGTCGAGACGAGCGGGCAGCTGCGGACCATCGCGGTCGGGCTGACGAAGATCGCCAACGACCTGCGGTGGATGGCGTCCGGACCGCGCACCGGGCTCGCCGAGATCAACCTGCCCGACCTCCAGCCGGGTTCCTCGATCATGCCGGGCAAGGTGAATCCGGTCATTCCCGAGGCCGTGCTGATGGTCGCCGCCCAAGTGACGGGGAACGACGCGACCGTGGCCGTCGCGGGCGCCGCCGGCAACTTCGAGCTCAACGTCATGCTCCCGGTCATCGCCAAGAACGTGCTGGAGTCCGTCCGGCTGCTCACCAACGTGACGCGCCTGCTCGCCGACCGGACCGTCGACGGCATCACCGCCAACCGCGAACGGGCGCGCGAGTACGCCGAGTCGTCGCCGTCCGTCGTGACCCCGCTGAACAAGTACATCGGGTACGAGGAGGCCGCCAAGGTCGCCAAGAAGGCCCTCGCGGAACAGAAGACGATCCGTCAGGTCGTGCTGGAGTCCGGCTATGTGGAGCGCGGCGACCTCACGGGCGGGCAGCTCGACGAGGCCCTGGACGTCCTGCGGATGACGCACCCGTGACTCAGCCCGCCCGCGCGCGAACCGTGACGGGCGCCGCAGCGTCGTATGCCTGTGGCACCTAATATCTGTTCATGGCGGACGGTGGAGCGGTGAGGCGGGAAGAGGGCGGATCGACGGCGCGCTGGGCCCCCGGCGACCGCATCCTGTGGCGGTACCGGGAGAACGCGGGCGAGCGCGTGCACATCTGCCGTCCCGTGACCGTCGTGCGCGACGACGACGAACTGCTCGCGGTGTGGATGGCTCCCGGCACGGAGTGCGTGAAGCCGGTGCTCGCCGACGGAACGCCGGTGCACTCCGAGCCGCTGGAGTCGCGGTACACCAAGCCGCGCGCGGTGCGCCGCGACCGCTGGTCCGGCACCGGCGTACTGAAGTTGGCGCGGCCGGGCGAGCCGTGGTCGGTGTGGCTCTTCTGGGAGCCGGGCTGGCGGTTCAAGAACTGGTACGTGAACCTGGAGGATCCGCTGGTCCGCTGGTCCGGCGGCGTCGACTCCCGGGACCACTTCCTGGACATCTCGGTCCATCCGGACCGGACGTGGCGTTGGCTGGATGAGGACGAGTTCGCACAGGCGCAGGCGGCCGGTCTGATGGATACTCAACTGGCGGAACGGGTACGGGAAGCGGGCCGCTCCGCCGTGGAGGTGATCCGTGCCTGGGGGCCGCCGTTCTCGGAAGGATGGCAGCACTGGCGCCCGGATCCGTCGTGGGGCGTACCGTCGTTGCCGGACGACTGGGACCGTACGCCCGCGCACGTGTCCACGTGAGACCCTTGATGCGCCCCCGTGGTACAAACGTAGGATCGTCCTCCGCATCAGATCGGGTCAAGGCCGGTGCACGGCACCGACGTTGAGGGGTGGTGGCCGGGTGACGGGAGGGCGCACAGCAGCAACTCCCGCAGCAAGCGCTGGGCTTGGCCAGACGTCACCGAGGGGCGGCAGGACGTGAGCGAGGGGTACGAGGGCCACACGGGTACGGCCCGGCACCGGCGGGACGGGCTGTCCGCGCCGATCGCGGGCCGGTCCGAGGCTCATGACGCGGAAATTCCGTTCCCGGGACACGTATTCCGGGTATCGGCACTTCTGCGGGACGAACTGCACGCACGGCGCGCAGCCCCGGACGGATGGATTCGACACGCGTGACGGAGCACCCGACCTCGCACGAGCGCCACCGGCCCAGTGCCGGACGGCCGCCCACCCCCGCGGACCCCCGCGGGGCGCTCCTGCGTACCCCGGAGCAGGTGAGCACTCCCCCGGCCGCGGCGGCGTTCGACCGCGGCGACCCCCACGGCCCCGTGGCGTTACCCGCTCAGGCGCGCACCGGCGACGCCCCGGCAGGTCCGGGCACGACCGCCCAGTGCGCCAAGCAGGGACCCCCCGCCGGCCAGGGCACGGGCACGCCCGCGCCCGGCACGGGTGCGTCCGCCGCGCCCGGCCCCGAGCACACGCAGCCGACGGCCGCCGAGCAGGACCCGCACCGGCCGCGCCCCGCGGAGAGCATCCCGGTCCAGCCGGGCGGCGAGCAGGAACGGACGTCCGCCGGAAAGGACCGGCGCACCGGCCAGGGGCTGCCGCCGAGCGGCCCGATGCCGATGCGCCGCGACGGCGACCGGCTGCGCTTCGTGGGCGCCGCGACCCGGCGGATCGCCCGCGGCATAGACCTGGACGAGATCGTCATGGGCCTGTGCCGGGCCACCGTGCCGACCTTCTCCGACGCGATCCTCGTCTATCTGCGCGACCCGCTGCCCGTGGGCGACGAGCGGCCCACCGGGCCCGTCGTGCTGCGGCTGCGGCGCACCGACCGGATCCCCGAGGAGCGGGACACCGAGGGCGGCTTCATCGCCGCGCTCCAGCCCGAACCGAGCGACCTGTCGACGATGACCGCCGAGCTGTGCGAGGTCCGCCCCGGCGGCGCGCTCGCCGAGGTGCTGCGCGGGGTGCGGCCCGTCTTCGCGGACGCGCCCGCCGCCCGGGCCGCGCTGCCGGAGCTGCTCGGCGACGACCTCTCCGTGCCGGGCGGCCAGCGCGCCATCCTGGCCCCGCTGCGGGGCCGGCGCCGGGTCATCGGCGCGGCGCTCTTCCTGCGCCGGCCCGAGCGCATGGCCTTCGAGACCGACGACCTGCTGGTGGCCGCCCAGCTCGCCACGCACAGCGCGCTCGGCATCGACAAGGCGGTGCTGTACGGCCGCGAGGCGTACATCGCCGACGAGCTCCAGCGCACGATGCTGCCCGAGACGCTGCCGCGCCCCACCGGCGTACGGCTGGCGTCCCGCTACCTGCCGGCCGCCGAGACCGCGCGCGTGGGCGGCGACTGGTACGACGCGATCCCGCTGCCGGGCAGCCGTGTCGCCCTCGTCGTCGGTGACGTCATGGGCCACTCGATGACGTCCGCGGCCATCATGGGCCAGCTGCGCACCACCGCGCAGACCCTCGCCGGGCTCGACCTGCCGCCGCAGGAGGTGCTGCACCACCTGGACGAGCAGGCCCAGCGGCTGGGCACCGACCGCATGGCGACCTGCCTGTACGCCGTCTACGACCCGGTCGCGCACCGCATCACGATCGCCAACGCGGGCCACCCGCCGCCCGTCCTGCTGCACCTGGGCGGCCGGGCCGAGGTGCTGCGGGTGCCGCCGGGCGCCCCGATCGGCGTGGGCGGGGTCGACTTCGAGGCCGTCGAGCTGGACGCGCCCGCCGGAGCCACCCTGCTCCTCTACACCGACGGCCTGGTGGAGTCCCGGCTGCGGGACGTGTGGACCGGGATAGAGCAGCTGCGGGAGCGTCTCGCGGCCACCGCGCAGCTGACCGGGCCCGACCATCCGCCGCCGCTCGAAGCCCTCTGCGACGAGGTGCTCGACATGCTCGGCCCGGGCGACCGGGACGACGACATCGCCCTGCTCGCCGCCCGGTTCGACGGGATCGCGCCGAGCGACGTCGCGTACTGGACCCTGGAGCCCGAGGACTCGGCACCCGGGCGGGCCCGGCGGCTCGCGCGCCGCGCGCTGTCCCGCTGGGGTCTGGAGGACATGAGCGACTCCGTGGAACTGCTCGTCAGCGAGGTCGTGACCAACGCCGTGCGCTACGCCTCGCGGCCGGTCACCCTGCGCCTGCTGCGCACGGACGTGCTGCGCTGCGAGGTCGGCGACGACGTGCCGCAGCTGCCGAGGCTGCGCCAGGCGCGCGCCACGGACGAGGGCGGGCGCGGCCTGTACCTGGTGAACCGGCTGGCGCGGCGGTGGGGCGCGACCAGGCTGAGCACCGGCAAGGTCGTCTGGTTCGAGCTGAACCGCAGCTGACGCACCGCCCCGCGGACCGCGGGGACCCCGCACGAACGAGGAGGGCGCCCGGCCGGTCGGCCGGGCGCCCTCCTCGTGTGGTCAGCGTTCCTCGCCGCCGGGACGCAACGGGTCCTCGGGCAGCCCGCCGCTCGCCGACGGGCTCGGCGTGACCGACGGCTTCGTCGGCGGCTTCGTCGTCGGCTTGGTCGAGGGCGTCGCGCTGTCGCTCGTCGGCGGCTCGGTCGTCGGCTCCTTGGTCGTCGGCGTCGACGAGGGGGTCTCGCTCGGGGTCGGCGTCGCCGACGGGGTCTCGGTCGGCGCGACCGCCGCGCCCTGGGTGGTCTCCAGGTTGAACCGGGTGACCTTGCCCATGGCGTCGAAGGTGTACGAGGCCCAGATCTGGGCGGGGTACCCGCCGCCGTTGATGCGGCCGCTGCCCGGGACGAGTCCCGTGGCGCCCTTCAGGGAGACCTGCGTGTGCTTCTTGGCGTCCTCGCCGAAGAGGCCCACCGAGGTGACGAGGTTCGGCGTGTAGCCGGTGAACCAGGCCGACTTGTTGTTGTCGGACGTACCGGTCTTGCCGGCGACCTGCTGGCCGTTGCGGTGCACCGCCTGCGCCACCGACACCCGGGCCGTACCGTCGTCGACCACGCCGGTCAGCACGGAGGTGACGGTGTCGGCGGCCTCGCGGCTGATGACCCGCTCGCCGACCGCGTCCGGGAACTCGACGTCGTAGTCCTTGTGCTCGGCCGTCTTGACCACGGCCGGGGTGACCTTCTTGCCGTGGTTGTCGAGGGTGGCGTAGACGCCGGCCATCTCCAGCGGGCTGGCCCCCATGGTGCCGAGGGTCTGCGCGGGCACCGCCTGCAGGCCCTCGGTGTCCATGCCGAGGTCGCCCGCGGTCTTGAGGACCTCGTCCATGCCGACGTCGACGCCCATCTGCGCGAAGACGGAGTTGACGGACTTGTTCATCGCGGTCTGGACGGTGACGTCGCCGTAGCTCTGGTTGTCCTCGTTCGGCGGCGCGAACCCGACCTTGGCGCCCCGGTCCACGACCGGGCGCCTGCTGGTGCCGTCGTAGACCGTGCTCGCGTTGATCGGCTTGCCGTCCTGCGTGGTGGCGCCCTGGTCGAGGGCGGCGGCGAGGATCAGCGGCTTGAAGGTGGACGCCGGCTGGTAGTCGCGCCGGGTCGCGTTGTTCACGAAGTGCTTGACGTAGTTCTTGCCGCCGTACAGCGCGAGGACCTTGCCCGTCTTCGGGTCCACGGACGCGGCGCCCGCCTGGACGTCGCCGTCGACCGGACGCTTCTTCGCGTTCAGCTTGCTGGTCAGCTGGGTCTTGACCGCGTCCTCCAGCTGCTCCTGCTTCTTCTTGTCGATGTTCAGGGTGAGCGTCCAGCCGCCCGCCTCGACCTTCGCCTCGGCGTCCTCCAGGCTGCTGGCGGAGCCCTGGGCGACGAGCTGCCTCATGAGCGCCTTGTTGGCCGCGTCGACGAGGTAGCCGGTCTGGCCCTCCATGCCCGGCGCGCCCTTGGGGTCCTTCGGCACGGGGAACGTCATGCCCTGGCGCTCGCCCGCGTCCAGCCAGCCCTGCTCGACCATGTTGTCGAGCGTGTAGTTCCAGCGGTTCCTGACCAGCTTCTTGCCGGTGTCCGTGGCGACCGCCCAGTCGTACTGGCTCGGGGCCTGGAGGAGCGAGGCGAGGTAGGCGCCCTGCTCGACCGACAGGCGCTTGGCGTCCACCTGGTAGTAGGCCTGCGCCGCCGCCTGGATGCCGTAGGCGCCGCGGCCGTAGTAGCTGGTGTTGATGTAGCCCGCGAGGATGGCCTCCTTGGACTTCTGGCGGTCCACCTTGAGCGAGATGACCAGTTCCTTCAGCTTGCGCGTGACGGTCTGGTCCTGCGTGAGGTAGTAGTTCTTCACGTACTGCTGCGTGATCGTCGAGCCGCCCTGCTTGCCCTTGCCGGAGAGGGTGTTGACCAGACCGCGGGCGGTGCCCTTGAGGTCGACGCCCGAGTCGCTGTAGAAGGACTTGTTCTCGGCGGCGACGAAGGTCCGCTGGACCTTCTTGGGCACCTTCGCGAGGTCGACGATCTCGCGGTTGACGTCGCCCGTGCGGGCCAGGACCGAGCCGTCCTCGTACTCGTAGACGTTGCTCTGGAGCTTCGCGGCCGCGTTGCCCTCGGGGACGTCGACGACCAGGTACAGCACGACGAACGCGCCCATGACGAGGAGGCACAGGCCGAAGAACGTGCCGACGATCTTCTTCCAGGTGAAGAAGCGGCGTATGCCCCCGCGGCTGCCCTTGGCCCCGGTCGAGCTCCGGGGCGCCGCGCGGCGGCCACCACGCTGCCGCGCTCGTCTCTCTTCCGCTCGTCCCATGGGTCCGATCCGCTCCGCTTCGGTCTCGTGGCGTGTGGTCGTGCCGCGCTCGTGTGGCGCGTCCACTCTCGTGCGTCACACAGGTTCGTCGCTCAGGTCAGCTCAGAAAGCTAACACCGCGCGGTATGACAAAGCGCTGCCGATCCGGTCTTTTACGGACGTGAGAATCAGCACCCGCTTCTCACTCAACCGACGATCCAGGGATGCGGAAGGTTGCCGGGCGCGATAAAGTGATATCACTTAGCTAGAACAAGGCTTTCACACCAGTGCCGTACGGCCAGGGCCGCGCGGCACGAGACAGGGGGGGACGACCATGTCCGCACACGACACCGCACAGGGCGCGCCGGCCGAGGCCGACCTGCCGGACATGCCCGCGCCGCGGGTCCGGGAGTTCGCCGCGCACAGCATCGGCGGCGGGCTGGCCCTGCTGCTGGGACTGCTCGGGCTGGTGGCGGGCGCCGGGGCCGTCGCCGCCGGAGCCTCGGTCACGGACACCGGCTTCAAGGCCGTGCTGATCACCGGCGGCATCCTGATCGGCATCGCGGCCTTCTTCGCCATGTGCGGCCTGAACACGGTGGCGCCGGGCGAGGCCCGGGTGGTCCAGCTCTTCGGGCGCTACCGGGGGACCATCCGGCAGGACGGGCTGCGCTGGGTGAACCCGCTGACGTCCAGGACCAAGATCTCCACGCGGGTGCGCAACCACGAGACGGCCGTCCTCAAGGTCAACGACGCGTACGGCAACCCGATCGAGCTCGCCGCGGTCGTGGTGTGGCGGGTCGAGGACACCGCGCAGGCGAGCTTCGAGGTGGACGACTTCCTGGAGTTCGTCGCCACCCAGACCGAGGCGGCCGTGCGGCACATCGCCATCGAGTACCCCTACGACGCCCACGAGGAGGGCGGCCTGTCGCTGCGGGGCAACGCGGAGGAGATCACCGAGAAGCTCGCCGTCGAGCTGCACGCGCGCGTGGAGGCAGCCGGCGTGCAGATCATCGAGTCGCGCTTCACCCACCTCGCGTACGCTCCCGAGATCGCCTCGGCGATGCTCCAGCGCCAGCAGGCGGGAGCGGTCGTGGCGGCGCGCCGGCAGATCGTCGACGGCGCCGTCGGGATGGTCGAGGCGGCGATCGCCAGGATCAGCGAAAGGGACATCGTGGAGCTGGACTCCGAGCGGAAGGCGGCGATGGTGTCGAACCTGATGGTGGTGCTCTGCGGGGACCGCGCGGCGCAGCCCGTCCTGAACACCGGGTCCCTCTACCAGTGACGGCTCCCACGGAAGGCACCCCCGGGGAGGGGGCGCCCCGGCGTCGGCCGCAGCAGCGCAAGCAGGTGCTGCTGCGACTGGACCCGCTCGTCCACGACGCGCTGGCCCGCTGGGCGGGCGACGAGCTGCGGTCCGCCAACGCCCAGATCGAGTTCCTGCTGCGGCGGGCGCTGGCCGAGGCCGGGCGGCTGCCGGGGGCCGCGGGGCCGATCCCCCGCCGGGGCCGGCCACCGGCCTCCACGGAGGAGCAGCCGGAGGACTAGGGCCTGTCCGGCGGATCATGCCGTAGACGCGGGGGCTGCAAGGCACTGCCGATTTCCTCCGACTTGATCCGCCGGACGGGCCCTAGGTGCGGTTCGAAGAACTCACCGTGCGGTACCCCCAGGGGTCACGAGCGGCGGGGAATGCCTACTCCTTGACCTGCTTCGGGTCGATCGGAATCTCGCGTGCCGTGTTCTCGGCGCGCTCCTCGGCGCCCAGCTTCAGCGTTGCGGTCCCGCAGCAGCGGTCGTACTGGTCCTGCCAGTCCGTCATGAACGCGTCATAGCTGGACTGGCCGACCAGCTTCAGGTCCGACTCGTCGTTGTGCCAGACGCCGTTGCTCGTCCAGTTCGCGGAGCCGACGAACACGATTCTGGAGTCGACCGCACCCGCGTAGCCGCCGCTGACCATCATGTACTTGTCGTGTGTGTAGTGCAGGGCGTTGCCGTTCGCGTCGGTTCCGCGGGTGGTGTCGTGCACGGAGATGTTCGGCCGGTCCTTCAGGTAGTTCTGCACACTGCTGTCGACCTGGCCGGCGGTGAGGAGTACGCGGATCTTGACGCCGGTCTGTGCCAGGCTCACCAGCTTCTTCGGCAGTTCGAGATAGTTCCGGTCGCCCGGCTGCCCGTGAGAGGTCCACTCGAACATGGCTATGTTGATCGTGGCCGGCGCCTTGACGTTGTTCAGGAAGTCGACCCAGGTGTCGCTCTTGGAGCGCGCCTTGGGCCACTGGTAGGAGGGCGGGGACAGTGTCCTGGCGGCCTGACCGTCGGTGGAGCTGTAGTAGTCGGGCATCAGCGGGCCCGGACCGTTGAGCGCCCCCTTGGCCATGGCGGTGAAGTAGCGGGCGTAGAGGTTGTACAGGTCGACGTTGCCCTTGACGGTGGCGCTGCTGTTCCACGCGGTATTGGCCTGGGCGGGCGTGGGGTTGGCGCTGCTGACGGTCACGGTCCTGTTCGCGTCGCTCCCGCCGCTGAACATGTAGTACTTCGCGTGCAGGGCGGAGCCGGAATAGTGGGTCAGGCAGCCGCCCGGGCACAGCGCGGCGAAGCTGGAGGCCCGCGGATCGTTGCCCAGCTCGGTGACCAACGACTGCCAGACCGCGTTGTCGCTGTGCACGTCCATCAGCGCCTTGACGATGACGCCGCGCTGATGCGCGGCGATCAGGGCGTTGGCGAAGTCCGGGCCCGGCTGCGTGCCGCCGATCGAGTACATGGCGACGCGTATGGTCTGCCCGCAACCGGCGCTGTTGATCGATTCGATGATCGGGCCCATGACGTTCATCCGGGCGTCGGGGTCCTCCGGGTCGTTGAAGCGAGGACCCGGTGTCGAGGTGAACGTCCGGGACTCGCAACTGAGAGGAGTCTTGGCCTTCTTGACCGCGGCGTGCGCCGCGGTCGGCGACAGCGCGGTGACGGCCAGTGCACTGATCAACGTGAGCGTTCGCTTCATGGACGGGCCTTTCGCTGGGCTGTTGCCGATGACGAGTCGGGCGTTGCTGTACTGATCGCCCCATGGGTGGTCGCCGAGGCGAGCCCGGCAGCCGGGGTTCGCCCAGCACGTCGCACAGCCCTCCCCGTCGATCTCCGCCGTGCGGTCGCGCCGGAGTGGGCCGCGCCGGCCGAGCCGCCGACGCGGTGAGGAGGCCGCCGGTCAGCGGCGCTGCCGCGACGTTCGCGGCAAGGACGTGTACGCGTGTCGGGAGCGGGGCCGGGAATGCGCCTGTGCTCGGCCATGCGCGATGGGATCGGGACATCCGGCGGAGATCCCGGTCGATGAAGTGCTGGTCCGTCGGTGTCTGCTCGAAGTTGTTCCATGTATGACCCACTGATCCTGTCCGGCAATCAGGAGACTCGCGATGGCGTCGAAGGGTTGCACGAGGAGACAGGAAAGCAGGCACGCAGGCAGGGGAGTTGGAAGTGGGGACGGGCCACGGGAGCGGTGCCCTCCACCAGCCCATGGGGCAGGCCGACTGCGGCATGGGACGGATAAGCCCCGCCGCGCCCCGGCCGGCCTCCATCGCAGCCTCCCCGAGAGGGCGGGCCCCAGGAAGCGGCAGGCAGCGGTCCCGGGCAGGGGCCGGCGTTCTTACAGAACCGTGACAACCCGCTCCGACCTGCGGGGCGCCACGTTGCGCCATGATCTATTCGCGGTGTGTATACGCGGGGTGTATACGCCCTGTGTAGAGTGCTCCGCATGTCCATCGGTCACACACTCCTGGGACTCCTCGAGTCCGGGCCCCGCCACGGCTACGACCTCAAGCGGGCCTTCGACGAAAAGTTCGGTCACGACCGGTCGCTGCACTACGGCCAGGTCTACTCCACGATGTCCCGCCTGCTGAAGAACGGCCTCGTGGAGGTCGACGGGATCGAGGCGGGCGGCGGGCCGGAGCGCAAGCGGTACGCGATCACCGAGGCCGGCATCACCGACGTCCAGCGCTGGCTCGCGACCCCCGAACCGCCCGAGCCGTACCTCCAGTCGACCCTGTACACGAAGGTCGTCCTGGCCCTGCTCACCCACCGCGACGCGGCCGAGATCCTCGACACGCAGCGCGCCGAGCACCTGCGCATGATGCGCATCCTGACCGACCGCAAGCGCAAGGGCGACCTCGCGGACCAGCTGATCTGCGACCACGCCCTCTTCCATCTGGAGGCCGACCTGCGGTGGCTCGAACTCACCGCCGCGCGCCTCGACAAGCTCGCCGAGGTGGTGACCCGATGACTCCTCCCCCCGGTTCCCTGCTGACGGCGACGGAACTGCGCAAGACGTACGGCCCGACCGCCGCCCTGGACGGCGCCGAGTTCTCCATCCACCCGGGCGAGGTCGTCGCCGTGATGGGCCCCTCCGGCTCCGGCAAGTCCACCCTGCTGCACTGCCTCGCCGGCATCGTCCCGCCCGACTCCGGCTCGATCATGTACGACGGCCGGGAGATGGCCGGCATGAGCGACGCCGAACGCAGCTCCCTGCGGCGCAGCGACTTCGGGTTCGTCTTCCAGTTCGGCCAGCTCGTCCCCGAGCTGACCTGCGTCGAGAACGTGGCCCTCCCCCTGCGGCTGAACGGCACCGGTCGCAAGGAGGCCGAGCGCACCGCCCTGTCCTGGATGGAGCGCCTGGAGGTCGACGACCTGGCGGGCAAGCGCCCCGGCGAGGTCTCCGGCGGTCAGGGGCAGCGCGTCGCCGTCGCCCGCTCGCTGGTCACCAGCCCGCGGGTGCTGTTCGCCGACGAGCCGACGGGCGCGCTCGACTCGCTCAACGGCGAGCGCGTGATGGAACTGCTCACGGACGCGGCCCGGTCGACCAACGCCGCCGTCGTCCTCGTCACGCACGAGGCACGCGTGGCCGCCTACTCCGACCGGGAGATCGTCGTCCGCGACGGCAGGTCCCGCGACATGGAGCGCGTCGTATGAGCGCCCGCCAGTGGTCCCGGGACCTGGCCATGGGCGCCAGGTTCGCGGTCACGGGCGGCCGCGAGGGCTGGGGGCGCGTCCTCCTGACGGCCGTCGGCGTGGGACTCGGCGTGGCGCTGCTGCTGCTCACGACGGCCCTGCCGAGCGCCCTCGGCGCCCGGCACGACCGGGAGCGCGCCCGCAACGACATGACGTACAGCTCGCTGGTCGCGAAGAAGAGCGACCGGACGCTGCTCGTGGGCACCGCCGACACCACCTTCCGCTCCGACGACGTGCGCGGACGGCTGCTCCAGCCCGAGGGCGCACACGCGCCCCTGCCGCCAGGCGTGCGGAAGTTCCCCGCGGCCGGCGAGATGGTCGTCTCCCCCGGCCTGGAGCGGCTGCTGAAGTCCGACGAGGGCCGGCTGCTGCGCGAACGGCTGCCGTACCGGATCACGGGGACGGTCGGCGACGCCGGGCTGGTCGGACCGCACGAACTCGTCTTCTACGCCGGCTCCCGGGACCTGGCCGGGGCGGACCGCACGAGCGGTGTCCGCATCGAGCGCATCAAGTCCTTCGGGTCGACGGACCAGAACGGCGAACAGCTCGACCCCGTACTGCTGTTGCTCATCCTGATCGTCTTCGTGGTGCTGCTGATGCCGGTCGGCGTCTTCATCGCCGCGGCGGTGCGGTTCGGCGGCGAGCGGCGCGACCGCAGGCTGGCGGCGCTGCGCCTGGTCGGCGCCGACGGGCGGATGACCCGCAGGATCGCGGCCGGTGAGGCTCTGGCGGGCGCGCTCGTCGGGCTCGTCCTCGGCGACGGGTTCTTCCTGGCCGGCCGCGAACTCGCCGGGATGCTGGAGCTGTTCCAGATCAGCGTGTTCCCCGGCGACCTCAACCCGACGCCCGCGCTGGTGGCGCTGGTCACCGTCGCCGTCCCGGCCGCCGCGGTCGCGGTGACCCTCTTCGCGCTGCGCGGGGTGGTCATCGAGCCGCTGGGCGTCGTCCGCACGGCCCGGCCCGCACGGCGTCGGTTGTGGTGGCGGCTGCTGGTGCCGCTCGGCGGACTGGCGCTGCTCTACCCGATGGTCGGGCAGGGGCGGGACGACGGGAACTTCAACCAGTACATGGTGGTCGGCGGTGTCATCCTGCTGCTGGTCGGCGTCACCGCGCTGCTTCCCTGGGTGGTCGAGTCCGTCGTGGCCCGGCTCGACTCCGGCGGGGTGGCCTGGCAATTGGCCGTACGCAGGCTCCAGTTGAGCAGCGGCAGCGCAGCGCGCATGGTCAACGGCATCGCGGTGGCGGTGGCCGGTGCGATCGCCCTGCAGATGCTGTTCGCGGGGGTCGAGGGCGACTACACCAAGGAGTCCCGCAACGACCTCTCGCGGGCGCAGATGCAGGTGACCGTGCAGCACGGCGTCCCGGTGGCCGAGGCCGCTGGGCGGCTGGAGCGGACCGAGGGCGTACGGCACGTGACGCCGTTGTCCTACGCCACCGTCGGCGAGCGCGCCAAGGACCCCGAGGCGTCCGTGAACCTGACCGTCGGCGACTGCGCGTCGCTGCGCGAGGTGGCGCGGCTGTCCTCGTGCCGGGACGGTGACGTCTTCGCCGTGCAGGGCGCCGCGTACGACGGCGGGACCGCCGACCTGGGCAAGCCCGGCAGGAAGCTCTACATCGACCCCTCCTACGACGGCAGCCCCAAGCGCCACCAGGTCGCCTGGACCGTGCCGAAGGACCTCAGGAAGGCGGGGTCGCGTGAGGACCCGACGGGCTGGGAGCGCGGCGGGATCCTGATCACCACGGGCGCCCTGCCGGCGAACGCGGCGGCGGCCGTGGAGGGCCAGCTCTTCCTCAGGATCGACGGGACGGTGCCGGACGTCCGCGAGCACGTCCGCAACACCGCCGCGACGCTCGGACCGCTGACCAACGCCAACTCCTGGTCGTCGATGGAGCGTTCGGGACGCTTCACCTCCATCCGCACGGGTCTGTTCGTCGGCGCGACCTGCGTCCTCTTCCTGATCGGCGCGAGCCTGCTGGTCTCGCAGCTGGAGCAGTTGCGCGAGCGCAAGAAGCTGCTGTCGGCGCTGGTCGCCTTCGGCACCCGGCGCCGGACGTTGAGCCTGTCGGTGCTGTGGCAGACCGCGATCCCGATCACCCTGGGCCTGCTGCTCGCCACCACGGTGGGCCTGACCCTCGGCACCGTCCTGCTGAAGATGACGGACACCTCGGTGACGGTGGACTGGTCGAGCGTGCTGTCGATGGCGGGCGTCGGCGCGGGCGTCGTCCTGCTGGTGACGGCGCTGAGCCTGCCGCCGTTGCTGCGGCTGATGCGGCCGGACGGCCTGCGCACGGAGTAGCCCGGCCGCTGCCCGTCCGGGGGTCAGAGCACCCGGACGGGCAGCGGCCGCAGCGCGTCCCGGAGCGCCCCGGCCAGCTCCTCGTACTCGGCGCCCCGCGCGGCACCGGCGCGCATGGCGAGCGCGATCCGCCGGGTGGGCGCCGGGTCCTGGAAGTACCCGGTGAGGAGCTGGTTGCTGCGGCTCGTCTCGACCTTGACGGCGGTGCGCGGCAGCAGGGTCACACCGAGGCCGCCGGCCACCAGCTGGACCAGCGTGGAGAGTCCGGCGGCGGTCGTGGTGACGGGCGCGTCCGCGCGTCCGGCCTCCCGGCAGATGTCGAGCGCCTGGTCGCGCAGGCAGTGGCCCTCGTCCAGGAGCAGCAGGTTCAGCTCGCGCAGCGCCTGGCGGGGGATGCCCTCCCGGCCGCCGAGCCAGTGGTCGAGCGGGGTGACGAGCACGAAGTCCTCGTCGAAGAGCGGGAGTTCGACGACGCCGGGCACGCCGAGCGGCACAGCGAGCAGCAGCAGGTCCAGCCGTCCCACGGCCAGGCCCTCCAGCAGGTTGGCCGTCTGCTCCTCGTGGACCTGGAGGTCGAGGTCGGGATAGCGGTCGTGCACCAGCTTCAGGACGGTCGGCAGCAGGTACGGCGCCACGGTGGGGATCACCCCGAGCCGGAGCACGCCGGTGAACGGGGCCCGTACCGCCTCGGCCTCCTCCATCAGCGCCCCGACCGCGTCCAGCACGGCCTTGGCGCGTACGGCGAGACGCTCGCCCTCGGGTGACAGGAGCACCTTGCGGGTCGTGCGCTCCAGCAGCGTCACCCCGAGGGTCTCCTCCAGGGCCGACACCGCGCCGGACAGGGCGGGCTGGCTCATGCCGATCGCGGCGGCGGCGTCCCGGAAGTGCAGGTGCTCGGCGACGGCGGCGAAGGCCCGCAGCTGCGCGAGACTGGGCTGCCGCCGCCCGTTGCCCTTGGCTCCGAGGGCGCCCTTGGCCCCCAGGGAGCCCTTGGCGCCCAGTGCCCCCGCGGGACCGGCCGGACCGCCGAGGACTCCGGGACCCGTCGAACTCCTGGCGCCCGCCATGGCCATACCCCTTACTCATTGCTACTGATAGCCCACACCGATCAACACGACCGAGTGTAGCTATTTCACTAATCAATGCAGCCTGTGCCAACATCATCAGCGTCCAACCCATGGGAAAGGTCCCCAAAAGGGGCGTTTCCTCGCTGCAAGGAGAGCGCGTGCTCACTGTCGGTGACAAGTTCCCCGAGTTCGACCTGACCGCCTGCGTCTCGCTGGAGAAGGGCGAGGAGTTCCAGCAGATCAACCACAAGACCTACGAGGGTCAGTGGAAGGTCATCTTCGCGTGGCCCAAGGACTTCACCTTCGTGTGCCCGACCGAGATCGCCGCCTTCGGCAAGCTGAACAGCGAGTTCGCCGACCGTGACGCCCAGGTCCTCGGCTTCTCCGGCGACTCCGAGTTCGTGCACCACGCCTGGCGCAAGGACCACGACGACCTGCGCGACCTGCCGTTCCCGATGATGGCGGACTCCAAGCACGAGCTCATGCGCGACCTCGGCATCGAGGGCGAGGACGGCTTCGCCAAGCGCGCCGTCTTCATCGTCGACCAGAACAACGAGATCCAGTTCTCCATGGTGACCGCCGGCTCCGTCGGCCGTAACCCCAAGGAGGTCCTGCGGGTCCTGGACGCCCTCCAGACGGACGAGCTGTGCCCGTGCAACTGGACCAAGGGCGAGAACACCCTCGACCCGGTCGCGCTGCTGGCCGGTGAGTGACCCCCATGGCCCTCGATGAAC
Source organism: Streptomyces sp. NPDC005496 (assembly GCF_042872045.1). Taxonomy (NCBI): domain Bacteria; kingdom Bacillati; phylum Actinomycetota; class Actinomycetes; order Kitasatosporales; family Streptomycetaceae; genus Streptomyces; species Streptomyces sp. NPDC005496. The sequence continues at coordinate 539,117 of NZ_JBIAJQ010000003.1, forward strand.
TGAAGTCCGCCATACCGGACTACGCCAAGGACCTCCGCCTGAACCTCGGTTCGGTGATCGGCAACTCCGAGCTCCAGCAGCAGCAGCTGTGGGGCACGGTGCTCGCCTGCGCCATCGCGTCCCGCTCGCCGCGTGTGCTGCGCGAGCTGGAGCCCGAGGCGAAGGCGAACCTCTCGCCGGAGGCGTACACGGCCGCCAAGTCGGCCGCCGCGATCATGGCCATGAACAACGTCTTCTACCGGACGCGGCACCTGCTCTCCGACCCGGAGTACGGGACGCTGCGGGCGGGTCTGCGGATGAACGTCATCGGCAACCCCGGTGTCGAGAAGGTCGACTTCGAGCTGTGGTCGCTGGCCGTCTCGGCCGTCAACGGCTGCGGGCAGTGCCTCGACTCGCACGAGCAGGTGCTGCGCAAGGCCGGCGTCGACCGCGAGACGATCCAGGAGGCGTTCAAGATCGCCTCGGTGATCCAGGCGGTCGGCACGACGCTCGACGCCGAGGCCGTCCTCGCCGAGTAGTCCCTCCCGCGGCTCAGGAGCCCCGCTCACCTCTGTGGTGGGCGGGGCTCCGGCCGTTCTCGCGGTTGTGCTCCGCCGGGCCCGTCCGCGGGCCCCGCGGACGGGCTCAGGCGTCCGGCGGAGGCGGCGGCGCCTGGCGCAGGGCCGTCTCCTCGGCGTACGAACGGAGGTAGCCGACCACGGTGTTGGTCACGGCGACCAGGGGCACCGCGACGACCGCGCCGCCGATTCCGGCGATCATCCCGCCCGCGGCGACGGACAGCACGACGGCCAGCGGATGCACCCGCACCGCGCGGCCGAGGATGAACGGCTGGAGGATGTGGCCCTCGATCTGCTGCACGGCGAGGACCACGGCCAGCACCATGACGGCCGCGAACACGCCCTGGGTGACGAGCGCGACGACGACGGCGAGCGCTCCCGACACCACCGCGCCCACCAGCGGGATGAACGCGAAGAGGAAGATGAAGACGGCGAGCGGCACGGCCATCGGCACGTCGAGGAAGTAGATGCCGAGGCCGATGAAGATGGCGTCGATGAGCGCGACGATCACCGTGCCGCGGACGTAGGCCGTGAGCGTGCGCCAGGCGCGCGGTCCGGCGCCGGCGACACCCGGACGGGCGGCGGCCGGGACGAGCTTGAGCGACCACTCCCAGATCCGCTCGCCGTCGTACAGCAGGAACAGCGTCGAGAACATCGTCAGCAGGATCCCGGTCAGGCCTTCGACGATGACCGTGACGCCCTCCAGCCCGGCGGAGGTGATCTGGTCGGTGTTGGCGCCGACCGCCTCGCGCAGGTTCTTGGCGATCTCGTTGATCTGCTTGTCCGTCACGTGGAACGGGCTGTTGAGGAGCCACTTGCGCAGCTCGTCGATGCCGTCCTGGATCTGGCTGGAGAGGTTGTCGATGTTCTCCATCACCTGCCAGACCACGAACCAGCCGACCAGGCCCATGACGACGAAGCCGAGGATCGCGGTGAGCGCCGTGGCCAGTCCGCGCGGGACGCCGTGCCGGCGCAGCCGCGCCACGGTGGGCTGGAGCAGCGCGGTGACGAGCAGCGCCGTCACGAAGGCGAGCACCACCAGCTGTACGGCGCTGATGACCCGCATCAGCACCCAGACGGTGCCCGCGAGGACGAGCAGCCGCCAGCCGGCCTCGGCCGCGACGCGTACCCCCCACGGCACGGCCGCGGCGGGGTCGGGGCGGGCGGCCACGGCGGGGGCGTACTGCGGGGGCGCGGGGACCTGCTCGGGAGCGGAGTCCTCGGAGTCCTCCGCCCCGGGAGCGGTGGACTCCTCATCGTCGGCCGCCGCCGGGCGTCCCCGGCCGGCCTCGCGGACGCCGGCGGGCACCACGGCGGCACGGGGGACGCCCGTGTCGGCCTCCCCCTGCGTCTCGCGCTCGACCTCGGCGCGGCGCTCGTCCAACCGCTCCCCCAGTTCGGTCAGTTCCGCGCCGATCCGACCGAGCCATCTGGGCACTTGCGACATGATCCGTCCTCTTCCCCCGTTGCTCCCCACCACTCCCCCGGAGTCGTTCCGTCCGACCGTACATGGCGGGGCCACGGCACGGCCGAAGCCCCTCACCCAAGGACGGTGAGGGGCTTCGTGAGGTTGAGCCGCCGTATGCGGCCACCGGCTAGTACCAGTGGTTGGCCTGCCAGAAGGACCAGGCCTCGCACGGGCTGCCGTAGCGGCTGTCCATGTAGTTGAGGCCCCACTTGATCTGGGTGGCCGGGTTCGTCTGCCAGTCGGAACCGACGGACGACATCTTCGAACCGGGCAGTGCCTGGAAGAGACCGTAGGCACCGGAGGAGGCGTTGACCGCCTTGTAGTTCCAGCTGGACTCGTGGTCCACGATGTTGCTGAAGCACTGGAACTGCCCGCTCGGCACCACCTGCCGCGCCATCGCCTGGATCTGCGCGACGGTGTACGAGCTCTGCACGGAGAAGGTGCTGACGTCCCGCGTGGCCGAACGGCTGGCCTTGGCCTCGGCCTCCTTGCGGTCCTTCGCTTCCTGCTCGGCCTTCTCCGCGGCCTTCTGCTTGGCGATCGCGTCCTCGGCGGCCTGCTTGCGAGCCGCTTCCTCCGCGTCCTTCTTGGCGCTGGCGTCCGCGGCGATGGCCTGTGCGTCGGCCTGCTGCGTCAGGGAGGCGGTCTGCACCTGAGCCTGCTGACCCGCGGGTATGTCCGCGAGGAGCGTCGCGTCGCTGGCCGTCGCCTCGGCGTCGTTGGGGGACTGCGCGGTGCTGCCCGCGGCAACACCGGTGACGGCGCCAACAGCGGTGACCGCGGTGGCAGAAGCCACTGCGAATCCCCGGACCGAAATCCGGCTCACTCGGTTTCCTTCCAGCATCGCCCGCTTAGGTGACCCTCGCGGACGCAATCGTGCCCCTCGGCACTGGCCTCCCAACTGCGGGGTCACGGGAGGCGCGGGCCCGGTGGGCAACTCCCTTGCGGGGAGCGCCGCGTGGTGCTCGGGCGGCATACGACGGCTCTATGGAGTTCTGATGTTTCCTGTTGTGCCGTACCGCTGGGGGTACACGTGTGTCGTATGCGGGGCCTGACAGGAGTGAGACTCTGCCGTACCCCGATGCCGCAAGGCAATTCTCTCTTGCGTGTGAAAGCTCACACCTCGTTTGCCCCACGAGTTTCCCGGAAACGTGCACGCGCCAAGACGCCGCCCGGCTAGGGTCTTGGCCTTTGCCGGACGGCGCCAACTGACATGCTCTCGCCCCGGGTTGGGTGCCATGGGGCACCAGACCCTAGATGTGTCCGTCCTCCAGCATTTCGGTCACAAGGGCCGCAATCTGGGACCTCTCGGACCGGTTCAGGGTGACGTGCGCGAAGAGCGGATGGCCCTTCAGTTTCTCGACGACGGCGACCACTCCGTCGTACCGGCCGACCCGCAGATTGTCCCGCTGTGCCACGTCATGGGTCAGTACGACCCGCGAGTTGGCGCCGATACGGGACAGAACGGTCAGCAGCACGTTCCGTTCCAGCGACTGTGCCTCGTCCACGATCACGAAGGCGTCGTGGAGGGAGCGGCCGCGGATGTGCGTGAGCGGCAGCACCTCCAGCATCCCGCGTGCGGTGACCTCCTCGATGACCTCGCGGCTGGTGACCGCGGAGAGCGTGTCGAAGACCGCCTGCGCCCAGGGGCTCATCTTCTCGGACTCGGAGCCGGGCAGATAGCCGAGCTCCTGCCCGCCGACCGCGTACAGCGGCCGGAAGACCATGACCTTCTGGTGCTGGCGCCGCTCCAGCACGGCCTCCAGACCGGCGCAGAGCGCGAGCGCGGACTTGCCGGTGCCGGCCCGGCCGCCCATCGACACGATCCCGATGTCCGGATCGAGCAGGAGGTCGAGAGCGATGCGCTGCTCGGCGCTCCTCCCCTTGATCCCGAAGGCCTCGCGATCGCCGCGGACGAGCCGGACGTTGCCCTCGGGCGTGACGCGCCCGAGTGCCTTGCCGCGCTCGGACTGGATCGTCAGGCCCGTGTGCACCGGCAGCTCGGCCGCCTCGGGTACGTAGGCGTGCCCCTCCTCGAAGAGGACGTCCACCTGCTCGCCCGGGAGCGTCAGCTCGGCCATCCCGGTCCAGCCGGACGAGCCCGTGATGGCGAGCTCCGCCCGGTACTCCTCGGCCAGGAGCCCGACGGAGGACGCCTTGATCCTCAGCGGCAGGTCCTTCGACACGACGGTGACGTCGTAGCCCTCGGCCTGGAGGTTGCGGGCGACCGCGAGGATGCGGGAGTCGTTGTCCCCCAGGCGGTAGCCGCTGGGCAGGATGCTGGGGTCCGAGTGGTTGAGCTCGACACGTACGGTCCCGCCGAGATCCCCGACCGGGATCGGGGCGTCGAGACGGCCGTGCCGGACCCGGAACTCGTCGAGCAGCCGCAGGGCCTGCCGGGCGAAGTAGCCGAGCTCGGGATGGTGCCGCTTGGCCTCCAGTTCCGTGACCACGACGATCGGCAGCACGACTTCGTGCTCGTCGAAGCGGTTCATCGCGTGCGGATCGGCCAGCAGGACGCTGGTGTCGAGAACATAGGTGCGCCGGTCTGGCTTGTGGCGCTTTGCGCTGGTCACCACGGAAGGACGTACCCCCTCGGATGAGGTCGGGGAGCGACGAAGGAGATCTGGACCGGTCTCGGCCACGCTGCGCGGGCCGGGAACCGGCCCTCCGCTTCGTCCGTGCTGACCACACGGTCGGGCTGGTGCAAAGGGCCTCCCGGGCGGACGGCCCCGTGCCGCCCGCTGAGATCCGACACCCGTGGTTCGGGCGTCGACCTGGAAGCTTTATGCCCTGTAACGAGCGCCGCCATGCCAAAGGGCATGACGGCGCGTTCGTTAACTCCTGGTGACGTACGTCCCTGGCGTGCTCCCGGGTCAGCCGCCGTAACGGCGATGTCGCGCCGCGTAGTCGCGCAGGGCGCGCAGGAAGTCGACCTTGCGGAAGGCCGGCCAGAAGACCTCACAGAAGTAGTACTCCGAGTGGGCCGTCTGCCACAGCATGAACCCGGACAGGCGCTGCTCGCCGCTGGTGCGGATCACCAGGTCCGGATCGGGCTGGTCACCCGTGTAGAGGTGCTTGCCGATGAGGTCGACGTCGACGGAGTCGGCGAGGTCGGTGAGGGCGGTGCCCTGGTCGGCGGCCTCCAGGAGCATGGAGCGCACGGCGTCCGCGATCTCCTGGCGTCCGCCATAGCCGATGGCGACGTTGACCACTATCCCGTCGACGTGCGCCGTGGTCTCCTCGGCCTCCTTGAGGACCGTCTGCATCTGCGAGGGCAGGATGTCGGGCGTACCCACGTGGTGGACGCGCCAGCGGCCGTCGGCGGCCAGGGTGCGGACGACGCCCTCGATGATCTCCAGGAGCGGGACCAGCTCCTCCTTCGGACGGTCGAAGTTGTCCGTGGAGAGCAGCCAGAGGGTGACGACCTCGACGTCGGTCTCGGAGCACCAGCCGAGGAACTCCTCGATCTTGTCGGCTCCGGCGCGGTGGCCCTGGGCGGCGGTGCTGCCCGCGGCCTTCGCCCACCGGCGGTTGCCGTCCATGATGACGCCGATGTGCTTGGGCACCTGGTCGTGGTCGAGGTGGCCTTCCACCCTGCGTGTGTAGAACCTGACCAGCAGACGGCGCAGGTTGTCGCGCAAGGTCACGTGTTGTCAGCCCCTCCGTGCGGATCAGACAGGCGCGATCGGGCGCAATCCCTGTCCATATGGCGGTCCCCGGAGGCGAAGCCTACCCCCGTGCAACTGGGGCCCGGCCCATGGGTGTCAGCGCCCGGCCACGGGAGGCGGGCCCCGGGCACGCCCGGTCCGGTGGCGCAAGTCGCCCGATGCGGGCAGGGGGTGGGGGCCGGGGCGTCCGGTGTACGGAGGGGGCCGGGGGGCGTCGCGGTCCCCGGGGGCGGGGCCGCCGCGCGAGGGCACAAAAAACGGGCCGGTCCGTGGGGGGGAGACGGACCGGCCCGAGGGGGGGTTTCCACCATAACCCTTCGTAAGTGATGCTGCGTGCATCGGCGTGCCACAACTACTCTCCGGAGTCGCCCAGCAACGCGGCGATAATCGCGGAACCCCTCATTCAGGGGCCGTGCATGGCCGGATCACAGCGGATTCCAAGGTAATGGAGGGGAATCCATGGAGGTTTCGGAGGTCCGAGGGCACCTGTGAGGCACCTGGTGCCCGGAGGGCGCCGTACTCCGGGTGGGTGACGCGCGTGGCGACGTCCGCTTGACGCCGCCGCTACCTTCACGGCCATGGCGACCTTCACGACCCCTCTCAAGCCCGCACCCGTACCCCTGGAGCGCGCGGAGTCGGCGCGGGCGAGACGGCGGGGGCTGCTCGGCCGGGACGGGATCGCGGGGGCGCTGCTGCTGAGCCCGGCGAACTCGGTGCACACCGTGGGGATGCGGTTCGCGATCGACGTCGCCTATCTGGACCGGACGTTGCGCGTGATCGCGGTGCGGACGATGCGTCCGGGCCGGGTGGGGCTGCCGCGCCCACGGGCCCGGCACGTCCTGGAGGCCGAGGCCGGGGCGATGGAGCGCTGGGGCGTACGTCGCGGGGTACGGGTCGCCGTCCAGGAGGATCGGTCCGGGGCGCCCGGCTGAGGCCGGAAAACGGGGTCGGCACCGCGCAGCCCCCTCCACCGCGCGGTGCCACACGCGCAGCTTTGCTCACGCGAATTACCTTGGTCCGAACTTACGTGAGACGAGCAACCGGGCGCGAGCAGCCCCGGATAACGATGTGGAAAACCTGTGAGGGAATCCGGGATGTGGACGGGCGTCTCGCACAACGGGCGTCCGGGCCACGGTCCCGCTACCCCCGGGGCTCTCAGCGCTCCGGCCTGCGCGCCTCGATGAGGTAGCGGGTGCTGTGCGCGACGAAGGGGCCGTTGCCCACGATCTCTTCGTGCAGGGCCAGCAGCCGGTCCCGGTACCGGTCGACCGTGAACCCGGGGACCATCCAGATCACCTTGCGCAGGAAGTGGACCACGGCCCCGATGTCGAGGAACTCGATGCGCAGCCGGGCCGTGCGCAGGTCCACGACCTCAAGTCCGGCTGCCTCGGCGGCGGCGCGGGCGCGGTCGGGATGCCGGGCCTCCCTGGTCTCCCGCGGCTGCCGTCCCACGAAGTACTCGACGAGCTCGAAGACGCTGGCGGGGCCGACCTGTTGGGAGAAGTACGTGCCGCCGGGACGCAGTACGCGCGCGATCTCCGCCCAGTGCGTCGATACGGGATGGCGGCTGGTGACCAGGTCGAAAGCGGCGTCCGCGAAGGGCAGCGGCGCGTCCTCCGGCGAGGCGACGACGACGGCGCCGCGCGGGTGCAGGAGTGCGGTCGCCTTCGCGACGTTCGGCGGCCAGCCCTCGGTCGCGACCGTGAGGCGGGGCAACCGGGGCGCGGAGGCGAGGACTTCGCCGCCGCCGGTCTGCAGGTCGAGTGCGGACGCGGCGCGCGCGAGGCGCCGGCCCATGGCCCGCGCGTACCCCCAGGGCGGGCGCTCCTCGGTGGCCCGGCCCTCGAACCAGGAGAAGTCCCAGCCTTCGACGGGGGCGGCGTCCGCCTCGGCGACGAGCTCTTCGAAGGAACGGTCCGTGGTCATGCGCCGATCCTGCCAAGCGGGGGCCGCGTCGGCGACCGGGTTTTCGCGGCGACGGCGGAGACCGCGAGGCGGCGGGGACGGTGGGGCGGCGGGGACGGTGGGGCGGCGGGGGCCGTCGACTGTCGGTGCCCGCTGCTACGTTCCGGGAATGACGACCGAATCGGGTGCCGTACCGGTGCCGTACACCGCCGGCGAGAAGGACATCCTGCGCGCGAGCCTCGACCGGCACCGGGACGCGGTCCTGTGGAAGCTGGCCGGACTGGACGACGAGCAGGTGCGGCGGGTGATGACGCCCTCGGGCACCAGCCTGCTCGGTCTGGTGAAGCACCTGGCGTCCGTGGAGTACGGCTGGTTCTGCCGGACCTTCGGGCGGGAGGTCGAGCCGCTGTGGTTCGACCCGTACACCGACGAGGACATGAGCGCGGCGCCCGGCGAGACGACGGAGCGGATCACCGACTTCTACGGCCGGGCCCGCGCCGCCGCCGACCGCACGATCGCGGAGCTGTCGCCGGACGACGTGGGCACGTCGTGGAACGGCACGACCGTCTCCCTGCGCTGGGTCCTGGTCCACATGGTCGAGGAGACGGCACGGCACGCGGGCCACATGGACATCCTGCGCGAACTCATCGACGGCGGCACGGGAGACCACCCGCCCGCCTGACCGGACCCGCGCGGGCCTCGCGCACTCCGGAGCCCCGGGGAGGCGACTCTCAGGAGACCAGGGGCCGTACCTCGGTCGCGGCGAAGCGCAGGAAGCCCTCGGGGTCGGGCTCGTCGGCGGTGGGCTGGAGGACGACGGTGTCGGCGCCGGCGTCCGCGAGGCGCCGCACGGCCTCGGCCACGGCGGACGCGTCCCCGGCGACGCCGTGCTCCGGGACGGTGTCCTCGCCGTTCGCCTCGATCTCGGCCCGCAGCCGGGCGGCGGCGCCCGGACCGGTCGCCGTGTGCAAATTGACGACGATCCGGTGCGGGTCGGTCCGGCCGGCCGCCGCGCGGCCCTCGTCGATCAACAGTCGCGCCCGCCGGACGCCGTCCGGGGCGGTGGCGGCGGTCAGGACGGTGCCGTCGGCGGCCTCGCCGGACAGGCGCAGGGACCGGGGTCCGGTGACACCGGCCAGTACGGGCACCCCGGGCGCGGGCGGCCAGTCGAGGGCGACACCGTCCAGCTTGACGTAGCGGCCGTCGGTCGTGACCCGCTCCCCGCCGAGCAGTGCGCGGAGGGCGGCCAGGTACTCGCGGAGCAGCGTCACCGGGGACTCGGCTCGCGCCCCGACCTGGCCCATCCAGTCCTGCACGCCGTGCCCGACGGCCAGTACGGCCCGCCCGGGGAAGAGACGGTGCAGGGTGGCGGCCTCCATCGCGGTGAGGGCGACGTTGCGCAGCGGTACGGGCAGCAGGCCCACGCCGACCCGCAGCCGCTCGGTCCAGGCGAGTGCCGCCGCCGCGGTGGAGATGCCCCCTTCTAGGAAGCAGTCCTCCCAGAGCCACAGCTCGTCGAGCCCGGCGTCGTCCGCCAGACGGGCCAGGGCGCGGAGGCGCTCGGGAGGAAGCTGGGGACGGAAGACGGCGCCGAGGACGGTCATGACCGTCTTCCTACCGGCCGTCCCCCGGAGCGGCAACCGCTTTACGGCAGCGCCGAGTTGTCGCCCCCGCGGTGCACCGGGCTCAGGCCGCGTACCGGGGTCAGCTCTGCTTGCCCGACTCCGTGGACCCGCTCCTCGGGAACGACACCTCCACCCGGCGGTTCTTGCGCCGCCCCTGCTCGGAGGTGTTGTCGGCGATCGGATAGTCCTCGCTGTACCCGCGCACCTCGAACGTGACGTCGCCTCCGAGGTCGCCCGCCAGTTCGTCGTGGACCACCTCGGCGCGCTTCTTGGAGAGGGTCAGGCCGTGCGCGTACGAGCCGAGGTTGTCGGTGAAGCCGAACACCCGCACGTTCGTGGCGTTCTGCGCCTTGATCTCGTCCGCGATCGCCTGGATACGGGAGCGGGCCTCGGGGTTCAGCTTCGAGCTGTCCTTGGGGAACAGCACCTCCGCCTGGAGCGCGAACGTCACGTTCTCGTTCGTGTCCTCCCGGCGCTCCTCACCTCCGAGGTCCTCCACGACCGACTTGATGTCCAGGACCTTGGCGGGGGCGAGGGTGGCGCCGTCCCCCAGCTTCAGGCCCGGGCTGTTGGCGTCCACCTCGGGAGGCGGGGACGTCGTCACACTGCCCGGCGGCGCACTCGGATCCTCGTCGTCCGCGTGAGCCGGCCCGGGAAGCCCGAGGGTGACCAGCACGACCAGGGCCGTGAACGTCGTCGCGGTGGTGCGGTTGGGGAGCGGCATGGGTCACTCGCCCTCGGAGAGTTTGACGGTGGCGGGAGGCATGGCACCGACCTGGAAGCTGACCTTGGTGGTCCCGTCGGGCGGGGCGGGGAATTGGGCGTACCAGTCGGCGGTCGCGCCCTGCCGTACGCCACCCGTGAACTGAGTGCACAAGCAGCGCCCTGACGTGTCCCGGAGAACCAGGTACTTCTTCTTGCCCTGCTGGTCGACCAGATTGGCGCCCGCGATGGACGCGCCGTTCTTGGACAACTCACGTTCGTCACCACGCCAGTTCGCGGCGACCCAGGCGTTGTCGGTGTTGTTGGTCACCGTTCCCTCGACGGTGACGAATCCGCCCTCGTCGCGCTTGGCTGAGGTGATGGCGAGAGTCAGACCGTTCTCGCCTTTGACCTCGGCGAGCACCTGGGCAGCCTCGGGCGGCTGTGACTCCGACTTGTCGCCGTCACCGCCGGTCCGCGCGGAGGTCGGCGAGGACGCCGGGTCCTTGTCGGATTTCCCGTCGTCATCACCCCCGCCACAACCGGCCACCGTGAGGAGCAGCCCAGTCGTGATCGCCACCGCGCTCAGCGCCCTGCGGCCCTTCATGGTGTGCCGGAGATCCATCGGTAAGGCTTCCTCTCACTCGGCCAGATGCACAGAGAACATCACGGACGCGTCGGGAAGGTCGTCCGGATCGAAATCTTCGGGGTCGATGTTCACGTTCTCGCCATCGCAGTCCAGTTCCACGGGCTTCTCGGGATCCGCTTCGGGGTCGAAGTCGCAACGGGGCTCGATGACGGCTGTCGCATCGGCCTTGGCCTGCATGCTCTCCGTTCCGGGGATGATCGAGTCGCCGACCGTGTAGTTGGTCTCGATCTCGGCCTCGTACCCCGGGTACCCGTTCACCACGGTGGGCTGGACGCCCAGAAGTGCCGAGTCGTTCTCGGCGGCCAGTTGTTGGGCCGCGGCGGTGGCTCCCGCACCGGGCGGAGGGTTGTCACCGAGCCAGTCGAGCCAGTCGCCGCCCTCACCGATGGCCAACAGCAGCTCGTCCAGCATCTCGTCTCTGGCATCCTGCGCCGCCGCCAACGCCGCAGCGTCCGCCGCGGATTGTGCTCCATTGCGGGCGGACGCTGCCTGCGCGAACGCGAACAGGGCGAGTGCGGCGAAGAGCAGGATCGCCGTCAGCCAGATATAGATGGGCAGGGTCTGCCCACGGTCGTCGTGCCTGCGGGGGGCTGTCAGCCGCCGATGACGTCCGTCACCGCGTTGAGGATCGCGGTCGAGATCAGACCGTCCAGCCCGAGGCTGTCGATCAACGTGAAGATCCCCGCGATGATGATCATCAACCCCGCGTACTCCACGAACCCCGCGCCCGCGTCCCGGTGTTCGTCCCGCGTTCGGGAGATCACGGTCCGCTTCCAGTCGTCGAACCTGCTCATCGTCACTGCCCTCCCACCCGACGCCACTTCCGACCCGAGCACCGTACGTGAGAACACGCCTACTCCGGGTGGGCCCAGGGGCCCAACTTCGCGTCGACGCGGTCACCGGCTCCACCCCCCGGGGGCGGTGCCCAGCCAGTGGGCGATCGCTTCGCTGCGCGAAGAACTGTGCAGCTTCGCGAAGATCCGGTTGATGTGGTTCTTCACGGTCTTCTCGCTGATGAAGCAGGCGGCGGCGATCTGCTGGTTGTTCATGCCGGACGCGATGAGATCCATGACCTCCACCTCCCGTGAACTCAGGCCGCGTCGGGGCCGGTCGGGGCCGCGCCGGAACGGTCCGGTCGGAGCCGCGGTCCGCACCTCCGACGAATGTGCCACAACCGGTTGCATCTGCGAAGAGCTTTCGTCCGGTTCGTAGGAAACACCGAGCGATTCCGTGACAGTGGGCCGCCCGTGCCTCATGTCCCGTACGGCCGCGATCAGTTCGGCCGCGGTGAACTCCCCGTGGACGAGGTAGCCGACCGCGCCCCGGCGCAGCGCCTCGGCCACGACCTCGGGTTCCCTGCTGTACGTCAGCATCATCACCGGGGCCAGGCGGGCCAGCCGGGGCAGTGCGGTGAGGCCGTCGGTGCCCGGCATGCGGACGTCGAGCAGGACCACGTCCGGGCCGTGCAGGCTCGCGGCGGTCACGGCTTCCCGGCCGTCCGCGGCCTGCGCGACGACGTCGATGTCCGGATGCGCGCCCAGCAGGGCGGTCAGTCCGGCGCGTACGACCGGGTTGTCGTCGGCCACGAGCACACGCAGGGGCCGTCCGGAGAGTGCCTGGTCAGGCATGGGCTGCCTCCTCTCGGGGGATGGGGCGGGCCGGCGCGGGGAGCGGGCAGGTGAGGGCGATCTCGGTGCCGCCGTGGGCGGGGACGGACAGGTGCAGGCGCCCGCCGAGCGAGGCGGCCCGCTCCACCATGCCGAGCAGGCCGAAGTGGCCGGATTCCGTCAGTTCGTCGAGGACGGCGGTGGGGGGCAGACCGACTCCGTCGTCCCGGACGGACAGCCGCAGGACCCCGGCGGAGGTGTCGGCGTCGAGGCAGAGGACGACACGGCCGGCGCGTGCGTGCCGGTGGGCGTTCTCCAGCGCCTCCGAGACGATCGCCAGGAGGTGCTGTGCCGTCGCGCGCGGCAGTACGGGCACGGCGCCGGTGCGGCGCAGCTCCGCCGTGATGGCCGTACGGGCCTCGAAGTCGGCGACGCGCCGGTCGAGTTCGGCGGCGAGGTCGCGGCGTGCCGTGCTCAGGTCCGTGTGGCGGCGCAGGTCCGACAGGAGTTCGCGGGACTCCGTCGCGGCCCGGCGTGCGGCGCCCGCCACCAGGGTCGCCTGGCACTCCAGGGTGGCGGGGTCGCAGGAGTCGGCGGACGCGGCCAGCGCCTCCGCCGCGAGGGCGAGGCCGTGCAGGGTCTTGGCGACCGAGTCGTGCATCTCCCGTGCCAGGCGCGCCCGTTCGGACTCCACGGCCTCCGCCACCGCGAGGCGTGAGGTCGCCTCGGACAGCGCCTGGCTCGCCGTGCCGAAGCGGAACATGAGGTTGCGCAGGGTGACGCCGATGATGCCGGCGCCGACGCAGAATCCGGCGACGAGCAGGGTGCTGGCGCCGGTGCCGGGCCGGTGCTCCCAGGCCCGGAACACCGTGAGCAGGACGACCAGTTGGAGCCCGGTGAAGATGCCGGAGCCGCGCCAGCCGTACAGCAGGCCCGCGAGGAGCGGGGTGCAGACGGTCGCGTAGGCGAGCGGCGAGGCCGGGGACGCGGTGAGGAGCAGGACCGCGCCGAAGACGAGGTCGACGGCCAGCAGGCTCGGGTGGGCCAGGAGCCGGGGGCCGAACCGGTCCCAGTCACGGAGCATGGCGTACGAGCCCATGACGCCCAGTACGGCGGCGGCGAGGACGGTGTACCGGGCGGGGCCGTCCGTGGCGTTGGCCATGGCGAAGGGCGCCCCGATGGCCACGGCGGCGAGGCGTACGGCGAACGCCTGGCGGCACAGGGCCTGCAGGGCGCTCAGCTGGAGGCGGACGCTGCCGGGGGCGGGGGCGTCGTCGGCCAGGTACCCGGCGCCGGTGCCCCGCGTCCAGCCCGCCCCCGGTGTCCTGGCCGTGGGCTCGCCGGGGCTGGTGTCCGCGTCGGGGTCGGCGGGACGGCGCCGCACCCGGTCGTACCACCCGCCGGGGTGTGCCCGCCCGGGGCCGCGTCCGAGCCGGAGGCTTCTCATCAGCGGCCCAGGATCGAGCCGAAGTTCGTGCCGGACCCGAGGAACATCCCGGTCGCGATGAGGATCATCGTCGCGGGGAGCATGAAGACGAGGGTCACCATCGTCGCCTTGGGGATGGTCTTCGCGGCGCGGCGGCGGGCGTTCTGCGCGTCGGTCCTGCGCATGTCGGTGGCGAGTTGGATGAGGGTCTCGGCGATCGGGGAGCCGAGTTCCTCGCCCTGCTGGAGCGCGGAGACGAACTGGGCGACGGACTCGGAGGAGTTGCGGCGGCGCAGCTCGTCGAAGGCCTGGCGGCGGCTGACGCCCATGTCCATCTGGCGCAACGTGATGCGCAGTTCGTCGGCCCAGGGGCCCTCGTACTTCTCGGCGACCCGGTCCAGGGCCTGCCGGAAGCCGAGGCCGGCCGAGACCACGACGGCCAGTACGTCGAGGAAGTCGGGCAGGGTGCGGTCGATGACGTCCTTGCGCTCCCGGATGGCCTGCCAGATCAGCGCGTCGGCGGCCAGCAGCCCGAAGGCCAGGGTCGCCACGGCGAAGAGGGTCCGCCCGTTGGAGAGGAAGACCAGGCCGAGTACGAGGCCGAAGGCGCCGTAGACCGCGCGGCGGGCCGCGTAGCGGTTGAGGGTGAGGCCGCCGGGGTTGCCCGCCATGTCGATGCGCCGGCGTTTGGCGTCGACGCGGCGGGGGCCCATCAGGCGCAGGACGACGGGCGCGAAGCGCATGCCGAGGCGGTCGACGGCCGAGTCCGCCTTGGAGACCCGGGTCGCGCCGACCTCCAGGGCGAGGACGAGGTCGCTGGGGAGCTTGGCGTCGGCGCGGATCATGCGGACGCCGAGGAGGACGCCCGCGACGGCCGCGCCCATCGCGACGGCGAGCAGCAGGGCTTGCAATGGAATCTCCCCCTCACACTTCGATCTTGCCGAGGCGGCGGATGACGAAGAAGCCGACGGTGTAGAGGCCGAGCGAGACCAGGACGAGGGCCTGGCCGAGCGGGGAGCCGGTGACGCGGGCCAGGGCGCCCTCGTTCGAGGAGTTGATCAGGAGCAGTGAGCCGAGGCCGAGCAGCGGGACCGTGAAGGCGGTGGCGTTGACCTCGGAGAGCATGGTGCGGACCTCGCGGCGGGTCTCCTTGCGGTCCTCCAGCGTCTGGGTGAGGTTGCGCAGCGAGCTGACGACCGAGCCGCCCGCCTTGTTGGCGAGGACGAGGGTGGTGACGAGGACGACGAGTTCGCGGGAGGGGAGGCGTTCGGCGAGCTCGCCGAGCGCGTCGTCGATGGACCTGCCCAGGGTCAGATGGTCGGCGACCCGGGCCAGCTCCTCGCCCGCCGGTGCCTCCAGTTCCTCGGCGGCCATCGCGAGCGCGGTGCGCAGGGCGAGCCCGGCGGCGGTGGCGTTGGCCAGCAGCCGTGCCACGTCGGGGAGTTGGTTGATGAACGCCTCGATGCGTTTCTGGCGCTGCCAGTTGAGGAAGATGGCCGCGCTCCAGACGCCGACGAGTCCGGCGATCGGGCCGAAGAACGGGGCCAGGGTCGCGGCGGCGATCAGCCACAGAGCGACGACGACGGCGGTGACGTAGGTGAAGAACTCGCCGGCGGTCAGGTCGAGTCCGGTCGCCGACAGCCGCAGGTGGATGGTGCGGCCGAGCCGGGTGCGGCGCAGCCTGCGGTCGACGGCGGCGAAGCGGCGGACGCGGCCGGCCGCCGTACGGACGGGTCCGCCACCGGAGAGGCGGTCCACGAGGGCCTGGCGCTGGGCGCGGCCGGTGGCGTAGGCGTGCACGCCCGCGACGGCGAGGGTGCCGCACAGGACGGTGGCGCCGAGGGCCAGCAGGGCCGGGTTGTTCATTCCTGCCTCCCGTGCGGGGTGGGGGCGCTCATCCGATGGCCTGCCTCGTGTTCAGGACGTCGATGGCCTCGGCGACGCCGAAGGCGGGCGGCAGCGGTTCGCCCGCGACGTACAGCTTCTCGGCGATCTGGCGGGGCAGCGGCAGGTGCTCGAAGCGGCCGTGGACGACACGGTCGGGGCCGGTGGGGCGGGGGACGAAGCGGGAGACGGTCGCGATGCGGAACTGCTCGCGGCCGTGCGAGACGAGCAGGGCGATCTCGGCGATCTTGCGGGAGCCGTCGGCGTGCCGGGAGAGCTGCACGACGACCTCGACGGCCGAGTTGATCTGGTCCTTGAGCGCCTCGAAGGGGATCTGCACCTCGGACATCGAGCCGAGGGTCTGGAGCCGCATCAGGGCGTCCTCGGCGGAGTTGGCGTGGACGGTGGCCAGGGAGCCGTCGTGGCCCGTCGACATCGCCTGGAGCATGTCGAGGGTCTCCCCGCCGCGGACCTCGCCGACGATGATGCGGTCGGGGCGCATGCGCAGCGAGTTGCGGACCAGGTCGCGGATGGTGATCTGGCCCTTGCCCTCGACGTTCGGGGGCCGGGACTCCAGGCGGATCACGTGCTCCTGCTGGAGCTGGAGTTCGGCGGAGTCCTCGATGGTGATGATGCGCTCGTGGGCCGGGATGAGTCCGGAGAGCGCGTTGAGCAGGGTCGTCTTGCCGGTGCCGGTGCCGCCGCTGACGATGACGTTGAAGCGGGCGCGGACGAAGGCCGCCAGCAGCATCAGCATCTGCTCGTCCAGGGAGCCGAGGTCGATGAGCTCGGGGAGCGTGTAGGCGCGCGGGAAGCGGCGGATGGTGAGGGTCGGGCCGGTCAGGGCGAGCGGCGGGATGATGACGTTGACGCGCTCGCCGGTGGGCAGGCGGGCGTCGACCATCGGGTTGGACTCGTCGACCCGGCGGTTCACCGTGGAGACGATGCGCTCGATGGTCTGCATGAGCTGTTCGGTGGAGGCGAAGCGCAGCGGGAGCTGTTCGACGCGGCCGGCCCGCTCCACGAAGATCGAGTCGGGGCCGTTGACCATGATCTCGGTGATGGACGCGTCGGCGAGGAGGGGTTCGAGGACGCCGAGGCCGAGCGCTTCGTCCACGACCCGCCGGATCAGCTGGGAGCGCTCGGCGGAGGACAGGACGGGTCCCTCGCGGCTGATGATGTGGCCGAGGACGCGCTCCAGCCGGGCCCGCCGTTCGGTGGCGGCCAGGCTCGACATCTCCGCGAGGTCGATCTCCTCCAGGAGCTTGGCACGGTAGACGGCGACGAGGTGTCCGTCCTCGCGGGCGGGGCCCCCCTCCTCGGGGGCGGCGGCGATACGGGAACGCAGGCTCATGTCTTCGGCTCCTCCCGGTCAGTCGTCCTGGTCGTTCGGCATGGTGGCCCGGCGTTCCGCGGTGAAGCCGTCCATGAAGGGGATGACCGAGGGGATCTCGACCTGCACGGTGGCCACCACGGTGTCTCCCCCGCCGCCGACCGAGACGCTCGCGCCGAACCGGCCGTCCATCGCGGCCTGGCCCGCCGCCTGGCCCGCCCCGGCGTCCTTCTGGGCGGCGACCCGGGCCGCCGCCCGCGCCCCGGACCCGGCCTGGTTGATGCCGTAGCCGACCAGGCCGAGCTGGATGGCGGCCATGCCGATGACCAGCAGGATGGGCAGGAATCCGGCGAACTCCAGCATGGAGACGCCCCGGTCGCCCCAGCGGCGGGCCCGCTCGGGACGGGAGCCGGACACGCCGGCACGGCGGCGCGCCCGGGCGGCGGCCTCCTGCCGGTGTCCGGGCCGGTCCGACGGCCCCCGCCGGCCGGGCCCGCGACGTGCGGACGCCCGGTGCGCGGGCCAGGGCCGCCACCGGTGTGCCCCAGGACGTGACGCCTGCTCGTGCGCGGACGACGGCCGCCGGCGGTCCACCGCCGGGTGCGCGGACGGCGAGTGCGCCCGCGGCGTCCGGGGCGGGGCCGTCGGCCGCCGTAGGCGGGGGCGTCCCGGCACCCGGTGCGGGAGTACGAACAGGCTCATCCCTCGTCCCCCTCCACCGCGGCACCCGCCTCACCGTCGACCTGCCAGCCGGCGTCGAACCCGGGGAAGAACAGCGGCACTTGGGCGGTGACGCGGGCCTTCCACACGTCGCCTTCGAGGGTGCAGCCGATGTCCGCGCCCTGCCAGGCCCCCGGCAGGTGTTCCGCCCCGGCCGACTGGCAGGCGCCGGCCGCGTCGCCGTCCACCGCGTACGCCGCCGTCGCCGCCCGGGCCGCCTCGTCGGCCGCGTTCCCGGCGAGGGACCAGGTGTAGCCGTAGAGCACGCACTGCCACAGGATCGTCATCACGACGAGCAGCAGCGGGAACATCCCGGCGAATTCGAGGGTCACCGCTCCCCGGTCGCCGCCCTTGCGGCGCAGGGCCAGCGCGCCGCGCTCCGGGGCCGGTTTGCGGCGGCGGCCTCCCCCGCCCTCCGGGGCCGGGACGGCGAGGCCCAGTTCGCCGGTGAGGGCCCACAGGGCCTGCTTCACCGTGGAGCGGGCGTCGAGGTCCTGGAGCCGGCCCGCGTCGACCACGGACTGCAGTTCCTTGAAGGCGGCGGGCACCGTGGAGCGGGCGACCCGGGTTCCGGTGACGCGCTCGACCAGCGACGGCTGGATCTCCGTACCGCGCGAGTGCCGGTTGACGACCGTCGTCGTCTCCTCCGCCTTGCGGATCTGGAGGCGGTCCCACATCCGCACCATGCGCTTGGCGGCGCGGACGGCGACCACGTCGGGGGTGACGAGGAGCAGCGCCTGGTCGGCCATCTCCACGGCGGCGGCCGTCGCGGAGGTCATCTGGGAGCCGCAGTCCACGACCACCACGTCGTGGCGGGAGCGCAGGGCGGCGACGACCTGGCGGGCGACCCGGTCGGTGACCTCCTCGCCGCGTTCGCCCTCGGCGGGGGCGAGCAGCAGGCCGACGCCGCTGTCGTGGGTGTAGACGGCGTCCTGGAGGACGCGCGGGTTGATGTCGCTGATCCCGGCGAGGTCGGCGACCGAGCGGCGGAACTGGACATCCAGATAGGAGGCGACGTCCCCGGACTGGAGGTCCAGGTCGAGCAGGGCGACCGTACGCCCGGACGCCTGCGCGGCGAGGGCGAGGTGGACGGCGGTGACGGTGGCGCCGACGCCGCCCTTGGCACCGGTGACCGTGACGACGGTGCCGCCGGGGCCGGTGTACAGCTCGGGTGTGCTGCCGAGGTGGCGGCGCATGCCGACCGACCAGGCGGCGGCGGCCTGGACGCGCTCGGCGAGGGCGTCGTAGCCGAGCGGCAGGCCGACGATGCCGCGGGCGCCGGAGTCCATGGCGGCGGTCAGCACGCCGTTGCCGGTGTCGGCGGTGATGAGGACGACGCCGACCGCCGGGAAGCGCATGACGACGTCGCGGATCAGGTCGAGGGCCGGCACCGGGCCGATCCGCTCGTGCACGAGGACGACCTCGGGCAGCTCGTCCAGGGACTCCGCCGCGAGGCGCGCGAGGGTGTCGAGGAGGGCCGTCGAGTCGGGTACGGGCGGGGCGGGCTCGGTGTCGGCGAGCTGGCTCAGCAGCGTGGTGAGCGCGCGGGCCGAGTCGATGTCACCGACGGCGGGAAGGATGCGGACGGTCATCGGCGGCACCTTCCGCGACGGGTCCCAGCGGCAGCGGTCGACATGCGCGGCCTCCTACTTGTCCTCGTCGAGGGTGTACGTGCGGTCGCCGGGGGCGACGGCCGTGTCGGAGCCGCCCGCGACCAGGGCGAGGCGGACGTGGGTCGCGAACGACTCGGCGTACGCGACCCGTTGGGCGTCGGCGGTGTCGAGCGCGAAGGTGATGGGGACGGCCTCGCTCGCGGTGCGGCGCCGGTCGTCGCTCGACTGGCCGGGTTCGAGGGCGGTGAGCTTGCCGACGTCGATGACGCGCGCGTTCGCGACGATGACCTTGGACTGGTTCTTTCCCTTGTCGTTCTCCGCCTTGAAGGTGGCGTAGATGTTGACCCGGGCGCCCGGGTTGATCTTTCCGGCGACGCCGGTCGCCGCGTCGATCATGATGGCGATCTCCTGCTGGCCGGCCTCCAGCGAGGGCCGGTCCACGATCATGTCGGCCTGGAGGAGCGAGCCCTTCTCCAGCCGGGTGACCGCGATCTTGCCGCGGATCTGGGAGAGGTCCGTGACGGCGGTGGACGACAGCCAGCGCTCGGGCATCGAGACCTTCTCGAACTGGTCGGCCGACAGCTCCCTGTAGGGGGCGACGTCGCTCTTGAGGCGGTACGCCGCCACCTCGGGGCCCACCTTGGAGTTCACGTCGCGGATCACCGAGAGGACTCCGGCGAAGGCGCCCAGGGCGCACAGGACCGAGAGGACCAGCAGGATGACGCCGCGGCGCTGGCGTGAGTTCATGACGCGGACAACCTCGATCGGGGGCGGGGACAGCGGGGTCGGGCGGTCGTGCCTGGTTCTCCGTGCTGTGCGGTGGTGCCGGCGGTGCCTAGGTGACGCCCGGGGGCAGGGCGCGTACGGAAGAGGCTGCCCGCGCGGGGGCGCCGGGAAGCTCCCCGGGCGGCGGCAGCGCGGCGGCGCAGAACCCGCAGCGGTCGCCGATGAGTTCGAGGCCGCACCAGTGGCAGGTCTCGCGCCGGACGGAGGAGACGAGCTGGTAGAGCACGGACACGTCGTACAGCCCGGCGGCGAACTCGGCGAGTCTCGCGGTCCCCCACCAGCGGGCGGACTGCTCGGGCAGCGGGACGGTCGCGACGCCCTGCACCTGCCAGGCGGGGGCGAGTGTCGCCGTGACCCAGTCGGAGGGCGGCTGTTCGGCCGCGACGAGCAGCCGGGTGCCGAACTCGGGCCCCGTCAGGTCCTCCTGGCCGACCCGGACGAGCTGCGGGCGCGGGTTGGCGAGGACGGCGAACTGGGCACCGGGCACCCAGGACTTGGCGTGCGACTTCAGGGACACGGGGACCCGGTCGAGCTTGGCGACGGAGCCGAGCAGGGCGCCCGCGTAGATGTAGTGGGCGAGGAGCCGGGCGGAGGAGGCGAGGACGCCGGGGCTGAAGTCGCAGACGGACAGCTGGCGCAACTGCTGCGCCAGCAGGGCGATTCCGAGCGGCGGCAGGTCGATGCCGAGCAGCGCGATGCGGTCGCTCTCCAGGACCGAGCGGACGGTGTGCAGCCGCCGGGCGAGCTCGCCGGGGGCGGCGGACGGGTACAGGGAGATCACGTACCCGTGCTGCTCGATGAGCGCGTGCATCCCGGTGAGGGAGCTCTCCAGGGTCTCCAGCGGCTGGATCACGGCGGGCGGTGTCTGCCGGTCGTGCGGCGGCAGCACCAGGTCGGGACTGGTGACGGCTATCGCGGTCGGCACGCTGGACACCACCCCGTTCACCGGGGCGGGATGGTCGGTCGCCGCCCTCGGATCGCCCCTGTTTCGCCATGGACCGTCACAGATGGCCACACATCGTCACTGTGACGCCCTCCTGCATCTGCACCATATCCACGGCATGCCCCGCTCAACACCGACTTCGGCAGATCAACTCACCGAAGGTACGGGCTTGATCCACACAGAGTGAAACGCATATGCCGCAACTCCGCGCCGCCACACGGATGTTGGGACGAGCCGGACGCCGACAGAGGTCTTGACAACCGTATTGGTCTGGACCACCTTGGACCTCCAGCGGTGGCCACCGTTCCGCAACCTCCCCGCCCTCTCCCCCTCACCGGAGGCACCAGTGGACCGCGTACCAGGCATGCCCAGACGCAGACGGACGTGGGCGGGATTCCTCGCCGCCGCACTGGGGGCGTCGGCCCTCACCCTCACCGGACTCGCCACCGAGGCGCAGGCCGCGGACGTCAACAACGCCAGGAACGGCGGCTACGAGTCCGGCCTCGGCAACTGGACCTGTTCCGCGGGCAGCGGTACGACGGTGTCCTCGCCGGTGCACGGCGGCTCGGCCGCGCTGAAGGCGACGCCTGCCGGCCAGGACAACGCCAAGTGCACGCAGACCGTCGCGGTCAAGCCCAACTCGACGTACACGCTGAGCGCCTGGGTGCAGGGCGGCTACGCCTACCTCGGCGCGAGCGGCACGGGGACGACGGACGTCTCCACGTGGACGCCGGACTCCTCCTCCTGGAAGCAGCTGACGACCAGCTTCACCACGGGCTCCTCGACGACCTCGGTGACGGTCTACACCCACGGCTGGTACGGGCAGGCCGCCTACTACGCCGACGACCTGTCGGTGTTCGGCCCCGACGGCGGGGGCGGCACCGACCCCGCGCCCACCGTCCCGGCGGCCCCGGCCGGCCTGAAGGTCGCCTCCACCACGTCCTCGTCGGCGTCCCTCGCCTGGAACACGGTCTCGGGCGCGACCGGCTACAACGTCTACCGGGACGGTACGAAGGTGACGGCGGTGTCCGGCACCTCGGCGACCGTGACCGGTCTGGCCGCCTCGACCTCGTACTCCTTCCAGGTCACCGCGACCAACGCGGCCGGTGAGTCCGTGAAGTCGGCGGCGGTCACCGGCACGACGGCGGCCTCGGGCGGCGGGGGCGGCGGGACGGTGCCCGCGCACGCCCTGACCGGCTACTGGCAGAACTTCAACAACGGCGCCAAGGTCCAGAAGCTCTCCGAGGTCCAGTCGCAGTACGACATCATCGCCGTCGCCTTCGCGGACGCCACCGGCACGCCGGGCGCGGTGACCTTCAACCTCGACTCGGCCGGGCTCGGCGGCTACACCGTCGACCAGTTCAAGGCCGACGTCCGGGCCAAGCAGGCCGCGGGCAAGAAGGTCATCATCTCCATCGGCGGCGAGAAGGGCACGATCTCCGTCAACGACGCCTCGTCCGCGACGAACTTCGCCAACTCCGTCTACTCCCTGATGCAGACGTACGGCTTCGACGGCGTCGACATCGACCTGGAGAACGGTCTCAACGCCACGTACATGACGCAGGCGCTGCGGTCCCTGTCGGCGAAGGCGGGCTCGTCCCTCGTCATCACGATGGCCCCGCAGACCATCGACATGCAGTCCACCTCGAACACGTACTTCCAGACGGCCCTGAACATCAAGGACATCCTCACGGTCGTCAACATGCAGTACTACAACAGCGGTTCGATGCTGGGCTGCGACGGCAAGGTCTACAGCCAGGGCACGGTGGACTTCCTGACCGCCCTCGCCTGCATCCAGCTGGAGGGCGGGCTCGCCCCGTCCCAGGTGGGCCTCGGCGTCCCGGCCTCCACCAGCGGCGCGGGCAGCGGCTACGTCTCCCCCTCCGTCGTGAACAACGCCCTCGACTGCCTGGCCAAGGGCACGAACTGCGGCACGTTCAAGCCGTCCAGGACCTACCCGGCCCTGCGCGGCGCGATGACCTGGTCCACGAACTGGGACGCGTCGGCAGGCAACGCCTGGTCCAACGCGGTCGGCCCCCACGTACACGGCCTCTGACCCCGGCCCACACGGACGCCCTCCTCCGGGACTTCCGGGGGAGGGCGTTCGGGGTACGCGTACACATCATTTCGGGTCGAAGGACCAGACCATGCCGACATCCGTCTCGGACACGAGGACCAGACCGAGATCCCAGTCGTACGAGGAGACGGTCGAACAGCCCGAGATGCGCTGGTAGTAGTCCGGATTACGGCTGTCCCGCCCGGTGTTGGCGTAGAAGACCGACCCTTCCGGGAACCGCGACAGGATGACATCGGCCTTCCCTTCCAGCTCCGCCCTGCCTTCCTCGAAATCCGAAGTGTCCTCGACATTGAGCCACAACGTGGACAGGACCACGATGAGCTGCCTGGCCGAGGTCCGCGAGATCTCCGAGACCCGGCTCCTGAAGCCCTCGGCCCCGGCACCGTCCACCGGGACCTCGATGAACGGGTAGAAGGGATCATCGAGCCTCTCGAACTCCTCCGCGAAGAAATCGATGACGCGCCAGCCGCGAGCGTCCGGCACGTCCCCCCGCATCAGAGTGCCTACGTCGAGCGCCCAGTCCTCGTGCTCTCTGCGCGTCACCTTGGCGATGCTGCACCTGCGGGCGTACAGGCTCAGGGCGTCGGCCCACGCCCCCTCGTGGAGAGCTGCCATCGATCTCTCCTCGCTCGTCGTCCGGTCGTGGGCGTCGCGACGGCTCTGCGTCCGGTCACCAGGCGTGGAACGACCACACCATGCCGACCTCGGTCTCGGAGACCAGGATCGGGCCGAGATCCCAGGTGTGGACCGAGATCGTGTTGCACCCGGAGATCCGCTTGTAATAGTCGAGGTCTCTACTGTGGTGCCCGGTGTTTGCAAAGAAGCGGGAACCGACCGGAAAGCGAGACAGGATGACCTCGGCCTTCTCCTCCAGGCCCGGCCTGCGTGCCTCGAAGTTGTCCTCCTTCTCGACATTGAGCCAGATCGTCGAGAGCGCCACGAGGAACCGCTTGGCGGAGGAGCGCGGGATCTCGTCCAAACGCGCCCTCCAAGCGCCCGTCGCAGCGGGGTCGTCCGGTCTCAGGGCGAAGGGGTAATACGCATCGTCCAGCCGCTCCGGCTCGCCCAGCAGAGAGTCCTTCGTACTCCAGCCTCGGTTGTCAGCCGTGTCGCCGTGCATCAACGTGTTGACGTCGAGCGCCCAGTCCTCGTGCTCTCTGCTCGTCACCTTGGCGACGGTGTACCTGCGGGCGTACATGCCGACGGCCTCGGACCACGACCGCTCGGTGAGCTCGGCCACCCCTGTCTCCTCACACATCCGCTGCCATGCGCGTCGATACGACCAACGGCACGCGGAGCAGCGCCCGTCCACTTCCCGGCAGTTGCGCCGGGGCCACCTTGTCACTGGTCGAAGGCATCCGGCACGTGAGTTGCGCGCCGCCTCTTCCGACAGTGGCCCACTGGTCCGGGTGAGCGGCGTCTCCGCCTCCCCGTACGCCGTCGCGCCGGCCCTCGGCAGCGTCGCCCACATGCGGGTTCCGCCGCCCGGTTCGCGGGCCTTGCCGAAGCCCCAGTCGCCGTCGCAGGCCCGGCAGACGCAGGCCAGGACGCGCAGGGCCGCCCGGCGGCGCGTGGCGCACTCCTCCGCCAGCCGGGGGTGCGCGTGCGGCGGGTGGCTGTCGTAGACGATCACGCGCAGCGCCTCGGCCCGATAGCGGAGCGCCAGGTAGAACTCCACCGACTCCGTGAACTGGCATGCCACAGCCGTCAGTTCACCGACCGCCTGGAGGCCCGCGTCCATCATCCGGTGCAGATCGTGTGCGGCCAGGAAGGCCCGCGTCGCCGCCCTCGCGAGCTTCGGGCTGGCCAGGGCCGCCGGCAGGGTGAGGCTGTAGGCCAAGGTCTCCGGGCTCGGGGCGGTCGGGTCGGCGGGATAGGCGGTCGCCAGCGGGCAGCGGGACATACGGGCTCCTGTGGTCGTACGCGGATGTCGTCACCTCGGCAGCAGTGGCCTGTCCCCCTGGCGTGGGCCCGCCCCTCCCAGGGGAGGAGTACGCGGGCAGGCTCACGCGATGCACTTCCGGCTGCCGTGAGTAGCGGTGGCAATACATAGGGTACGCACGGTAGGGGCCTAATTTGGCCCTCAATGGTGAAAGATGCACCCTCTGGAGGCCCTGGCGCACACAAAAGCGGCAGACTGCACCCGACCGCACGCGGAGGGGACCGGCATGGCAGCGAGGACGTCGCCCACTGAGCGCCAGAAGCGCCTGGGGGCCGAGGTACGCAGGATGCGCACGTCAGCGGGGGTGTCCGCGGAGTACGCCGCCGGGCTGCTCGGTGTGGACCGGGGCAAGATCTCCAACATCGAGTCCGGCGTCCGCGCCATCAGCCCCGAGCGCCTGCGCACCCTCGCCTGCAACTGCGACTGCCGGGACGAGCGATACGTCGCCGCGCTGGCCGAGATGGCCAGGACCACACGTCGGGGCTGGTGGGAGAAGTACCGTGGCTCCCTGCCTCAAGGGCTGCTCGACATCGCCGAGTTGGAGGAGCACGCGGTACGCATGCGCGCCGCATACTCCATGCACGTCCCCGGCCTGCTGCAGACCTCCGATCACGCGCTCGCCGTCTTCCGCGTAGTCATCCCGCACTTGCCGGACCACGAGGTGGCTCTCAGGCTCGCCCTTCGCGTGGAACGGCAGAACGTACTCGACCGGGAGCACCCGCCCGAGTTCGTCGGCATCGTGCACGAAGCCGCCCTGCGCATGCGGTTCGGCGGGCGTTCGGCCGCCCGCGCGCAACTCGAACACCTGTTGAAGAAGTCCGAGCAGCCCAACATCACGCTGCTGGTGATCCCCTTCGAAGCCGGTGCGTTCCCAGGTGCCGGGCAGACCGTCCTCTACGCGGAGGGACCCGTGCCGCAACTGGACACCGTGCAGATCGACAACTCCCACGGGCCCGATTTCCTTCACGCGGAGAGCCAGTTGGCGAAGTACCGTGCCCACCTGGACTGGATGGAGCGCATCGCCCTGTCACCAGCGGCGTCACGCGACTTCATCCGCGGTATCGCCAACGAGCTCTGAGGAGAGGTCCAATGGACGACATCACGTGGGAGGAGCCGTTCTGCGGTGAGGGAAACTCCTGCTTCCGCCTCGGCACCGACGAGGACGACAACGCCTACATCGCCATAGCCGGGGCCGAGGACGCCTACCTCACCGACTCCCGCGAAGCTCTCCGTACGCTGATCCGGGACATCAAGGCCGGGAAGGCCGACCACCTGCTCTGAGCCGGGCGGCCGGTGTCAGAAGAACTCCGACCACGGCTGGTCCCAGATCTGCTTCACGCACAGGACGAGGAAGAGCAGGCCGGCGACGGCGAGCATGGCGTTGCTCAGCATGCCGTTGCGCCATTCGGCGGGCGTGCGGGCGGAGTTGAGCAGCCACATCAGGGTCAGGGCGAGGAAGGGAAGGAACGCGGCGCCCAGCACCCCGTACAGGATGATCAGGCGGAAGGGCTGGCCTTCGAAGAGCAGCACCATCGGCGGGAAGGTCAGCCAG
This sequence comes from Streptomyces sp. NPDC005496, assembly GCF_042872045.1. Lineage (NCBI taxonomy): Bacteria > Bacillati > Actinomycetota > Actinomycetes > Kitasatosporales > Streptomycetaceae > Streptomyces > Streptomyces sp. NPDC005496. Next base: position 565,577 of record NZ_JBIAJQ010000003.1, read on the forward strand.
AGGAGGTAGGCGCGGAAGGGCCAGGACTTCTCCCGGGCGCCGGACGCCACCTCCTCGCCGGAGGCCGGGGACGCCAGGGAGGCCGGGGACGCCGCGGAGGTCCCGGCGCCGGGGGCCGGCCCTGCCGCGCGGTCCTTGCGGAAGCGTTCCACGAAGTCCGCGAACATCAGGCTCACCCCGTGCCAGACGCCGATCAGCGAGGTGAACGACGTGGCGAAGAAGCCGATCAGGAAGAACTTGGCCGTCGCGGTCCCGTACTCGTCCTCCAGGATGTCGCTGAGCTGGACCAGCCCCTTGTCGCCGGAGGCGATGGCCACGTTCGCCGAGTGCAGCAGTTCCGCGCCGACGAAGAGCATCGCGACGACGAAGATGCCGGTGGTGATGTACGCGACGCGGTTGTCGAGGCGCATCACCTTCATCCAGCCGGTGTTGGTCCACCCCTTGGCGTTGACCCAGTAGCCGTACGCGGCGAGCGTGATCGTGCCGCCGACGCCGCCGATCAGGCCGAGGGTGTTGAGGACCGAGTCCTTCTCGTCGGGCAGGACCGGCAGCAGGCCGGCGAACGCGTCGCCCAGGTTCGGGGTGACGCGGACCGCCAGGTAGACGGTGACGACGAACATGACGCCGACCAGGACCGTCATGACCTTCTCGAACACGTCGTACTTGTTGAACCAGACGAAGACGAGGCCGACCAGCCCGGTGAGGATGGCCCACCACTTGAGGTCCATGACGTCCGGGAAGAGCGCCTGGAGCGGCAGTCCCGACGACGACATCGCCGCGGCGCCGTAGACGAAGCCCCAGACCACGACGTAGACGACGAAGAACCACGACGTCCAGCGGCCGAGGCTCGCCCAGCCGTCGAAGAGGGTGCGGCCGGTGGACAGGTGCCAGCGGCCCGCCGCCTCGGCCAGCGAGATCTTGACCAGGCAGCCGACGACAGCGGCCCACAGGAGTGTGTAGCCGAAGTTGCTGCCCGCGATGAGGGTGGCGACGAGGTCACCGGCGCCCACGCCGGTCGCGGCGACGACGATGCCGGGTCCGATGTACTTCCAACTCGACTTCCGGGGGCGGGAGGTGACCTCGCCTGACGCTGACTTCCCAGTGGTCTCCGACATGACGTTCAAGGAAGCGTAAAGCGGCCGGGGGCACAAGGGGGCGTGCTGTGAAGAGACCCGGTCGAGCGTGTGCGGTGGCCGGGCCGCCGCGGTGCCGTCCGGCGCCGACAGTACGGGGTGCCGCCGGGCTCCGTCCGGCCCGGTCCCGCCTGCGTCGCCCGGTCGGCCCGCGCGCGTACGGTCCCGGGCCGAGCGGGCCCCCGCGTACAGTGCCCGGCTGATTTTCGGCCGGTTCCCGCCGCCGACCCCTCGACCCTGCTTGACCTGACCATGCCAGACGCTCACGATGAGCGCCACACCCGCACCAGGCACGTCGCCATGGACCACCCCCCGCTCCACTCCCCACATCCGGCGACCCCGGATTCCCTGGAGAAACTAGGAGACTTCATGCGACTTCGCATACGAGGCAGCGGCGGCAGAAGCGGCCGGCGCAGCGCGGCACTCGCCACCCTCCTCGCCCTCGCGCTCGCCGCCCCCATCACCGCCACGGCCACCGACGCCACGGCCACCGGCGGGCGGGCCGCAGCCCCCTCGGCGGACGACATCCGCCAGTACGAGATCCACCAGGGCACGACGCCGGTGACCCGGACGGCGATCCAGCGCACCGGCGTGACCGTGGACGAGGCCGACGAGGAGACCGTCGTCGTCTCGGGCCGCGCGGACCAGATCAAGAAGCTGCGGCAACTGGGCTACGACGTCTCGCTCCTGGGTTCGGCGCCCGACCGGACCGACGGCTCGGACGTGCGGCTGCTCGACTTCCCCTCGGCGGACTCGAAGTACCACAACTACGCCGAGATGAACACGGAGATCAACCAGCGGCTCGCCGCCTACCCGGGCATCATGAGCAAACGGGTGATCGGCAAGTCCTACCAGGGCCGGGACATCGTCGCCATCAAGGTCAGCGACAACGTCGCGAGCGACGAGGCCGAGCCCGAGGTACTGTTCACCTTCCACCAGCACGCGCGCGAGCACCTGACCGTCGAGATGGCGCTCTACCTGCTGCGCGAACTCGGCGCGGGCTACGGCTCCGACTCCCGCGTGACGAACATGGTGAACAACCGCGAGATCTGGATCGTCCCGGACCTCAACCCGGACGGCGGCGAGTACGACATCGCGTCCGGCTCGTACCGCTCCTGGCGCAAGAACCGCCAGCCCAACAGCGGCAGTTCGTACGTCGGCACCGACCTGAACCGCAACTGGAACTACAAGTGGGGCTGCTGCGGCGGCTCCTCGGGCTCCACCTCGTCCGAGACCTACCGCGGTTCCGCGCCCGAGTCGGCTCCCGAGGTGAAGGTGGTCGCCGACTTCGTACGCGGCCGGGTCGTCGGCGGCAAGCAGCAGATCACCGCCGGGATCGACTTCCACACCTACAGCGAGCTGGTCCTGTGGCCCTTCGGGTGGACCTACTCGGACACCGCGACGGGCATGACGGCGGACGACCGCAACGCCTTCGCGGCCGTCGGCCAGAAGATGGGCGCCAGCAACGGCTACACGGCCGAGCAGTCCAGCGACCTCTACATCACCGACGGCTCGATCGACGACTACCTCTGGGGCAGCCAGAAGATCTTCGCGTACACCTTCGAGATGTACCCGCGGTCCGGTGGCGGCGGCTTCTACCCGCCCGACGAGGTCATCGAGCGGGAGACGTCGCGCAACCGGGACGCGGTACTGCAACTCCTGGAGAACGCCGACTGCATGTACCGCTCGATCGGCAAGCAGGCGCAGTACTGCGCGAGCTGACCGGCCGTCACTCCTGGAAGTAGGCGTCCAGGACGGCGTCGAGCTGCTTCTCCCACTCCGGGAAGCGCGCCCGGGACGCCGCGTCGATCTCGAGCGGGTACCAGCGGCGGTCCGGCGTGTGCACGGTGACGGTGAACCGACGTCCCCAGCGCGGCGACTCGGTCTCGACGGCGCCGATCTCGTCCCAGCGGAACTCGGCCTCCTGGTCGTCCAGCCGCAGCACCACGCCGCGGCGGTCGGCCCGGACCGAGGCGCGCCGGTCGGAGGCCTCGAAGACGGGGCCTCCGGCCTCCCCGTCCTCGTCGGCGGGGGCGTCGCCCGGCGTCTGCACCCCGGCAGCCGGGGCGTCCTCGGGGGCCGTCTCCTCGGGAGCGGCCTCCTCGGACTCCTGCTCGGGCGTCGCGTCGACGGGGTCCGTCCCGGCCTCATCGGCCGGGTCCTCGGACGTCACGGGCGCGGGTGACGTGATCCCGGGGACGTACGCCGGATCGACCGCGGCGGCGGGGACGACGGGCACGACGGGCACGTCCGGGGACTGGCTGCTCGAACCTATGCGCTGCTCCACAGCGGGCAGTATGGTCGAAGATCCTGTGCCGGGCACAGCCAGCCCCCGTTTAGCTGCACGGCTGTTATACGAAGAGGCTGAGAACCGCCGCCACCGCGAAGCCGGCCACCGACAGCACGGACTCCAGCACCGTCCACGACTTGAGGGTGTCGCGCTCGGTGATGCCGAAGTACTTGGCGACCATCCAGAAGCCGCCGTCGTTCACGTGCGAGGCGAAGATGGAGCCCGCCGAGATGGCCATGATGACCAGCGCGACGAACGCCTGCGAGTGGTCGCCCTCGGCGAGCAGCGGTGCCACGATGCCGGCCGTGGTGACGATGGCGACGGTCGCCGAGCCCTGCGCCACCCGCAGCACCACGGAGATCAGGTACGCGAGGAACACCACCGGCAGACCCACGTCGTTGAAGGTGTCCGACAGCGCCTGGGCGACGCCGCTCGCCTTCAGCACGGCACCGAAGACGCCGCCCGCGCCGACCACCAGCAGGATGTTGCCGACCGGCTTCAGGGACGAGGTCGACACCCGCTCCAGGGACTTGCGGGACCAGCCGCGCCGGATGCCCAGCAGGTAGTAGGCGAGCAGCAGGGCGATGGTGAGAGCGACGAACGGGCTGCCGAAGAACTCGACGACCGAGCGGCCGGTGGACGGGTCGAACGCGATCGAGGAGAACGTCGCGGCGAGGATCAGCACCAGCGGCGTACCGATGATGCCGAGGACCGTGCCGAGCGGTACGGGCTTCTCCTGCGGCTCGACGCCCGCGGCGCGCTGCTCCTCCGCGACGGCCCGCTTGGCCTCGTCCGCGGCCTCCACCATGTCCTGCGGTACGGCGACGAAGATGCGCCGGCCGATCCAGGCCGAGAAGACCCAGGCGGCGAGGACGGCCGGGATGCCGCAGACGATGCCCATCAGGATGACCCAGCCGAGCTGGACGTGCAGCAGTCCCGCGGCGGCCACCGGGCCGGGGTGCGGGGGCAGGAACGCGTGGGTCATCGACAGGCCGGCGAGCAGCGGCATGCAGTAGAGCAGGATCGACTTGCCGGAGCGCTTGGCGGCGGCGTAGACGATCGGCGCGAGGACGAAGATGCCGACGTCGAAGAAGACCGGGATGCCGAAGATGAGGCCGGTCAGGCCCATGGCCAGGGGCGCCCGCTTCTCCCCGAAGAGGTTCAGCAGCCGGGACGCCAACACCTCGGCGCCGCCCGAGACTTCGAGGATCGCGCCGAGCATGGTGCCGAGCCCGATGATGATCGCGACATGGCCGAGGATGCCGCCCATCCCGGACTCGATGACCGAGACGGCCGTGGACTTCTGGACGGTGCCGAAGAGTTCGGTGACGGACAGTCCGGCGGCGAGGCCGACGGCTATGGAGACGGCGAGCAGGGCGACGAACGGCTGGAGTCTGACCTTGATGATCAGCAGCAGCAGGAGGGCGATGCCGAGGGCGGCGACCGTGAGCAGGCCGGCGGTGCCGTCGAGGAGCAGGAGCAGGCCACCGGTGTGGGGTGGGATCTCGGGAGCGGGAGGTGCGGCGGCGAGCAGGGGGGACGACATGGTGGTCCTTTGTTTCGTAAGTGCATGAGGCTTTCGGGCAGGGGGTATCGCGGTGCGGCGCCCCGGGATGACGGGCGCCGCACCGTGACGACGTACGGTGTGCGGGGAGTTGAGGGAGCGTCAGCCGAGGACGGCGAGCGCGTCGATCTCGACGAGGAGTCCGGCCGGCAGTCCGACGTAGACCGTCGTGCGGGCGGCGGGGGGCGCGGTGAGGCCCTGCTCCTCGAAGTAGGTGTTGTAGATGCCGTTCATCTCGGCGAAGTGGTCCACGTCGGTGAGGTAGACGCGGATCATCATCACGTCGTCCCAGCTCGCGCCGCCCTCTTCGAGGATGGCCTTGACGTTGTCGAGGGTCTGCAGGGTCTGCTCGCGCAGGCCCGGGCCGACGGGCGTCGGGGGCTGCCCCTCGACGGCGGGCAGGAAGCCGACCTGTCCGGCGACCTGGAGGATGTTCCCCTTGCGGACGCCGTGCGAGAACCTGGCGGGCGGCGTGGTGTGGGTCTTCGGGGTGAGCGCGGTCTTCTCGGTCATGCGGGGTCCTTTGCTGGGGTCTTGCCGGAGTACTCGCGGCTGATGGCGTCCGCGGTACGGCGCACCAGCGGGAGCAGCGTGAGGAGTTCGTCGGCGGTGACGACGACGTTCGGGGCGGACACCGACATCGCGGCGACGACGCGTCCGTCGGCACCCCTGATGGGGGCGCCCACGCAGTTGATGGACTCCTCGTGGCCACCGAGGTCGGTGGCCCAGCCCTGTTCGCGCACCGTCGCCAGCTCCTTGAGGAAGGCGGGCGCGCTGGGGGTCGAACGGGCCGTGTACATGGGGTAGTCGAACTTCTCCGCGAGGGCGCGGCGTTCGGCCTCGGGCAGGTCGGCGAGGAGCAGCTTGGCCACGGCGGCGACGGTGATGGCCACCGGCTTGCCGATCCGCGAGTACATGCGCACCGGGTAGCGGCTCTCCACCTTGTCGATGTAGAGCACCTCGCTCTCCTCGTACACCGCGAGGTGGACGGTGTGCCCGCAGGTCTCGTTCAGTCCGACCAGGTGGGGGTGGGCGATCTCCCGGATGTCCAGGTTCTCCACGGCCTCCTGCGCGAGCGCGAAGAGGCGGGCGCCCAGGCGGTAGCGCTGGTCGGACTGGCGGTAGACCAGCCCGTGCTCGTGCAGGGTGCGCAGCAGCCGCAGGGCCGTGGACTTGTGGACGCCGAGGCGCTCGGCGACCTGCCCGAGGTCGGCGGGTCCCTCGGCGAGCAGCGGCAGGATGCTCAGCGCTCGGTCGACGGTCTGGCTCATGGGGTGCGTACCTCCTCGTCGGCCCACGCGACGGCTTCGGTCCAGCCGGGGCCGAGTCGAAGTGTCTCCCACGCCCGGTCGTCCAGGGCGGCCAGCCGGTCCGCGTCCGCGCGGGCGCAGGGCGCGGCGAGGTCGCCGGGGACGGTGAGGGCGGCGGCGGCCGTCAGGTGGCCGTGGCGCAGCCGCTCGCGGGCGGGCAGTCCGCGCAGGGTCGCGGAGAGGAACCCGGCGGCGAAGGCGTCGCCGGCGCCGACGGGGGCGACCACGTCGACGTGCAGGGAGGGGACGAAGGCGGCGGTGTCGCCGTCGAAGAAGGTGGCGCCGCGCTCGCCCTGCTTCACGACCAGGGCGGCGGGCTCGGGCAGCGCGGCGCGTACGGCGGCGGGTCCGCCGGTGACGCCCCAGGCGGCCTCGGCCTCGTCCTCCCCGACGAAGACGAGGTCGCTGCCGCGGGCGAGGTCCAGCAGGACGGCGCCGGCCTCCTGCCCCTGCCACAGGTGGACGCGGTGGTTGACGTCGAAGGAGACGAGGGGGCGGCCGGGGCGGGGCGCGGTCAGTTCGCGGAGCAGGGCCAGGCAGTCGCCGGAGAGCGCGGCGGTGATGCCGGAGAGGTGAAGCACCCGGCCCGAGCGGACGGCGTCCAGGTCCACGGTGTCGACGGCCATCGCGGAGGCGGCGGACCCGGCCCGGTAGTACGCCACCTCGTGGGCGTCGGTGGCCCGGTCGCCGGCGGTGCGGAAGTAGATGCCGGTGGGGCGCTCGGGGTCGCGCCGTACGGCGGAGGTGTCGACGCCGTAGGAGGTGACGGCCTCGACCAGGTGATCGCCGAAGCCGTCAGCGCCGACCCGGCTGACCCAGCGGGTACGGTGCCCGGCCGAGGCGAGGACGCAGGCGACGTTGGACTCGGCGCCGCCGATCCCCCGCTCGAAGGAGGGGACGTCGGCGAGGCGTCCCGGGCGGGACGGCAGGAACGTGACCATGGACTCGCCGAGGGCGACCACCTCGGCCGGGCCGTCGAGGCCGTCGAGGCCGTCGGCGGCGCGGTGCCCGGTGGTTGCCGGTCCGTTGGTGGTCACGTGGGATCAGACTCCTCGCATGCTCCGGGTCCACGGCACCGTTGACCCTGCGTTGGCTGGGATGTTAGACAGCAGTAAGCGACATACGCAATGACCGTTGCACATAGCGCAACGGAACCCGAGGAGGAGGCTCCATGGCCGCCGACACCACCGCCACCGAAGCCGTCGCCCGCCTGGCGGCGGAGCGCGTCGACCACCGCTTCAAAGGCCTCCCCCCGGACGCCGAGGGCCTGACCGTCGGCGAGCTGGCCGCCCAGCGCCGCAACCTCTTCACCGGCGGCTTCACCACCCCCGTCCTCGCCCTCTCCGCCGAGCGCCTGCGCCACAACCTCGCGCTGATGGAGACGTACGCCGCCCGCCACGGCCTGGCCTTCGCCCCGCACGGCAAGACCTCCATGGCCCCCCAGCTCTTCCAGCGGCAGATCGAGCACGGCGCCTGGGGCATCACCCTCGCGGTGCCCCACCAGGTGCGCGTGGCACGGGAGTTCGGCGTCCGGCGGATCTTCCTCGCCAACGAACTGGTCGACGCGTCCGCCCTGCGCTGGATCGCCGCCGAGCTCGCCGCCGACCCGTCCTTCCGCTTCGTCTGCTACGTCGACTCGGTGCGCGGCGTCGAGCTGATGGACGCCGCGCTGCGGGGTACGGCGCGTCCCGTGGACGTCGTGGTCGAACTCGCCGCCGGGGAGGGCGCCCGCACCGGCGCCCGCACGGAGGCGGACTGCGCCGCGGTCGCCGACGCGGTGGCCGCCACCGCCACGCTGCGGCTGGTCGGCGTGGCGGGTTACGAGGGCGAGGTCCCGGACGCGACCCCGGACCGCGTGCACGCGTGGCTGCGCCGGCTCACCTCGCTGGCGGCGGACTTCGACCGGGCGGGCCGCTTCAAGGACCTGGCCGCGGACCGCGGCACCACCGGCGACGGCGACTCCGACGGGATCATCGTCAGCGCCGGGGGCAGCGCCTGGTTCGACGCCGTGGCGGACGTGTTCGCGCAGCTCCCCGAACTGTCCCTGCCGGTGCTCAAGCTGCTGCGCTCCGGCGCGTACGTCTCCCACGACGACGGCCACTACAGCAGGCTCACCCCCTTCACCCGGGTCCCCGAGGAGGGCGCGCTCCAGCCCGCGTTCCGTCTCTGGGCGCAGGTCGTCTCCCGCCCCTCCTCGGAGCAGGCGTTCGCCAACGCGGGCAAGCGCGACGCCGCCTACGACCTGGACCTCCCGGCGGCCCAGGTGGTCCACCGCGACGGCACCGAGCACCCGGCCACCGGCGTCACGGTCACCGGTCTCTCCGACCAGCACACGTGGCTCACCACGACCCCGGAGGCGGACCTGCGCGTCGGCGACTGGCTCGCCATGGGCCTCTCCCACCCGTGCACGTCCTTCGACAAGTGGCAACTGATCCCGGTCACGGAGGAGGACGGCACGGTGACGGAGTACGTACGGACGTTCTTCTGACGGCCGCCGGGCACGGGGGCGCGCCGAGCCCACCGACAGCACCGCGCGAAGCAGGTCCGGTGGGCCGAGCCGGCGCCCTTCGACAGCACCGCGCGAAGCGCGCCATACGGGCCGAGACGGGTGGTCGTGGGTGGGCAGGCACCGCGCGGAGCGCGGGAAAGAAGCGGCACGGGCGAAGCCCGGAAATCCGCGCCGCAGGCGCGTGAACACACGGCACGGGCGAAGCCCGGAGACCCGCGCCGCAGGCGCGTGAACACACGGCACGGGCGCAGCCCGGAGAGGGAAGGAGACGCCCACCATGGACCTGGTGATCAGAGACGCCACCGTCGTGGACGGCACGGCCACACCCCCGTACAGAGCAGACGTAGGCATCCACGAAGGCCGCATCACAGAGATCCACAGAACCGGCACCGGCACCCGCACCCCCCTCCCCGGGGGAACCAGAACCCTGGACGCGTCCGGCCTCGCCCTCTCCCCCGGCTTCATCGACATGCACGCGCACAGCGACCTCGCCCTCCTGACGGACCCGGACCACAGCGCGAAGGCCGCCCAGGGCGTCACCCTGGAGGTCATCGGCCAGGACGGCCTGTCGTACGCCCCCGTCGACGACCGCACCCTCGCCGAGGTCCGCCGCGCGATCACCGGCTGGAACGGCCCCGGCGACGACGTCGACTTCAGCTGGCGCTCGGTCGGCGAGTACCTGGACCGCCTCGACCACGGCTTCGGCGGCGAGGGCATCGCCGTCAACGCCGCGTACCTGATCCCGCAGGGCACGGTCCGGATGCTCGCCGTCGGCTGGGGCGACCGGGAGGCCACCCCCGGCGAGCTGGACCGCATGCGGCGGCTGGTGGCCGACGGCATGCGGGAGGGCGCGGTCGGCATGTCCTCCGGGCTGACGTACACCCCCGGCATGTACGCGAAGGACGCCGAACTCACCGAGCTGTGCCGGGTGGTGGCCGAGCACGGCGGTTACTACTGCCCCCACCACCGCTCGTACGGCGCGGGCGCCCTCGCCGCGTACGAGGAGATGGTGGCCCTCACCCGCGAGGCCGGCTGCCCGCTCCATCTCGCGCACGCCACCATGAACTTCGGCGTGAACAAGGGCAAGGCCCCGGACCTGCTGGCCCTGTTGGACGACGCGCTCGCCGCGGGCGCGGACATCAGCCTGGACACGTACCCCTACACCCCCGGCTGCACGACCCTCGTGGCGATGCTGCCGAGCTGGGCGAGCGAGGGCGGCCCGGCGGCGACCCTCGCCCGGCTGGCGGACGACGCGACGGCGGCGCGGATCCGGCACGCCGTGGAGGTGGTGGGCTCCGACGGCTGTCACGGGGTCCCCATCGAGTGGGACACGATCGAGATCTCGGGGGTGAGCGACCCCGCCCTCGCGCCGTACGTCGGCAGCACCGTCCAGCAGTCCGCCGACCGGCTCGGCGAGGAACCCTGGACCACGGCCCGCCGGCTCCTCGTCGCCGACGGTCTCGGCCCGACGATCCTCCAGCACGTCGGCCACGAGGAGAACGTCCGCGCGATCATGCGGCACCGGGTGCACACGGGCGGCTCCGACGGCATCCTGCGGGGCGACAAACCGCACCCGCGCGCGTACGGCACCTTCCCGCACTATCTGGGCCACTACGTGCGGGAGTTGGGCGTCCTCTCGCTGGAGGAGTGCGTCGCCCACCTCACCGCGCGGCCCGCCGCCCGGCTGCGGCTGCCCGACCGCGGCCTCGTACGCGAGGGCTACCGGGCGGACCTGGTCCTCTTCGACCCGGACACGGTCGCCGCAGGGTCCACCTTCGAGGCGCCGCGCACGCTGCCGACCGGCATCCCGCACGTCCTGGTCGACGGCCGCTTCGTGATCGAGGACGGCCGGCGCACCGACGTCCTGGCGGGGCGGGCGGTCCGCCGTACGGCCTGAACCGCCCGCCGGTCGCCTACGGCCTGGGCAGCGTGCACCCGCTGCGGCTCAGGTCGATCTTGTTGTCGATGCCGACGCACGGCACGATCTGGTAGGTCTCCTGGCCGTAGTTGATGCCCTGCCGGACGGTGACGTTGCCGCTCGCGTCCACCTCGCACGGGTTGTTGTCCGTGCAGCGGGCGCCGTCCTCGTTGCCGGTGTTGTTGACGGCGACGACCTTGCCGGTGGCGCTGTCCACGACGGGCGAGCCCGACGTGCCGCCGATGGTGTTGCAGGCGGAGGTGTAGCGAACCGAGTCCTTCCAGGTCCACTGCCCCTCCTTGAGGCGGTAGGCGAACCCGTCGATGTTGCAGGTGTAGATCCGCTTCCAGTAACCGGACACCACCTTGATCGCGGTCCCGGCGACCGGGTGCGCGGCGTCGAGGGTCAGCGCGCCGATCCCGTACGAGCTCCTGATCTGCGCGTAGGTGCGGGTGAGCTGGTAGATCGAGATGTCCGTGTCGGTCATCGTCGCGTACGCGATCTTGCTCGCGCGCAGGGTCGCGACCCGAGTGCCCGCGGAGTTGAGGAGGCTGAAGGTGCGGCTGGACGGCCGGTCGACGAGGACCTCGCCGGCCGCCGGGAAGCCGGTCTCCAGGCAGTGGCCGTTGGAGAGCACGAGCGCGGGGTCGTCGTCCTCGGACCCGGGCGTCCGCACGACGGAGCCGGAGCAGTTGCTGAGCGCGACGGTGCCGGCGAAGTCGACCGCCTGCACGGCCGGCGCCGGTGCGGCCTGCGCCGGTGCGGCCTGCGCCGGGGCGGTGGGTGCCGCCGCCGTCCGCCCGGCCGGTACGGGCGCGGGCGCCGCGACCGCGGGTGCCACGCCCGTCCCGGCGATGACCAGGGCGAAGAGCGCGGCGACGAGAGGCTTTCTCATGTGGGGGTCCCCTCTGTTTTCTGTTGTCCCGACAGACGGGCGACCGGAGGTCTTCCGGCCGTCTCCGTTTGTCATGCGCATTGTGAAGGGACCCCCGCCGGGGCGACAAGGAGCTGTTTCCGGCCGCCGCCCGGCGCATTCCGGCTACCCCGGCCGCCTACTTCGGGCGCTTGGTGGAACCGGGTCCGCGGCCGGGCTTGCCGTCCTCGCTCCGGGTCGGCTCGGCCGTGGCGGAGGAGGCCGTGGGCGTCGCCGGGGCCGTCTGTACGGGCGCCTTCGGCTCCGTCGCCTTCGTGGCACCCGCGGAGGGGCTCGTGGTCGTGGTCGTGGTCGTGTTCGTGGTCGCCGTGGACCCGGACGGCGAGGCCGAGGGCGACCGGTCGGCGGCGGAGGGGCGCTCCGAGGAGGAGCCGGCGGGCTCGGCCGCCTCGCGCGTACCGGTGTTTTTACCCTCACCGTGCGGCCGCCGCGGAGCCGGCGAGGAACCGGAGTCGAAGGCCCCGGCGAGCACCGCCGCCAGCAGCACGGCGCAGCCCGCGCCGGCGCCGATCGCCGCCCGGCGCAGCGTCCGGGTGCGGCGGCGCCGCAGCAGGCGGGCGTGGCGGCCCGGCTCCTCGGCGGGCTCCTCGAGGACCGAGGCGTCGTACAGCTCCACCGCCGTACCCGGCCCGTCGTACGGACCCGCCTCGCCGTACGGGTCCGCGCCCGCGTGCGCGTCGTGGGCCCCGTCACCCCCGTGGGCGTAGGAGTCCTGCCAGCCGTGCGCCGCGGCCGGATCCGCGTACGCCTCGTATGCGGGCGTCGCGTCCGCGTCGCCCTGCGGGAGGTACACGTTCGGTGGACTCTCCGGTCCGCCGCTCTGCCATGACATGGCCGCGCATTGTAGAGACCGCAAGGGCTTGCGGCGTAGTGGAGCGACAAATCGACCGAAGCCGGACGTCTCACGTGGTGGAAAACACCCCCCACGACCCGTTACGCGGCCGTAAGCTCACCGCATGCAGGTGATCCAGTCCACGAAGCTCGCCAACGTCTGTTACGAGATCCGGGGCCCGGTTCTCGAGGAGGCGATGCGGCTGGAAGCGGCAGGCCATCGCATCCTCAAGCTGAACACCGGCAATCCGGCGGCGTTCGGCTTCGAGTGCCCGCCCGAGATCCTGGAGGACATCCTCCGCAACGTCTCCTCGGCGCACGGCTACGGCGACGCCAAGGGCCTGCTCGCCGCCCGCCGGGCCGTGGTGATGCACAACCAGACCCTGGGCATCGAGACGGACGTCGAGCACGTCTTCATCGGCAACGGCGTCTCCGAGCTGATCGTGATGGCGATGCAGGGCCTGCTGGACGACGGCGACGAGGTCCTCGTGCCGGCGCCGGACTACCCGCTGTGGACCGCCGCCGTGTCCCTGTCCGGCGGTACGGCCGTCCACTACCACTGCGACGAGCAGTCGGACTGGATGCCCGACCTCGCCGACGTGGAGCGCAAGGTCACCGACCGCACCAAGGCGATCGTCATCATCAACCCGAACAACCCGACGGGCGCGGTGTACGACGAGGCGGTGCTGCGCGGGCTGACCGACATCGCCCGCCGCCACAACCTGCTGGTCTGCTCCGACGAGATCTACGACAAGATCCTCTACGACGGCGCCACGCACACCCCGACCGCCGCCGTCGCCCCCGACCTGCTGACCCTCACCTTCAACGGGATGTCCAAGTCCTACCGGGTGGCGGGCTACCGGGTCGGCTGGATGTCGATCTCGGGACCGCGGGCGCACGCCGACTCGTACATCGAGGGCCTGACGATCCTGGCCAACATGCGCCTGTGCGCGAACATGCCGGGCCAGCACGGTGTGGTCGCCGCGCTGAGCGGACGCCAGACGATCAACGAACTGGTACTGCCCGGCGGGCGGCTGAAGGAACAGCGGGACGTGGCGTACGAGCTGCTCACACAGATCCCCGGGGTGAGCTGCGTCAAGCCGAAGGGCGCGCTGTACCTCTTCCCGCGCCTGGACCCCAAGGTCTTCAAGATCAAGGACGACCGGCGGATGGTCCTGGACCTGCTGCGCCAGGAGAAGATCATGGTCGTCCAGGGGACGGGCTTCAACTGGCCGGAGCCCGACCACTTCCGGGTGGTCACCCTGCCGTCGGTCGCGGACCTGACCTCGGCGGTGACCCGGATCGGCACGTTCCTGGACGGCTACGGCCAGATCTGACGCTCACACCCTGTGCCCGTCCGTCCGGTCTCCGTGAACCGACTCAACTTTAGACGAAATCCAAGCTAGGATGGTTTCCTGACAGCACAGGAGGCCTTCCCATGTACGAACCGATCCGCACCAAGTCGGTCCACAGCACGGCTGACGGCCCCAACCCCGACTTCCCGCACCGCTCCCGCGAGGAGGAGCTGGACATCCAGCTCGCCGGCCATCTCGGCGCCCTGCTCGCGGTGACGGACGACCTGCGCGCGCTGGCCCCCTCCGCCGATCTCGACCAGGCGGCCGAGCGGCTCGCCGCGCAGGTGGCCCGGCTGCGCCGCGGCCAGGCGCCCGTGCGCGCCTCGGTGGCCGCCGCGGTCCACGAACCGCACCTGGTGATGCTCCACCAGCGGGCGCACGCGCTCGCCGGACGCGCCCTCGTCGTCGCCGCCTCCCGCGCCGACACGGCCGCGGCGATCCTGGCGGCCGAGCGGATGGACGCCCACGCGGCGGCCGTCGGCCCCCGCGAGCTCGCCTCCCACTGAGCCCTCCCGGCTCCCCCGATCGGCCCCGGTCCGCGCGCACCCGCAGCGACGTGCGGACCGGGCGCCACCTTCCCCGTCAGCGCCGGCGTACCTCGACCTGCGCCGACGCGGTCGCCCCCACGTGCAGCGCGTCACCCGCGTAGCTCAGGGTGTAGGTGACCGTCCGCGTGGTCCGCGGCAGGTCCTTGACGGTGAACGTGCCGTCGGCCCCGACCGCCACCGACGACAGCGCGCCGGAACCGAGCCGGTCGGTGCGCTCCACCCGCACCGTCGCGCCGGGTTCCAACGCCGGTCCCTGCCGGCCCAGCGTGCCGGTGATCTCGACCCCGCCGCCGAGAGTCGCCTCGTCCGGAGCCGTCAGCGTGAGCGTCGTCGACGCCTTGGCCACCGGGACCGTCAGGCTGACGCCCTCGGCCGGCCGGTGCGTGAGGTCGCCCAGGTAGGACACGGTGTACGTCGCCTCCCCCACCGCGTCCGGCTCGTCCAGGACCGTGAAGGTGCCGTCGGCCCTGGCCTCCACAGAGGCCAGCCGGTGCGTCCCGGACGCGTCCGTGCGTACCGCGGAGACCTTCACCGGATCGACCGGGGCGGTGCCGTCCAGGGTGAGGCGGCCCCGGACGGCGAGCGCCTCGCCGACCACGGCCCTGCTCGGCGAGTGACTCAGTCCGCCGGTGAAGCGGGAGTCGTACTGGGCGGCGGGCGGCTGGATGACGTGCAGCCAGTACTCGCTGCCGGACGCGTTGGTGGTGACGGCGAACAGCCGCGTCCCGTCCTTCGACCAGCCGAGTCCGCGCGGCGCGACCCGGTCGCCGTCGAGGCTGCCCTCGAAGGCGAACTCCAGCGGCGCGGCCGCGCTCCCCGGGTCCGCCTTCTGCACGAGCAGGTCGGCCGTACTGCCGGAGGCGGAGGCACCGCGGGCGAGGTAGGTGCCGTCACCGCTGAACGCCACCGCCGACGCCGTCGCCCCGGATGGCAGCGGCGCGTAGGAGCCGTCCGCGTCGGAGAGGTCGGCGGTGTTCAGCAGGCGCGTCCCGTAGCCGGCGTCGGCGACCGCGAGCAGCTTGCCGTCCGCCGAGACCGACATGTCCTTGAAGTCCAGGGCGCCCTTGCCGTCGGCGTCCGCGAACCGCCGGGCGGCGCCGCGCACCAGGGTGTCGCCGCCGGTGTCGAACGAGGTCAGGAAGGGGTCCTTCTCCGCGCCGCTCGGTGGCTGCCCCATGAAGAGCCGGTTCGGGGCGCCGTCCCCGGTCGCCAGCTGGAGCCGTCCGGCGGCGGACCACTTGGTGTCGTAGGCGGAGCCCCCGGCGACCCCGTACAGGGTGTTCGTGTACGAGTAGCAGTCGCCGGTGTTGAAGTTCTGCGTGTACCAGACCTTGCCGCCGGAGTGCGCGACCTGGCGCCCGCAGTAGGCGTACCAGGGGGTGTACGCGTGGACGCTCCTGGTCAGCGTCTGCGTGTCGTACGCGGCGATCATCTCGTAGTTCGACGCGTAGAGCGTGCCGCTGTCCTCGCTGAGCGCCATTCCCGAGACCGGGCCGCTGGAGGTGAGCGTGGCCACCTTGCGGCCGTCGAAGTCGTAGACCTGGATGGCGCCGTCGGTGCTGCTCCGGCTGTCCTCGGTGACGTAGACGCGCTCGTGCGCCGAGTCGATCACCATCGCCGCGTACGAGGAGATCGGCAGCTTGGCCACGGAGTCCGTCGCGGCGACCGCCGCGGGCGCGGCACCCACCGTCAGACCGGCCCCCGCCATCCCGAGCGCGGCCAGCGTGGCCACCGTCCGTCCACGGCTGTGTGCGGTTGTCAACTGTGCCCCCCACAGGCTGAGTCGAGCGCCCCGCTCGTCGAGCGGGGCGCCTGTAAGGGCATGAAACAACTGTGCGGATCCGCTGGGCAAGGGGCCCGTGGGGCGTGTCGCCGTCCGGCCGGGAACCGGTGGACCCGCGTGTCGCGGTCCGGCCGGGAACCGCAGGAACCGCGTGTCGTCGTGCGGGCCCGGGGACCCGTCCGGGGTGCCGTCGTCACCGCGGCCGGCCTCGACGACGTCGCTGGTCAGGGCAACAGGCCGGCCGCGGAGCGGGGGGCGGGACTCAGCCCAGGCGCTGCACCAGCGCGCGGTACTCGTCCCACAGCTCCTTGGGCGCGTGGTCGCCGAAGGTGTTGAGGTGCTCGGGCACCAGCGACGCCTCCTCGCGCCACACCTCCTTGTCCACGGTGAGCAGGAAGTCGAGGTCGGACTCGGCCAGGTCGAGGCCCTTGGTGTCCAGCGAGCCCTTGGCGGGCAGCACGCCGATCGGCGTCTCGACACCGGCCGCCGTGCCCTCCAGACGCTCGACGATCCACTTGAGCACGCGGCTGTTCTCGCCGAAACCGGGCCACACGAACTTGCCCTCGTCGTTCTTGCGGAACCAGTTCACGTAGTAGATCTTCGGGAGCTTCGACTGGTCCTTGCCCTTGGCCACGTCGACCCAGTGCCCCATGTAGTCGCCCATGTTGTAGCCGCAGAACGGCAGCATGGCGAAGGGGTCGCGGCGCAGCTCGCCGACCTTGCCCTCGGCGGCGGCGGTCTTCTCGGAGGCGACGTTGGCGCCCAGGAAGACGCCGTGGTTCCAGTCGAAGGACTCGGTGACCAGCGGCACGGCGGAGGCGCGGCGCCCGCCGAAGAGGATCGCGGAGATCGGCACGCCCTTGGGGTCCTCCCACTCGGGCGCGATGATCGGGCACTGCGCGGCGGGGGTGGTGAAGCGCGCGTTCGGGTGGGCGGCCGGGGTCCCGGACTCCGGCGTCCAGTCGTTGCCCTTCCAGTCCGTCAGGTGGGCCGGGGTCTCCTCCGTCATGCCCTCCCACCAGACGTCGTTGTCGTCGGTGTGCGCCACGTTCGTGAAGACCGAGTTGCCCCACAGGGTCTTCATCGCGTTGGCGTTGGTGTGCTCACCGGTGCCGGGCGCGACGCCGAAGAAGCCGGCCTCGGGGTTGATGGCGTACAGGCGGCCGTCCTCGCCGAAGCGCATCCAGGCGATGTCGTCGCCGATCGTCTCGACGGTCCAGCCGGAGATCGTCGGCTCCAGCATGGCGAGGTTCGTCTTGCCGCAGGCGCTCGGGAAGGCGGCGGCGACGTACTTCGACTCACCCTGCGGCGGCGTCAGCTTGAGGATCAGCATGTGCTCGGCGAGCCAGCCCTCGTCGCGCGCCATGACGGAGGCGATGCGCAGGGCGTAGCACTTCTTGCCGAGCAGGGCGTTGCCGCCGTAGCCCGAGCCGTAGGACCAGATCTCGCGGGACTCGGGGAAGTGCGAGATGTACTTCGTGGAGTTGCACGGCCACGGCACGTCCTCCTGGCCCTCCTCCAGCGGCGCCCCGAGCGTGTGCACGGCACGCACGAAGAAGCCGTCGGAGCCGAGCTCGTCCAGGACCGGCTGACCCATGCGGGTCATGGTGCGCATGGACACGGCGACGTAGGCCGAGTCGGTGATCTCGACGCCGATGGCGGAAAGGTCGGAGCCGAGCGGGCCCATGCAGAAGGGGACGACGTACATCGTCCGGCCGCGCATGGAGCCGCGGAAGAGGCCGCCCTCGCCGCCCTGCCCCTGGAAGATCTCCCGCATCTCGGCGGGCGCCTTCCAGTGGTTCGTCGGGCCGGCGTCCTCCTCCTTCTCGGAGCAGATGAACGTCCGGTCCTCGACCCGCGCGACATCGGTCGGGTCGGAGGCGGCGTAGTAGGAGTTCGGGCGCTTGATCGGGTCGAGCTTGCGGAAGGTGCCCTTGCGGACGAGCTCCTCGCTCAGCCGCTCGTACTCCGCCTCGGATCCGTCACACCAGACCACGCTGTCCGGCTGGGTCAGTTCGGCGATCTCGTTCACCCACGAGATCAGTTCCTGGTGAGAGGTGGGGACGACGGTGGGAGCCGCGATGTCGCGCGCCACGATTGCTCCTAAATGAGGGGTTTTGTTGTTGAATGCCCCGTGGGGGCCGCGACCCGGATGCTTCACGGTGATGGATCATGGGCGCTCATCCGGTGCCGACCGCACTCATTTGATCATCCGACGCATCCGCCCATATGTCCAGAGGGCCTCACACCTGAGCGGCGTGAGCATCACCACTCACACGAGGGTTTCCCCGCGGACTTTCGGGGTTCCCCTGAAGGACCCCCGCGGCGGTGTCCGCGACATCACGTGAGACGCTGGCCACTATCGACCCGCGGCTGGGTACTGCTGACGCGTAACTTACGGTTCCGTAGGTACGATTGCCCGCATGACTGCGCCCGTCCCCGACGCGCCCACGGACTCGCCGGCCGCCGGCCGCGGGCCCGTCGAGCTCTCCCTGCCGCACCCCGTCAAACCCAAGCTCCGCGGCTGGCTCCACCTCGGCATGTTCCCCGCCGTACTCGTCGCGGGCCTGCTGCTCACCGCGCTCGCCGACACCGGCCGCGGACGGCTCGCCTGCGGGATCTACACGCTGACGGCCTGCCTCCTGTTCGGAGTGAGCGCCGTCTACCACCGCGGCAACTGGAGCCCGCGCATGGACGGTGTCCTGCGCAGACTCGACCACGCGAACATCTTCCTGATCATCGCCGGCACCTACACACCGCTGACGATGCTCCTGCTGCCCGAAGCCAAGGGCCGGTGGCTCCTGTGGGGCATCTGGGGCGCCGCCGTGGCCGGCATCCTCTTCCGGGTGTTCTGGGTCGGGGCGCCGCGCTGGCTCTACACCCCCTGCTACATCGCCATGGGCTGGGCCGCCGTGTTCTTCCTGCCCGACTTCATGCGCGCCGGCGGGGTCGCCGTCCTCGTCCTGGTCGTCGTCGGCGGTCTGCTCTACAGCGCCGGCGGCGTGATCTACGCGCTCAAGCGCCCCAACCCGTCACCGCAGTACTTCGGCTTCCACGAGGTCTTCCACTCCCTCACCCTGGCCGCGTTCATCGCGCACTACGTCGGCATCTCATTGGTGGCCTACTAGCGACGAAACTCCCCAGCGCTCCGGGGCCGCGGCCGTCCGCCGCGGCCCTCTCGCGTGTCCGGGCCCGGACGCCGGAGCCGCCCAGGGAGCCGGTGCCCGCCGTCGCCGGTGGCGGAGAATGAACCCCATGGCCGCCACCGCACACAGCTCCACCACCGCCGAGCCCCGGCCGAGGCTGCGCGAGCGGAAGAAGACGAAGACCCGGCTCGCGATCCGCGAGGCGGCCTACCGGCTGATCCAGGAGCAGGGCTACGAGGCGGCCTCCGTCGAGCGGATCGCCGCGGCGGCCGAGGTCTCCCCCTCCACGGTCCTGCGCTACTTCCCGGCCAAGGAGGACATCGTGCTCCCGGACGGAGGCGACCGGGAGACCGAGGAGCGGCTGCGGTCACGGCCCGCCGGCGAACCCTGGCCGGAGTCCCTGCGGCACGTGCTCGGGCACGTCCTCGCCGGGCGGCCCGAGGTGCTGCGGCTGCGCACCCGGCTGATGGCCGAGGTGCCCGCCGTGCGGTCCCGCACGAGGGAGCGCCTGACCGGCACCGGCCGCATGCTGTGCCGGGTCATCGGTGAGCGCACCGGCCGGGACCCGGACGCCCTCGACGTGCGCGTGTACGCCGCGGCGCTGACCGGCGCCCTGCTGGAGACCGCCGTGTACTGGGCCGAGGGCGGTCACCGCGAGGACCTCGCCGCGCTCCTCGACCGCACCCTGGACTTCCTGGAACACGGCCCCGCCCGCTGAAAACCCGGAGGCCGCCGCCCCGGCCGCCGTGGCATCCTGACCCGGTGAACGGACCGGAGATCCACGTCGAGTTCGCCCCCGAGCTGGGCCTGTTCGTCCCGCCCGCACGGCGGGCCGCCGCCACCGGGGTCGCCACCGACGGCGCCTCCACCCTCGGCCACGTCGTCGAGTCGCTCGGCGTCCCGCTGACCGAGGTCGGCGCCCTGGTCGTGGACGGCCGCGAGGTGCCCGTGTCGCACATCCCCGCCGCGGGCGAGTCCGTCCGGGTGCGCGCCGTCCGGCGCCCGCAGTCCGTACCCGGGGCGCCGCTGCGCTTCCTGCTCGACGTCCACCTCGGAACACTGGCCCGCCGTATGCGGCTGCTCGGCGTCGACACGGCGTACGAGTCCACCGACATCGGCGACCCGGCCCTCGCCGCGCGCTCGGCGGCCGAGCGGCGGGTCCTGCTCAGCCGCGACCGCGGGCTGCTGCGCCGCCGCGAACTGTGGGCGGGCGCCTTCGTGTACAGCACCCAGCCCGACGACCAACTCCGCGACGTGCTCGGGCGGTTCGCACCCCAGCTGAAGCCGTGGACGCGGTGCACCGCGTGCAACGGGCTGCTCAGGGAGGCCACCAAGGAGGAACTGGCAGACCGGCTCGAAGGCGGCACGAGCCGGTCGTACGACGTCTTCGCCCAGTGCGCCGCGTGCGGGCGCGCCTACTGGAGGGGCGCGCACCACGACCGCCTGGAGGCGATCGTGGGACGCGCCCTCGCGGAGTTCGGAAGCCACTGAGGGCGCGGCCCCCAGCAGCCCCGCCGGGCCCGGCCGGCCCGCACCAGGTCGTGTCCGCAAAGTCCCGTCGTCCGCCCGTAGGGCGGGTTCCGCGGCGTCTGGTGCGTGCTCTCGGTGGGCCGGGCGGAGTTCCTCGTACTGGACGTACTCGGGGCTTCGCCCGGTGCGGCGAGAGTGCGTGCCAGGCGTCGCGGAACAGGCGGGACTTTGCGGACACGACCTAGGACCTCCGCACGTCCCCCTTCCCGCAGGCCCGGCCGTCCCGGTCGCGGTCGAGGCCCAGCGGATCGTCCTTGCCGTTGACCCGCAGGCGGCCGTAGTCGTGGGTCTTCAGCCAGGCGCACCGGGCCGCCGCCGTCTCCTTCACTCCGTCCGGGAAGACCGTCGGCACGCACACGTTGACCGATCCGTAGTGCGGGTCGCAGCCGGAGACCGTCGGGCTCACCGGCTGCGAGGTCCGCTTCCTCCCCGGCCCGCTCGTCTTCCCGTCCGGCGATTCGGCGAAGGCGTGGACGTGCGGCGAGGCGGCGTCCGCGGCCAGTGCGGACGGCCCCTGGAGGTGCACCCACTCGGCCACCGACGGCACGCCGTTGGCGTCGACCGCGAAGAGCATGTACCAGCCGGGCGGGGCCAGGTTGGGGTTGCTCGTCACGTTCAGGTCGACGTTGTTCCCGTCCACGCTCAGCGGCAGGTCCACGAACCGCTGGTTCGGGTCGGAGGAGTGCGTCACCGCGGCCGGCCTGATCAACTCCGCCTTGGCGACGGGCCGGTCGACGGTGATGCGCTGGGTGTCGCCGTAGACCCACTCGGTGTCGATGACCGAAGTGATCGCCGGGCGGGGGCCCTTGAGGAGATACGGCGGGGTGTAGACCGACACGTCGTGGTTCCAGGTGCCGTTGCCCGGGTTGTCGCCGGTCGTCATCACCCGGCCGTCGGGCAGCAGGAACGCGGACGAGTGGTAGCCGCGCTCCTCCGGGTCGGGCGCCACGGGGTCGAAGGTCGAGGTCGCCGGGTCGAAGAGCGACGACTCGTACACCGGGTTCGCGCGGTTGTGCAGGGCGCCGCCGGTCTCCAGGACCTTGCCGTCGGGCAGCAGCACGGCGGACACGTACATCTTCCCCTGGCCGCCGGTCTGGGCCACCTTGCCGTTGCCGAGGTCCACCTCGCCCTGCGGGACCGGCGGCCCCGCGACGTACGACGGGGAGGGCGACTTGAGGTCGATGAGGTCCGTGAGCCCGTTCGCCTCCGGGTTGGAGTCGATGTTGCCGCCGCCGAGCGTCAGCACCCGCTGGTCCTGGGCCGGCGGCAGCAGCACGCTCGCCGACTGGTCCCGCTGGTCCTTGTTCCGCAGTCCCGGGACCGCGGTGGTGGTGTTGGCGTCGTAGTCGTAGATCGCCGAGCCCGTGCCCGGGGTGCCGTTGCCGAAGACGTGGCTGCCCGAGTAGAAGAGGCGGCCGTCCTGCATCAGGATCATCGACGGGTACAGACCCCAGTACGACCAGGTCTGGTTGACCTTCCACAGCGGCTGCCACCGCTGCTCGGCGTCCGACCAGAGCTCGGCGGTCACCGAACCCGTCGAGTCCTCGCGCAGCCCGCCGAACGAGATCACGTCACCGTTGCCGAGGACGGTCGCCGACGGATACCAGTGGCCGTCGTTCATGTCGTTGGTCTTGCCGTACGTCTCGGTGACCGGGTCGAAGACGTACGAGTCCTTGTACCCCTCGTAGCCGTGGCCGCCCGCGACCGGGAACGCCTTGTTGCCGCTCATCACCAGCACGCGCCCGTCCGACAGCTGCACGTGCCCCGCGCAGAACATGTCCTTGGGCGTCGGGATCTGCTTGTACGTCCCCCGCACCGGGTCGTAGACCGCCGAGGTGAACGTGCCCGCCGCGAACATCTCCTCGCTGTTGCCGGAGCCCGCGATGAGCAGCACCTTGCCGTTGTTGAGCACGACGGAGTGCATGGACCGGACCGGGTTCCGCGTGGGCAGCACGGTCCACTTGCCGTTGGCGCACTCGTCGGCCGTGCCGGTGCACCGGACGGGCGGCACGGGGTCGGCGACCTCGTCCATCGTGTAGTCGTCGGTGGTCGCGGAGCCGGTGCCGTAGACGGAGACGCCCCAGCTGACGCGGTCGGTGCCGGCCGGTACCGCGGGGGTGCGCACCGACGCCTGCGTCCAACCGCTCGTCATCTCCAGCGTCTTGAGGTCGGTCCAGTACTGCCAGCCGGCCGTCGCGTCGTGCCGGAACAGGGTGAGGGAGGTGTCCGGGGTCGTCGACTTGTACCAGAGCCCCAGGTCGTACTGCTTGCCCGGCGTGACCACCGGGGCGCAGGCCGCGCTCTCGGTGACCAGCGCCTTGCGGTCGCCGTCCACGCGGCGGGTCAGCTCGACCTTCATCGCCTTCGTGCCCGAGTGGGCGCCGGCGACGGTGGAGAAGGTGAAGTCGTTGTCGCCCCAGCCGGACTTCTCCCAGCAGTACGGCATGCCGTCGGTGCCCGCCGTCTCGAAGCCTGGGTTCTTGACGAGGTTCGCCGCGGCGGCGGGCTGCGGCGAGACCAGGAGCAGCCCGGCGGCGAGGCCCGCCACGGCCAGCAGGGAGGTTCTCCGCCGGGGTCTGAGGTGGAAGCTCACGCGGCTCTCCTCTCCGAGCGATCGCGGTCGCGGCTCGTGCGCCGGGGTCCGGCGGCCCTGCGCGGCAGGTAGACCAGCGCCTCCGTCCCCGCGAACCGCAGGACGAAGGTCGTCACCAGGGCGAGCGCGGTGGCCGACAGGGGGCCCATCCCGAGCTCGCGCACGAACAGCGCGATCAGCGGGATGCGCAGCACCAGGTCGGCGTTGGCGAGCAGCGCGAACCGGCCCGCGCGGTCCCACCGGTTGCGGTGCCTGCGGCGCTCACGGAACAGCAGGTGCTCGATGAGCAAGAAGTTCCACGCCACCCCGAACTGGTTGGCGACGATCTCGGCCGGCAGGTAGTGCACCCCGGCGGCCGTGAGCGCCCACAGGCCCAGCAGGTTCGGCAGGAACCCGGTGACACCGATCAGGCCGAAGGCGACCATCCGGGCCACCGGTGAGGCGGTGCGCAGCCCGGCCAGGTGGCGCAGGAAACGGAACCCCTCCTGCGCCGTCGACTTGGACTCGCCCGCGTACCGGTCCTGGAAGACGAAGGGCACCTCGGTGACCTGCCGGGGGCGGCTGCGCACCGCGAGTTCGAGGAGGATCTTGTAGCCGAGCGGCTGGAGGACATCGGCGGTGACCGCGCTGCGCCGGATGGCGAAGAAGCCGCTCATCGGGTCGCTGATGCCGCGCAGCTTGCGCGGGAACAGCGTCTTGGTGAGCCAGGTCGCGCCGCGCGAGACGGCGACGCGGTAGCCGCCCGCGAGTCCTTCGCGGCTGCCGCCCTTGATGTAGCGGCTGGCGACGACGAGCCCGGCGGACGCCCGCTCGCCCGTGGACACCAGCTCCGGCACCAGGGACGGCGGGTGCTGGAGGTCTCCGTCCATGACGACGATCCAGTCGGAGGCCGCGGCTTTGAGTCCTTCGACGACGGCGCCGCCGAGGCCGCCCACGGGCTCCTCGCGGTGCAGCACGGTGACCGGGAAGGGGCAGTCCTGCGCCGCCCGCGCGATCACCTCGGGGGTGTCGTCGGTGGAGTCGTCCACGAAGACGACCTCGCAGGGCAGCCGGGCGGGCACCGACTCGGTGATCCGGCGCAGCAGCTCCCGGACGTTCGCGGACTCGTTGAAGGTCGGTACGACGATGGTGACGGCGCCCGGCTCGGCTACCTCCGCGGCGTGTACCGCCGGGTCGCCGAGCTCCTCGGGAACGGTGGACTCGTGACTCATCGGGAGCCTCCCTCGGTCTGGATCCGGCGGATCTCGACGCGGTCCTCGCCGGTGCCGAAGACGGCGACCGGGGTGGAGTGGCGCATCGCGGCCCTGACGTTGGGCAGGTCGGCCGCGTCGCGCCGGACCGTGGGCGAGGCGACCACGTAGTCGAGGTCGCGCCAGCCGCGCGGCATCGTCTTCGTCACCGCCGGGTCCAGGTCCGCCTTGTAGAACCAGATGACGCCGGGTCCGGGCCGGTACCCGTGGTGCACGAGGTCGAGCCAGAGCGCGTCGTCGACGAGGACCCGGGTGCCCGCGGGGTCCTCCACCCGCGTGGTGAGCCAGTGCGACGCGGCCCGGTAGGGGGCGTTCGCGTCGGCGGTCAGGGCGGTGCGGTCGCCGTCGTACCAGCGGGGCACGACGTAGAGGGCCGCCGCAGTCACGAGCAGGGCCGCGGTCGCCCGGCGCCCCCAGGTGACGTACGGCCGCTCCCGCGTGCTCCGCGACCGGCGCAGCACCGCGTGCGCCACGCTCGCGGTGCCCCCGGCGAGCACCAGCGCGAGGAAGGGCAGCGCCTGGATGACGTACATGGCGGGCAGGTAGCCGTTCGGGCGCAGTGCGACCAGGGCGAGGATGCCGACGGTGAGGGCCGGTCCGGCCAGCGCGCGTGCCGTCACCGACCAGCGCCAGGTGAGCAGGAGCAGCACGGCGCCCGCCAGTCCGCCGAGGGGCAGGACGCGGTCGTAGTACAGCCAGGACCGCAGCACGGCGTGCGAGCCGGAGCCGGGGTCGAGGACGAAGCCGGAGCCGGGGCGGCTCATCTGGTAGGTGATGCCGTCCCACAGCGACACGTGCCCGGAGCCGGGCAGCAGCTCGCCCTTGAGCAGCGCGAACAGCGGGTACGCCAGGCCGATCAGCACGCAGGCGGTGACGGCTCCGGTGAGGGCGAACTTGCGGGTGTCGCGGTGTCCGTGGCGCCACATGGTGACCACGAGCGCGGGCAGGACGACGAGCATCGTCTCCTTGGTGAGCACCGCCGCGGCGGCCGCGACGCCGGCCGCGAAGTGGTGCCAGAGGTGCCGGTTCGGCGAGGCGGCCAGGCAGAACGCCAGCAGCGTCCACATCACCGCGATGTTGTCCAGGAAGATCTCGCGCTGGAGCACGACCGACAGCGGCGAGAGCCCGAAGATCGCCATGGCCAGGCCCGCCGCCCAGCGCGGCAGCCGGAGCCTGCGCGCGAGGACGTACAGCAGGACCGCGCTCGCGGCGCCGACCAGCAGCATGGTCACGCGCATCGGGCCGACGGTCATCAGGGACGGGCTGATCTTCGCGGGGAGCCAGGTCAGCGCCGCCAGCTGGATCCAGCCGAGGGGCGGGTGGTCGTACCAGTAGGTGTAGTGGGCGAGTCCGTCGCCCTGCTGCACGGCCCAGGCCTGGGCCAGGTAGGTGCCCTCGTCGTCGCTGAGGGCCGGGTAGTCGGTGATGTTCCAGCCCTGCACGACCATGATCGCCACGAGCAGCAGTCCACACAGGACCAGGTCGGAGCGCGAGCTGCGGAAACGCGGGACGGGACGGACGGCGGGCGCGTTTGCGGGCGCACGGTGCCGCTGCGCGGGGACCGTGGTGGCCGCCGCGGGGAGAGTGGAGGTCACGCGGGAACGTCCTCTCGGATCGTCTCGGTGAGGTGCGCGCCGACGTGACTGGTCAACTCCCAGTCCGTGCGGCCTCGTTGCTCGCGCCACACCGCGCGAACGGCCGCGCCCGCGAGGAGCACCTGGTAGAGGGGCCCGCCGGCGACGAGCTTGAGGTAGTGCACGAAGCGGACGCGCAGTCCGTACTGCTTGCCGAAGTCGTGCAGTCCGACCAGTTCGAAGACGAAGGTGACCAGGGCGGTGACGGCCGGCAGGAAGGTGATGAAGGCGATGCCGACCGGCACGTCGAGGAAGAGCGCGACGGCCACGTTGAGCGGGATGATCACGCCGGAGACGGCCTGGAGATACGGCGTCATCAGGGTGTAGCGGGCCAGCAACCGTTGCCCGAACGTGGGCAGTTGCCGCCAGTCCCGCTTGCGGTAGACCTGGAGGAAGCCCTGGTTCCAGCGGGTGCGCTGCTTCATCAGGGACACCAGGCTGCCCGGCGTCTCCTCGCGGGTCACCATGTCGGAGTCGTAGGCGACGACGACCTTCTTGCCGACGCTGGACAGCCGCACCCCGAGGTCGCAGTCCTCCGCCAGGCAGTCCGGGTCCCAGCCGCCGGCCGCGCGCAGCACCTCGGTGCGGACGAAGACGGTGTTGCCGCCGAGCGGAATGAAACCTTTCTGCGCGTGCAGGTGGAGCCGCGAGCGGAACCAGAAGAAGTACTCCAGGCAGTTGCGCAGGCTGTACCAGCTGGAGTGGAAGTTGATGAGCTGCACACCGCCCTGCACCACGTCCGCGCCCGTCGTGCGGAAGGCGTGGTCGACGTGGGCGAGCAGCTCCGGATGGACCTGGTCCTCGGCGTCGAAGACCCCGACGACGTCACCGCGGCAGTGCGGCAGCGCCGTGTTCATGGCCTTCGGCTTGTTCTTCCGCTCATGGGTGTCGACGACGACCCGCACCCGCGGGTCGCGGGCCTCGGCGGCGCGGGCGACGGCCGCGGTCTCCGGGTCGTCGTGCCCCACGATGACGATGATCTCGTAGTCGTCGTGACCGGACTCCAGCAGTCGCCGGATCGTGTGGTCCAGCACCGCCTGCTCGTGCCGGGCGGGCAGCAGCAGAGAGAAGGACAGGCCCTCTCCGCCGTCCGGTCTGCCGAAACGGGTGGAGGCGAGCACCTCGGGCGTACGCCAGGCGTGCATCTGCCACCACAGAGTGAAGGCGGCCATCCAGAACAGAGCCAGTGAAACGGCAGCGATGAAGACAGACGTGAGCAACAGATCCCCCCAGATCCCCAAACCCCTGTCGCGGCGGCGTGTCCTCAACCGCCGCGTCACCGTGAGGAGACTAGGAGGGATCTGTGAAGTCCCGGCACTGTTCAGATAAATAGAGTGTTTCGTAATCCTCGGTCGACTAAGGGCATGTATCGGACCACGTCAGAATTTTCCCGTCCAGATGCGACCGATCAGTCGGAAACCACGCCGCCCAGGGCCTCCCTGAGCTGCTCGGCGTCGGACGTCGGGGCGTCGCACGTGAAGTTGCGGCAGACGTACGCCGCCGGTCGGCCGCCGAGCAGCGGTCGGTCCGCCAGCAGCGGCAGTTCGTCACTGCCCGGAGCACCCACCGCGACCACCGCGCCCGGCGCCGTCCCCAGAAGTGCCGTGCGGTGCAGGGTTCTTGTGGCGTCCGCGTCCGCCGGACCGACGACCGCGACCTCGCGCGGCCCGTCCAGCAGCGCCTCGGCCACCGAGAGCCCCCAGCCCACGAACCGCGGGGCGCGCGGACCCAGCGCCTTCACCACGCCCAACGCCCGCTCCGCGGCGGTGCGGTGGGGTTCGGCGCCGGTCTGGGCCGCGTACGACAGCAGGGCGCCGGCCGCCGCGCTCCAACCGGAGGGGGTCGCGTTGTCGGTGGGGTCCTGCGGACGCCGGATGAGCCGCTCCGCGTCGGCCGCCGTGTCGTACAGCGCGCCCGACTCCGCGTCGGTGAACTGCGCGAGGACGTGGTCGAGCAGGAATCCGGCGAACTCCAGCCAGACCCCCTCCCCCGTGACCGACGCGAGCGCCAGGAAGCCCTCGGCGACGTCCGCGTAGTCCTCCAGCACCCCGGCGTGCGCGCCGGTCCGGCCGTCCTTGCTGGTACGGGCCAGGCGGGCGCGGTCGTCCAGATGGACGCGTACGAGCAGGTCGGCGGCGCCGATCGCGGCCTCCACCAGGTCCGGACGCCCGAAGTAGGCGCCGGTCTCCGCGAGCGCGGCGACGGCCAGCCCGTTCCAGGCGGCGACCACCTTGTCGTCGCGGCCGGGAGCAGGCCGCTCCCCGCGGGCGGCCAGCAGCCGCTCCCGCACCGAGGCGATCCGCGCGGCGTCGGACACGCCCTCCCGCTGCGGAAGTTGCAGCACCGAGGCGCCCTCCTCGAAGGTGCCCTCCTCGGTCACGCCGAAGTGCCGGGCGGCAAGTTCGGCGTCGTCCCCGAGGACGTCGCGCAGCTGCTCGGGCGTCCACACGTAGTACGCGCCCTCGACGTGCCGGCCGGTCCCGTCGTCGCTGTCGGCGTCGAGCGCGGACGCGAACCCGCCCTCGGCGGTGCGCAGTTCGCGGACCATGAAGTCGGCGGTCTCCAGGGCGACCCGGCGGGCGAGGTCCGACCCGGTGGAACGCCACAGGTGCGCGTAGACCCGGCACAGCAGGGCGTTGTCGTAGAGCATCTTCTCGAAGTGCGGAACCGTCCAGTCCCGGTCGACGGAGTAGCGGGCGAAACCGCCGCCCAGCTGGTCGTAGATCCCCCCGCGCGCCATGCGCTCGCAGGTGTCCCGCGCCATCTGCAGGGCGCCCTCGGAGCCGGTGCGGGCGTGGTGGCGCAGCAGGAACTCGATCACCATGGACGGCGGGAACTTGGGCGCCCCGCCGAAGCCGCCGCGCTGTTCGTCGTACTCCCGGGTGAGCCCGAGCAGCGCCCCGGCCAGCTCCTCCTCGCCCGGCACCTCGGTACCGCCGTAGTTCAGCTCGCGGCCCGCGAGGTCCCGCACGATCTTGCCCGCCACGTCGGCGACCTCGTCGCGGCGGTCGGTCCAGGCGCTGCCGACGCCTTCGAGGACCTGGCGGAAGGCGGGCATCCCGTGCCGGGGCTCGGGCGGGAAGTAGGTGCCGAAGTAGAAGGGCTCGGCGTCGGGGGTGAGGAAGACGGTCATAGGCCAGCCGCCCTGGCCGGTGGCGGCCTGCACCGCCTCCATGTAGACGGCGTCGACGTCGGGCCGCTCCTCGCGGTCCACCTTCACGCTCACGAAGTGCTCGTTCAGGTACGCGGCCGTCGCCTCGTCCTCGAAGGACTCGTGCGCCATGACGTGACACCAGTGGCAGCTGCTGTAGCCCACGCTGAGCAGGACGGGCACATCGCGTCTGCGGGCCTCGTCGAAGGCCTCGGCCGACCAGGGCCACCAGTCGACGGGGTTGTCGGCGTGCTGGAGCAGATACGGGGACGTCTCATGGGCCAGTCGGTTCACCCTTCCACTCTCCCACGGTGTCCCGCGCGAGGAGGAAGCGCCGCTTCGCCCGGCGTGCCCCGCCGGGGGCTCCCCGCCTGGAGGGTCCGCGCCTCCCCGCGTCGCGGCGGCGGGCCGCGCCAATGATCGCGGGCCTCTGTCGCTCGGGCCCCGCACCAAGGACACTCGTAGCCAAGGGAGTTGCACCGGAGGGGGACATGACATGCGGGACAGCCATCGGGCGGAGGCCGAGCGGCTGTTGGCCCGGGCCGTGGAGGAGGAGGTGCGGCGCTCGGGCGGGCGCACCGACGGCGCCGTGCTGCTGTCACGCGCGCGGGGCGGCCTGGACGTCATGGCCCAGGCCGCGGCGGAGGAGTACGAGGCGTACACCCGCGCGCTCGACGAGACGGCGGCGGGCGAGCTGACCTTCGGGCAGCGGTACGCGCGCGAGGGCGCCGGCACCGCCGTGCTGGTGGCGGGCGTCGCCGCGCTCGCGGCCTGCGTCGCCGACCTGGCCCTGGGCACCGGCGCCGGTACGGCCCTGGGCGCCGGTGCGGTGGCCGGCGTGGCCGGGGCGGCGACCACCGTGGCGAAGGTGTCCGCCTCGCACCTGCCCGCCGCGAGCCGCCGCGCGGGCGCCCTGAACCAGCCCGGCGGGCCCGAACAGCTGCGCCTGCAGTGGCTGACGGCCCTGGAGGTACGCGGCATCCGCCCCTTCCTCGACCAGCAGCGGGTGCTCAACGCGTCGGCCGGCGCCAAGAAGGGCGCACCCCAGCTGCGCCGTACCGACAAGAGCGCCGCGGCCCGCCGACGCAACGTCCTGGAACAGTCCTTCGGGCAACTCCCGGAGCTGGACCCGGTGTTCACCGGACGCAGGCCGGAGCTCTCCCGGGTCGCGCAGTGGGTGCACGCGGCCCGCGCGAGCACGGAGACCAAGCCGACGGTGGTCGTGCTGCACGGCGCCCCCGGCTCGGGCCGCAGCACCCTCGCCGTGCGGGCGGCGCACGAGCTCAAGGACCAGTTCCGGGGTGCGTGCGTGGTGGACCTGCGCGGCGACAGCCCGGAGGAGCCGCCGCTGTCCACCCGGGACGCGCTGCTGCACCTGCTGAACCGGCTGGGGGCGCCGCGCGAGCAGCTCCTGTTCCGTGAGCGTTCCTCGCAGGACCAGCAGGTCAGGCGGCTGAGCGAGCTGTACCACCAGCATCTGACCGGGCTGCCGGTCACCATCGTGCTGGACGACGCCTCCGACGCCGAGCAGGTCCGCACCCTGGTCCCCGAGCGGTCCGAGAGCCTGGTGCTGGTCACCGCCCGCACCCCCCTCGAACTCCCCGCGGACCTCGCCGCCTGGGTGCACCACCTCCCGCTGGAGGCCCTGGACGCGGGTGCCGCCGAGGAGCTGCTGAACGCCGCGGCGCAGGACACCTCGGGCCCCTACGACGCCGAATCCTGCGACCGCGTACGGGAGTTGTGCGGCGGCCTGCCGCTGGCCCTGCGCATCGCGGGCTCCTCGCTCGGCCCGCGCACACCCCGTGTCCTCGCCGTCGACCTCGGGGCGTACGGCCCCGTCGAACCGGTCGAGCGGGCCCTGTGGCTGCGCTACACCGACCAGCCGGACACCGCACGGCGCCTGCTGCGGCGGCTGGCGCTGGCCGGGCGCGCCTCGCTGGGCGCGGCAGCGGCGGCCTCGCTGCTGGCGACGGACGAGCAGGAGGCGGCCCGCCAGCTGGCCGCGCTCGCCCGCGCCGGCCTGATCCTGCACGTGCGCGGCAGCCGCTACCGCCTGCACGACGTCGTACGCGGCTTCGCCCAGGCCCGTCTGCTGGACGAGGAGGAGCCGGCCGAGCGGACGGCCGCGCAGGAACGGCTGATCGTGAACTACGGCGAGCTCGCGGACTCGGTGATCCGCCTGGTCGACGGGAAGACGTCGACGCGCGCGGACTCCGCGTTCCAGTCGAGCGCGGTCGGCCCGCACGGTTTCACCTCCCTCGACGCGGCCCTGCGCTGGCTGGACGACGAGTCGAGCTTCATCACGGCGGCGCTGCGCCACGCGGAGGGCGTGAACCAGGCGGCCGTGCTCAACCTGCTGGGCGCCCTGTGCGACTACTGCCTGCTGCGCGGCGACCTGTACCGCCTCGGTGAGATCAGCGAGCTGACCCAGGCCGTCGACCAGGGGCTGCTGGTCCGCTCGGTGCAGTGGCGTACGGGCATCGCGGCCCGCCAGCTCGGCGAGCTGGACAAGGCCCGCACGACGCTCTCCTCGGTGGTCGACCTCTACTTCGAGGCGCACCACGACGCGGGCGCCGCCCGCGCGCTCTGCTCCCTCGGGATCACGCTGCACCACCAGGGCAACCTGGCGGAGGCGGCGGCGCGGCTCCAGGAGGCCATGGACCTGCAGGCCTCGCCCGAGCTGGCCGCCGACCGCGCCTGGACGATGCACGCCCTGGCCGCGGTGGAACGGGACCGCGCCCGGCTGGGCGCGGCTCTCGGCCTGCTCACCGAAGCCCTGGTCCTGCACCGCGAGAGCGAGTCGGTGCACGGCGAGGCGTGGGCGCACTTCCAGCTCGGGCAGGTGGCGCTGCGCATGGGCGACGTGGCGCGGGCGGACCGCGAGCTGCGCGAGGCGCTCGATCTGTACGGGCGTACGCGCGACGGGCGCGGTGAGGCGTGGGCGCTGACCCAGCTGGCCCGGGCGCGGCTCGTCGACGGCGATCCCTCCACGGCGGTGGACGGGCTGCGCCAGGCGGCGTCGCGGCACCGGGACAACGAGGACGCGCGCGGGGAGGCGTGGACGGTGTACTACCTGGGCCAGGCCCTGGAGGAGACCGGCAACCTGGACCACGCGGTGCGCGAGCTGGAGCGGTCCCGCACGATGTTCTCCCGGATGCGGGACGTCTACGGGCTGGCCTGCGCCCGGCACCACTCGGCGCGCGTGACCCGCGACCAGCGGGCCGCCCGGACCGGCTCCCTGCGCAACTCGGGCTTCGCCCGCCAGCTCCTCGTCGACGCCCGCGCGGACTTCCAGCGCATCGGGGTCGCCCACGGCGAGGCGTGGACGTGCCTGGAGCTGGCGGTGGTGGACGCCGGCAACGCGCGCTCCCCGCAGGCGCTGTCCCTGTGCGACGAGGCGATCGGCCTGTTCACGTCCTACGGCGACCGCCGCGGCGAGGACTGGGCGCGCTTCCTGCGCTGCACCCTGCTCCCCTACGCGGCTCCCGGCGGCTCGGAGATCGGCACGGCGGTGGCCCAGGAGGAGCTGGCCCGGCTGTCCCGCTCCCCGCACCCGGCCCGGGACGGCAAGCTGGACGACTACGTCGAGGCGTACCAGCTGCTGCTCGAACGCGGAGTCGACCTGGACGCCGGCTGGCAGGCGTGGCGTCTGGGCATGGTCCCGGACCGCCACGCCCGTGAGGTCATGGGTGTGCCGGTGACGGCCCACAGCTGACCGGGGCCGTCACGCACAGGACTCCGCCCGCCGCGTCCCCTCCCGTACCGGAGGGGCCGGCGGGGACGGGCGGCTCAGCCCTGCTGGGGCTTGGGCGCGGAGGTACCCGAGGTCTCCCGGTCGGCCGGGGCCCCGTCCGTCTCCGGGTCCTCGAAGTCGACCTTCCGCATGTGGCGGTTCATCGACTTCATCAGGCCCCACACGGCCAGGGCCATCACCGCGAACACGATGAAACCGAGGACGCCGGGGGTGACCTTGTTCTCGTCGACCTCCTTGGCGAGGGAGACGAGGTCCGTCATTGCCAGGCTTGCGCTTGCGCTCATGTCAGGCATTGTCGCGGATGCCCGCAAAGAGGTCGTCCTCGGGGAGGGAGGTATCGACGAGGGACTTGGCGAGCTCGTACTCCTCGGTCGGCCAGACCGCCTTCTGGAGCTCCATCGGGACCTTGAACCAGCCGCCGTCGGGGTCGATCTGCGTGGCGTGCGCGATCAGCGCCTTGTCGCGGATCTCGAAGAACTCGGCGCACGGGATGTGCGTGGTCAGCGTGCGCTCGACGCGCTCGAACTCCGACCAGCGCTTCAGCCAGTCCCCGTACGGCGACTCCAGGCCGCTGTCCAGCATCGCCTGGTGCAGCGCCTCGGTGCGCGGGCGGTTGAAGCCCTGGTTGTAGTACAGCTTCTGCGGCTGGAAGGCCGGGCCGAACTCCGACTCCGGGTACTTCTCGGTGTCCGCCGCGCCCTCGAACGCCACCATCGAGATCTTGTGGGTCATGATGTGGTCGGGGTGCGGGTAGCCGCCGTTCTCGTCGTAGGTGGTGATCACCTGGGGACGGAACGAGCGGATCTGCTTCACCAGCTCGCCGGCCGCCTTGTCGACGTCCTCCAGCGCGAAGCAGCCCTCGGGCAGCGGGGGCAGCGGGTCGCCCTCGGGCAGCCCGGAGTCGACGAAGCCGAGCCACTCCTGCTTGATGCCGAGGATCTCGCGCGCCTCGTCCATCTCCTTCTTGCGCACCTCGTGGATGTGCTCCTCGATGTACGTGTCCCCCTGCAGCTTCGGGTTGAGGATGGAGCCGCGCTCCCCGCCCGTGCAGGTCACGACCAGCACGTCCACCCCTTCGGACACGTACTTCGCCATGGTGGCCGCGCCCTTGCTCGACTCGTCGTCGGGGTGGGCGTGCACGGCCATCAGTCGCAGCTGGTCAGTCAAGACTCAATCCTCAGTCAGTCGGCTGTCGCCTCGGTAGGTCGGCGGTCGGCGCCCGGCGTGATTCGGCGTGATGGGCGGCTTCTATAGTGACGGACCGAGGGGGCGAAAAATTCCGCGGCCCGGCCCCGGGAGGTCCCGCCGGGACTTCCGCCCCGGCCCCCTGCGAGAGGACGACCATGAGCACGGCGAGCACGCAGCTGCCCGAGGGCCGGTACGGCCGCTCCGAGGACGAGCGCGCCGACCGCAGGCTCAAGGTCATCGGCACCGTGCTGGGCGCCGCGCTCCTCGCCCTCGTCGGCTACTTCGCCTACTACTACGTGGGCGGAAGCAAGATCAGCGGTGAGGTGATCACCTTCAGCGCCGTCTCGGACAAGGCGGTCGAGGTGCATCTGGAGGTCCGCAAGGACACGGACGCGAGCGGCTACTGCACGCTGCGCTCGCAGAGCTCCGACGGCGCCGAGGTGGGCCGCGCGGACTTCCGCTTCGACCAGCGTTCCTCACGCGTCGACAAGGTCGTCACCCTGCGGACGACGGCGCGCGGCACCACCGCCGAGCTGCTCGGCTGCCACGCCGACTGATCCCGGCGGACACGCTCCGTCACGGGACGGCGCGCGGCGACGAGCGCGCGACACGGCCGCCCCGTATGCGCCGGTTCGTCGCTGACCTGCGTGGACGTAATTCTCATGCCTTATGTCCTCCCCCTTCAGCCACCGAATTGTTAGGCTCGTGGTTTCGCCCACCCGAGAAGGAACATTCTTCTGGGTAGGGCGATGCTTTGTATTCCCAGTACCTACGAGGAGCACCTGTGACCCAGACCAGCGAAAACGTCACCTGGCTTACCCAGGAGGCGTACAACCAGCTCAAGGCCGAGCTGGAGTACCTGTCTGGTCCTGCGCGCACGGAGATCGCCGCCAAGATCGCGGCAGCGCGCGAGGAGGGGGACCTGCGCGAGAACGGCGGGTACCACGCGGCCAAGGAGGAGCAGGGCAAGCAGGAGCTCCGAGTGCGCCAGCTGACCCAGCTCCTGGAGAACGCCAAGGTCGGGGAGGCCCCCGCGGCGGACGGTGCGGTCGCGCCCGGCATGGTCGTGACCATCGCCTTCGACGGTGACGAGGACGACACCCTGACGTTCCTGCTCGCCTCCCGCGAGTACGCGAGCTCCGACATCGAGACGTACTCGCCGCAGTCCCCGCTGGGCTCCGGCGTGAACGGCAAGAAGGTCGGGGACGACGCCCAGTACGAGCTGCCGAACGGCAAGCTCGCCTCGGTGAAGATCCTGAAGGCGCAGCCGTACCAGGGCTGAGCCCCCACGACACGGTCGACGAAACCCCCGGCGGTCATCCGCCGGGGGCTTCGTCATGCCGGGCTCACGCCGTGGCGGACCGGTACTTGCGGACCGCGAGCGTGCGGAAGATCAGGATGATCAGGACGGAGTAGATCACCGAGGCCCAGACGGAGTGCTGCATCGGCCAGGCGTCGGACTGCGACTGGCCGGGGTTGGCGAACAGCACACGGCAGGCCTGGACGGTGGCGCTGAAGGGGTTCCACTCCGCGATGTGCCGCAGCCAGGGCGTCATGTTCGAGGAGTCCACGAACGCGTTCGAGATGAACGTGACCGGGAAGAGCCAGATCAGGCCGCCGGAGGTGGCCGCCTCGGGCGTCCGCACGGAGAGGCCGATCAGGGCGCCGATCCAGGTGAACGCGTAGCCGGACAGGAGCAGCAGTCCGAAGGCGCCGAGCACCTTGGCGGCGTTGGTGTCGCCGTCCGATCCCACGCGCCAGCCGACCAGCAGGGCGACGACGGCGAGGACCAGCAGGGTCAGGGCGGTCTGGACGAGGTCGGCCAGCGTGCGCCCGGTGAGCACCGCGCCGCGCGCCATCGGCAGGGAGCGGAAGCGGTCGATGAGGCCCTTGTGCATGTCGTCCGCGATGCCCGCTCCGGCGCCCGCGGTGGCGAAGGTGACCGTCTGCGCGAAGATGCCGGCCATCAGGAAGTTCCGGTAGTCGGTGGCGCTGGTGCTGCCGCCGATCTGCATGGAGCCGCCGAACACGTACGAGAACAGCACGACGAACATGACCGGCTGGATGAGCCCGAAGATCACCATCTCCGGGATGCGGGACATCCGGATCAGATTGCGCTTGGCGATGACCAGCGAGTCCCTGACGGACTGGGTCAGGGCGTTGCCCGGGGCCGGGATCTGCACGGCGTCGGTGGCGGCGCTCACTTGGCGGTCTCCTTCGGGTGCTTGCGGCTCTTGGCGTCCGCGGCGGCCGCGCCGTCCTCCTCGCGCTCCTCGGCGAGGTGGCCGGTGAGCGAGATGAACACGTCGTCCAGGGTGGGTCGGCGCAGGCCGATGTCGTCGATCTCGATGCCGCGGGCGTCCAGCTCGCGGATCACCTCGGCGAGGAGCTTGGCGCCGCCGGACACCGGGACGGTGAGCTTGCGGGTGTGCTCCTCGACCTTGGTCTCGCCCTTGCCGAAGCCGAACAGCACCTCGGAGGCGGTGGCGATGTGCTCGCGGTCGTGCACGACGACCTCGACGCGCTCGCCGCCGGTCTGCGCCTTGAGCTGGTCGGAGGTGCCGCGGGCGATGACGCGGCCCTGGTCGACGACGCAGATGTCGTGGGCGAGGTGGTCGGCCTCCTCCAGGTACTGCGTGGTCAGCAGCAGCGTGGTGCCGCCGGAGACGAGCTGCTTGATGACCTCCCACAGCTGCTGGCGGTTGCGGGGGTCGAGGCCGGTGGTCGGCTCGTCCATGAACATCACGGGCGGCGAGACGACCAGCGCGGCGGCCAGGTCGAGCCGGCGGCGCATACCGCCCGAGTACGTCTTCGCGGGGCGGTCGGCGGCGTCCGTGAGGTGGAACTGCTCCAGCAGCTCGGCCGCCCGCTCCTTCGCCGCCTTCGCCCGCATCTGGTAGAGCTGGCCGACCATCTGGAGGTTCTCGCGGCCCGTCAGGTACTCGTCGACCGCGGCGAACTGCCCGGAGAGCCCGACCGAGCGGCGTACCGCGTCGGGGTGCTTGAGCACGTCGATGCCCGCGACGACCGCCCGGCCGCTGTCGGGCCGCAACAAGGTGGTGAGACAGCGGACGGTGGTGGTCTTGCCCGCGCCGTTCGGCCCGAGCAGGCCCAGCACGGTGCCCTCCGGGACATCGAGATCGACGCCGTCCAGAGCCTTTACGTCACCGAAGGTCTTCACCAGGCCTTCGGCATAGATGGCGCCTGGCATGTGAGGTCTCCCAAAAGTTGGAGAATTCCTACGGAAAGATCCTAGGTTTGCAATATGTGCGCCGCGCGACGGACGGGCGTCACCCGGACGGGTGGAACGCCGCCCCTCACGGGCGCGGTTGTGGCGAGGGACACACGGTATCGCGATGTATCGCGTCTCTCAACAGATTTACCCGGCCCTTCACGGCGAACCGCCGGCCTCAGTCGATGACCGTGTAACCCGCCGTACGCAGCGCCCTGTTGACCTCGGCGCAGTGCTCGGGCCCCTTCGTCTCCAGGTGCAGTTCGACCTCCACCTCCGTGAGCCCGAGCCGCGGGTCGGTCCGGACGTGACTCACATCCAGGACGTTAGCGTCGGCCACTGACAACACCCCCAGAAGCGTCGCCAGGGCGCCCGGCCGGTCCGTCAGCCGCAGCGTGACGGCGAGGTAGCGGCCCGCCGCGGCCATGCCGTGCCGCAGGATGCGCTGGATCAGCAGCGGGTCCACGTTGCCGCCGGACAGCACCGCCACCACCGGCCCCTCGAAACTGCCCGGCTCGCTCAGCAGCGCCGCGACGGGACTGGCGCCCGCCGGCTCGACGACCAGCTTGGCCCGCTCCAGGCACAGCAGCAGCGCGCTCGACAGATGGTTCTCCGAGACCGTGCGCACGTCGTCCACCAGGTCGTGCACGATCCGGAACGGCACGTCGCCCGGCCGCCCGACCCTGATGCCGTCCGCCATCGTCGCCGGGTTCTCGATCGCCATCGGGCGCCCCGCCGCCAGCGAGGGCGGATACGCCGCCGCGCCTGCCGCCTGCACACCGACCACCCGCACGTCCGGACGCAGCGCCTTCACCGCCGTCGCGATACCCGCGACCAGGCCGCCACCGCCGATCCCGACCACGATCGTGCGGACCTCCGGGCACTGCTCCAGGATCTCCAGGCCGACCGTGCCCTGCCCCGCGATGATGTCGGGGTGGTCGAACGGGTGGATGAACACCGCGCCGGTCTCGGCCGCGTACTCCTGCGCGGCGGCCAGCGTCTCGTCGACCACCTGACCGTGCAGCCTCACCTCCGCGCCGTACTCGCGGGTGGCCGCGACCTTCGGCAGCGGGGCCCCGGACGGCATGAACACCGTCGAGCGCACACCGAGCAGCGAGGAGGCGAGGGCGACACCCTGGGCGTGGTTGCCCGCGCTCGCCGCGACGACCCCGGCGGCCCGCTCCTCGGGCAGCAGACCCGCGATCCGCACGTACGCGCCGCGCAGCTTGAAGGAACCCGTCCGCTGGAGGTTCTCGCACTTGAGGTGCACCGGCGCGCCGACCAGCTGGGACAGGTGCCTGCTGCCCTCCATCGCGGTCATTCGCGACACGCCGGAGAGCATCTTCTGTGCCCCGCGCACGTCGTCCAGGGTCACCGTCCGCAAGGAGTCAGCCGTCCTGTAGCTCATGACCACCAGTCTCGCAGTTCACAGCCCGCCCCTCCTCGTGTGACCACCGGGCGAGACTGGATTGCGCAGCGCCGGTACGGCCCGCCCCCCGGCCGCGTACCCTGTCCCCCAACCCAGGACCCCACGCATGAATTGAGCCCCCGGCCATGCCCACAACACCTGAAATGTCGATGGACATGACGACCGTCGGTGACACCGGTCTTCTCGACACGCTGCAGCACGAGGTCGCGGTGTTCGCGCGCCGCGCGGAACAGACCCGGCTCGGCGGGGTCGGGCAGGTGCGCAACTCCATGGACCGGGCCGCGTACCTGCTGCTCAACCGCCTCGACAAGGAAGGCCCGATGGGCGTCAAGGCCCTCGCCGCGAGCATGGGCATCGACTCCTCGACGGTCACCCGTCAGGTGGCACCGCTAGTCGACACCGGCCTCGTCAAGCGCACCTCGCACCCCGAGGACGGGCGGGCCGTGGTGCTCCAGCTCTCCCCGCGCGGGCAGTCCCGCCTGGAGGAAGTGCGCTCGTCGAGACGTCAGTTGATGGCCGAGCTGACACACGACTGGGCGCCGGAGGAGCGCGACGCGTTCTGCACGCTCCTCACGCGCTTCAACGGCGCGCTCTCGGCCCGCCAGGCCGCACAGGGCGGCCCGGTGACGGAGACCCATTCGGGTTCCTGACCGGCAGCCCGGCCGCCAGGCTCCCCCCGCCGCGCACCGTCCGTTTCCGCACGCCGACCGGCCGCGGACCGTCCGCAGCACCCCGGAGCCCGTCCGGCCACCCCTTCCACACGCACGCGCGCCCGCACCTCCGCACGCGCGTGCGTGTGCGCATGTACGCCTGCCCCTTGACCGGGAGGCCGGGCCTGGCCTCATATGAGAGCGGGCCCCGCCGTACACGGTCTGGCATGCCGTACACGGCCGGGACCACCGTTCCCCTCAGGTCCCACAGACCCCTCCGGGTCACCCTCAGGCGGGAGGCGCGGTGCGAGAACGGCGGGCGTTCCAGAGCGCTCGCCGCGCCCGGGAGTTCGAGGCGTTCGTCGCGGGCGCGGCAGGGCGGCTGCTGCATGCCGCCACGCTGCTCACGGCCGAGACGCCGGACGCCAACCCGCGCGCGCGGCGCCTGCTCACCCAGGCCCTGGCCCACACGTACGCCTGCTGGGACCGGCTGCGCGGCGAGGACCCCTACGACCGCGCGCGCCAGGAGCTGGCCGTCCGCTTCGCGCACGCGGCCTGGCACCAGTACGGCGGCCTCGGCCGGGCCCGGCCCGACCCCGGCAGCGTCCTGGCGCGGCTCACCCCCCAGGAACGGCTGATCCTGGTCCTGCGGCTGTACGAGGGGGTCGCCGAGGAACAGACGGCGGCGCTGCTCGGCCTGCCCCCCGAACGCGTCCGCGCGATCTGCGCCCGCGCGATGACGACCCTGCTGCATCCGCCCCGCGGACCGGCACCGGCCCTGGCGGAGGTGGCGCCGTCGTGAACCAGCCCGAGCGGGAGGCCGCCGTACGGCGGATGCTGGAGCAGAACCCGCCCCAGGTGCCGCCCGACCTGTACCCGGCCGTCGTACGGCGCGGCGCACGGATGCTGCGCCGCCGCACCGCCGCCCGCCGGCTGCTGTGGCTGCTGCTGTTCGCGGCGGCCGTCGCCTTTGTCGTCTGGGCGTCGACGGCGCGCCCCTGGGTGGAGCCGCCGTCCGACACGACCCCACCCCTCACCGGCTGGTGAGCGCCGCGGGCACGGCCTAGCCGAGGGCCTGCTGGAGGTCCTGGAGCAGGTCGTCGACGTTCTCGATGCCCACGGACAGGCGCACCAGGTCGCCGGGCACCTCCAGGAGCGAGCCGGCCGTGGACGCGTGCGTCATACGCCCCGGGTGCTCGATCAGGGACTCGACGCCGCCCAGGGACTCGCCGAGCGTGAACACCTTGGCGCGGTTGCAGACCTCGACGGCCGCCTCCTCGCCGCCCTCGACGCGGAACGAGATCATGCCGCCGAACGCCCGCATCTGCTTGGCGGCGACCTCGTGACCGGGGTGCTCCGGCAGACCCGGGTACAGCACGCTCGTCACGCGCGCGTGCCGCGTGAGCATCTCGGCGACCTTGCCGGCGTTCTCGCTGTGCCGGTCCATGCGCACGGACAGCGTCTTGGCGCCGCGCAGCACCAGCCAGGAGTCGAAGGGCCCGGCGACCGCGCCCATCGCGTTCTGGTGGTACGCCAGCTCCTCGCCGAGTTCCGCGTCACCGGTGACCAGGGCGCCGCCGACGACGTCCGAGTGGCCGCCCATGTACTTGGTCAGGGAGTGCACGACGACGTCCGCGCCGAGCGCGAGCGGCTGCTGGAGGTAGGGGGTCGCGAAGGTGTTGTCGACGACGAGGCGGGCGCCCGCCTCGCGCGCGACCTGGGCGACCGCCGCGATGTCGGTGATGCCGAGGAGCGGGTTGGAGGGCGTCTCCACCCAGATCGCCTTGGTCTTCGGGGTGAGCGCGGCCCGTACGGCCGCGGGGTCGCTGGTGTCCGCGACCGACCACTCCACGCCCCAGCGGGAGACGACCTTCGCGAAGAGGCGGAACGTGCCGCCGTACGCGTCGTTCGGGATCACCACGTGGTCGCCGGGGCTGAGCAGCGTACGCAACAGGCAGTCCTCGGCAGCCAGTCCGGACGCGAACGCGAGGCCCCGGCGCCCGCCCTCCAGGGCGGCGAGGTTCTCTTCGAGGGCGGTCCTCGTCGGGTTGGCGCTGCGGCTGTACTCGTATCCGCCGCGCAGCCCGCCGACGCCGTCCTGCTTGTAGGTCGAGACCTGGTAGATCGGCGGGACGACCGCGCCGGTGAGGGGATCTGCGGTGTTGCCCGCGTGGATCGCAAGGGTCTCGAAGTGCTGACTGATGTGCCTGTCGCTCATGGGCACCGAGGGTAGTGCTCCCGCGGCACCGATGACGGCACGCGGCCCGCCGGAGCGTGCGGACGGGGGCGGATCCGCGCCGCCGGGAGCGCCCGAAGGGCCCCCGCCGGGGGTTCCGGCCGACCGGGTTCGCCATTTGTCGGACCCGTCTGGTTCGCTTGAGCCATGGAGATTCTCTGGGTCCTGATGGCGGCGCTGATGATGGGGATGGTCCTCGGGCCCCTCTTCATGCGCAGGCGGGCCGGTATTCAGCAGGTCGCCCCGGGTGACCCGGACGCCGCGGACCCGGCGAACTACGGCTTCGTGCGCCAGGAGGAGCTGGACATCCGCATGCCGGGCCCGGACGGCGACCTCGTCGACGTACTGGACCTGGTGCAGCGCACCCAGGACTACCGGGCCGCCTCGCAGCTCCTGGCGGGCACGGAGGCGGACGGCGAGCGCCGCTGGCAGCGGGTGCAGGCGTTCGCGGGCGCGGCCTCGCTGGAGCTCCAGCGGCGTCCGGGCGGCGTGAGCGACGTGCCCGGCGGTCAGTGGCTGCGGGTGTGGCGGACCGAGGCGCCGAAGGACGCGGGCGGCGCGGCGGTGCACGCCGAGTTCCTGGTGCAGCAGGCGTGGCGGACGGCGACACCGGGGACGGACGAGTTCCGGATCATCATGGAGGAGGCCCGGGCGGCGTGCGGTGACGCGGCGCTGCTGGCCCCGGGTGACCCGGTCCCGTACATCATCGAGCTCTCCGTGGCCCGCGGACTGGCCTACGACCGGGCCGAGTTCGAGAATCTCTGGCTCAAGATCCTGGACCGGGCGCCGGCCCACATGGGCGCGCATCTGGCGGCCCTGCACTACTGGTGCGAGAAGTGGCACGGCTCGCGCGAGGTGGCGTACTCCTTCGCGGAGGCCGCCGCGACCCGCGCTCCCCGGGGTTCGCTGCTGGCCGCGCTGCCCCTCTTCGCCGTCTTCGAGCACCTGCCCGAGGTGAACCTGGTCAGCAGCTTCTACCAGAGCGAGGTCGTGACCAAGGCGGTGCACGGCGCGCTCTTCGCGGTGCACGCGGCGCGCCCGGACGACCCGATGCTGGCCCACGTCCGCCACCTCCTGGTCTTCTTCCTGGTCCGCGGCGAGCGCTGGTCCGAGGCGATGAACCAGCTGGTCCACATCGACGGACACGTCGGCGCCCTGCCCTGGACCCTGACGTCCGACCCGGCGGCGGACTACGCGGTCTACCGCGCGCTGGCGGTGGCGGGCTACGAGGCGAACGGCGGAAACCCGGCGACGCTGCCGCAGTGACGGAAGGGGCGGTTCCCGGGGGTACG
Organism: Streptomyces sp. NPDC005496; assembly: GCF_042872045.1. NCBI lineage: Bacteria > Bacillati > Actinomycetota > Actinomycetes > Kitasatosporales > Streptomycetaceae > Streptomyces > Streptomyces sp. NPDC005496. Next base: position 608,837 of record NZ_JBIAJQ010000003.1, read on the forward strand.
CCGACCCGCCCCAACTCTCCTGGACACGGCGGACGTTGCATTCCAGCCTCTCATCACGCAGTGCCCCCGTCCCGACTCGCCCAGACACCGGAATGCCCCGCACCCCGGCGCGGTTGAGGTGCGTGGACCCACCCCTGCGACCCCGTGGAGACCGCGTGTTCCTGTACGGCCGTACGCCCAGGCTGCCGACCCGCGAGCAGGCGCTGACGGGTCGCCCGGAGCCGATGTTCGACCTCCCCGCCCGGCACACCGTGCTCGGGACGCCCCTCGCCGGCCCCTACCCGGAGGGCATGGAGGTCGCCGACTTCGCCCTGGGCTGCTTCTGGGGCGCCGAGCGCGCGTTCTGGAGACTCCCCGGGGTGTACACGACCCTGGTCGGCTACCAGGGCGGCTACACCGAGCACCCCGCGTACGAGGAGGTCTGCTCGGGCCTCACCGGTCACACGGAGGCGGTCCGGGTGGTCCACGACCCCGCGCTGATCACGTACGAGCAGCTCCTGCGGGTCTTCTGGGAGTCGCACGACCCGACCCAGGGCTTCCGCCAGGGCAACGACGTGGGCACCCAGTACCGCTCCGCCCTGCACACCCACACCCCGGCCCAGGCGGCGGCCGCGGCGGCGTCACGCGATGCCTACCAGAGGGTGCTGACCGGGGCGGGCCACGGCACGATCACCACGGAACTCCTCCCGGCGGAGGGACGCCCCTTCTACCCGGCGGAACCGCACCACCAGCAGTACCTGGACAAGAACCCCGCGGGGTACTGCGGGATCGGCGGGACGGGGGTCTCCTGCCCGGTCGGCGTGGCCGGGGCGGGCGGGTGAGCGATCCGTCAGGGTGAACCCCGGCGTTCGGCGATCGTACGCACGGCCCGTGCGCACGCCGCCCACCGCGCCCCGTCCTGGGTGCGTACGACCTTCACGGGCGGCTCCGCGCACGTCGTGCCGTGCCAGGTGCACCGCTCTTCCCGGTAGGACACGCTGTCCGGGTCAAGTCCTTCGGGAAAGTCGGGCCACACGTCCACCGTCGTCATAGACCAACGCTGGTAAGACGACACCGCACAGCGCAGCACCTCGGACGGACCTGGCTGTACATGCGAGGACGTGCCGTCAAGGGCGGTCTGCGACCCGGCACCGGGAAACGCCGGAAGGCGAGGCGCCCCCCGGACGCGTGGTCCAGGGGGCGCCCTTGGGGTGGGGGCACCCTTGGGGGGATCAGATGGTCGCCGTGTCGATCACGAAGCGGTAGCGGACGTCGCTGGCGAGGACACGCTCGTAGGCCTCGTTGATCTCGGACGCGCTGATCAGCTCGATCTCGGCGCCGAAGCCGTGCTCCGCGCAGAAGTCGAGCATCTCCTGGGTCTCCTGGATGCCGCCGATGCCCGACCCGGCGAGGGTCTTGCGGCCGCCGATCACGGAGAACAGGTTGAGCGCGACGGGCTCCTCGGGCGCGCCCACGTTCACGAAGGCGCCGTCCGTCTTGAGCAGGGACAGGTAGGCGTCCAGGTCGAGCGGGGCCGAGACGGTGGAGAGGATCAGGTCGAACGTGCCGCGCAGCTCCTCGAAGGTCTTCGGGTCGCTGGTGGCGTAGTAGTGCGAGGCGCCCAGCTTCAGCCCGTCGTCCTTCTTTCGGAGCGACTGGGACAGGACCGTCACCTCGGCGCCGAGCGCGTGCGCGATCTTGACGCCCATGTGGCCGAGGCCGCCCATGCCGAGGACGGCGACCTTCTTGCCGGGGCCGGCGTTCCAGTGCTTCAGCGGGGAGTACGTGGTGATGCCGGCGCAGAGAAGGGGCGCCGCTTCGTCCAGGGCCAGGCCCTCGGGGATGCGGACGGTGTAGTTCTCGTCGACGACGATGTGGGTGGAGTAGCCGCCGTAGGTGGGCTCGCCGTTCTTGTCGACGGCGTTGTACGTGCCGGTCATGCCCTTCGAGCAGTACTGCTCCAGACCGGCCTTGCAGTTGTCGCACTCGCGGCAGGAGTCGACCATGCAGCCGACCCCCACGCGGTCACCGACGGCGAACTTGGCGACACCGGAGCCGACCTCGGTGACGATGCCCGCGATCTCGTGACCCGGCACCATCGGGAAGATGGCCTCACCCCAGCCCTCACGGGCCTGGTGGATGTCCGAGTGGCAGATGCCCGCGAACTTGATCTCGATCAGGACGTCGAACTCGCCGACCTCACGTCGCTCGATGGTCGTGCGCTCCAGCGGAGCCTTGGCGGCGGGGGCGGCGTACGCAGCAACAGTGGTCATGCCGTGGGTTCTCCTCAGGAGGTCTGTCGCACCCGGCCGCCTGCTGACCGGGCACGTCGACCAGACTGCCCCGTCGCGCCATATTCACCCAGGTCACGGCTCTGCCTACGTCCAGCGGTCCTACTACTGACGGGGTCAGGTTCATGGGCGTAGGACCGTGAATACTGGACGCATGGACCAACAGCCCTCCCATGAGCCCGCCGGGGACGCGGGGCAGTCGCTGGACCGGCGTGCCGAGCTCAGCGAGTTCCTGCGCACCCGCCGCGCCCGGCTCAAGCCGGAGGACGTGGGGCTGCCGGACTTCGGCCGGCACCGCAGGGTGCCCGGACTGCGCCGCGAGGAGCTGGCCCAGCTCGCCGGGGTCTCCGTGGCGTACTACACGCGCCTGGAGCAGGGGAACGGGCGCAACGTCTCCGCGGAGGTCCTGGACGCCATCGCCCGCGCCCTGCGCCTGTCCGACGCCGAGCACGCCCACCTGACGCACCTCGCCAAGCCCAAGCAGCACAAGAAGAAGCAGCCGGCCCGGCCGCAGCAGGTGCGCGGGGCACTGCGACAGCTCCTGGACACGCTGGACGGCACGCCCGCGTACATCACCGGCCGGCGTGCAGACGTACTCGTCTGGAACCGGATGGCCGCGGCCGTCTTCGGCGACTGGGCGGAGCTGCCGCCGCAGGAGCGGAACTGGGCGCGGCTGGTGTTCCTGAGGCCGGAGTACCGCGAGCTTTTCGTGGACTGGGAGCAGAAGGCGAGCGACGTCGTCAGTTTCCTGCGCATGGACGCGGGCTGCCATCCCGACGATCCCCGGCTGTCCGCCCTGGTGGGCGAACTGTCCGTGAAGAGCGAGGAGTTCAGGCGGCTCTGGGCCACGCACGACGTCAAGGAGAAGAGTCACGGGGTGAAGCGGCTGCACCATCCGCTGGTGGGCCCGCTGACCCTGTCCTTCGAGACGTTCCGGCTTCCGGACGACGGCGAGCAGGCGATGGTCACGTACCACGCCGAGCCGGGGTCCGCCTCGGCGGAGGCGCTGCGGCTGCTGGCGTCGTGGGGAACGGACGCGACGCGAGCCGGGGCGGCGACCCCGCAGTAGGGCGCCCGGCAGACCATCCGGTCCGGGTTCCGGCCGGGTCCTGGTCCGGCACGGTCGCCCGGTGCGGGTTGCCCCCCGGGCCGCCCGCCCGGCGCGGGTCCGGCCCCGGACAGCCCGCCCCCGGACGGACGTCGACCCGACGGCAGGGCTCGCGGCACGACAAGCGGGCGGCGGCCCCTCCCCCGGCGGGCCCCGGACATCCGCCCCGGCACCACGCCCTCCATCCTCCAAGGGTCGCCCCCATCCCCCGTCCTACCCCCGATACGGCGGTGCGGCCCCCCACGTCCACTTGGGGACCGGCTGTTCCGCCGGTGGGGCCGCGTCCGGGGCGGAGAAGTGGACGGCGAGGCGGGTGCCCCACTCGGCGTAGGCGACGAAGGCGGAGCGGAACTCGGGGTCCGTGGGGAGGCCGGCGTCGTCGGCCGCGTCCTGGAGGAGGTTCACCCAGCGTCGGCGCTGGGGCTCGGTGATCCCCTTGCCGAGGTGCTTGGCGACCATGTGGCCGTGTCCGCCCTGCGTCTCGGAGTACGCCGTGGGCCCGCCGAAGACCTCGCCGAGCCAGAGCGCGACGTGGGCGGCGTGCTCGGGCGCGAGGCCCGCGAAGACGGGGGCGAGGACGTCGTCCTTGAGCACCTTCTCGTAGAAGGTCTCGGTGAGCCTGGCGAAGGCCTCGGCGCCGCCCGCCCAGGAGTAGAGGGTCGGCACGGCCGCGCCGGTGCCGCGTACGGTCGTCGGCTTGTAGTGGCGCATCTCCTCGATGTCACCGACGTAGGGGCGGATCTCGGCGAGGAAGTCCGTGAACAGCTCCGACTCCCGGAAGCCCTCCAGGTGGTCCTCGGTCGAGGTCCAGGTGATCCGCAGCACGAAGTGCTCGAAGTCCTCCTCGCAGCGCGCCAGTTCGTAGTCGATGCACTGCGGGGCCGCCGCGAGCTGGGCGGCGGCCCGGGTGTAGGCGGCCATGAACTCGGCCGACTGGTGCTCGGGGATCCGGTACCGGATGTACTCCACGGTCGATACGGTCATGCCCCCACACAAACACGGACGGCCCGCGGAAGCTCGGCTTCCTGCGGGCCGTCGCGCGTATCAGCGCTGGGCGAAAAACGTCCAGCACTCGGTCCGGCACTCAGCGGACCCCGGGGACCGGGCCCGTCCGGCGGGTCAGCGGGACCTCGCCGGACGGCTCCGGGTCACTTCCCGTAGTACGCGTTGTAGATCGAGATCGTCGACTTGTTGCCCTTCTTGTCGGTGATCTTGGCGTGGAAGGAGATGCCCTTGCCCTTCGCCGGGTTGGTCACCTCGACCTTGCCGTTCTTCACCGTCAGCTGGGTCCACGTCTGGCCGTAGTCGTACGAGGCGTACACGTACAGCGACCTGAGGTTGCCGCCCGCGGCCGCGCCCTGCACGGTGACCGGCACCGAGACCTTCTTGTCGGCCTCGACGCGGCTGTCCAGGCCGGTGGCGGCGTTGAAGCGGACCGTGGAGGCGGGCAGCTTCGCGCTGTCGACCTTCTTGGACCGGAACGTCCAGCTGGCGTCGATCCGGGTGGAGGCCGCGGCGACCTTCACACTGCGCTTGACCGACGTGGTCAGCTTGTACTCGGCCTCGCCCGCCGGGACCTTGAACTGCCCGTCACCGAAGAGCGCGTCCTCGTTCGAACCCACCTTGGTGCCGTTGCGGTACAGCGTCGTGGCGACCGAGGTGAACGCGGACGAGCCGGCGTGGGTCTTGCCGTCGGCGAACAGCGGCAGGTAGCCGTAGATCTTGTCGTCCTCGCGGAACAGGCCGTAGGACCCGCCGATACGCGGACCGAAGACGGCCGTGTTGAAGGTCTTCTCGTAGCTCTTGCCGCCGGTGAAGCTCTGCGCGTTGCCGAGCGTGTAGAACGCGTCGCTGATCGGCCAGCCGTCCTCGTCGACCCCGGCGATCTGCTCGAAGTCGATGCTCCACTTCACCCCGCCGGTGGTGGACAGGTGCAGCGTCCGGGTGCCGGGCAGGGTCTGCTGGATGCCGATGGCGGAGCCGCTGGAGCTGCCGGGCAGCCAGCCGAACGCCGTGACGGCGCCCTTCTTGCTGCTGGAGGACGCGCCGAGACCGAACTTCACCGAGGCCAGTTCGCTCGCCTTGTAGTGCCTGGTGTAACCGGTGGCCACCTGCTTGACCTTGGCGGCCGCGGTGGTGTCGTACTCCTCGTCGTCCCCCTTGGTCCAGTGCGCGTCCCACTGCTGCGTCAGCGAACCGTCGGTGATCTGCGGACCCAGGTGCGCGGTACGGAAGTTCGCGTACGAGTCCAGCCACCAGCCGTAGGAGTAGCTGGTGTCGGCCGTCTCCAGCGTGAAGTCCGGTGACGCGAACTGCGACTTCGCCGCCGCGTCCGGCACCGTGATGTCCACCGGCTCGGTGGTCCGCGCGTCCAGCGTGATCGCCGTGTCCTTGGCGATGTTCAGCTTGGGCTGGGCGATCCAGTCGGCGCCCTTGGTGAAGTCCTCCGGGTCCACGTACACACCGGAGTTGAGGATGTAGCCGCCCTTGGGGACGCGCACCTTGACCGTGCCCGAGGCGTCGTAGGGAGAGAACCACTTCTCCTTGCCGAGGCCCGAGACGCCGGTCAGGTCCGTGCCGTAGTTCACGGCCGGCTTGCCGTCGCGGTCGATGTGCTTGAGCGTGACCGTGTACGACTCCACCTCGCGCTGCACCGCGGCCGCCGTGCGGACGCTCTGCCCGCCGCCGCTCGCCGTGACGTACGCGGAGTAGGCGCCGTCCGTGGTGCCGCCCAGCTTGGTGTTGGCGGTGAGTCCGACGGACGCCTTGCCGCCGGCCGGGACGGTGACCGTCTTCGCGCCGAGGGTGAAGAAGCCCGCGGGAGCCGCCTGGCCCTTGGGGTTGGTGCCGGCCACCGTGAGGTTCAGCGTGACGGCGGCCGTACCGAGGTTGCGGTAGGTGATCTCCTTGGTGACCGGGGTGTCGTCGGTGTGCGGCCACTGCTGCACGCCGAAGGTCGCCGACACCGGGTCCGCGATCACGGACTGCTTGATGGCCTTGTCGACCTGGATGCGGCCCGAACCCTGCTGGAACGGCGTGTACTTGCCGCCCTTGGTGGAGCCGGTCAGCGCGCCCTTGAGCTCGGTGTACGTCCAGCCGGGGTGCTGCTGCTTCAGGATGGCGGCGGCGCCCGCGACGTGCGGGGTCGCCATCGACGTACCGGAGATGGTCAGGTAGCCGGCCGGGTTCTGGCCGACCTCCTTGTCGATGACGCTGCCGGGGGCCGCGGCGGCCGTGATGTTCACGCCGGGCGCGGTCACGTCGGGCTTGATGGCGCCGTCGAGGCCGGGGCCGCGGCTGGAGAAGGAGGCCAGCTTGTCGCTGTCGTCGACGGCGCCGACGGTGAGCGCGGCGGCCGCGCTGCCCGGGGAGCCGACGGTCTGCTCGCCGAAGTCGCCGTCGTTGCCGGCGGCGATGGCGAACAGGATGCCCTTCTCGGCGGAGAGCTTGTTGACCTCGGCTTCGAGCGGGTCGATCTCGGGGGTGTCACCGCCGCCGAGGCTGAGGTTGACGACGTCGGCGCCCTGCGCGGCCGCCCACTCCATGCCGGCGAGGATCTCGGAGTCCTCGCCGTAGCCGGTGTCGTTGAGCACCTTGCCGTTGAGGATCTTCGCGCCGGGCGCGACACCCTTGAACTTGCCGTTCGACTTCGCGCCCGTGCCCGCGGCGATGGACGCGACGTGCGTGCCGTGGCCGTAGTGGTCGGTGGCGTCGGCCGCGGTGGAGAAGTTCTTCGACTCCAGCACCTGGTCCTTGAGGTCCGGGTGGGTCGCGTCGACACCGGTGTCCAGGACGGCGATCTTGACGCCCTTGCCGTCGTAGCCCGCCGCCCACGCCTTGGGGGCGCCGATCTGCGGCACGGACTTGTCGAGGCTGGCCTTGCGGACGCCGTCCAGCCAGACGTGGGCGATGCCGGAGGCGGCGGTGCCCTCGTCGGTGACCGCGGTCCACAGCCGGTCCGCGTCCTGCTTCGGCGTCAGCACCGCGTCCGCGTTCAGGGACTTCAGGGTCCGGCGGACCTTGGTGGCACCGGCGTCCCGGACGTCCGCCTTCGCCGCGGTGGCGGCGCCCCGGTAGCCGACGATCAGCTTCAGGCCCTGCTTCTGGGCCTTGCGGCTCGCGGACTTGTTCAGCTCGGTGACGTCGAAGAGCCGCTGGTCCAGCTTGCCGGTGGCTATCAGGCGCTGCGCGTCGGCCGGAACGACGAGCGTGTGCCCGTCGGTCTTCCGCACCTGCACGGGTATGTGCTCGCGGCCCTTGGCGGGCTCGAACCCGACGACGCGGCCCTTGGCGCCGACGACGACGCGGTCGCCGGTGACGAGCGTGATGCGGTGCTTGGCCGTGAGGGCGGTCCCCGTCGCGCTGTTCGTCGCCTCGGCCCTGGCCGCCGACGCCGGGCTGGTCATTCCCGCCGCCAGTGCCACCGCGGCCGCCGTGGCGATCGTGGCCGCGCATGCTCTCTTCACTTGTTGACGCAAGTCTCCCCCTGGAGTGAGTTCCGGATGAATTTCCCCATTCACCCGGCCGGGGGTAGTCCCGTACGTGTGCACGAACACCCCCCGGTAACGGCAGTATGCCCGGGGGGTGATCAGCCGCTCAATAGCGTGACGAGGGTGAAGGGTTGACACCTAACTTCCGTTTACCACCCAAATGGGGCAGGAACGTGCCGTCTTCGTCGCCGGAGGTGCGCTCAGCCCCCCGCGTTCTCCTTGACGCTGATCCTGCCCTTGCGGATCGTCGCGACCCTCGGGGCCTTCCGCGCGATCGCGGAGTCGTGCGTGACCATGATGAAAGTCAGCCCGTGCTCCTTCCACATGGTCTCCAGTACGTCCATGATCTCGTCGCGCATGGACTCGTCGAGGTTGCCGGTGGGCTCGTCGGCGAGCAGCACCTTCGGCCGCTTCACCAGCGCGCGGGCGATGGCGACGCGCTGCTGCTGGCCGCCGGACAGCTCGGCGGGCAGATGCCCGAGCCGCTCGGCCAGCCCCACCGACTCCAGTGCCTCCGCGGCCCGTTGCCGCCGCTGACTCGCCTTGAGCCTCATCGGCACGAGGGCGGTCTCGACGTTCTCCTGGGCGGTGAGCGTCGGGATGAGGTTGAAACTCTGGAAGACGAAGCCGATGTTCTCGCTGCGCACCTTGGTCAGCCTGGCCTCGGACAGCTTCGCGAGGTCCGTGCCGTCGAGGTCGACGCTGCCCGCGGTCGGCCGGTCGAGTCCGCCGAGCATCTGCAGCAGGGTGGACTTGCCGCCACCGGTGGGACCCTGGATGACGAGGCGGTCGCCGTCCGCGATGGTGAGGTCGACACCGGCGAGCGCGTCCACACTCTCCTTGCCCCGCTGATAGCGCTTGGTGACGCCGCTGAGTTCGTACATGGTCCAACTCCTGTGATGGGTACGGCTGGTGGTCGGCGGACGCGGCGGGGCTACTCGACCCGGCGCAGGGCGTCGGCGGGGCGCAGCCGGGAGGCCCGCCAGCCGCCGAAGGCGCCCGCGACGAGGCCGCCGGTGACGGCGAGCGCGACGGCCAGCGCGATGGTGCCGACGCTGACCGGTGCGGTGAGCGCGACGTCGAGGGCCTTGGACGCGGACTGCCGGGCCGGGCCCACCATGCCGCCGGGGCCGCCCGGACCGCCGGCGCCGCCGCCCGAACCGCCCAGCTGGGCCTGGAGCGTCGGACTGACGGCGGTGACGGCGTAGGCACCCGCGAGCCCGAGGGCGATACCGAGCACGCCGCCGACCAGGCCGTTCACGACCGCCTCGCCGACGACCTGGCGGGTCACCCGGCCGGACTTCCAGCCGAGCGCCTTGAGGGTGCCGAACTCCCGGACGCGACGGGACACGGCCGAGGAGGTGAGCAGGCCGGCCACCAGGAAGGCCGCCACGAGCACCACGACGGACAGCCACTTGCCGACGCTGGACGCGAGGTCGGACGCGGTCGACAGGGAGCCGGAGACGGTGTCGGCGAGGTCGGCGGAGGTGGTGACGGTGGTACCGGAGATGTTCTTCTGGATGGTGCTCTTGACGGCGTCGATGCGCTGCGAGTCGGACGCCTTGACGTAGATCGTGGTGACCTTGCCCGCGGAGTCGCTCAGCTTCTGCGCCTGCCGGAGCGGGAGGTAGAGGTTCGCCGCCGCGTCCCCGCTGTCCGGCGTCGCTATGCCGATGAGCTCGTACTTCACGCCCTTGACGGTGACCGTGTCGCCGAGCGCGAGCTTCTTCTCCTTGGCGTACGAGGCGTCGGCGACGACGACCTTCGCGTCGGTCTCCGAGGTCCTGAAGGTGCGTCCGCTGGTGATCTTCGACGAGGTCAGCGGGCCGAGGGCGGGCTCGGTGACGTCGGTGCCGTAGACGGAGTAGCTGTTGACGTCGAACTCGGCGCCGCCGCCCTCCACCCGGCCCTGCGGAGCGGGCTCGGCCCCCCGCGCGACGTCGCCGTTCTGGTCCTGCTTGAACTCACCGCGCTTGAACTGGCCGCTGACCTTGACCACTTGGAGGCTCAGGCCGCCGACGGCGTCCGCGACGCCGTCCTGCGCGGCGACCCTGCCGACGGTCTTCGCGGACAGCGTCTGGAAGCCCTGCACCATGACGCGGTCGCTGCTCTGCTTCTCGTCGGAGTCGTCGGAGCGGGCGTCGAACTTGAAGCGCGGGCGGCCGCTGTCGTCCTGGGCCGCCGCGGCCTTGGTGACCGTCATGTCGGTGCCCAGTCCGTAGAGCGACTGGAGGACCTTGCCCTGCGCCTTCTCCATCCCCGAGGAGACCGAGCTGACCACGATGACGAGGGCGATGCCGAGGGCGAGTCCGGAGGCGACGACGAGGGCCGCTTTTCTGCGGCGGCGCAGTTCGCGCCTCAGGTAGGTGAAGAACATGGCCGCAAGCTAGGTACGGCGCGTGATGAGGGGATAAGGCCGCCATAAGAGAACGATGAGAAGGCCGTGCGGCACGCTGACGGCGCCCTGCGCGCAGCCTCGGAACCCCGTGACCGCCGCGTGGCCGGGAACGCGAGAGCGGCGGCTCCCTGTCCGGGAGACCGCCGCTCGGGACCGCTGAGGGGGCGTCAGGCCGCCGCGCCCGCCTTCCAGGTGGCCCAGTCCATGTTCCAGTCGCTCAGACCGTTGTCCGGGGAGATCGTCTTGTCGCCGGTGTTCTTGACCACGACGACGTCACCGATCAGCGAGTTGTCGTAGAACCAGGCCGCGGGCGTGTTCGGGTCGTTGGCGCCCTTGGTGTCCGACAGGCCCACACAGCCGTGACTGGTGTTCACCGAGCCGAAGATGGACTTGGCTCCCCAGTAGTTGCCGTGGATGAAGGTGCCGGAGGCGGACAGGCGCATGGCGTGCGGCACGTCCTTGATGTCGTACTCGCCCTTGCCGTCCTCCTTGGTGAAGCCGACGGTCGAGCCGTCCATCCGGGTCTCCTTGAACTTCTCGGAGATCACCATCTGGCCTTCGTACGTCTTGTTCTCCGGAGCGCCCGCGGAAATCGGGATGGTCTTGACGGTCTTGCCGTCCCGCGTGATCTTCATCGTCTTGGTCTGGGCGTCGACGACGGAGACCTGGTTGCGGCCGATCTTGAAGGTGACCGTCTTCTGCTGCACGCCGTACACGCCGTTCGCGCCCTCGACACCGTCGAGGTTCAGCTTCAGGGTGACGGTCGAGCCGCTCTGCCAGTACTCCTCCGGGCGGAAGTCCAGGCGGTTCGGGCTGAACCAGTGCCCGACGACCTCCTGGCCGCTGCTGGAGGAGACGGTGATCCCCTTCTGCACGGCGGACTTGTTCGTGATCGCCTTGTCGAAGTTGATCGAGACCGGCATGCCGACGCCGACGGTGGCGCCGTCCTCGGGCGTGAAGTTGCCGATGAAGCTGTTCGCCGGGGAGACCGTGGTGAACGAGGCGTTCTCGTGGGCGGCGCGGCCGGCGGAGTCCTTCGCCTCGGCGGTGAGCTTGTAGGTCGTGGCGCGCTCGAGCTGGCCGGTGGGGGCCCAGCTCTTCTTGTCAGCCGATATCTGGCCGGCCACGGCGGTGCCCGCGGCGGTCTTCAGCGTGACCTCCGTGAGCTTGCCCTTGCTCACGGTGACCTTGGTGCCGGTGTTGATGGAGGCGCTGTCGGAGCCGTCCTTGGGCGTGATCTTGATCTGGGCCTCGGACGTCTTCTTGGCGGCTGCCTCGTCGACCTTGGCCTGCGAGGTGCTGTCACCGCCGCCCGACGCGCCGGCCGAATCGTCGCCTCCGCTGCACGCAGAGAGCACCAGCACCCCGCCGAGCAGTGCGGACGCGGCCATCAGACCCTTGCGCCGCTTACTGTCCGTCATCACACGCTTCTCCATCGTTGCCGAAAACCCGAAAACCCCGAGAGTCCCGTTAAGAACCTTCAACGCTACGACCGGTACGTCCCGTTCCACATCCCTCGGATGTGTGGGCCACGCCACGTCTGATCGACCGGCCCGACGGGCGGACCGGGACCGACCGTGGTGCTCAGGTGGTCAGTGCGCCTGGTGAGACGAAGAAACCCCGGACGGCGGTTGCCCCCCGGGGTCACCTTTTCCCCAAGTCGCGTCAGCCGAGTCCGTTCTCCTCGTCGTCCTCGGCAGCATCATCCTCGTCCAGGTCCCAATCCGGCGAATCGGGGTCGTAGTCGATCTGCTCGCTGCTCCACGACGCCTGGGCCAGCTCGATCCCGGGCACCTCGCTGACCAGGTCGAACGGGTCGACGAGATACGCGAGGGCCTCGGCAGTGTCTTCCGTCACCGCGCCCTCGGCGTGCGTCCGCTCGTCGGCCGGCATGTCGGTGTCCCCGGCGATCCGCTGCAGGGCGGCCTTGGTGACGGCGTCGGCGTCGCCGACCTCCAGCACCAGTTCGACCCGAAGCCGTACAAACCGTGATGTCTCAGGAGTACTCATGGGAGGGAGCGTACGACCCACACGATGCGCGACTTTCCCACGACCCACGCCTTTCATTAGCATCGCCCCACACGGCCAATTCGCCAGCGCCACAAGGGGATCGATATTCCGTGTCCGCCGCACGTCGATCGTTGCTGACCGCCACCGCCGCCGGGACCCTGCTGGGGGCCCTGTGGTTCGTTCCGTCCGCCAACGCCACACAGGACGACCCAGCACAGCACTCGGCGTCCATGACCCGCACCTCGGCCGGTTCGGCGAACTCGTCGGCCTGGTCGGACTCCTCGGGCCCCTCCCTCACCTCGACGTCCACGGACGTCACACGGACCTCCGCCGAGACGACGGGCGACGGTGACGGTGACGGGACCCGGCTCGCCGACACCGGCGGCGTCGACACCACGCCCTACGTCGTCGGGGGCACGCTCTTCCTCGGCCTCGGGGCCGGGTTCGTGGCGTACTCGGTGCGACGGGAGCGCGCGACCGCCTTCTGAGCAACGTACGACGGCCCGTTGAGCACGGCGGCCGCGGCCCGCGAGACCCCCGGGTGGACCCATGCGAGACCTGATCGAGCTGACCGACGTCGAGGCGCCCGCGTGGCCCCTCCTCTCCGCGGACCTGGCCGCGAGCGAGGTGCACGTCGACGTGCTCCCCGTGGACCCGGAGCGGGCGCGCGCGTCCCTCCTCCAGATGCAGATCACCGCGCGCTCCCGGCTGGGGGCGCTCGTCCTCAACTGCGGTGGCCTGGTGCTGGACAGCGGCTGGCTGCGCGTCTACGGCAGTCCCGGCCCCGGAGCGCCGTCGGGGCCGCCCGGACTGCGCGGGGTGCCCTCACTGGCCGCCGTCAACGGCTTCCCCGAGCGCTTCGACCCCGGGTGGCGGCCGCGTGGCGCGCTCGTCGTCGGCCACGACGTCCTGGGCGGCGTCTTCGCCCTCAACGGGGCGGACCCGCAGGTCTCGGGCCGGCCGGGCGAGCCCGGCGAGATGGTGTACTTCGCGCCGGACTCGCTGCGCTGGGAGGCGCTCGGCGCCGGCTACGGCCCGTGGCTCGCCTGGCTGCTGACCGGCGGCATGGAGCAGTTCTACGAGACGCTGCGCTGGCCCGGCTGGCGGGCCGAGTCGGGCGCGCTGACCGGGTCGCAGGGGATCTCGGTCGCGCCGTTCCTGTGGTCGGCCGAGGCCAAGCGGGATCTGGCGGCGACCAGCCGCCGCGCGGTCCCGCTCGCCGAACTCCTCGGCGTCAACAGGCACTTCTGCCAGGAACTCGACTCCGTGGACCCGGGGTTCCTGGGCGACGTGTGACCGGCGCCCGCCGGGAGGCCATCACCGGTAGGTCCGCGCGGACGCGAAAAAGCACGAGGTCCCGGCGCGGGTGCGCCGGGACCTCGTGACTGAAGTGCAGGGCCTCTCGGCCGGACAACACCGACCGTGACCGGCGGTCGCCCGCCGATCCGGACGACAGACCTAGGCGGCGCTGCGTCCGCCGCCGCCCTGGCCGCCGCGCTGCGGGGCGCGGCCCCGGCCGCGCCCGCCGCCCGAACCCGAGCGCGTACCGCCCGTGCCCGCTCCGGAACCGGCGGCGCCACGGCCCCCGGTACCCGAACCGGTACGGCTTCCGGTGCCCGCGCCGGTACGGCCGCCGGCGGAGGTTCCCGTACGGCCTCCGGTGCCGCCGGCCGTGCGGCCCCCGGCGCCGGTGCCGTTCGTACGGCCGCCCGTGCCGGTGCCGCCGGTGCGGCCCGCGGAGCCGGTGCGCCGGCCCGTGCCGGTCCCGGCGGCGGCCCTCGGCCTCGACGCCCTGCCGGGCCGCTGCTTCGGCTGCTCGACGGGCTGGGGGACCTCGATGACGACCGGGACGCCGGAGGGCTCGCGCGCCCCGGTGAGCCGGGCGAGCTCCTCGTCGCCGGAGGTGACGCGGGCCGTGCGCGGGCTGATGCCGGCGTCGGCCATCAGCCGGGTCATCTCCCGCTTCTGCTCGGGCAGTACGAGCGTCACGACGCTGCCGGACTCGCCGGCCCGGGCGGTACGGCCGCCGCGGTGCAGGTAGTCCTTGTGGTCGGTCGGCGGGTCGACGTTGACCACGAGGTCGAGGTCGTCGACGTGGATGCCGCGGGCCGCGACGTTGGTCGCGACGAGCGCGGTGACGTCGCCGTTCTTGAACTGGTCGAGGGTGCGGTTGCGCTGCGGCTGGCTGCGTCCGCCGTGCAGGGCGGAGGCGCGCACGCCGTTGGCCAGCAGGCGCTTGGTGAACCGGTCGGCGCCGCGCTTGGTGTCCACGAACAGGATCACCCGGCCCTCGCGGGCCGCGATCCGCATCGCGACGGCCTTCTTGTCGGTCTCGTCGGCGACGTGCAGCACGTGGTGCTCCATCGTCGTCACCGCGCCGGCCGACGGGTCCACGGAGTGCACCACCGGGTCGGTGAGGAACATCCGGACGAGCCGGTCGATGTTCTTGTCCAGCGTCGCCGAGAACAGCATCCGCTGCCCGTCCGGCTCGACCTGCTTGAGCAGGGCCGTGACCTGCGGCATGAAGCCCATGTCGGCCATCTGGTCGGCCTCGTCGAGGACGGTGATCGCGACGCGCTCCAGCGTGCAGTCCCCGCGCTCGATCAGGTCCTTCAGGCGGCCGGGGGTGGCGACCAGCACCTCGGCGCCGCGGCGCAGCGCACCGGCCTGGCGCCCGATCGACATGCCGCCCACGGCGACGGTCATCCGCAGGTTGACGGCGGTCGCGTACGGGGTGAGGGCGTCGGAGACCTGCTGGGCCAGCTCACGGGTGGGCACCAGGACCAGCGCGAGCGGCGACCTCGGCTCGGACCGGCGGCCGGCGGTGCGGGCGAGCAGGGCGAGTCCGAACGCGAGCGTCTTGCCCGAGCCCGTGCGTCCGCGGCCGAGCACATCGCGTCCCGCCAGGGTGTTCGGCAGGGTGGCGGCCTGGATCGGGAACGGCTCGGTCACACCCTGGGCCGCGAGGGTCTTCGTCAGCGCGGCGGGCATGTCCAGCGCGTCGAAGGACTCGACGGCGGGCAGTGCGGGCGTGACGGTCTCGGGCAGCGAGAATTCCTGCGGCGCCACGGCCTTGCGGACCGGGCCGCCCTTGCCGGCGCCCCTGGTGCCGTTCTTCTGGGGACGCCGGGCGGCGGCGCCGGTGGGCCGTCCCGAAGTGGTGCGGGCGGCGCGTTCGGATCGAGTCATGCTGGCTCTGGATTTCCTTCCTGGGCCCCATAAAGAGCAGGAGTCGGGGCCCGCACCCGAGAGGTGCGGGCCCCGGCTCAAAAGAAGAGCGTCCCCGATTCAGACGGGGGCGTCGTTCTGCAAAACAAAACGCGCCTGCGGAAGATTCCGATCAGGCGCAGAAAGTAAGGGGATAACTGAATAGCGTATCAACGAGACCTTAGCACAGGTGGGACCGCCGCCCGATCGGCAGCGGCCCCACCCGCACCTCCTGCACCGGCCCGCGCGGACGCGCCCGGCCGGTGCAGGAGGGGGCTCAGGCCAGGGGGCCCGTCACCGGCTCCACGGCGGCGACGACCCGGCCGGCCCGGACGAAGGCGTCCGCCGCGGCCAGGTCGGGCGCGAGGAAGCGGTCGGGGCCGGGGCCCTCGACACCGGCCGCGCGCACGGCCTCGATGACCGCCTGCGACGCCGGGGCCGGGGTCAGCCCCTCGCGCAGCTCGATCGCGCGGGTGGCGGCGTACAGCTCGATGGCGATGATCCGGGTGAGGTTGTCCACGGCCGTCCGCAGCTTGCGCGCCGCCGACCAGCCCATCGAGACGTGGTCCTCCTGCATCGCGGAGGACGGGATGGAGTCCGCGGAGGCCGGTACGGCGAGCCGCTTCATCTCGCTGACCAGGGCGGCCTGCGTGTACTGGGCGATCATCAGGCCCGAGTCGACGCCGGCGTCGTCCGCGAGGAACGGCGGCAGCCCGTGCGAGCGGTTCTTGTCGAGCAGGCGGTCGGTGCGGCGCTCGGCGATCGAGCCGAGGTCGGCCGCGGCGATGGCGAGGAAGTCGAGGACGTAGGCGACCGGGGCGCCGTGGAAGTTGCCGTTGGACTCGACGCGTCCGTCGGGCAGCACGACCGGGTTGTCGACGGCGGAGGCCAGCTCGCGCTCGGCGACCGTGCGGGCGTGGGCGAGGGTGTCGCGTCCGGCGCCCGCGACCTGCGGGGCGCAGCGCACGGAGTACGCGTCCTGTACGCGCGGCGCGTCGTCCTGGTGGTGGCCGGTGAGCTGCGAACCCTTCAGCACGGCCAGCATGTTGGCGGCGGAGGCGCCCTGCCCGGGGTGCGGGCGGATGGCGTGCAGCTCGGGGGCGAGGACCTTGTCCGTGCCGAGCAGGGCCTCCAGGGAGAGGGCCGCGGTGACGTCGGCGGACTTGTAGAGCGTGTCCAGGTCGGCGAGGGCCATGACGAGCATGCCGAGCATGCCGTCGGTGCCGTTGAGGAGGGCGAGGCCCTCCTTCTCGCGCAGCTCGACGGGGGCGATGCCGTGCTCGGCGAGCAGTTCGCCGGCGGGCCGGACGACGCCGTCGGGGCCCTCGGCGTCCCCCTCGCCCATCAGGGTCAGCGCGCAGTGCGAGAGCGGGGCGAGGTCGCCGGAGCAGCCGAGCGAGCCGTACTCGTGGACGACGGGGGTGATGCCCGCGTTCAGGATGTCGGCCATGGTCTGCGCGACCTCGGGCCGCACGCCCGTGCGTCCCGAGCAGACGGTCTTCAGCCGCAGGAACATCAGCGCGCGGACCACCTCGCGCTCCACACGGGGGCCCATCCCCGCCGCGTGCGAGCGGACGATGTTGCGCTGGAGCTGGGCGCGGAGTTCCGGGCTGATGTGCCGGGTCGCGAGGGCGCCGAAGCCCGTCGAGACGCCGTACACGGGGTCCGGTTTGGCGGCCAGCGCCTCCACGATCCCGCGGGCCGCGGCGAGGGCCGCCACCGCCTCGCCGGAGAGCTCGATCCGGGCGCCGCCGCGCGCCACGGCGAGTACGTCGGACGCGGTCACGCCCGACGTCCCCACCACCACAGTGTGCATATCCATATTCAGGAGCGTACGCAGTGAATTCCTCGATGTCACTAGTGGGTGGCCGGTTGACCCCTTACTCCGGGCTACGTCACAGAGGCGCTCCCGGACCCGGGGCAGACCCCGCCCGGATCACGGCGGGGGTTCGTGCCGGCCCCGGAAGCGGCGGCGCTCCGCGGCGGCCGGCGGCGGGGTGTCCGCGAGGCGCACGACAGGGTCGTCGGGGCCCTCGCGCCCGGCGACGACCGGCCTCGTGGCCCGCACGGCCTTCGCGCGGTACTGGGCGGCGTCGGCCAGCCGGAAGAGCCGGCGCGCGGACCGTACGGGCCCGATCGGGTCCTCGGTCGAGGCGACCCCGCAGGCCACGCCGTCGCCGAGTTCCAGCTCGGCCGCCCGCCGGCACAGCTCGTCGGCGATGCGGACGACCTCGTCGGCGGCCGGGCCGACCGCGAGCAGACAGAACTCGTCGCCGCCGAGACGGGCGGCCAGGGCGCCGGGGAGCATCGCCCCGCACAGCGACAGCACGGACCCGAAACGTTCCAGCAGGCGGTCGCCCACGGCGTGCCCCCGGGTGTCGTTGACCCGCTTGAGCCCGTTCAGGTCACAGACGACGAGGCTGACGACGGCGCCGTCACGCCGGTGCAGCTCGACGGCCTCGTCGAGGCGTACGTCGACGGCGCGGCGGTTGGCCAGGCCGGTCAGCGCGTCGGTGAACGCGAGCCGGCGGGCCTCCTCCAGACGCTCGGTCTGGGCGATGCCGGCGGCCACGACGGAGGCCAGGACGGTGGCGAAGTCGGCGTCGCCGCCGTCGAAGACGGGCTCGCCGGTGCGGCGGGCCACGTACAGCTCGCCCCAGGCTCGGCCGTGCAGGACGATCGGCGCGACGACGCAGCAGCCGCGGCCGCGCCGGCGCAGGGCGGCGACCCGCTGGTGGCAGTACTCGGCGCGGCCCTCGGCGGGGCCCTCCGCCGTCTCCACCCAGGCGTTGGGCTCGCCGCCGCACGCCCAGCGCTCGTGCAGGAACTCGGTGATCTCCGGGAACTGGTGCACGGGGTAGGACTCCCCGTCGGGGAACTCCTCCTCGTCGTCCGCCCGCTCGCCCACGTTGACCAGGACGCGCAGCCTGCCGAGTTCGCGCTCCCACACGGAGAGCGCGGCGAAGCTGCCGGACAGCGCGCGGCACGCGCCGAGCGCTGCGGCCCGCCAGGACTCGCGCGGGCTGTGCGCCGCCGCCATCCCCTGCGCCAGCGCCACCACGGCCCTCAGCCGAATGTCCTCACCCATCACCACAGGCTAGGTAAATTTCCGACAATTAGGGCGATCAGTGCGCCGAACAGACGCCCGACTGGCCGTACCGCCCACGCCCGGCAAACGCCCCCGCCACGACGGCGACCACGAAGACACCGGGAGACCGCCGGGGCCCACGGCACACTCAGACCCACCCCAGCACCCACCCGACCGGGCCCGTCACCCCGCCGGGCACGGCGCCGGGAAGCCCCAGGTTCGACGGGCGCCGGGGGCACGCGCCCGGAAGCCCGGACCGTCGGGCGCGACGTCCCGCGTATCACCGAGGCCGCGGCCCGGCACCGACGAAGGCGCCCGGCCAACGACGCCCCCGATACGGGGCCCGGCACCCGGAAGTCCCGGCCTTGACGGGCACTCCGCTCCCCGCGCCACCGAAGGCCGCCCGCACCAGCGGGGGCACTCGGCCGACGGGACCCCTGCCATGGGCCCGGCGCCCGGAAGCCGCGACCCTCGCCTCCCCCAGAGGCTCCCCCCGACCGGGCAGGGACGCCCGGGCGACGGCAACGCCGGAACGGGTGCACGGCGCCCGGAAGCCTCGGCGCGCGCCTCGCCCCGGGGCGGCGAGGGGCACCCTACCCACGGCACCCCTAATACGGGGGCACGACGCCCGGAAGCCCAGGCCCGACGTCCCCGCCACGCGGGCATGGCACCCACACGCCCCGGCGCCCGGCGATCACGTCGTCGTGGGGGTCACTCGCCCGGCCATTGGGGGGCTCGCTTCTCGTTGAAGGCGGCGACTCCCTCCGCGCGGTCGCCCGAGAAGGCGACCGAGCGCCACGCGGCGTCCTCGACCTCCAGGCCCGCCCGCAGGTCGAGGCCGTGGCCCAGCCGCAGCGCGCGCTTGGCGGCCCGCAGGCCGACCGGCGAGTTCGCGGCGATCCGGGCGGCGAGCGCGAGCGCCTCCGCGCGGTCCTGCCCCTCGTCCACCAGCTCGTCGACCAGGCCCAGCTCCCGCGCCTCCTCGGCCCGCAGCTTCCGCGCGGTGAAGACCAGCTCCGCCGCGCGGGCCGCGCCCACCCGGCGGGGCAGCAGCTGCGTACCGCCGCCACCGGGGATCACCCCGACGGACACCTCGGGCAGCCCGAGGACGGCGGTGCGGTCGGCCACGATCAGGTCGCAGGACAGCGCGAGCTCGAAACCGCCGCCCAGCGCGAACCCGTGCACCGCGGCGACCGTGGGCATCGGCAGCTCCAGCACACCGGTGTACGCGGCCCGCGTCACCGGGCGCTGGCGCAGCAGATCGGCATCGCTGAAGGAGTTGCGCTCCTTGAGGTCGGCGCCGACGCAGAAGGCCCGCTCGTGCGTGGAGGTCAGCACGACCACCCGTACGTCACGGTCGGCGGCGAGGGCGTCGCAGGCACCGGCGACGGAGCGGGCCATGTCCGTGGACACCGCGTTCATCGCCTTGGGCCGGTCGAGCGCGAGCTCCGCGACATGCCCGTGCCGCCGTACGGCGACGAACTCCCCGAACCGCCGCTCGTCCCCTTGCTCCGCCATGACACCCTCCTGGTTAACGCGGGTTAACACCGACGTCCCGATCATCGCAGCCGGGGCCGCCGAGGAAAAGGCGTCCCGCCCCGCCCGGCTCCTCGTTCGGGTGACACCGGCCCCAACTCCCCCCGTAGGCACGCAAGCCGCGCATAACCTGCGCACCGCTACAGCGCACCCGGGGGCGCCGACGCATCTGGGAGGACCGGCATGACGGACACAGCGCAAGCGACAGCATCGCCGGACACGGCGCGGACGGCACCGCCGCCGGGCGCGAAGGAGGCCCAGGACCGCCTCGTGTCGTGGACGCGCCCCGTGCGGGGGCGGCACCGCAGGCCACGGCCGCGCCGCACGCTCGTCGCGGTCGGCGGGCTCGCCCTGGCCGCCGGGGCGCTGAGCCTCGTACGGCTCACGCCCGATCCGCTCGGCGGGGGCGGCGAACGCACCGAGGCGGGGCCCCACGGGTCCGGCGCGGCCAGTGACCCGGCGGACAACGCCGCCGCCACCGTCGAGCCGGTGCCCACGGCCGGCTCCGCGACGCCTTCGGCGACGGGCGTGATGGGCGGGGCGGGCGCCACCCCGACCTCGGGTGCGACGGTCGTCCCGACCTCCCCGACCTCCCCGACCGGCACGCCCATGCAGTCCCGGGCCGTGGACCCGGCGGCCGGCCGGACCGGCATCCCCGAGGCTCCCGCGGACCCGGTGACCTCCGCGCCGCCGGCCCCGTCCAGGCCGCCCACGACGTCCGCCGCGCCGCGGCCCGCCCCGAGTCACAGCACGCGCGCGCCGGACCCGGGCCCGGACGACCCGGGCCTGTGCGTTCCGGTGATCGGGCTGTGCGTCGACCCGCTGGCTAGGGTGCCGCGTCCCGGCGGGTGAGCAGCCAGGGCTCCACGACGCCGAGGCCGCGCACGGGCCGCTGCCACATCGGCTGGAGCGCGAAGCGGTAGGTGGGCGGCTCCTCGCCCTCCTTCTCCGCGGCGGCCGCGGCCTCGGCGGCCTCCGCCTCGGAGGCGGGTGCCTCGCTCGTGCGGACCAGTTCCTCCGCGAAGGCCCCGTCCACCAGGACGGCGTCCCGCGGCGCTATCGAGGTGAGCCGGCTCGCCAGGTTCACCGTCGTACCGAACACGTCGCCCATCCGGGTGGTCACGGTGCCGAAGGCGATGCCGACGCGCAGCTCCGGCATCGTCTCGTCGTTCGCCATCGTCTCGATGAGGCGCAGGGCGATCTCGGCGGCCACTCCGGCGTCGTCCGCCGCGTAGAGCACCTCGTCGCCCAGGGTCTTGATCAGCCGGCCGCCGTGCGCGGCCACCAGGTCGGCCGCGGTGGTCTCGAAGGCCTCGACGAGTTCGCCGAGTTCCTCCTCCTCCATACGGCGGGTCAGCCGCGTGAACCCGACCAGGTCCGCGAAACCGACGGCCAGCCGCCGGTCGACCATCTCCTCGTCGTCCGCGGCCTGGACGACCCGGCCGGTCGCGGCGGCGAGCTGGCGCCGCCAGACGTAGACGATGAACTCCTCCAGCTCGGGCAGGAGCAGCTCGACCAGGGGGTACGTCACCTCGGTGCGGGTCATGCCCGGCTCGGGCGGCTCGGTCAGGCCCTCCAGGAAGGAGTCGATCTGCCACTCGGCGAGCCGCGCCGTCGTCTGCCCGGTCGAGCGGGCCACCTGCACGGCCATCGCCTCGCTGAGCAGTCCGGCCTCGACGAGACCGGCGAGGCGGCGCAGGGCGAGGACGTCCGCCTCGGTGAGTGCCTTGGCCTGGCCGATGTCGGCGAAACCCATGGCCCGCCAGAAACGGGACGCCAGCTCCATGGAGACGCCCGCGCTGCGGGCCGCCTGGAAGGGGGTGTAGCGGCGCTCGGCGCCGAGGATGAGCTGTTCGAGCCGCAGGGCGAGCGGGTCGCCCTCACCCTGGTCGTCCTCGGAGTCCACCCGGTCGTGCGCCTCGGTGCGGCCGGCCGGTGCGTCCGTACGCCCGTGCGCGTCGGTGCGGCCTCGCGGCGCGTCGGCGGCCCGCTCGGCGGTGCGCGCCGGCTCGGCGTCGGGATCGGGGTGTGCACCCGTGCCGGAGCCCGTGTCGTCGACGGTCACGCCTGCTGCCCTTCCGATCTGCCGCGGTCAGGTATCGACCGCGCTCAACTCTACGGCAGGTGTGCGCTGGCTCACTCCTGACTCGTACGGTCGTGGGGCCGGCCTCGAAACCTTTCGCTCCGGCCGCCGCTTCCCGCGCCGACCTGGGACTCCTGCCCCGGGCTCCGCTTCTCGAACGCCCCCGGGCCCGGCGATCGGCGGCCCCGGATCAGGCGGGCCGCAGGTGCACGATGTCCCCCGCGCCCACCGGCTGCTGCACGCCTTCCTCGGTGGCCAGCACCAGGCGCCCGTCACCGTCGACGGCCACCGCCTCACCGGTGATCGACGTGTCCCCGGGGAGTTCGGCCCGGACCACTCGACCCAGCGTCGCGCACCCGGCGGCGTACGTCTCCTGCAGACCCGAGGCCGCGGGGTCGCCGCCGGCCGCCCGCCACCTGCCGTACCACTCCTCCAGCGAGCGCAGCAGGGCCCGCAGGACCGTGTCGCGGTCCGTCGAGACGGCGCCGGCGAGGGCGAGCGACCCGGCGCCCGGCACCGGCAGTTCGTCCTTGCGCAGGGTGACGTTGAGGCCGATGCCGATGACGACACCGTCGGTGCCGGCCCGCTCGGCGAGGATGCCGCCGGCCTTGCGCTCCTCGCCGTCGACGGTGACCAGCAGGTCGTTGGGCCACTTGAGTGCCGTGTCCACGCCCGCGGCGCGCGGCAGCGCCGTCGCCACGGCGACCCCGGCGAGCAGCGGCAGCCAGCCCCAGCGCTCGACGGGCACCTCGGCGGGCTTCAGCAGCACGGAGAAGAAGAGGCCGGAGCGGGCCGGAGCGGTCCACCGGCGGTCCAGCCGGCCGCGTCCGGCGTGCTGCTCCTCGGCGACGAGGACGGCGCCCTCGGCCAGCGTCCCGGCCCGTCCGGCCAGGTCGGTGTTGGTGGAGCCGGTCGCGGGTACCACGTCGAGCGAGGACCACAGGCCGCCCTCCCGGACCAGTGCCCGGCGCAGGGCGGCGACGTTCAGGGGCGGACGGTCCAGGTCCGACCAGCGGCTCGCGCGCGGGCCGTCACCGGGCTCGTCGTGCGCGTCTGAGGAATCTCGCGGCGTCATGCAACCCACCCTAGGTGTGGTAAACGCCGCACTGCCGAACGGTATCCGCGCCACTACCCTACGAGTCAGTAGCAAACCCCTGAGCACGTCACCCTCACGTCCCCACTGAGCAGGCAGGGAGCCGCATCCCGATGTCCGAGCCGGAAGAGCTGCACCACCCCGACATCCACACCACCGCGGGCAAGCTCGCGGATCTGCAGCGGCGCATCCAAGAGGCGACGCACGCCGGCTCGGAGCGCGCCGTCGAGAAGCAGCACGCCAAGGGCAAGCTGACGGCGCGTGAGCGCATCGAACTCCTCCTCGACGAGGGCTCCTTCGTCGAGCTGGACGAGTTCGCGCGACACCGCTCGACCGACTTCGGCATGGAGCAGAACCGCCCGTACGGAGACGGTGTCGTCACCGGGTACGGCACGGTCGACGGCCGCCCCGTCGCCGTGTTCTCACAGGACTTCACCGTCTTCGGCGGCGCCCTGGGCGAGGTCTTCGGGCAGAAGATCATGAAGGTGATGGACTTCGCGCTGAAGACGGGCTGCCCGGTCATCGGCATCAACGACTCCGGCGGCGCCCGCATCCAGGAGGGCGTCAGCGCGCTCGGCATGTACGGCGAGATCTTCCGCCGCAACACCCACGCCTCGGGTGTCATCCCGCAGATCAGCCTGGTCGTCGGCCCCTGTGCGGGCGGCGCGGTCTACTCGCCCGCGATCACCGACTTCACGATCATGGTCGACCAGACCTCGCACATGTTCATCACGGGCCCGGACGTCATCAAGACGGTGACCGGTGAGGACGTCGGCTTCGAGGAGCTGGGCGGCGCCCGCACGCACAACTCCGCGTCCGGCGTGGCCCACCACATGGCGGGCGACGAGAAGGACGCCATCGAGTACGTCAAGCAGCTGCTGTCGTACCTGCCGTCCAACAACCTCAGCGAGCCGCCGGTCTTCCCCGAGGAGGCGGACCTCACGCCGACGGACGAGGACCGCGAGCTGGACACGATCGTGCCGGACAGCGCGAACCAGCCGTACGACATGCACACCGTGATCGAACACGTCCTGGACGACGCGGAGTTCTTCGAGACGCAGGCGCTCTTCGCACCGAACATCCTCACCGGCTTCGGCCGGGTCGAGGGGCAGCCGGTGGGCATCGTCGCCAACCAGCCGATGCAGTTCGCGGGCTGCCTGGACATCGACGCGAGCGAGAAGGCCGCGCGGTTCGTGCGCACCTGCGACGCCTTCAACGTCCCGGTGCTCACCTTCGTGGACGTGCCGGGCTTCCTGCCGGGCGTCGACCAGGAGCACACCGGCATCATCCGCCGCGGCGCCAAGCTCATCTACGCGTACGCCGAGGCGACCGTCCCGCTGATCACGGTCATCACCCGCAAGGCCTTCGGCGGCGCCTACGACGTCATGGGCTCCAAGCACCTGGGCGCCGACCTCAACCTGGCGTGGCCGACCGCGCAGATCGCGGTGATGGGCGCGCAGGGCGCGGTGAACATCCTGCACCGCCGCACCATCGCGGCCGCGGAGGCCGCCGGGGAGGGCGAGGCGACCCGGGCGCGGCTCATCCAGGAGTACGAGGACGCCCTCCTGAACCCGTACACGGCCGCCGAGCGCGGCTACATCGACGGCGTGATCATGCCGTCCGACACCCGCGCCCACGTCGTGCGGGGGCTGCGCCAGCTGCGGACCAAGCGCGCGTCCCTGCCGCCGAAGAAGCACGGCAACATCCCCCTCTAGTCCCCAGGGAGCGGTCATGACGATCAAGGTCGTACGGGGCAATCCGACCCCGGAGGAGCTGGCCGCCGCACTCGCGGTGGTGCGGGCGCGCGCCGTGGCGGCGGAGACGCCGTCCGGCGCGCCCCGCGAGCGGGAGGCCTGGGCGGACCCGGCGCGGCTGGCGCTGCGCCGGATGCCCGCGCCGAGCCCGCGGGCGTGGGGCCGCACGTACTGGCCCGGATAGGTTCCGGCTCAGAGCAGTTCCGCGACGGCTTCGGCCATCACCGCGTATCCGGCGTCGTTCGGGTGCAGGTGGTCGCCGAAGTCGTACGCGGGGTGCAGCCGGTCCGGGTCCGCCGGGTCGGCCAGCGCCACCGTGAGGTCCACCACCGCGTCCCACTCCCCCGAGGCGCGGATCCACTCGTTCATCTCGTGGCTCACCTTCGCCGCGTGCTCGCCCCAGTGGTCGGAGCCGCCGAACGGCAGCAGGGTCGAGCCGATCACCCGCAGGCCGCCCGCGCGGGCCTGCCGTATCAACGCCCGGTGGCCGTCGATCAGTTCGTCCGCCTCGACGACCGGCGCCGGGTGGTACGTGGGCTGCTCGCGGGTCTCGCTGAAGCCGATGTCGTTGAGGCCCAGGAGCACGACGAGGGTGTCGACGCCCGGGTGGCGCAGAACGTCCCGGGCCAGCCGGTGGACGCCCCTCTCTCCGTACCAGGCGGAGTCGTTGAGCAGCAGGTTCCCGCCGATGCCCGCGTTGAGCACGGGCCGGCCGGTGAGCTCCGCGAGCGCGTCGGACCAGCGGCGGTCGGCGCCCGGGGTCGAGCCGAAGCCGTCCGTGACGGAGTCCCCGAAGAGCGCGACGGCGTCACCGCGGCCCGCGTCGGTCTCGACGGCCGACAGGAAGTACCAGGACTCGTCGGACTCCTCGAAGCCGTCGCCCGTGACGTCGTCCAGCAGGTCGCCCGGACCCTGATAGGCGGTCGTGAACGCCTGCGCGTGGAAGGTCGCGGGGCCGGTGACGGCGTCGAGATGCAGGGTGACCGTCAGTGACTCCCCCGCCGCCAGGGTGAGGCCCGCCGGATCGCTCAGCACACTGCCGCGCGCCGGGACCGCGACGGCGTACGCCCCCTCGAATTCCAGCCGCCTGAGCGAGCCGGGCTCGACGGCGGCTCCGGCGGCCGCACGGGCGACCGTGGCACCCGCGATCCGCAAGGGCGAGAACCCGTAGTCGTTGGAGAGGCGGACGCGGAGGCGGTCGCCGCCCGCGCTGACACGGACGGTCTGGCGCAGCGACTGACGCCAGAAGCCCTCGCGCGAGCGGTTGGGCGTGAAGCCCTCGGCGGGGAGCTGGGGGGCTGCCGTCCAGGCGGTGGTGAACACAGGCGTTCCTCTCTAAAAGGGACCGTGGTTCCTTTAGTGGCGCTCATGACGGTAGCAGGCAGTGACGCCTAATGGAACGGTGGAACCGTTTAGAGAAGTTGAGTACGCGTACTCAGGCGCCCGGGACCGCGCCGACGCACGATCGGAGACATGCTGTGGTCCGACCCCGAGAACGAGCCGCCCGAGGAACTGCGCGACATGCAGAACATGCTGCGCCGCCTCGGTGTCCTCATGGCGCTCGCCATCATGCTCGCGATGATCGTCCTCGGCGTCAGATGACCGCGCCCGGCACGGCCCGGGACGCCCTGGCCGCGCCGATACCCTGACGGCATGACCGATCAGCCGCGCCGCCGTCTCGTGCTCGCCTCCCAGTCCCCCGCCCGGCTCGGCCTGCTGCGGCAGGCCGGACTCGCTCCCGAGGTGATCGTGAGCGGCTTCGACGAGGACACCGTCACCGCCCCGACGCCCGCCGAGCTCGCCCTCGCGCTCGCGGAGGCGAAGGCATCCGTCGTCGCGGCACGGCCCGAGGTCCAGGGCGCGCTCGTGATCGGCTGCGACTCGGTCCTGGACCTGGACGGAGAGGCGCTCGGCAAGCCCGCCGACGCCGAGGAGGCCACCGCCCGCTGGAAGGCGATGCGCGGCCGGGCCGGCACCCTTCAGACCGGGCACTGCATCTACGACACCACGGCCAAGCGCTACGTGTCGGCGACCGCGTCCACCGTGGTGCGCTTCGGCGAGCCCACCGACGCCGAGATCGCCGCGTACGTCGCCTCGGGCGAACCCCTCCACGTGGCCGGGGCGTTCACCCTCGACGGCCGCTCGGCCCCGTTCGTCGAGGGCATCGACGGCGACCACGGCAACGTCATCGGCATCTCCCTGCCCACGGTGCGCCGACTGCTGGCGCAACTGGGCGTGGGCATCACGGAGTTGTGGACGCCGCGCGAGGGGTGATCAGCCCGCCGTGGGGGCCGGGGGCGCCGTGACCGGCGCTCCCCCGCCGTCGCCGCCGTCCTTCTCCGGCGCCGCGGCCGCCGGGCCCGTCCGGCGGTCGTACGCCACGAGGACGAGCACGATCAGCCCGAGCACCACCATCATGAAGACGAACGCGCCCCAGCCGACCAGGCCCACGGCGAAGGCGCCGAGCAGCGCGTGCACCACGGCGGCGCTGATCAGCAGGATGCGGCCGATGCCGGCCGGGGGCCGGTCGCGCAGCGCCACCAGCAGCGCGGCCAGGCCGCACAGCGCGAAGTACAGGCCGAAGACCAGCCCCCCGGCCTTCGAGGAGACGGACATCTTGTGCGGGTCGAGCCCGGCCAGGGACATGTCCTGCCGGTCGACGACCATGCCGAGGTACCAGTTCAGCAGCGCAATGCCGACCGCCTCCACGAAGAGCACGATCGCCGCCACCCACGCCGCCGGTCTGCGCACCACCGGTCCCCACCCACTTCCGCGTGCTGTTACCCCAAGTACGTTCGAGACAAGCGAACGCTACTAACGGGTAAACCGTGGGACAAGGGCTCGGCGCAGGGCAAAGAATCATTGGGCCATTCGTAGGGACTCCACAAAGAAACCCTGTGGGGCGCAGCACGCTCTCACAGAGACCTTGACCACACCGGAGGGCTAGGGTTCAGGGGAGGATTCCTGCGTACCGCGGTGCGACAAGGGATTTCGCGGGCCGAGCGAGCCTCGGATCACGCTCCGTGTGGGCAAGCTCACCATTGGGGACGGGTCGAAAGGTCGTGTCGGCTGTCCCTAAACTCGGCTTGTTTCAAGGAGGGAGCCATCGTGCGCAAGGTGCTCATCGCCAACCGTGGCGAAATCGCTGTCCGCGTGGCCCGGGCGTGCCGGGATGCCGGGATCGCGAGTGTTGCCGTCTACGCCGATCCGGACCGGGACGCTCTGCATGTCCGGGCCGCGGACGAGGCGTTCGCGTTGGGCGGTGACACCCCGGCCACCAGCTATCTGGACATCGCCAAGGTGCTGCAGGCCGCCAAGGACTCCGGAGCGGACGCCGTCCATCCCGGCTACGGGTTCCTCTCGGAGAACGCCGAGTTCGCCCAGGCCGTCCTGGACGCGGGCCTGATCTGGATCGGCCCGCCCCCGCAGGCCATCCGCGACCTCGGTGACAAGGTCGCCGCCCGCCACATCGCGCAGCGCGCCGGCGCACCGCTGGTCGCGGGCACCCCCGACCCGGTCTCCGGCGCCGAGGAGGTCGTCGCCTTCGCCCGCGAGCACGGCCTGCCCATCGCGATCAAGGCGGCCTTCGGCGGCGGCGGACGCGGCCTCAAGGTCGCCCGCACCCTCGAAGAGGTCCCGGAGCTGTACGACTCGGCCGTCCGTGAGGCGGTCGCCGCGTTCGGGCGCGGCGAGTGCTTCGTCGAGCGCTACCTCGACAAGCCCCGCCACGTGGAGACCCAGTGCCTGGCCGACACCCACGGCAACGTGGTCGTCGTCTCCACCCGCGACTGCTCCCTCCAGCGCCGCCACCAAAAACTCGTCGAGGAAGCCCCGGCGCCGTTCCTGTCCGACGCGCAGGTCGAGGAGCTGTACGCCTCCTCCAAGGCGATCCTGCGCGAGGCCGGCTACGTCGGCGCCGGCACCGTGGAGTTCCTGGTCGGCATGGACGGCACGATCTCCTTCCTGGAGGTCAACACCCGCCTGCAGGTCGAACACCCCGTCACCGAGGAGGTCGCCGGCATCGACCTGGTCCGCGAGATGTTCCGCATCGCCGACGGCGAGGAACTCGGCTACGGCGACCCCGTCCTGCGCGGCCACTCCTTCGAGTTCCGCATCAACGGCGAGGACCCCGGCCGCGGCTTCCTGCCCGCCCCCGGCACCGTCACCACCTTCACCCCGCCCTCCGGCCCCGGCGTGCGCCTGGACGCCGGCGTCGAGTCCGGCGCCGTGATCGGCCCCGCCTGGGACTCCCTCCTGGCCAAACTCATCGTCACCGGCGCCACCCGCGAACAGGCCCTCCAGCGCGCCGCCCGCGCCCTGGAGGAGTTCACCGTCGAGGGCATGGCCACCGCCATCCCCTTCCACCGCAAGGTCGTCACCGACCCCGCCTTCGCCCCCGAACTCACCGGCTCCGACGCCCCCTTCACCGTCCACACCCGGTGGATCGAGACCGAGTTCGTCAACGACATCCCCGCCTTCACCACCCCCGCCGACACCGACACCGACGACGAGAGCGGCCGCGAGACCGTCATCGTCGAGGTCGGCGGCAAACGCCTGGAAGTGTCCCTGCCCTCCAGCCTGGGCATGTCCCTGGCCCGCACCGGCCTCGCCGCCGGCGCCAAACCCAAGCGCCGCGCCGCCAAGAAGTCCGGCCCGGCCGCCTCCGGCGACACCCTCGCCTCCCCCATGCAGGGCACCATCGTCAAGATCGCCGTCGAGGAAGGCCAGGAAGTCAAGGAAGGCGACCTCATCGTCGTCCTCGAAGCGATGAAGATGGAACAACCCCTCAACGCCCACAAGTCCGGCACCATCAAGGGCCTCACCGCCGAAGTCGGCGCCTCCCTCACCTCCGGCGCCCCCATCTGCGAGATCAAGGACTGACCCACAGCACAAACAAGTGCCCGGCCCCTTCCCGAAGGCGCCGGGCACTTCCACATCACCACCCACAACCGGCAGCCGAACCGAGCATCGACATCCTGCGGCTCAGCCCCCACAACCGGCAGCCGAACCGAGCATCCATGTCCTGCGGCTCAGCCCCCACGGCCCACAGTCGCGATCCGGCGGAAGGGGCCGTGCCGGTACATCAAATGGCCGTCGAGACGGGGACGTACGCAACCGAGGAACGCTGGTGACGGACGCCGGCAACAACTACCGACGGCCGGATGTACCGGCACGGCCCCGACCCACCCACCGGCCCCACCGCGCCCGACGCCCACCACACCGCACCAACGGCGACCAGCGCACCGGCGCACCGGCGCCAAAGAGGACACCGCACCGCACCGCACGGCGCACCCCGTCGTCAGCGACGGCGCAAGTCAGCCACCCGAGCACGCTCCCCCGGAGCCTGCTCCCCCAGCACGGTCGCGCTCCGCAACTGCGCCCCCGCCCCCGGCACCTGCCCCCGGCGCGGCCCGGGCAACGGCATGTCCCGGCGCGACTGACGCCCCGCCGGGCCCGTATCACCCCCCGCACCCCCGGAGGACGAAGCCGACGACGACCCGGCCACGGCGATCTGCACGCCCTGGTCGGCCAGGGCCTGCAACTCCGTGCCCGCCCGGTCGTCGTGAGCGGGCGGCTCGTCCGTCACCAGCCGGGTGATCAGATCCGTCGGCACGGTCTGGAACATCGTGTCGGTCCCGAGCTTGGTGTGATCGGCGAGGACCACGACCTCCCCCGCCGCCTGCACCAGCGCGCGGTCGACGGACGCCGACAGCATGTTGGACGTCGACAGCCCCCGCTCGGCGGTCAGACCACTCCCCGAGAGGAAGGCCCGGGAGACCCGCAGCCCCTGGAGGGACTGCTCGGCCCCGCTGCCCACCAGGGCGTAGTTGGAACCGCGCAGGGTACCGCCGGTCATCACGACCTCCACGCGATTGGCATGGGCCAACGCCTGGGCCACCAGCAGCGAGTTGGTGACGACGGTCAGTCCGGGCACCCGCGCGAGCCGGCGGGCCAGCTCCTGGGTGGTGGTTCCCGCCCCCACCACGATGGCCTCGCCCTCTTCGACGAGACCCGCGGCGAGATCGGCGATGGCCGTCTTCTCGGCGGTCGCGAGATGCGATTTCTGCGGAAAGCCGGACTCCCGCGTGAACCCGCCCGGCAATACCGCACCGCCGTGCCGGCGGTCGAGGAGTCCTTCTGCCTCCAGTGCGCGCACGTCCCGCCGTACGGTCACTTCGGAGGTCTGGACGACGCGGGCGAGCTCACGGAGCGACACGGCCCCGTTCGCTCGCACCATTTCGAGGATCAATTGGCGACGTTCTGCAGCGAACACGAAACTGACAGTAACCCCAACGACCGTCTGCTTTCAGCAGTTTGCGCCGAATAACAGAAGTTGTTCGCACAGAGGGACACGGAGTGGTATACGTGCCTACGCCCGGCGCCTATGCCGCGAGAATGGGCGGCGACTCTCCGTGACCGGCGGGAGTCACCACCGGCCCGACCGGCCAGAACACCCCCGCCCGGCCCACGCGCCGCGGACCGCGCGCGGCCGCCACTCCCCGCGACTCGCTCGACGCGAGCCCCCGCAACCGCCGGACGCACTCCCCACGAGCGCCCCGCCGCCCGGGCGCGGCCCGGCAGAACCGATCAGCCCTCGCCCGCACTCTTGCGGGTGTGCAACTGCCGGGCCACCTCCGCGATCGATCCCGACAGGGAGGGATACACGGTGAACGCGTTCGCGATCTGCTCGACGGTCAGGTTGTTGTCGACGGCGAGCGAGATGGGGTGGATGAGTTCCGAGGCGCGCGGCGCGACGACGACACCGCCGACGACGATCCCCGTGCCGGGCCGGCAGAAGATCTTGACGAAGCCGTCCCGGATGCCCTGCATCTTGGCGCGCGGGTTGCGCAGCAGCGGCAGCTTGACGACCCGGGCGTCGATCTTCCCGCCGTCGACGTCCGCCTGGGTGTACCCGACGGTCGCGATCTCGGGGTCGGTGAAGACGTTCGAAGAGACCGTCTTCAGGTTCAGCGGGGCGACCGCGTCACCGAGGAAGTGGTACATCGCGATGCGGCCCTGCATGGCGGCCACGGAGGCGAGCGCGAAGACGCCGGTCACGTCACCGGCGGCGTAGACGCCGGGGGCGGTGGTCCTGGACACCTTGTCGGTCCAGATGTGCCCGGACTCCTTGACCTTGACCCCGGCCTCCTCGAGCCCCATGCCGCTGGAGTTCGGGATGGCGCCGACGGCCATGAGGCAGTG
This sequence comes from Streptomyces sp. NPDC005496, assembly GCF_042872045.1. Lineage (NCBI taxonomy): Bacteria > Bacillati > Actinomycetota > Actinomycetes > Kitasatosporales > Streptomycetaceae > Streptomyces > Streptomyces sp. NPDC005496. The sequence continues at coordinate 641,077 of NZ_JBIAJQ010000003.1, forward strand.
CGAGCCGGTGATGACCCGGCCGTCGGCGAGCGTGACCTCGACGCGGTCGCCCACCCGCTTGGCGGCCTGGGCGCGCGAGCGGGCCATGACGTTCATGCCGCGGCGCCGGAAGACGTCCTCCAGGACGGCGGCGGCGTCCGGGTCCTCGCCCGGCAGCACGCGGTCACGGCTGGAAACGAGCGTGACGCGTGAGCCGAGCGCCTGATAGGCGCCGGCGAACTCCGCGCCGGTGACGCCGGAGCCGACCACGATGAGCTCCTCGGGAAGCTCGTCCAGGTCGTAGACCTGCGTCCAGTTCAGGATCCGCTCCCCGTCCGGCTGCGCGTCGGGCAGCTCGCGGGGATGCCCGCCGGTGGCGATGAGGACCGCGTCCGCGACGAGGGTCTCCTCGTTACCGTCGGCCGCGCGCACGACGACCTTGCGGGAGCCGTCCGTGGCCTGCTGCCCGTCGAGCCGGCCGCGACCGCGCAGCACACGGGCCCCGGCACGGGTGACGGAGGCGGTGATGTCGTGGGACTGGGCGAGCGCGAGCCGCTTCACCCGGCGGTTGACCTTGCCGAGGTCGACGCCGACCACCCGGGCGGCCTGCTCCATCGGCGGGGTGTCGTCGGCGACGATGATGCCGAGTTCCTCGTACGACGAGTCGAAGGTGGTCATCACCTCGGCCGTCGCGATCAGGGTCTTCGACGGGACGCAGTCGGTCAGCACCGACGCCCCGCCCAGACCGTCGCAGTCGACGACGGTCACCTCCGCGCCGAGTTGGGCGGCCACCAGGGCCGCCTCGTATCCGCCGGGTCCGCCACCGATGATCACGATCCGAGTCACGTACTCCATTGTCCCGCACCCGCCAAGGTGCTTCCGCCCCGGGGCCCGCCGAGCGCGCATTCGAGCGACTTCTGTTACGCGGGGGGCCGGGTCGCCGCTGCCGTACCCTCGACCCCATGTCGCTCTACGCCGCGTACGCCGGCAATCTCGACCCGCGGCTCATGACGCGCCGCGCCCCGCACTCGCCGCTGCGCGCCACCGGCTGGCTGAACGGCTGGCGGCTGACCTTCGCCGGTGAGCACATGGGCTGGGAGGGCGCTCTGGCGACGATCGTCGAGGCACCGCGTTCCCAGGTGTTCGTGGCGCTGTACGACGTGGCGCCGCTGGACGAGGACTCGATGGACCGCTGGGAGGGCGTGGGCCTCGACATCTACCGCCGGATGCGCGTACGGGTGCACACCCTGGAGGGCGAGGAACCCGCGTGGGTGTACGTGCTGAACGGCTACGAGGGCGGGCTGCCGTCGGCCAGGTACCTGGGTGAGATCGCCGACGCGGCGGAGTCGGCCGGGGCGCCGCACGACTACGTCATGGAACTCCGCAAGCGCCCCTGTTGACGCCGGGCCGCCGGCCCCCGGAAATCCCCGTGCCGTGCCGCCACGGGATCGCCGCACCGCCCGCCCGGAGCGGCGGCCCAGCTCCCCGATCCGGGGCACCCGCTCCCCGGTCCGGCGCGCCCCGGGCCCGCCCTTTCGTGGGAAACGACAAGACAACGATCGCATGACCGTGAGCTCTGTCATCTACGCGCGTAGGCCGAGACCGGCTACCCTCATGCGCGTGAACGCATCTCTTCTTCCGGACGACATCCAGGGCGATCCCTACGCCGCCGCCGACGCCGCCGCCGCGCGCCTGCGCGAGCTCACGGGCGCCGAGACCCACGACGTCGCCCTCGTGATGGGCTCCGGCTGGGCTCCGGCCGTGGACGCCCTCGGCGTCCCCGAGGCCGAGTTCCAGGTCACCGAGCTGCCCGGCTTCCCGCCGCCGGTGGTCGAGGGCCACGGCGGCAAGATCCGCTCCTACCGCACGGGCGGCAAGCGGGCGCTGGTCTTCCTGGGCCGCACCCACTACTACGAGGGCCGCGGCGTCGCCGCCGTCGCGCACGGCGTCCGCACCGCCGTCGCCGCCGGCTGCAAGACGATCGTGCTCACCAACGGCTGCGGCGGCCTGCGCGAGGGCATGCGCCCCGGCCAGCCGGTCCTGATCAGCGACCACATCAACCTGACGGCGACCTCGCCGATCGTCGGCGCGAACTTCGTGGACCTCACGGACCTGTACTCGCCGCGCCTGCGCGCCCTGTGCAAGGAGGTGGACGCCACCCTGGAGGAGGGCGTCTACGCGCAGTTCCCCGGCCCGCACTACGAGACGCCGGCCGAGATCCGCATGGCCCGTGTCATCGGCGCGGACCTGGTCGGCATGTCGACCGTCCTGGAGGCGATCGCGGCGCGCGAGGCGGGTGCGGAGGTCCTCGGCATCTCGCTCGTCACCAACCTCGCCGCCGGTATGACGGGTGAGCCCCTCAACCACGAGGAGGTCCTCCAGGCGGGCCGCGACTCGGCCGCCCGCATGGGCGCCCTGCTCACCCGGGTGCTGGACCGCATCTGACCCGGCCGGGCCCCTGCCCCCCGGACCCGGCTGCCCGGCCCCGACGCGCTCGTCCTCGACGCCTAGGGGGCCGCGGGCTCCCGGCGCTCTCCAGGGCGGTCCCGACCCTCCGGCGTACGCGGAGCGGGGTCCGTCCCGGGCCCCGCGCGCACCTGGACGGGTCCGGGCCGCGCCGTGCGGGAGCGCCCGGGACGAAACCCGGGTACACAGCAACGTACGACGCAGACGAAGACGAGAGGTTGACCCCACGTGCAGGACGAACTCATCGCACGGGCCGAGGCATGGCTGGCCGAGGACCCCGACGCGGAGACCCGTGAGGAACTCGCCAAGCTCATCGAGTCCGGGGACGTCACCGAGCTCGCCGCACGCTTCGGCGGCACCCTCCAGTTCGGCACCGCCGGCCTGCGGGGCGAGCTGGGCGCGGGCCCGATGCGCATGAACCGCTCCGTGGTCATCCGCGCGGCCGCCGGACTCGCCGCGTACCTGAAGGCGCAGGGCCGGACGGACGGCCTCGTCGTGATCGGCTACGACGCCCGCCACAAGTCCGCCGACTTCGCCCGGGACACCGCCGCCGTGATGACCGGCGCCGGGCTCCGGGCCGCCGTCCTGCCCCGTCCGCTGCCCACCCCGGTCCTGGCCTTCGCCATACGGCACCTCGGGGCGGTCGCGGGCGTGGAGGTCACCGCCAGCCACAACCCGCCGCGCGACAACGGCTACAAGGTCTACCTCGGCGACGGTTCGCAGATCGTGCCGCCGGCCGACGCGGAGATCGCGGCCGAGATCGACGCCGTGCGCGCGCTCGCCGACGTGCCGCGCCCGGACCGCGGCTGGGAGACCCTCGACGACAGCGTCCTGGAGGCCTACCTGGCCCGTACCGACGCGGCCCTCGCCCCCGACTCGCCCCGGACGGCCCGCACCGTCTACACGGCCATGCACGGCGTCGGCAAGGAGACCCTGCTCGGCGCCTTCGCGCGAGCCGGCTTCCCGGAGCCCGTCCTCGTCGCCGAGCAGGCGGAGCCGGACCCGGACTTCCCGACGGTCGCGTTCCCGAACCCGGAGGAGCCGGGCGCGATGGACCTGGCCTTCGCGAAGGCGCGCGAGACCGAGCCGGACCTGATCATCGCCAACGACCCGGACGCCGACCGCTGCGCGGTGGCCGTCAGGGACGGTGGCGACTGGCGCATGCTCCGCGGTGACGAGGTCGGCGCGCTGCTCGCCGAGCACCTGGTCCGCAAGGGCGCGCGCGGGACGTTCGCCGAGTCGATCGTCTCCTCCTCGCTCCTCGGCCGGATCGCCGAGAAGGCGGGCCTCGCCTACGAGGAGACCCTGACCGGCTTCAAGTGGATCGCCCGCGTGGAGGGACTGCGGTTCGGCTACGAGGAGGCGCTGGGCTACTGCGTCGACCCCGAGGGCGTACGCGACAAGGACGGCATCACCGCCGCCCTGGTCGTCACGGAGCTGGCCTCCGAGCTCAAGGAGGAGGGCCGCACGCTGCTGGACCTCCTCGACGACATCGCCGTGGAGTACGGCCTGCACGCCACCGACCAGCTGTCGGTGCGGGTGGACGACCTCTCGGTCATCGCGAGCGCGATGCGGCGCCTGCGCGAGCAGCCGCCGACCCGGCTCGCGGGCCTGACGATCGAGAAGTCCGAGGACCTGACGCAGGGCACGGATCGGCTCCCGCCCACCGACGGGCTGCGCTACACCCTGGACGGCGCCCGCGTGATCGTCCGTCCGAGCGGCACCGAGCCGAAGCTGAAGTGCTACCTGGAGGTCGTGGTGCCGGTGGCGACCCACGCAGACCTCCCCGAGGCCCGCACCCGCGCGACCGGCCTGCTGACGATGATCAAGCAGGACCTGTCGGCGGCGGCCGGCATCTGAGCCACCGCCCCGCACGCACCACGAGACGAAGCCCCGGTCCGGGTCCCCGGACCGGGGCTTCGGCCGTACTCCCGGGGCGCACCCGGCGCACGCCCGATCAGCGCGACTCGGGCCGGTTCACGCGCGCCCGGCGCAGCTCACGGCAGCAGGAAGACCAGCACGACGGCCCAGGCCACGGCCAGGACCACGCTCACGGGCCACAGCGGCCGCCCCCGCTCCCGTCCGCTGCTGCTCCCCGTCGGCCGCAGCGCGGGGTCCCGCCACATGGCGGTGATCTCGGCGGCCGTCCTCTCGTACGGGTGGACCAGTCCGAACCGCCGCTCCAGCCACAGCAGCCGAGGTCCGTGGACGCTCCACACGGGGAACGAGGCCCGGTGGCTGTCCACCCTCAGCACGGTGTTGCGGCACTCGACGACCCGGATGTGGTCCCAGGCGACGTGCCGGGTGCCGCGCAGGTCGTTGAGCCACAGCCCGGAGCTGTCGGCGGTGATGCGCCAGGCCGCCTTGCGGGGCAGCGACAGCACGCCCATCAGGCCGACCGCCGCGGCCAGGACGTAGCGCCACACACCGTCCTCAGCGGGGAGCAGGAAGCAGCCGAACAGCACGAGGGCGGCGGCGCCGAGCCGGTCCCACCAGCCCGCTCCCCAGCGCCGTACGGGCACCGGCCCCGCGTCCAGCGCCCGCACCACCGCGGTCCGCCGCTCCTCCTGCGTCTGCTCGCGGGCCGCGGCCTTGCGCAGCGCGGCCACCCGGCGCCGCGCGGCACCCTCCGACAGGGGGCGTACGGGCCCGGTGGACCAGGCGCGCGCGGGCGGCTCGTCGGCCTCCTCCTCGGCGCGGACCAGGAGGATCTCGGCGCCGTCGCAGGGCACGCCGTACAGGACGGCCTCACTCAGCGGGCCGGGGGTGTCGAGACCGGCGAGGAGCTTCTCCAGCTCGTCGTCCTCGTCGTCCTCGTCGTCGTCACCCTCGACCTCGTCCTCGTCCTCGTCCTCGTCCTCGTCGTCGTCCTCGTCGTCGTCGTCCGGCAGGTCACGCAGGGAGACGACGAACAGCGGCCGTCGCGCCTGCCGGTCGTCCGCGGCGAAGACCTCGGTGTCGCCGGTGCCGTCGTCGCGCGCCAGGACGCGCAGCACCGGTACCGGGGCTCGGCGCAGCGCGGTGGCCCGGCGCCGGCCCAGCACACCGGAGAGGGCGGCCGTCAGGCCCAGGCCGAGCGCGCAGCAGCCCACCGTCCGGGACACCTCGGGGTCGCCGGTGAGGGTCCAGGCGTCCGCCGTGGCCGGCAGGACGCCGCCGAGCACCGCGAGGACGAGTCCGGCGGGGACGAGGAAGGTCCCGCGCTCCAGCGGCCGGTCCTTCCCGGGCGGCGGCGCGGTCACGCCGTCGGCCGCGGCGAGGGCGGCCTCGCGCTGGCGCCCCCTGGCCCGCAGCCGCAGACCCGCGGCGGTCCAGGACACGGCCAGTGCCGCGACGACCGGCGCGGTCACCGCCCACGGCAGGCGGGGGTGCTGCGTGAGGAGGACGACGGCCAGGGCGGGAGCCGTGACGGGTACGACCTCGGGGCGCACCGACACCCAGACGACGTGGCAGGCGAGCAGCGCGGCGACGTACGGGCGTACGTCCGCGAGCGCGGGCACCAGGAAGGGCGAGGCGGCGACGAGGGCGCCGAGCGTCAGGTGGTAGCGCGCCCGGCCGCGCACGGGGGCCCAGCGCGGCGGCAGCGCCCCCGTCCAGCGGCGGACCCCTTCGCCGTCCCAGGCACGGCAGTCGTCGGGCACGGCGGCGGCGGGCAGCCGCGCGGGCCCCTGAAGATTCGTACTCATCGATGACCAGACGCTCGGACCCTGGCCGCGGTTGCCCACGACCACGAAAGCGGGGCCCGGCCCGGCGACCGCAGCTCAGGACAGACCCCTCCACTCGCGGCCCACCGTAGGCGGACGGACCAGCCGGCCGCATCACGCACCGCAAGCGGCCGTTCGAAGCACGGCGACCGCCAGGCAGGGCGGCCCCTCCACTCGCGGCCCACGTCAGACGGCCGGCGCGCGACAGCCACCGACGGACGGACCGGCCCGCCGCATTCCGCCCCGCAGCGGCTGGGTCACGGCGACCACCGGCCCCTCCACTCGCAGCTCACCGAAACCGGCCGACGCGCGCGAGTCACCGACGGACGGACCGCCCTCCGCTTCACGCACCGCAAGCGCCGAAACGCCCCGCACGGACGAACCGACCCGCTCGCCACGCGCCACTCACCGGAAGCGACCGCAGCACGGCGCCCCGCGCACGGCACCGCGCACGAAAGCCCGCGCCGGTCAGGCGCGACCGGTCCGCTCAGCCGATCGCGAGCAGGATCACCAGCAGCAGCGCCCCCGCGATCACCGGGGCCAGCACCTCGTACGCCCAGCGCACGCTGACCTCGCCCTGGGCGGTCGGTGCCGCCGCGCGGTCCTGGACGAGTTCCCGCAGGTCGTCCATGATCTGGTCGGCCGGTGCGCGGGTGGGGTCGGTCGCGATCGCGGACGTGCGGCCGCTGGTGTCCGCGGCGGCGCTGCGCGACTGCCGCCTGGCGGCGCGCTTGCGGGCGCGCAGGGAGACCGGCACGGCCCAGAGCTGATATTTGGTGCCGGCGGTGTCGACGACCTCGTTGGAGTAGCCGGAGCGCAGCGAGCCGACGGCGGCCCAGGGCAGCACGATCACCCGGAACGGGTTGCGCACGCGCAGCCGGTCCTCGTTGGCGAAGACGGCGGGGCGCAGGGTGAAGGCGCTCACCAGGGGGACGAGCAGGATCAGCGCGGCGAGCGCCACCCACGGCGTGCGCCCGTCACCGATGATCAGCGCGTCGATGCCGAGCCAGCCCGTGATGGCGAGCAGCAGCACGCCGCCCGCGATACCCGCGGACGACCGGTAGGTGCGGTCGCTCAGCTCTGGGTGCGCGGCGTCCGGTGCGGGAGACTGGTGGTCCGGGGTCGTCATGGCCCCGATTGTGCCCGACAGTGGCAGCTGTGCCCGTACACGGTGGTCGAGGTCACTTCGACCACGTGGGGTGTACAGCCGCTACGCGCGTAGATATGCTCAGGTCGTGACCATGCCCACCACTGCATCCGCTGCTCATGCACTCACGGACGTCGCCGCGTCCGACAGCACGCTGCGCCGCTTCCTCCACGGGCTGCCCGGCGTCGACGCGGTCGGCCTGGAGGCGCGCGCCGCCTCACTCGGCACCCGTTCCATCAAGACCACGGCGAAGGCGTACGCCATCGATCTCGCCATCTCGATGGTCGACCTGACGACGCTGGAAGGCGCGGACACCCCGGGCAAGGTCCGGGCGCTCGGCGCCAAGGCGGTCCGTCCGGACCCGACGGACCGGACGACGCCGAGCACCGCCGCCGTCTGCGTCTACCCCGACATGGTGCCCGCCGCCAAGGAGGCCGTCGCCGGCTCCGGGGTGAAGGTCGCCTCCGTGGCGACCGCGTTCCCGGCCGGGCGTGCCGCGCTCGACGTGAAGCTGGCCGACGTGCGCGACGCGGTCGCCGCGGGCGCGGACGAGATCGACATGGTCATCGACCGCGGCGCGTTCCTCTCGGGCCGCTTCATGAAGGTGTACGAGGAGATCGTCGCCGTGAAGGAGGCCGCGGGCGCCGCCCGGCTGAAGGTCATCTTCGAGACCGGCGAGCTGTCGACGTACGACAACATCCGGCGGGCCTCCTGGCTCGGGATGCTGGCCGGCGCCGACTTCATCAAGACCTCGACCGGCAAGGTCGCGGTGAACGCGACGCCCGCGAACACGCTGCTGATGCTGGAGGCCGTCCGCGACTTCCGCGCGCAGACCGGCATCCAGGTCGGCGTGAAGCCCGCGGGCGGTATCCGCACCTCCAAGGACGCCATCAAGTTCCTGGTCGTGGTCAACGAGACCGCGGGCGAGGACTGGCTGGACAACCACTGGTTCCGCTTCGGCGCTTCCTCGCTCCTGAACGACCTGCTGATGCAGCGTCAGAAGCTGGCCACCGGCCGCTACTCCGGCCCCGACTACGTGACGGTGGACTGATCACCATGACCATCGAGAAGCGGTCATCCGCATTCGAGTACGCACCGGCGCCCGAGTCCCGCGCGGTCGTCGACATCGCCCCGTCCTACGGGCTGTTCATCGACGGCGAGTTCACCGAGGCAGCCGACGGCCGGGTCTTCAAGACGGTCAGCCCGTCCACCGAGGAGGTCCTCTCCGAGGTGGCGCAGGCGGGCGCCGAGGACGTGGACCGCGCCGTGAAGGCCGCCCGCCGCGCCTTCGAGAAGTGGTCGGCGCTGCCCGGCTCCGAGCGCGCCAAGTACCTCTTCCGCATCGCCCGGATCATCCAGGAGCGCAGCCGCGAGCTGGCCGTCCTGGAGACGCTGGACAACGGCAAGCCGATCCGGGAGACCCGCGACGCGGACCTCCCGCTGGTCGCCGCGCACTTCTTCTACTACGCGGGCTGGGCCGACAAGCTCGACCACGCCGGGTTCGGCGCGAACCCGCGCCCGCTGGGCGTGGCCGGCCAGGTCATCCCGTGGAACTTCCCGCTGCTGATGCTGGCGTGGAAGATCGCCCCCGCTCTCGCGACGGGCAACACGGTCGTCCTGAAGCCCGCGGAGACCACTCCCCTGTCGGCCCTGTTCTTCGCGGACATCTGCCGCCAGGCGGGCCTGCCCAGGGGCGTCGTCAACATCCTCCCGGGGTACGGCGACACGGGCGCCGCGCTCGTCGAGCACCCGGACGTGAACAAGGTCGCGTTCACCGGCTCGACGGCGGTCGGCAAGGCCATCGCCCGCCAGATCGCCGGCACGCGCAAGAAGGTCACCCTCGAACTGGGCGGCAAGGGCGCGAACATCGTCTTCGACGACGCCCCGATCGACCAGGCCGTCGAGGGCATCGTCTCCGGCATCTTCTTCAACCAGGGCCAGGTCTGCTGCGCGGGTTCGCGGCTCCTCGTCCAGGAGTCGATCCAGGAGGAGCTGCTGGACTCGCTCAAGCGCCGGCTGTCCACGCTGCGCCTCGGCGACCCGCTCGACAAGAACACGGACATCGGCGCGATCAACTCCGCCGAGCAGCTGGCGCGCATCACCACGCTCACCGAGCAGGGCGAGGCCGAGGGCGCCGAGCGCTGGTCCCCGGCCTGCGAACTGCCCTCGTCCGGCTACTGGTTCGCCCCGACGCTCTTCACGAACGTCACCCAGGCGCACACCGTCGCCCGCGACGAGATCTTCGGCCCGGTCCTGTCCGTCCTCACCTTCCGGACGCCGGACGAGGCCGTGGCCAAGGCCAACAACAGCCAGTACGGCCTCTCCGCGGGCATCTGGACGGAGAAGGGCTCCCGCATCCTGGCGGTGGCGAACAAGCTCCGCGCGGGCGTCGTCTGGTCCAACACGTTCAACAAGTTCGACCCGACCTCCCCCTTCGGCGGGTACAAGGAGTCGGGCTTCGGCCGCGAGGGCGGCCGCCACGGCCTGGAGGCGTACCTCGATGTCTGATGCGCGACTGTCGGTGTTCAAGACCTACAAGCTGTACGTCGGCGGGAAGTTCCCGCGTTCCGAGAGCGGCCGGGTGTACGAGGTGACGGACTCGAAGGGCAAGTGGCTGGCCAACGCGCCGCAGTCCTCCCGCAAGGACGCCCGGGACGCGGTCGTCGCCGCGCGCAAGGCGTTCGGCCCGTGGTCCGGTGCGACCGCCTACAACCGCGGCCAGATCCTCTACCGCGTCGCGGAGATGCTGGAGGGCCGCCGGGGGCAGTTCGTCCACGAGGTCGCCGACGCCGAGGGCCTGTCGAAGTCCAAGGCCGCCGAGCAGGTCGACGCGACGATCGACCGCTGGGTCTGGTACGCGGGCTGGACCGACAAGATCGCCCAGGTGGTCGGCGGCGGCAACCCGGTCGCGGGCCCGTACTTCAACCTCTCCACGCCGGAGCCGACGGGCGTGGTGGCCGTCCTGGCACCCCAGGCGTCGTCGTTCCTCGGCCTGGTCTCGGTCGTCGCCCCGGTGATCGCGACGGGCAACACCGCCGTCGTCATCGCCTCCGAGAACTCGCCGCTCCCGGCGCTCTCCCTCGGCGAGGTGCTCGCCACCTCCGACCTGCCCGGCGGTGTGGTCAACGTGCTGTCCGGCCGGACGGCGGAGATCGCCGCGCCGTTGGCCGCGCACCAGGACGTGAACGCGATCGACCTCGCCGGTGCCGACGAGGCGCTGGCGAAGGAGCTGGAGATCGCGGCCGCCGACAACCTGAAGCGCGTCTTCCGTCCACAGCCTGTGGATTACGCGCGCACGCCGGGCATCGAGCGGCTCACGGCGTTCCTGGAGACGAAGACCGTCTGGCACCCGACGGGTTCGCTGGGCGCGTCCGGCTCCGCCTACTGAGCCACCGCGGTCCGGGGCCATCGCGCCCCCGTGGTCTCGGGACCCCGATCCGTGTCCCCGGGGTCCCGTACACCGGAGAGCCGCGCTTCCCCTCCGTCCAGGGGGAGCGCGGCTCTCTTCACGTTCAGTGCAGCAGCCCGGGTGCCTGCCCGATGACCGGGATGCTCCCGATCGACGGCGCCTGCGCCAGCGGACCGGTCAGGGCCTGGGAGGTCAGCGGCCGGAAGTCGCCCAGCTGGGTGCCGACGCCGTTGTCGAGCGGGTCGACGCCCGTGCCCGCGAGCGGGTTGGGCTTCAGGCCCTCCACCGGTCCCGTGACGTACTGGACGATCCCGGTCACCGCTCCGAGTCCCGCCTGGGGGTCGATGTTGCCGAGCGAGGTGGGCCGGGTGTGCGCCACGCCGAGAACGTCCTGAGTGTCCGCGGCGGCCGTGGAGGCCCCCGCTCCGAGTGCCGCGCCCGCCGTCGCGAGGGCCACCAGGGCACGCCGGGCGGTCGGGCTGTTCAGGGGTGTGTGTCGGGCCATGACTGGTGCCGCCTTCTGCTGCTCAAGGTAATCAGGTCGACACGTAGGGTAGTTGAGGTGTGATGTGCGCTCCAACGCCGACCCGCGGGGTCGGCCGGGGCCCCCCGATGCCTCACACTGGACTCTCGTGAGTTCCCATCCGCCCATACCCGCCCGCGTCGTGCTGCTGTCCGGCCCGTCCGGCTCCGGGAAGTCCCTCCTCGCCGCCCGTTCGGGCCTGCCCGTCCTGCGGCTCGACGACTTCTACAAGGAGGCGTCGGACCCGACCCTGCCCCAGGTGGAGGGGAGTTCCGACATCGACTGGGACCACCCGCTGTCCTGGGACGCGGACACCGCGGTCGCCGCCATCGCCGAGCTGTGCCGCACGGGCCGTACCACCGTCCCCGTGTACGACATCTCCCTGAGCGCGCGTACGGGCACGGAGACCCTGCACATCGACCGCACCCCGCTGTTCATCGCCGAGGGCATCTTCGCCGCCGAGATCGTCGGCCGCTGCCGCGAACTCGGCGTCCTGGCCGACGCCCTGTGCCTGACCCGGGGCCCCGTCACCACCTTCCGCCGGCGCTTCCTGCGTGACCTCAGGGAGGGCCGCAAGTCCGTGCCGTTCCTGCTGCGCCGCGGCTGGCGCCTGATGCGGGACGAGCGGTCGATCGTGGCCCGGCAGACGGCGCTGGGCGCGTACGCCTGCGACCGGGACGAGGCGCTGGGACGGCTGGCAGGAGCGGCGGCGGGCCGCAGCGCGGCCGCCAAGAGCCCGGCGTAGCGTCCGCCCGCACACACGAAAGCGGGACCGGAAGGACCCCCCGGCCCTCCAGTCCCGCTCTTTCGTGCTCCCCCGTGATCACAGCGGCTCCCCCCGGAACCGCTCCCCCGTGACCACACCGGCTCCCCCCGGAACCGTTCCCCCGTGCGTCCCCCGTTTCCCCGTTCCCCCGGACCTTCAGGCGACGAGTTCGCCGAAGGACTCCTCCTCGTCACGGCCGAAGCTGAGGACCTCGTCCTCGCGCAGCCGGCGGAGCGACCGCCAGATGCTGGACTTCACCGTGCCGACACTGATGTCGAGGATCTCCGCGATCTCCGGATCCGTGCGGCCCTCGTAGTAGCGCAGGACCAGCATGGTGCGCTGGAGTTCGGGCAGCCGGGCGAGCGCCTGCCACAGCACGGCGCGCAGCTCGGTGCCGCGCATCGCGTCCGTGTCACCGGCGGTCTCCGGCAGTTCCTCGGTCGGGTACTCGTTCAGCTTGCGCCGACGCCAGGCGCTGATGTGCAGGTTGGTCATCGTCCGCCGCAGGTAGCCCCCCACCGCGGCCTTGTCGCTGATCCGCTCCCACGCCCGGTACGTCGAGAACAGCGCGCTCTGGAGCAGGTCCTCGGCCTCGAAGCGGTCCCCGGTCAGGTGGTAGGCGGTCGCGTACAGGGAGGCGCGGCGCTCCTGGACGTAGGCGGTGAACTCCGCCTCCGACAGCGAGCGACGCTCCCCCGAGCCCTCCCTGTACGCGGCTCCCCCGTGAGCTCCCCCGTCGGCGGCGGACTTCTCCGCCACCGCCGTTCCCCCCGTGAACGCGTCAACCACCGTCATGTACGCGGTGTGCTGACGCCCGGCGCCGCGAGCGCACCCCCGCCCGCTCACAGCACCGGACTTCTCCGTGCTCCGGTTGACGTCGTGAAGACGCGTGACCACTGCGCTAGTGCTGGTGCTGTGCAGCGTGTTCATCTCGCGCCCCCCGTCGTGGAGTCCCGGTTTCCCTGCGTGCCTTGCTGGTGTCGAAAACTCTGCCGCCGGCACTTCATGGCCGTGTCCGCCGACTGTCACAGGCCTGTCACAGGGGTCACCCCCGGGCGCGTCACGCGGCGATCACGGAGAAGAGCCGTACGACTACGCAGACGGCTCATGGCGACTTCCATCTGTGCAAGAGATGGGTGGGAGCGGTTCAACGGTCGATAGACCACCGTGCGATGGGCCAGAATGACGTTCGTGCCTTCCCTGTTGCTGATCGAGGACGACGACGCCATCCGTACGGCCCTGGAGCTCTCTTTGACGCGCCAGGGACACCGTGTGGCCACCGCTGCCACCGGCGAGGACGGTCTGAAGCTGCTGCGAGAGCAACGGCCGGATCTCATCGTGCTGGACGTGATGCTGCCGGGCATCGACGGATTCGAGGTGTGCCGCCGCATCCGGCGCACGGACCAGCTGCCGATCATCCTGCTGACCGCCCGAAGCGACGACATCGACGTGGTGGTCGGGCTGGAGTCCGGCGCCGACGACTACGTGGTCAAGCCGGTGCAGGGCCGCGTCCTCGACGCCCGTATCCGGGCGGTGCTGCGGCGCGGCGAGCGGGAGGCCAACGACTCGGCGACGTTCGGTTCCCTGGTCATCGACCGGGCCGCCATGACCGTCACGAAGAACGGCGAGGACCTGCAACTGACGCCGACCGAGCTGCGGTTGCTCCTGGAGCTGAGCCGCAGACCCGGACAGGCGCTGTCCCGCCAGCAGTTGCTGCGACTGGTCTGGGAGCACGACTACCTGGGCGACTCCCGCCTGGTCGACGCGTGCGTGCAGCGCCTGCGCGCGAAGGTGGAGGACGTCCCGTCCTCGCCCACCCTGATCCGTACCGTGCGCGGAGTCGGCTACCGGCTGGACAACCCTCAGTGACACCACCGCAGGACGAGCGCCGCGGCTGGGCCGCGGCGCGCAGGGCGAGGCTCGCCGGTCTGCGCTTCACCAGCCTGCGGCTGCGCCTGGTCGTGGTGTTCGGGCTGGTCGCGCTCACCGCGGCGGTGTCGGCGTCGGGGATCGCGTACTGGCTCAACCGCGAGGCCGTGCTCACCCGTACCCAGGACGCGGTGCTGCGCGACTTCCAGCAGGAGATGCAGAACCGCGCCAGCGCCCTGCGCCCGCACCCCACGCAGGACGAACTGCAGCACACGGCGGGGCAGATGGCCAACAGCAGCCAGCGCTTCAGTGTGCTGCTCGTCGAGGCCGACAAGAGCGGCCGGACGGTCACGGGCAACTCGGACCTGGACGCGTTCACCCTGGAGGACGTGCCGAAGTCCCTCCAGAAGGCCGTGAACAAGAGGCAGTCGGTCTCCTCCGGCAACAAGTACGCGTACCACCTGTACTGGCAGCGGATCGTGGAGGACGACGAGCCGTACCTGGTGGCCGGCACGAGGGTGATCGGCGGTGGCCCGACCGGCTACATGCTCAAGTCCCTCGAACCGGAGGCCAAGGACCTCAACTCCCTCGCCTGGTCGCTGGGGATCGCCACGGGCCTGGCGCTGATCGGCTCGGCGCTGCTCGCGCAGGCCGCGGCGACCACGGTCCTCAAGCCGGTGCACCGCCTCGGCACCGCGGCCCGCAGGCTCGGCGAGGGCAAGCTCGACACGAGGCTCCGCGTCTCGGGCACGGACGAACTCGCCGATCTGTCACGCACGTTCAACCGCACGGCGGAGTCCCTGGAGAAACGCGTCCAGGACATGAGCGCGCGCGACGAGGCGTCCCGCCGCTTCGTCGCCGACATGTCCCACGAACTGCGCACGCCGCTGACCGCGATCACCGCCGTGACGGAGGTCCTCGAAGAGGAACTCGACGCGGAGACCGGCAGTGTGGACCCGATGATCGAGCCGGCGGTCCGGCTGGTGGTCAGCGAGACCCGCCGCCTGAACGACCTCGTCGAGAACCTGATGGAGGTCACCCGCTTCGACGCGGGCACGGCCCGCCTGGTCCTTGACGACGTGGACATCGCCGATCAGATCACGGCGTGCATCGACGCGCGCGCCTGGCTGGACGCGGTGGAACTCAACGCCGAGCGCGGCATGATGGTCCGGCTCGACCCGCGCCGGCTCGACGTCATCCTCGCCAACCTGATCGGCAACGCGCTCAAGCACGGCGGCTCGCCGGTCTGCGTCTTCGTCCGCAAGGAGTCCGACGACCTGGTGATCGAGGTCCAGGACCACGGCCCCGGCATCCCCGAGGACGTGCTCCCGCACGTCTTCGACCGCTTCTACAAGGCGAGCGCGTCCCGCCCGCGCTCCGAGGGCAGCGGACTCGGCCTGTCCATCGCCCTGGAGAACGCGCACATCCACGGCGGCGAGATCACGGCGGCGAACTCGCCCAAGGGCGGCGCCGTGTTCACCCTGCGGCTGCCCCAGGACACGTCCGTGCCCCCGGAGGCGGACGGCACGGAGGAGGACGCCGGATGAGGCGACGACTGCGGGGCGTACGCCCCTGGCTGACGCTCGTGGCGTCCGCGGCGCTGCTCACGGGCTGCGGCATCCGCTCGACCCAGGTCCCGACGGACTTCGGCCCCGCGCCGTCCCGGGTGCCGTGCTCGCTGCCGGGCTCCGACATCGCCACCCGGTCGGCGCCCGGCATCCCGGTCCAGGTCTTCCTCCTGTGCTCCTCGCAACTGGTGACGGTCGACCGGTCGGTGCGCATCCCGGACGGTACGGCGGAGGCGCAGCGCCGGGTACTGGTCGCCCAGGGTCTCCTGGACCAGCTCGCGGGAACGCCCTCCTCGCCGGAGAGGCAGGCCGGTTACTCGACCGACGTGCGCGCCGGTACGCGGGTGAGCGGGCCGCAGGGCAAGGACCCGGAGAACACGTTCCGGCTCAGCACGGCGCCGGAGAAGCTGACGTCGTACGCCCTCGCGCAGATCATCTGCACGTTCGCCGACTCGGAGGCGACCGCGGCGGACGACGGCTCCGTCATCCTGGGCGGCCCCGCCCCGGCCCCGCTCCACCACTACGACTGCACCACAGAGGTCCGCGCCAGCCCCGGCACAGAGACTCCCCCCTCCACAGACATCACCGAAAACTGACCCCACCCCCACAGCCGAGGCCGCGGCGGTCCCGCTCACCCCACGTACATCCGGCACCCGGTGCCGCAGCCGAGGTCAGGGTGGGACGGCGAACCCGGCGCCAACGGGGAGCCGCCTGCGCCCATCCTCCCCCATCGCCCCTAGCGGCACGCCTGCCCGCAGCTGGAGGGGCCGCCGCCCTTCACCGCACGTGTGCCCGCACCGGAGCCACCGACCCCGCGCCCCCGCAGCTCAGCCCCTACGAACCGCAAGCCGCCATGCGACCGAAGGGGCCGTGCCGGTACATCAAATGGCCGTCGAGACGGGGACGTACCCGACCGAGGAACGCTGGTAACGGACGCCCACAACAACTACCGACGGCCGGATGTACCGGCACGGCCCCGACCCACCCACCGCCGGACAGCGCCCGACGCCCACCGAACCGGACACCGCAGGGGCTCCAGACGGTGTGACCCCCGCCCCACCCGGAACCGATCCCACCAACCCCCGCGTCTAGGGGGACGTGCAGCGTCAAGGCTCGAACGGCGGCAGCGCCGTGACCCGCGTCCGTGCGACAGGAGGTGTCCTCCTCGTCGCCCACCTCGCGCTCGTCGCCTGGATCACGCTGCGCCCCCTGGACGTCCCCTGGGTGAGCGCCGCCAACCTGCGGCCCTTCGCCGGCATCCGGGCCGACCTGGCCCTCACCCCACAGGAAGCGGCCCGCCGCATAGGCGAGGGCCTCGCCCTGCTGGCCCCGCTAGGCGTCCTGCTCCCCCTGGCCGGCGGCAGACTCACCGCCTCCCCTCTGGCCTCCCTGCTCCGCACGATGACCGCGGGCGCCCTGATCTCCCTCGGCATCGAGCTGTTCCAGACCGGCGTACCGGGCCAGGTCGTCGACATCGACTCCCTGCTGCTGAACACGGCCGGCGTGGCCCTGGCCCACATGGCCGTCGTACCCGCCGCCCGCGCCCGTCTCCGCCGCAGGGCCGAGACACGGCGCCGCTCGACCGTCCGCCCGGAGGAGACGACTCAGGGTCTGACCCCGACGATTCCCAGGGTCGGCATCGCACCGTAGAGCGACGCTTCGCCCGCTTCGTGACCGTAGCTTTGACAGGGATGAGGCAGCCGCCAGGGAAGCCTCGGCACGGTTCACGAAGGAGCCATGATGACCGCCATTGCCCGCCCCACCCAAGGTCGCATGATCGGCGGAGTGTGCGCAGCGCTGGCGCGGCGCTTCGGTACCTCCGCGACGACGATGCGGGTGATCTTCCTGGTGTCGTGCCTGCTGCCGGGCCCGCAGTTCGTGCTCTACATAGCGCTGTGGTTCCTGTTCCCGTCGGAGGACAAGGCCCGCACGGCCTGGTAGTGAGGACGACCGCCGGCAGGACGCCCGACCACGGGCCGCCCGGAAGGCGCGAGACACAACACCACTCAGCCACAACCCAGTTGGGGCGCACCCGAACCCGGGCGCGCCCCAACGACGTCCGCGCGAGGACCGATCGGCACCAGAGCCGACCGAGCCTACGGAAAGACGGAAAGACCGGGCGTCAGCCCAGCGGCACCCCGTTCACGGGCAGCCCGTGCGTCGGCAGCCCCTGGATCGGCAGCCCGCCCAGCAGCCCGGCCACCGGCCCGGTCGGCCCCTCGGCGAGCAGCTGCCCGACGGCGGGCTGGGCGGCGCGGAGGCCCTCGCCCAGCGCGTCCTTGCCGGTCTCGAGCGTGCCGTTCCCGCCGGGCAGCGAGTTGCCGAGGTTCTCGGTCGGGAGCGCCGCGGTGACGGTGTCGAGCGCCGAGGAGGCGTCCGGCATGGCCGGCGCCGCGTTCGCGGCACCGGTGCCCGCGGCGGCGAAGGCGGCACCGAGGGCGGCGACACCGAGGGTCTTGGCAGCAGACTGCTTCATGTTGAATGCGTCCTTGAATGCGTGACGGGGATGTGAGCGGTCCACGACCGTAAACACGCGAACGCTCGGCCCGCAAACATCGAAAAGCGGCCGGGTCAACCCCTCCCGGCCGCTTTCCCGATTTTCGGAAAACCCTTATTCTCCCACAGAACCGCTGGTGGAGAAGTTTTGCTGGAACAGCCATTCGGACTTCAGCTCGGCATAACCGGGCTTGATCACGTCACTGATCATGGCCAGTCGTTCATCGAAAGGAATGAATGCTGACTTCATAGCATTGACTGAGAACCACTGCATGTCGTCGAGTGAATAACCGAACGCTTCGACAAGGTGCTCGAATTCCCGGCTCATGCTGGTCCCGGACATCAGCCGGTTGTCCGTGTTGACGGTCGCGCGGAAGTGCAGCCGCCGCAGCAGCCCGATGGGGTGGGCGGCGTACGAGTCCGCGGCGCCGGTCTGCAGGTTGGAGCTGGGGCACAGCTCCAGCGGGATGCGCTTGTCGCGCACGTACGAGGCGAGGCGCCCCAACTGCACGGAGCCGTCCTCGCGGACCTCGATGTCGTCGATGATCCGCACACCGTGCCCGAGCCGGTCGGCACCGCACCACTGGAGGGCCTGCCAGATCGAGGGCAGCCCGAAGGCCTCGCCGGCGTGGATGGTGAAGTGGTTGTTCTCGCGCTTGAGGTACTCGAAGGCGTCGAGGTGCCGGGTGGGCGGGAACCCGGCCTCGGCACCGGCGATGTCGAAGCCGACGACGCCCAGATCGCGGTAGCGGTTGGCGAGTTCGGCGATCTCCAGCGCGCGGGCCGCGTGCCGCATGGCGGTCAGGAGGGCACCGACCCGGATCCGGTGCCCGTTCTCCCGGGCCCGCTTCTCGCCTTCGCGGAAGCCCTCGTTGACGGCCTCGACGACCTCTTCGAGGGTGAGCCCGCCCTCCAGGTGCTGCTCGGGCGCGTACCGGACCTCGGCGTAGACGACGCCGTCCTCGGCGAGGTCCTCGGCGCACTCGGCGGCGACACGGACGAGCGCCTCGCGGGTCTGCATGACGGCGCAGGTGTGGGCGAAGGTCTCCAGGTACCGCTCCAGGGAGCCGGAGTCGGCCGCCTCGCGGAACCAGACGCCGAGCTTGTCGGGATCGGACTCGGGGAGACCGTCGTAGCCGTTCGCGCGGGCCAGGTCGACGATCGTGCCGGGGCGCAGGCCCCCGTCGAGGTGGTCGTGCAGCAGGACCTTGGGCGCCCGGCGGATCTGCTCCGAGCTCGGGGTGTTCGGGTGCTGGCTCGTCATTTCCGCACTCTAACGCCTACGCGCGTAGATCTCTCGGCACGCCGATCCGCCGATACCCAAAGGTGACCCCCAGGACGGATGGCGTACACCAATGCTTCTGACACTGTTCTGTCATGGCACAGCAAGCGACGCCGGTTCGCAGGGCCCGGCTGGGAAGGGCGCTCGGGCCCGAGCCGACGGCGGTGAGCGGAGTGGTGCTGCTGCTCCCGGGCGGCGACGAGACCTCCGACCGCAGACCGTCACCCCTGGTGGCGGCGGCTTCGGTACGAGCGCTGGGGCGCCGCCTCACGCAGGCGGGCCGCACCGAGGGTCTGGCGACCCACGTGGTGCACTACCGCTACCGCGGGTGGAACGGCGCGGAGGCGCACCTGGCCCACGACGCGTCGTGGGCCGCCGACGAGGTGGTACGGCGCTACGGGGACGTGCCCGTGTGCCTCGCCGGAGTGGACATGGGGGCCCGGGCGGCGCTGCGGGCGGCCGGGCACTCGGCCGTCAACTCGGTGCTGGCGCTCGCCCCCTGGCTGCCCGAGGAGGACGTGGCGGCGCCGCCCGAACCGGTGAAGCACCTGGCGGGCCGGCGGGTGCTGATCGTGCACGGCACGAACGACCAGCGCACGGACCCGGAGTTGTCGTTCCGGCTCGCGGCGCGCGCGAAGAAGGCGAACCGCGACATCTGCCGCTTCGAGGTCCACTCGGACGGGCATCACCTGCACCAGCACCGGGCCGAAGTGCACGCGCTGGCCGAGGACTTCGTGATGGGGGCGCTGTTCGCGCGGGGCTTCTCGCGGCCGGTGCAGGACGCGTTCGCCGCGCCGCCGCCGCTGGGCCTGCGGATGCCGCTGGCAGCCGGCTTCGGCCGCTCCCTACGCCGCTAGCCCCTGCCCGCACCTCGAAGGCGCCCGCACCACCCGCCCACCGACCCGACGACCTGCACCGCAGCCCCGACGCGCCCCGCTCCCCCGACCGACGCCCCGCGCCGCCCGCCCGGCCCCGCACCGCACCCTCGCCGGTGCGCCGGCCACCTGTCTCCCGACCCGACGGCCCACGAGCCGAACCGCTCATCCCCTCTGACCCGACGCCCCACGAGCCGAACCGCCCGTCCCCCGACCCGACGCCCCACCAGCCGACCCGCCCGTCCCCCGACCCGACTCCCCACAAACCGACCCGCGCCCACCCACCGCAGCCCCGGCCCTCACCACAACCCCACCCCGCCACTCAGTCCGGCAACAGCCGTCCCCGCCTGGAGAGCAGGAACTTCTTGAAGGCCGCCACCGGTGGGGTGTCCGGGTGGCCGTCGAGCCAGGCGACGCCGATCTCGCGGGCCGCGCGCGGGGCGGTGACGGTCAGTTCGGCAACTCCCGGACGGGGCACGGCCGGTGGCGGCAGCAGGGCGACGCCGAGCCCCGCGGCGACGAGCCCGCGCAGCGTCTCCGCCTCCTCGCCCTCGAAGGCGATCCGCGGCCGGAATCCCGCCTGTTGGCAGAGGTCGTCGGTGATCCGGCGCAGCCCGTAGCCGGGTTCGAGGGTCACGAAGGTCTCGTCGGCCGCCTCGGCGAGCCGGACGCGCCGCCGCGCGGCCAGCGGATGGTCGGCCGGCACCACGAGCCGCAGCTTCTGCTCGTCGAGCCGGCGGCCCACCAGGTCGGGCGCGTCCGGCACCGGCGAGGTCAGGCACAGGTCCAGCTCGCCCGAGCGCAGCCGTTCGATCATCGCCTCGCCGTAGTTCTGGACGAGACTGAAGCGGACGCGCGGATGGTCGGCGCGGAAGGCGCGGATGAGCGCGGGCACCGTCTCCGAGCCCATGGTGTGCAGGAACCCGAAGGCGACCTTGCCGGTGGCGGGGTCGGCGTCGGCCCGCACCTCCTCGGCGGCGCGCTCGATCTCCGCGAGCGCCCGCTCGACGGACCCGAGGAACGTACGGCCGGCCGGAGTGAGCGCGACCGTCCGGCCGCGGCGGGCGAACAGCTCGACCCCGAGGTCCTGTTCCAGGCGCACCATCGCCCGGGACAGGGTGGACTGCGGGACCTGCATCTCCTGCGCGGCGCGCGTGACGTGCTCGGTGCGGGCGACCCCGGCGAAGTACGCGAGCCGTGGGGCGAGCACCGCCACGATGTCTTCTGTGTCACTGGACGGTGACAGGTGAGCCTCTGACCTCTGCTGATGCGCCATGGGAACGATTATGGGGTTTCCGTGCATTGGACGGATGAATCACGGCTGCCTACGTTCGAGGCATGCCTTCCGCCAGTACCGGGGCGTCCACCACCGTGGACGCCGTACCGTCCGTCCCCGCTCCCGACGCACCCGCCCCGCACGCGCCTCACGCGCCCGATGCGCCCGACGCGCGCATGGCCCCCGGCGGCCCCGGCTACCGCCGGATGAGCCTCGCCCTCTTCCTCGCCGGTGTCGCGACGTTCGCGCTCCTCTACTCGACGCAGGCGCTCCTGCCCCTCGTATCCGGCGACTTCGGCGTCAGCGCGAGCGAGGCGAGCTGGACGGTGTCGGCGGCGACCGGCGCGCTGGCGCTGTTCGTCCTGCCGATGAGCGCGCTGTCGGAGCGGTTCGGGCGGCGGACGATGATGACGGCGTCGCTGGCGATCGCCGTGTCCGTCGGCCTGCTGGTCCCCTTCGCCCCCTCGCTCGGCGCCCTGGTCGCGCTGCGGGCGGTGCAGGGCGCGGCGCTGGCGGGGCTGCCCGCGTCGGCGACGGCGTATCTGGCCGAGGAGGTCCGGCCGAAGGCGCTGATCACGGCGATCGGCCTGTTCGTGGCGGGCAACAGCGTCGGCGGGATGAGCGGCCGGGTCATCACCGGCTGGGTCGCGCAGGAGTGGGGCTGGCGGGTCGCCGTCGGGGTGATCGGCGTGCTCGCGGTGGCCTGCGCGGTCGCCTTCCGGCTGCTGCTCCCGGCGCCGCGGCACTTCACCCCGGGGTCGCTGCGGCCCCGCGTCCTGGCGCGCACGGTCCGCGACCACCTGGCGAACCCGCTGCTGTGCCGGCTGTACGCGATCGGCGCGCTGTTCATGACGGTGTTCGGCGCGGTCTACACGGTGATCGGCTACCGCCTCACCGAGGCGCCGTTCTCGCTGCCCCAGGGCATCGTCGGCTCGGTCTTCCTGGTCTACCTGGTCGGTACGGTGTCCGCCTCGACGGCGGGCGGGCTGGTCGCCCGGCTGGGCCGGCGCGGCTCGCTGTACCTGGCGGGCGGCACGACGGCGGCCGGGCTGCTGCTGTCCCTGGCCGGGTCCCTGCCGCTGGTCCTGCTCGGCCTGGTCCTGATCACCGCGGGCTTCTTCGCGGGCCACGCGGTGGCGTCCTCCGCGGTGAGCCACACGGCCACGCGCGGCCGGGCCCAGGCGTCGGCGCTGTACCAGTCCGCCTACTACGTGGGTTCCAGCGCGGGCAGCACGCTCGGCGCGGTCGCCTTCCACGCGGGCGGCTGGGCCGGGACGGTGGGCCTGGGGCTGCTGGCGGTGCTCGGCGTCGTGTCGGTGACGGTGTTCGGCTCACACGCGGCGCGGGTCTCGTCCCGCCGCGGGCCCGCCCTGGCCCGCTGAGTCCAGGTCCCCGGATCGCGGCTCGCGGGACCCGAGGAGTGCGCCGCTCGGCCTGTTTCCGGGCTCCGAGGAGCGCGCCCGCCGGGCCCTGCCTTTGCCCGGGACGGCGGGGGCGCGGGAACGGCGTTCTTCACACCCCCTCCCACCTGGGACTTCGCCCTTCCGGGGGCCATTGTCAGTGGGCTGCGGTAGCTTCCGAAGTGCTGGCGCGAAGGTGCGACGGACAGAGCCACAGGGGTGGGTTGGCGATGAGTGACGGTACGGCGACGGCGGACCTGGACGTCCGGCTGGAGAAGCACAGGACCGAGCTGACCGGGTACTGCTACCGCATGCTCGGCTCCTCCTTCGAGGCCGAGGACGCGGTGCAGGACACGATGGTCCGCGCCTGGCGCAGCTACGACAAGTTCGAGGGCCGCTCCTCGATGCGCTCATGGCTCTACCGGATCGCCACGAACGTCTGCCTGGACATGCTGAGCGCGGGGAACCGAAGGGCTCGCCCCATGGATCTGACAGGCCCCTCGCCGCTGGACCGCGCGGCCCTGAACCCCCGCCCGGACCACACGTGGCTTGAGCCCATGCCCGACACGCGCGTGCTCCCGGCGGTCGGCGACCCGGCGGAGGCGGCGGTGGCGAAGGAGTCGGTGCGCCTCGCCTTCATGGCCGCGCTCCAGCAACTGCCGCCCAAGCAGCGGGCCGTGCTGATCCTGCGCGAGGTCCTGGCGTGGAAGGCGAGCGAGGTCGCGGAGTTGCTCGGCACCACGGTCGCCTCGGTCAACAGCGCGCTCCAGCGGGCCCGCGCGACGCTTGCCGAGAGCGCGGGCGAGGGCGCCGAGGCCGCCGTCTCCGACCCCCTGGACGAGGAGCAGCAGAAGCTCCTGGAGCGCTACGTCGCCGCGTTCGAGGGGTACGACATGACGGCGCTGACGGCCCTGCTGCACGAAGACGCGATCATGACGATGCCGCCGTTCGACCTGTGGCTGCGCGGCCCGGACGACATCACCGGCTTCATGACGACGCTGGGCGCCGCCTGCGCGGGCTCGCGCCTGGTGCCGGTCGGGGTCAACGGCCTGCCGGGCTTCGCGCACTACAAGCCGGACCCGGAGTCGGACGGCTTCGTGCCGTGGGCGGTGCAGGCGCTGGAGATCTCAAAGGGGCGGATCACCGGGTTCCACTGCTTCCTGGACACCGCCCGCTGGTTCCCGCTCTTCGGGCTCCCCCTCCGCCTCGAAGCGGAGGCCGACCAGACCGAGTAGGGCCCGCAGCGCGGGGTCCGCGTTCCGCAGACGTATCCGCCCGCCGGCGCGGCGGGCGGTGAGTTCCAGTCTGGCCAGCGCGTCGACGGCCGCCAGACCGGGCGGTCCGAGCCCCGCTACGTCGCAGATCACGACCCCGGCCCCGGTCTCCTCCAGCTGTGCGCGTACACGTGCGCAGAGCCGGGGCACCGCGTCACGGGTGACGGGGCCCGGCAGCGCGAGTACGGCGGGTGTCGTGGCGTCCACCTTCAGTAGACCGGAGTGAGGCGCGGAACTCATCGGGGGCGGCGCCGTGCCGTGCCGTGCCCACGACAGGGATCACATTGACCTGGGACCGGCCTTCCCCGGAGGGTTGGTTGTATGCCCCATAGATCAGCTCCCTCCGCCCCGCGCGACGGCCTCTTCGTCCCGGTGGGGGTGCTGTGCGGGGGGTACTGACGGGTTTCGGCGTCATCGCCGCCGTCATCGCGGTCGGCTACGTCATCGGCCGCCGCGGCTATCTGGGGGCGAACGGACGCGAGGTCCTGACCAAGCTCGCCTTCCACGTGGCCTCGCCCGCGCTGCTGTTCACGACGCTCGCCGGGGCCGACCTGTCGGTGGTCTTCTCCAGCCGGCTCCTGGTCACCGCGATGAGCACGGCGGTGGCGGCGGGCGTCTTCATCACGGTGGGTGCCGTACGCCGCTGGGGCGTCGGGCGTACGACCATCGGCGCGCTGTGCTCCAGCTACGTCAACTCCGGCAACCTCGGCATCCCGATCGCGGTGTACGTCCTCGGCGACGCCTCTCTGGTGGCGCCGGTGCTGCTGTTCCAGCTGATCGGGGTGACCCCGGTCGCGCTGACCGTGCTGGACCTGGCCGGCCGGGACGGCAAGGCCCCGCTGTGGCAGCGCCTGCTCACACCGCTGCGCAACCCCGTGGCGGTCGGCTCGCTCGCCGGGGTCGCCGTGTCGGCGAGCGGCCTTCGGGTGCCCGGGCCGGTCCTGGATCCGATCACCCTGATCGGGAACATGTCGGTGCCCGCGGTGCTGCTGGCGTTCGGCATCTCGCTGTGCGGCAGCACCCTGCCCGGCCGCGGCCCGGACCGTCACCCGGTGCTGCTCTCGGTCGCCCTGAAGTCGGCGGGGCAGCCCCTGGCCGCCTGGGCGCTGGCCGCCGGGGTGTTCGGGCTCAAGGGCGCGCCGCTGCTCGACGTGGTCGTCACCTCGGCGCTGCCCGCCGCGCAGAACCTCTTCACCTACGCCTCCCGCTACGGGACCGGCGAGGTGCTCGCGCGGGAGTCGATCCTGCTCTCTACGATCGTGTCCGTGCCGGTGCTGGTGGTGATCGCCGCGCTGCTGGGCTGACCCCCGCCCGGACAGCCGGAAAGGGGCCGGCGCCGAGGCACCGGCCCCCTTTCCGGGACGTACGGGGTCAGGCGATGCGCTCCAGCACGATCGGGGCCGGCGTGAAGTCCGTGCCCGCCGCGGCGATGTCGTACGAGCCCTCGACCGCTTCGAGCGCGTACGCGAAGCGCTCGGGGGTGTCGGTGTGCAGGGTGAGCAGCGGCTGGCCGGCCGTGACGGTGTCGCCCGGCTTGGCGTGCAGCTCGATGCCGGCGGCGGCCTGCACCGGGTCCTCCTTGCGCGCGCGTCCGGCGCCCAGGCGCCAGGCGCCGACGCCGATGTCGTAGGCGTCCAGGCGGGTCAGGACACCGGAGGAGGGAGCCTTGACGACGTGCTGCTCGCGCGAGGTCGGCAGCGGCGCGTCCGGGTCACCGCCCTGCGCGGCGATCATGCGGCGCCAGGCGTCCATGGCGGAGCCGTCGGCGAGCGCCTTCGCCGGGTCGGCGTCCTTGACGCCCGCGGCGTCGAGCATCTCGCGGGCCAGTGCGAGGGTCAGCTCGACGACGTCCGCGGGGCCGCCGCCGGCCAGCACCTCGACGGACTCGCGGACCTCCAGGGCGTTGCCCGCGGTCAGGCCGAGCGGGGTCGACATGTCGGTGAGCAGCGCGACCGTCTTCACGCCGTGGTCGGTGCCGAGGCCCACCATGGTGGAGGCGAGTTCGCGGGCGTCCTCGATGGTCTTCATGAAGGCGCCGGTGCCGACCTTCACGTCCAGGACGAGCGAGCCGGTGCCCTCGGCGATCTTCTTGGACATGATCGAGGAGGCGATCAGCGGGATGGCCTCGACGGTGCCGGTGACGTCGCGCAGGGCGTACAGCTTCTTGTCGGCGGGCGCGAGGCCGTCGCCGGCGGCGCAGATGACCGAGCCGACCTCGTCCAGGACGGAGAGCATCTCCTCGTTGGAGAGCAGCGCCCGCCAGCCGGGGATCGACTCCAGCTTGTCCAGGGTGCCGCCGGTGTGGCCGAGGCCGCGTCCCGACAGCTGCGGGACGGCCGCGCCGCAGGCCGCCACGAGGGGCGCGAGCGGCAGCGTGATCTTGTCGCCGACGCCGCCGGTGGAGTGCTTGTCGGCGGTCGGGCGGGACAGCGAGGAGAAGTCCATGCGCTCGCCCGAGGCGATCATCGCGGCGGTCCAGCGGGCGATCTCGCGGCGGTTCATGCCGTTGAGCAGGATCGCCATGTTGAGGGCGGCCATCTGGTAGTCGGCGACCTCGCCGCGGGTGTACGCGTCGATGACCCAGTCGATCTGCTCGTCGCTGAACTCGCCGCGGTCCCGCTTGGTGCGGATGACGGAGATGGCGTCCATGGCCATGGCTTTCCTTCCGAAGAGCAGCGGCCCCTCCGGACAGTCCGGAGGGGCCGCGGAGAGTTACTTGGTGAGGTGCTCCGGCCCGAAGGCCTGCGGGAGCATCTCGGAGAGCGGCAGGATCCCCGCCGGCGTCTCCAGCAGCAGGTCCGGACCGCCGAACTCGAAGAGCAGCTGCCGGCAGCGCCCGCACGGCACGAGGATCTCGCCGCGGCCGTCGACGCACGTGAAGTGGGTCAGCCGGCCGCCGCCGGTGTTCTGGAGCTCGGAGACCAGACCGCACTCGGCGCACAGCCCGAGACCGTACGAGGCGTTCTCGACGTTGCAGCCGGAGACCGTCCGACCGTCGTCGACGAGGGCCGCGACCCCGACCGGGTAGCCCGAGTAGGGGGCGTACGCCCGGGACATGGCGTCCCGGGCGGTCTCGCGCAGGGCGTCCCAGTCGACCTCGGAACCGCCGCTCCCGGAGCCGGCCCCGGGAGCGCCCTCGGCCGCCGTCACTTGCCCTGCCCCTTGCGGTACGGCAGGCCGTCCGCCTTCGGCATCCGCAGGCGCTGCGCGGACAGGGACAGCACGAGCAGGGTGATCACGTACGGCGTGGCGGACACGACCTGGTTCGGCACCTCGTTGGTGCCGGCGTACCAGGCGAAGACCAGCGCGCCGACGACGAGGGTGATCACGGCCGGGACGTACTTCTTGCGGACCGCGAGCCAGATCGCGCCGATGACCAGCAGGATCGCGCCGAGCAGCAGCAGCGCGTGGACGTTCGCCGAGCCGCCGCGCAGGTTGAGGCTGTCGGTGTAGCCGAACAGGCCCGCGCCGAGGGCGAGTCCGCCCGGCATCCAGTTGCCGAAGATCATCGCCGCGAGGCCGATGTAGCCGCGGCCGCTGGTCTGTCCCTCCAGGTAGAAGGGGTTGGCGACGATCGAGAGGAAGACACCGCCGAGGCCGGCCAGGCCACCGGAGATGATGACGGCGAGGTACTTGTACTTGTAGACGTTCACGCCGAGGGACTCGGCCGCGACCGGGTTCTCACCGCAGGAGCGCAGGCGCAGGCCGAAGGCGGTGCGCCACAGGATCCACCAGGTGGCGGGGATCAGCGCGACGGCGATCAGGGTCAGCCAGGAGACGTTGGTGACCAGGCCGCCGAGCAGGCCCGCGATGTCCGAGAGGAAGAACCAGCCCTTGCCGTTGAGGGTGGTGAGCCAGTCGGAGAGTCCGGGCACCGTGAAGTGGCCGAGGGAATCGACCGGCGGGGACTGCTTGGCCGAACCGCCCTGGACGCCCTCGAAGGCGAGCGGGGAGAGGTAACGGGTGGCGCCGAGCGCGAGGATGTTGATGGCCACACCGGAGACGATGTGGTTGACGTTGAAGGTGATCGTCACGATGGCGTGCAGCAGGCCGCCGATGGCGCCGCCGGCGATGCCGACCAGGACGCCCGTCCAAGGACCCCACTGGTAACCGGCCCAGGCGCCGAACCAGGTGCCGAGGATCATCATGCCTTCGAGGCCGATGTTGACGACGCCCGCGCGCTCGGCCCACAGACCGCCGAGGCCGGCCAGGCCGATCGGGACGGCGAGCTGGAGCGCGGTGGACATCTGGCTGACGTTGGTGATGCCGTCGGCGCCGGTGATGATGCGGACGATCGACGTCAGCGCCAGGCCGCCCGCGATGACGAGCAGGAGAACGGGGAGCGACAGCCGGCGGCCGCCGGGTGCTGCGGGCTGCAGCGAGGGCTGGTTGACAGCGGTTGCGGTGGTCATCGGCCAGCCACCTCCTTCTTGGTGTCGTTGTCAGAGGAGGCGCCGAGGACGTTGCCCGCGGCGATTTCCGCGCCGACCCGGCGCTGCTGGCGGCGCAGGCCCCACTCGCGCACGGCCTCGTACGAGACGACGACCGCGATCACGATCAGGCCCTGCATGATGACCGCGATCTCCTTGTCGTACCCGTGGAAGTCGAGTTCGGGAGAGGCCTTGTCGAGCCAGGCCCACAGCAGGGCCGCGAAGGCGATGCCGGTCGGGCTGTTGCGGCCGAGCAGGGCGATGCCGATGCCGAGGAAGCCGATACCGGTCGGGAAGTTCAGGCTGAAGGTGTGCGTGGAGCCGAGCAGGATCGGCAGGCCGGCGAGGCCCGCCATGCCGCCGGAGACCAGCATGGCGGTGAGCACCATGCGCTTGGGGTCCACTCCGCTGGCCGCGGCGGCGCTCTCCGAGGCGCCCGAGGCGCGCAGGTCGAAGCCGAAGCGGGTGCGGTTGAGGACGACCCAGTAGCCGATGCCGAGCAGAACCGCGAGGACGACCAGGCCGTAGATCTCTCCGGCGTCGCCCATGTCGATGCCGGGCACCCAGCCCGACTCGTGCATCTCGCCGGTGGTGTTGTTGTTGCCGACCTTGACGCCGAAGACGTCGGGCAGCCACATGTAGGCGATGAGCGCGGTGGCGATGGCGTTGAGCATGATCGTCGCGACGACCTCGCTGACGCCCCGGGTGACCTTGAGGACACCGGCGATGCCGGACCAGAAGGCGCCGGTGAGGATCGCGGTGAGGATCAGCAGCGGGACCTGGAGCGCGGCCGGCAGCGCGACGTGCGCGCCGACGATCGCGGCCATCATGGCGGCGAGCTGGTACTGCCCGTCCACACCGATGTTGAACAGGTTCATGCGGAAGCCGATGGCCACCGCCAGCGCCGCGATGTAGTACAGCGAGGCCTGATTGATGATCAGGACCTGGATGTCCGAGAACGTGGCCTGCTCGAACATGAGCGTGTAGGGCTCGAACGGGTTCTTGCCCGAGGCGAGCAGCACGACCGAGGTCAGTGCCACGGCCACGACGAGCGCGATGACCGGTCCGGCCACCGCGAGGAGCACGCGCTCCTTGTCGAACTTCTTCATCAGCGGGCCTCGTCTTCCGGGGCGTCTGCCTGCTCTTCGAGCTGCTCTGCGAGCTCTTCGTTCTCGAGGTGTCCGGAGGCGGCGCCGGTCATGGCCGAGCCGAGCTCCTCCGGGGTGATGGTCGCCGGGTCGGCGTCCGCGACCAGCTTGCCGTTGTAGATCACCCGGAGCGTGTCGGAGAGGCCGATCAGCTCGTCCAGGTCGGCGGAGATCAGCAGGACGGCGAGGCCCTCGCGGCGGGCCGCGCGGATCTGGTCCCAGATCTGGGCCTGCGCGCCGACGTCCACACCGCGGGTGGGGTGGGCGGCGATGAGGAAGCGCGGCTCGTGGCTCATCTCGCGGCCGACGATCAGCTTCTGCTGGTTGCCGCCGGACAGGGAGGCCGCGGTGACGTCGATGCCGGGGGTGCGGACGTCGTACTCCTCGACGATCCGGCGGGTGTCGGCCTGGGCGCCCTTCGGGTCCAGCCAGATGCCCTTGGCGTTGGGCCGTTCGGTGACGTGGCCGAGGATGCGGTTCTCCCAGAGGGGGGCCTCCAGGAGCAGACCGTGCCGGTGGCGGTCCTCGGGGATGTAGCCGATGCCGCTCTCACGGCGCTTGCGCGTGGACCAGGAGGTCACGTCCTCGCCCGCGAAGCGGATGACGCCGGAGTCGGCGCTCTTGAGGCCGATCAGCGCGTCGATCAGCTCGGTCTGGCCGTTGCCCTCGACTCCCGCGATGCCCATCACCTCACCGGCGTGGATGGTGAAGGAGACGTGGTCGAGCACGAGCCGGACGGCGCCGCGCGCCACCTCGTCCATGAGCAGGCTGGCCGATCCCTTGCCCATCGACACCGAGCCCTTGGCGAAGACCGTCAGGTCGTCGACCTCGATGACGGGCCGGTCGGTGACCGTGGACTCCGCGGTCTCCGGGGTCGGCAGCTCGCTGCCGACCATCAGTTCGGCGAGCTGGCGGGGCGTGGTCTCGGACGGGACGGCCGTACCGACGGTCGTGCCGCGGCGGATCACCGTGATGTCGTCGGCGACCGAGAGGACCTCGCCCAGCTTGTGCGAGATGAAGATGACCGACAGGCCCTCGGCCTTGAGCTCGCGCAGGTTGGCGAAGAGGGCGTCGACCTCCTGCGGGACGAGCACCGCGGTGGGCTCGTCCAGGATCAGGATGCGGGCGCCGCGGTAGAGGACCTTGAGGATCTCCACGCGCTGGCGGTCGGCGACCCCGAGCTCCTCGACCAGGACGTCGGGGCGGACTCCGAGGCCGTAGCGCTCGGAGAGCTCCAGGATCTTGCGGCGGGCCCGGCCGCCGATGCCGAACAGCTTCTCGCTGCCCAGCACCACGTTCTCCAGGACCGTGAGGTTGTCGGCCAGCATGAAGTGCTGGTGGACCATGCCGATGCCGCGGGCGATGGCGTCGCCGGGCGACGAGAAGGCGACCTGCGTGCCGTCGACGGCGATGGTGCCCTCGTCCGGCTTCTGCATGCCGTAGAGGATCTTCATCAGCGTCGACTTGCCCGCGCCGTTCTCACCGACGAGGGCGTGGACCGTGCCCTTGCGGACCTTGAGGTGGATGTCGTGGTTGGCCACGACGCCGGGGAAACGCTTGGTGATCCCGGCGAGTTCGACAGCGGTCACCTGACCGTCGCTCACGTCGGCCGGAGGGCTGCTGGACGCGTTGATGGCGCACTCTCCTGAGGGAAAGGGGGTCGTCTACGCGCGTAGCGCCCCTACGGCAACGAAAGGGGCGCCGCGCCGCGAGAACGGGATACGGAGGGCCAGGCTCTCCGTATCCCGTTGAGCGGACGTAACCCCGCGGTTACTGAGCGGCTCCGGGGTCGCGCGGGCGGTGTGGAGCACCCGCCCGCACTCCCCCGGAGCCCCAAAGCTGCTCCTGAGGTCCTGCTCGTCAGCTGGTCTTGACCTTGATCTCGCCGCTGATGATCTTCTCCTTGGCCGCCTCGACGGCATCCTGGACGGCCGTGTCGCTCTTGTACTGCGGGTTGGAGTCGGCGAGGCCCACCTCGCCGGACTTCAGATCGCCCCTGACGATACCGCTCTCGGGCTTGCCGTCCTCGACCGACTTCGCGAGGTTGTACACCGCCTTGGCGACGTCCTTGGTGGCGGAGGTCAGGATGGCGCCCTTGTACTTGGCGAGGGCCTCCTGGCGGTACTGGTCGGAGTCGACGCCGATCGCCCACACCTTGTTGGCGGCGGCGGCCTCGATGACACCCTGACCGGACAGACCGGCGGCCGCGTAGACGACGTCCGCCTTCTTCTCTATCTGGCCCTCGGCGGCAGTCTTGCCCTTGTCGGGGCTGGAGAAGCCGCCCTCGTCCGCCGTCTGGGTGAGGTACTGGGACAGCACCTTGACCTTCGGGTCGGTGTCCTTGACGCCCTGCGCGAAGCCGGCCTGGAACTTGTGGATCAGCGGGATGTCCACGCCGCCCACGAAACCGACCGTGTGCGTGTTGGTGGCCTTGGCGGCGGCGACGCCCGCGAGGTAGGACGCCTCCTGCTCCGAGAAGACCAGGTCCGCGACGTTCTTCGCCTCGATGGTGGAGTCGTCGACGATGCCGAAGGTGGTGTCCGGGTACTTGGCCGCGGCCTCCTTGACGGCCGGCGCGTACGCGTAGCCGATGCCGACGACCGGGTTGTAGCCCTGCTTGGCCAGCGAGACCAGACGCTGGGTCTTGTCCGCGTCCGTCTCACCGTCGGTGGGCTCGAGGTCGGCGGTCTTGTAGCCGAACTCCTTCTTCGCCTTCTCCAGGCCCGCGAACGCCGCGTCGTTGAAGGACTGGTCGCCCTTGCCGCCGACGTCGTAGGCGATGGCGAGGCCCTTGTCGCCCTTCGACTCCGACGAGTCGGAGGTCGAGGTGCCTCCGCACGCGGAGAGGGCGAGGGCGAGAGAGGCGGTCGCAGCGCCTGCGAGCGCGATGCGGGGAACCCGGCGCATGTGTTGTGCTCCTGTCTTACAAGCGCCTGGCGGATCGTCTTCGGCGCTGGCTTCGCCGCAGATTAACGCGCGTAGACCATCTAGAAAACCCCTTCTGTCCACCTTGTTATGCGGCTGTGCCCGACGCCACCTCTTCGCCGTGCGAAGGCTTGCCGACCGCAAAGGCGCGGTGGCTTTGGGTGACCCCCGCACGGCGGAACGACGGGAGCGGGCGGGCACCTGGGTGCCCGCCCGCTCCGTACCGCCTGACCGTGTCCGCCCGTCGGGGCGGCCGGCTACTCGGTCTTGACCTTGATGGTGCCCGCGGTGATGCCTTCCTTGGCCTTCGCCACCGCGTCGGTGAGACCGGCGATCTCCGCCATCTTCGGGTTGCTGTCGGCCAGGCCCACGCCGTCGACCTTGAGGTCGAAGGTCTGCGTGCCGGTCAGCGGCTTGCCGTCGTGGACCGACTTGGCCTGCGCGTAGACCGCGCCGCCGACGTCCTTCAGCGCGGACGTGAGGATGTAGTCCTTGTACGCGGCGAGCGCCTTCTGCTTGTACTGGTCGGAGTCGACGCCGATCGCCCACACCTTGGCCTTCGCGGCGGCTTCGATGACGCCCTGGCCGGACAGGCCGGCGGCGGCGTAGAGGACGTCCGCCTTCTTCTCGATCTGGCCCTCGGCGGCGGCCTTGCCCTTGTCGGGGCTGGAGAAGCCACCCTCCTCCGCGGTCTGAGTGAGGTACTGCGAGAGCACCTTGACCTTGGGGTTGGTGTCCTGGACGCCCTGCTTGTAGCCGGCCTCGAACTTGTGGATCAGCGGGACGTCGACGCCGCCGATGAAGCCGACGGTGTTCGTCTTGGTGGCCTTGGCGGCGGCGACACCGGCGAGGTAGGACGCCTCCTGCTCGGAGAAGACGAGGGACGCCACGTTCTTGCCCTCGACGACGGAGTCGACGATGCCGAAGCTGGTCTTCGGGTACTTGACCGCGACCTTCTCCATCGCGGGGCCGTAGGCGAAGCCGATCCCGATGACCGGGTTGTAGCCCTGCTTGGCCAGCGAGGCCAGGCGCTGCTCCTTGTCCGCGTCGGTCTCACCCTCGTTGGGCTCGATGTCGGCGGTCTTGTAGCCGAACTCCTTCTTCGCCTTCTCCAGGCCCGCGAACGCGGCGTCGTTGAAGGACTGGTCGCCCTTGCCGCCGATGTCGTACGCGATGGCGAGGCCCTTGTCGCCGCTGCTGCTGCTCTCGCCGCCGTCGCCTTCGTCACTGGTACCGCCGCAGGCCGTGGCCGCGAGTGCGAGCGACGCGACCCCCACCGCGACACGGGTCAGGCTGGAAATACGACGCATCCGAAGTTCCCCTTCTCCAAAGCCCCGCAGTGGGTGCTGAGTTCGGCGCACATTAACGCGCGTAGACCGTGGAGGGAACGGGGTTCCCCGGGCCGTTACCCATTCGTGCCGATGGCCGGTTACGTCCTTGTGAACCACGGGCTCGAATGGGGCGCTTCGTGGACACAGCCACCCTCGCGTCCGCCACGCTCCGCTTACGGGGGTGAAGTCAGCGTGACGGCGCGAGTGGCTGTTTCCAACCGCCGCTCACGCTACTGCGCACGATCCCGCCCCGCGACCGGAGTGGGCCGACGGGGCGGGGAGGGCGAGCCGGGGCGCGGGACGGCTATGCGAGGGCGTCGAGCAGGGCCGCGGCCGTGAAGAGCTCCACGCCGACCTTGATCGCCGTCTCGTCGGCGTCGAAGTCGCCCTGGTGCAGGTCGCGGCCGCCGCGCTCACCGGGCGTGCGGACGCCGAGCCTGGCCATGGCGCCGGGCACCTGCTCCAGGTACCAGGAGAAGTCCTCGCCGCCCAGGCTCTGCGTGGTGTCCTCGACGGAGTGCGGTCCGAGCCGGGTGGTCATAGCGTCCCGGAGCAGGTCGGCGACGACCGGGTCGTTCACGACCGGCGGGACACCGCGGACGTAGTTGATCTCGGACTTCGCCCGGTGCAGCGTGGCGATCTCGTCGATCGCGGCGTGCAGCAGGTCGGGCGCCTGGCGCCAGGCGTCGAGGTCCAGGCAGCGCACGGTCCCGGAGAGCTCGGCGTGCTGCGGGATGACGTTGCACGCGTGGCCGGACTCGATCCGTCCCCAGGTCACGGAGAGGCCGCTGCGCGCGTCGATACGGCGGGCGACCACGGCGGGCACGTCCACGGCGACCCGGGCGACGGCCGTGACGAGGTCGGTGGTGAGGTGAGGGCGCGCGGTGTGGCCGCCCGCACCGTCTAGTGAGACTTCGAGCCGGTCGCACGCCGACGTGATCGGACCGTGCCGCAGGCCGATGCGCCCCGCGTCCACCTTCGGGTCGCAGTGCACGGCGATGATCCGGCCGACGCCCTCCAGCGCCCCGGACTCGATGGCGTCGAGCGCGCCGCCGGGCAGGACCTCCTCGGCGGGCTGGAAGATCAGCCGGACGGGCTGGGGCAGCCGCCCCTCGCGGTGCAGCCCGGCGAGGACCAGGCCGGCCCCGAGGACGACGGTCGTGTGGACGTCGTGTCCGCAGGCGTGGGCGCGGTCCGGGACGGTCGACCGGTAGGCGCAGTCGGCCTTGGTGTCCGGGATGGGCAGCGCGTCGATGTCGGCGCGCAGGGCGAGCATGGGACGGCCGTCGGCGGGCGCGCCCCCGTCGAGCCCGATGTCGCACACGAGGCCGGTTCCGGTGTTGAGCACGCGCGGCGCGAGGCCCGCCTGCTCCAGGCGGGCCTTGATCGCCGCGGTGGTACGGAACTCCTGGTTGCCGAGCTCCGGGTGCATGTGCAGGTCGCGGCGGAAGGCCACGAGTTCGGCGCGCAGTGCCTCGGGCAGCGCGCCGGGAAGCACTGCTTCCCCGGGATGATCGGCCTCGGACTCTCGGGACATCAGTTGGTTCACCCTCTGAAGGGTAGGGCGATCGGGCGGCCAGCCGACCCACGATCAACAAAACTTCAGCCCGTTAGGGGAAGAAAATCTGGCCGCCCGGCGCATAGGTATCGGCCGGGGTGGGTAAACTCGCCCGGCTCTCCGGGCGGTTGGATCTTGAACCGGGCGCTCTGATCAGGCCCTTCGGTCTCCGTCGACCTCTCCCGCCGGTCCGGCGGGCGGTTCTCGAACCGCTCCGCGGCGCAGCCCGCGGAGTCCCACACGGGGAACAACGCCCGGGGTGCCCGAGCCCATTCCCTTCCTCCACGGTGCCACAGATACGCACGTTGCCGCCCCGTCCCCCAGCGTGACGCGAGCCTCACCCGAGATCGTCCGCACGGGCCGGGACGGGCCGGTGACCGACCGTCACCGAGGAGCACGTCTCGCGCCGCGTGTTCGGTTCCCGGGTGCCCGCGTCCGCCCGGCCCTATGCCGGGGCGGTGTGCGCGACCGCCGTGAGGCGGTGGACGTCCTTGGCCGTGCCGGTCACCCCGGAGAGGAAGCCCTCGGCGCGCGGGGAGGCGTTCTCGGTGAGCCAGGAGGGGTCGATGTCGCAGACCGCGACGCGGACGTCGGTGCCGGCCAGCGCCAGCGGCAGGGTGTGGACCACGGTCGACGGGAAGCTGAGGATGGTCCGGCCGATGGGGCCGCGGCGGGCGATCAGTTCGAGCGGGAGGTCGGGCCGGACGATCTCCAGTCCCGTCTCGCCGGCCAGCCGGCGGAGCTTCTCGGGGCTCTCGCGGCGGTGGGCGAAGTACCGGGTCGCGCCGTGCGCCGCGGCCAGCGAGCGGACCGCGGCCAGATAGCGCTCCGGGTCGACCACGCCGGTCTCGACCAGGGAGGTGCCCACCAGGTCGGCGCTCCTGGTGATGCGTGGCGGGCCGAAGCGGGCCCGGGTCCAGGCGAAGTCGTTGGGGGTGACGCGGACGCCGTCCGGTGCCGAGTCGATCGGCATGGACGAGAACACCTCGACCGAGCGGTGGCCGGTGGGGGTGAGCCGGCGGCGGGCGGAGGCGGACACCGGCGCGAACAGCACGTCGCGCGCGCCGGGCCGGCCGCCGCGCCGGTGCCACCGCACCAGGCGCTCGCCGCGGCCGAGCTGGGCGACGAACTCCATCGTCGCCGTGCCGTCGTCCACGACCACCAGGTCGCGGGCGCCCGTGATGGTCAGCAGGAGCTGCACGTAGCGGGAGAACGGATCTCCCATCACTATGCGGCGGGCTCTGCGCAGCAGCGGGACGAGGCCGCCGATCGTGTGGAAGGGAGCCGCGGTGCCGCCGCGGGCCTCCTCCCACCGGACGTCGTAGCCCTCGTCGCGGGCCAGCTCCGCCATGCGGCGCAGCTGTCCCCGGGTCATGGGGTCGGTCGGCGACAGGACGACGAGCGTGAGCCCCGCGCCGGGTGCCGGGGCGGTGCCCTCCTCCGTGCGCAGGTTCCGGGTGTGGGCCCACTCCAGCACGTTGAGGAGTTGCACCGGGCTCTCGACGAACGCGAGGGTGTCCGGCTTCTTCGGGCGGTTGCCGGCGGAACCGGCGCGGGGGCTCATCGACGTACGACCGTCGCTTCCGTGAGGGTGGAAGAAGGGAGAGGGATCAGACCGCGACCGGCTCGCCCGCCGCCGCGGCGATCTCCGCCTCCGCGACGACGCCCGAGACGCGGCGCAGCTTCTTCATCGGGCCGAGCTCGGACTCGTACACCTTCTTGACGCCGTCGCCGAGGGAGGCCTCGATGGTGCGGATGTCGCGGACGAGGCGGGTCAGGCCCTGCGGCTCGACGGAGGCGGCCTGGTCGGAGCCCCACATCGCGCGGTCGAGGGTGATGTGGCGCTCGACGAAGGTGGCGCCGAGGGCGACCGCGGCGAGCGTGGTCTGCAGGCCGGTCTCGTGGCCGGAGTAGCCGATCGGCACGTTCGGGTACTCGGCCTGGAGGGTGTTGATGACGCGGAGGTTCAGCTCCTCCGCCTGCGCCGGGTAGGTCGACGTGGCGTGGCACATCAGGATGTTGTCGCTGCCGAGGACCTCGACGGCGTGCCGGATCTGCTTCGGCGTCGACATGCCGGTGGAGAGGATGACCGTGCGGCCGGTGGCGCGCAGGGCGCGCAGCAGCTCGTCGTCGGTCAGCGACGCGGAGGCGACCTTGTGGGCGGGCACGTCGAACTTCTCCAGGAAGGCGACGGCCTCGGTGTCCCACGGGGACGCGAACCAGTCGATGCCGCGCTTCTTGCAGTGCTCGTCGATCTGGCGGTACTCGTCCTCGCCGAACTCCACGCGGTGGCGGTAGTCGATGTAGGTCATGCGACCCCAGGGGGTGTCGCGCTCGATGTCCCACTGGTCGCGCGGGGTGCAGATCTCCGGGGTGCGCTTCTGGAACTTGACCGCGTCGCAGCCGGCCTCGGCGGCCACGTCGATCAGCTTGAACGCGTTGTCCAGGTCACCGTTGTGGTTGATGCCGATCTCGCCGGTGATGTAGACCGGCCGGCCCGGGCCGGCGGTCTTCGAACCGAAGGTGCGGAGGCGGGAGTTGCTGCTCATGGTGAAGACGTTCCTTAGTTGTCGAGGGAGTCGAGAGAAGGGCCGAGGATCCAGCTGGCGATCTCTCGGATCGCGCCGTCGCCACCGGGGACGGTGGTGACCGCGCGTGCGGCGCCGCGCACGACGTCGTGGGCGCTCGCGACCGCCACGGGCCAGCCCACGAGGGCGAAGCACGGGAGGTCGTTGACGTCGTTGCCGACGTAGAGCACGCGCTCAGGCGCGATGCCCTGCTCCTCGCACCACTGCTTCAGTGCGAGGTCTTTCCGGTCGATGCCGTGCAGGACCGGGATCTTGAGCTTCCGGGCCCGGGCGGCGACGACCGGGTTCTGTTCCGTGGACAGGATGAGCATCGACAGTCCGCTGCGGCGCAGGGCTGCGACACCGAGGCCGTCCCCGCGGTGCACGGAGACGAACTCCCGTCCTTCGGAGTCGATCAGCACCCTGTCGTCGGTCTGGGTGCCGTCGAAGTCGAGTACGACCGCGTCGATGTCCTCGGCGGTCGGGAGGGCGCCGGGCCGGCCCGCGTCGAAGAGCGGGGCGAGCGCGCGGGCGCGGGCGAGGTCGTGCGGGTCGTCGATCTCCAGCACTCGGGCCGGGTCGGTGCGCACGAGTTCGGTGCGGCCGAAGAAGCGGTGCCCGGCGGTGCGGAAGCCCGCCGCGTCCATGCCGTAGACGGCGCCGGTCTCCAGGAGGTCCTGGGGGCGGTCCTGGCGGCGCGGGCGGAAGGACTTGTCGTGGTTGATGCCGTAGCCGCCGCTGATGGCGGTGCCGGCGAGAAGGGTGTCCGTGCCGCCGACGGCGGCCGTGCGCGCGGTGCCGGGCGCGGCGGGCGCGGTCGGTTCGTCGTCGCCGTCGCGCCACACGAAGCCGTGGAAGGGGGCCACGGTCAGCGCCGTGTCCGCGCCCTTGTCGACGACCGCGCGGACCACTCCGTCGATGTCCTCGCGGACGATGAACGGGCTGGTGCACTGGACGAGCAGGACCACGTCCACCGCGGCGCCGTGCAGGGTCTCGTGGGCGTCCATGGCGTGCAGGACCGCGGCCTCGGAGGTCGCGGTGTCCCCGGCGATGGCGGCGGGCCGCAGGACGACCTCGGCACCGGCGGCGCGGGCCGCGGCGGCGATCGCCGTGTCGTCGGTGGAGACCACGACGTCGGTGACGAGCCGGGCCGAGCGGCACTCGCGCACGGCGCGGGCCACCAGCGGCACACCCCCGACCGGGGCGAGGTTCTTCGCGGGCACGCCCTTGGAGCCGCCGCGCGCGGGGATCACCGCGAGCACACGGCGTACCGGCGCCGCTTGGCCCGCTTCCGGGTGGGACATCAGGTGTACTCCTTGGGAGGGGATCGGGGCGCTCACAGCTCCCCCATCCGCCGGATGACGGGCGCCACGCGCTGGACGCCGTGGCGGTAGGCGCCGCGGGCCGCGCGCCGCACGATCTGCCGTACGGGGCTGGGCTCCTTGTCGGCGGCGGGTGCGCCGGGCAGCGGGCTGCCGTCGGGGGCGAGGTGGTGGCGGGCGAGGATGCCGGGCAGGTAGCCGGGCGCGGTGGCGGGCGTGTAGTAGGGCGCGAGCCGCGGGAGCCGGGCGGCGCCGAGCAGTTCGGCGATGCGGGCGCGCGCGCTGTCGAAGGCCGTCTCGTAGGAGCCTCCCCCGGACTCCGTCTGGGAGGTGCCCCCAGCGGCGACGCCCTGCCGGGCCACCCACGCCGGATCGGGCGCCGGTTCGTGCCCGGCGTCGAGCTGGTCCCAGGAGGCCAGGCAGCCGGAGCCCACGAAGTGGTGGTTGCCGAGCGCCTCGCGCACCCCGAGGTCGGTCAGGACGACGGTGGGGATGCGGCGGTGCAGGGATTCCAGGGCCGCCGTGGAGCTGACGGTGACCAGCAGGTCGGTGCGGTCCAGGACCTCGCCCATGTGCCCGTACACCAGGCGGAAGTTGGCGGGGGCGTCGGCCTTCTCCGCCAGCTTCTGGTAGGGCAGCTCCTCGATGTGCGTGGTGTGTTCGCCGGGCCTGGAGCGCAGCTTCAGCAGGACCTCGCGGTCCGGGTGCAGCCGTGCGTGCCGGATCAGGCGCTCCAGCAGGTACGTACGGTCCTTGCGGTTCTCCGGTACGGAGGGCTGCGCGGCGAAGACGACCGTGTACGGGTCGTGCTTCTCGTAGCCGGCGCCGCCGAGGAAGGGCAGCGCCACCTCCGTCACGGCCGAGGCGTCGGCGCCCACTCCCTCGTACACGGCCCGGAAGCGATCCGCGTCCTGGCGGGAGTTGGCGAGGACGAGGTCCGCGCCGTGGCGCAGCAGCAGGCCGTCGGCGAGCTTCTCGTAGACGACGCCGACGTAGCCGGTGACGACGATCGGCCGCCTCGTCCGGCCGTCCCAGACCCGCCCGAGCCCGTGCAGCATCGCCTGGACGGCGCCGCCGACGAGGGCGAGCACGACGAGGTCGTACGCCTCCTCGCCCATGGCGCGCAGGAACTCGACGCCGGTGACCTCGCGGAGCGAGTCGGGGCGGACGCCGACTTCCTGGAGCTGGCGGGCGGTTGGCGTGGCACGGCCGCGCAGCAGGAAGCCGTCGAGCCGGATGTCCGATCCGGCGGGGGCGATGCGGCTCGCGGTGAGCGAGCCCCACTTCCACCGGGTGTCGGAATCCGCGAGGACGGCGATCCGCAGGGACTTCCTGGTACTTGCTGGCACGTCCAAGACGCTAGGAAGCGATTCCGATGTGCGGCCCAACCCGAATGCAACAAACGGTTAACAGCACATCGACGAATGGGGAATCGGCCCGTGTTCGGGCCGGAAATCAGCCCGGTTCACGGCTTCGCCACGCGTCGTTCACCTTGCATCTCACCAACGGTCAAGACGAATGCCGGGCCGCCGCCTAACGTCACTCGGGTGGTCAAGCTCTCCGTCATCGTGCCGTTCTACAACGTGCAGCAATACGCGCCCGACACTCTGAAGAGTCTGCGTGCCAACACACGCGACGACTTCGAATTCATCCTCGTCGACGACTGTTCCCGAGACGAGACGCCGGACATTCTCGCGCGCGCGGAGCGCGAGCTCCCGGGCGCGGTGTATGTCAGACACGAGAAGAACGGAGGACTGGCGACCGCGCGCAACACCGGCATCGACGCGGCCCGCGGCGAGTACCTCACGTTCCTCGACGGGGACGACTGGCTCGCCCCCGGCTACTACGAGCAACTCCTCGCCGCCATCGAGGATCTGGGCTGCGACTTCGTCCGTACGGACCATGTCCAGTGCACCGCGCGGGCCCGCACCGTGCACCGGGTGCCGCACGGCCGGCGGGGGGTCGTACTGCGTCCCCGTGACGCGATCCTGCCCGCCGACCGCTCCACCTCCGTCGACTACGCCTACGCCTGGGCGGGGATCTACCACCGCCGGCTGGTCGACCGCGGGCTGCTGCACTTCACCGACGGGCTGCGGACGGCCGAGGACCGGCCGTGGATCTGGAAGCTGCACCGGGAGGCGGAATCCTTCGCCACGGTGGGGCTGCTCGGTGTGTTCTACCGGCGCGGTGTCGCCTCTTCGCTGACGCAGATCGGGGACGTGCGGCAGCTCGATTTCATCCGCGCCTTCGACCAGGTCGTGTCGGAGACCGCGGCGGACCGCGACGCGGACATTCTGCTTCCCAAGGCCGTGCGCACGTATTGCGCGATCATTTCCCATCACCTGGGATCCATCGAAAGGTTCGAGCCTTCCGTGGCACGGAAATTGAAGTCGATGAGCGCCGTCGCACTGCGGCGCATGCCGCAGGACGTGCTCGACGAGGCACTCGACTCGATGGACGTCCAGCGCGCGACGCGGCTGCGCCGGCTGCGGCGCCGTCCGGCTCCGGCCGCGGGGGTGGCCGCGTGACCACGCAGATCTTCATGGCGTCCACGCTCTACGGCACGGCGACGCTCGCCGCGGCGCTGGACACGGACTCCTTCGCGCCCGCCGACCGGCGCATCCTGCTCGTGTCGAACAACGCGGCGACCCCGGAGACGACTCCCGCCGTGGACGAGATGCCGGGCTTCGAGCGGTTGCGCGGCCGGTTCGACGAGGTCATCTCGTGGAACGAGACCATCTCGCCGTTCCACCCAGGGGGTTGGGCACCGCGCCCCGACGACGTGCCGCTGTGGGAACGCCATCTGCGGCTGGCCTGGCGGCTCGGGGACGACGACGTCGAACTGGCCGTCGAGTCGATCCAGGTGAACCCGGCCCTCGCCGTGGCGCAGATCTTCATGGGCGCGCCCGTCACCGTGTACGCGGACGGGCTGATGAGTTACGGGCCCACCCGCAACAAGATCGACCCGCTGGTCGGCACGCGCGTGACCCGGCTGCTCCACCTGGACCTGGTGCCGGGCCTCACGCCCCTGCTGCTCACGGAGTTCGGTGTCCCGCCCGAGGTCGTGCCGACGGACGCCTTCTCGAAAGTCCTCGCCGAACTCGGCGACACGGGAGACGCGTTGCCGGTGGTGGAGGAACCGGCGCTGCTGCTCGGGCAGTACCTCTCGGCGCTCGGCATCCTCACCGCCGAGGAGGAGGAGGACCTCCACGTACGGATGCTGCGCGGCGCCGTCGAACTCGGCCACCGCGCGGTGGTGTTCAAGCCGCACCCCACGGCGCCGGTCCGCTGGTCGCGCCTGCTGGAGAAGGAGGCCGAGAAGCTGGGCGCCGACCTGACCGTGGTCGACGTCCCGGTCCTCGCCGAGGTGCTCTACCAGCGGATGCGGCCCGCCCTGGTCGTCGGCTGCTTCTCCACCGCGCTGCTCACGGCGTCCGCGCTGTACGGCCTGCCGGTCGCGCGGATCGGCACGGAGACGCTGCTGGACCGCCTGACCCCGTACGAGAACAGCAACCGCGTCCCGGTCACCGTGGTGGACGCGTTGCTGCCCGAGCTGACGGACCGTTCGGCGGTCGCCGCGCAGCGCCCGGGACTCGGCATGGAGGACCTGACCGCTCTCGTGCGGGCCGTCGGGTTCGCCATGCAGCCCAAGATCTACCCGGCGCTGCGCCCGGACGCCGAGCGGTATCTGACACGGCATCTGGACCAGCACACCTGGCGCTACTTCAAGCGCCGACGGCTGACGTCGCTGGCGCTGCCGGGCGCGGTCCCGGCCCAGCTCGCCTTTCTGCCGCGCAACGCGACCGTCCGCCGTGTGGCGCGGCGGGCGCGCTCCCTCAAGCGGGCGACGCTCGGATGACCGCGGCGACGAAGGCACCGGCTCCGGTCCCGCCCGCCGCGGAGGCCGCCGACGTCCCTCCCCGGATAGGTCCCCGGGTGCACGCACCGCGGCTGCGTGCGCTCGACGGGCTGCGGCTGGTGGCCGCGCTGATGGTCGCCGGGTACCACTACGGCGGCCGGGACGGCGAGATCGCCCGGGCGTGGGGCACCTCGCCGAAGTACCAGTTCCCCTCGCTGCAC
Organism: Streptomyces sp. NPDC005496; assembly: GCF_042872045.1. Lineage (NCBI taxonomy): Bacteria > Bacillati > Actinomycetota > Actinomycetes > Kitasatosporales > Streptomycetaceae > Streptomyces > Streptomyces sp. NPDC005496. The sequence continues at coordinate 684,472 of NZ_JBIAJQ010000003.1, forward strand.
GAGTGGTTCGCGTACGGCTGTCTCGGCGTGCAGGTGTTCTTCGTGATCAGCGGGTTCGTGATCTGCATGAGCGGCTGGGGCCGCACCCTGCGGGCGTTCTTCGCCTCCCGCGCCTCGCGTCTGCTGCCCTCGTACTGGGCCGCGGTGATCCTCGTGACGGCGGTCTTCGCGCTGCCGGTCGTGGCCTACCGGGCGGTGTCGCCGAGCGACGCGCTGGTGAACCTGACGATGCTCCAGCAGCCGCTGGGCGTGGACCGGGTGCTCGGGGTGTGCTGGACGCTGTGGGCGGAGGTGCGCTTCTACGCGCTGTTCGCGCTGTGCATCGTGCTGCCGGGCGCGAACCGGCGGCGCGTGATCCTCTTCTGCGCCGGCTGGACGCTGGCCGCGGCGATCGCGCAGACCGCGCACCAGCCGCTGCTGGACGTCGTCCTGATGCCGGAGTACGCGCCGTTCTTCGTCGGCGGGGTCGGTCTCTACCTCGTGCACCGCGACCGGCGGGACGCGTACGCCTGGGGCATCGTCGGCGTGAGCTGGCTGCTGGGCCAGCACTACGCGGTGATGCGTCTGTGGCACGCCCCGAACCCGGACTTCTTCTCGTACCGCACGTCGTACGGCATCATCCTGGTCGTCACGCTCGGGTTCCTCGCGGTGGCCGCGATCGCCCTGGGCTGGCTGGGCTGGGCGAACTGGCGCTGGCTCACCGTGGCGGGCGCGCTGACGTACCCCTTCTACCTGGTCCACGAACACCTGGGCTGGGTCGCCGTCGAGGGCTACCACCGGACCCTGCACATCCCGTCGTACGCGACCCTGCCGCTCACGGTGGTCACGATGCTGGTCCTGGCCTGGCTACTGAACCACTTCGTCGAGGATCGGCTGGCGCCCCGGTTGCGCGCCCTGCTCACCACCGCCCGCTGACCGGGCCCGCCGCGAACGTCCGCGCCGGGCTCAGACGGCCCCGCCCGGATGTCCGGGCCCGGCTCAGGCGATCCCGGCCCGGATGCCCGGCCCCGGCTCAGGCGATCCCGGCCCGGATGCCCGGCCCCGGCTCAGGCGATCCCGGCCCGGATGCCCGGCCCCGGCTCAGGCGATCCCGTAGCGGGCCTCGATGCCCGCGATCAGCAGGCGCAGTCCCTCCTCGAAGCCCTGCTCGTAGTCCTGGAAGATCACGGGGCCCGCGGCGGCGGCGAGCGGGTAGTCGGCCAGGCGCGCGGCGCGTTCCGCCAGGTCGAAGCCCTCGCCGGACTGACCGGGCGGCGGCTGCATGCCCTGTTCCTCGATGACGAAGCCGATGGTGAACAGGTACGTCGTCGACGTGGCGCGGGCCGCCTGGGCGAGCGTGAAGCCCGCGCCGGTGAAGACGCGGAGCTGCTCCTCCATCCGCGCCGCGTGGTCGATGCCGGTGAAGCGGGAGCCGCTGAAGACCTTGGCGCCGTCGCGGTAGCCGAGCAGCGCCGCGCGCAGGCCCCGGTTGGCGCCCAGGAGCCGCTCCTGCCAGGTGGCGTCGGCGGGCACGTCCGCGTCCGCCACCATGCGGCGGTACATCTCCGTCGCCATCTCGTCGAGCAGCGCCTGCTTGTTCTTGAAGTGCCAGTACAGGGCGGGTGCCTGGACGTCCAGCTCCTTGGCGATGGCGCGCAGCGTGAGCCCGTCGAGGCCCACGTCGTCGAGCAGCCGCAGGGCGGTGCCGGCGACCAGCCGCTTGTCCAGCTTGGGGGCCTTCTTCGAAGTCACGGTTGACAGTTTAACGCTGTTAAGTGCATGCTGCGGCACATGGAACTTAACAGCGTTAAGGACATGTCCGCGGACGTCGTGGAGACGGACGTGCTGATCGTCGGCGCCGGTCCCACCGGCCTCGCCCTGGGCGTCGACCTGGCCAGGCGCGGAGTGCGCGCCCTGCTCGTGGAACGCGCCGACGCGCTCTTCCCCGGGTCGCGTGGCAAGGGTCTCCAGCCGCGCACCCTGGAGGTCATGGACGACCTCGGGGTCCTGGACGAGATCCTTGCGGCGGGCGGCCACTACCCGGTGGGCATGATCTGGCGGGACGGCGTGCGCCAGGGCGAGCACCGGATGTTCGACGAGCCCACGCCGACGGAGGCGGAGCCGTACCTGTGGGCCTGGATGCTGCCCCAGTGGCGGACCCAGCAGATCCTGCACACCCGGCTGCGGAAGCTGGGCGGGGACGTGGCCTTCGGCAGCGAACTCACCGCTCTCGTGCAGGACGCCCAGGGCGTCACCGCCTCGTTCACCGCCGGACCCGCGGTCCGCGCCCGCTACGCCGTCGCCGCCGACGGCGGCCGGTCCGCCGTACGGCGCTCGCTCGGCATCGGCATGCGGGGCGAGACCGTGGACCCGCAGCCGACCCTGGTCGCCGACGTCCGCATCACCGGCCTGGACCGCGACAACTGGCACATGTTCCCGCCCGCGGACGGCGGAGGCTTCCTGGCGCTCTGCCCGCTGGCCGGCACGGAGGACTTCCAGGTCACCGCCCAGTTCCCGCCGGGCGTGACGCCCGACCTGTCGCTGGAGGGCCTGCGCGAGGTCGTCGCCGAACGCTCCCATCTGTCGCCCGACGCCGTGACCGAGGTGCGCTGGGCCTCGGCCTTCCAGCCCCGGACCGCGCTGGCGGAACGCTTCCGCGAGGGGCGCGTCTTCCTGGCGGGCGACGCCGCCCACCTCCACTCCCCGGCCGGCGGGCAGGGCCTCAACACCAGCGTCCAGGACGCCTACAACCTGGGCTGGAAGCTCGCCGCGGTGCTCACCGGCGGAGCGGGCGACGCGCTCCTCGACTCCTACGAGGACGAGCGCAGGCCTGTCGCCGCGAGCGTGCTCGGGCTGTCCACCCAGGTCCACCGCGGAGAGGTCAGGCGCGGCGCCGCGACCATGCAACTGGGCCTGGGCTACCGGGACTCGGCGCTCACCGAGGAGACCAGGACCGCTCTCGCCGAGGACGCCCTGCACGCCGGGGACCGCGCCCCGGACGGACGGCGCGGCGGCGTGCGGCTCTTCGACGAGTTCCGCGGCCCGCACTGGACCCTGCTGGCGGTGGGCACGGACGCCGGCCTGCCGTCGTTCGACGGGGTCGCGCCGCGCACGGTCCGCATCCCCGCCTACGAGGCGTACGGCACGGGCGTGTTCCTGGTCCGCCCGGACGGCTACGTGGGCTGGGCCGGCGACTCGGCACAGGGCGCGGCCGGTTACCTCGCCCGGGTCACGGGGAGCGCCGGACGCCACTGAGCACGCGCCCGGCGGTGCCTAGACGGAGCTGGCCAGCGACAGCTTGACCGCGAAGCCGAGGAACAGCGCGCCGGCCGCCGAGGTCGCCCCCGCCGACAGGGCCTTGCGCCTGCGGAAGGCGGCCGCCAGCTTCGTACCGCCGAAGATCAGGGCGGTGAGGTAGAGGAAGCTCGCGAGCTGGGCGAAGGTGCCCAGCACGACGAAGGAGAGCGCCGGGTAGGCGTACCCGGGGTCCACGAACTGCACGAAGAAGGCGACGAAGAACAGGATCGCCTTGGGGTTGAAGAGGCTCACCACGAGCGCCCGCCGGAACGGCCGCTCCCCGGCGACCGGCACGGGCTCGGCGCTCCGGACCTCCGCCCGCTCCCGCCGGGTCCGCCACAGGCTCCACGCGGCCCGCAGCATGCCCACCGCGAGCCACGTCAGGTAACCCGCTCCCGCGTACTTCACGATCCCGAACAGCACGTCGTTCGCCTGGAGCAGCGAGGCGACGCCCGCCGCGGACAGCGTCATCAGCACGGCGTCGCCGCACCAGACACCGGCGGCGGCGCGATAGCCGCTGCGCACGCCTCGGCGGGCGGCCACCGAGAGGACGTAGAGCGAGTTCGGACCCGGGAGCAGCACGATCAGGACGAGGCCCGCGAGGTAGGTGGGGAGGTCGATGACGCCAAGCATGAGCGGAGTGTCGCACAGGGGTACGACACTCCGCTCGGGGCCTTCACACGGCGGGACGGGTCAGAACGCGTCCGTCGGCACGTACGTCCCCCAGACCTCCCGGAGGGCGTTGCACACCTCGCCGACCGTCGCCCGGGCGCGCAGCGCGTCCTTCATCGGGTACAGCACGTTGTCCGTGCCCTCGGCCGCCTTCTTCAGGTCGGCGAGCGCCGCGTCGACGACCACCTGGTCGCGCTCGGCGCGGAGCCGGGCGAGCCGCTCCGCCTGCTGGGCCTCGATGGCGGGGTCGACGCGCAGCGGCTCGTACGGCTCCTCCTCGTCGAGCTGGTAGCGGTTGACGCCGACGACCACGCGCTCGCCGGAGTCCGTCTCCTGGGCGATGCGGTAGGCGGAGCGCTCGATCTCGCCCTTCTGGAAGCCGTTCTCGATCGCGTTGACCGCGCCGCCCATGTCCTCGACCTTCGCCATCAGCTCGACGGCGGCGGCCTCCACGTCGTCCGTCATCTTCTCCACCACGTACGAGCCGGCGAAGGGGTCGACGGTGGCGGTGACGTCGGTCTCGTAGGCGAGCACCTGCTGGGTGCGCAGGGCCAGGCGCGCGCTCTTGTCCGTGGGCAGCGCGATGGCCTCGTCGAAGGAGTTGGTGTGCAGCGACTGCGTGCCGCCGAGCACCGCGCCGAGGCCCTGGACGGCGACGCGGACCAGGTTCACCTCGGGCTGCTGCGCCGTCAGCTGCACGCCCGCCGTCTGCGTGTGGAAGCGCAGCATCAGCGACTTGGGGTTCTTGGCGCCGAACTCCTCGCGCATCACCCGGGCCCAGATGCGGCGGGCGGCGCGGAACTTGGCGACCTCCTCCAGGATCGTCGTGCGGGCGACGAAGAAGAAGGACAGGCGCGGGGCGAAGTCGTCGACGTCCATGCCGGCGGCGACGGCCGTGCGCACGTACTCGATGCCGTCGGCGAGCGTGAAGGCGATCTCCTGGGCGGGAGAGGCACCGGCCTCGGCCATGTGGTAGCCGGAGATCGAGATGGTGTTCCACTTCGGGATCTCGGCCCGGCAGTACTTGAAGATGTCCGCGATCAGCCGCAGGGACGGCTTCGGCGGGAAGATGTACGTGCCGCGGGCGATGTACTCCTTCAGCACGTCGTTCTGGATCGTGCCGGTGAGCTGGTCCGCGGGGACGCCCTGCTCCTCGCCGACGAGCTGGTACATGAGCAGCAGCAGCGCGGCGGGTGCGTTGATCGTCATCGACGTCGAGACCTTGTCCAGCGGGATGCCGCCGAACAGGATGCGCATGTCGTCGATCGAGTCGATGGCCACGCCGACCTTGCCGACCTCGCCGGAGGCGATCGGCGCGTCGGAGTCGTGGCCCATCTGGGTGGGCAGGTCGAAGGCGACGGACAGGCCCATGGTGCCGTTCGCGATCAGCTGCTTGTAGCGGGCGTTGGACTCCACGGCGGTGCCGAAGCCGGCGTACTGGCGCATCGTCCACGGGCGGCCGGTGTACATCGAGGGGTACACGCCACGTGTGAAGGGGTACTTCCCGGGCTCGCCCAGCTTCTCCGCAGGATCCCAGTCCGCAAGGGAGTCCGGTCCGTAGACCGGCTCGATGGGCAGTCCGGACTCCGACTCGCGCGCCATGGTGTGTGCCTCCGCTTGCTTGGTTACTCGCTAGTACAGACGACCCTTGCGACGGACTGTAGCGGCGGGCGTGCGCGCGGTGGAGAGGCCCACGCTGGGACCTTGCTCACAGACCCGTCCGGTCCCTGTCCGCGGACGCCGGGGCGTCCTGTACCGACTATTGCCGCCGGTACGCCGCCCGGCAATGCCGCCTGGTTCGCAACCGGCCGCACGGGGGGAGCATCTCAGGTGACACAGCCGTGGCGGGCCATCTCCGAGACGACAGGGGCCGGGATGCACAGCAGGGGCATGCGGAGGGGCGTCGCCGTCCTCGTGGCGCTCGCCGCCGTCGCCGGGTGCAAGGCGGCGGCCGACGGGCCCGCGGACGGGAAGCCGCCGCTGGTGCGGATCGACGTCACCGGCACGCCCGAGGGCGAGGGCGGCCCGACGAAGGACACGGGCGGGAAGGACGACGACGGCCCGACCGCGCCCGCCCCGGCGGCGCCGGCCCGCACGAAGGTGCTCTGGTCGGCGGGCGACCGGGGCACGGACGTACGCGAGGTGCAGGCCCGTCTGCGCCAGCTCGCCTGGCTGTTCGAGGGGCCCACGGGGACGTACGACACGGCGACGGTCGCCGCGGTCGAGGGCTTCCAGGGCAAGCGCGGGCTGCCGCGGACCGGCGAGACCGACACCGCGACCTGGCGGCGACTGGAGCGCATGACGCACGAGCCGACCAAGTGGGAGCTGTACGCCTTCGGCGGGCAGCCCGCCGCGAAGCCGGACCCGCGCTGCCTGACCGGCCGGGTGCTGTGCATCAGCAAGACCAGCCGGACCCTGCGCTGGATGATCGACGGCCGCACCGTCTCGACGATGGCCGTGCGCTTCGGCTCGCAGTACACCCCGACCCGCGAAGGGGTGTTCACCGTCTCCTTCAAGTCCCGGCACCACGTGTCGACGCTCTACGACTCGCCGATGCCGTACGCGATGTTCTTCAGCGGGGGCCAGGCGGTGCACTACTCGTACGACTTCGCGGCGCGGGGCTACGCGGGCGGCTCGCACGGCTGCGTCAACGTACGGGACGAGGCGAAGGTCTCGGCGCTGTTCGCGCAGGTCTCCGTGGGCGACAAGGTCGTCGTCTACTGGTGACGGACAGAGCCCGGAGCGAGGAGATGGGGCGCGGGCGGGACCGGGGGAACGTGTCCCGCCCGCGCCTCGGTGCAGCGAGCCGTGGGTACGGGGGGAACCCCGGCTCGATGCGAGGGCCGATGACCAGTCGGCTCACTCAGTACTGCGCCCCGGCGGCCGAAAACGTCACACCCCTGCGGAAAAAAGTTCATGGAAATACGAAACCGCAGGTCAGAGCCCTGCGGTGCATGTACGGCGAGAGGTTCGCGCAGCTCAGGAGGGTGCCGGTACCGGCAGCGCGCTGTAGACCGGCGCCGGGCTCGCGGCCGGTGACGGTCCGGACCTGACGGGCTTCACCGGCTCGGGACCCGCGACGGGCGGGGCGAAGGCCGCGGACGTGGGAGACCCGGACTCGCCGTTCTCCCGGTGGTGGTTGCCGCCCGGCGCTATGTGATGGCCGTCGTCGTCACCGCCCTTGGCGCCCTTGCCTCCCTTGTCTCCCTTGTCGTCTTTATCGCCTTTATCGGTGTTGTCGCCCTTGCCGCCGTTCTCCTGCCCGGAGCCCCGGCCGGTGCCGGAGCGGCCGTCGGCGTCCCCGAGGACACCGTCGCAGTACTTCTTCACCCGGCCCGAGCCCTGGGCCGCCCCCTCCAGGGCACGCCTGCGGTCCGGGGTGAGCTGCTTGCCCTGGCGCAGGTCGCGGCAGGACGCGAGCAGGCCGCCGCGCTTGTCGTCGGAGCGGCCGGACGTGCCCTTCTCGTCCGGGTCGGGCTGTCCGCTCGCCGCTCCGCCGCCCGCGTCGTCGTGCCGGGAGCCGCCGGACGCGCCCTGCGTGGAGCCGTCCGGCGAGGGGGCGTCCGGTCCGCGGCCGCCGGTGGCGCCGGGCGACGGGGAGAGCAGGGGCTGCCGGGGCGTCGCCCCCGCGGAGACCGAGGCCGCCGGTGCCGGCTCGTGCCCGCCGAACGGCGTGGGCAGCACTCCGTTTTGCGCCGCCATCGCGACTCCGCCGATCATTCCGGCGGCCAGCACGGCGGCCAGACCGAGCCGCGCGGGACGGACCCGGGACGACCGCCGCCCGGCCGACGCGACCCGGCCGAGGCGTACGAGACCGGCGTCCGCGGTGCGGCCACGGCGCTCGCCGGCGGGCAGCGCGGCCTCGTCGTCGGCGCCCGTGCGAGCGGCACGGAAGGCGGCCAACGCGGCGGCTTCTCCGGGGAGTTCGGCGCTGCTCAGCGGGGGTGCGGAGGACAGCGCCCGCAGGGCCCCGGCCAGCCGGTCCGCCTGCTCGCGGGTGTCGGCGTCGACGGTCTCCAGCGGCTCCCCGCGCAGCAGCCGCTCCGCGGCGTCCCGGTCCAGCCACCTGTACTGCTCGTCGGCCATCACATGTCCTTCTGCGTCCGCGCACGCGTATGCGTCACACCGGCGGACGTCACCGCGCGGGGACGCGGCTCTCTTTGTGGGGGTACGGCGCCGAGGGCGCCAGCGGATTCCGCATCCGCGCCGAGCAGCTCCGCGAGCCGCTTCAGACCGCGGTGCGCCGCCGTGCGGACGGCGCCGGGACGCTTGCCGAGCGTCTCGGCCGCGGTCTTGGCGTCGAGCCCGACGACGACCCGCAGCACGACCGCCTCGGCCTGGTCCTGCGGGAGCTGCGCGATGAGGGAGAGGGTGCTGTCGGTGGCCAGGGCCTCGATGGCCTCGCCCGCGGTGTCCGACTCGGCGGCCTTCCCGGTCAGCTCGGTCTCGTCGCCGCCGATCGCGGGACGACGCCCGCGCATGCGTATGTGGTCGAGGGCGCGGTTGCGGGCGATGCGGGCGGCCCACCCGCGGAACCGGTCGGCGTCCCCGCTGAACCGCTCCAGGTCCCGGGCGATCTGGAGCCAGGCCTCGGAGGTGACGTCCTCCGCGTCCGGGTCGCCGACCAGCGTCCGTACGTACCCGAGCAACCGCGGGTGCACGGCGCGGTACACAGTCCGGAACGCGGTCTCGTCCCCGTCCTGTGCCGCAAGCACCGCGGCGGTCAGCTCCGCGTCGTCCCCCAGCACCGCGCCCCTCTTGCGCCTCGGCCGGCGCCGCTGTCGCGGACCGGGTTCTCGCCGTCGTGGTCCCTCAGTGGATGGTCGCGGTCCGTGGGCCCTTCGTGGATGTGGCTCCGGTCCGCAGTCCGGCGCGAAAGGCACGTTACGGCGTGAAACCGCTCCTCGTCCATGTCCGTAGAACATGCAACTAACTCGTGACGCGGTGGGGTGTGACAGAAAGCGCACCCACGGCGCTGTAGAGAGTACGGGCCGCCGCGCGGCCCGTGCCGCGCGACGGCCGGGGCCTCTCCTGTGGGGGGTGGCGGCCCCGGCCGTTGCCATCGGCAACGGGAGAACGCGGCCCCGACCTGAGCTTTTGCACAGATGCCGCTACGAGCGTGACCAGCAAGCCGGCCACTTCATGTGATCCTTTCCAGCGCCGGGCCCCGACCCGTCACAGACGTCGGCTTTCGCGCCCCCTCGACTCAGCGCTCGCCCAGAAGGCCGACCAGGTGCGCTCCGACAACTGTTGCAAGCAGACCGGCGTCGCGCTGTTCCGGCCATGGCCCGGCTGGTTTCGGCACGATCCCCGGCTGGCGGGTCAACTGCCGTAGAGAGCAGGCAGATCGACCAGGAGGACGTCGTCGCGACGACTCGCCAGATCGACGAGGTCGGGGTAGAAGCCGTGCAAGGAATACAGGGCCAGAGTCGTGGCAGCGGTGTCGTGACCCTGCTCTGCGAGCAGGGCACGGATACGCTCCAGGCGCTCCAGGTCACCGGTCCCCCGGCGGGCGGCGGTTGCCTTGGCTTCGCCCAGCACCGCGATCCTGGCACGGGGAGCCTGCGGGCGCTCGCCTGCGGCCAGGGCAATGACGTCCACCTCGTGCTTGGTCCGGGCGGCCTGGTCGGCGACCTCGGTGGTACCGACCGGCCCGGGCAGCCCGCCCGGGAGCAAGGAGTGCGCGTAACGGCGGGTGAAGTCTCGGGCCAGGTCCTCGAAGTGGGGTCCGAGGATCTTGGAGTTGAAGGTTGGGGCCGCTTGCTCCCAGACCTGCTCGGCAAAGCCCTGCTCCACGGCGGCGGCCTGGGGGAGAGTGATGAGCTGATTGAAGCGGATGACCGGGTCGGCGAGGGTGATGACGGGGTGCTTGGAGCGGAGGATGTCCTGCTCCCGGCGGATGTAGCCGGTGGACTCCAGCACGCCCAGGGGGTGAGCGACGGCATTGCGCGGCCGCTCCAGGGCAGCGCCGATCTTGCTGGGCGTGGTGGCGCCGTTCGCGATCGCGGTGAGAATGTCGTAGTACAGGGTGTGCTGCGTGATCCTGGGGTCCTCGCGCAGCAGATACTCGGTCTCGGTGCGCGAGTACACCGCTCGGCCCGGATCGAGCAGTGTGCGGGTGAGCCACGCGTCGAAGCCGTCGTCCGGATGCGGTCGGCCGGCCACCGGTCGGTAGCCGGGCGCCCCGCCGAGGACCGCGTGCACCTTCAGTGCGGTCAGCGGGTCGACGATCTGCCAGAAGTCCCGGCTGTCGCGGTAGTCGAAGGCGCCCAGTCGTAGATCGACAACTGCCCGGCCCCGCAGCGGCTTGGTTCCCGAGAGCAGTTCGTGCATGACGCTCATCGCGGAGCCGCACAGGATCAATCGCGGCCCCGGCCCAGCACCACGCCGGATGCCGCGCTGCCGTTCGTCGTACAGCTGTTGAAGCAGTCCCGGAATCTCGGGCGAGTGCTGGAGCAGGTAGGGCAACTCGTCGATCACCAGGAGCGAATGCGCCGAGCGGGCCGTCACATCAAGTGCGTTGGACAACACGTCACGCCAGTCGGTCAGACGCAGACTGCCTGGCCTCAGACCGGCGTGCGTGGCGACCGCGTCGCTGAACCGTTGGATCGCGGGCAGCCGCCCCTCTTCGCGGACCGCGGTGACGTACAGACCGCCGACCTGCTCGGACAAGGCCTGCAGCAGGTACGACTTCCCGTGTCGCCGTCGCCCCGACACGATACCGAGCCGCATCGCCGGATCCGGATCGGTGAGGAACTCCGCGAGCAAACCCCACTCCCGGTCACGGTCGATCACGTCGTCCGGCTTGTTCGGCAGGCCTGTCCTCACACGCTCTCCCACACATCGACTGCGACGGTATTCGTCTAACTCTACTTCGACAGATCTGCGTCTAATGGAATTATCCCCCCTCCGATGGTTGGCATCGGCTGCCCCTGACCGCATGTGCCCAGCGTGCGGCCGGCAGCAGTCAGGGGCAGTTGGAAACGCCTGGAAGCGGGCCCGGTCCGACGGACAGCAAGAGCCGGCTCCAGACAGCAATGCGCCTGACCAGAGGCCTTTCATACGCCTGCTGGACCAGGGCGACCCCGGAAGTTGCCATCGACAGCGGGGGAACACGCCCCCGGCCCGCCCGCTCCGGGCACACCGGTCCGGCGTCCACGGACCGCAGCCGCCCGCGAGAAACCGCCCCGGACCACGGCAGCCACTTCGTGAGGCCCCCCGGACCCCGCCCGCTCGGGGCACACCGGTCCGGCGCCCGCGAACCGCAGCCGCTCCGTGAGAAACCGCTCCGGACCCCGGCAGCCACTTCGTGAGGAACCGCCCCGCACCCCGACCGCCCGGGGCACACCGGTCCGGCGGCCACGGACCGCAGTCGCCCGCGAGGAACCGCCGGTCCACGGCCGCTCCGTGAAGAACCGCCCCGGACCCCGGCGGCCGCTTCGGAGCCAGCGCTCGTTCCCGTCCCGCTCCGCGCGCCCCAAGGGCGGACACGGCCTACTCCGACCTGCCGTTGCCCTTCGACGCCCCCGGCGCGGCCGGGACCGTCCTGGTCGGCTCGGTGGGCCGCGTCGGGTCCGCCGGCCGCGTCGGACGGGTCGCCTCGGCCGAGGGGATCGGGCGGCCGCTCCCGGCGCCCTTGCCGGGCTTGCCGGCGCGCGCACTCGCCGAGGCCGGCCGCCCGGCGCAGTACGCCTCGACCCTCTCCGCGCCGCCGGCCTCGGCGATCAGGCGCCGCCAGGCCGTCGAGCCGAGGGACTTGCCCCGGCCGCCGACGGCCTCGTACGCGCGGCAGTGCGCCTCCGTGTCCGCGGCGGCCGGGGGACGGCTTGACGGGCTCGTGCCACCGGGCGCCCCGGTGGCGCCGGGCTGTACGCCGGAGTGGTCCGCGGGGGCGCTGGAGGGGCGGGTCCGGTCCCGGTCCTCGTCTCCGCCGGGCGACAGGCCCCCGGAACCGATGGCCGCCACCGCGACACCGCCCAGCGCGAGACCGGCGAACAGCGCGGCGAGCGCGGCCCGCAGCGAGCGTCTCCCCCGCCGCTGCTCCCACGTCCGCCAGTCGTCCCGCCGCCGGGCCGGCGCGCCGTGCGCCCCCTGCTTGCGGGCGGCCAGGAACGCGGCGACGGCGCTCTTCTCCCCGCGCGGATCGACCGGGTGGTCGCGCACGGCGGTGAGCAGGGCCTCGACGAGGGACTCGGCGTCCGCACCGGCCGAAGGGGACGTCCCGGCGCCCGGCCGCGCGGCGACCGGAGGTACGGCCCGGCCGGCGGGATGCCTCCCGTCGCTCTGCCGTTCACCCATGTCCGCTTCCATCCCCGGCCGTCGTCTTCCTGCCGCTCGTCTTCCTGGCGCTCATCCCGACTCCCCCAGCGTCCTGGGGCCCTCATGCGTCACACCCCGGGCGCCGAGCTCCCGGGCGAGCCGCTTGAGGCCCCGGTGGGCCGCGGTGCGCACCGCGCCGGGCCGCTTGCCGAGCACGCGGGCGGCGGCGGGACCGTCGAGACCGACCACCACGCGCAGGAGGACCGCCTCGGCCTGGTCGCGCGGCAGCCCGGCGACCAGTTCCAGGGCGTACTCGGTGGAGAGGGACTCCAGCGCCTGGTCGTGCGTGCTGTGGGTGCCGGGCAGCTCCAGCAGGTCCTGTTCCAGGGCGGTCGCCCTGGGCCGCACCCGCTGCCGGCGCAAGTGGTCCAGCGCCCGGTGCCGGGCGATCGTCGCCGTCCAGCCGCGGAAGCCCGCCCCGTCCCCCCGGAAGCGCCCGAGGTCCCGGGCGATCTCCAGCCAGGCGTCGGACGCCACGTCCTCCGCGTCGTCCCCGACGAGCCCGCGCAGATATCCGAGCAGCCCGGGCTGCACGATCCGGTACGCGACCGCGAACGCGGCCTCGTCCCCCTCCTGGGCCCGCCCGACGGCCACGCCCAGCTCCCCGTCGTACGCCTGCACGCGGCGGGGCTCCCCTCCCTGGCCCAACACTGTCCTCGTTCGCACCGAGTCGTCACGGATCCGCACCGCGTGCCACGGCCGACCGTGTCCACGCCCCCCACGGTCATCAGCGTCAGGTCTCACATAAATGTCACAGCCCGTCAGAAGCCCCTTCACGTCCGCGACACCCAAGCCGTCCCCGTTCTCACGGCAGTCGCCCTACGCGGACCGCCTGTCACAGCCCGCGGGCCGCGCCGCCCGGCCGTGCACCTGGAGATACAGCGTGCGCACGGACTCCGCCGCGCCCACCTCGAAGCGTTTGACGACCTTGCCGAGCGGGTTCCAGACCCGTCCGTCGGGCATCCGCACCCCGACCGGCTGCCCGAACAACTCCCGCTGCGCGGCGTCGAACTCGACCCACACGCCGCCGGCCCGCCGCACGAACACCTCACCGGTGTAGACGCCGAGGCCGAACAGCACGTCGTGCACGCGTGCCCGCTCGGACCCGCCCTTGCGTACCCCGTCCACGATGAAGTCGACCACCCGCAGGCTGTCCACGGAGTAGTCCAGGGGCAGCCGGTTGCGCGCCGTGGCCCGCCGCACGAACTCCGCCGCCTGCCACCGCATCCGGGCGTCGACCTCGCCCCGCTTCGCCACGAGCCCCCCTCGCATCCCGCACGTGTCCCGCGCGTCTTCCGCACGCCTCTGGCACACCCAGCGGATCGGAGCCGCGGAACGTCACTCTCCGGACTGCTGTGCGAGGCACCGTCAGAACCGTTTCCGGGCCGATGGGAAGCCCGCACGGGCAAGAGTGATGTAGCGCACACCTTCCGGCGGTGATGTGCACCCGCCCCGGTGAGCTGAAATGGAGGGTCACCTGTGTGATGGGTGATCTTTATGTGAAGTTCATCTAGGGGTGGGGCATTTGAGTCGCCGTAAGACCCATGCGTACAAGCCGTTGAGCCTGAAGCGGAGGACATGGCTGACGCTCGGGGCCGTCGTACTGGGTGGGGCGGGTGTCGTGACGTACGCCGTCGCGAATCCCAGCGACGGCCCGGCCGACGCCGCGCGCGGCAAGCGGCCCGTGACGGTGCACGGACTCGCGCTGAAGAGCGGCGCGGCGGGCGCGCGGGAGCTGCCGAGGACCGGCACCGACGCCTTCTCGCTGGTCGGTGTCTCGTGGACCGGCGCGAAGACCGAGCTGGACGGGACCGCCCAGGTGCGCACCCGCAGCAGCGCGACCGGACGGTGGACCGGCTGGCAGAGCCTCGACGTCGCCTTCCGGCCCGTCGACGGCGCCGAGCCGGGCGCGCAGGAGGCCCGCGGCGTCTCGCGGCCGCTGTGGGTCGGCCCGAGCGACGGTGTGCAGGCCCGGATCCTCGCCGCCGACGGCTCCACCGGCGCGGAGCTGCCCAAGGGACTCCAGGTCAACCTGGTCGACCCGGGCATGACCGCCGCCGAGGCCAGGACCGCGGGGGCGGGGACCGGCACCGGGGCCGACCTGGCCGACGGCACCGTCGACAGCGGCAGCCTGAGCAACGCGGCCTTCGTCGACAGCCCGACCGACCCCACCGACCCGGCCTCGCCCACCGACTCCGCGTCGCCGACGGACCCCGCGGACCCGTCCGACCCCGCGAGCCCGCCCGCGTCGGCCACCGAGTCCGAGTCCGAGTCGGCGCCGGCGTCCGCCTCCGCGTCACCGAGCGCGACCCCGTCGCCCGCTCCCTCCCCGCGGCCCTCGACCGTCGTCCAGCCGGTCGTCGTCCCGCGCTCCGCGTGGGGCGCGAACGAGTCGACGGTGGCGGACGCGCCGGAGTACGCCGACGAGATCGACGCCGTCTTCGTCCACCACACCGGCGGCACGAACGACTACAGCTGCGCCCAGTCGGCGTCCCTGGTGCGCGGTCTCATGGCGTACGACATCCAGGTCGGCAAGCGCAACGACCTCGGCTACAACTTCCTGGTCGACAAGTGCGGCCGGATCTTCGAGGGCCGCGCGGGCGGCATCGACCTGTCGGTGCGCGGCGAGCACACGTACGGCTTCAACGGCGCCTCGATGGGCGTCGCCGTCCTCGGTGACTTCGAGGGCGACGCGACGAGCACCCCGGTCAGGGCAGCGGGCAAGCCGTCGCGGGCCGCGGTGGAGGCGGTGGCGCGTCTCGCCGCCTGGAAGCTCGGCCAGTACGGCGGCGACCCGAGCGGCTCGGTCACCCTGACCGCCGACGCCGACACCGGCAAGTACGCCGAGGGCACGCAGGTCACGCTCAAGACCATCGCCGGGTACAAGGACGTCGAGACGACCACCTCGCCCGGCAAGAACCTGTACGCCAAACTCACCGAGATCCGCCGCTACGCCTCCAGCCCGGGCCGGAACTCCGCGGCCCCGACCGCCGACTACACCGGCGACGGCGTCAGCGACCTGGTCGCCCCCACGGCCAAGGAGGGCAGCGGCTGGCTCACGCTGGTGCCCGGCGGGACCGGCGGTCCCGTCTCCGCCGCGAAGCTCAAGCTCAACCAGGGCAGCGCCGGTGTCCCCGGCGCCGCCGAGTCCGGCGACCAGTGGGGCGCGGCCACCGCCTGGGGCGACATCAACGGCGACGGGGTCGCGGACCTCGCGATCGGCGCGCCCGGCGAGGACGACACCACGCACGCGGACCGCGGCGCGGTGACGATCCTGTACGGCCCCACGTTCGACACCGGCGCCGACACGATGGCGCTGGGCGACGACTACAACCCGAACGGCGCGCGGTTCGGGGCGACCGTCGCGGTCGGCGACTTCAACGCCGACGGCAAGGCGGACGTCTTCACGGCGGCCACCGGCACCGGCGGCAACTGGGCGGCCCGCTTCGGCGACGGCCACGAGGTCGCCGGCGACATCACCACCGTCACCGGCGCCCTGGCCTACGCGGACGCCGCGTCCGGCGACTTCAACCGGGACGGCTACGCGGACGTCGCCCTCAACTACCGGGACGCGTCCGGGGCCGGCAAGGTGACCTGGTTCAAGGGCTCCAAGACGCTCGGCCTGTCGAA
Organism: Streptomyces sp. NPDC005496; assembly: GCF_042872045.1. Taxonomy (NCBI): domain Bacteria; kingdom Bacillati; phylum Actinomycetota; class Actinomycetes; order Kitasatosporales; family Streptomycetaceae; genus Streptomyces; species Streptomyces sp. NPDC005496. Next base: position 700,369 of record NZ_JBIAJQ010000003.1, read on the forward strand.
GGTGTCGACGCTCACCGTCAAGGGCGGCCGGTCCATCGCCGCGGGCGACGTGAACGGCAACGGCTACGACGACATCGTGGTCGGCCAGCCGTACACGGGCGAGTCCGGCGGCAACTCCGGCGGCCAGATCACGATGGTCCCCGGCACGTCGACCGGCTTCACCACGACCGGCCTGACGGCGGTCCACCAGTCCACCACCGGTGTGGAGGGCGCCTCCGAGTCGGGCGACGCCTTCGGCACCTCGGTCTCGGTGGGCGACTTCAACGCCGACGGCTACGCGGACGTCCTCACCGGCGCCCCGAACGAGGACATCACCCGGGACACCAAGAACCGCTCCAACGCGGGCTCGGTGTGGCTGCTCAAGGGCGCCTCCACGGGCGTCACCGGCGACGGCTCGGTGGCGCTCTCGCAGGACACGGAGGGCGTCCCCGGCTCCACGGAGACGGACGACAAGCTCGGCTCGGCGCTCTCGCTGGCCGACGTCACGGGTGACGGCTACGCCGACCTCACCATCGGCGCGGAGGGTGAGGACGCCGGCAACGGCACCCTGCTGTACGTGCCGGTCCCCGGCGGTGCCGCCGCGCCGGCCAAGTCCGCGTACTACGGGGTCACCCAGCTGGGCACGGCGACGGCCGCACGCCTGGGCCAGGTGCTCACGCCGTAAGGCGGCACCGCCCGCGTCCGACAGCGCGGCCGTGACCCCGGTGAGCCGGGGTCACGGCCGCGCTGTCGCGTCCCGGCACAGCAGCCGCAGCGAGCCCTCGCCCGCGTAGCTGCGCCGGGCCTCGTCGATGGGGTCCCACAGCTTCCCGTCGGGCGTGCGGACCCAGTGGTCGCCGCCCGTCTCCCACCACTCGGCGCCGGTCTGCCGCACGACGACCTCACCGGCGTACGCGCCGAATCCGCGCAGCACGCTCTCCACGGCGGCGTACGGCGCCCCGTCCCGGCGAATCTCCTCGATCATCCGGTCGACGCGCCAGAGGCTTTGCGCCGAGTAGTCGAGCCGCAGCCGCGCACCTTCGCGCATCGCCGCGACAGCGTCCGCCGCCCAACGCACGGGCTTCGTTGCGGACGAGGGCCTGGTTGCTTGCTGTGCAGTCACACTCCCAAGAGCGCGCCCGGAGCGGGAATCGTCACTGCCGACGCGCGGTGGCGGCGACACCGGCGCAGGATCGCCGCACCGCCCCCACGTCCGCCCCGGGACGGTCACAGGACTCTCGCGGGAGCCGGGTTTCACACCCGTCCGCGGGCTCGCCGCGACACCACGGCGCGCAGCACGCGCCGCCCCTCCGTCGACACGTCCAGGGCCAGCCGCAGACCGCCGGCGCCGTGGTCCGCGAGGAGTTCCAGGACGGTGACCTGGCGCCGCAGTTCGGCCGCGACGAGCGGTGACATGCCGTCGGTGCGGCCCTCCCGGCGGGCGGTCACCGAGGACGTGCCGTCGTCGCCCACGTCCAGCAGCCGGTGGATCTGCAGGGCCGCCACCGAGCACGCGTCGGCCCAGGCGCGCACGGCCGGCCCGGTGGGCGGCGCGGGCACGGCGTCGAGCATGCGGCGGGCGAGCAGGGCGGCCTCGTCCTCGTCGGTGAGCGCCGGTTCCGGGACGCCGCGGTCCAGCTTCGCGCGGGCCTGCTCCAGCCGGTCCTGCCACGCCTCGCCGTCCACGAGACTCGCCCACAGCGGGCGCAGGATCTCGTCGTCACCGCCCAGCAGCGGCACGCAGCGATCCAAACAAGCCAGCCCACTCGCCGCCAGGCCACGGTCGTCGGCCTGCGCGACCAGTTCCACCAGGCTCATCAACGCCTCCCTCGAAATCCCAAGAAGTCCCTCGACAGGGCGTCCTTTTCTTACGGAGCCCGCACTTCCCCTTACTGCGTGCAACGGGCCCGGAGTGTCACAGGAGCACCACTCCGAGCGGGTCGGGTAACCGGAACAGGGCGTTTTCGGCCATCGGACGGTCCCCCCCCCAGGTGTTGGTTCGGCTTGCGCCGAATAGACCACACCCGAACGCCCGTCCGCCAGAGATACGGACGATCCGCGCGAACCGGGGTCCGGCGGCCATCCCCTCAGAAGCCGGCGGGGAGCGCCCCCTCGTGCGCCTTCCGGTCCTGCATACGCGTCAGCCGCAGGACGACCAGCACCGCGAACACCGCGGCCACCAGCTGGACCACGTCGGTGAACATCATGGTCTCGACCAGCACCTGAGCGTCGGCGGCGGCCGTCCCGGCCACCTCCCGGTAGTCGAGGCGCCCGAGCCGGTCGACCGTCAGGCTGATCACCCAGCACGCCCACCACCAGTTGACGAGCCCGCGCCGGCCCGGGACGCCCGACGGGCGGCTCGCGTCCCAGATCTCCATCATGATCCGGCGCGGGAACCACAGGTTCACCAGCGGCACGAACCAGCTCCAGAAGGTCCAGCCGCGCGCCATCGTGTGCCCGTGCGGGTCGAACACCTCGGCGTTGTCCCGCGCCCGCCGGAACCAGACGAGGAAGACGACGGCCGTGGCGGTCAGGAGGGCGGTCTGAACCGTCCCCGCCAGGTCGTACAGCGCTTCCGCGCGGTCGGCGGCCTCCAGGAGGCCGGGGTCCGCCACACCGGCGGCGCCGCGGCCGACGATGTCGCGCACGGCGTACTCCGCTCCGAGCGCGAAGAGGTCGGCGGCGGCCACGAGGCCGAGCAGTACGGCCGTCGCCTGCCCGAGGCCGACCGGTGAGCGCAGCAGGAGCGGCCCCTGCGGCGAGTGCAGGGGCCTGACCCCCGGCGGCCTGGGGGCGGGCCGCGCGACGGACGGGCCGTCCGGGGCCACGGGCGGCGGCGTCACGGGCGGTCCGGCCGCCGTCCCGGGTGCCGGGACCGTGGCCGCGCCGACCGCCGCGAGCGGCTCGGCCGGTGCGCTCACCTCGGCCGGTGCGGTCGCCGCGCAGTCGTGGCAGAGGGTCTCGCCGGGCGGCGCGGCGGCGCGGCGGCAGTGCGAGCAGGGCATGACGGAGTGGTCCCCCCGGGGGCGCGGTGACGAGGAAGCCGGGCGCGACCTCTCCCCAGGACCCGCTCCGGCACGCGGACGTTACGGTCCGCCCGCGCCCGGCGTCCAGAGCGATCAGCGCAGCCGGTTCGCCAGCTTCTGGAAGTCCGGCCAGGACAGCGGCGGTTTGTCCGGGTCCCACAGCTTCTGGACCGTGGCCGCCAGCGGCATGCGGATCCCGGCGGCCACCTGCTCCTGCGTCTGCGACTGCGAGAGGTCGCACCAGACCGCGAAGCTCCCGCCGAGGATCTGGCCGTCGTACTTGGCGGGCACCGGCGAGCTGCCGCGCAGGACGAGCGGGGTCCACTGCTCGTAGATGCGCTGCCCGGTCGGGTAGACGAAGGTCTGCGGCTCGCCGAGCACGTAGTAGAGGTACTCGTCGTTGTAGTTGATCACCTTGCGGCCGGCGCTCAGGTACTCGACGGGCTGCCGCGCGCCGATCTCCTTGCCGGTCCAGTACGCGACCTGGATGTCGTCGTCCGCCTGGACCTTGCCCCCGTCGAAGAAGCCGTCGTTCCACGCCCGCGCGGTCCGCTCGTGCCCGCGCACCACGTCGGCGCGGTCGTTGAGCCAGCCGGTCGCCAGGTCGGCGATGCCCGCGCCGGAGCCGAAGGAGTTCACGGCCGCGGTGGCCAGCTGGGGGAAGGAGGCCGCCGGGTTCGACACGGTCAGCGCCTGGTACTCGTCGGCGCCGACGTGCCAGTACGGGCCGGGGAAGAGTTCGGCGTACTCGTTCAGCAGGTCGTCGAGCAGGTCCGCTGACGCCTGCTTGGAGATGTCGATCGCGCCGCGGGTGGGCACGCCCTGTGTGTTGCGCAGCTGGAGGTCGGGGTGGGCGGCGAGCACCGCGCCGAGGTGGCCGGGCGAGTCGATCTCGGGGACGACGGTGATGTGCCGGCTCGCCGCGAGCTTCAGGATGCGGCGGACCTCGGCCTTGGTGAGGTGCTCCTTGGAGACGATCTCCGGGTGGGTGTCCGACTCGATGCGGAAACCCTGGTCGTCGGAGAAGTGCAGCCCCAGCTGGTTGAACTTGAGGTCGCCCAGCTCGCGTATCCGGTCCTCGATCCAGGCGGCCGTGAAGTGCTTGCGGGCCGTGTCGAGCATCAGCCCGCGCTGCGGCTTGGCCGGCTGGTCGCGGACGACGCCCTCGGCCGCCGTGCCGCCGCCGTGCACTTCCTGCTTGAGGGTGCGCGTGCCGTAGAAGACGCCCGCCTGGCCGGGGGCCGCGATGGTGACCCGCCGGTTCTTGACCGTCAGGGTGTACGACTCCGGGTTCGCGCCCCCGTCGTCCGCGCCGTTCAGGGTCAGCCGGACGTCGCCGTCCCTCGCCTCGGTCTCCCCCGCGTACGACAGCTTCAGCTCACCGGCGAGCAGCCGTCCCTCGTCCTCCAGTCCGGCGTCGTCCACCACGACACGCCCGCCCGTCGCGGGACGCCAGCCGGGGCCGCGGGCCGGGGTGTGCTCGCGGACGGCGGGAATCGTGCGGGGTGTCGTCGACAGGGCGTAGGAGCGCGAGGGGGTGGGGGAGGCCGGGGCCCTCGACGCCACCGAACCGCGCTCCGTGGGGGCCGCCGCCCCGGCGGGCCCGCCGTCGCCGGACGGCCAGAACGCGAAGGTCGCCGCGGTGGCGCCGGCCACCAGCACGCCCGCGGCGGCCAGCACGCCGTTCCTGCCGACCGGCCGCCGCCGCGCCCGGCCGGGCGCCCGCCGCCTGCCCCGGCTCACCGCGTCACGCCCCACGCCTCGGCCACCACGGTCCACTCCACGTCACCCACAGCCTCTTACGCCTTCCTGGTGCAGCACCCGTACGGCTCTCTCGTACACCTCCTGTTACTCCTCCACGGTGAACCCAAGCCAACGTCTCCGCCTCCCCACCGTCCACCGGATGTATCGAAACTCTCTCGTGCGGGTGAATTCCCGGCATTCTTCGAACAGGTCCTGATCGGGATCGATAGCGTGGCGGCACATCTGTCACACCTTTCCCTGCCGACCCGCACGTGCCGTCCCCCGGGCGTCACCGTCCCATCGCCGAGGACCCACGCTGCCTTCGCACCGTCTCCCCCGCCTGCCCGGCCAGGTCGCCCTGCCCGAGCAGAAGGGTGCCTCCCGGTCCCCGGCCCGCCTGGAGCCGTTCAACGCGGCACCGGCCGACGCCGTCGAGCAGACGCTGCTCAGCTGCCTGCGCAGCCCGCGCTGGGCCCGGCGCCTGTCCGAGCACCGGCCCTACCCCGACCTGGGCGCACTGCTCGCCGCGGCCGACGAGGCCGCGTACGACCTGACCGCCGCCGACCTCGCCGAGGCGCTGGCGGGCGAGTCGCTGACGGTCCTGCCCGAGGGTGCCTACTCCGCCGCCCACACCGCCCTCCGCGCCGCGCACGCCGCGTACGAGAGCCGTTTCGGGCATGTCTTCGTGATCTGCCTGGACGACTTCGCCCCCGACGAGGCCCTCGACCAGGTACTGGCCGGAATCCGCTCCCGGCTCGGCAACGACCCGGAGGAGGAGCGGGTCCTGGCGGCCGAGGAACTCAGGCGACTCGCCCGTGGCCGGATTGCGCGTCTTGTCCACATTTTCGAAGGCCCCGACGACCCGGGCGCCCCAGGCGCCGCACGCCCGGAATCGGCGGATTCGGGCCGACCTGATAGCCCGTACGTGCCTGTTTGATTGCCTGTTTGATCACACAGACGGGCCCGCTGTAAGCGTTCCGACAACTCGTCGCTACGATGGCCGGGGCCGGTGGACCGTACCCGGCCGGGCCCGTCCGACACAGAAGCCGGCGCGGCCCCAATCCCCGCTCCCGGAGGGTTCTTCCGTGCCGGCTGGAACGCTGTACCGCGGCCGGGAAGGAATGTGGTCCTGGGTGGCTCATCGAGTCACCGGCGTCCTCATCTTCTTCTTCCTGTTCGTACACGTCCTGGACACCGCTCTCGTCCGTGTCTCCCCCGAGGACTACGACAAGGTCGTGTCCACGTACAAGACCCCGATCGTCGCGCTGCTGGAGTACGGCCTCGTGGCCGCCATCCTCTTCCACGCGCTGAACGGCCTGCGTGTCATCGCCGTCGACTTCTGGTCGAAGGGCCCGCGCTACCAGAAGCAGATGCTCTGGTCCGTCGTCGGTATCTGGGTCGTGCTGATGGCCGGGGCGCTGTACCCGGTCCTCGGTCACGCATTCCGCGAAGTATTCGGGAGCTGACGCCGATGTCCACTGAGACCACCACCTCCGGTATCGGCCCCGTCGAGGGCGCCTCGCTGTACAGCGTCGACAACCCGGCGCCCCTCATCGAGGCCCCGCGCAAGCGGACCCAGAAGACCCCGAAGTCGACCCGTGGCAACTTCGAGATGTACGGCTGGCTCTTCATGCGCCTGTCCGGCATCGTCCTGGTCGTCCTGGTCATCGGCCACCTGCTCATCCAGCTCGTCCTCGACGGCGGCGTGTCCAAGATCGGTTTCGCCTTCGTGGCCGGCCGCTGGGCGTCCCCGTGGTGGCAGGCCTGGGACCTGGCCATGCTGTGGCTCGCCATGCTGCACGGCGCCAACGGCCTGCGCACGGTCATCAACGACTACGCCGAGCGCACGACGTCCCGGCTGTGGCTCAAGGGCCTGCTCTACACCGCCACGGTGTTCACCATCCTGCTGGGCACGCTGGTGATCTTCACCTTCGACCCGAACATCCGCTAGGCACGGGGCTGCGAGAATCATGAAGATCCACAAGTACGACACCGTCATCGTCGGCGCCGGCGGCGCCGGCATGCGCGCCGCCATCGAGGCGACGAAGCGCAGCCGCACCGCCGTCCTGACGAAGCTCTACCCGACCCGCTCCCACACGGGCGCCGCGCAGGGCGGCATGGCCGCCGCGCTGGCCAACGTGGAGGAGGACAACTGGGAGTGGCACACCTTCGACACGGTCAAGGGCGGTGACTACCTGGTCGACCAGGACGCCGCCGAAATCCTGGCGAAGGAGGCCATCGACTCCGTCCTCGACCTGGAGAAGATGGGCCTGCCGTTCAACCGCACCCCGGACGGCACCATCGACCAGCGCCGCTTCGGCGGTCACTCCCGCAACCACGGCGAGGCCCCGGTCCGCCGGTCCTGCTACGCCGCGGACCGCACCGGCCACATGATCCTCCAGACGCTGTACCAGAACTGCGTCAAGGAGGGCGTGGAGTTCTTCAACGAGTTCTACGTCCTGGACCAGCTGATCACCGAGGTCGACGGCGTCAAGGTCTCCGCGGGCGTCGTGGCCTACGAACTGGCGACCGGCGAGATCCACGTCTTCCAGGCGAAGGCCGTGATCTACGCGTCCGGCGGCACCGGCAAGTTCTTCAAGGTGACGTCCAACGCGCACACCCTGACCGGTGACGGCCAGGCCGCCGTGTACCGGCGCGGGCTGCCGCTGGAGGACATGGAGTTCTTCCAGTTCCACCCGACCGGCATCTGGCGCATGGGCATCCTGCTGACGGAGGGCGCCCGCGGTGAGGGCGGCATCCTCCGCAACAAGGACGGCGAGCGCTTCATGGAGAAGTACGCGCCGGTCATGAAGGACCTCGCGTCCCGTGACGTCGTCTCGCGCTCCATCTACACGGAAATCCGTGAGGGCCGCGGCTGCGGTCCCGAGGGCGACCACGTCTACCTCGACCTCACGCACCTCCCGCCGGAGCAGCTCGACGCGAAGCTGCCGGACATCACCGAGTTCGCGCGGACCTACCTCGGCATCGAGCCCTACACGGACCCGATCCCGATCCAGCCCACCGCGCACTACGCCATGGGCGGCATCCCGACCAACGTCCAGGGTGAGGTCCTCGCGGACAACACCACGGTCGTCCCGGGCCTGTACGCCGCCGGCGAGGTCGCCTGCGTCTCGGTGCACGGCGCCAACCGCCTGGGCACCAACTCGCTGCTCGACATCAACGTGTTCGGCAAGCGGGCCGGTATCGCCGCCGCCGAGTACTCGGCCAGGGCCGAGTACGTCGAGCTGCCCGAGGACCCGGCCTCGCTGGTCGTCTCCCAAGTGGAGCGGCTGCGCAGCTCCACGGGCACCGAGCGGGTCTCCGACATCCGCCGGGAACTCCAGGAGTGCATGGACGCCAACGTGATGGTGTTCCGCACCGAGCAGACGATCAAGACGGCGGTCGAGAAGATCGCGGAGCTGCGCGAGCGCTACCGCAACGTCTCGATCCAGGACAAGGGCAAGCGGTACAACACGGACCTGCTGGAGGCCGTCGAGCTGGGCAACCTGCTCGACCTGGCCGAGGTCATGGCCGTCTCCGCGCTCGCCCGCAAGGAGTCGCGCGGCGGTCACTACCGCGAGGACTACCCGAGCCGCGACGACGTCAACTTCATGCGCCACACCATGGCGTACCGCGAGGTCGGCGACGACGGCACCGAGTCCATCCGTCTCGACTACAAGCCGGTCGTCCAGACCCGCTACCAGCCGATGGAGCGTAAGTACTGATGGCTACCCCGACCCTCGACAAGGCGGACAGCGCCGGCAAGCCCGAGGCGGGCTTCGCCGATTCCCCCTACATCACCGCCACCTTCCGGATCCGCCGGTACAACCCGGAGATCTCGGCCGAGGCGACCTGGGAAGACTTCCAGCTGGAGATCGACCCGAAGGAGCGTGTCCTCGACGCCCTCCACAAGATCAAGTGGGACCTCGACGGCACGCTGACGTTCCGCCGGTCCTGCGCGCACGGCATCTGCGGCTCGGACGCCATGCGGATCAACGGCAAGAACCGTCTCGCCTGCAAGACGCTGATCAAGGACATCAACCCCGAGAAGCCGATCACGGTCGAGGCCATCAAGGGCCTGACGGTGCTCAAGGACCTCGTGGTCGACATGGACCCGTTCTTCCAGGCGTACCGCGACGTGATGCCCTTCCTCATCACGAAGGAGACGAACGAGCCCACGCGCGAGCGTCTGCAGTCGGCCGAGGACCGCGAGCGGTTCGACGACACGACCAAGTGCATCCTGTGCGCCGCGTGCACGTCCTCGTGCCCGGTGTTCTGGAACGACGGCCAGTACTTCGGTCCGGCCGCCATCGTGAACGCGCACCGCTTCATCTTCGACTCGCGTGACGACGCGGGCGAGCAGCGCCTGGAGATCCTCAACGACAAGGACGGTGTGTGGCGCTGCCGCACGACGTTCAACTGCACGGACGCCTGCCCGCGCGGTATCGAGGTCACCAAGGCGATCCAGGAAGTCAAGCGCGCGCTGATCACGCGCCGCATCTGACCTCCCGGCCGAGCCCGGTCCGAGGCCCCGTTCCCTTCCCGGGAGCGGGGCCTTCGGCGTTCGGGGGCGTGCGGGGGCCCGGCTACAGCTGGCTCAGGATCGTCGGGTCGGTGATCTTCAGGTCGTCCGCCAGCAGCATCGCCTTGCTCAGCACGACGGCCAGCGTCCGGTCGCCCTCGAAGGGCAGGTAGCCGGAGCCGCCGGTGCCCGCCTTCGGGACGATGCACAGGTACTGGTCGTTCGGGCTGCGCAGGATGTTGCCCGAGCCGAGGTGGATCTTGTACTGGTGGCGGTCGCCCGCGACGTGCAGGAAGCGGCCCTCCAGACGGCAGCGGTCCGCGATCGCCAGCCGGGGTATCAGGCGTTCGAGGAGCGCCCGGCGGGTCTCGGCGCTCTGGTTCAGCTCGCCGAAGCCGTACGAGGTCCAGTACTCGCGGAAGCGGCCGCCGGGGCCGCCGTCCTGCCAGGTCGGGTCGTTGCCGACGCTGGCGACACCGACGAACAGGTCGACGTCGCGCAGCACCTCGGAGAGCACCAGGGGCGGGATGTCGGTGAGCGGCAGCGGTTCCACGGGCTCCTCGCCGTCGCGCAGCCACATGCGGTACTCGCCGCCGCCGCAGTGCGCCGAGTTCTCCGGGGCGCCGATCGGGTAGAAGCGCACCTGGTCGGTGCGCAGCCGCAGATAGCTGCCCGACTCGGTGGTGTCGACGCCGTACTCCTCGCCCTCGCCCTCGATCCAGTACTCGGCGCGCAGTCCCCACTGAGGCAGCTCCCGGGTGGCGGGCGGCGCCTCGTCGTCCACGCACAGCCGCAGTTTGTCGCGCCAGCCGCGGACGGCGGCGAGGGAGTGGAACTGGTGCTGGCGCAGGACGTGCGCGGCGAACCGGTTCGAGTACGTGCCCGTGGCGCGCTCGGCGTCGGTGAGCAGGTACACCTCGCGGTGCGCCTGCTTGAAGGGCTGGGTGACCGCGTGGCGCTCCAGCCAGTCCCGCCAGGCGACGACCTCGGCGGGATCGCGGTCCACGGGGTGCCACAGCTCGACGCGCTCGCCTGTGGTGACCGGGGTGTCGGTCAGCGTGCGCAGCTCGCCGTCGGCGAATCCGACGGGGGTGCCGTCGACGGTCCAGATGAGCCGGCGGGCGAGCGTGCCGACGAGGGGGTGGTCCAGGTAGCGCTCGCGCCAGGGGCCGTAGGTCCAGGTGCGGCGGGCGAGGAACTGCCGGTCGAGGCGCTCGCTCTGCGCCGACAGCATCTTGTCGATGTCCTTGACCGCGGCCTTCAGCTCCTTGAGCTCGTCGGCGTGGTCGCGCCGGACGGCGGCCGGGACGGTCTTCACCGGGGTGCCCGCGGCGTTGTGCCAGCTCAGCAGGGCCCGGGTGCCCCGCACACCGATCACCGCGGTGGCCTCGCCGAGGCGCAGCTCGGCGCCGCCGACCTCGGTGAGCCCGTACGCCGGGACGGCCAGCTCCTCGATCTCCTCGCGGGGCAGTCCGAGCGCGGTGGCACGCGCCTCCAGGGCGCCGTCGATCAGCTTGGCGGTGTTCTTGTACGTCACCCTCGTGGCGAGCCGGGCCAGTTCGGCGAGGGCGGCCTCGCTGTCGACGCGGGCCAGGGCGACGACGCCGGCGTTCGCGACCTTGGGGTTGCGGGGGCCGAGGCCGGCGACCTTCCTCAGGGAGGTCTCGACGAGGGTGCCGAGCGTGCGTGCCGTCTCGGGGTGCGGGGGCAGCAGGGAGAGCAGCCAGGCGAGTCCCCGCAGGGCGTTGGCGTTGTACGGGTCGTAGGCGCTGTTGACGTCGGGCCCGTACGGCCCGTTGTCCAGCGGGAAGGTCCGGGGGCGGCCGACGAGCGCCAGCCAGGGCAGCACGGCGGCGCGCACGCGGTCCGCGCCGAGGGCGTCGACCAGCGCGCGGGCCCGCTTGTCCCACTTGGCTGTGGGCTTGGAGGCGGTGGCGGTCGCGGCGTGGGCGAGGAGGGCGTGCCAGGGCCCGTCCGGGCCGTCGTCGTGCCGCATCGCGTGTTCGGCCCATTCCTCGCCGACGTTGAGGACGGGCTCGGTGAGCCGTCCGGCCAGTTCGGTGAGGCCGGGCGCGCGGTAGGCCTCCAGGGCGGAGCGACGGTAGACGGCGACGACCGCCGGGGGCAGTGCGCGGCCTGCGGCCAGCTCGGCCTCGGCGAGGACGTCGAGGCGGGAGCCGTACCAGACCGAGTGCTGTCCGCCGATGCGCTCCAGTTCCTTGAGCCGCTCCGTGGCGAGGGGGTCGCCGGGCAGGTCCTGGGCGACGACGTCGATCAGGGTGAGCAGGTTGCGGCGGGCGTCCGAGTCCTCGCCGAGCGAGTGGTACCGCTCGGCCAGGGCGCCGGCGAGGCGGACGCGGTCCTCCCGGGGCAGGTCCCGCAGGGCGTCGGTGATCTCGGTCCAGAGCCCGCCCCAGTGCCCCTTGGCGGCGACGGCGGCTTTCAGCGCCTCGTCGGCCAGCTTCCCCATGTTCCCGTCGGCGGCGTGCGCGCGGACGCGCTCCGCGTACGTGTTCGTCCGCACGGCTGTCAGCCCCCCACCAGCGCGACGAGCTTCAGGAAGGTGACCTCGGTGCCGAGCACGAGGTCGATCTCCTCGTCGGGGCCGGTGACCTGGCGGTCCCCCACGAGCACCAGGAAGCCGTTGCCCGCGAACGCCTTCAGCGCCAGCGCCGTCTGCGCCTCGGGGTCTATCCGCCGGGGCGTGCGCAGCGCGTAGCCGTTCAGGACGCGCTCGGTGTCCTCGGGCTGCACCAGCCCCTGGAACACCCGCGGCATGCGCGCGTTGTACTCGGCGACCTCCTGGAAGACCCGCCGCCGGATCAGCTCACCCACCGTGAGCCGCTCCTCGGCGATCTCGATCCCCCAGCCCGCCCCGCGATCCCCACTGGTCGTCTCGTCGACGATCGTCACCGTTGCCATGGGGAGGACAGTAGGCGGGGGGTCTGACAACGGGTCACCCGACCGGTGCCGGGGCGGCCTGCCCGGTGTTGGGGCGGCCTGCCCGGCGCCGCTCCTCAGCCCTCGTACACCTGGGCCACGCACAGCCCCTCGCGGTCCGCGAGGCCGTACAGCTTCCAGAGGTCGTCCAGGGACTCCCGCAGATCGTCGAGGTAACCCGCCGGAATTCCCCCTCGAAGGATGCCGGAAAGCACCTCCGGGGCGCTCTGCATCACTTCGTGCGCACTCACCGAGGAAAGGAAGCGGGCGATCCGCGCCACCTCTTCCACGGGCACGAACGTGCAGACGGTTCCCGCACCGTCGTCCCCGAGAACGTTCTCCCCGGACACGGCGGCAAGCACTTCGTCCCCTGCGCCGGCACGGACGAGCAGCTGCTCCACCACGCCCGAGTCCTCACCGAGGTCGCACAGTCCGGCGGCCTCCTCGGACTCGAGGGCGTAATGGCGGGACATCACGTGCTCGAACCCACTGTCGACCTCCCGCGGCGGAAGGGGAAACAGCGAAACGTTCATCACTCAGCGCCTTTCGAGCGGATCCTCGCCAGAGGCTAACCGCGCCCTCCGCCATGTCGGTGACCGGTGGGTCGCGCTTCCTGGGGAAGTACGGATGCCGTTTTAGCCTGACGGCATGTCAGATGACGAGTCGTACGAGCTGCTCGGTTTCGACAATGTGGTGCTGCCCGTCGGGAATCTCGGCGAGGCGGTGGGCTTCTACGAGCGGGCCGGGTTCCCCGTGGCCTTCCGGCTCGACGAGGCCGGGATCGCGCTGCTGAAGGTGGGCAAGGAGACGCCCGGCCTGCTGCTGCGCCTGGACGAGGAGCTGAGCCACCGCCAGCCGCCGTGGGCCACGCCCCGGGTGTGGCTGGAGGTGCGGGACGCGCGGGCCACGGCCGACGCGCTCGCCGCGGCCGGCATCCAGCCCCTGGACGCGCCCTTCCCGGGGGCGACCGGCTGGACCGTGGAGATCGCCGACCCGTGGGGCAACGTCATCGGCTTCACGGACTACGGCAAGCGCCCCGAACTCGCGCGCACCGTACAGCCGTAGCCGGGAGCCACGACGGACCCCCACCCTGACTTGAACATGTTCAAAAGCAGGTCTACAGTCGTGCACGACAACGTTTTGAACGTGTTCAACAAGGGGTGGGGATCATGGATCTCACAGTCGTCGCGTACGTCATCTACCTGCTGGTCAGCATCGCTCTGACCGTCTGGGTGGCACGCACGCTCAGCCACAACGGGCGGATCTTCCTCGCCGACGTGCTGCACGGGAACGAGAAGCTCGCCGACGCGGTCAACCACCTGCTGGTGGTCGGCTTCTACCTGGTCAACCTGGGCTTCGTCGCCCTCTACCTGAACCAGGACGACGAGATCGCCGACGCCCGCGGGATCTTCGAGGCCCTGTCGACCAAGCTAGGCGTGGTGCTGCTGGTCCTCGGGGTCATGCACCTGGGCAACGTGTTCGTCCTGAACAAGATCCGCCGCCGGGGTGTCATGGAGCGGGAGCAGCTCCCGCCCGTCGCGCCGCAGGAGTGGGTCGCCCCCTCGGCCGGGATGTGAGCGGGGTGAACCCGACGGCCACCGCCGCCGGTCCGGCCCGGGACGCCTCGCGCGTCCCGGTCCGCGGGCTCACGGTCCTGTACGACGCCCGGTGCGGGCTGTGCTCGTTCCTGCGCGACTGGCTGGTGCGCCAGCCGCAGCTGGTGCCGCTGCGGCTGGTCCCCGCCGGCTCCGAGGAGGCGCGCCGCCGCTTCCCCGGCCTCGACCACCGGGCCACCCTCGAGGAGATCACCGTCATCGGGGACGCCGGCCAGCTCTACCGCGGCTCCGCCGCCTGGGTCGTCTGCCTCTGGGCACTGCGCGACCACCGGCCGCTCGCCCACCGCCTCAGCACACCGGCCGGGGCGCAGCTCGCCAAGGGCGCGATGCTGGCCGCCGCGAAGTGGCGCCGCACGCACCGGGGCGGCGCCGACGGCTGGGGCGGCCGGGCCTACCACGGGAGCGACGGATGGGCGTACGACCCGAAGGACGGCTGGGTCTACACCCCGCCCGCCTGTGACGGCGGCGCCTGCGCCACTCGTTAGGCTCTGTTCCCGTGCCAGCAGCGAACGACAGCCCCGGATCCGACGCGGCCCCCGCCCCCGGCGGGGGCCCCGGCAAGCGCTCCGCCCCGGGCCCGGACAAGGGCCCGGCCAAGAGCGAGCAGACCCGTGCGCTGATCCTGGAGACGGCGCTGCGCCTGTTCCAGGAGCGCGGGTACGACAAGACGACCATGCGGGCCATCGCCAAGGAGGCCGGTGTCTCGGTCGGCAACGCCTACTACTACTTCGCCGGCAAGGAGCACCTGATCCAGGGCTTCTACGACCGGATCGGGGTCGAGCACCAGGTGGCGGTGGGGCCCGTCCTGGAGCGGGAGAAGGACCTGGAGGCGCGGATCGCCGGGGTGCTGAAGGCGTGGCTGGACGTGGCCGAGCCGTACCACGAGTTCGCGGCGCAGTTCTTCAAGAACGCCGCCGACCCCGACAGCCCGCTCAGCCCCTTCTCCCCGGAGTCGCAGGGCCCGCGCGAGGCCGCCATCGCCATGCACCGGCAGGTGCTCGCCGGTTCGAAGGCGAAGGTCCCCGACGAGCTGCGGGACGTGCTGCCGGAGCTGATGTGGCTCTCCCAGATGGGCCTCGTCCTGTACTGGGTCTTCGACCGCACGGAGGGACGCGAGCGCAGCTACCGGCTGGCCGAGCGCGGGGCACGGCTCACCACGCGGGGCGTCTCGCTGGCGCGGTTCCGGGTGCTGCGCCCCCTCGTCCACGAGGTGCACGAGCTGTTCACGGACTTCCTGCCGGGGATGACCCGGGTGCTGCCGGACCCGGGGGCCAGGGCGCGGAAATCCGGGGACGCGGATCCGCCGGACGATGCGGGTGAGCCTCCTGTGACGTGAGCGGCGCGCCGCCGGGCACGGGCGCGAGACGTGCGCGTCCCGTGCCCGGGCCCGGCGGCGCGTCCGCCTCTAGTTCACCGCGTCCACCTCGTCCGACGAGGCCAGCTCCACGTCGTGCACCAGCGGTTCACCGGTGACGACGACGTGGTGGGCGCGGGAGCCGTACGAGGCCGCGGTCGCCGCCAGCAGGTACGTCCCCGGCGAGGGCACCGACACGATGTAGGAGCCGTCGGCGAGCGAGTGCACCCGGTCCAGCCGGCGTCCGCCCTTGGAGAGCAGGGTGAGGACCGCGCCGTCGACCAGTTCGCCGTCGGCGTCGCGGACGAGGCCGTGGACGACCGTCGCCCCTCCCCCGCCGGCCCGCGGCTCCGGCTCGGCCTCCTCGCGGGGCTCGACCGCCAGATGCGGCAGGCGCTTGTCGAGCCCGGCCGGCAGCCACCAGTTCGAGCGGCCGAGCAGGTGCATCGCGGCCGGCACCAGGGCCGTACGGAGGATGAAGGCGTCCAGGGCGACGGCGGCGGCCAGTCCGATGCCCGCCATGGCGCCCTCCGTGTCGCCGCTCAGGACGAACGCGGAGAACACGCAGATCATGATCAGGGCCGCGCAGTTGATGACCCGGCTGGTCTCGGCGAGGCCGACGCGGACCGCGCGCGCGTTGTCCTTGGTGTGCACCCACTCCTCGTGCATCCGGCTGACCAGGAACACCTGGTAGTCCATCGAGAGGCCGAACAGGAGCGACAGCATGATCACCGGGAGGAAGGAGGTG
Source organism: Streptomyces sp. NPDC005496 (assembly GCF_042872045.1). Taxonomy (NCBI): domain Bacteria; kingdom Bacillati; phylum Actinomycetota; class Actinomycetes; order Kitasatosporales; family Streptomycetaceae; genus Streptomyces; species Streptomyces sp. NPDC005496. The sequence continues at coordinate 716,297 of NZ_JBIAJQ010000003.1, forward strand.
ATCGGGCCCTCCTTGCCGAAGCCGATGGCCTCCACCCCCCAGCCCCACTGGAAGACCGCGACCAGGACACCGAAGGACGCGGCGGCCGCGATCAGGTTCATCAGGGCGGCCGTCAGCGGGACGACCAGGGAGCGGAAGGCGACGAGCAGCAGCAGGAAGCCGAGCGCGATGATCGTCGCGACGAAGTAGGGCAGCCGGTCCCCGGTCACGGACGCGAAGTCCTTGAAGACGGCCGTGACCCCGCCGACGTACGCCTCGGTCCCGGACCCGGGGATCACCTCGTCGCGCAGCTCGTCGATGAGCCGGTCCGTGTCCTCGGACTGCGGGGAGGTCTCGGGCACGACCTGGATGACGGTGATGCCCCGCGCGGGCGGCGCCGCGGCCACCTGCGCCACCCCGTCGGTCGCCTCGATCGCCGACACCAGACCGGCGGCGTCACCGCGCTCCACGACGACCTGGAGTGGTCCGTTGAAGCCGGGTCCGAAGCCCTCGGCGAGCAGGTCGTAGGCCTGCCGGGTCGTCGTGGACGCCGGCTGGTTGCCCTGGTCGCTGGTGCCGAGGCGCAGCGACAGCACGGGGACGGCCAGCGCGGCCATCACGACGACGGCCACCAGCGCCGTCGAACGGGGGCGGCGCTGGACGTACGCCGACCAGCGGGCCGCGAGACCGCTCGCCTCGTGCGACTCCGGCCCGGTCTCGGCGAGCCGGCGGCGCTGGCGGCGGCTGAGGACCTTCATCCCGAGCAGGCCGAGCAGCGCGGGCAGCAGGGTGGTGGCCGCGAGCACGCTCAGGACGACAGTCAGGGAGGTCGCGATGACGACGCCGTCCAGGAAGCGCATGTTCATCACCAGCATGCCGGCGAGCGCGATGCAGACGGTGCCGCCCGCGAACAGCACGGCGCGGCCCGAGGTGTTGAGGGCGGTGACCGCCGCGTCCTCGGGGGCGGCACCGCGCAGGATGCCCCGCCGGTGCCGGGTGACGATGAACAGCGCGTAGTCGATGCCGACGCCGAGACCGATCAACGAGCCGAGCAGCGGCGCGACTTCGGGCACGTCGGTGACATGGCTGAGCAGCGTCGTCGACATGAGTCCGGTGCCGACGCCCGCGATCGCGACGACGATCGGCAGCACCATCGCGAAGAGCGCGCCGAAGGCGAGGAAGAGGACCACGGCGGCCGCCGCGATGCCGACGACCTCGGCGAAGCCGGTCGGCGGCTCCTGGATCCGGGTGATCGCCTGGCCGCCCAACTCCACGCTCAGGCCCGCACGTTCGGCCTCCTGGGCGCGGTCCACGACGTCCTGCACCAGCTCCTTGGGGACGGCGTTCGCCTGCTCCTCGAAGGTGACCCGGGCGTAGGCGATCTTCCCGTTCTCACTGATCTGCGCCGCGCCTTCCCGCCCGGCGTAGGGACCGGCGACCTGCCCGACGCCCTCCATGCGGCCGATCTCCGCGAGGGCGGGCTCGATCCGGGACCGTACGGACGCGTCCCGCACCGTGCCCTCGTCGACCTTCCAGACCACCGTGTCGGTGTCGCCCGAGCTCTCCGGGAAGGCCTTCTCCATCAGGTCGAACGCGCGCTTGGAGTCCGTGTCGGGGAGGGAGAAGACGTTCGAGTAGTCGGTACCGGCGGCCGATCCCGCCGCGCCCAGCCCGAACAGGGCCCCCAGCCACAGGAACAGGACCACCAGCCGGTGCCGATAGCACCACCGTGCCAATGTCGTCACGCTCTACGCTCCTTCATCGGGTCCCCCAGGTCCTGAGCCCCCAGGATCCCGGGGCACGCGGTCCCGGCGACACGACACACGCACGACTCTCAAGGAACTCCAAAGCGGGAGCCGCCCCAAGGGCCCACGGCTGTGCGGATACTGGGGGGCATGACCGGACACGAGGGAGCGCCCGCCGCCGAGCACGAGGGCGCGACCGTCCTCGTCGTCGAGGACGAGCCGAGCATCGCGGACGTGCTGGCCATCGCCCTGCGCTACCACCGGTTCACGGTCATGACGGCGGGCACCGTCCGTGAGGCGCTCACCCTCGCTGAGCGCACCCGGCCCGACGCGGCGCTGCTCGACGTGATGCTGCCGGACGGCGACGGGCGGGCGCTGGGCCGCGAACTGCGCGCGCGGCAACCGGATCTGGCGCTCGTCTTCCTCACCGCCCGCGACGCGCCCGCCGAGATCGTCGGCGCGCTCGGCTTCGGCGACGACTACATCACCAAGCCGTTCAACATCGACGAGGTGATCGCCCGGATCACGGCCGTACTGCGCCGCACCCGCTCCGCCGACGTGCTGCCGCAGCGCCCGCCCCTGCGCTACGGCGACCTGGAACTGGACGAGTCGACGTACCGCGTCCACCGCGCGGGGCGCACCGTCGAACTCACCCCGACCGAGTACGCGCTGCTGCGGTTCCTGGTCCGCAACGGCGGCCGGATCGTGCCGAAGGAGCAACTGCTGCGCCACGTCTGGCAGTACGAGCACGCGCCGTCCGAGTCGACGGTCGTGGAGACCTACATCAGCTATCTGCGGCGCAAGCTCGACGCCCTCGGCGCGCCCGTGATCACCACCCGGCGGGGCGTCGGATACGGGCTCGCGTGAGGCTCTGGCGCCCGCGGCACGGGATCCACTCGCTGCGCGGGAAGCTGACGCTGGCGAACGTCGGCCTGCTGGCCCTCGGCATCGTCGTCGCCACCGCCGTGAGCCTGATGGGCATGCGGCACTACCTGCTCGACCAGGTCGACGCCGAGCTGGTCAAGACGCGCTCCTCGCTGGGGAGTTCGCGGCTCACCCTGCGGCAGATCGACTCGCTGGCCGCGCTCTCCATCGTGCGGGACCGCCTCCTCTCACCTACGGACGGTTCACCGGAACCGGACATGATCTTCGCGCTGGCGGACCGCTCGGGCGAGGCCGTCAGCATGGGCGGTTTCGCGCCGACCCGCGGCCAGCGCGACCTCGCCGCCGCGGTGGACGACCCGGGCGGCCTCGCCGCCGGCGCCGAGCCGCGGGACGTCAGCGTGCGCGGCACTCCCTACCGGGCCACCGGCGTGCGGCTGGCCGACGGCTCGTACGTGCTGCTCGCCACCTCGACCGACGGCCTGCACAAGGGCATCGAGAAGGCGCTCCGGCTCGACCTGGCCTTCGGGACGCTGCTCCTGGCACTGCTGGCCGCGCTGACGATGGTCAGCGTGAGCCGCCGGATGCGTCCGCTGGAGGCCATGGTGGAGACCTCGACCGCGATCGCCGAGGGGGACCTGACCCGGCGCGTGCCCTCGAGCCACCACCCGACCCAGGAGGTCGAGCAGCTGCGGCTCGCCCTCAACTCCATGCTCCAGCAGGTCGAATCGGCCTACCGGACGCGGGAGCGCAGCGCGGCCCAGCTGCGCCGGTTCGTCGGGGACGCCTCGCACGAGCTGCGCACCCCGCTGTCGGCGATCCGCGGCTACCTCCAGCTCTACGAGCGGGGGATGCTGGTGAACCCCGAGGAACGGGAGCGGGCCTGGACGCGGGTGAACGCGGAGGCCGACCGCATGGGCCGGCTGGTCGACGAACTCCTCACCCTGGCCCGCCTGGACCAGCGTCCCGAGCTGCGCTTCCGGAGCGTGGACCTGAGCGCCCTGGTGCGGGACGCGGCCGAGGATCTGCGGGCCCAGCAGCCGGACCGGCCGGTGAGCGTGGACGCCGAGGGCACGATCCTGGTGCGGGCCGACGAGTCCGGGCTGCGGCAGGTCCTCGGCAACCTGGTGGGCAACGTACGGACCCACACGCCCGCCGGGGTGCCGGTGCGGCTGGGGCTGGAGCGCGCGGACGGGGCGGTGCGGCTGTGCGTCGCGGACGAGGGGCCGGGGCTCGCGGAGGACGACGCGGCGCGGGTCTTCGACCGCTTCTTCCGGGCGGGCGGCGGAGCGGGCAGCGGCCTCGGGATGTCCATCGTGCAGGGCGTGGTGGCGGCCCACGGCGGCGAGGTGGCGGTGCGTACGGCGCCGGGTGAGGGGCTGGCCGTGACGGTGACCCTGCCGGCCCGGCCCCACGACCCCTGCCCCGCGTAGCCCGCTGGGGCCGGCGCGGGTCAGGGAGGCCGGCACAGGACGGACCTGCCGGGCCGCCCCACGGCCCCTGCCCCGCCTAGCCCGGAGGGTCCACCCCAGGCCCGGGAGGCCGGCCCGTGCACAGGACGGACCCTGCCGGACCGCCCCACGGCCCCTGCCCCGCCTAGCCCCGGGGGCCGCCCCGGCTCCGGTGGCCGGCCCGGGCACCGGACGTCACCGCCCGGTCCGCCTCCGTCCTCTGAACCCGCGCCGGTTCAGGGCGCCGTCACGCGGGCCCGGTCACGCCTGCTTCGACGCCAGTTCCACGACGGTGATGTCGGAGGGGGCGCCCACCCGGACCGGCGGCCCCCAGGCCCCCGCGCCGCGGGAGACGTAGAGCTGGGTGTCGCCGTACCGCTCCAGGCCCGCGACCGTGGGGTTGGCGAGTTCGGCGACGAAGTTGCCGGGCCAGAGCTGGCCGCCGTGCGTGTGGCCGGAGAGCTGGAGGTCCACGCCGTGCTCGACCGCGTCGTGGATCTGCACCGGCTGGTGGGCCAGGAGCACGCACGCGCGTGCCGGGTCCCGGTCCCCGAGGGCCTTCGCGAAGTCCGGCCCCTGCCCCTCGCTCTCGCCCTGCACGTCGTTCACGCCCGCGAGATCGAAGCCGGCCAGCTCCGTGCGCGCGTTCTCCAGCGGGTGCAGGCCCAGTTCGCGGACCTCGCGGACCCACTGCTCGGCCCCGGAGAAGTACTCGTGGTTGCCGGTGACGAAGTAGGCGCCGTGGCGCGCCCGCAGGCGGGCCAGGGGCGCCGCGGCCGGCCCGAGGTCCTTGACGCTGCCGTCGACCAGGTCGCCCACGACGGCGATGAGGTCGGGCTGCGTCGCGTTGATCGTGTCGACGACCCGGGCGCAGAAGTCCCGCCCGAGCACGGGCCCGAGGTGGATGTCGCTGACCACGGCGATCCGGAACCCGTGGGCGGCGCGCGGCAGTTTGGCCAGTGGGACGGTGACCCGCTTGACGGCGGGCCCGCGCAGGACGCCGTACGTCCCGTACCCCACGGTGCCCACGGCGACGGCCGCCGCCGCGCCGCCCACGACACGCGAGACGAACAGCCGCCGCGAAGGGCCGTCGCCCGACCGGTCCTTCGCGCCCTCGGAAGCCGGCGCGCCGGAGGTGTCCTCGGGGGCCGGCTCCGTACCGGAACCGGAGCGGGGAAGGGCGCCGCGTGGGGACCCGGGTCCTCCGACTGCCGCCGGTTCGGCGGGCTCGGCGGTGGCCGGCGCGTCCGGGTCCGTCTGCGCGGCGGGCCGGTCGTCGTCGGGCCGCGCTCCGCCGCCCGTGCCCGCGGGCGTCCGCCGGGCGGCCGCCCGGCGCAGCAGCGGGCGGACGAACTCGCCCGCGACCAGCGCCAGCAGGAGGTACATCGACAGGGCCATCCACAGGAACCCCGGCCAGGCCAGCACCCGCTGGAGCAGGAACGGCGCCCCGCCCCGCTCGGCGGCCAGACCGGCGAACATCAGCACCGGCCCCGCCACGAACACCGCGGTGCCGGCGCGCCGGGCGGGACCGGGTCCGCGGGTGGTGTCGCGGACCAGGCGGCGCCACGCGTACCAGTGCAGCGCGCCGAACGCGGCCAGCACGGCCGCCCCGATCAGCACGAAGACGATGACCATGACGCCGTACCCCCCGCAGTTCCCTCAGTCATGAAGATCCGACCCGTCGGTCAGCGCGGCCCGCGGGCCTTATGGCGTCCGGCGCAATGCCCGCAGGCCGCGCAACCCGATGCCCCCGACGATCGTCCCCAATGCAAAGGAGACGACGGCCAGAGTCAGGTGCACCCAGAAGTACGCCGTGGGGTCGCCGTCGTCGAAGGCGAGCCCGCTGCCGTCCGCGGCGAGATTTTTGACGAAAGTGATCCAGATGACCCAGCTCCACACCCCGAAGGCGAGCAGGAACCAGGAGACGGGGCGGCTGAGCTTCATGCGTTCAGTATCGCCGCCGCCGAACGGACACCGTGGCCGGGGTGGGGAGGGCGGCGGGACTTCGCGCGCGCGGCCCTGTACTTTCTCGACCGTGCCCGCCTCGAAACAGAACGCCAGGCATCGCCTGCCGGCCGCTTCCGCCGCCCTGTTGTCGCTCTCGCTGTCCCTCTCCCTCGCGGCGCCCGCCTTCGCCGACGCGACGCCGACGGCGACGCCGGCCCCCTCGCCTTCGTCGAAGCCCTCGGACCCGCCCCCGGCGGACATGTCGACCGTGGGCGGCGCGCGCCTCGGCCGGCCGGGGACGCAGGTGAACCTCGGCAGCGGCGCCCCGGTGCTGCCCAAGGACGTGACCGCGCGCTCGTGGATCGTCGCCGACGCCGAGTCCGGCGAGGTGCTGGCCGCCCACAACGCGCACTGGAAGCTGCCCCCGGCGAGCACTCTGAAGATGCTCTTCGCGGACACCGTGCTGCCGAGGTTCCCGAAGACCGACAAGCACAAGGTGGAGGTCTCCGACCTGGCCGGGATCGGTTCGGGTTCCAGCATGGTCGGGATAAAGGAGGGCGAGACGTACTCGGTCCACGACCTGTGGCTCGGCGTCTTCCTGCGCTCCGGCAACGACGCCGTGCACGTCCTGTCCGCGATGAACGGCGGCGTGGAGCGGACCGTCCAGGACATGCAGGCGCACGCCGAGGAGCTCCAGGCCCTCGACACCCACGTGGTGAGCCCGGACGGCTACGACCAGAAGGGCCAGGTGTCGTCGGCGTACGACCTGACGCTGATCGCCCGCTCCGGGCTGCAGAACGCGGACTTCCGCGAGTACTGCTCCACCGTGCGGGCCGCGTTCCCCGGGGAGACGAAGAAGAGCGGGAAGGGCAAGACGTCCCGGGAGTCCTTCGAGATCCAGAACACCAACCGGCTGCTGTCCGGCGACAGCGATGTCACCCCGTACCAGGGCATCGCCGGGGTGAAGAACGGCAACACGAGCAACGCGGGCGCCACCTTCACGGGCGTCGCCGAACGCGACGGCAGGGTGCTGCTCGTCACCGTCCTGAACCCGGACAAGGACGAGCACAACGAGGTCTACAAGGAGACCGCGCGCCTCTTCGACTGGGGCTTCCAGGCGGCCGGCAAGGTCACGCCGGTGGGCATGCTGGTGCTGCCCAAGGGCGCCGAGGCGACGGCGCAGCCGGGGTCGACCGCGTCCGGCACCCCGGACGGCGCCGCCTCCGCGAAGCCGGTGGCCGCCTCCTCCGCCGGCAAGGGCGGTTCGAGCGGCATCGCCACCGCCCTGGCCGTCACGGGCGGGCTGCTGGTGCTGCTCGCCGCCGGGGTGTTCGTGGTCAACCGCCGGTGGCCGCTGCCGGATCTGGTACGCCGTCGGACGCGGCGCTGACCGGCCGGTCCTCCTCCCGGCTCGGTTCCGCCGTCCACGCGGCGCAGAACAGCACGAGTTTCGCGGTGAAGTTGATCCACAGCAGCAGCGCGACGGGCACGCCGAAGGCGCCGTACATGCTCTTCGAGGCGACGCCCTGGATGTAGCCGCTGAGCAGCAGCTTGAGCAGTTCGAAGCCGACGGCGCCGGTCAGCGCGGCCACCAGCAGCCGGCGCCGGGTCGGTTCGACGCCGGGCAGCAGGGTCAGGACGTACAGCAGGAGCAGGAAGTCGGCGAGGACGGCGACGAGGAACGCGGCGACGTGCAGCAGGACGCTTCCCCAGCCGCCCTTGTCGAGGCCCAGCCGGTCGGCCGTCCAGCCCACCAGGGCGGAGGCGACGATCGACGCGGCGAGGGTGACGAGGACGGCGCCGCCGAGGCCGAGGAGCACTCCGCCGTCCTTGAGCTTGCGCAGGAACGGGTTCTCGTCGGTGTCGTCCAGCTCCCAGACGGCCCGCAGGCACTCCCGCGCGGAGCCGACCCAGCCGATGCCGGTGAACAGCAGCACCGCACCGGCGATGATCCCGACCGTGCCGGCGTTCTCCACCAGGCCGTTGATGTCGAGCTGGTCGGAGATGCCGGGGAACTGTTCGGCGATCTTGTCCTGGATCTCCTTCTGGCGGCCGGCGCTGAGCGTGGCCGCGCCGATCGCGGCGGAGACCGTCAGCAGCGGGAAGAGCGCCACGAAGCTGATGAAGGTCATCGCCGCCGCGAGGCGGGTCCACTTCACCCGGTCCAGACGCTCGTACGACCGCCACGCGTGCGTCCGCGTCAGGCGCACGACGAGCGGGCCGACCCCCGGGAGCTTCTTCAGCCAGTCCATGATCCGACTCTGCCCCGCTCCTGTCGGAACACCCATGTCCGGGTGCCCCAGAACCGCAGCACCGTGGCGAGCGCCATGCCGACGCCCGCGCCGGAGACGGTGTCCGCGCGCTGCGAGGTGAGACCGAGACCGTAGTGGCTGACGGCGATGCAGAGCAGCTGGACGAGGGCGCCCGCGACGTTCACCGCGAAGAAGACGGCGTACCGGCGCAGCCCCCGGGTGCCGGTGTGCCGGTAGGTGCCGAGCGCGTTGCCCGCGTACGCCACCGAGCAGCCCGCCACGAACGAGAGGGCCTTGGCGGTGAGCGGGTCGAGGCCGGCGGGCCCGCGCAGCCAGACGAAGAGGCCGAGGTCGGCCGCGTAGGCGAGCAGGCCGACGGCGGCGAAGCCGAGCAGCTCCCGCAGGAGGGCACGCCTCCCGGGGCTCCCGGGGCTGGCGGCGCTCCCGGGGTCGGCGGCGCTCCCGAGGTTCCCAGGGCTCCCGGCGCTCCCGGGGCTCCCGGGGTTGGCGGCGTTCCCGCGGTCCGGCGCGGGCGCTCCCACGTCGCGCGCCGGGGACCGCCGCGTGACGCTCACCAGTTCGCGACGGCGAGGCCGTACATGGCCAGCCACACCAGGCCGATGAGGGCGAGCGCGCGGTCGCGCAGGACGACGTCCTCGGGTTCGCCCGCGGTGCCCCGGTCGGCGAAGACGGCGTACCGCAGGACGGCGAGGATGAAGGCGACCATCGACAGCTGGCGCCAGGGCAGCACGCTGGTGCTGGCCACACCGCCCTCCTCCAGCGCCCACAGGCAGTAGCCGAGGACGGCCACCCCGGCGGCCAGCTGCCAGACGAAGCGGAGGTAGCCGGTGGTGTACTCGGTGAGCAGCGCGCGGGTGGCACCCGCCCGGCCGGCCATCTGCACGGCCTCGGAGTAGCGCTTGGCGGACACCATGAACAGGGCCCCGAAGCCCGTGGTGATCAGGAACCAGCGCGAGAGCGGGATGCCGAGCGCCAGCCCGCCGATCATCGCGCGCATCAGGAACCCGGTGGTGACGACGGCGAGGTCGACGACCAGGACGTGCTTGAGGCTGAGGCAGTACGCCAGTTGCATGCCGAGGTAGGCGGCGAGCAGCGCCGAGGTGAGCGGCGAGCACAGCCAGGCCGCGAGGACCGGGGCGAGGACGGCGAGGACCCCGCCGGCGGCGTACGCGAGCGGGACCGGGACCTGTCCGGCGGCGACCGGGCGGTGGCGCTTGACGGGGTGGGCGCGGTCGGCGGCAGCGTCCCGGGCGTCGTTGACCAGGTAGACGGCGGCTGCGCTCGCGGTGAACAGCGTGAAGACGAGCGCGAGCTGGGTGAGGGCGTGGCGTGAGAACAGCTCGCCCGCAGCGGCCGGCGCGGCCACGACCAGGACGTTCTTCACCCACTGGCGGGGGCGCGCGGTCCTCAGCAGGCCGAGGGCGACACCGCCGCGTGCGACGGCCGGCGGGGCGGGGCTCGGGGCCGGCAGGACCGCCGTGCGTTCGGTCATCGGGCCACCCCCATCCAGCGGGCGCCGAGCCGGGCGGTGAGCGCGCCCAGCGCCGCGCCGGCGGCGACGTCGGAGGGGTAGTGGACGCCGACGACCAGCCGGGAGAGGCACATGGCCGCGGCGAGCGGGGGGACCGCGTGGGCGCCGAGCGCTCCGTAGGCGACCGCGGCGGCCGCCGCGGACGTGGCGTGCGAGCTGGGGAAGGAGTGCCGGCCCGCGGTGCGGACCAGGGGCTCGACGTGTCCGGGGCGCGGGCGCCGCACCAGCCGTTTCACTCCCATGCTGGTCAGGTGCGCGGTGGCGATCAGCGCGGTGCCGCGCAGCCAGGCGCCGCGCCGCTCCCGGTCGGCGGCCGCCCCCGCGAGTCCCGCCGCGAGCCAGAGCGCGCCGTGCTCCCCGGCCCAGGACAGAGCGCGCGCGACGGCCGCCACGCGCGGATCGGTCCCGCAGCCGTGGAATGCCGACAGCAGCCGACGGTCCATGTCGTCAAGGTCGTCCATGTGATCTCACTCTTCTAGGGAGTGGTCCCAGAATTACGGCAATCTTGGACGACATCCCATTAATCACCCATTTCGGTGAGGACCCGTCAAGGCCGCACCGATTCCGCCGGTATGCACCCATTCCGGCGATACGGTCACGGGCATGCCTTCCGACACCGTCTCCGTCACGGGTTGGGGCCGCACCGCCCCGACCGCCGCCCGCCTGGTCCGCCCGCGCAGCTACGAGGAGGCGGTCACCGCCGTCCGGGAGTGCGGGGCGCGCGGAGGGATCGCCCGGGGGCTGGGGCGGGCGTACGGGGACGCCGCGCAGAACGCGGGCGGCGCCGTCCTCGACATGACGGGACTGGACCGGGTCCACGCGATCGACGCCACCCCGGTCGCGGCCGACGGCTCGGCGGGCGGGACCGTGCTCTGCGACGCCGGGGTGAGCCTGCACCGGCTGATGCGGGTGCTGCTCCCGCTGGGCTGGTTCGTGCCGGTCACGCCCGGCACCCGCTACGTCACGGTCGGCGGCGCGATCGGCGCCGACATCCACGGCAAGAACCACCACGTGTCCGGCTCCTTCTCCCGGCACGTCGCCTCCTTCGAACTGCTCACCGCCGACGGCGAGATCCGCACGGTCACCCGCGGCACGCCCCTGTTCGACGCCACCACCGGCGGCATGGGCCTGACGGGCGTGATCCTCACGGCGGCCGTCCGGCTCCAGCCCGTCGAGACCTCGCTGATGTCCGTCGACACCGAGCGCGCGGACGACCTCGACGACCTGATGGCCCGGCTCACCGCCACCGACCACCGCTACCGCTACTCGGTCGCCTGGATCGACCTGCTCGCCCGGGGCGCGGCCATGGGGCGCTCGGTGCTGACCCGCGGCGACCACGCGCCGCTCGACGCCCTGCCCGACCGGACCCGCAGGCACCCGCTGGAGTTCCGCCCCGGCCGCCTCCCCGCCGCCCCGTCCTTCGTGCCGGAGGGGCTCCTCGGCCGGACGACGGTGGGCCTCTTCAACGAGCTCTGGTACCGCAGGGCACCCCGCTCGCGGACCGGTGAGCTCCAGCGGATCTCCACCTTCTTCCACCCGCTCGACGGGGTCCCGCACTGGAACCGGGTCTACGGGCGCGGCGGCTTCGTGCAGTACCAGTTCGTCGTCGGCCACGGGAAGGAGGAGGCCCTGCGCCGGATCGTGCGACGTATCTCCGAGCGCCGGTGCCCGTCCTTCCTCGCCGTGCTCAAGCGGTTCGGGGAGGGCGACCCGGGCTGGCTCTCCTTCCCGCTGCCGGGCTGGACCCTCGCCCTGGACATCCCCGCGAACCTGCCCGGCCTCGGCGCCTTCCTCGACGAGCTGGACGAGGAGGTGGCCGCGGCCGACGGACGCGTCTACCTCGCCAAGGACTCCCGCCTGCGACCGGAGCTGCTGGACGGGATGTACCCGCGGCTGGCGGACTTCCGGACGCTGCGCGCGGAGCTGGACCCGCGCGGTGTCTTCACCTCGGACCTGTCCCGCCGGCTCGGCCTGTGAGGCGGGCGCTCCCCGCGAGCGCCCCCTCCGCCCGCCCCTTAGAAGAGTGCTGTCCCATCGGCTCGCCCCCAGGAGTGTTTTCATGAAGGACGCCTTCGGCATCCCGCAGTCCCTGCTGATCCTCGGCGGCACGTCCGAGATCGCGCTGGCCACCGCGCGCCGGCTGATCACCCGCCGCACCCGCACGGTGTGGCTCGCCGCCCGCCCCTCCCCCGCGCTCGACAAGGCCGCGGCCCACCTGAAGGCGCTGGGCGCGGACGTCCGTACCGTCGCCTTCGACGCGCTCGACCCCGATTCCCACGAGACGGTCCTCGGCAAGGTCTTCGCCGAGGGCGACATCGACATGGTGCTGCTCGCCTTCGGCGTCCTGGGCAACCAGGCGCGCGACGAGAACGAGCCCGCCGCCGCGGTGCGGGTCGCGCAGACCAACTACACCGGCGCGGTCTCCGCCGGCCTGGTGAGCGCCCGGGCGCTGCAGACCCAGGGCCACGGCTCGCTGGTGGTGCTCTCCTCGGTCGCCGGGGAGCGCGCCCGGCGCTCCAACTTCATCTACGGCTCCAGCAAGGCCGGCCTGGACGCCTTCGCGCAGGGTCTCGGCGACGCGCTGTACGGCACGGGCGTGCACGTGATGGTCGTCCGCCCCGGGTTCGTGCGGACGCGGATGACGGCCGGGATGACCGAGGCGCCGCTGGCGACCACGCCCGAGGCGGTCGCGCTGGCCGTCGAGACGGGACTGCGGCGGCGCTCCGAGACCGTGTGGGTGCCGGGCGCCCTGCGGCTGGTGATGGCGGCGCTGCGGCACGTGCCGCGCTCGGTGTTCCGGCGACTGCCCGTCTGACGGCGGCAGGAGGCGCCGGGCGCGCTCGCCGGGCCCTCCCGGGCGCCCTCGTCCGGCGTACGTGGTCACGGGCCCGGCGTGACGGACTCACGACGGGCTCGGCTGCGGTCTCCCCGTGGCAGCGGGCGTGCCGGGCGCTGACGCCGGCTGCTCCTCGCCGGCGTCAGCGCGCCGGAAGCGTCGTGTCCCGCTCCGCGGGCGCGCCCCCCTGCGGGGGCACCACCGCGCCGCCGAACAGGAAGTCGCGCAGCCTGCGCCACACCCCGTCGGCACCCTGCTCGTAGAGCGCGAAGCCGGTGCACGGCCACTCGGCCTCGTACCCGGACAGCTCCTCGTAGGCCCGGTCCATCGCGGCGTCGTCGATGCCGTGCGCCACCGTGACGTGCGGGTGGTACGGGAACTGGAGCTCGCGGGCCACGGGCCCCGAGGCGTCCCTGACCTGCTTCTGGAGCCAGCCGCAGGCCTCGGCGCCGTCGACGACCCGGACGAAGACGACCGGCGACAGCGGCCGGAACGTGCCCGTGCCCGCCAGCCGCATCAGGAACGGGCGCCCGGCCGCCGCCACCTCGGCGAGGTGCGCCTCGATCGCCGGCAGCGCCGAGGCGTCCACCTCGGTCGGCGGCAGCAGGGTGACGTGCGTGGGGATGCCACAAGCCGCGGGGTCGCCGAAGCCCGCGCGCCGCTCCTGGAGCAGGCTGCCGTGAGGCTCCGGGACCGCGATCGACACACCGATCGTTACGGTCCCCACGTCGTCTCCTGTCGTCGGTCGAGCCGGTCGCCCGGTCGTTCCTTCGCGTCCCTTGGGCAGGGGGCGTCCACTGCATCAGCTATCGACTGTACGGCGGCGCGGCCCGGTACCGGATGTCGTACGGAACCCGTACGGTCCGCCGGGCGCGGCGCTCAGTGCTTGGCCGGCAGGAAACCGACCCGGTCGTACGCCTGGGAGAGCGTCTCCGCGGCGACGGCGCGGGCCTTCTCGGCACCCTTGGCCAGGATCGAGTCGAGCGTCTCCGGGTCGTCCAGATACTGCTGGGTGCGCTCCCGGAACGGCGTCACGAAGTCGACCATGACCTCGGCCAGGTCCGTCTTGAGCGCACCGTAGCCCTTGCCGGCGTACTTCTGCTCCAGATCGGCGATACCGGCTCCGGTGAGCGTGGAGTAGATGGTCAGCAGGTTGCTGACACCCGGCTTGTGCTCCTGGTCGTACCGGACGACGGTGTCCGTGTCGGTGACCGCGCTCTTGACCTTCTTGGCGGTCGCCTTCGGCTCGTCGAGCAGGTTGATGAGGCCCTTCGGCGTGGACGCCGACTTGCTCATCTTGATCGACGGGTCCTGGAGGTCGAAGATCTTCGCCGTCTCCTTGAGGATGTACGGCTTCGGGACCGTGAACGTCTCGCCGAAGCGGCCGTTGAAGCGCTCGGCGAGGTCGCGCGTCAGCTCGATGTGCTGGCGCTGGTCCTCGCCCACCGGGACCTCGTTGGCCTGGTACAGCAGGATGTCCGCGACCTGGAGGACCGGGTACGTGAAGAGGCCGACGGAGGCGCGGTCGGCACCCTGCCGGGCGGACTTGTCCTTGAACTGCGTCATGCGGCTCGCCTCGCCGAAGCCCGTGAGGCAGTTCATGACCCAGGCGAGCTGCGCGTGCTCGGGGACGTGGCTCTGGACGAACAGCGTGCAGCGGTCCGGGTCGAGCCCTGCGGCGAGCAGCTGGGCGGCGGCGAGCCGGGTGTTGGCGCGCAGGGCCGCGGGCTCCTGCGGAACGGTGATCGCGTGCAGGTCGACGACCATGTAGAACGCGTCGTGGGACTCCTGGAGCGCCACCCACTGGCGGACGGCGCCGAGGTAGTTGCCGAGGTGGAACGAGCCTGCGGTGGGCTGGATCCCGGAGAGCACTCGCGGACGACGCTGCATGGCGGAGCCATCCCCCTGGGGGCGGTGGTGGGTGACGGGCGGGCGGTCAGAGGCCATGTTCACCATTCTCTCAGGTACCCCGACCCGGTCCGGAACTGGCCGGGAACAGACGGGAACCGATCAGGGCCGGACGGCGCGGCCGAGGTGCGGGGGCGCGACGTCGCGTTCCCGCCGGTACGGACATTCCGGGCGGGAATCGGGGGGGTGGAAGGCCCTTCCTGCCGTGCGGTCGCCGGTGAGACGAGGAACACAGCGCGGGCCGCGGCGGGCGGGGGACGTCCGATCGGGGACGTGAGGCGTGACACACGCGCCGCGAGGCGGGAGAGTGCGGGTCCGAGAAAGGGGTGGGCGCATGCGGGCCACGGTCGGACGGGTACGGGTGCGGACACGGGCCTGGCCGGTGTTCCTCACGGCGGTGCTGGTCGTCCTGTGCGGGGCGGGCGGGGCGGGCGCCGCACAGGACGACCAGCACCTCCCCGGCAGGAACGCGCCGGACCGGGCGCTGGTCGTCGCCGGGGACACCGGGCGGACGGTCGCGCTACGTTCCGGCGAGCGGGACTTCGCCCGGCTGTGGCAGCTGCTGGAGCCGGCGTACACGGGCACGGAGCGCGTACCGGCGGAGTGGACGGAGGGCGACTTCCCGCGCGTGCGGGCCACCGTCGTCTGGGGGATCTCCGGAGTCGGGGGCTGGCCGCAGACCGACCGCTCGCCGGGCGGTGACGTCGCCGTCCGGCGCGCGGACCAGCTCTTCCTCGCGGAGGACGGCACGCCCTGGGTGCGTTCGGACCCGGCGCCCGACGTGCCGGACGACGACATCCGCTGGCACCGCGCCTCCCGGTCCGTCTACGAGCGCCTGGACGGGGAGCTTTTCGGGCCGCTCGGCGACGCCCCGGACGCGGCGGCGCCCGCGCCCCGGGACCGGGCGCGGTGGGCGCTGTGGGGGCTCGCCGCGGGGCTCGCCCTCGGCTGCGGCGGCACCGTCCTGCTGCGGGCCGCGGCGGCCCGGCGCGGGGCCGGACCGCCGCGGGAACCACGGCGGGAGCTGATCGACCGGTGAACCCGGCCGGTGACCCGGCGGCCGGGGTCAGCCGAGGTCGATCTCCGGGTACAGCGGGAAGCCGGCCAGCAGGTCGGTGGCCCGGTGGGCGATCTCGTCGGCGATCTTCGGGTCGAGGACGTGCTGCGCCTTGGACGGGGCGCCCTTGGCGGTGGTGCCCGGCTCGGCGGCGGTGAGGACGCGGTCGATGAGACCCGCGATCTCGTCCATCTCGGCCGTGCCGAGACCGCGGGTGGTCAGGGCGGGCGTGCCGATGCGGATGCCGGAGGTGTACCAGGCGCCGTTCGGGTCGGCGGGGATGGCGTTGCGGTTCGTGACGATGCCCGAGTCGAGCAGTGCGGTCTCCGCCTGACGACCGGTCAGACCGTATGAGGACGCCACGTCGATCAGGTTCAGGTGGTTGTCGGTGCCGCCGGTGACCAACGTGGCGCCCCGGCGCGTCAGCCCCTCGGCGAGGGCGCGGGCGTTGTCGACGACGGCGCGCGCGTAGTCGCGGAACTCGGGGCGGCGGGCCTCGGCGAGCGCGACGGCCTTGGCGGCCATGACGTGCGGGAGCGGACCGCCGAGGACCATCGGGCAGCCGCGGTCGACCTGGTCCTTGAGGGAGTCGTCGCACAGCACCATGCCGCCGCGCGGGCCGCGCAGCGACTTGTGCGTGGTGGTGGTGACGATCTGGGCGTGCGGGACCGGGTCGAAGTCGCCGGTGAGGACCTTGCCGGCGACCAGGCCCGCGAAGTGCGCCATGTCGACCATCAGGGTCGCGCCGACCTCGTCGGCGATCTCCCGCATGAGACGGAAGTTCACCAGTCGGGGGTACGCCGAGTAGCCGGCGACGATGATCAGCGGCTTGAACTCGCGGGCGGAGACGCGCAGGGCCTCGTAGTCGATGAGGCCGGTGGCGGGGTCGGTGCCGTAGGAGCGCTGGTCGAACATCTTGCCGGAGATGTTCGGGCGGAAGCCGTGGGTGAGGTGACCGCCCGCGTCCAGGGACATGCCGAGCATGCGCTGGTTGCCGAAGGCGTGGCGCAGCTCGGCCCAGTCGGCGTCGGAGAGGTCGTTGACGTTGCGGACGCCGGCCTTCGCGAGGGCGGGGGCCTCGACGCGGTCGGCGAGGACGGCCCAGAAGGCGACGAGGTTGGCGTCGATGCCGGAGTGCGGCTGGGCGTAGGCGTGGCGGGCGCCGAAGAGTTCGCGGGCGTGCTCGGCGGCGAGGGCCTCGACCGTGTCGACGTTGCGGCAGCCGGCGTAGAAGCGGCGGCCGACGGTGCCCTCGGCGTACTTGTCGCTGAACCAGTTGCCCATGGCCAGCAGCGTGGCCGGGGAGGCGTAGTTCTCGGAGGCGATCAGCTTGAGCATCTCGCGCTGGTCGGCGACCTCCTGGCCGATGGCGTCGGCGACCCGGGGTTCGACGGCCCGGATCACGTCGAGGGCGCTGCGGAAAGCGGTGGACTCGGTGGAGAGGGGCTCTGGCATGACGGCCTCCGGTCGTGGCGTTCGATCACGGTTCGGCCCAGGCGCTCGGCACTCGGTGCCCGTGTCCTCCCGCGCGGCCCTCCGGTCCCCTCGGCCTGTCCCGGCCCGGGGTCCGGGACGGGTCCCCGGCAGTCCACGGCACGGGCCGCTCCCCGATGGTCGGTCCCATCCCAGCGCGCCAGTCACGGCCCGCGGTCAGCCTACCGGGCGCGCCGGATCAGGGGGTTCCCCGGTCCACCATGCGAGCGACGATAGGAAGGAGCCCACAGTCCCGGCCCCGCCCGCTCCCCGCCCCGGCCCGGCCCTACGCGGCTCCCCCGCCGTGAGAATCGGAGATCCCGTGACCGCTGGAAAGACCGCACAGGCGCTCATCGCCTCGGCCGAGGCGCACAGCGCGCACACCTACCACCCGCTGCCGGTCGTCGTGGCGACGGCGGACGGCGCCTGGATGACGGACGTCGAGGGGCGCCGCTTCCTCGACCTGCTGGCCGGCTACTCGGCCCTGAACTTCGGGCACGGCAACCGCCGTCTGATCGACGCGGCCAAGGCGCAGCTGGAGCGGGTGACGCTGACCTCGCGGGCGTTCCACCACGACCGGTTCGCCGCGTTCTGCGCGGAGCTGGCCGAGCTGTGCGGCATGGAGCTGGTGCTGCCGATGAACACGGGAGCGGAGGCGGTGGAGACCGCGGTGAAGACGGCCCGGAAGTGGGGCTACCGCGTGAAGGGCGTCCCGGACGGGCGGGCCAGGATCGTGGTCGCGGCCGGCAACTTCCACGGGCGTACGACGACGGTCGTCAGTTTCTCCACGGACGCGGAGGCACGCGCGGACTTCGGGCCGTACACGCCGGGCTTCGACGTCGTGCCGTACGGGGATCTCGCGGCGCTGCGGGCGGCGGTCACCGAGGACACGGTGGCGGTGCTGCTGGAGCCGATCCAGGGCGAGGCGGGGGTGCTGGTGCCGCCGGCGGGCTATCTGCGGGGGGTGCGGGAGCTGACCCGGGAGCGGAACGTGCTGTTCGTCGCGGACGAGATCCAGTCGGGGCTCGGGCGCACCGGGCGGACCTTCGCGTGCGAGCACGAGGGGGTCGTGCCCGACGTGTACGTGCTGGGCAAGGCGCTGGGCGGCGGCGTCGTCCCCGTGTCGGCGGTGGTGTCCAGCGCCGAGGTGCTCGGCGTGTTCCGGCCCGGCGAGCACGGGTCGACGTTCGGCGGGAACCCGCTGGCCTGCGCGGTCGCGCTGGAGGTGATCGCGATGCTCAGGTCGGGCGAGTACCAGCGGCGGGCGGCCGAGCTGGGGGACCGTCTCCACCGCGAGCTGGGCCGGCTGGCGGACACCGGCCGGGTGACGGCGGTGCGCGGACGCGGCCTGTGGGCGGGGGTCGACATCGCCCCCGAGCACGGCACGGGCCGGGAGGTCTCGGAGAAGCTGATGGACCGGGGCGTCCTGGTCAAGGACACCCACGGCGCGACGATCCGGATCGCCCCGCCCCTGGTGATCTCCGAGGAGGACCTGGACTGGGGGCTCGCCCAACTGCGGGGCGTGCTGGGCCTCTAGGTCGTGTCCGCAAAGTCCCGTCGTCCGCCCGGAGGGCGGGTTCCGGGGCGTCTGGTGCGTCCTCTCGCCGTGTCGGGCGGAGACCCTCGTACTGGACGTACTCGGGGCTTCGCCCGGTGCGGCGAGAGTGCGTGCCAGGCGTCGCGGAACAGGCGGGACTTCGCGGACACGACCTAGGGCCTGTCGTTTGGATCAGGTCGGCCGTGACAGACGGTTCGTCCCGGCCGACCCGAGCGGGGTCTGGTGCGTGCAGCTGCAAGGCGGAGGAGGGAGTCGAAGCGATGGGGGTCCCCCCGCTCGAGCGGAGCCGAGAGTGGGGGAGTCGGCGACCGACGACAACGCCGCAGATGTGCGCACCAGACCCCGCGACACCGGCCTGATCCAAACGACAGGCCCTAGGGCACCGTCCGGGCGCCGCTACGGCAGGGCCCGGCACAGCGCGTCCAGCGCTCCCGCCCAGGCGTGGTCCGGGGGTGTGCCGTAGCCGACGACGAGCGCGTCCAGGGGGTCGGTCACGGCGTCGGGGTGGCGGTGCCGGGACAGGCCGTGCAGGGCGAGGCCGTGCCAGGCCGCCGCGCGGACCGTCGCCTGTTCCGTGCCGGGCGGCAGCCGGACGACGGCGTGCAGGCCCGCCGCGATGCCGGTGGGGCGCGCCTCGGGGGCGCGGGCGGCCAGCGCGGCGACCAGGGCGTCGCGCCGCCGCCGGTAGCGCAGGCGCGCGGCGCGGACGTGGCGGTCGTAGGCGCCCGAGGTGATGAACTCCGCGAGCGTCAGCTGGTCCAGCACCCCGGAGGACCAGCCGCCGCCGTCCGTCAGCGCCGTGACCTCGGCGGCCAGCGAGGGGGGCAGCACCAGCCAGCCGAGGCGCAGCCCGGGGGCGAGGGACTTGCTGGCGGTGCCCATGTACACGACCTGGTCGGGGCCGAGGCCCTGGAGCGCGCCCACCGGCTGGCGGTCGTAGCGGAACTCGCCGTCGTAGTCGTCCTCCAGGATCAGGCCGCCGGTGCGGCGGGCCCAGTCCACGACCGCCGCCCGCCGGTCGGGGTGGAGCGGCACCCCCATCGGGAACTGGTGGGCGGGCGTCATCAGCACCGCCCGGGTGCCCGCCAGGTCGTCCGGGCGGGTGCCGAGGCCGTCGAAGGGCAGGGGCACGGTGCGCAGGCCCGAGCGGTGCAGCAGGTTCCAGTGCACGTCGAGCCCGTAGGACTCCACGGCGAGGGTGCGCAGGCCGCGCTGCCGCAGCACCGCGCCGAGCAGGGTCAGGCCGCCGAGGAACCCGGAGCAGATCAGGATGCGGTCCGGGTCGGCGCGTACGCCCCGGGCCCGGGAGAGGTAGCCGGCGAGCGCGGTGCGCAGTTCGGGCCGGCCGCGGGGGTCGCCGTAGCCGAGGGCGCCGGACGGGGCGGCGGTCAGGGCGCGGCGGGCGGCCCTGAGCCACTCGGCGCGCGGGAAGGACGCGAGGTCGGGGGTGCCGGGGACGAGGTCGTAGGCGGGGCGGCCCTGTCTGCGGCCGGCGGGGGACGGTTCCGGGGCCGGCTGCGGGACCGTCCGCTCGGCCACGCGGGTGCCGGAGCCCTGGCGCGCGGTGAGCCAGCCCTCGGCGACGAGGTCCGCGTAGGCGTCGGCGACCGTGTTGCGGGCGATGCCCAGGTCGGCGGCGAGGGAGCGGGAGGAGGGCAGGCGGGTGCCGGGGGCGAGGCGGCCGCCGCGGACCGCGTCGCGCAGGGCGTCGGTCAGGCCCCGGCGCACGCCCGGGCCGGACGGTTCGAGGTGCAGGTCGACGCCGAGCGAGGCGCCCCTCGCGGCACCCGGACCGCGCTCGTCGCCGCCGTCGGCACCCGGGGAAGTGGCCCACTGTTCCGCCATGTAAATGGACCATACTCCTGGGCTACTCCGCTCGTAGGGTCGAGGGCATGACGACGAACGACGACAACACGACGACCCCCGAGTACACCCCCGAGGAGGGCCCCCGGCTGGACTGGACGAGGCTCGCGCCCGACGTCTACAAGGCCATGGTCAAGCTGGACGTGGCGGCCCGGCGCGGGCTGGACCCCGTGCTCCTGGAGCTGGTGAAGGTCCGCGCGTCCCAGCTGAACCACTGCGCGTTCTGCCTGGACATGCACTCCAAGGACGCGCTGGCCGCGGGCGAGAGCGTCGAGCGCCTCCTTCAGCTGAGCGCCTGGCAGGAGTCGCGGCACTTCTACACGGAGAAGGAGCTCGCGGCGATCGAGCTGACCGAGGCGGTGACCGTCCTGACGGACGGCTTCGTGCCGGACGAGGTCTACGCGACGGCCGCCAAGCACTTCGAGGAGGCCGAGCTGGCGCAGCTGAT
Source organism: Streptomyces sp. NPDC005496 (assembly GCF_042872045.1). Classification (NCBI taxonomy): domain Bacteria; kingdom Bacillati; phylum Actinomycetota; class Actinomycetes; order Kitasatosporales; family Streptomycetaceae; genus Streptomyces; species Streptomyces sp. NPDC005496. The sequence continues at coordinate 737,248 of NZ_JBIAJQ010000003.1, forward strand.
CGCCGCGATCACGGTGATCAACGCCTGGAACCGCTTCGGGGTGACCTGCCGGCTCGTGCCCGGCCACTACGAGGCGGGTCAGCACAAGTAACCGGCGGGGCGGCCGGCCGCCGGGTGCCCTCTGCGAGGCGCCCGGCGGCCGGTACCGGAGGTCAGGACGGCATCCACGCCCGCCAGGTCGACTCGTGCGAGCGGACCCACTTCTCGGCCGCCTCCTGGGGCGACAGCTTGTCGTCGGCGATCATCAGGGAGACCTCGTTCTGGTCCTCCGTCGTCCACCGGAAGTTCTTCAGGAACCGCGCCGCCTTGCCGCCCTTCTTCGCGAAGTCCGCGTTGAGGTACTTCTGGAGCGGGGTGTGCGGGTAGGCGCAGGCGACCTGCTCCGGGTCGGCGTCGCAGCCCTCCTTGTACGCGGGCAGCTTCACCTCCGTCATGGGCACCTTCTCGAAGAGCCACTGGGGCGAGTACCAGTAGGTGAGGAAGGGCTTCTTCTCCTTGGCGAACTGCTTGATCTGGGTGATCTGCGCGGCCTCGGACCCGGCGAAGACGACCTGGTAGTCGAGCTTCAGGTTGTCCACCAGCGCCTTGTCGTTGGTGACGTAGGACGGGGAGCCGTCGAGCAGCTGGCCCTTGCCGCCGCTCTCCGCGGTGCGCATCCGGTCCGCGTACTTGTCCAGGTTCTTCCAGTCCTTGACGTCCGGGTGCTGTTCGGCGAAGTACGTGGGGACGTACCAGCCGATGTGCCCGGTGACGCCGAGCTTCCCGCCGCGGGTGATCGTCTTCTTGTCCTCGACGTACCGCTTCTCCTGCTCCGGGTGGCCCCAGTCCTCCAGGATCGCGTCGACGCGGCCCTGGCTGAGCGCGTCCCAGGCGGGCACCTCGTCGACCTGGACGGTGTCGACGCGGTAGCCCAGCTCGTGTTCGAGGAGGTACTGCGCGACGGCCTCGTTCGACTGCGCGCCCACCCACGACTGCACCGACAGGGTCACCGTCTTCGCGCCCCGGGCGTTGGCGAACGGCGAGCCCTGCTTCGTCATGTCGGCGGCGCCGCAGCCGGTGGCCAGCGCCAGCACCGTCAGGGCGGCGGTCATACGTGTCTTCGTCAGCGTGCGGGACATGTCACGCTCCCTTCTCGGTGCGGCGCCGCGTCGGCTGGGTCACCCGGTCGAGCATCAGGCCGAGGCAGACGATCGCCGCGCCGGCGACCAGTCCGGTGGCCAGATCGCCCTGGGCGAGGCCGAACACGACGTCGTAGCCGAGCGCGCCGCCGCCGACCAGGCCGCCGATGATGACGACGGCCAGGACCAGGACGACGCCCTGGTTCACGGCGAGCAGCAGGGCCGGGCGGGCCAGCGGGAGCTGGACCTGGCGCAGCTGCTGTCCGCTGGTGGCACCGAGCGAGCGCGCGGCCTCCAGCGCGGCCGGGTCGACCGAGCGCAGCCCCTGTGTGGTGATCCGGACGACGGCGGGCAGCGCGTAGACGACCGCCGCGGCCACGGCGGGCGCCCGGCCGATGCCGAACAGCGCCACCACCGGGATCAGGTACACGAATTGCGGCATCGTCTGGAAGACGTCGAGGACCGGGCGCAGCACCCGCTCGACGCGTTCGCTGCGGGCGGCGGCGACGCCGGTCGCGAAGCCGATGACCAGGGTCACCGCGACGGCCGCGAGGACCTGCGAGAGCGTGTCCAGGGACGGCTTCCAGACGCCGAGGACACCGATCGCGGCCATCGCGAGGACGGCGGTGAGCGCGGTGCGCCAGGTGCCGATCAGCCAGGCGAGGGCGGCGACGAGCAGCAGCACCGCCCACCAGGGCAGCCCTTGCAGGCCGTCGCGGAGCGGGTCGAGGACCCAGGTGGTGAAGTGGCCCGCCCAGTCGGCGGTGCCGCCGACGTAGGGGACGCCCGAGTAGAGGTGGTCGGTCATCCAGTCGACGGCGTGGTTCACCGGTTCGGCGATGTGCACGGTCCAGGCGTCGGGCCAGTCGAGGCGCCCCGCGAGCCGGCCGGCCACCGCCACGGCGACGGCCCCGGCGACCGGGTACGCCCAGTGCGGGCCCTTCGCCTCGGTGTCCGCCCCGAGCCGCTCCCCCGCCGCGGCGGTCACCCGGTCCAGGACGACGGCGAGCAGCACGATCGGGATGCCGGCCGCGAGGGCGGCGCCCACGTCGACGGAGGCGAGGGCCTGGTAGACGCGGTCGCCGAGACCGCCGGCGCCGATCACGGAGGCGATGACCGCCATGGACAGCGCCATCATGATCGTCTGGTTGAGGCCGAGGAGGAGTTCCTTGCGGGCCAGCGGCAGGCGGGCGGTGAGCAGCCGCTGGCGGGCCGTGGCGCCGAGCGAGGCGACGGCCTCCATGACGCCGGTGTCCGCGTCGCGCAGGCCGAGCGCGGTGAGCCGGGCCATGGGCGGGGCGGCGTACACGACCGTGGCGAGGACGGCCGCGGGGACGCCGATCCCGAAGACCAGCACGACGGGCAGCAGGTAGGCGAAGGCGGGCAGCACCTGCATGGTGTCGAGGACCGGGCGCAGCGCCCGGAAGGTGCGGTCGGACAGGCCCGCCGCGAGGCCGAGCAGCAGACCGAGCACGACGGAGACGACGACGGCGACCACCATGAGCGCCAGGGTCTGCATGGTCGGCACCCACATGCCGAGCAGCCCGCAGGCGAGGAACGCGGCGGCCGTGCCGAGCACGAGCCGCACCCCGGCGACCCGCCAGGCGACGGCGGCCGCGACGGCGGTCACGCCGGCCCAGCCCGCCGCGAGCAGCACCAGGTAGACGGCGCGCACGGAGAGCACGACGGCGTTGCTGACGTGGCCGAAGAAGTACAGGAACAGCGGGTGGCTGTCGCGGTTGTCGACGATCCAGTCGCTGGTCGTGCCGAGCGGTCCGGTGAGGTCGACGGTCAGCGCGTGCGGCCAGGAGCCGCTCGACCAGCGGGCGTCGAGCAGCGGGACGGCTACGGCGGCGATCACGGCGAGCAGCAGGAGCTTGCCGGCGCCCCGGTGGCGCAGGAGGTTCCTGGCCCGGTCCGCCGGGCCCGTATGGCCGACGGGCGCGGTGGCGGTGGCCATCAGAGGGCCCCCTCGCCGTCGCCGGACCGGTCCGTGCCGGCCACCACTCCGAGCAGCGCCTCCGAGTCGACGACCCCGACGCACCGGCCGTCGTCCACCACGCGCGCCGGGCAGCCGGAGCGGGCGACGGCCTCGATGGCCTCCGAGACCGTCGCCCCGGGGGCGACGGCCGGGCCGCGCCCCGCCTCGGCGGCGGACGCGGCGCGCATCGCCGACCGTACGGTCATGACCTGCTCGCGCGGCACGTCGCGGACGAACTCGCGGACGTAGTCGTCGGCGGGCGAGCCCACGATCTCCTCGGGGGTGCCGAGCTGGACGATCCGCCCGTCGCGCATCAGGGCGATGCGGTCGCCGAGACGCAGCGCCTCGTTCAGGTCGTGGGTGATGAAGACCATCGTGCGGCCCTCCTCGCGGTGCAGGCGGATGACCTCCTCCTGCATGTCGCGCCGGATCAGCGGGTCGAGCGCGCTGAACGGCTCGTCGAACAGCAGGACTTCGGGGTCGACGGCGAGCGCCCGGGCGAGTCCGACGCGCTGCTGCTGGCCGCCGGAGAGCTGTCCGGGCCTGCGCTGCTCCATGCCTTCGAGGCCGACCTTGGCGACGACCTCGGCGGCTCGTTCGCGGCGCTCCGCGCGGCCGACGCCCTGGATCTCCAGGCCGTAGGCGACGTTGTCGAGGACGGAGCGGTGCGGCAGCAGGCCGAAGTGCTGGAAGACCATCGCGGCCCGGCGGCGGCGCAGTTCGCGCAGCCGCCCGCGGTCCATGGCGAGCACGTCCTCGCCGTCGATGGCCAGTTCGCCGGAGGTCGGCTCGATGAGCCGGGTCAGGCAGCGCACCAGCGTGGACTTGCCGGAGCCGGACAGGCCCATGACGACGAAGACCTCGCCCCTGTGCACGTCGAAGCCGACGTCGCGGACGGCGGCGGTGCAGCCGGTGCGGGCGCGCAGGTCGGCGGGCGACAGCGCGGCCAGCTCGGGATCGGCGGGCACGCGCTCGGCCTTGGGGCCGAAGACCTTCCACAGGTTGCGCACGGAGAACACGGGGGACGCGTCCGCCGGCTTCCCGGGGGTCTGCGGGGTTTCCAGGATCGCGGTCATCGGGCCTCGCCTCCGAGCAGATCGGCACATTTCTCGCCGACCATGAGGACCCCGACCATGGGGTTCACGGCGGGCATGGTCGGGAAGACGGACGCGTCGGCGATCCGGATGCCTTCGAGTCCGCGGATACGCAACTGCGGGTCGACCACGGCGAGTTCGTCCTCCGGGTCGCCCATCCGGCAGGTGCCCGCCGGGTGGTACACGGTGTGCGCGACCTGCCGCGCGTATTCGCCGAGCTCCTCGTCGCCGGTGACGTCGGGCCCGGGGCACACCTCGCGCTTGAGCCAGCCGGCCAGCGGCTCGGTCTTCGCGATCTCCCGCGCGATCCTGATGCCGTCGACGAGCGTGCGGCCGTCGTAGTCGTCCTCGTCGGTGAAGTAGCGGAAGTCCAGGGCGGGCTTCTCGGCCGGGTCGGCGCTGGTCAGGTAGAGCCGTCCGCGGCTGTGCGGCTTGGGGATGTTCGGGGTCATCGAGACGCCGTGCTCGGGGCGTTCGTAGCCGAGGCGCTCCGGGTTGTCCGTGAACGGGATCTGGTAGAAGTGGAACATCAGGTCGGGGCCCGGCTGCCGGGGGTCCCGGCGCACGAACAGGCCCGCGTCGGAGTCCATCGCGGAGTTCTCGGGGATGGGTCCGTCGGTCTCCCAGACGATCACCGACTCGGGGTGGTCGAGCAGGTTCTCGCCGACCCCGGGCAGGTCGTGCGCGACGGGTATGCCGAGCCGCTCCAGGTCCTGCCGGGGACCGATGCCGGAGTGCAGCAGCAGCCGCGGCGAGTCCACGGCGCCCGCGCACAGCAGCACCTCGTTCCTGGCCCGTACGAGGGTCTCGGTGCCGTCCTTGCCGCGGACGTGCACCCCCGTGGCGCGGGTGCCCTCCAGCTCCAGCCGGTACGCCCAGGTCTCCAGCAGGATCGTCAGGTTGGGCCGCTCGTCCATGACGGGGTGCAGATACGCCACGGACGCGCTGGAGCGCTTGTTGGTCTCCGGATGGTAGGCCAGGTCGAAGAAGCCGACGCCCTCGGTGAACGGCTTCTTGTTGAAGCCCTCCACGCGCGGCACGCCGAGCGCGGTCTGCGCGGCGTCGACGAAGTCGCGGGCGATGGCGTTCCGGTCCTTCTCGTCCACCGCCACGATGTTGTTCAGGAGCCGCTCGTAGTACGGCTCCATCGGGGCGGCGCCCCAGCCCTGCGCGCCCGCCGTCTCCCACTCGTCCCAGTCGGACGGCAGCGGCTTGAACGCGATGAGCGTGTTGTGGGACGAGCAGCCGCCGAGCACCCGGGCGCGGCTGTGCCGGATGTGCGAGTTGCCGCGCGGCTGCTCGGTGGTCGGGTAGTCGTAGTCCAGCTCCCCGCCGAGCAGGCCCATCCAGCGGCGCAGGGTGAGGACGTCCTCGCGGTCGACGTCGCTGGGGCCGCCCTCGATGACGGCGACGGTGACGTCCGCGTTCTCGGTCAGGCGGGACGCGATGACGGAGCCCGCGGTGCCGCCGCCGATGACGACGTAGTCGTACGTGTTCTCGTGCTCGGACATGAAGAGGTGCTCCTCCGGTCGTACAAGGTGCTGCGCGTAATCGGTCGTGGGTGCGCGGCGGTCGGGGGGACGGTCCGGTCGGCGCGCGCCGGTGTCGGGGGGACGGTCCGGCTGGGGGTGCGTGCGCGCTGTCGGGCGGTCCGGTCGGGTGGTGGTGGCGGGGCCGGTGTCAGCCTGCGAACCAGCGGACGGGCTTCGGCGCGAGGTTCTGGTAGACGTGCTTGGCCTCGCGGTACTCGGCGAGGCCCGCGGGTCCGAGCTCGCGCCCGACGCCGCTCTTGCCGAAGCCGCCCCACTCCGCCTGCGGGAGGTAGGGGTGGAAGTCGTTGATCCAGACGGTGCCGTGCCTGAGGCGTCCGGCGACCCGGCGGGCGCGGCCGGCGTCGGCGGTCCACACGGCGCCGGCCAGCCCGTACTCGGTGTCGTTGGCCAGCGCGACGGCCTCGTCCTCGGTCCGGAAGGTCTCGACGGTCAGGACGGGCCCGAAGACCTCCTCGCGGACCACCCTCATCTCCCGGTGGCAGCCGTCGAGGACCGTCGGCTCGTAGAAGTAGCCGGTGGCCGGCCTGGCCTCGGACGGCTCGGGGCGCTTGCCGCCGCTGCGCAGCACCGCGCCCTCCGCGAGGGCGGACGCGACGTACGCCTCGGTCTTCTCCCGCTGCTGCGCGGAGACGAGGGGGCCGCACTCGACACCGTCCTCGGTGCCGCGTCCCAGCCTGATCCTCCCGGCGCGGGCGGCGAGTTCGGCGACGAAGCGCTCGCGCACGGACTCCTCGACGATGAGGCGGGAGCCCGCCGAGCACACCTGGCCGCTGTGGATGAACGCGGCGTTGAGCGCCTGGTCGACGGCGGTGTCGAAGCCCTCCTCGGTCGCGCAGGCGTCGGCGAAGACGACGTTGGGGTTCTTGCCGCCGAGTTCCAGGGCGACCTTCTTGACGGTGACGGCGGCGGCCTGTGCGACCTTCGTGCCGCTGACCAGGCCGCCGGTGAAGGAGACCAGGTCGACGCCGGGGTGTTCGGCCATCCGCGCGCCGACGGTGTGGCCCGGGCCGGTGACGATGTTGGCGACCCCGGCGGGGAGTCCGGCCTCGACGAGCAGCTCCACGAGGGCGACCGTCGTGAGCGGGGTGATCTCGCTCGGCTTGACCACGAAGGTGTTGCCCGCGGCGAGCGCCGGAGCGATCTTCCAACTGGCCTGGAGCAGCGGGTAGTTCCAGGGGGTGATCAGTGCGCAGACGCCGACCGGCTCGTGCACGACGACGCTGTGGACGTCCGCGGAGCCGGCGTCCACGACGCGCCCGCCGCCCTCCCCGACGACGAGGTCGGCGAAGTACCGGAAGGCGTCGGCGACGCAGTCGATGTCGACGCGCCCCTCCTCGACGGTCTTGCCCGCGTCGCGGCTCTCCAGGAGCCCCAGCTCCTCGCGGTCGCGCACGAGGAGGTCGGCGACGCGGCGCAGCAGGGCCGCGCGCTCGGCGACGGGGGTGCGGGGCCAGGGCCCCTCGTCGAAGGCGTGCCGGGCGGCCTCGACCGCCAGGTCCACGTCCTTCTCGTCACCCTCCGCGACCAAGGCGAACGGCTCGGCATCCGCGGGATCGAGGATCTCGCGCGTGGCACCGGAAGCGGCGTCGCGCCACTGCCCGCCCGCGTGGATGGTCTGCTGTGCCTGTCGTTCGGTCTGTCGCGCCATGAGCGGCATCGCCTTCCGTTCCTGTTTCCTGCCCCTGCGTCACGCTCGGTCACCCTTGGGGGCCGTGAGCACCTGCCCATCGGCCCCTCATGCATGCGAACCCCTGGCCGAAAGTGCGCGGGGTCACTGAATAACCACGGGAAATGGGGTCACCGCCCGGCGAAACGGGGCATACCGTGCCACTCAGGGGCCCTTTCGCGGCCCTGCGCCCCCGCGCAGCCATGGACACACGGCCTTTTCTTTGACTAAGGTCAAAGAAATATGGAGCCAGTCTCAGTGGACGACGTACGGACGCTTCGCCGCTTCAACCGGTACTTCACCCGGCGGGTCGGAGCGCTCGACGAGCACTACCTCGGCCGGGAGCGTCCGCTCGGCGAGGCGCGCCTGCTCTTCGAGGTGGGCGAGGGCACCTCGCTGCGGGAGCTGCGGTGCAGGCTGGGGCTCGACGCCGGGTACCTGAGCCGGATGACCAAGACCCTGCAGGCCCAGGGACTGATCCGGGTGACCGTGCACCCCGACGACAGCCGGCTGCGCGTGGCGGAGCTGACGGCCGCCGGGCGCGCGGAGGTGACGGAGCAGAACCGCCGGGCCGACGGGCTCGCCGCCGGGCTGCTGCGGGGGCTCAGCGAGAAGCAGCGCGGCGAGCTGACCGCCGCCGTCGCCGTCACCGAGCGGCTGCTGCGGCTCGCCGCCATCGCCGTCGAGGTCGTCGACGGCGCCTCCCGCGACGCGCGGACGTGCCTCGCGGCGTACGCGGCCGACCTCGACGCGCGCTTCCCGGAGGGCTTCGACGCCTCGGCGCTGGTCCGGCCGACCGAGGTCTCGGGCCGGGCGGGCGCCTTCGTCGTGGCGTACGAGGAGGGGCGGCCCGTGGGGTGCGGGGCGCTGCGCCGGCTCGGACGAGGCGTGGGCGAGATCCGGCACGTGTGGGTCACCCCGGACGCGCGGCGGCTCGGACTGGCCCGGCGCATCCTGCGGGAGCTGGAGCGCCAGGCCCTGGAACGCGGCCTCGGCACCGTGCGGCTCGACACGCACGCCGTCCTCACCGAGGCCCAGGCCATGTACCGGGCCTGCGGGTACACGGAGATCCCGCGCTACGACGACAACGTCTACGCCGCCCACTGGTTCGAGAAGCGCCTCGGCCGCACGCCGGGCCGGCCGGGTTCGCGTATCCCGGGCTGACGGGTCGCGCGGCCGGCCGGTCAGGCGCTCGGGCAGCTCGCGCCCGTCGGGCAGAACGAACTGAGCGCCGCCCGCAGCGGACTCAGCACGTCCGTCCCCTCGGCGCCGACGGAGCGGATCGCGTACGCCGTGCCGTCCGCCGCCTGGAAGCGGTGGTCGACGACCTGGAGGGCGCCGTCCTGCACGTCGTCGTAGCGGTAGCCGATCTCGGCCCAGTCGTCACCGGACTGCCGGTCCAGGACGCGGTAGCCGGCCAGCTTGGTGACGAACCCGAACGAGGGGTCGTTCTCGGCCTGGTACAGCGAGTCGGCCGGGCTGCTCTCGATGACCTCGAACAGTTCCAGCTCGGCGCCGCCGCCGGGGGCTGTGTAGTGGACGACGGACGGCTTCCCCGCGCGCCGGTCCACCGAGCGGACCCAGCCCTCCGGCACGTCGACCGTGTAGCCGACGGCGTCCACCGACCGGCTGTAGCCGGGGGACGGTGACGCGGAAGGGCTCGCCGTGGGCGACCCGCCCTCCGCGAGGGTGCCCCCGCCCTCCTCGCTCCCCGATCCCTGGGCCGAGGGGACCCCCTGCGTGGCGGTCACCGTCACCGACGACCGCGCCCCGCCGGCCCGGTCGGTGGAGTCGTCGCGGTTCAGCGCCCACACCCCGCCGCCGACGCCCCCGGCGAGCAGCGCCACGGCGACGATGACGAGGAGCAGCCTGCGTGGGCTGCCCGGCCCGGGCGGTGGCGGACCGGTGCCGGGCACGGGTGCACCCCACGACTGCGGCCCCGCGTAAGGGGGTTGGGGCTGCGGCGGGGCCTGCGGCTGCCCCTGCGGAGGAGGGGGCGGCGGGGGCTGCGGGAACACGGCCGACTGCGTCTGCGCCGACGCCCACCACTGCTGCTGCGGATCCCGCGCCGCCCCGCCCGGGCCCGCGCCGTCCGGCCCGCCGCCCTCCCGCTCCGGGTCCCGCGCCGGCCCGGCACCGCCCGGCCGTCCGGCCGACCCGCCCGCTCCGTCGTCGTCCACCCACCGCTGGCCGTCGGCGTCCCACCGCTGTCGCATGTCGTTCCCCATTCCTCACCCCCCGCGATCGCACGCGACCCGGGCCTGACCGGCGGGGTGCCCCTCGGATCACCCCGGGTGCCGCAGCGGCAGCCGTTCCCAGCGGCACCACGGCCACCGGACGCCCGCCCGCCACGGACCCCCTTGGCCCGAACAGCTGGTTTTAGCGCGCGAGTTGCGCGATCGCCTGCACCACGGCCGCCGTCGACGCCAGCCCGGCCACCGCGGCTGCGGCGGTCTCCAGCCGCAGCCGCAGCCGTCCGAGCCGCTGCGGATCGACCGCTCCGGCCCGCTCGATCTCCCCCTGTACGACGGCGAGTTCACCGTCCAGTACGGCCGTCCCCTCGGTCCGCGTGAGCAGCGGCAGATGCTCCCGCAGGGTGCGGACGGCCTCCAGCAGCGCCTCGGTCGCCTCGTCGGCCGCCGTCCGCGGTGCCTCGCGGTACTCGGCCCTGCCGTGGTCGCCGAAGCTCACCGCGCTGCGGTCGATCCGGCCGACCCGCCCTCCCGTGCCGTCGCTCATCCCGTGTCCCCTTCCCCGTAGACCGCGCCCCCGCTGCCTGTCGTGACGGCGCTCCTGCTGATCCGGCCCACCGCGGTCCCGCCGCTCATCTGCCCGATGAACTGGCCGCCCGCGGCGACGTTGACGATGTTCTGCTCGAAACTGCCCGTCTCGCAGCCGCTGCGCCGCAGCGCCTCGCGCACCCCGCTCGCGATGCGGTCCTCGACCGTCTTGACGTACCGGCTGACGTCCATCTCCTGGAACAGTGACAGCCGGTCCGTGCTGCCCAGCTCCCGCACGGAGAGCAACGGCGCGTCGGGCGGCGCCTGTTCGGGGTGGGCCAGCCAGGTCCGCAGGCACTGGGCGAGGGTGCGGACGGCGGAGATCCCGGCCACGACGTTCGTCGCGGGTCCGGACAGCAGCGTCCGTACGCCCTCGCGCAGCGCCTCGTCCTCGCGGCGGGCCGCGATGAGGTCCACGTGCCGGTACTCCTCCGCGATCGGGCCCAGGACGTGCGGCACGACCTCCAGGACCAGCATCCGGCCCTGGGTGTGGACGCGGACCAGCACCGAGACCACCACCTGCTCGTGCCAGGCGCCGACCCGGACCCGGAGGAAGTACCGGCGCGCCTCGCCGCCCTCGTCGACCGCCCCCTCGACGTGCGTCCGGACCGAGGCGGCGTCGTACACCCCCGCGCCGCGGCCGACCCCGGAGGGCAGGTAGACGAACTCCTCGATCTCCAGGTCCTTGAGCCGGTCGCGGCTGGTCAGCGCCGCCGACTCGCGCAGCGCCTCCAGCTTCGGGCGGACCAGGTCGATGATCTGGCGGTTCGTGAGCCGCACCCGGGCCGGGCCGCCGGCCTCGTCGTCATCGGCCTCGTGATCGACCGGCAGACCGCCGCCGTACCCGTCGGGCAGGCCCCCGTTCAGGCGCCCGAGCCGCCTGGCCGGGGTGATCTCCATGGCGAACGACCAGGGCTCGTGCGGTTTCCCGGCGCCCACGAACGGCCGGTGGGCGTCGTAGAGCGCGACGCCCGCGTGCTGCTCCCACGTGATGGCGCGGGCGACCCGCACCTGGCGCTCGCTCCCGGCGGGCGTCGCGGGCGCCGTACCGGGGAAGGCGTCCCGGCCCAATTCCGTGCGCATCACCTCGGCCACGCGGGAGCGGTGCACCCAGGTGGCGAAGGTGATCGCGAGCGGGAAGAGCAGCGGGAACGGATCGTCCGGGAGCCGGTGGAGCGCGTACCCCCAGTAGACGAGTTCCAGGCCGCGGGCCAGCAGCGTGAGCCCCCAGGCGGTCGCCCGCCGGGGCAGCCGGAGCCGCCTGGACTCCGCACGGCTCACCGCGTACATGGTCGTGCCCTCGCCCGAGGCCGCCCCTGCCGCCCAGAGCAGCCCGCACACGCCCGCGTAGAAGAAGACGGTGGAGGCGCTGAGCAGCGCGTCGAGTTCCGCGAGGCCGGGGACCGGCTCTCCGGCGGACTCCATGGCCTGCCCCGCCATCGCCGCCTCCGCCGCGAGGAAGACGACCCAGACCGCGCACAGGAACAGCGCGGTGGACACCTCCTGCCGCCGTGCCCGCACGGCGTGCGCGAGCACCGAGACGACGTCGACGCCCAGCGACGGAGCGGCCGGCCGCTCCTCGTGTCCGATGAGTTCGTCGATGACGCGCGCCCTGAACCGCGTGTCCAGATGTACCCCGGCGCACAGCAGCCGCGTGGACTCGCTGTGCGCGTACCGCCGATCCGATCCCGTCAACGGGACCACCCCCGCCATGTCTCCCCCGGCCCCGCCGGTGAACCCCCGGCGGACCGTCCGTCACGACGATAGCGAGGGTTACTCCCGTTCCAGTGCCCATATGCCGACAAAGCACATACGTTCGATACGTACTTTCCGTACGCATGCGTCAGCCCCCACCGGAGTGCTTCCCGGTGGGGGCTGACGGAGTGTGAGCCGGCTGGGCCTAGAGGAGGCCGAGACCGCGGACCGCCTCGCGCTCCTCCTCGAGCTCCTTGACGGAGGCGTCGATCCGGGCGCGGGAGAACTCGTTGATGTCCAGGCCCTGGACGATCTCGTAGGAGCCGTCCTTCGTGGTGACCGGGAAGGAGGAGATGAGGCCCTCCGGGACGCCGTAGGAGCCGTCCGACGGGATGCCCATGGAGGTCCAGTCGCCGTCCGCGGTGCCGTTGACCCACGTGTACACGTGGTCGATGGCGGCGTTGGCGGCCGACGCGGCCGAGGACGCGCCGCGGGCCTCGATGATCGCGGCACCGCGCTTGGCGACGGTCGGGATGAAGTCCTCGGCGAGCCACTTCTCGTCGTTCACGGTCTCGGCGGCGTTCTTGCCGGCGACCGTGGCGTGGAAGATGTCCGGGTACTGGGTGGCGGAGTGGTTGCCCCAGATGGTCAGGCGCTTGATGTCGGCGACCGTCGTGCCCGTCTTCTTCGCGAGCTGCGTCAGCGCGCGGTTGTGGTCCAGGCGGGTCATCGCGGTGAAGCGCTCGGCCGGTACGTCCGGGGCGGCGGCCTGGGCGATCAGGGCGTTGGTGTTGGCCGGGTTGCCGACCACGAGGATCTTGACGTCGTCCGCGGCGTGGTCGTTGATGGCCTTGCCCTGCGGCTTGAAGATGCCGCCGTTGGCCTCCAGGAGGTCACCGCGCTCCATGCCCTTGGTGCGGGGGCGGGCGCCGACGAGCAGACCGACGTTGGTGCCGTCGAAGGCGACGTTCGGGTCGTCGGTGATGTCGATGCCCTGGAGGAGCGGGAAGGCGCAGTCGTCGAGCTCCATCGCCGTGCCCTCGGCGGCCTTGAGCGCCGGGGTGATCTCCAGCAGGCGCAGCTTGACCGGAACGTCAGCGCCGAGCAGCTGGCCGGAGGCGATGCGGAAGAGCAGTGCGTAGCCGATCTGGCCGGCCGCGCCGGTGACGGTGACGTTCACGGGAGTGCGGGTCATGGCGTTCTCCGTATGACAGCTGGCGGTGGGGCGTCCCTGCCCCGGGTGCAGGATCCCCGCCGCCGCCCGGATGGCCGGCGCCGACCGCCGCAATGATCGATCAGGGGTACAGATGATCGATCTCTCGGCGTCAAGAGAGATCCGCGGTCAGGCTATCGCGCATCCGCGGCGCCGTACGGCCGGGTCTCGTGTGGCCCGTCCCACAGCCGCCGTACGGGGCACGAAAGAGGCGGCCGCCCGTCCGGGAGAGGGGGACGCGGCGGCCGCCGGGGGGGGTACCGGGGTGGCCGGGAAGGGGGGTCTGTCTCCCGAACGCAACCGGATCCCGTGGGGGTACGGTTCGCCTGCCCCGCCCGGCGTGGGCCATTCCCCCGTACGGCGATGTTTTTCCGCACACCAGCGCGCGGGGGCACCGCGCGCGCCCCCGCGTACGCCGTCACGCCTACCGAGTGCAGCCCTTCTGCCCCGACTTGAGGGTCGCGCAGGCCTTCGCGTCACCGGCGTCCCGCACGGCCACCATCGGGGTGTACGCGTCGGTGTCCCCGTCGACCGAGCCCCGCTGCGCGGCCGCCGCCGCGGAGGACACCTCGACCCGGTCGCCCTGTGCCGCCTGGGTGATACGGGCCCAGGCGGCGCCGCAGGTCTTGCTGTAGCGGACCTCGACGAGGGTCGCGCCGACGGTGACGCTGCTGGTGGTCCTGGCCAGTTGACCTCCGCAGTCCATGCTCTCCGGGTCCTTGCCGGTGCAGCCCTTGCCGCTGCACTTCACCCCGGCCGGCAGGTCGGCGCGGGTGCTCGCGGAGGCGGCGGGTGTCCTGGGCGCGCCCTCGTTCCCCCCGTCCCCGCCACCGTCCCTGAGCAGGACGGCCGCCGCGATCACCGCGAGCGTGCCGACGGTGCCCGCGAGGAACATCGTGACGCGCCGCCTGCGCCGGGCGCCGTCGGGTGAACCGCCGTCCGGCGGCCGGGTGTCGGCCGGCGCGGACGGGCGGGGCGGCGGACCGGTGAGCCCCCACCCACCGCCGCGCCCGGACCCGCCGGAGCCGTGCGCCCCGTCACCGCCGGACCCCCGCGAGGCGTCCTCCACGTCCCGCGACGACGGCTGGGGCGGCACCGTGGGCATCACCCCGGCCGGTCCGGCGATCCCCGGTGTAGCCGTCGCGCTGCCGCCCCTGCGGGCCTGTCTGCCGCCCGTACCGCTGCCCGGCGGCGGCCCGAACTCCCCGAGCGCGGCGCGCGCCTGGGAGATCCGGATCGCCTCCATGGTCATGTCGTGGCGCATCTCCGAGCGGCTCCAGGCGCGCTCGGCCAGCTCCCACATGGTGACCAGGTGCAGAGGGCTGGTGCCGGTGACCTCGGCCAGCGCGACGATCGCCCCCTTGGGCGCCAGCAGCCGGCCGTTCAGATACCGCTCCCAGGACGTCTTGCTGTACCCGGTGCGGTCCGCCACCGCCGCGACGCTCAGCCCGCCGCGGTCGACGAGCCTGCGCAGCTGACCCGCGAACTCCTTGACCTGCGGATCGAGTTCATCCGGCAGGGCCTTCCAACGAGGCATTGCCTCCCCCTCTTTTCCCCCCGTACGAGCCTGATCTCCGCCGCGCCTTCCCGCGCGAGGCGCCCTGTGCCGAGTCCCCGTTCTGGCTACCCACAGGGATGCTCCGGGCGAGGCTCTCAGTTCCCGGGGCGGGGGCGCACGGGAGCGTTTCGAGGCGGTCCTCGCACCGTCGCACGCCGCCGGCCGGCGGTCCAGGGCCCATCCACGGCGGCCGTGCCGCGTTCCCGAACCCCTGTCCCTCGCACAGGGGGTCCCGGACCGCCCCGGTCGGACACGCTAGCCCCGCCGCGGGGTGCCGTCGCGGCGGATCCCGAACTTGACCGCACAGCGGCACAAGAGGAGCGCTTGCGCGGTCACTTGGGTCCCGGAACCGACCGGATGCACCAGCAGTCGCACACCGGCGACGGCGGCGGGACCGGGACCGGGTGGCCGGGCCCGGTGAGGGCGGTTCCCGTTGCGGAGCGCGGACACCGTGGCGGAATGGTCACTTCCGTGCCACAGCGAAGGGTCTGCTGTTGAACAGGGCGCTCACCGTGCGTGAGTGTGGAACCCGGGCGGAACACCCGCCCGGCCGCGGCTCGTCCTTACTCGGGGGAGAGGATGGGCCGCGGTCACCCCGCCCCCGGGCGCGGGTCCCGCCCGCCGGACGGGGGCCGCCTCGGACCGGCCGGGCGGACACCGGCTTCGGACCCGGCCGGACGGACGCCGGCTTCGGTCCCGGCCGGGCGGCTCAGCCGCCGGGGGTCACCAGCCCCGACTCGTACGCCACCACCACCGCCTGGGCCCTGCTGTCCAGGTCCAGCTTGGTCATGGTGCGGTTCAGATGCGTCTTGACGGTGGCCTCGCTGATGTAGAGGCGGTCGGCGATCTCCAGGTTGGACAGTCCGCGGGCGGTGAGTTCGAGGACCTCCCTCTCGCGCGAGGTCAACGCGGCGAGATCCGGCGGGGGTTCACCGCCGGACGCGGAGCCGCCCTGCCGGGCGAAGGCCTCCACCAGGCGGCGGGTGACGCTCGGCGCGAAGAGCGCGTCGCCGCCGCCCACCGCGGCCACCGCCGCCAGCAGCCGCTCCGGCCCCGAGTCCTTGAGCAGGAACCCGGAGGCACCGGCCCGCAGCGCCCCGTACACGTACTCGTCGAGGTCGAACGTGGTCAGCACGAGGACGCGCGGGGCCGGTTCGGCGGCCTCGGCGAGGATGCGCTCGGTGGCCCGGATGCCGTCGGTGCCGGGCATCCGGATGTCCATCAGGACGACGTCGGGCCGGGTCTCGGCCGCGAGCCGCACGGCCTCGTCGCCGTCGGCCGCCTGCCCCACCACCTCGAAGCCGGGGGCCGCGTCCAGCAGCCCCACGAGACCGGCCCGGATGAGGAACTGGTCGTCGACGACGAGCACCCGAGTCATCCGGTGCGCCTTCTCCGCCGGGCGTGGAGGCCGGCTCCGCTGCGCGTGCGTGATCCGCTCATGGCGTCCGGTCGTCCCCCTGGCGTGCGGCCTGCCCCGACGTGGGGAGGGTCAGCCGCACGGCGAACCCGCCCCCGCTCCGCGGGCCGATGCTGATCGTCCCGCCGTAGAGCTTGGCGCGCTCCCGCATGCCGATCAAGCCGTGCCCGCCGACGGCCGGGACTCTGTCCTGAATCACCCCCTGCCCGTCGTCCGTGACGCGGACCGTCACATCGTGGCGTCCGTAGGCGACTTCGACTGTGGCCCCGGCGCCGCGGGCGTGCTTCAGGACGTTGGTGAGCGCCTCCTGCACGACGCGGTAGGCGCAGAGGTCGACGCCGGGGGCGAGCGCGCGCACCGTGCCCTCGACGCGCAGGTCGACGGGGACGCCGCCGGCCCGGACCCGCTCGACCAGTTCGCCGAGCCGGGCGAGGCCGGGCATCGGGGCGGCGGGGCGGGCGTCCGGGTCCCGCAGGTCCTCCTCGCGCAGCACCTGGAGCATGCGCCGCAGTTCGTCGAGGGCCTCGGCGCTCGTCTGCGTGATGGTGCCCAGCGCCGAGCGGGCGGTGGACGGATCGGAGTCGAACACGAAACGCGCGAGGCCCGCCTGCACGGAGATCACCGACATGTGGTGGGCGACGACGTCGTGCAACTCCCGCGCTATACGGCCGCGTTCCTCGGCCACCTCGCGGCGGGCCCGCTCGGCCTGCTCGGCGCGCAGCTCACGCGTCAGCTCGGCGGACCGCCGGGCCACGTACCCGAAGCGCCACAGCACGGCGGAGAAGAGCAGGGCCTGGCCGACGACGGACGCCATGGCGCCGCTCTCGCTGACGACGCCCGCGTAGACCCACATCCCGACGAGCAGACCCGCACAGAGGGCCGTGGTCCGCGCCGGGCGCAGCGAGGCCACCGTGTAGAGGGCGAGCATGGGCCCGAACGTGCACACCACCGGCCAGTGGCCTGTGGTGATGTACGCGGCGGCGGCGGCCTCCACCACGGCGAAGACGGCGAGCGGCGCCCTGCCACGGAACGCCGTCGGCAGATGCGCGAGGGCCACCAGCGCGTACGCGGGTCCGTCGAGCGCGGGCCAGCCCTGGCGCACCGACTCCCCGCCCAGCAGGACGGCCACGGTCACCATGGCCACCGCGATCAGCGTGTCGACGGCGAACGGACGGGACGGCCGGATGCGCATCGCCGCAGCGTAACGCCGCCTCCCGGACAGCGGCGTCAACCTTTCGCGGTACCGCGGAAGTTGCAGGAACCGGGGGGCTACCACCGCGGGTGCGGCCGGAGTTCGGACCACCGGTGGACGCGTGGCGCGGGCGGCGGCGCCTACGTTCGGGGGCAGGACGCGGGCGGCGGTCACCGGCACCCGCCGCGTCCGAGGGGGAACCGGGGCCCGCGGGGGGCGAGTTCGGCGCCGGGGCCCGTGCCGCCGGGTCCGCGGACGTCCTCCGGGACCGGCGGTGACGCAGGTGGCCCGCACTCTCCGGGGGAAAGTGCGGGCCACCGGCCGCTCACTGGATCGTGAAGTGCAGCGTGTCGTCCAGGAAGGGGATCTCCAGCAGCGGATTCGGCTGCGCCATCAGCGCGAGCAGCACGATGGCCACGCCCAGCACGCCGTACGTGACCATGTCCGTGAAGCGGGAGCGGACGGCGAGCATGCCCACGTCGGGCACCGCCCAGCGCAGCGCGCCACCGGCCAGCAGGGCCACGCCGATCAGGATGGTGCCGGCGCGGAACGCGTCGAACGCGGTCAGCAGCAGACCGAGACCGACGCCGGCCAGCACGACGAGGATCGGCCACTGGCGGGCGGGCGCGGGAGCGTCCCGGGGTGCCGCCCGGCCGCCGCCCTCGGGCCGCGCGGTGTCCCGCGTGAACAGCGGGAAGCGCCGGGTGGTGCGGCGCGGCCTGCCCTGGGCGTCCGGCGCGCTGACGGCGTCCCGGACGGTCGGCTCCGCGCTGGTGCCGATCACCTCGTCGATGCTCGCGCCCGACGTGTCCCCGGTGCCCGCGTCCGCCGTGCCGGTGCCGTCCGTGGCCGTCGTGGCCTCGGGACCCGCGGCCGAGCCCTCGGCGGGCGCGGCGTTCTCGGGCCTGCCGTCAGCCGACACTGCGCTCCGCCGCCTCGACCACGTTGACGAGCAGCTGCGCGCGGGTCATCGGACCGACGCCGCCCGGGTTCGGGGAGATCCAGCCGGCCACCTCGGCGACGCCGGGGTGGACGTCGCCCACGATCTTGCCCTCGGCGCTGCGCGAGACACCGACGTCGAGCACGGCGGCGCCGGGCTTCACGTCCTCGGGCCGGATCAGGTGCGCGGAACCGGCCGCGGCGACGATGATGTCGGCCCGCTTCAGGTGGGCGGAGAGGTCACGGGTGCCGGTGTGGCACTGGGTCACCGTGGCGTTCTCGGAGCGGCGGGTCAGCAGCAGCGGCATCGGGCGTCCGATGGTCACGCCGCGGCCGACCACGACGACCTCAGCGCCCTTGATCTCCACGCCGTAGCGGCGGAGCAGGGTCAGGACGCCGTTCGGGGTGCAGGGCAGCGGGGCGGGCTCGTTCAGCACCAGCCGCCCGAGGTTCATCGGGTGCAGGCCGTCCGCGTCCTTGTCCGGGTCCATCAGTTCCAGGATGCGGTTCTCGTCGATGCCCTTGGGCAGCGGGAGCTGGACGATGTAGCCGGTGCAGGCCGGGTCCTCGTTCAGCTCGCGGACGACCGCCTCGATCTCCTCCTGCGTGGCGGTGGCGGGCAGTTCGCGCTGGATGGAGGCGATGCCCACCTGTGCGCAGTCGCGGTGCTTGCCCGCGACGTACTTCTGGCTGCCGGGGTCGTCGCCGACCAGGACGGTCCCCAGGCCGGGCGTGACGCCCTTCTCCTTGAGGGCCGCCACGCGGGCGGTCAGATCGGACTTGATCGCGGCTGCGGTGGCCTTGCCATCGAGAATCTGGGCGGTCATGACCCCATCCTCGCGGATGACCCGGCCCCGGTTCCAATCCGGGCTCCCCTTGCCGCCGCGCGGCCCTCTACCACGCGGGTCCGCCAAGATCATGGATGTTGCACTTGCACAACACATATGGATGACCGCTGGACAAATGAGCGAAAGTTTTAGAACGATGAGCGGCACAGTGCCGCGGGCAGTACCGGGGGGACGGACCGCTCTGTAGAACTCTCCTCCGAACCGTGCCGCGCGTAGTCCCCGCATCAGGCATCGGAGGAACCCCGCCATGAGCTTCGGCGACCCGAACAACCCCTACGGCCCCCCGCAGGGCGGTCAGCAGCCCGGCTACGGCTATCCCCAGGGCGGCGCGCCGCAGCAGCAGCCCGGCTACGGCTACCCGCAGGCCCCGCCGGTCCAGCAGCCGTACGGCGGCGGCTACCCGGGCGGCTACCCCGGCGGCCCGGCCGTGATCCCGGGCGGGGTGAAGGCCGCGCGCGTGATGCTCTTCGTCATCGGCGGTCTGCAGATCCTCGGTGCCATCCTGATCGCGCTGTCCGCGGTGGCCGTCTCCGCCGCGAAGAACGACGAGACCCTCAAGGACGACGTCCAGTTCCAGCAGCTCGCCGACTACTCGGCCGGCGTGCTGTGGGGCGTCACCGTCGCGGTGCTGGCCTGGGGCATCCTCGCCATCTGGCTCGGCGTGAAGGTCGGCAGCGGCGGCAACGGCGTACGCGTCACCATCCTGGTCTTCGGCATCCTCACCGCGATCCTCGGCATCTACCCGTTCATCGTCATCGGCCTGGCGCACACCGTGATGGCGATCCTCATCGCGGTGTTCGTCGGCAAGGAGGACGGCGCCGCCTGGTTCAACCGCCCGCGGTACTGACGGCAGGCGGGCACCGCGGCCGGCCACGGTACGGGGCACACGCACACGACGGCGGCCTCCGGCCCTCCCGAAGGGGAGTGCGGAGGCCGCCGTCGTACGTGATCCGCCCGACGCGCGCGGGTCAGTGGAAGAAGTGCCGCGTCCCGGTGAAGTACATCGTGACGCCCGCCTTCTCGGCGGCCTCGACGACCTGCTCGTCACGGACCGAACCGCCGGGCTGCACGACCGCCTTGACCCCGGCCGCGGTGAGGATCTCCAGGCCGTCGGGGAACGGGAAGAACGCGTCCGAGGCCGCGTACGAGCCACGGGCACGCTCGGCGCCCGCCCGCTCGACCGCCAGCTTCGCGGAGTCCACGCGGTTGACCTGGCCCATGCCGACGCCGACCGAGCCGCCGTCCTTGGCGAGCAGGATCGCGTTCGACTTCACCGCACGGCACGCCTTCCAGGCGAAGGCCAGCTCGGCGAGCTCGTCCGCGCTCAGCGCCTCACCGGTCGCGAGGGTCCAGTTCGCCGGGTCGTCGCCGTCGGCCTGGAGCCGGTCGGTGACCTGGAGCAGCGCACCGCCGTCGATCGGCTTGACCTCGACCGGGTTGGCCGGCCCGCGGTCCGCCCGCAGCACCCGGATGTTCTTCTTCTTGGTGAGCGCCTCCAGCGCGCCCTCCTCGTACCCGGGCGCCACGATGACCTCGGTGAAGATCTCGGCGACCTGCTCCGCCATCTCCTTCGACACCGGACGGTTGACGGCGATCACACCGCCGAACGCGGACAGCGGGTCGCAGGCGTGCGCCTTGCGGTGCGCCTCGGCGACGTCCGCGCCGACCGCGATGCCGCACGGGTTGGCGTGCTTGATGATCGCGACGCAGGGCTCGTCGTGGTCGTACGCGGCACGGCGCGCGGCGTCCGTGTCCGTGAAGTTGTTGTACGACATCTCCTTGCCGTGCAGCTGCTCCGCCTCGGCGAGGCCGCCCGTGCCGTCGACGTACAGCGCGGCGCCCTGGTGCGGGTTCTCGCCGTAGCGCAGGGTGTTCTTGCGCTCGTAGGTGTGGCCGAGGAACTCGGGGAAGCCGCTGTCGTCCGCGGGGGCGTACCCGTCCGCGAACCAGGAGGCGACGGCCACGTCGTACGCGGCGGTGTGCCGGAACGCCTCGGCCGCGAGCCGCTTGCGGGTGGCGAGGTCGAAGCCGCCGTCCTTCACGGCGGCCAGGACGTCGCCGTACCGGGCGGGGCTCGTGACGACGGCGACCGACGGGTGGTTCTTGGCGGCCGCGCGGACCATGGACGGGCCGCCGATGTCGATCTGCTCGACGCACTCGTCGGGCGAGGCGCCGGAGGCGACGGTCTCGCGGAACGGGTAGAGGTTGACGACGACGAGGTCGAACGGCTCCACGCCCAGCTCGGCGAGCTGCCGGCGGTGGTCCTCAAGGCGCAGGTCGGCGAGGATGCCCGCGTGCACCTTCGGGTGCAGGGTCTTCACACGGCCGTCCAGGCACTCGGGGAAGCCGGTCAGCTCCTCGACCTTGGTGACCGGGACGCCCGCGGCGGCGATCCTCGATGCGGTGGAGCCGGTGGAGACGAGCTCGACCCCGGCCTCGTGCAGCCCGCGGGCCAGCTCTTCCAGACCGGTCTTGTCGTAGACGCTGACGAGCGCCCGGCGAAGGGGCCGCTTGTTGCTGTCGGCGGTCACTGGATAACTACCTTTCGTCCCTCAATGCGATAGCCGTGGCGGGCGAGCCGCCCCACGACATCGACGAGCAGCCTTCGCTCGACTTCCTTGATGCGCTCGTGCAGAGCGGCTTCCTCGTCCTCGTCCCGCACCTCGACCACGCCCTGGGCGATGATCGGGCCGGTGTCGACGCCGTCGTCGACGAAGTGGACGGTGCATCCGGTGACCTTCGCGCCGTACGCGAGCGCGTCGCGTACGCCGTGGGCTCCCGGGAAACTGGGCAGCAGTGCGGGGTGCGTGTTCACGAACCGTCCGCCGAACCGGGCCAGGAACTCCTTGCCGACGATCTTCATGAACCCGGCGGAGACCACCAGGTCCGGCTCGTAGCCGGCCGTCGCCTCGGCGAGCGCCGCGTCCCACTCCTCGCGGGTCCCGTGGTCCTTGACCCGACACACGAAGGTGGGCAGTCCGGCCTGCCGGGCGCGCTCCAGACCGACGATGCCGTCCCGGTCCGCGCCGACGGCCACGATCTCGGCTCCGTAGGCCTCGGCGCCCTCGGCCGCGATGGCGTCGAGCAGTGCCTGGAGGTTCGTGCCTGATCCGGAGACCAGCACGACGAGGCGCTTGGCCTTGGCCACGGCGGGGCCCTTTCTCGGGGGAGCGTTTTGTACGGTCGTACGAATGCTTCGCGCCCCGGGATACGGGGAAGTCTACGAAGCGGCCGACCGGCAGCAACGATACCGGCACACCGGGCGGCCCCCACGGGACGGGGGCGGGGCCGGAAGGTAGCGTGCGGTGAGGCTCCGTCCCGGGAACGCCGCCCGACGCGGGGAACGCCCCGCACACGTGGGACGTTGACCTGGACGGGCACGCCTGCCCGGGCGCGGGTCCCGGACGTCACGTCGGGGCCGGGCCCCGGCCGAGTGTCGCGGGCACGGGTGCCCGGGACGCGAGTCCCGCACCGCACACCCCGGGGCGAGAGTCCCGGACCCGGACCGCCGGGGCGCGAGCCCCGGCCTCGAACACCCGGGGCGGACGCCGTGAGCGCAGAGCTCGCGGCCACCCCGCCCGCCAGAACCACTTAGGGGAAGACGCACACCTGATGCCGGACCGCAGTCTCCGACTCCCTCCGCTCCTGCTGCGCGAGCGGCGCCCTTCGCCCATGTCGCCGCAGGAGAACGGGGACGCCCCCAGCACCGGGCCCGGGTCCACCGGCGGGCGCGACGGCTCGGGCGGCCGCGACTCCTCGGGCGAGCGTGACTCCTCCGGCGGACGCGACTCCTCGGGTGCGGACTCCGGTTCGGGGTCCGACGGGGACCACAACCCGTTCGCACCGCCGCCCGAGGGCACCCCGGACCGGCCGTGGCAGCCCCGCCGGCCCGCCGACCAGGGCGGCGCCGAGGGCGACCAGGACGAGAGCGGGCGCTCCCCCTGGGGCAGCCAGTGGAGCGACCGCCAGCCCGGGCCCGCGCAGGGCGGCGGCTTCGGCGACCGCCCCGGCGCCCCCGGCCAGGGCGGCCAGAACGGCGGCCAGGGCGACAACCGCGAGGGCGGACCCGGCGGCTCCGGCAGCGGCATGCGCTGGGACCCCGCGGACCCGGCTCAGCGCCGCGCCCGCTACTCCCTGCTCTCCGGCATGTGGGCCTTCTTCTTCGCGCTCTTCAGCTGGCCGTACGTGGCCCTGCTGCTCGGCGCGCTGGCCATGTACTGGGGTGTCAGCTCCGTCCGCGCCAAGCCCCGCACCCCGGAGCCGGGCACCCAGGCTCCCGAGCAGCCCGCCCGGCCGCAGACGAGCGCCGCGGTGAGCGGCCTGGTCACCGCGTCCCTGGCGCTCGCCATGGTCGCCGCCACCTTCACCGCCCAGCTGGTCTACAGCGACTACTACACCTGCACGAACGACGCCCTCACCGCCACGGCCAAGAAGTCCTGCGACGACCTGCTCCCCAAGGAGCTGCGCGGAATCCTCGGCACGGGCTGACGCCCGGCGGTCCCGGGTCCGGTCAGGACCCGGGGCGCGACGGCGGGTCCGCGGGCGCCGCCGCCTTTTTCAGGGCCGCCCAGCGGGAGGCGCGGGACGCGTCGTCGTGCCAGCCCGGGGCGTCGGACGGCAGCAGGTCGTACGGCGCCAGATCGGGATCGTCGTCCACCGGTACGGATGCCGACCGGGACGTCCGCCGCGCCGTGTCCCGCTCGGGAGTGCGGGCGCCGTCCCGTCCGCGACGCGGGCGCTTCCCCCGCCCGAACCAGGAACCGGCCGCCGGCTCGGCCGCCCTCGGAGTGCGCCCCCGTGAGGCCGCCCCACCGGTCGACTCCGGTTCCCCGGGACCGGCCGTGTCGTGCTGCGTCGCGTCCCCGGGGGGCGTGGCGTTCGGGGTCGCCGGGTCGGGGGCCGGGTTGCGGGTCGGGGTCGCCGCTTCGCGGGCTGAATCGCGGTTCGGGGTCGCCTCGTTGCGAGCCGGGTGAGAGGGCGCGTCTGAGGTCGCGGTTGCGGCGGAGGTCGGGTGCGCGTCCGAGGTCGCGGCCGAGGTTGGGTGCGCGTTTGAGGGCGTGACCGGGGCCGGCTCCGGCGTTACAGCAGGGGGTACGGGCGACTTTTCCGAGCCCGGGGCCGAGGTTGAGGCCGAGGCCGAGGCCGACTCCGACCTCAACCCCGGCTCCGGTGCTGGTGCCGGTGCCGGTGTCAGTGCCTCCGTGGGCTCCACGCCGGGCTCGCCCGAAGCCGCGTCCTTCAGCGTCCCGGCCTCGCCCGGACCCGAGTACAGGTCCGCCATCGCCTTCGTTCCCTGGGCGCCTGTGCCCGCGTCCCGTACCGCGCCGGCCGCCGGTTCCGGACCGGGGTTGCCCACGTCCCCCACCCCGGACGCCGGTTCCCGACCGGGGCCGCCCGGGTCCCGTACCGCCGGGGGCGGCACCACCGGCTCACGCTTCGCCGGGCTCCCCGGCGTCGGGGCTCCCGTCGAGGGGCCCTTCGACGCCTGCTTCCGCCTCGACTTGCGCCCCGGCTTCGGGGCCGGGACCGGCACCGTCCGCTTCGGCTCGGCGGCGGCCGGCGGCTGCTCCTGCTCGCGCGGCTCCCGAAGCCACCAGCCCCGCAGGACCAGCGCCATCGGAATCCCGACCAGGGCGGTCCACCCGGCGGCGGCGCCCCCGGCCTGCCACCAGACCGGACCGAACCGGGCCAGGGCGGCCACGCCCAGCGGTCCGCCCGCGGCTCCGGCGAGCAGCGCGAGCGCGAGCCCGCACACCGCGGCGGCGGCTGCGGTGATACCCATCGTGCGCCGCCAGGGCCAGGCCGCCGCCCGCTCCCGGGAGGCGGATCTCGCCACGTACCACGCCACGGTCACCCCGCCGGCCAGCGGAACCACCGCGGCCAGCCAGCCCAGCGGCGTCCCCGCGTCCTGCGGAACCGCGGCCAGCAGCGGGAACGGCGGCAGCGGAGGCCCTGTCACCGCGTCGGACAGCGGCGCCGCCACCTGCCCCGCCCCCAGCGCGAACCCGGGCCCGAGCCCGTACGCCGCCGCCCACACCGCCGCGTTCGGCACGAGGGCGAGACACAGCAGCAGGACCGCGAAGCGCCCCGACCACACCCCCGTGAGCTGTGCAAAGGAGGCGCGGGCCGGCCCCCCGTGCCACAGCAGGGAGACCGCGACGAGCAGCGCGCCGGCGCCGACCAGGGCCGCCGCCCCCGCACCGGCCGCCCGCAGCACGGCCGCCAGCCTGTCCCGTTCCTCGGGCGCGACGACGGCGAGGACGAGACGGCGTACGCCGGAGGGAAGCCGGCCGAGCCCACGGCGCACGGCCGGGGGCAGGTGCCCCTCCGGAGGGCCGTTAGCCGCCCACACCCCGGCCCCGGCGGCGGAGGCAGCCAGCACCGGCAGGCACAGCACGGTCCAGATCCAGGAAGGACGCGGCTCCCCGCCCGACGCGTACAGCGCCACCGGACCGCCGACGGCGAG
The DNA here is from genome assembly GCF_042872045.1 of Streptomyces sp. NPDC005496. Taxonomy (NCBI): domain Bacteria; kingdom Bacillati; phylum Actinomycetota; class Actinomycetes; order Kitasatosporales; family Streptomycetaceae; genus Streptomyces; species Streptomyces sp. NPDC005496. Next base: position 762,768 of record NZ_JBIAJQ010000003.1, read on the forward strand.
ATAGCCGACGACCACACCGGCCCACGCCGTACGGGGGACCTGCACGGACTCCACCGCGTCCCGCGCCGCCCGGTACAGCAGCCAGGCGGGCAGCGCGACCAGCAGCAGCGGGGTCACGCCGACGGGGGCGGGGACGCCGGAGAGGGTCTCGGTGCGGACGAGTTCGACACCGTGGGCCAGCAGCCAGAGGGCCGCGGCGACGTGCAGGGCGCCGCTCGGCCCGCTGTCCGGATACGGGGAGCTGATCCACAGCACCATGACGAGCACGGCGAGCGAGCCGAGGCCGAGCCCCGCCGCGAGGGCGCCGCCCAGCGCGCCCGTGCCCAGGCCCGGGGATCGGTCGCGCCACCTGAGGCGCAGGTACGACAACGACGAACTGCGGTCGGTCAGATGGGTCACGCACGCCATGCTGCCAACGACACGCGCTTTATCCCCGTAACAGGCAAACCCCGGATGTGTCGCTCAATATACGTTTATGTACTTTTTCGCACGAAGGGGCGCCCGGTGACGCAGAGTCCTGCCACCCCTCTTCCGTCCCCCAAGCGGCGCCGACGCCTGCGTGAGGCGGCCGGGCTGACCCAGGCACAGATCGCGGCCCGCCTGGGCGTGAGCCGCGAGACCGTGCGTGCCTGGGAGAGCGGGCGCTCGGCGCCGCGCGGCCGCAAGCGGGAGGCGTACGCGAAACTGCTGGCCGAACAGGAGGCGGGGTGCGCGCCCGAGTCCGTGGCGGACGACACTGGCGAGCGGGTCCAGCGGTCCCAGCTCGTCCTCGTGCCCGCCGGCACAGTCGGCGACGCCCTCGTGTCGACGGACCCGGACGGTGCGGGGTTGGTCGGCCCCACATCCTCGCCGGCCGGGCAGGACGCGGGCGCGGACGGGCGGGGCCCTGAGGGCAAGGGATCTGACGGCGACGAACCTGACGGCCGAGACCGTGACGGCGAGGACCGCACCGACGGCCACGACGACGCTGACGGCGGGGACCGTGACGACCAGGACACCGACGGACCGGTCACCGGCGGTGGGGATGGTAGCGACGGGGACACCGGCGAGGGGGACCCGGACGATCCGGCCGGCGTTCCGGTGGAGGGCGAGGGCGATTCCGGCGGGGACTCCGAACTACCGTCCCGCCAACGGCCTCTGACGCCCACTCAGGCGTTCGACGCCCTCTACGAGTTCTGCGCCCCCGCCCTCGTACGGCAGACGTATCTGCTCACCGGGCGGCGTGAGCTGGCGCGCGAGTCCGTGGAGCGGGCCTTCCAAGTGGCCTGGCAGCGCTGGCCGGAGGTGGCCGTCGACCGGGATCCGGCCGGATGGGTGCGGGCGACGGCGTACGAGTACGCGCTCTCCCCCTGGCACCGGCTGCGGCTGCGCCACCGGCATCCCGAGGCACCACCCGCCGACCCGGCCGACCGCGCGCTGCTCGCCGCCGTCCTGAAACTGCCGCCCGTCTACCGGCGCACCCTGCTCCTCTACGACGGCGTCGGCCTCGACCTGCCCGAGACCGCGGCCGAGACGGAGGCGAGCACCCCCGCGACGGCCAACCGGCTGCTGCACGCGCGGGAGGCCATGGCCACGTACCTGCCGGAGCTCTCGGCGCCCGAGGAACTGCACCGCCGCCTCGCGGCGCTGGCCGGCTCGGAACGGCTGCGGGCGGCCAAACCGGTGGCGGTGCGCACCGGCAGCGAACGCCGTGCCCGCAGCTGGACCCGCGCCGCCATCGCCGTCACCACGCTCCTCGTCACCACCACGACGCTGACCCTGGCCACCGCCCCCGACCACTACGAGCCCCCGCTGTCCCCGGGCGAGACGGTGCGGGGGGTGCCGCCGCGCGCGGCCCCCGGCACGCTCTCCCAGGAGGAGTTGGACCTGCGCACCAAGCTCAGGTCGGAGACCGAGAACGGCCCGGGAAGACTCGTCCCGCAGGGCAGGTGACCCCGGGACACCGGGACACCGCCGAGGCCGCCCGTCCGGTGGGCCGGACATGCCGGTGGGCCCGCACCCCGACAGGGGTACGGGCCCACCCGGTGTTCATGCCGGACTCAGCCGAACACGGCCGGAGTTCAGCCGGCGAGGATCTCGCGCGCCAGCTTCGCCGTCTCGGTCGGCGTCTTGCCGACCTTGACACCGGCGGCCTCGAGGGCCTCCTTCTTCGCGGCGGCCGTGCCGGAGGAGCCGGAGACGATGGCGCCGGCGTGGCCCATGGTCTTGCCCTCGGGCGCGGTGAAGCCCGCGACGTAACCGACGACCGGCTTCGAGACGTTGGCCTTGATGAAGTCGGCCGCGCGCTCCTCGGCGTCGCCACCGATCTCACCGATCATCACGATCAGGTCGGTGTCGGGGTCGGCCTCGAACGCGGCGAGCGCGTCGATGTGCGTCGTACCGATGACCGGGTCGCCACCGATGCCGACGGCGGACGAGAAGCCGATGTCACGCAGCTCGTACATCATCTGGTACGTCAGCGTGCCGGACTTCGAGACCAGGCCGATGCGGCCCGGCTTCGTGATGTCGCCCGGGATGATGCCGGCGTTGGACTGGCCCGGCGTGATGAGGCCGGGGCAGTTCGGGCCGATGATGCGGGTCTTGTTGCCCTTGGCCTTCGCGTACGCCCAGAAGGCGGCGGAGTCGTGCACCGCGATGCCCTCGGTGATGACGACCGCGAGGGGGATCTCGGCGTCGATCGCCTCGACGACGGCGGCCTTCGCGAACGCCGGCGGCACGAAGAGGACGGACACGTTGGCGCCGGTCTTCTCCATCGCCTCGGCGACCGTGCCGAAGACCGGGATCTCGGTGCCGTCGATGTCGACGGAGGTGCCGGCCTTGCGCGGGTTCACGCCACCGACGATGTTCGTGCCATCGGCCAGCATGAGCTTGGTGTGCTTCATGCCCGTGGCACCGGTCATGCCCTGGACGATGACCTTGCTGTCCTTGTTGAGGAAGATAGCCATGGTGGTCTGGTCCTCTATCCCTTACTTCGCGGCCGCGAGCTCGGCGGCCTTGTCGGCCGCGCCGTCCATGGTGTCCACGCGCTGGACCAGCGGGTGGTTGGCGTCCGACAGGATCTTGCGACCCAGCTCCGCGTTGTTGCCGTCGAGACGGACGACCAGGGGCTTGGTGACTTCCTCGCCCTTGTCGGCGAGCAGCTGCAGCGCCTGGACGATGCCGTTGGCGACCTCGTCGCACGCGGTGATGCCGCCGAAGACGTTGACGAACACGGACTTGACGTCCGGGTCGCCGAGGATGATCTCCAGGCCGTTGGCCATGACCTGCGCGGAGGCGCCGCCGCCGATGTCGAGGAAGTTGGCGGGCTTCACGCCGCCGTGGGCCTCACCGGCGTACGCGACGACGTCGAGGGTCGACATGACCAGACCCGCGCCGTTGCCGATGATGCCGACCTCGCCGTCGAGCTTCACGTAGTTGAGGTTCTTGGCCTTGGCCGCGGCCTCGAGCGGGTCGGCCGCGTCCTTGTCCTCGAGCGCCTCGTGCTCCGGCTGGCGGAACTCGGCGTTGGCGTCCAGGGACACCTTGCCGTCGAGGGCCAGGATGTCGCCGGAGGCGACCTTGGCCAGCGGGTTCACCTCGACGAGGAGCGCGTCCTCGGCGACGAAGGTCTTCCAGAGGGTCACGAGGACCTCGGCGACCTTCTCGGCGACCTCGGCCGGGAACTTCGCCTGGGCGACGATCTCGCGGGCCTTCTCGATCGAGACGCCCTCGTTGGAGTCGACCGGGACCTTCGCGAGGGCCTCGGGGGTCTTCTCCGCGACCTCCTCGATGTCCATGCCGCCCTGCACCGAGGCCATGGCCAGGAAGGTGCGGTTGGTGCGGTCGAGGAGGTACGAGACGTAGTACTCCTCGAGGATCTCGGGGGCCGTCTCGGCGATCATCACCTTGTGGACCGTGTGGCCCTTGATGTCCATCCCGAGGATGTCCGTCGCCCGGGCGACGGCCTCGTCCGGGGTGGCGGCCAGCTTCACGCCACCGGCCTTGCCACGGCCTCCCACCTTCACCTGGGCCTTGACGACGGACTTGCCGCCAAGACGCTCGGTCGCCTCGCGGGCTGCCTCAGGCGTGTCGATGACTTCACCGGCCAGCACCGGTACACCGTGCTTGGCGAAGAGGTCCCTCGCCTGGTACTCGAACAGGTCCACGCGCGTCCGTCCCTATCAGTGATCTCGCCGCTCTGCGGTCTGCTATCTCCGTGGGCGTGCCGCGAAGGGCAACGTGACGTCCGCTGTCACAAGGGTGGCGCACACGGTGTCCGAGCGCGCGGCATGTCCGTCCCGCAGGTTATCGCCGCTCGCCTTGGGTCCCTAAATCGCAGATCACACCTGAGCGGTGATACCTGTCACAGATTGTGCCAGGGGCGGGGTCTCACCGGGCTGGGGTTGGCCCGGTGAGACCCCTGGGAAGGCCTCCGACGGCTTCGGAGGTCCCGGCCTCTCGACGGCTTCGAGAGGCCCGGCTCGCCCGGTCCCCACCCCAATGGGGACCGTGCGGGCCTGGCCGCGGGGGGCTCGGTGGACGGACCGACGGCTTTCGGCCGTCCGGGTTCTCGCCCCCGCGGGGTCGGTGGGACGCCGTACGACGGACACGCCCCGGCGTTTGTTCGCCGGTCGCGCGCCGCTCGTCGACGCCGTGCTTCGGGACGGACCGGCCCACGAGGGACCGGGACGGTGGGGAGGGGCCGACTGGGCTGAGCGGGATCACACGGGACGGGGCGTCTGACGCCGCCGTGGCCGCTGTTCCTGCGGCTGCCGCGGTCGCCTCGGTCGCCGCCGGTACGGCGGTTTCCGCAGGTGAGGCCGCTGGTGAGCCGCAGGTGTCGCAGGGGGCCTGGCGGATGTCCTCCGGGTGACCCGGTGCGGTCGTGCCGTGAACACGACACCGACACCGACACCGGAAGTGTCACCGTCACCGTCACCGGAGTGAGGACGAAACCGTCGGCCGACCCGCGCCGACTCCCGCGAGCGCAGACCGGTTCCTTCCCCACGCGACGGTCGCCGCGTGGGACGGAGGGCTGTCCTAGCCGGGGAACTCGGGGATGTCCCGGTGCCTGTCCCGGGTTCCGGTCACGATGTCGGCCTCGGCGGCGCCGGGCACCAGCCGCAGCGGGGCCCGCAGGTCCGACGTGACGGCGTGCGCGTCAGCGTGACGCGGGGCACCGCCGTCGGCCGCCGAACCGTTGTTGAGTACATGGGCCGGGTCGCCGTCGGGCGCCTGGTGCGAGGGCAGCGGCACGGTCCGTACGCCGCCCGCGTACCGCCCGCTCACCTGTCCTTCGCTTCCCACGGCGCTCACGACCACCGTGCCGGCCCTCGGCCCGTACGCGACCACCGCACCGGCGCTCACGTCGTCGGCTCCCCGCTCTGCCGTGGCCGGCTCCTGCGGGGACACGGGGGCGGGTACCGGGGCGGGGAGAACCTGGTCCGCGCCCGGCGGAGCGGGCAGCTCAGGCGTCCCAGGGAGCCCCGGGAGTCCGGGAAGCTCCGGGAATCCGGGCACCGAGGGCACCGACGGGCCGGACGGCTCCTCGGGCCACGCCGGGAACTGCGCCGAAACCTCCCCCAGCCCCTCGACAACCGTCCCGACGACATCCCCGACGAGATCACCGACGGGCTCCACGACTCCGGTGACGGGCTGAAGAACGCCGGTGACGGGCTGGAGGGCGCCGGTGACGGGCTGAAGAGCGTCGGTCACGGGGTGCAGGACATCGCCGGTCGGTGGAACGGCGTCCGTGACCGGCTGGAGGACATGGGTGACGGGCCGCAGGGCGTCCGGCGCGGGCTGGGAAGCGTCGCTGACTGGCGAGGACATGTCCGTGGCGGGCGCCGTCTGGGCGGACGGCGTTGTGCTGGGGGTGGTCCGGGACTCCGGCCGCTCGACCGTGACAGTGATGGAGGCGGAGCCCCTGGCGGTCGCGGTGGCGGAGGGGCTGGCGATCGCAGTGGCGGGGAGGTCGGTCACCTGCGCGGTGGTGCCAGTGGGCGCGGCGTCTCGATGCCTGGGCGCGGTCGAGGTCAGTGGGGCGGCGGCGTGGGCTGCCGAGACCGTCGACGGGTCCGGGCGGTGGGCCGGGGTGCCGGGCGCCCGGACCGGCTCCCCCAGCACGCCCCCGACCGCTCGCGCGACCGTGTCGCCCACCGACTCGACGCCGTCACGCGGGGACGTGAGCGTGAACGGACCCTGCACCGACCGCACCACATCGGTTGGTGCCGCCGGAGACGACGCGTCCGCCGCGTGAGCCTGTCCCCCGCCGATGAACCCGAGTGCGGACAAACCACCGACGAGCAGGCCCAGTTGCAGCGCACGCCGCCCGGCCGCCGTGCGCATCACGCGCAGAGCGGCACCGGGGAAGGGCGGTGCGACCGGCAGGGCCACGACGGCAAGATCTCCCATGCGGCGGAACTGGGCAGAATTCGGCGGTGCGGTGCAGAACATGGCGCACACACCACCGAATTCGAAGAAGATGCCGATACTCGCACGGGAGTGCGGAGGTTGCGCAAGCCCCCTGTTACCGATGGGTACTCATGACCGGTATCCAACCCTCCTCACGTGTTGTCCGGTATCGGCAGCGGCCGCTTCTCGATCGCCGCCGCCATCACCTCGGGAAACAGGTCGGGCGTACACGCGAACGCCGGTGCTCCGAGCGCCGCGAGCGCGGCGGCGTGCTCCCTGTCGTAGGCGGGCGCTCCTTCGTCGGACAGCGCGAGCAGCGTCACGAACTGCACCCCGGACGCCTTCATCGCGGCGACCCGCTTGAGCATCTCGTTCCGTATGCCGCCCTCGTACAGGTCGCTGATCAGGACGACGACCGTGTCCGCCGGGCGGGTGATCTGCGACTGGCAGTACGCCAGCGCCCTGTTGATGTCCGTCCCGCCGCCCAGCTGGGTGCCGAACAGGACGTCCACCGGGTCGTCGAGCTGATCGGTGAGGTCGGCGACGGCCGTGTCGAACACGACGAGCCGGGTGGCGATGGACCGCATGGACGCGAGGACCGCCCCGAAGACGGACGCGTACACGACGGACGCCGCCATCGACCCCGACTGGTCGATGCACAGGACGACCTCCTTCTTCACGGACTGGGAGGCGCGCCCGTAGCCGATCAGCCGCTCGGGCACGATCGTGCGGTACTCGGGTAGGTAGTGCTTGAGGTTGGCCGCGATGGTGCGGTTCCAGTCGATGTCGTGATGGCGCGGTCTGCTGATCCGGGCGCTGCGGTCGAGGGCGCCGGTGAGCGTCGCCCGGGTGCGGGTGGCGAGCCGCTTCTCCAGGTCCTCGACGACCTTGCGTACGACGGCCCGTGCCGTCTCCTTCGTCGTCTCGGGCATGGCCTTGTTCAGGGAGAGCAGCGTGCCCACGAGGTGGACGTCGGCCTCGACCGCCTCCAGCATCTCCGGTTCGAGGAGCAGCGTGGCCAGTCCGATCCGGTCTATGGCGTCGCGCTGCATGACCTGGACGACGGAGGACGGGAAGTACGTCCGGATGTCCCCGAGCCAGCGTGCGACGGACGGCGCCGACGCCCCGAGCCCCGCGGTCCGCTCGCGTCCCGACGGCGCCTTGTCGCCCTTGCCGTACAGCGCGGCGAGCGCGTCGTCCATCGCCGCGTCCTGACCGGCGAGCGCGCGCCCGGTCCCGTCGGCCGCGTCTCCCCCGAGGACCAGCCGCCAGCGCCGCAACCGCTCGTCGGCGGCGGTGCCGGCAGCCGCCGCGTCCCCGGCCCCCTCCGACTCGACCCCGTTCGTCGATGCCGCGGCCATCAGGCCACCCCCCTGAGGTTGTCGCTGCCGTTGTCGCTGACGCTCACACCGGCGTCGGCTCCGGCGCCGACGCTCGTACGGTCGCCGGCGCTCGCACCGGTGCCAGCGCCGGTACTGCCGTCGGCGGGCGCGCTCTTGGCGGCGTACGCGCTGCCGCCGGTGCTCGTACTGCCGCCCTGGCGGGTGCCCGTGCGCGTGCCCTCGGAGCCGTGCGGGTTGTCGGCCCCGGGGACACCGCCGCCCGCCTCGGAGTAACCGGGCCCACCGGGCCCACCGGGCTCACCGGGCTCACCGGGCTCACCGGGCTCACCGGAGCCCAACAGCAGCCGCAGCACCGGCAGTACAGCGTCCGCCCGCCCGGTGTCGAGGTCCGCCGCGAATCCGGGGACGGCGGAGGCGGTGGCGGAGACACGTGCCCCCGCCCCTGGCCCCCGTCGCACCAGCTCCCCCAGCGTCCTGCGCACCCCCGTCTCGTACGCCGAGAACGTGCGCCGCAGCAGCGGCAGTACGTCGGTGAACGCCTCGGCCGGCACCCCCGTCAGCCACGCGTCCACCAGCCCGAGCAGGCGTTCGTCGTGCACGAGGAGCATTCCGCCGCCCGAGCCGCCACCGACGAAACCCTCGATCCAGGCAGCCGCGTCGGCCGGTGCCGTCCCCGGCGACAGCACGAGTCCCATGAGCCGCGCGGCCTCCTCCTGCCCCAACTCCCCGCCGTCCAGCAGCAGCCGCACCGCACGCCCCCGGATCACCCCCGGCACGGTGTCCCGTCCCGACAGCACGCCAAGCACCTGGTGCCAGCGGTCCCGGATGCGCTCCCGCCCCCGCGTCTCCCCGGGCTCCGCCTCCCGCCGTGCGCCGGCCTGAGCCTCGGCCAGCAGACCCACGGCCCCCTGGACCGCGTCGACATGGCGCCGCATCTCCTCGGCGGCCTCGGCGTCGAGTGCCGCACAGGCGGGCGGCAACCCGACGAACACGCGCTCGGCGAGACCCGCCGCCACCTCGGTCAGGGCACGGGTGTCCGTCCCGCGCACGTCGCCGTAGCGCAGTGACCGGACCAGGGCGGGCAGCGCCTGCGCCAGATGGCCGACGTCCGCGTCGAGAGCGGCACGGTCGGCCAGCACGCGCATCACCACCGGCAGCGCGTCCGGCAGTTCGGCCAGCAGGCAGCGCTCGGCGAGCGCCGTGACGTCGGCCAGGGAACTCGCGGCGACCGCGTCCGACTCGGCTCTCGCCGTCGCCGCGGACAGGACGGTCGTGCCCCACACCCCGGCCTCGGCGACCCGCACGGACAGCTCCGGCTCCCACCTCAGCCGCCAGGTCTCCCGGAAGGTGCCCGTGCTGCCGCGCGACGCGGTGGGCTCGCCCCAGCCGACGCCCAGGAGCCGCAGCCGGTGCAGCAGGCGGCTGCGCCCCGCGTCGGTCTCCTTGCGCAGGTCCAGCTCCAGCTCGCGCTCCAGCGGTTCCGGCTTGATCCGCAGCCGGCGCTGAAGCCGGGTCAGGTCGCGCTGGAGGGGGACCGCAGGCGCGGACTCCGGCACCTCTCCCAGGACGTCCCCGACGATCAGCCGGTCGTGCACGAGCGCGAGCGGCACGTCCGAGCCCTCGCACATCACGGCGCGCACGGCGTCGGTCGTCTCGGTCAGCCCGGGCAGCGGACGACCGCGCATCGCGGCGAGCGTGTCCGCCAGCCGCACCGCCTCGATGACATGAGCGGACGACACCATCCGGTCCTCGTCGCGCAGCAGCCCGGCCACCTTCGTCATCCAGCGCTCGACTGGGCGGTCCGGCGCGCTGAAGAGATGCCCGTACCAGCCGGGCGAGTCGATGCCCGCGCCGTACCCGCTGGCCCGGGACAGCCGGCGGTGCGTCCACGGCACCCAGGTCATGTCGGCCTTGACCTTGGGCAGCCCCTTGAGCAGGGCGCGGTCGGCGGCGACGGTGCGCTTCTCGCGCAGCGCGGGCACGTGCCACGCCCCGCACACCACGGCCACCGCGTCCCCGCACTCCCGCTGCGCCGCGCGCAACTGGAGCCGCATGTGCGCCTCCCGCACCAGGTCCCGGTCGTGCCCGCCGACCCCGTACTCCTCCCGCAACGCCGTCATCGCCTCGCCGAGCGCGGCGAACGGCGCGTACACATCGGCGCCCGCCCCGCTCCGGTGCTCGATCACGTCCTCCCACCACCGCTCGGGGTCGTCGTAGCCGGCGGTCTCCGCCAGCACGGCGAGCGGATCGATACGCAGTGCCTCGTCCCTGTCTCCGACCCCGCTCCCGATATCGCCCCCCGCCTCGGCCTGGGCCTCGGGCTCACCCGCGGACTCCCCCTCAACCCCGGCCCCGGGATCCCCCTCGGTGCCGGTCCTGGGGTCCCCCTCGGCCCCGGTCCCGGGATCCCCCTCTGTCCCGGCCACAGAGTCCCTCGGGGTCCCGGCCCCCGCCTCGGTCCCCGCCTCGCCCCCGCCTCCGCGACCGCTCCCGGAGCCCGCCCCGACCGGAGTCTCGGCCTCCACGTCCGGCTCCGCCCCGGCCCCGGTCCCCACCGCGTCCGGTTCCCCCGCCGGTTCCGCCTCCTCCCTCCCCCACGCCAGCGTGTGCGCCGCGGGCAGGTCGATGAAGCGGGCCGGGACGCCGTGCTCCACGGCCCAGCGGATGGCGACCCACTCCGGGGAGAACTCGGCGAGCGGCCAGAACGCGGACCGTCCGGGTTCGTCCACCGCGTGGGCGAGCAGCGCGACGGGCGGCCGCATGGCGGGGTCGGCGGCGAGCGGGATCAGGGGATCGGCCTCGGGCGGCCCCTCGATCAGGACCACCCGGGGCCGGGCCTCGTCCAGTACGGCCCGCACCGCTCGCGCCGACCCGGGCCCGTGATGCCGCACCCCCAGCAGCAACGGTCCCCGGCCTCGGAGGGACAGACCCCCGTCCAGTCCCTCCGAGGTCGTCTCAAGGCCCCGATCGGAGCTCACCGGTTCCGCGCTCTCCCCCCGGCCCGCGGGCGCTCCGTCGCGCTCCCCGGCGACGCTCACCTCCGGCTCGGCCTCCCCCGGCGACCCGCTCACGCGCTCACCTCCCGGCACGCCCGGTAGAAGTCCTTCCAGCCGTCCCGCTCCCGCACGACCGCTTCCAGGTACTCCTGCCAGATGACCCGGTCGGCCGCCGGATCGCGCACGACGGCACCGAGGATGCCGGCGGCGACATCGCCCGCGCGCAGGACACCGTCGCCGAAGTGCGCTGCCAGGGCGAGGCCGTTGGTGACGACGGAGATCGCCTCGGCGGTGGACAGCGTGCCGCTGGGGGACTTCAGCTTCGTGCGCCCGTCGGCCGTGACGCCGTCGCGCAGCTCACGGAAGACCGTGACGACACGGCGGATCTCGTCGATGCCCTCGGGCGCGGCCGGCAGATCGAGGGATCGGCCGATCTGGTCGACGCGGCGCGACACGATGTCGACCTCGGCCTCGGCGCTCTCGGGCAGCGGCAGCACGACGGTGTTGAACCGGCGGCGCAGCGCGCTGGAGAGCTCGTTCACCCCGCGGTCCCGGTCGTTGGCCGTGGCGATGAGGTTGAAGCCGCGAACCGCCTGCACCTCCTGCCCCAACTCCGGTATGGGCAGCGTCTTCTCGGACAGGATCGTGATCAGCGTGTCCTGGACGTCGGCGGGGATGCGGGTCAGCTCCTCGACCCGCGCGGTCATCCCCTCGGCCATGGCGCGCATGACGGGGCTCGGTACGAGCGCGTCCCGGCTCGGGCCGTGGGCGAGCAGCTGGGCGTAGTTCCAGCCGTAGCGGATGGCCTCTTCGGGCGTGCCCGCCGTGCCCTGGACGAGCAGGGTCGAGTCGCCGCTGACGGCGGCGGCCAGATGCTCCGACACCCACGTCTTCGCGGTGCCCGGCACGCCGAGCAGGAGCAGGGCACGGTCGGTGGCGAGTGTGGTGACGGCCACCTCCACGATGCGGCGCGGCCCCACGTACTTGGGCGTGATGAGCGTGCCGTCCGGCAGGGTGCCGCCGAGCAGATACGTCGCGACGGCCCACGGCGACATCCGCCAGCGGGCCGGCCGGGGCCGGTCGTCCTGCGCGGCCAGCGCGGCGAGTTCGGCGGCGAAGGCGGTCTCGGCGTGCGGCCGCAGTGCCTCGCCCGCCTCTTCCGCGGGCCGTGCCGCGAGCTCCGCCGCGGACGGATTGACGGATGACGGGTCTACGGACACGGACATGGCTCGGTCCCCCTCCAGCTCGGCCGGTTCGATCTGGGTCAACCGTGCACCACGCCACTGACAATGCACTCTGACCTGCGCAAACGTCGTCGCGAGGGCCGATTGTCAGTGGCGGGATCTACCTTCGGTGTCATGACTCAGCAGGGGGTGCGCTGGACTGCGGATCAGGTGCTGGCACTGGCGCCTGACGCCGCGTCACGCAAAGCGGGGAGCAGGCTCGGGTCGGCCGGACCGTGGTCGGAGGCGGGCGATTCGGGCGAGGGGGCGGTGTGGGGGCTGTGCAAGGGCAGCGGCAGCAAGCCGTATCAGACGGTCATAGACGTGGCGGACTCCGCCGGGCCGGCGTACAAGTGCAGTTGCCCGAGCCGGAAGTTCCCGTGCAAGCACGCGCTCGGCCTGCTGCTGCTCTGGGCGGGCCAGGACGGCACGGTGCCGCGGGGGCCGGCGCCGGAGTGGGCCCGGCAGTGGCTTGAGGGGAGGCGAAAGCGCGCGGAGGAGAAACGAGCTGAGGGGACGGCAGGTTCCCCGGGCACCGGCGATCCGGAGGCGGCCCGGCGCCGCGCGGAGCGACGGGCCGAGCGGATCACGGCGGGGGCGACGGAGCTGGAGCAGCGTCTGACGGATCTGCTGCGCGGCGGTCTCGCCCAGGCCGAGCAGGCGGGTTACGGGATGTGGGAGGAGACGGCGGCGCGCATGGTCGACGCGCAGGCGCCCGGTCTCGCCTCGCGGGTGCGGGAGTTGGGGGCGATCCCGGCGTCGGGTCCAGGCTGGCCGGTGCGGTTGCTGGAGGAGTGCGCGCTGCTCCACCTCCTCGACCGTGGCTGGCTGTGCCGCGAGGGGCTGCCGGACGAGCTGGCGGCGACGGTCCGCTCCCGGGTGGGGCTGCCGGCCTCCGCCGACGGTCCGCCGGAGCGGGACCACTGGCTGGTCCTCGCCCAGTACGACACGTCGGAGGGGGCGCTGACGACGCGGCGGATCTGGCTGTACGGCACCGGGTCGGGCCGCACCGCCCTGCTCCTCTCCTACGGGGCGGCCGGACGCGCACCGGAACTGGCGCTGCCGGTCGGGCTGGCCTTCGAGGCGGAGTTGTCGGCGTACTCCGGGGGCGGCAGCGGGCGGGTGGCGCTGGCTGAGCAGTTCACGCCCCCGGTCCCCACACGGATACGTCCGCCGGGTGTCACGACGACCGAGGCCACCGCCCGTTACGGCGAGGCGCTGCGGTCCGACCCCTGGCTGGACTCCTGTCCGGTGACGCTGGACCGGGTCGTGCCGACCCCGGCCGGCGACTCGTGGCAACTGGCGGACGTGGACGGCGACCTGGCGCTGCCCCTGACGCCGTCCGCCGTGGCCCGAGCGGGGCTGTGGCGGTTGGTCTCGCTGTCCGGCGGCGCTCCGGTCACGGTCTTCGGCGAGTTCGGCCACCGCGGCTTCACCCCTCTGACGGCCTGGCCCGAGGGCCCCGGAGAGGCGGTGCCCCTGTGCTGACCCACCCGAGCCCTCGTCGGACCGCCCCGTGTACGGATGGCCACGTCGACACCGACCCGCGTACGGCCACCCTGCGTACGCGCCTTCGTCGGGCCACCCCGCGCCCAGACGACCACCTCGCCACCGCTCCACGCACGCCCACCCTCCGTAAAGAGGACCCGTTCACGACCGATCCGCGTACCACCGACCCCCGTAATGCAGCCCAGTTCACGACCGACTCGTCACCGGAAGGACGCTCATGAACAGGACGCCCGCAGACGCGCCCGCCGGTGACGCCTGGGAGGAACTGGTCACCTCGGCACTGCTCGGGACCGACCGGCGTACGCCACCGGGGTGGACGCCGGGACGGGAGGCTCCGGCGGCCCTCCTCGACGCGGCGGCCGTGGAGACCGTACGGCGCCGGGCAGGGCTGCGACCCGCGCGTGCCGCCGAGCGGCTGGACCGGGCGGCGGGCGATCCTCGCCGTCCGCTGCCGCCCGCCGCGGCACGACGCCTCGCGATGCTGCTGGCCGACCGGCCGGGGTCGGGTCACGGGGGCCGCAGAGGGGCGGCGCCGGACCTGATGGAGCTGCTGCCCCAGTGGCTGGCCCTGGCGAACGCGCGCGGTTTCGCCCCGCCCCCGCAGGCGCTGCCCGCGCTGCTGGACGCCGCCCGGGGCCGCACGGACCTCAGGCCCGCCGCCCTGGCCTTCGCGGGTCCGCGTGCGCTGTGGCTGGCGCGGCTGAACCCGGACTGGCGGTTCGCGTTGCGTGCCGCGCCCGGCGGAGGCGCGTCACTGCCGGGCCCCGGGGAACCGGAGCGGATACGGGAGTTGTGGGAGGAGGGACTCTTCGCCGAACGCGTGGCGCTGCTCTCGGCGATCCGGGCGCAGGACCCGCCGGCCGCGCGCGAGTTGCTGTCGACGACGTGGGCGACGGAGCGCGCGGAGGACCGTCTGATGTTCCTCGACTCGCTGCGGACGGGCCTGGACGCGTCGGACGAGCCGTTCCTGGAGCGGGCGCTGGCCGACCGGAGCCGCAACGTGCGCGCCACCGCGGCGGAGTTGCTGTCCGCGCTGCCCGCCTCCGCGCTCGCCTCCCGGATGGCGGACCGTGCCGGTTCGTGCGTCGCGGTGGACCGCACGCGGAGCGTGCCGGCGATCGTGGTCGAGGCACCGCACCAGTGCGACGCGGACATGGAGCGCGACGGGGTGGTGCCCAAGCCCCCGGCGGGACGGGGCGAACGGTCATGGTGGCTCGGCCAGTTGGTGGAGTCGGCCCCGCTGGGGACGTGGTCCCGGCGGCTCGGGGGACGTACGCCGGAGGAGATCGTGGCCCTGCCGGTGGCGGACGACTGGCGACCGGAGCTGCATGCCGCCTGGTGCCGGGCGGCGGTGCGGCAGCGAGACCCCGACTGGTCCCGGGCGCTGCTCGGTGCGCCGTCGGCTCCGGAGGCGGGCGGACCGGGCGCCGTGTCGCTGGCGGAGCGGGCGAAGCTGCTCGCGACGCTGGGTGCCGCCGAGCGGGCGGACTGGGTGGCCCGGTTCATCGCCACCCACGGACTGTCCGAGGCGTTCCAGCTGCTCGGTGTGTGCGCGGTGCCGTGGAGCGGGCCACTCGGCCGGGCCGTCGTGGACGCCCTGAACATCGCGCGGGACGCGGGGAGCTACCCGTGGAGCTTCAGCGGGGTGATGGGCCTTGCCGAGCGGTGCCTGGATCCGGCGGAGGCCGGACGCCTGGAGGGCCTCACCGCCGTCCCGGACGAACCGGAGGACGCCTCCCCCGGAGCCGGCGGCTACTGGGCCGAGGCGTTCCAGCGCCTGACGACCACCCTGCGCCTGCGGGCCACGATGTCCGCGGAGCTCACGGCCCCCGCCGGACCGACCTCGTGACCGGCACGCCGCCCACGCCCGGACCCGTACGCCTACGAAAGTGCCTTTCCGCACCCCCGCCGCAGTCCGAGCCGCGCACCACGGAGGTCCTACGGCATCAAGAAGGCACCGCCCCAGGACGTCACGACCCGTAGCGCCCCGGCGAAGGAACACCCCGCCGACCGGCAGAGGGCGCCGTCAGGCACAGCCCCGCAGGGCCGCCCCGCCAGAGCTCGGCCGCCGGAGAGCCCGCACCGCGCAGCCCACCGGAGCCGCCATTGCTGGACTCTGCCGGACTTCACGGACCGGCTCAGCCCTCCGGCCCGGCCGGCCGGGGCCCGTCAGACCTGGCCCCCGCCGGTGACCGTTACGCGCCCGCCGGCTGGCGTACGTTCGCGCGCACCCAGTCCACGATCGACGCCGTCGTCGCGCCCGGCGTGAAGATCTCGGCCACGCCCTTCTCCTTGAGGGGCGCGATGTCCGCCTCGGGGATGATGCCACCGCCGAAGACCTTGATGTCCTCGGCCTCGCGCTCCTTGAGGAGGGCGATCACGGCCGCGAAGAGCGTGTTGTGGGCCCCGGAAAGGATGGAGAGGCCGATCGCGTCGGCGTCCTCCTGGATCGCGGTGTCCACGATCTGCTCGGGGGTCTGGTGCAGGCCCGTGTAGATGACCTCCATACCGGCGTCGCGCAGCGCCCGCGCGATCACCTTGGCCCCGCGATCGTGGCCGTCGAGCCCCGGCTTGGCCACCACCACGCGGATCGGACCGGCTGCCACACCCATCACTGCCTCCATGAACCGACTACACAACCTGTTACCGGACAACCTGTATCGAACAACCTGCGCGGAAAAACCGCACCGCACAACCCGTACCAGTAGATACGGGCGGATATCGCACACACCGCCGCTCACCACACGGGATGCACCCTGCGGCCCGGCCCCCGCGCCGCGCGGACCGGGGAAGTGAACGAACGTTATCGCCAGCATCCCGCACCCGGCAGTTTCACGGTGGAGAGCGAGGGGGAAATCACACGGTGGGACACGTTCGCCGCGCACGTCTCCGATTCCCTGCGGCACACGCGCCGCACGGGCCTCGCGGACCTGCGGTACTCACCGCAGCGGGGCGTACGCAAAGGAGAGCCGCTTCAGTACGGCCGCACCACCGCGCTCCGAGCCGGGCGCCGTGGCGGCGGGGACCTCAGCCACCACCTTCACTCATCGCACCGCGGCTTTCCATGAGGGCACACGGGGGACAGAGGCGTCCTCCGGCGTGCCGACAGGAGGTCGGCCATGAAGGTCACCCGGGCAGTGCGGCCCTTTCTTCCCCTCTGCCAGCGCCTGTTCCCCGGCAGCCTGGCCGGACTCTCGACGGCCCTCCTGAAGGCGACCGCCCTGGAGATCACGATCCTCGCGGGGCATCTGCTGCTCTATCCGTCCGGGATCGCCCAGGAGCGCCGGGCCGCCCCACCCCTTCCGTCACCGGACGCCACCGCGCTGCCGACCGACGCCCGGCCCCCGGTCGTGCTGCTGCACGGCTTCATCGACAACCGGTCGGTCTTCGTACTGCTGCGCCGCAGCCTCGCGCAGCACGGCAGGCAGCGCGTGGAGTCGCTCAACTACTCCCCGCTCACCTGTGACATCCGCACCGCGGCGGAGCTGCTCGGGCGGCACATCGAGGAGATCTGCGAGCGCACGGGCCACGCACGGGTGGACGTCGTGGGGCACAGCCTCGGCGGGCTCATCGCCCGCTACTACGCGCAGCGGCTCGGCGGGGACAGCCGCATCCGTACGCTCGTCACGCTGGGCACCCCGCACACGGGTACGCGGGTCGTCCCGCTGATGAACGCCCACCCGATCGTGCGCCAGATGCGCCCCGACTCGCCGGTGATCGACGAGTTGCGCATGCCGGCGCCGGGTTGCCGGACGCGCTTCGTGAGTTTCTGGAGCGATCTCGACCAGCTGATGGACCCGCTGGAGAGCGCCCGCGTCGACCACCCGGACCTGCTCGCACAGAACGTGCAGGTGAGCGGCATCGGCCATCTCGCCCTGCCCGTCCATCCCGCGGTCGCGACCGGGATACGCCAGGCGCTCGACGCCGAAGAGACGGAAGGGACCGAGGAGATCGGAGCGCCTGAAGCCGCCCGAAGTGGCGGTCTGACCGTGGCTTAATATCGAACATTCATCGAACGCCAGGCCAAGGTCGTGCCCGCCGTCCCCCGAAACACGGCCGAATGCCCGTTTCCAGCCAGCACGAAACCTGCCGAAGATTGTCGCGCCCGCGTACCGCCGGGTACAGTCGCCGCACTGCTCTGCCAGCCCCTGTTGTCGAGGCGAAAGAGAAGTTGGTGAACGACCGTCACCCGTCGGGGACCGTTAACCCCCCGGCTTCGGCTCCCGATGCCGCTGAGGCGCACTACGCGCCGTACGGCCTGCAAGGAGCCCCGTACGGCGACTTCACCACGCACGACGGGTACCCCGCCACCGGATTTCAATCAGGCGGCGGCAGTTACGAGGCCGCGAGTTTCGCGACCGACCCCCTCTTCGGTGACATGCCGGGTGCCGACGCGAGCGCGTCCACCGGTTCTTACGACGCCACGCAGTGGTCCGGCGACCCCTCCATGAGCACGGGAAGCCACCACATGCCCGGGGCCGGCGACCACGGGACGACTTACGACCCGTACGCCGGGCAGCACCAGGCCGCGTACGACACCGGCGGTTACGAGACGAACGCCTGGGGCACCGACTACCAGCAACTCGCCGGTATCCCGCCGCAGTCGCAGGGCCACGACGGCACCGGACAGTGGGACGCGACCGCCTGGAACCAGGCCGAGCACGTCAACCCGCTGGACCAGGGCGACCAGACGCAGCAGTGGGGCACGCAGGTGCTCGACACGGGTGCGTACGACGCCACGCAGTGGAACTCCGACGGCGGCCAGGACACGTACGAGGCGTACGACCAGGCCGCTTCGCCGTCCGAGACGTACGAACAGCCGGCGGCCCAGCCCTTCGACCAGCTGCCGACGGCCACGTTCGAGCAGGTTTCCTTCGACCAACCCGAGCACGGACAGGCCGAGTTCGACACGGCCGACGACGAGGACGGCCCGGCTACGGGGTCGTTGCTGCTCGACGGTGTCGAGGAACTCGTCGCCGCGCCGGCCGCGGTCGTCCCGGGTGCGCGATCGGCTTCGCGCACCGGAAGCCGATCCCGGCGCCGAGCCCCGGCCAAACGTTCCGCCCTGCTGACGGTGGCCGTTCCCTCGGCGTGCGTGATGGGGGTCGCGGGCATCGCCGCCGCCTCCGTCGTGAGCGTGAGCGCGGACGACAACGGCACGGAGACGACGGCCGCGGCGCCGGAGAAGGCATCCGTGAAGCCGTCCGCCGCCAACAACAAGCTGGACACCCAGCTCGCCAACCTCTCCGCGGACGCCGACGACTTCGCCGACCGCGCCAGCCGGACGCAGGAACGCATCGACCTGAAGGCCGAGCAGGAGGCGGAGAAGAAGAAGGCGGCGGAGGAGGCGGCCCGCAAGGAGCGGCTGCGCCCCAAGTTCGCCCTGCCGGTCGCGCAGAAGGGCCTCAGCGCCTATTACGGGCAGTCCGGCATCAACTGGATGTCCGTGCACACCGGCATCGACTTCCCCGTCTCCTACGGGACGACGGTGATGGCCGCGACCGACGGCACCGTGCGCACGCAGTGGAACAGCGCCTACGGCAACATGGCGATCGTGACCGCCAAGGACGGTACGGAGACGTGGTACTGCCACCTCTCGACGTACAAGGTCGCCTCGGGGACCACCGTGAAGGCCGGCGACCCGATCGCGTTCTCCGGGAACTCCGGCAACTCGACCGGCCCGCACCTGCACTTCGAGGTCCGTCCGGCGGGCGGCTCGGCGATCGACCCGCTGCCGTGGCTCCGCAGCCACGGCATCGACCCGACCTGATCGCCCACTCCGCCCGGGACGGCAACTCGTCTCTGAATCGCGGTCGTTGTCCGGCCCGCCCGTCAACCGCGGGCGAGCCGTGTCCCGTTCAGCCTCGCGTCAGAGCTTCTCGACCGGCGCGTACCGCAGCAGCAGCCGCTTCGGCTTCGGTTCGCCGAAGTCGACCGTCGCCTCCGCGTTGGCGCCCGTGCCCTTCACGCCGACGACCGTGCCGAGGCCGAACTGGTCGTGCGTGACCCGGTCACCGACGGCCAGCGAGACCACCGGCTTCTCGGCGACACCGCGGCGCGTCGCGAAGCCGGACGCGCCCGAGGCCGCGGACCGCGAGCGCGACGAGGAGAGCGACGCCGCCACCCCCGAGACCGGCCCCGAGGACACCGGTCCCATGGAACCCGTGCGCTTCCACTCCAGATGCGCGTCCGGGATCTCCTCCAGGAAGCGCGACGGCGGGTTGTACGACGGCTGGCCCCAGGCGCTGCGCATGGAGGACCGCGTCAGATAAAGCCGCTCCCGCGCGCGGGTGATGCCGACGTACGCCAGGCGCCGCTCCTCCTCCAGCTCCTTGGTCTGGCCGAGTGCGCGCATGTGCGGGAAGACGCCGTCCTCCATGCCCGTGAGGAAGACGACCGGGAATTCGAGGCCCTTGGCGGTGTGCAGGGTCATCAGGGTGATGACGCCGTTGCCGTCCTCCTCGTCGGGGATCTGGTCGGAGTCGGCGACGAGCGCGACCCGCTCCAGGAACTCGGAGAGGCTGCCCGCGGCCTCGCCCTCACCGGCCTCCTGCTCGAACTCCAGGGCGACGGCGGCGAGTTCCTGGAGGTTCTCGATGCGGGTCTCGTCCTGCGGGTCGGTCGAGGCCTGCAACTCGGCCAGGTAGCCGGTGCGTTCGAGGACGGCCTCCAGGACGGTGGCCGGACCGGCGCCGGACTCGACGACCGTCCGCAGGTCCTCCATCAGCGTGTTGAACCGCTTGACTGCGTTCGTCGAGCGGGCCGCCATGCCGTACGCCTCGTCGACGCGGCGCAGCGCCTGCGGGAAGCTGATCTTCTCCCGCTGGGCGAGGGCGTCGATCATGGCTTCCGCCCGGTCGCCGATGCCGCGCTTGGGCACGTTCATGATGCGGCGCAGCGGGACGGAGTCCTCCGGGTTCGACAGCACGCGCAGATACGCGAGGACGTCCCGGACCTCCTTGCGCTCGTAGAACCGGACGCCGCCGACGACCTTGTACGGCAGGCCGACGCGGATGAAGACCTCTTCGAAGACACGGGACTGGGCGTTCGTACGGTAGAAGACGGCGACGTCTCCCGCCTTGGCGTCGCCCGCGTCGGTGAGGCGGTCTATCTCGTCGGCGACGAACTGTGCCTCGTCGTGCTCCGTGTCGGCGACGTAGCCGGTGATGCGTGCGCCGGCGCCGGCGTTGGTCCACAGGTTCTTCGGGCGGCGGCTCTCGTTGCGCTCGATGACGGCGTTGGCGGCGCTCAGGATCGTCTGCGTGGAGCGGTAGTTCTGCTCCAGGAGGATCGTCGTCGCGTCCGGGTAGTCCTCCTCGAACTGGAGGATGTTGCGGATCGTCGCGCCGCGGAAGGCGTAGATCGACTGGTCGGCGTCACCGACGACGCACAGCTCGGCGGGCCCGAGGTCGCCCTCGGCGGGCGGCACGTCCACGGGGTGCTCGGCGGTGCCGACGAGCTCGCGGACGAGGGCGTACTGGGCGTGGTTCGTGTCCTGGTACTCGTCGACCAGCACGTGCCGGAAGCGGCGGTGGTAGTGCTCGGCGACGTCGGGGAAGGCGCGGAGCAGATTGACCGTCGTCATGATCAGGTCGTCGAAGTCGAGGGCGTTGGCCTCGCGCAGCCGCGACTGGTACATGGCGTAGGCCTGGGCGAGGGTCTTCTCGAAGCCGTCGGCGGCCTGGGCGGCGAAGTCCTCCTCGTCGATCAGCTCGTTCTTCAGGTTGCTGATCTTGGCGCTGAAGGACTTCGGCGGGAAGCGCTTCGGGTCGAGGTCCAGGTCGCGGCAGACCAGGGCCATGAGGCGCTTGGAGTCGGCGGCGTCGTAGATCGAGAAGGAGGAGGTGAAGCCGAGCCTCTTCGACTCGCGGCGCAGGATGCGGACGCAGGCGCTGTGGAAGGTCATCACCCACATCGCGTTGGCCCGCGGGCCGACGAGCTGCTCGACGCGCTCCTTCATCTCGCCCGCGGCCTTGTTCGTGAAGGTGATCGCGAGGATCTGGCCGGGGTGCACATGGCGCTCGCCCAGCAGGTACGCGATGCGGTGCGTGAGCACGCGGGTCTTGCCCGATCCGGCGCCTGCCACGATGAGCAGCGGGGAACCGGCGTGCACCACGGCCGCCCGCTGGTTCTCGTTCAGCCCGTCCAGCAGCGCCGCCGGGTCCACCGCGGGGCGCGCGGCGCCGTCGCGGTAGTACGCGTCCCTGCTCGGGGGCGCGTCGAAGCGGCCGCCGAACAGGTCGTCCGGGAGGTGCTCCGGCGTCCCGTCCTCGGGCGGCGGCGGGGGCTCTTCCTCGTGGGCCCCGGAGGGCTTGAGGTCCGCCAGGAAGCTGTCGTCAAAGAGGCTGCTCATCGCCTTCCGAGTCTAGGCCGCCCCACTGACACCCCGCGGCCACCTCGGGAACTCCGCCGCATTCCGGGACCGGCCCGCCGGTCACCGCCGCCCCGCTCCCCTCGTAGGCGCATCGCCCCCGCACCACTCGCCAGGCCCGCCGTCTTCCCGTACCCGGGCCGCCGCTTCGCCCCGTCGGGCAGCGTGCCGCTCCGTCCGGTGCCGCCCCCGCCGCCCGGCCGCTCTCGCCGTCCGGAACCACCCGGTCACCTGGGGTGACGGCCGGACGAGACGCACACCACGTCCGCCGAGGAAGGCGCACATGTCAGGACAATCAGTCGGAAAACGATCCGCGACGGCGGCGCGACCCGGTCCCCGCGAAAAAGGTCACGAAAACGTATCGGGCATATCGAACATCAACCTTCACAGAAGCCACACGCGTTGGCTAGCGTGCCGGTCAGGCCGCCCGACCCAACCGGCGAACGACGCCGGGCCGCGCGGCCTCCGCCGAGTCCGGCGCGCCCACGCGGCAACCGGAGCCGGGGACCCACCGACCTTGGGGTGAATCGGTCCGACCGCCTTGTCGGGCGCGGACCGTAGGGCAACCCTTCCGAACCACCCGCCCGAACCCGACAGCTAACTCGGTAGGCGGATCGTGGAAGGAGTCGCCTCTCTTGGCGTCGCATCGCAAATGGCGTCCTGCGGGAACGCGCGTAGCGGGTGTCCGGGCCCCGGGCCTCGCCACGGCGGCCCTCACGTCCGTGGCCCTGCTCTCGCAGACGGCGAACGCCGCGCCCTCGGCCGAACCCAGGCCGAGTCTCGAGGAAGTCCAGAAGAAGGTGGACGACCTCTACCACCAGGCCGAGACGGCCACCCAGAAGTACAACGCGGCCAAGGAGAAGAGCTCCAAGCAGCGCCAGCGCGTCGACACCCTGCTGGACGACGTGGCCAAGCGCACCGAGAAGCTCAACACGGCGCGCGAGGAGCTGGGTTCGTACGCCGCCGCCCAGTACCGCACCGGGGCCGCAGCCCCCGACACCGCGACCCTCCTGCTGGCGGACGACCCGCAGGACTACTTCGACCAGACCCAGCTCATGGGCCGTCTGACCAGCCGCCAGAAGGTGGCGGTGGACGACTACGTCACCGAGCAGGCGGCGACGGCGAAGAAGCGGGCGGAGGCCTCCGAGAGCCTGGAGAAGCTGACCACCTCGCAGCGGACGCTCAAGTCGACCAAGGCCGAGGTGCAGCGGAAGCTCGCCGACGCCCGCGGACTGCTCTCGAAGCTCACCGCCGAGGAGAAGGCGCGGCTCGCGGCGATCGAGGAGAAGAAGCGCGAGGAGGCCGACCGCAAGGCCGAGGAACTGGCCAGGCAGCAGGCCGCGCAGGAGGAGCGGAGCCGCGAGGAGACCGCCCAGCAGGACCAGGGCGACTCGGACGCCGGCGCGGGCGGCACGGCGGAGGACCCGGCGTACGCCACCACGGCCGACAAGGCCATCGCCTTCGCGCGGGCCCAGGTCGGCAAGCCGTACGTGTGGGGCGCGACCGGCCCGGACTCCTACGACTGCTCCGGTCTCACCCAGGCCGCCTGGAAGGCCGCGGGCGTCTCCCTGCCGCGCACCACCTGGGACCAGGTCGACGCGGGCACCACGGTCCCGCTCTCCGACATCAAGCCCGGTGACCTGGTCTTCTTCTACGACGACATCAGCCACGTCGGCCTGTACATCGGCAACGGCATGATGATCCACGCCCCGAAGCCGGGCGCGTACGTCCGCGAGGAGTCGATCTACTACGACGGCACCTCGTCGATCCACAGCGTGGTGCGCCCCGCGTAGGGGACGCCACCACGCCGGCACCCCCTCGCGTTCGTGTCCGGTACGGCCCCCGGGTCGCACCGGACACGGCCGCCGGGCCTGCCGATGACCATGGGGTCACGCCGGGCGCGGCCGTCGGGCCGGTCGGGGCGGTCGGGCCGGTCGGGCCGGTCGGGCCGGTCGCCCAGGGTTCCCCGGGCGGGCGCCGTCAGGTCCAGAGCACCGCGATGAAGATGTTCGCGACGGTCAGCAGGCCGACCGCGGCGAAGGCGCCCTTGTCGACCTTCTCCTCGTCGCGCTTCACGTAGACGAGCCCGAGGATCACGATCAGCAGGGCCAGCTTCACGCCGAGCTTGACGTTGTCGAGCGAGTTGTCGTCGGCTTGGTTGAGACCGACCAGCACGACTCCGGTGACCAGCATGGTGAGCGCGCCGTGCAGCATCGCGGGGACGAAGCGGGCCGTGCCCTGGCCCATCGCCTTCATCTGGGTGAGGAAGCCGCCGAGGAGCGCGGCGATGCCGATGATGTGCAGGCCGACGAAGAGATGGATGAGTACGTCCATGCGCCGGAGCCTAATCGGGGCCCCGCCGGCCGCCTCCACCAGCCCTCCCTCCGGCTCCGGTAGCCGTCTCCAGCGACCCGCTTCCGGCTCCGGCAGCCGTCCGGCCCCCCGGTCGGTCGCACCCCACGGGACCCACCCGCCGCAGTGTTCACCTCCGTCTCGGCGGTCACGCGACATCTCTCACGACCGCCCAGTGGGCTCATAGCACCAGGGTCTCGGGCCCCGTCGGAAAATCCCCGCTTCGGTCAGCACTCAGCGTCAAGCCGACGCCCACGGACCGGGAGCGCGGTCACATCCGGTCACCCGGCGGACCTCTCCCGCCACTTCCGCACATGGCGTCACCGGCCGCTCACGCTCAGGTTTAGCGTCCTCCCCCAGGTGACCGGCTCTCCACCGCCGCCCGGGCCAGGGGCGGCAACCGGTCGCTTCCGCCGAAAGGTCCGGCGGCGCCCCGCTCCCCCTGTGCGGGCCGTCGCCGGACGCGTCGCCGTGCCCCGCCGGGCGGCCGTGCGGAACGAGTCTTCGCGAAAGGATGTGTGCCCTCGTGGCATCGCACCGCAAGCCCAGACAACGCTCACTCGGCGGTCAGACGGCCCGCACCGCCGCCACCCTCGCCCTCGCGGGCGCGGCGACGGCCACCGCCTTCGAGGGGACGGGACACGCCGAACCGCAGCTCTCCCCGGCGCAGGTCAAGGCCAAGGTCGACAAGCTGTACCAGGAGGCGGAGGTCGCCACCGAGAAGTACAACGGGGCGAAGGAGAAGGCCGACAAGGGGGAGCGGCGGCTCAGGACGCTGCGCGACGAGGCGGCCCGCAGGACGGACCGCCTCAACTCGGCCCGGGACGCGCTGGGTTCGATCGCCACGGCGCAGTACCGCACCGGCGGCCTCGACCCCGCCGTGCAGCTCGCGCTGTCCGAGGACCCCGACCGGTACCTGGACGGGGCCGCCTTCGCCGAACGTGCGGGAAGCCGGCAGGCCGCGGCCGTGGCGCGCGTACGCAAGCAGCTGCGCGAGATCGAGCAGCTGCGGGGCGCCGCCCGCGTCGAGCTGACCTCCCTCAAGTCCCGGCAGGCCGAGCTCAAGCGGCAGAAGAAGACGGTCAACACGAAGCTGGGCGAGGCACGCCGGTTGCTGTCCCGGCTCACGGACGAGCAGCGGGCGCGGCTCTCGGCGGACGGCGGCGGCACCGGGCACGCCTCGCGGGCCGGCGCACGGGAGACGGCGGGCCTCCCGTCCGGCACCGGCACGAGTGCCACCCCGGCCAAGGCGCCCGGTTCCCGGGCGGCGGAGGCGGTCGCGTACGCCTATCAGAAGCTCGGCAGCCCCTACGTGTGGGGCGCCACCGGCCCCAACGCCTTCGACTGCTCGGGCCTCACCCAGGCCGCGTACCGCGCCGCGGGCGTGTCGCTGCCCCGCACGACGTACGCCCAGATCGGGGCCGGCCGGCGGGTCTCGCGCGCCGAACTCCAGCCGGGGGACCTCGTCTTCTTCTACTCGGGAATCAGCCATGTGGGCATCTACGTCGGAGGCGGCCGGATGATCCACGCCCCCAACCCGTCGGCGCCGGTACGACTGGCGCCGATCGACGAGATGCCGTTTGCGGGGGCTACGCGGGTGGTGTGAGGACCCCGTACGGCAGGCGGAGGATTCCGGCCGGACGCGGGTACGCGCTGATGGCATGGCCACGTTCGCGCGGTAGCGTCGACCGCAGACGCGCACCGTCCGTCGTGGTCCAGCGGCATCGCCGCCCGTCGCCGTCCGAGAGGTCCCGATGTCCCCTTCCCTGCTGCCGCTTCCGCCGCCCTGGCAGCTGCGGACCTGGCCGGACCGGTCGGCGCTGCTGGCCGACCGGGGGCGGGCCCTGGAGGAGTTGCGGGCGCGAAGCCTCGGGGTGCACCGGGTGCTGCTGCTGTGGCTGTTGTCGCTCGTGGCGATCATCGGGTGGGCGCTGCTGGTGCTGCCGCTCCAGCAGTTCGAGCAGGGTGATCCGACCCGCGTGGTGCTGGGGCCGATCTTCGCGATCCTCGGGCTCGCCTCGCTCGCCCCGCCCGTCGTCGCGGTCGCCGTGGCCGTCCGCCGCGACCGCCAGATCGAGCAACTCCTCGACGCCTGGCTGGTGTTGGACAGTCACCCGCCGACGGACGCCCGCCTGCGCTCCCCCGGCCTCAGCCTCTTCTGGCTGCTCTCGTCCACCGTCATGTGCGCGATCGGGCTGTGGGCGTCGCTCGCGGCGGTCTCAGGCGCCGAGCCGGGCCGCGACGCGCACAGCGACGTCGTCCTGGGGATGGGCATCGGGCTGATCCTGTGGCTGACGGGCCTGCTCGGGATCGCGAAGGCCGTACGCCACTACCGCTGGGTGCTACGGGTCCTGGGACCGGCGCCGGCCGCGACGCCCCGCTGACACCGCTCACCCCCGCCGACCCGGACGACCGGCGGGCCCCGACCGCCCTCGGCCCGCCGCAGCCCCGCGCCTTCCCCGGGTGCGGGCCCGCCGAGTACGGGCGCGTGACCACCGGGTACGGGCGCGAGAGGCCCGGTCGCTCACACCAGCCGGCGCGCCGTCGCCCAGCGGGTCAGCTCGTGCCGGTTCGACAGCTGGAGCTTCCTCAGCACCGCCGAGACATGGGACTCGACCGTCTTGACGGAGATGAACAGCTGCTTGGCGATCTCCTTGTACGCGTAGCCGCGGGCGATGAGGCGCAGGACCTCGCGCTCGCGCTGGGTGAGGCGGTCGAGGTCCTCGTCGACCGGCGGGGCGTCGGTCGAGGCGAAGGCGTCCAGGACGAACCCGGCCAGGCGGGGCGAGAAGACCGCGTCGCCGTCCTGGACCCGGAAGATGGAGTCCACCAGGTCGGTGCCGGTGATCGTCTTGGTGACGTAGCCCCGGGCGCCGCCGCGGATCACGCCGATCACGTCCTCCGCGGCGTCCGAGACCGAGAGCGCGAGGAAGCGCACCGGCTGCTCCGGGTCGGCCATCAACGGTGCGCAGCGGCGCAGCACTTCGACGCCTCCGCCGCCCGGCAGGTGGACGTCGAGGAGGACGACCTCGGGCCGGGTGGCCGTGATGACCGTGACCGCCTGGTCGACGTCGGCGGCCTCGCCGACCACCTCCACGCCGGTCCGCTCGGTCTCCCCGATCTCGGCCTGCACCCCCGTACGGAACATGCGGTGGTCGTCGACGAGCACGACCCGCGCCCGGCGCCCGCCCGCGGCCGGCCCGGCCGGTTCCGTGGGCTCGCCGGCCCCCGTGGCGCCCGCCTCGGCAGAACTTCCGGGTCCCGCGGGCCCC
Organism: Streptomyces sp. NPDC005496; assembly: GCF_042872045.1. Classification (NCBI taxonomy): domain Bacteria; kingdom Bacillati; phylum Actinomycetota; class Actinomycetes; order Kitasatosporales; family Streptomycetaceae; genus Streptomyces; species Streptomyces sp. NPDC005496. Next base: position 790,227 of record NZ_JBIAJQ010000003.1, read on the forward strand.
TTGGCCTCGTCCGGCCCGTTCACGTCGCTCATGACGTACTCTCCGCCCTCTCCATCTCCAGCTCGACCTCCGTGCCGCCGTCCGGCACCGCACGCAGCCGCGCCGTGCCGCCGTTGCGCTCCATGCGGCCGATGATCGATTCTCTGACGCCCATGCGGTCGGCGGGTATCGCGTCGAGGTCGAAGCCCGGGCCGCGGTCCCGCACGGACACGAAGACCGTCCTGCCCTCGACTTCGGCGAAGACCTGTACCGCGCCGCCGTCGCCACCGTACTTGGCGGCGTTCACCATCGCTTCCCGCGCGGCCTGCATCTGTGCGGCGAGGCCCTCGTCGAGCGGGCAGTCCCCGACGACGACGACCTCGATGGGGACGCCGTGCTTGTCCTCGACCTCCGCGGCGTTGCGCCGGACCGCCTCGGCGAGGGTGTCCGGTTCCTCCGCCTCGTCCTTGCCGGTGCCCTCCGGTTTGTAGAGCCAGGCGCGCAGGTCGCGCTCCTGGGCGCGGGCGAGCCGGCGGACCTCGCCCGCGTTCTCCGCGTTGCGCTGGATCAGGGTCAGGGTGTGCAGCACCGAGTCGTGGACGTGCGCGGCGACTTCCGCCCGCTCCTGGGCGCGGATGCGCATCAGGCGCTCCTCGGAGAGGTCCTGGGTCATGCGGACGAGATAGGGGCCCGCGAGGAGCGCTATGCCGACCAGGACGGCGAGCGCCGCCTGGAGGACGGAGCCGAGGTGGGCGGCGGAGCCCTGGAGCACGAATATGCCGGAGACGCCGGCGGTGACCAGCAGGACACCGGCGGCGGAGCGCAGCAGCGTCAGCGTGCGTCTGCGGCGGCCGACCTCCATCCAGCGGGCCCGGCGCGCGTTGTCCGCCTGGCGCCAGACCAGGGCGACACCGGCGCCGACGAGGACGGTCGGCCAGAGATACGCCTTGGCACCGCCGCCGAGATTCACGTTGCCGACGAAGACCAGGGCCACGACGACCATGAGCAGCAGCGCGACGATCTGGCCCCGGTCCGGCTTGCGGGCGACCAGTCTGCGCCGGCCGTCGGGCGCGGGCTCGGTGGTGACCGCAGGGGGGCGCCCGGCGTCGACGCCGCCGACTCCCAGCGGCACGAAGAACCAGAACGCCGCGTACAGCAGCGCGCCCAGGCCGTCCGCCATGAACAGGCCGACGAACATCAGCCGCAGCCACACGACAGGCAGCCCGAGATGCCCGGCGAGCCCCCGCGCCACGCCACCGAGCCAGCGTCCGTCGCTGCTGCGGTAGAGCTTGCGCGGCGGCCGCGGACCCTCGAGCGGGGCGAGTGGCACTGCTGCGGCTTCCGGCATGCCATCGATGTTCACACGCCCGGCGGACCGGGGCATCAGGGTCGGCCCCCGAGACTCCCCTGATCTTCGAAGGACCGGCGTCCGAACGCTTCCCCCCGGCCTCGTCAGGGACGATCTCAGGGTCGGGCCAGGGTCATCCCGACTCCCCTCACGGCCCCTCGCCCGTCACCATGGACCCATGACAGATCACCAGCACGCGGCGGCACCGGATCCCGGTCCGGGCCCGGGCGCCGGAGCGGCCGGCCCCGGCCCCGCCGGCGAGCCGCGCGCGCACGGGGCGCACGGAGGAGCGGCCCCGCCCGGCCCCCCGCACCGCTTCCGGCGCGACCGCCGGCAGAAGATGCTGGGCGGGGTGTGCGCCGGGCTCGGGCGGCAGTGCGAGATGGACCCGGTGATCTTCCGGATCGTGCTGGCGGTGCTCGCCGCGACCGGCGGCCTCGGCCTCATCTTCTACGGCTTCGTCTGGCTGTTCGTCCCGACCGACGACGACGAGGAGAACGAGGTACGCAAGCTGCTCACCGGCCGCGTCGACGGCCAGGCGCTGGCAGCGGTCCTCTTCGCCCTGGTCGGCTGCGGCGTCTTCCTCTCCATGCTGCACAACGGCGGGGTGCTCGCCTTCGCCGTGATACTGGCCATCCTGCTGGCGGGCGCCGGGTACTGGTCGCAGCAGCGCGGCGACCCCGATCCCGACCCGCTCGCCGCGCAGGCCGCGGCCGACGCCCCGCCCGAGGCCAAGGCGCCCCCGGTGCCGTACGCGTACCCGTCCTGGTGGCGCGACCCGATCGTCAAGGACGGCACGCATGTCGGCGGCACGGGCTATCTGTGGGGTCCCCCGGACTCCCGGGACCGGGACATAGCGGCTGCGGTGAACATCGCGCGCGGCACGTCCCGCAGCCACATACGCGTGTCCCAGGAGCCGCAGCCGCGCGGCCCGCGCTGGATCGGCGGCTGGGTGTTCCTGACCGCACTGGTCGCGGGCGCCCTCGGCACGGGGCTCACCTGGGACGACCACGCGCTCGGCACCAGCGTGCAGACCGGGCTCGCCTGCGCGCTCGTCGTCTTCGGCGTCGGCATCGCGGTCAGCGCCTTCCTCGGCCGTACGGGGGCCGGTTCGGTCTTCCTCGCCGTCGTCACCGCCGGGTTGCTGGCCTGCGCCGCGGCTCTCCCCGGCGACATCAGCACCCACTGGGTCCGCACCACGTGGACCCCGGCGGCGGTCTCCGACGTACAGCGGACCTACGACCTCGGCACCGGTGTCGGCACCCTGGACCTCAGCGGCCTCGACCTCGCCAAGGGCCAGACGGTGTCCACGCACGCCGAGGTCGGCGTGGGCCGGCTGAAGGTGGTGGTCCCCGACGACGTGACCGTGCGGCTGGACATCGAAGTGGGTGTCGGCGACATCCAGTTGCCGGGCGACGACAGCAAGGACGTGGACGTGCAGCCGGGCAGGAACAAACATGTGACGCTCCCCCCGGCCACGGGCGGCAAGAGCGCGGGCACGCTCGACCTCCAGCTGGAAGTCGGCGCCGGACAGGCGGAGGTGGCCCGTGCTACGTCATGAGTTCCAGCCGGGAAAGCTGATAGCGGGCTGCTTCCTGGCCCTCGCGGGCGTCGTCTACGCCGGTGACGCGGGCGGCCTGTGGGAGACCCCGTGGTTCGCGGTGATCCCGATCGTCGCGGGCGGCCTGTGCCTGGCGGGCGCGGCGGCGTTCCTGACGAGCGCGCTGCGCCGACGCCGCTCGTCCAGAGCGGAGCGGGCCCCTTCTGAAGCGGGGGCGTCCCGCTGACGGGGCGGCCTTATGAGTAGACGCCCGCGCGGCGGCGCCTGGCGCGAAGGGCGGCGTCCACGGACAGGACCGCGGCGCCGGCGAGGACGAGAGGCAGCCAGGCCATCAGGTACGCCAGGTCGTTGCCGTAGTAGTAGGGATCGGAGGCCCAGCTCACCGTCAGCCAGAGGCTGAGGGAGATCAGCGCGCCGCCGAGCGCGGCGAGGCGGGCCAGCAGACCGAGGAGGGTGCCGATGCCGACGGCCAGCTCGCCGAAGGCGATGGCGTACCCGAAGCCGACGGGGTTGTTGAGAGCCAGGTCGACGAGGGCGGGGATCGCGGACGAGTTGCGGGCGGCGCGCATCATGTCGCCGATCGAACCGGCTCCGGCGTCCTTCATGAAGGCGCTGTCGGTGAGTTTGTCGAGACCGGCGTAGATGAAGGTGACGCCGAGGAAGACGCGCAGGGGGAGCAGGGCGTAGCGCGTGGCGGAGTCCCGCCACGTCCGGTCTCCCTCGGGATACGTGCTGTCGTGCGTGTCCGGACGCATGCCGTGAGTCATCGCTGCCGCCGCCTCTCGCCCCACCATGCCGTTGACCCCTCAACAGACCATACGTACGCCACGCTCCCCCCGCTCACCCCACCAAGGGAGCCCCCACACGAGACGGCCCCTGTCCCGACCCCCGAGGCCCACCTGCCCGGCGGGCCTCTACAGGGACCCACCAAACTCGGCGCCTCCGAGACACCGCACCCCGTTGGGAACACGCCCACTCCCCCACGCACACCAGCGCCCACCGCCACGGCCGACGCCGAGGTAGAACGGCAAACCGGCGCCAACGGGGTGCCACCCGGGTGGGGCCCACTCCAAATCGGCTGCATCGGCACCGGCGCCACGGCTGAGGTCGGGGTAGGTCGGCGACCCCGGCGCCAACGGGGAGCCGCCTGCGCCCACCCTCCCCCACTCTCGGCTCCGCTCGAGCGGGGGGACCCCCATCGCCCCGAGCGGCACGCATGCCCGCAGCTAGGTCCACCGGGCTCGCGCCCCGCAGCTCAACCACCCACGACCGCAAGCCGCCCTGCGACCGAAGGGGCCGTGCCGGTACATCAAATGGCCGTCGAGACGGGGACGTACGCAACCGAGGAACGCTGGTAACGGACGCCGACACCAACTACCGACGGCCGGATGTACCGGCACGGCCCCGACCCACCCACCGGACGGAAAGCGTCCGACGCCCACAAGGCCGGACACCGCGCCCGCTCAGTCCGTCACGTCGATGGTGCAACGGTTCGTCTCCACTCCCGCCGCGGTGACCACCTGCACCTCCACCCGTCCCGGTTCCACATCCACCGGCACCGGCACCGTCAGCACCGCGTCCGTCGGGTTGCTGAAGCCTCCGGGCACCGGAACCAGCGGCACGTGGACGTTGACCGGCCCGATCCGGACGACCATCCGGGACAGCCGGTCCGCCGTCCCCGCCCCCGGCGGCACGAACCCGGCCCCGCGGATCTCGATGTCGTCCCCCGTACGGATCGGCGCGTCCAGATCCCCCGCCTCCCGCGCACGGACGACCGACAGAATCACCGGGCGCCCACCCTCCGCGTACTTCCCCGCGACATACGTCGCCGCCGAGACGAGCACCAGCACCGCCAGCCCCCACGGCAGATCGGGCAACTGCTCCGGCCGCCGGGCCAGCCGTACCACCGCGAAGACCAGCGCGACGGCACCGACGACCACGTACTGGATGTCGGCGAAGCTCCCGCGCCCCGAGTCGTCGGTGAGCAGATCGGCGGCCCGGGGACGATCGGCCCGCACCTTCTGCAGACGCTGCCCGAGCACCCGCAGCCCCACCACACGCCGCACGAGCACAGCGATCCCGCACACCACGGCGACGACGGTCACCACACCCGCGCCCCGGGCGAGTTCGAGCCCGGAGATGAGCCGGTCCCGCTCGGCGTGCCCGGACGCGAGGGCCAGCTGCCCCACGAGGACGAGAACGGCGTACACCACGAGGACGACCCAACTCGCGGCCACCGCACGGGAGGTGGAGAGCCGGTTGTCCTCGCCGACGACAGGGGCGAGGACCCCGCCCCGCGCCCGGTGGAAATACCCCGCACCGGTCAGCAGCCCGCCCACGAGAACCGCGGCCACCAGCCCTGAGGTCCGCGCGGGCGACCACCCCGCGCCGATCGCGGTCAGCGCCTGCCCAAGGAGCAGTACGCCGACGACACCCCAGACGGCGAACGCGGTACGGCGCCACAGCCGCGCCAGCCAGGCCTCGCCCTCGACGCGTCCGCGCTCGGCGACGAGGGCCGCCGACTGGGTCAGCTCGTCCGAGACCCACTGCCGGGACGCGGTGACGGAGTGCGCGACCGCGGCGGGCAGCCCCTGCCCGGCCGCGAACTCGTCGCGCTTGGCGAGGAATTCGGCGACCGCGCGCCGGTGCCCCTCGCGGGCGCCGTGCGGACAGTCCCCGCACGTGCAGCCACCGTCGTGGCCCTCGCGCCCGGAAACCGGCCCCGACCCCCACCCGGACCGGAACCCGGAACCCGCCCCGGCGCCGTGCCCGGACCCGGAACCCGAACCAGCCCCGTACCCGTACCCAGAACCCGCCCCGGCGCCGTACCCAGCCCCAGAACCCGCCCCGTACCCGGCGCCCGACCCGGCCCCAGAACCCGCACCAGACCGCGAGCCCGTACCGGCCCCGCCCCCCGAACCAGCTCCCGAGCCGGCCCCCGCGCCGGCCCCCGAACCCGCGCCGGCGCTCGCCCCCGAGCCGGCCCCGACCCCGGCCCCGGCCCCGGAACCCGACCCCGACCCCGACCCGGTTCCGTCGCCGCGCTCCCCGCCCTGTCTCGCCTCCTGCACCGCCACGCCCGCTGCCGCCTTCCCCGCAACAAAGAGAGGTCCCGCAGGTTCCTGCGAGTCCCACGAGATCCCCGAGGACCTCGCGTCACATGCTCCCGCGTCGCCGGGCCTCCCGTACGCCTGACTGCCGTACAACTGCGTGACAACTGCCCCGCGACGACGACGCATTGTGCCGCACGGAACACGGTCCGCGTTCGCCGGGTGTGGTCAGCGAGGGTGAGACGCCGGGCTCCGTGTTGACCCGGCTGGGAGAATTTCCGTATGGCCGAGATCATCCAGCGCGACGGGACCTGGGCGTTCGACGGCAGCACGGTCCGCATCACCCCGGGACTGCACCGCTCCGTGCCGCTGTTCCGGCAGACGTACGGAGAGATCACGGTGCCGCTGGAGGCGGTCGCCGGGATCGTCCTCGAACCGGAACGCAGGCGCGGGCGGCTCCGGTTGAGGCTGCGCGAGGGCGCCGACCCCCTGCTCCAGGCGACGGGGGGCCGGCTCCCGGAGACGGCGGACCCGTACCGCCTGGCCGTGGACGTCGACCGGGCGGGCATCGCGGAGTACCTCGCCGAGGAGATCCGCCGGGCCCTGCTGCTGGAGCAGATCCCGAAGGAACCGGCCGAGGCGTACCTGCTGCCGGGGCCGCAGGTCCCGGTGTCCGTCCGTTCCAGCGACGGCACGGTCTCCTTCGACGGCGGCCGGGTGCGGATCGACTGGGCGGACACGTCCGACCGGGTCAAACGGGCGACGGGCCCCAGGATCATCGGGGTCGGGGACGTCGTCCAGGTCGAGTGGCTGCCCAACTCCGGTCACGGGGACGGCTTCCTGCGGTTCGTGACCCGTGAGGCGGTGTACTCGAAGCTGCCGCCGGAGAAGGACCCGTACGCGCTCGACCTGTGGGGCAGCACGCGCCGGGACTGCTCACGGCCTTGGTGGCGGCCGCGGTCACCGCGCGGTTGCCGCACCCCTCCACGCACCCCTCCACCCACGAGGGCGAGCACACGGGCCACCCCCGGCCGGCGACCGTCTTCCCGCCCTCGGCGGATCACCACGACGTACTCCTGCGCAGGCTGCGGGAGTTGGGCGAGCTGTACCGCGACGGCGTGCTGACGGACGAGGAGTTCGCGGCGACGGGGCGGCCGTACTCCGGGACTTCTAGCCCACCCCCGGTGTCTCCCCGCCCCACCTCGCGCAGCCCGACCACACGCCCCCGCACCACCTCGCCCCGCGCAGCCCCAGTACCCGCGGTCGCCCCCTGCCCGCAGCGCCCCGCGCAGCCCGACTACGCCCGCCCCTGCCCGCAGCGCCCCGCCGCTAACTCAGCAGATCCGGCTCGCTGCGGCTGATGTCCGTCCACAGGGGTTGGTAGTTGATCCAGGCCACCAGGTCGCCGCCGAGCTGCTCGCGGGTCGCGACCGCCTGCCTGTGGTCGATGACGATCGGCCGTCCCGCCGCCCGCGCGGTGAGCTGGACCTGGCAGGACCGCTCCATGGACAGGAACCACCAGGCCGCCGCGTCCACGGAGTCGCCGACGGTCAGCAGGCCGTGGTTGCGCAGGACGAGCGCCTTGCGGCTGCCGAGCGCGGAGGCGATCCGGCGGCCCTCCTCGGCGTCGACGGCGACGCCGGTGTAGCTGTCGTACAGCGCGTGGTCCTCGTAGAAGGCGCAGGACTCCTGCGTGATGGGGTCGAGCAGGTCGCCGAGCGCGGCCACGGCCCGTCCGTGCACGGAGTGGCAGTGGGCGACGGCGACCACGTCCGGGCGGGCGGCGTGCACCTGGGCGTGGACGGTGAACGCCGCCTGGTTCACGTGGTACCTGCCCTCGATCACCTGCCCGTCCTGGTTGGCGAGGACCAGGTCGCTCACGGTGACGTGCTTGAAGGGCATCCCGAACGGGTTGACCCAGAAGCAGTCGCTGTACTCCGGGTCGCGGGCGGTGATGTGGCCGGAGACCCCGTCCTCGAATCCGAACCGCCCGAAGATCCGCAGCGCGCCCGCCAGCCGCTCCTTGCGGTGGCGCCGCTCGTCCTCCAGCGACTCGTGCATCGGCGGCATGGCGAACCGCAGCCGGTCGGTGGGTACGGGCAGGGGCGGCTTGGGCCCGTGCATATGTCCTCCAGCACTGGCGTGTTCGGTACGGAGCGGAAGTTACCCGCGGTCAGCGCAGGAGAACAGGGCCGTTCCGGGAAGAGAGTGCACAACCGTTACGCGAGATGTCCCGACCGTCGGGTACCCGCGCGGCGACCCCCGAATACCCGACAGCAGGTGTCCGGTATGGGGACGAGACTTGTCGTATGACAGGTACCACGTCGAACTGGGCGGCCTTCGCCGCCGCCGAACCCGAACTCGCCCGGACGGCGGAGGCCCGCTTCGGAGCCTTCACCCACCACATCCTGGCCACCCTCCGCAAGGACGGTTCGCCCCGCACCACCGGGATCGAGGTGCGCTTCCTGGACGGCGAGCTGTGGCTCGGCATGATGCCGGGCTCGCTCAAGGCGCTCGACCTGCGCCGCGACCCGCGCTTCGCGCTCCAGGCGAACCCGGGGCCGGGGACGGACATGGCAGGCGGCGACGTGCGGGTCGCCGGTCGGGCCGTCGAGGTGCGGGACCCCGAGGTCGTGGGGCGCTACACCGAGGCGGTGAACCCGCCGGGCCCGGAGGCGTTCCACCTCTTCCGCACCGAGCTGACCGAGGTCGTGCGGACGTGCGTGGAGGACGACACGTACCTGGTGGTGCGGATCTGGCGGCCGGATTCTCCGCTGCGGACCTTCAAACGCACCTGACCACCGCGGACCACCGGACGCCGCAACCGCCACGGACCGTCCGACGCCCCGACCACTGCGGACCGTCCGACGCCCTCGCCCCGTCGCGGACCGTCAGAAGCCCCCAACCGCCACGGACCGCAGACGCACCTGACCGCGCCGGTCCGCACCCGGACGCACGAGAAGGGGCGCCGTCCGGTCCGGACGGCGCCCCTTCTCAGCTCTCCCCCGGCACGCCGGGCGCTCACGCCGGCCGGTGGCCGACGGGGAGGGCTACTCCCACTCGATGGTGCCCGGCGGCTTGGAGGTCACGTCGAGGACGACACGATTGACGTCCGCGACCTCGTTCGTGATCCGGGTCGAGATCTTCGCCAGGACGTCGTACGGCAGCCGCGACCAGTCCGCCGTCATGGCGTCCTCGGAGGAGACGGGGCGCAGCACGATCGGGTGGCCGTAGGTCCGGCCGTCGCCCTGGACGCCGACGGAGCGGACGTCCGCGAGCAGGACCACCGGGCACTGCCAGATGTCGCGGTCGAGGCCCGCCTTGGTGAGCTCCTCGCGGGCGATGGCGTCGGCGTGCCGGAGCAGGTCGAGCCGCTCCTTGTTGACCTCGCCGACGATGCGGATGCCGAGGCCCGGGCCGGGGAACGGCTGCCGCTGGACGATCTCGTCAGGCAGGCCGAGCTCCTGGCCGACCATGCGGACCTCGTCCTTGAACAGCTTGCGCAGCGGCTCGACGAGCTGGAACTCGATGTCCTCGGGGAGGCCGCCCACGTTGTGGTGGGACTTGATGTTGGCGGTGCCGGTGCCGCCGCCGGACTCGACGACGTCCGGGTAGAGGGTGCCCTGCACCAGGAAGGCGACGTCCTCGCCCTCCGCGGCCTCGGCGATGATCTCCGCCTGGGCCTGCTCGAAGACCCGGATGAACTCGCGGCCGATGATCTTCCGCTTCTCCTCGGGGTCCGAGACACCCTTGAGTGCGGTGAGGAAGCGCTCCTCGGCGTCGACGACCTTCAGCTGGACGCCGGTGGCCGCGACGAAGTCCTTCTCGACCTGCTCGGTCTCGCCCTGGCGCATCAGGCCGTGGTCGACGTACACACAGGTCAGCTGGGAGCCGATGGCCTTCTGCACGAGGGCCGCGGCGACCGCGGAGTCCACGCCGCCGGACAGGCCGCAGATGGCGCGCTTGGTGCCGACCTGCTCGCGGATGAGCGCGACCTGCTCCTCGATCACGTTGCCGGTCGTCCAGCTCGGCGTGAGGCCCGCGCCGCGGTACAGGAAGTGCTCCAGCACCTGCTGGCCGTGCGTGGAGTGCATGACCTCGGGGTGGTACTGGACCCCGTACAGCTTCTTCTCGTCGTTCTCGAAGGCCGCGACCGGGACGACGTCCGTGGAGCCCGTGACCGTGAAGCCCTCGGGGGCGGCGGAGCAGGCGTCACCGTGGGACATCCAGACCGACTGCTCGTCCGGGGTGCCCTCGAAGAGGGTGGAGCCGGACTTCGAGACGTGCAGCGGGGTGCGGCCGTACTCGCGGGCGCCGGTGTTGTCGACGGTGCCGCCGAGGGTCGTGGCCATCAGCTGGAAGCCGTAGCACATGCCGAAGACGGGGACCCCGGCCTCGAAGATCGCGCGGTCGAGGCGGGGGGCGCCCTCCGCGTACACCGACGAGGGACCGCCGGACAGGATGATCGCCGCCGGGTTCTTGGCGAGGATCTCCTCGACCGGCATGGTGCTCGGCACGATCTCGCTGTAGACCCGGGCCTCGCGGACGCGGCGGGCGATGAGCTGGGCGTACTGCGCGCCGAAGTCGACGACCAGGACGGTGTCGGGGCTGGCGGCAGCGGAGGGTGCTGATGGCACGGTTTGCCTTCCGGCGGTCTACGGGGTCTGTACCTCCGATTCTAACGGGCCCGCGGAGAACCCCTCCCGTCCCCGGAAGCACCGCCCAAGCCCCCCGTTCCGGGCCCGTGACGCCCGGTCTCGCGAGCTGAGATCCCGCCCGGCCGGGCTTGGACCGCCGTGTTCCCGGGGTGCATACTGCACGCATGCTCTCGCACCAGACCTTCGTCTTTACCTATGGCAACCGGCCCACCGGCTGCCATGGTCGTGCTGCTTGAGCCACTGACAAGCGACATCCCAGGCGCCCCGGGCCGACAAGGCCCGGGGCGTCTGGCGTTTCCGGGTCCTGCCGCCCCGGGGCACCTCTTCCGAGAAGGAGCCCCACCATGGCCGACGTACTGGACAGGACCGGCGCCCGCACCGACGAGGCCGCCGGTGTCATCACCGGTGCCCGTGAACGCATCGACGCCCTGGACGACCGGATCATCGGGCTCGTCCAGGAGCGGATGGCCGTCTCCGCGGTGATCCAGGAGGCGCGGATCACCTCCGGCGGCCGCCGGGTGAATCTCTCCCGCGAGATGGAGATCCTCGGTCACTACAGGGACGCGCTGGGCAAGCCCGGCACCTCACTGGCGATGCTGCTGCTGGAGCTGTGCCGGGGCCGCGTCTGACGCCGTCCGCGCCCCGCTGCCACGGGCGTCCGGTGCACCTACGTTCGTATGCCCTCTCACCCGTACGGCGCGTGACCGGGGCGGCGCGGGCTTCGTTGTCCCCGGTGTCCGTGCCAGCCAGGGGCGGGCCCGAAAGAACCACGCGTGGCTCCGTTGGGGCGATGAGACGTGCGGATCGTGCCGTGCGTCGTGGGACCTCGTCCCAGGACTGTGACCGGACGGCAGGGGACAGCAGCCCGGTCACTCCAGAGAACGGTCGGCTCCGGGGACGCCCGGGGCCGGCCGGCGGAATCCTCCCGAGGGTGGCGCAACGGTTGCGGAGGCCGCGGCCCACCCAGCACGATGCGGGAACAGCCCCACGTCCCACAGCAGACAACAGCATCGTTTTCGTACGGCGGCGCGACCCCCCGGCGCCGCTTCTCAGGCACCGGCGCTGCCCTGACGCCGGTGCTGACGAAGGAGGGCCCCGCGGATCCGTCCCGCGGGGCCCTTCGCTCTGCCCGGAGGCACGCGGTGCGTCCTAGCCGACGGCCTTCTCGACCTTGGCCAGCTGCTTCTCGACGATCTCCGTCGGCACCTTCACCTTGTCCGGGTCCAGCATGTTCATCGAGGTGAAGGACACGACGACGGTCCCGACCCGGACGACGGTGAAGGTCGTGGGCACCTCCGTGTCCTCGATCGACGCCTTGAGCCGGTACGCGACGGACTCGTCACCGAGGTGCGGGTCCTTGAGCGGCTTCACCTCGCTGTAGCGGTAGCCGGTGTGCTTGTACGACGTGCACGTGTCCGCCGCCTTGCGCAGTCCCGCGAGGACCTCGTCGGCCTCGCCGGGCCGGTACGAGAGGAGGGCGAGGGAGGTGACCGAGGCGTCCAGGTCGTCCTTCGTGGTGAAGCCGCGGCCGACGCCGGCGTGGGCCGTGGGGCGGGTGGTGAACAGGAACATGTCGGCGACGGGCTGGCAGGCGGCCGGGGTGGCCGGCACGGAGTCCAGCGAGATGTCCGAGGCGGGCGTCCGGTCGACCGTGTAGCCCTTGACCTCGCCGTCCGCGAGGGCGGCCTTGTCCAGCTGGGCCCGGGACAGCGCGGCGGGCGCCCCGGCGGTGGCGCTCTTCTCCGGCGCGCCGGTGTCATTCGCCCCGTCGGTGCCCTTCGCGTCGCCGCCTTCCTTCGCCGGGCCGGAGGCCTTCCCGCTCGCCGTCGCCGTCGCCGTGGCCGCCTTCGCCGGCTTGCCGCCCTTGTCGTCGCCACCGCCGCACGCCGCGGTGCCTCCCAGCGCCGCCATGACCGCGACCGCCGCCGTGACGCGCGACACCTTTGACTTCACGTTCCCCACCTTCACGTTTTCCGGACGGGGCCGCGTCGGACAGGACGGGCCCGGCGCGTCACGATCGCACAGGTGCCGGGGCGGACGGCGGCGGGGCCCCGGTCGCGGAGCGCGATCACCGTGTGACTCAGCCCACATAAGGATTCTGTGAGCGAGAGTGCAACCATCGGCGGCCGACGCGGGTCACACCTGCTGACACAACGGCCACACCCGCGCCCCGCCGCGGAGGCCTCCTGACACTTTTCGCGTGCTGCGTCACCGCGGTGCGCCGGACTTCCCGAGGTCTTCATGAAGCTTCGCCGTGCCATGGCCGTCGCGGCCGCGACGGCCGTCATAGCCCCGCTGGCCCTGCTGTCGGCGCCGTCCGCGTTCGCGGACGAGCCGACCGGTACGCCGACAGCCGGCACCACGGAGACGGCGCCCGCGCCCAGCTCCCCGGAGTCGACGCCGCCCGCCACGACGGAATCGGCCTCCACGCCGCCGGCCTCGACGCCCCCGGCCTCCACCCCGCCGGCCTCCACCAGCCCCTCGGTCACGCCCTCGGCGACGTCGAGCGAGGAGCCGGACGACCCGGAGGTCCCGTACTGCGAGGACCTGGACGAGGAGTACGGCGACGCCAGGGTGTCCGCGGACATCAAGGGCCTCCCCGGCAAGATCGTCGCGGGCAGCGGCTACCACGCGTTCGAGCTGACCGTCACCAACGACTCGAAGATCGACATCGAGGGCGTCGCCTTCTACGCCGAGATCGAGAACTACGAGCTCGACGAGTCGAAGTACCTGAGCCAGTACGTGGACCTGGAGTTCAAGAACCCCGAGTCCGGCAAGTGGACCCGCATCGGCGACGACTCGTGGGCCGGTGACTACTTCTTCTACGTCGAGGAACTGAAGGCGAAGCAGACCGAGTCCGTCGACCTGCGCGTCAGCATCGACAAGAACGCTCCCGCGGGCGACGCCTACTCCTTCGGCTCCGGCGCCTACCTCGACAACGTCGACGGCCAGGAGTGCGTCGCCGAGGGCTGGGCCCAGTACGACTTCGTGGTCCTCAAGGCCGGCTCCGAGAACCCGAACCCGGGCGAGGCCGAGCCGGGCGACGACGACGAGAAGGACCCGATCAAGAAGCCGCAGGGTGACGTCTCCGAGCTGCCGACCGGCAACCTCGCCGAGACCGGCTCCAGCTCCGCCCTGCCGGTGATCGGCCTCGTCGGCGGTGCCGCCGTCGTCGCCGGTGCCGGTGCGGTGTTCGTGGTGCGCCGCCGCAAGTCCGGTGACGCCGCCGCGTAACGCGGACCGTCCGGGGCCCACGCCCCGCACATGAAGAAGGACCTGGGCTCGGAGGGGGGCACAGGTCCTTCTTCATGTCCTGCGGCGGCCGGGCCGCGGCCGGTTCAGTTCTTCGGCGGCACCGTCGGCATCCCGAGGAACGGCAGCCTCAGGGCGCCGAACGCGTCCGCGGGGACGGCGGGCGACCGCGGCTCGACCGGCTCCAGCCGCTCGTACGCCGCCCCCTGGGCCGGACGCGGGTCGGCCTCGCCCTTGTTGGGCCAGTACGACATCGCGCGCTCGGCCTGGGCGGTGATGGTGAGCGACGGGTTGACGCCGAGGTTCGCGGAGACGGCGGCGCCGTCCACCACGGAGATGCCCGGGTGGCCGTACAGCCGGTGGTACGGGTCGATCACGCCGGTCTCCCGGGAGTCGCCGATCGCGCAGCCGCCAAGGAAGTGCGCGGTGAGCGGCGTTCCCATCAGCTCGCCGACGTTGCTGCCGGCGAAGCCGTTGATCTCGGCGGCGATGGCGGTGGCGGCCTCCGAAGCGGCCTTGATCTGCTTGGGGTTGGGCGCCCCGTGCCCCTGACGTGCCGTCAGCAGGCCCTTGCCGGCGCCCGAGGGCTTCAGGTACGTGGTCAGCGAGTTGTCCAGGGACTGCATGACCAGGCCGATGATGGTGCGCTCGGACCAGCGGCGGTTGGAGAGCGAACGCAGCATCTGCACCGGGTGCTTGGCCGCGTTGACCAGCCAGCCGAGGGCGCGGGAGGAGCCTTCCGCGTAGGGGACCTGGAGGATGGACAGACTGCCCATCGCGTTCGAGCCCCGGCCGTAGCGGACCGGTTCGATGTGGGTGTTGGCGTCCGGGTGGATCGACGAGGTGATCGCCACCCCGCGCGTGAAGTCGGCCTTCGGCGCGCCGTACGCCTTGCGGTAGCGGCGGTTGTCGGTCTGCGCGCCCACCAGCGCCTCGGAGTTGGTGCGGGTCAGCTCGCCCAACCGCTCGGACAGGTACGGCAGTTGCCCTCCGGCCTTCATCCGGTGCAGCAGGGTCTGCGTCCCGTAGGTGCCGGCCGCGAGGACGACCCGGCGGGCGGTGAACGTACGGCCCGCTCCCTTGCGCCGGTCGTCGGTCGGCAGCGTCCGGACCGCGTACCCGCCACGTGAGTCGTCGGTGACCGACACGACGGTGGTCATGGGGTGGACGACGGCGCCCGCCTTCTCGGCGAGGTGGAGGTAGTTCTCGTTCAGCGTGTTCTTCGCGCCGTGGCGGCAGCCCGTCATGCACTCGCCGCATTCGAGGCACGCCCGGCGCTCCGGTCCCGCGCCGCCGAAGTAGGGGTCCGCGACCCGCTCGCCCGGGGCCGCCTTCGCGCTGCCGTCGGCGTCCTCCCCGTCGCCGAAGAAGACGCCCACCGGCGCCATGTGGAAGGTGTCGCCGACGCCCATCCGCTCGGCGGCCGCCTTGAGGTGGACGTCGGAGGGCGTCGTCGTCGGGTTGAGCCGCACGCCGAGCATGCGCCGGGCCTGGTCGTAGTACGGCTTCAGCTCCTCCTCCCAGTCCGTGATGTCCTTCCACTGGGGGTCCTCGAAGAAGGGCTTCGGCGGTACGTAGAGGGTGTTGGCGTAGTTGAGGGAGCCACCGCCGACGCCCGCGCCCGCCAGCACCATGACGTTGCCCAGCAGATGGATGCGCTGGATGCCGTACATGCCGAGCTTCGGGGCCCACAGGTAGTTCTTGACGTCCCAGGAGTTCCTGGGCAGCGCCTC
The DNA here is from genome assembly GCF_042872045.1 of Streptomyces sp. NPDC005496. Taxonomy (NCBI): domain Bacteria; kingdom Bacillati; phylum Actinomycetota; class Actinomycetes; order Kitasatosporales; family Streptomycetaceae; genus Streptomyces; species Streptomyces sp. NPDC005496. The sequence continues at coordinate 805,808 of NZ_JBIAJQ010000003.1, forward strand.
GCGGGTGAAGCGGCGGCCCGCCTCCAGCACGCCGACCCGGTACCCCTTCTCGGTCAGGCGCAGGGCGGTGACGGACCCGCCGAAGCCGGAGCCGACGACAACGACGTCGTAGTCGTACGTCTCCTCGGGGCGCTCCGCGGGGGCGCCCGCGGGGCCCCCGGCGGGGACGTCCGCGGGAGCGGCCGCGTCCGGCTTCTGGACGGAGTTCTCCTGTGACACGTGCTCTCCTCGTTGAGAAGCGGGTGCTGACCGGGGGCCGGGGTCTCCCTAGCGCAGGCGCAGGGCTTTCATCGCCCGCAGGCTGCGGCTCATGAACGCGGCGTACTTCTCGTCGTCCATGCCCAGCGACGGCGCCATCGGCAGCAGCCGCTGGTGGGCGACGGTCTGCGCCTCGGTGTACTTGAGGATGCCCTCGGAGCCGTGGCGGCGGCCGAGACCGGAGTCCTTCATGCCGCCCATCGGCGACTGGACGCTGCCGTACGCCGACGCGTAGCCCTCGTTGACGTTGACGGTGCCGCTGCGCAGCCGGGCCGCGACGGCCCTGCCGCGACGGCCGTCCTTCGTCCAGACCGAGGCGTTCAGGCCGTACGGCGTGGAGTTGGCGAGCTCGACCGCCTCGTCCTCGGTGCGGAAGCGGTAGACGGACACGACCGGCCCGAAGGTCTCCTCGGCGCAGACCGCCATCGGCGCCTCGACGCCGTCGAGGATGGTCGGCTCGAAGAAGTACGGGCCGATGTCCGGGCGGGCCACGCCGCCGGCGACGAGCGTGGCGCCCTTGGCGACGGCCTCCTCGACGTGCCGGGTGACCGTCTCCAGCTGCCGTTCGCCGACCAGGGACCCCATGTCGGCGCCGTACGCGAGGGAGGTGCCGAGCCGCATCGCCCTGGTGCGGGCGGCGAACCGGTCGAGGAACGCGTCCGCTACGGACTCGTGGACGTACAGCCGCTCGATGGAGATGCAGAGCTGGCCCGCGGAGGAGAAGCAGGCGCGGACGGCACCGGCGGCGGCCTTGTCGAGGTCGGCGTCCTCCAGCACCAGCATGGCGTTCTTGCCGCCGAGTTCGAGGGAGACGCCGACCAGGCGGGCGGCGGCGCCCTGCGCGACCTCGCGGCCGGTGCGGGTGGAGCCGGTGAAGGACACGTAGTCGGCGTACCGGACGACCTCGGGGCCCACGACCGGGCCCTCGCCGATGACGACCTGGAAGACCTCGGCGGGCAGGCCGGCCTCGATGAGCAGGTCGCGCGCCCACAGCGCCGTCAGGCAGGTCTCCGTGTCCGGCTTCATGACGACGGCGTTGCCCGCGACGAAGGCGGGGAGCGCGTCGCCGACGGACAGCTCCAGGGGGTAGTTCCAGGGCGCTATCTGCCCGACGACGCCGCGCGGGTGGCGCAGCTCGGTGACCTTGGTGAGCGTCGGGACGGCACCGGTGTGCCGCTTGGGCTTCAGGTACGAGGGGGCCTTGCGGCCGTAGTGCCGGGCGGCGACGGCGACCGCCTGCACCTCCTCGTGGGCGTGCAGCCGGGCCTTGCCGGTCTCCAGCTGGATCAGGTCGAGGACCTCGGCCTGCCGGGCGAGCACCAGGTCGTGGAAGCGCAGCAGCACGGCGGCCCGCTCGCGCACCGGGACGGCGGCCCAGACGGCCTGCGCCTCGCGGGCCCGCTCGAAGGCCGTACGAACGTCCTCGGGTGTGGACTCGGGCAGGTCGGCCAGCTTCGCGCCGGTGAGCGGCGTGTGGTTGGCGGTGCGGCCGGAGCCGACGACGCCCTTGGTGAGCTGGGCGACCAGCTCGGGCGTGACGACGTCGGCGGCGGTGCGGGCGCCGCGCGGGGCGGGCGCGAGGGGGTTGGTGCCGAGGGCACCGGTGCCGGTGGTGCCCGTCCCGGCCGTGTCGTCGGTGCCGGTCTTCTCCGGGGCCTGCGAGTCCGTCATGAGCCGCAGGGTATGCCCGCCCGGACGCTTTGGGTACCCGTCGGTAACGGGGTTTCACGGAGTACACACACGGCGCCAGTGATCGCTGGCAACGAATACGCTGATCAGGGCGTTGTGGGTCCGGCGATCACGGATTGGTCACTCGAGGGCTTCCTCTCAGGGCTTGGCGATGTCCAGGTTCGCGATCGCGGTCCTGGCGACCTCCCGGCCGCGCTCCGTGAAGTCGCCCTTGCCCGGGTAGCTGACCGTCAGCTTGTACATGTCGCCGGTCTTGGCGGACTTGTAGTAGAAGATCCGCAGCTCGCGGGGGCGCGGGTGCTCGCTGTCCGTGGTCTTGTAGACGAGCGTGTTCACGGCGGACTTCCCGCCCTGGTGGGTGGACTCCTGCGGATCGGTCCTCGGCGCCGCGGGCATGTCCAGCCGGTACTCGCCGCTCTGCTTGAACTCCGCGTTGTCGGCCCACATCTGGTCCCGCGCGGAGTCCTTGATCTGCTTGCTGGAGTCCTCGGCCCTGCGGGCCACGTTCAGGCCGATCCAGACGCTGCCGCTCGGGTCGCCGTACGTGACCCAGTTCTGGTCGGAGTCGTCCTCATCGGGGCGGCCCGCCTCGTAGCCCGCCGGGACGGCCAGCGTCACGCCGAGCGCTTTCTCCGGCTTCTTCACCCAGCCGTCGGGCAGCGGACCCGCGAACGGGTCGGCGATCACCAGGTACGCCGCCAGCGCGACCGCGACGAGCGCCGCGCCCACCCCGAGCCACGCCTTGCGGCCGAGGCGGACGCTCCTGCCGCCCGGGACGGCGAGCTGGACGACCTGGGTCTCCCGCGGCGGTCTGGCGGCCTCCTCCAGCAGCGCCCTGACCCGGCCGGCGGCGGGGCGCCGGGCCGGGTCCTTGTCCAGCAGGCCGTTGATCACCTCGGCGAGCGGGCCCTTCGCGGCGGACGGTGCGGCGGGCGTCGCGTTGAGGACGGACTGGAGGGTCGCGGGGGTGTTGCTGCGGCGGAACGGGGAGACGCCCTCGGTGGCCGCGTACAGCACCACGCCGAGGGACCAGAGGTCGGAGGCCGGTCCGGGGCGCTGGCCCAGCACGCGCTCCGGGGCGATGTACTCGGGCGAGCCGACGAAGCCGCCGGTGTCCGTCAGGTTCGTCTCGCCCTCGATCTGGGCGATGCCGAAGTCGGTGAGGACGACGCGGTCGTGCCGGCCGAGCAGGACGTTGTCGGGCTTGACGTCGCGGTGCAGGATGCCCGCCGCGTGCGCGGCCTCCAGGGCGCCGAGGATCTCCAGGCCGATCGTGGCGGCCTCGCGGACACCGAGGGTGCCCTCCTGGAGCGCGGCGCCGAGCGAACGGCCCTGCACCAGCTCCATGACGATCCACGGCTGCCCGTCCACGACCGCCACGTCGTGCACGTTCACGACGGCGGGGTGGTCGAGCCGGGCGGCGGCCCGGGCCTCGCGGCGCATCCGCTCGAAGGCGTTGGCGCGTTCACGCTCGGGAAGGTGGTCCGGGACGCGGGGCTCCTTGACGGCGACCTCGCGGTCCACCGTCTCGTCCTTGGCCCGCCACACGGTGCCCATGCCGCCGTGACCGAGCTTCGACAGGAGCCGGTAGCGGCCGGCGATCAGGCGCCCCGCGCCCGGGTCCTGCACGGCCTGCCGCGGCGCCGGCGGCTGCGGCTGCGGCTGCGGCTGCGGCTGCGGCTGCTGATCAGGGATGACGCGGGTGGGGGTCGCGTAGGGATTGCCCGGGTAGGGCACCGCGGGCTGCTGCCCGGGAGCGGCTGCCTGCGCGCCCGGCACGGCCGGTCGCGGCGGTTGCAGCCCAAAACTGGTCGGCTCGTCGGCCCCGTGGAGGGCTCCCCCGTCGCTGCTCATGAACCCATGCATATCGTGGCGGGAGCCGCCGATCCACCCTGGTCGTCCCGCGGTCACAGACCCGTGACGCGGACCGCCCCATATCTCCTCTTTGCGGCGGTACGCCCACACCGCCGGCCCCGCCGGGAACGAGCGCCCACGCGGCGGGGCGCGCCCGTCACGACGGCTCGAAGCTGTCCACGGCGACGTCGAAGTACCTCTTCGCCTCGGCGACCCTGCCGACCGGCGCCGACACCCACACGTCGTACATCCGCCCGTCCTGCTCCCAGCACAGGTCGTACGTGTGCCGCGCGCCCTCCGTCCTGGTGAAGCCGTCCCAGCTGAACTCCCAGAGGGCGGCGGGGTCCGTGCCGCGTGTGGTGGCGGTGACCCGGCCGTCGCGGTAGCCCGGGTTGGTGGAGGGGCCCTCGGCGGCGGAGTGGCGCATCACGGCCAGGGGCCCGCCGGACCGGGGAACGGCGATCTTGATGCCGAGCCGGAAGGCCGAGCCGGGCGACAGGTAGAAGACGCGCTCCCCCTGCGGTTCGCGGGTGAAGCCCTCCGGCACCGCGAGCGTGAACCCGCCGGGGTCACGGGCCAGGCGGTACCCCTCGGGCACCGTTCGGGAGGCGGGCGAGGCGCCCGACGAGCGTGTCACGGTCACCGTGGGCGTGGGCAGCGCCGGTCCTGACGTGCTCGGCGCGGCGCTGCTCGGCGTCGTACGGGTCGCGCCGTGCGGCGCCGATCCCGCGGGTGGGTCCCCGCCGTCGCCGCCGTCGCGCATCAGCAGCGCCGCCGCGGACAGACCGGCCCCGGCCATCGCGGCCACCAGGGCGGCGGCGACCAGCATGCTTCGCGCGGAGTGCCGCCGCGGCGGTCCGGCCGCGGGGGCCTCGGGAGCCGAGGGGCCGGTGCCGGCGGGCGGGGCGGGGGGCGCGGGCGGCGCCGGGACGCGTCCTCGCGTCGGCACGTCCCGCCGGGTCGGCGTGTACCCGGTCCCCACGTGCGGTGTGCGCCCCGTCTGACGGAACGTCCGCAGCATCCCCTCCGCCTCCACCGCGCCGAGCCGTCGGTCCGGATCCCGCTCCAGCAGGCCGCGTACGACGGGCAGCAGGGGTTCGGCCTGGGCGGGCGGACGTACCTCGTCGACGACCACCGCGTGCAGGATGCCGCCCAACGAGTCGCGCCGGAACGGGGATTCACCGCTCAGGGCCGTGCACAGCAGGGCGCCGAGCGACCACAGGTCGGACTCGGGGCCGGTCCTCGCGCCGGACATCCGCTCGGGCGCGGTGTACTCGGGGGAGCCGACGAAGGCCCCGTTCTCGGTGAGCGTCGTCGCGCCCGCGACCTGGGCGATCCCGAAGTCGGTGAGGACGACGCGGCCGGTGCCCGCCTCCATCAGGACGTTGGCGGGCTTGAGGTCACGATGCAGGACCCCGGCGTCGTGCGCGTGCCGCAGTGCGCCGAGCAGGTCGGCGCCGATGCGGGCGGCCTCGGCCGCGTCGACGGGCCCCGCCGTGGCGATGCGGTCGGCGAGGGAACCCCCGACGATCAACTCCATGACGATGTACGGGCGTTCGTCGTCCTCGACCACGTCGTGCACGACGATGATGTGCGGGTGCCGGAGCTGGGCGACCGCCCGGGCCTCGCGCAGGGAGCGCTCGCGCTGCGTGCGGCCCTCGTCCGCCGACAGCGACTCGTCCAGGCGCAGCTCCTTGACCGCGACCTGCCGGCCGAGCAGCTGGTCGGTCGCCCGCCAGACGACGCCCATGCCGCCCCGGCCGATTCTGGCCTCCAGCCGGTAACGTCCGGCGATCACGCGGACGTTGTCCCCCTCGGTCCCCATGCGGCCCATCATGCCGCACCGGACAAGGGGCCTTGGGTACTGCGGTACGCGGTGGCCGACATGTGACACGGGCCGATCGGAGCCGGACTCCGGACGGCGTCCGAGGAGCCCGGACACCGCCGGCCCACCGCCCGGCCGGACTCGCCGACACCGCCTAGCCGTTCGGGCGCCAGCCCCGCAGTATCGCGTCGAACTGCTCCCGCGTGGTGTCCCAGTCGGCGGCGGGGGCCGACATGTAGATCGCGTACTCGACGCCGTCACGGCCCAGATACGTCTGCTCGATGGCCCGGCGCGGCCCGGGGAAGGACGTGTCCTTGCCGAGCGCCGTCCAGGTGAAGTCCCACAGGGCGCCGCGGCAGTCGCGGTAGGTGTTGGACTGCAGGCTCATCCGCCGGTAGTCCCGCAGTTTCTTCAACTGCTGCTCCAGGTCGAGCTGGTGCGCGTAGGGGTTGTCGAAGTCCGGCGAGTCGTCCACGGCGATACGGACGAAGTGCTTGCCGCCGTCGGGCGTGTAGTCGATCTGGTTGCCGTTGACCTGGCGCTTCCAGTCCTTCGTCGGCAGGGCGAGGCTGAACCCCTCGACGTCGTCGACGCGCACCCAGTCGGCGGGCACCGCGCCGTTCTTCCGCTGCCCCTTGCCGTCGGTGCCACCGGTGCCGGTCGTGGTGCCGCCGCGCTGCTCCCCCATGCCCTGGGTGTAGTGCAGGGCGAGGGCGCCGCCGCCTCCGACGAGGGCGGCCAGGACGGCGACGAGGACGAGCGTGCGGCCCAGCCTGCGCTTCTTCGGGGCGCCCGGAGCGCCGTCGCCGTACGGGTGGGCGAGGGGCGGGCCGTGGAGGGTGGCTCCCGGCGCCCCGGGCATCTGGTGGCCGGGCACGTGGGTGGTCGTCCAGGAGGGTGCGCCCGGTCCACCGGGCGCACCCGGGCCACGGGGGTCGGTCGCGTAACCGGACGGCCCGTACCCGACTGCCGCGGGTGCGGACGCGCCATGTGCGACGGAACCATGTGCCGTGGACCCGTGGGTCGTGGACCCATGTGCCGCGGACCCATGTGCCGTCGGCCCGTGTGCGGCGGCACCGTGACCGGCCGGCCCGTGGGTGTGGGCGCCGACCGCGCCCGTCCCCTCGCGCCGGTCCGCCGTCATCCGGCCCGTGTCCACGTGCTGCGTCGGCACATGGGCCTGCGCGGCACGCGGCCGCCGTCCCTCCGCGGCCTCGGCGAGCATCTGCTCGGTCTCCTCGGAACCGGGCCGGGCGGCGGGATCCTTGTGCAGCAGCGCCTGGATGACCGGCCCCAGCGGTCCCGCGCCGCGCGGTTCGGCGGGCTCCTCGTCGACCACCGCCTGCATCGTGGTCAGCGGGGAGGTGCGCCGGAACGGCGACGTGCCCTCGACCGCCGTGTAGAGCGTCGCCCCGAGGGCCCACAGGTCCGAGGCGGGCCCGGGATCGTGCCCGCGCACCCGCTCGGGGGCCAGGAAGTCGACCGAGCCGACGATCTCACCGGTGCGGGTGATCGTCGTGTCGCCCTCGACCTGCGCGATGCCGAAGTCCGTGAGCAGCACCCGCCGGTCGGCGGCGAGCAGCACGTTGCCCGGCTTCACGTCGCGGTGCAGGACACCGGCGGCGTGCGCGGCGCGCAGCCCGCGCAGCACCCACAGGCCGATGCGGGCCGCCTCGACGGGCTCCACCCGCCCTCGCGCCTTGACCTCGTCGGCCAGCGAGTTGCCCTCGACCAACTCCATGACGATCCAGGGCCGGTTGTCGTGTTCGAGGACGTCGTGCACGGTGACGACGGCCGAGTGGTTGATCCGGGCGGCGGCCCGGGCCTCGGCGTGTGTCCGGGCGAGCAGGACCGGGCGGTCACTCTCCGTGACGTATAGCGCGGCCGTCAGCTCCTTGACCGCGACGGCGCGGTGCAGCACTTCATCGTGCGCACGCCACACCCGGCCCATGCCCCCGCTGCCGATGGATTCGACGAGGCGGTAGCGGCCCGCGAGGAGCAGGCCCTGCATCTGATTCACGTTTCCCCGCAATGGTCTTGACAGGGTCACCCTAGGGACCACGCCGTCCCGCAGGGAACCGGCGCGGTCGTACGGAGACCGCACTGTGACGGTTCTCGCTTCCGCGACCGTGAGGCAACCGTGGGGTCAACTGCGCGTCACGGGACGTCCGCAGACATGAGGGAGCCCTCTCGGACGCGGTACGCGGAAGGGGGGAGTCGGCCCTCGGACGCACCGGACCGCACCGGACGCGTGGCCGCAGCCGCCGTGGCCCCGGGTGCCGGACGCCTCAGCCGGTGACCTGATACGTCGCCGACGCCTGCTCGAACAGCCGTGTCACCTCGTCGCGTTCGGCCTCCGGACCGCGCACCTGCACCACGTGGTACCGGCCGCCGACCACCATCGCGAGGTTGCGCACGAACAGCTCGCGGCCCTCGCCGTCGGTCCAGGTGAACTGCCCCTCGGCCATGGTCCGGCCGCCCACGTCGATGGTCCGCATCCCGCTGGACGTGGCCCACGTCGAGTCGCGGAACGGCTGGAGTTCACGCTCCCGCTCGCGCTGGTACGCCATCGGGTCCTTGCCGTACGCCTCCGTGCTGTCCCGCCCCGGCACGACGATGAGCTGGAAGTCCCCGTGCGAGTAGACGACTTGGCCGCGGCCGTTCTTCGGCGCCCGGTCCCAGCCGCGGGCCACGGCGACCCGGAAGCCCTCGGCGTCCTTGCGCACGGTGAAGCCCTGGGCGACGTCCGGGTCGGAGGACTTCTGCCCCGAACCGGCCGACTTCGAGGGGCTCTTGCCGTCCCCCGGCGAGGTCTGGTCGGGACGCGGCTCGCTGCTCGCCTCGCCGCCGTCGCCCGCACCGGTGTCGGAGCTCGGCTCCGCCTTCTCGGCGGCGCCCGTGCGCTCGCCGTCCGTGCCGCCGGTGGTGTCCGCCTTCGGCATGAAGTACAGCGCGTAGGCGACCGCCGCCGCCAGCATGAGCAGCACCAGCAGGACCAGGTTGCGGCCCAGCCGGCGGGGCGGGGCCGAACGCTCCTGCCTGGCGCGCTTGTGGCGGGCGTGCGGGCTGGTCGCGGGCAGCCCGGCCCGGCGCCTGCGGACGAGCTCGCCCCGGCGCCGTACGATCGGCAGCCGCCGCGGGTCGACGGGGGGCGCGGCGATGACGTGCGCGCCCGCCTCCGGCTCCGGAGCCGACCGGACCAGTGAGCGCAGCCAGCCGCGAAGGTCCTCGAAGTCCAGCCGCTCCGTGGGGTCCTGGCGCAGCAGCGACTCCACGACCGGCCGCAGCGGACCGCACTCCTCGGCGAACGCCGGGGGCTCCGCGCACACCAGCTGGACCAGCTCGGCCGTGTTCTCCTCCGGGTAGGGCGCGTGCCCCTGCACGGCACGGAAGAGGAGCGCGCCGAGCGCCCACAGGTCGGTGGCGGGCCCGATCGGTGCGGCGAGCTGCCAGTTCTCGTGCACGGGGCCGGCCTGCTCGGGCGCCCAGCGCTCGGTCACCGGGCCGACGACGGCCATCCGCGCCTGGCGTGCCCGCTCGGCGGCCAGCGCGGTGGCGGGCCCGCGGCGGGGCGCCGAACCGGCGACCAGGTGGTCCCAGCGGGCGGTGTCCTGGGCGGGCTGCGGGGCGGACCCCTGCGGTGGCACCTGGCGGCGGCCCTGCTGGTGGGGCAGGCCCGTGGCGGGTGCGGGCGTCGCGGCGGCGGCGCCGAATTCGTGGACGGACTCCTGCGCCGGTTCGAGCAGCGGGGCGCCGCCGTTCCCCGGGTCGTGGAACGCCGTGTGCGCCTGGTCGCCGGCTCCGCCCGGGAGCGCGGTACGCCCCTGGGCACCGGGCCCGGTCCGCGGTACGGCGCCGTGCCAGGGGTTCGCACGGCCGACTCCGTACGGGTCGGCTATCTGCCCGGGCGGCGGGTTGCCGGGCGTGTACTCCACCCCTTGCCCACCGTCGCCCCGCCGGTTCGCACCTCCACGCCCAGCCTCCGGACCGGCACCGTAGCCAGTGCCCTGCCCGCGCTCGGGCCCGTACCCCGACGCCTGACGGGACCCGCCCCCGTAACCGGAACCCGGCCCGGACTCGGCACCGTACCCAGGCCGCTGACCGGCATCAGGACCCTGACCAGGTCCCCGACCGCCCCCGGCACCGTACGCAGGCAGCCCCTGCCCGCCCTCGGGCCCGTACCCTGACGCCTGACGGGACCCGCCCCCGTAACCGGAACCCGGCCCGGACTCGGCACCGTACCCGGGGCGCCGACCGGTCTCGGGGTCGTGGCCGGGGCCTCGGCCGGTCCCGGGGCCGTAGCCGCCCGGTGCCGGGAGGGAGGGGTTCGTGGTGGAGGACGGGGGCTCGGCGGGGCCCGGCGCAGGGCGGGGGCCGGGCAGGGCGGCGCGGCTGTCGCGCTCCTCGTCCTGGACCCGGGCCGCGGCACGCGCACCGGCCCGGTACGCGGCGATCGCCCCGGCCCTTGCCGCCCGTACGTCGTCGCCCTCGGGCGCGTGGCCACCGAGGGCCGGAACACCTCCGCGGGGGCCCTCCACGGCGGGTGCACGCCCCGCGGCCCGCGCCTCGACGCCGGCCGCCCGCGCCTCCATGCCCTTCTCGCGGGCCTCGATCGCGGCCCGCCGAGCCGCTTCGGGGTCCCGGCTGAGCGGGCCGCCGCCCCCGGCGCCCGCGCCGAGCGAGTGGCCCGCGACTCCTCCGGCGACCGGGCCGCCGTACGCGCCGCCGGGACCGGGGACGCTCTCGCCCCCGGTGCCCGCCTCCCCGTCCCGGGGCGGTACGGGGTCGTACCCGCACAGCGCCTCCTCGGCGGCGCCGACCGCCAGGCCGCTGAGCATGACGCGGCCGTCGTCGCAGACGAGGACCGTGCGGGCGGTGATGTTCCGGTGCACCCAGCCGTGCGCGTGCAGCACCCGCAGGGCCATGAGCACGTCCGAGGCGACCTCGGCCGCCCGGTACGGCGTCAACGGTTTCTCGGCGAGCAGCGCCGCCAGCGGCCGGGCGGCCACCAGCTCACTGACGACCCAGAGCGAACCACCCTCGGCGAACACGTCGAAGACCTGGTCGAGCCGGGGGTGGTCGGGTATCTGCGCGGCGGCCTGCGCGGCCTCGATGGCGCGCCGCACGGCCGGTTCGGCGGGACGCCGGGTCGGCCGGGCGGTCCGGCCGCGCCGGTCCTGGACGCCGTCCCGCGCCACGAACCCTTCCGGCAGCCCGTCCGCGTCGAGCACCTCCGCCTCGACGACCTCGGGCAACGGCACCTGGCGGACCAGGACCTCCTGCCCGCTGTAGGTGTCGAAGGCGCGGGTCTCGGCGAGTTCGTACTCGTCGGACGGCGGCAGGGGCAGGCGGTAGCGGTCGGCGAGTACCCGTCCCGCGTAGTCGTCCACGACGCCTCCCCCGGCCGCCCGGTGGTCAATTCCGTTCGGGTTGCGCTCCGTTGTGATTCCGTACGGTCCGCAACCACTCACGATACGTGCCGGAGGCAACTCGCAAGGAGGTGATGCGAGATCTCAGGCCCTCAACTCCTACCCACACGCGGCCGGGTGAACAATCCCCTCCGAACTGTCCACCCCCACCGGCCCCGTCGCGGCGTCACGACTTCGGCTTGAACGTCCTCGTCAGCGTGCGCCAGGTGTCCCTACGCAGGTCGCTGCCCCATTTGGCGTCCTTCGCGGTGTACATGAGCCCGTACCCCTGATGCGAGTTGACGACGAATCCGCGGTCTATCGACCGGTACTTCGTCCCGCTCTCCACGTAGGTGAACTCCCAGTCGGCCGTGTTCCAGCCGCGGTAGTCCACCTTCTCTATCCGTATGCGCTGGTACTGGGGGCGCGTCATGTAGCGCTCCTGGTTCTTCCAGTCCGCGACCGGGTCGTCCTTGGGCGTGGACGTCCAGCCGACCAGCAGCTTCTGCCCGTCGGGGCCGGTGAAACGAGCCCCAGCAGCGCCCGTGGACTGGTACTTCCAGCCCTTCGGCAGTCCTATGGAGAACCCCTGACCGGAGCGGTACGTCTGTACGGCGGTGTAGTCGTCCGACTTCGTCTCGTCGTCCGAGTCCGAGTCGCCCGACGCACTCGCGCTCGGCGAGCTTCCGGCTGTGCCGTCTCCGGCCGAGCCGTCCGAGGCGCCGGCCGAAGGCTTCTTCTCGTCGCCGTCCGCACCGGCGCCGGAACCCTTGTCCTTGTCACCGCTGCCGGCCGCCGTACCGCCGGACGAGGACTTGGCGTCGCCGCCCTTGCTGTCCTCGGAGCCGCCGTCACCGCCCCCGAGGGTCAGCGCCAGCACAATGCCGATGATGGCGAGGACCACGACGACCGCCGTTATCACCAGCGTCCGCCGCGGCACCACGTCGGTGAGCGACGCCTTGGGCGCCGGCCTCGCGGGAGCCGGGGGAACCTCCGGCCAGCCGGAACCCCGGCCCGCCGTCGCCCCCTTGTCCAGGCCGGCCGTGGCACCGTCCCCGACACCGGACGACCGGGACACCGTGGTCGCCGCACCGGCGCCTTCTCCCGAACCGGCGTCACCTGCCCGGCCCGCGCCGACCGCCGCCGCACCGGCGCCGACCGCACCCGCGGCACCCGCCCGGGACGCGGCACCGGACGTCGCGTCACCGGAACCGGGCTTGCCCGCACCGGACTTGGCGGAACCCGTCGTGCCGGAGGCCAGCGCGCCCCCGCCGGTCCCCGCGGCACCGGTGCCCGCGACGGGCGTGGAACCGGACGTCCCCGTGGAGCCGGACTTGGCGCGTGCGGCCCCCGCGGCAGCTCCCGCCGCCGTGGCCGCCTTCCGCACGGAACGCAGGGCCCCGCGCAGCCGCTCGCCCGCGTCCTCCCGCTTGGCGCCCCTGCCCGAGTCCGCGTCCGGAAGCGGCGGCATCGCCACGACCTTCGTCGCGTCCGGCGGCTCCGGCGCCGAGTCCCCGGCCTCGGTCGCGCGCAGCACCTCGGTCAGCATCGCCCGGGCGCCCGCGTCGTCGAGCCGCTGCTCGGGATCCTTGGCGAGCAGCCCGTAGATCACCTTCTCCAGCGGTCCCGCGTGCTTCGGCTGCTCCACCGGCTCGGTCATCACCGCGGTGAGCGTCGCGATGGCGGAACCCTTGTCGTACGGCGGAACGCCCTCCACCGCCGCGTACAGCAGACCGCCGAGCGACCAGAGGTCCGCCGCGGGGCCGGGCTTGTGGCCGCGTGCCCGCTCGGGCGAGATGTACGAGGGCGCGCCGACGAGCATGCCCGTCGAGGTGATGGAGGGATCGCCCTCCACCTGCGCGATGCCGAAGTCGGTCAGCACGACCCGGCCGTCCTCGGAGATCAGCACGTTGGACGGCTTCACGTCCCGGTGCAGGATGCCCTCGCGGTGCGCGGAGCGCAGCACGTCGAGGATCGCCAGGCCGACCTCCGCCGCCCGCCTCGGCGTGAGCAGCCCGTCCTCGCGGATGGCCTCGGCGAGGGACTTGCCCTCGACGAGCTCCATCACGATCCAGGGCCGGTCGTCCTCGTCGACCACGTCGAACACGGTCACCGCGCCGTTGTTACGGATCCGCGCGATCGCCTTCGCCTCGCGCAGGGTCCGTGTGATCAGCCGCCGCTTCTCGTCCTCGTCAATGCTCGACGGGAACCTCAGCTCCTTGACGGCCACCGTGCGACCCAGGGTTTCGTCCTCGGCGCGCCACACCGTGCCCATGCCGCCGCGGCCGAGTACGTCTCCCAGCCGGTACCGCCCGGCGAGGAGACGCCCGCTCTTGTCCTGACGGGATGCTCCCGCCCGCTCCGCCTCCGACATGCGTCCCCTCATGCAACCCGCCCTGACAGAGCCTTCATTGTCCCCCACGTATGGACCACCCGACGCCCAGGGTGCCTCTGGACTCCGGGCGGGACCGGGCCTCGGTGCGCCCGACCAGGGGGACTGCCTGCCGCGCGACGCCATTCGTCCCGCATGATGGGCCCCCGACAAGGGAGGTTCGCGATGCCGCTGCTCCGGACACGCCGGACACTCGTGACCATTCCGGTTGCCGCCGTCCTGCTCGGCCTGACTCCGACCGGCGCCCCCGCCGACGCGAGCGTCGCCGCGGACTCCGCGCTGACCCTGCTCGTCTCCCGGGGAAAGGCCCCGGCCGCGGCCCTCCTGGCCCGCGAGGAGACGGGTACCCGCTACGCCCACGCCGAAGCCGTCACCGACGCAACCACTTACGGCGCACGGACCCCGTCGGCACCGGGCGCCCCCTCAGCCCGCGGCATCTCCGCGGCACCTGACGCCGCGTCGGCCTCGGCCGCACCCGCCGCCACGTCCGGCCGGACCGGCGTCCGGACCGAGGCCGACTCCGCGCCCGTACGGGACACCGGCCCGACCGCATCTGACGCCACCTCCGGAACAGCCACCCCCTCCCCTCCCGGAACCTCCCTTCCCGACACCGTCCGAGGCCCGACCGCCGGAACCCGCACCGAGACCGCCCTCCGCCGCGGCGACCACTTCCGCGCCGGCAGCATCACCAAGACGTTCCTCGCGACGGTCGTACTGCAACTCGCCGCCGAACACCGCCTTTCCCTGTCGGACTCCGTGGACCTGCACCTGCCGGGACTGGTGGCGGGAGCGGGCAACGACGGTCGCGCGCTGACCCTGCGTGCCCTGCTCACCCACACCAGCGGTCTGTACGACTTCACGGCGGAGACCAGGGGGGCCGTCCCCGTCACCCCGCGTCAGGCTCTGCGCATCGCCGTCACCCACCCCCCGGCCGACCCCGGCCGCTTCTCCTACTCGAACACCAACTACGTACTGCTGGGCCTGGTCGTACGACAGGTCACCGGCCACTCGTACGCCACCGAGATCCGGCGTCGCCTCATCACCCCCCTTCATCTGACGGGCACCTCCTTCCCCGGCGCCCGCACCTCGCTCCCCTCCCCGCACGGCCGCGCGTACGCCGCCGACGGTTCGGACGTCACCGAACTCGACCCGCGCGTGGCCGGCGCGGCGGGCGAGCTGGTCAGCACCCTGGCCGACCTCGACCGCTTCTACGCGGCCCTGCTGGGCGGTGAGCTGCTCCCGCCGGACCGGCTGCGGGAGATGCTCGACACCCGGGCCGCACACGGCCGGTACGGCATGGGTCTCTATCCCGTGAAGCTGCCGTGCGGCACGACGGTGTGGGGCCACAACGGACGCATAGCCGGCAGCTACGTGCGCACCGCAGCCACCGTCGACGGCCGTCGTGTCCTCACCTTCCGGGTGAACACGGACGGGATCGCAGACCCGAGCCTCGAACCGGCCCTGCTCGCCGCCGAGTTCTGCCCCCGCACCCCTCAGAACGCCCGGGTTCCGAGCAAAGATCCCAGCCCACGACACCCGTTCGAGTGACATCTCGCCGGGACGGCACCCGTCTGAGCGGCGAGCGCGAACCGCGAGTCGCGAACCGCGAGCCACGAACCGCGAGCCACGAGCGGCAGCCCGCTAGCCCGCCCCACCGATGTCACCCGCCGCGAGGCCTCGACAACGTCTCCGCCGACCCCAGCGCCACCCGCCGCCCGCCGCCCGGTGAGCGGGGCCGACCGGACCCCGTGACAGTGAGCGGGGCCGGGGGCCGCCGCCCGCATGGACCACAGCGCCGCCCGGCCACCCGGCGCTCACCACTCGGCGCCCGCCAGACGGTGAGCGGGGTCGGAAGGGGTCGGGCAAGCCCCCACATGACAGTCAGCGGGGCCGCGTGCCGGCGCCCGCATGGACCACCGCGCCGCCCGGCACCCGGCACCCGGCACCCACCGGACGGTGAGCGGGGTCGACCGGACCCCC
This sequence comes from Streptomyces sp. NPDC005496, assembly GCF_042872045.1. Taxonomy (NCBI): domain Bacteria; kingdom Bacillati; phylum Actinomycetota; class Actinomycetes; order Kitasatosporales; family Streptomycetaceae; genus Streptomyces; species Streptomyces sp. NPDC005496. The sequence goes on from NZ_JBIAJQ010000003.1 coordinate 821,214, forward strand.
ACATGACAGCGAGCGGGGCCGAGTGCCGCCGCCCGCGTGACCGTGCCCGGAGTCATGGCGGCGACGACGTCCGCGACCCCCAACGCGCCCCCACGACACGGCATCCGGTACGGGATCGCCCCGCACCGGACACCCTCAACCACCGCAGCAGCCTCACAGCACAACGCGGCTCGCCCCACCCGAAGCCACCGTGGCCGTCTCACCGGGCCACGGCACGACCCCCGCGCCCGCGCGTCACCGCGCCACGATGTCCGGAGCCCCCAGACGGGCCGCGTCCGCCGTCAGGTCGTCGGGCTGGCGCTGCGACTCCCGTTCCGCCTCGACCCGCTTCTCGTAGTGCTCGACCTCGCGCTCGATCTGGTCCTTGTCCCAGCCGAGAACCGGCGCCATCAGCTCCGCGGCCTCACGGGCGCAGCGCGTGCCCCGGTCGAACGTCTCGATGGAGATGCGGGTCCGGCGGGTGAGGACGTCGTCGAGGTGGCGAGCACCCTCGTGCGAGGCGGCGTAGACGACCTCGGCGCGGAGGTAGTCGTCCGCGCCCTGCAGCGGGGCGCCGAGCGAGGAGTCGGCGGCGATGAGGTCGAGGAGTTCGTCGGCGAGGGAGCCGTAGCGGTTCAGCAGGTGCTCCACCCGCACGACGTGGATACCGGTCTCGGCCGCGATGCGCGCCCGCGCGTTCCACCGGGCGCGGTAGCCCTCGGCGCCGAGCAGCGGGATGTCCTCGGTGACGCACTCGGCGACGCGCTGGTCGAGCCCGTGCACCGCCTCGTCCACCGCGTCCTTGGCCATCACGCGGTACGTCGTGTACTTGCCGCCCGCCACGACCACGAGTCCCGGCACCGGATGCGCGACGGTGTGCTCGCGGGAGAGCTTGCTCGTGGCGTCGGACTCGCCGGCGAGCAACGGCCGCAGTCCCGCGTAGACGCCCTCGACGTCGTCACGGGTCAGGGGCAGGGCGAGGACCGCGTTCACGTGCTCCAGCACGTAGTCGATGTCGGCGCTGGAGGCCGCCGGGTGCGCCTTGTCGAGGTCCCAGTCGGTGTCGGTGGTCCCGACGATCCAGTGCCGTCCCCACGGGATGACGAAGAGCACGGACTTCTCGGTGCGCAGGATCAGACCGGTCGTGGAGTGGATGCGGTCCTTCGGTACGACCAGGTGGACGCCCTTGGACGCCCGTACGTGGAACTGGCCGCGCTCCCCCACCATCGCCTGGGTGTCGTCGGTCCACACCCCGGTCGCGTTCACCACCTGCTTGGCGCGGATCTCGTACTCCCCGCCGCTCTCGACGTCGAGCACCCTGGCGCCGACGACGCGTTCGCCCTCGCGCAGGAAGGCGGTCACCCGCGTTCGGTTGGCCACCTTGGCGCCGTAGGCCGCGGCCGTGCGCACCAGCGTGGCCACGTAACGGGCGTCGTCCATCTGCGCGTCGTAGTACTGCAGCGCGCCGACCAGCGCGTCCTTCTTCAACGCGGGAGCGACGCGCAGGGCGTGGCGGCGTGTCAGGTGGCGGTGTCCGGGCAGGCCGCGGCCGCGCCCCCGGGCCATCGCCATGACGTCGTAGAGGGCGACGCCGGAGCCCGCGTACAGCCGCTCCCAGCCCTTGTGCTGCAACGGGTAGAGGAAGGGCACGGGCTTCACGAGGTGTGGAGCGAGCCGTTCCAGGAGCAGTCCGCGCTCCTTGAGGGCTTCGCGCACCAGTGCGAAGTCGAGCATCTCCAGGTAGCGCAGACCTCCGTGGATCAGCTTGCTGGACCTGCTCGACGTGCCGGAAGCCCAGTCGCGCGCCTCGACCAGTCCCGTGGACAGGCCCCGCGTCACGGCGTCCAGCGCGGTCCCCGCACCGACCACGCCCGCGCCCACGACCAGCACGTCCAGCTCCCGCTCGGCCATTCCCGCAAGTGACTCGGCGCGCTCCGCCGGCCCCAGTGTCGCTGTCCTCACCGCTGCCTCCCGCTATCCGTTGCGCTGGCCGCACCCGTCCGGCGAAGCCCGGCTCTCATCCCCCATGCCCAAATTCTGACCGTGCTGCCCACCTTCGGCCACTGCCCGCCGTACCGCCTGTGGAGATCAATCGGGGACTCTCGAGAAAACACAGTCGAGTAATCCCGCAAATCGGTCATATTTACTCCTAGTCTGACATTGCGCTCGCCCGTTCTGTCCACCGGGCTTGCACACCTGTCCCACTACGGCTACTGGGAAGGACGGCCCACGCCATGCCCGCAGATCTCGCCGTCATCGGACTCGGTCATCTCGGCCTGCCCCTGGCCCAGGCCGCCGTCGCCGCCGGCATCCCCACGGTCGGCTACAAGACCGGCCCCGAGGGCGGCTCCCTCACGGCCGCCGAGCTGCGCCGGATGCACTCGGAGGGCTTCCGGCCGACCACCAACGCGGCCGAACTCGGCCGCGTACGCACGGCGGTCATCTGTGCGCCCACTCCACGCGGCGCGGACGGGGCCCCGGACATGAGCCAGGTGGCCGGCGCCGCCCGCACCCTGGCCGCCCGGCTGCGCCCGCACACCACGGTGATCCTGGAGTCCCCGGTGCACCCGGGGACCACGGAGGAGTTCCTGCGCCCCCTCCTGGAGGAGGGCTCGGGCCTGCGTGCCGGCCGCGACTTCCACCTCGCGTACTCGCCCAGCCGGGTCGACCCGGGCAACCGCGACTTCCACCCGTCCAACACCCCCAAGGTGATCGGCGGCCTCACCCCGGCCTGCACCGAGTCGGCCGCCGCCTTCTACGGGCGCCTCACCGACAAGGTCGTACGCGCGCGTGGACCACGCGAGGCGGAGACCGTGCAGCTCCTGGAGACCAACTTCCGGCACGTGAACATCGCCCTGGTCAACGAGATGGCCGTGCTCTGCCACGACCTCGGCGTCGACCTGTGGGACGTCATCCGGTGCGCCGAGACCAAGCCGTTCGGCTTCCAGGCCTTCCGGCCGGGACCCGGCGTCGGCGGCCACGCAGTCGCCCAGGACCTCACCGGACGCTCGGGCCGCACCCTGCGCATGGTCGAACTGGCGCGGCAGGTCAACGACCACATGCCGCAGTACGTCATCCAGCGCGCCGCCACCCTCCTCAACGAGCACGGGAAGTCGGCCCGCGGCGCGCGCGTGCTGCTGCTGGGCGTCACCTACAAGCAGGACCTCGCCGACCAGCAGGGCTCCCCCGCGCACGAGATCGCGCTGCGCCTGATGGAACTCGGCGCGTCCGTCAGCTACCACGACCCGCTCATCCCCGCCTGGAGCGTCCTCGACCGCCCGATCCCGCGGGCCGACTCGCTCTACGAGGCCGCGGCCGACGCCGACCTGACGATCCTGCTCCAGCAGCACCGCACGTACGACCTCCAGGGCCTGTCCGTGAAGGCGCAGCTCCTCCTGGACACGCGCGGCGCCACGCCGACCGGGGCGGCACACCGCCTCTGACCTCCCGGAAATCCCCGTACGGACTGTCGGTGCGGCCTGCTACTGTGCGGCAGCTCTCGCACACACGTGCGCTCGCGTTCTCGGCGCACCCGTCGTGCGCCGCTGTCCCTGGGGGGATCCACATGAGCCAGTCGTCCACGCCGCCGCCCGTGCCGCCGGCCGAGCAGTCCGGGAACCCGTACGCGCAGGGTGCGGGCCCGCAGGACACGCCGCCCGCGCCCGGCTTCCCGCAGCAGCAGGGCGGCTCCGCCTTCCCGATGGCCCCGGTCGCCCCCACCGGCCCGGTCTTCACCAACCTCGGCCTCGGCCTCGCGGCCGCCGTCGGCGCCGCTCTGGTCGGGGCGGTCGTCTACGGCGTCGTCATCGGCCTCACGAAGCACCAGATCGGTTGGGCGGCCGTGGGCGTCGGCTTCCTGATCGGTCTCGCGGCGGGCCGTGTGGGCGGGCGCAACCCGGTCCTGCCGGTCGTCAGCGTCGTGCTGGCCGCGGGGTCGGTCTACCTCGGCCAGCTGGTCGGCGAGGCCATGATCGGTGCCAAGGAGATCGGCGTCGGCTTCAACGAGCTCTTCTTCGACCACCTCGACCTGGTCCAGGAAGCATGGAAGGCGGACGCCGATCCGCTGACCTTCGTCTTCTTCGCGATCGCCGCGTACGTGGCCTTCTCCAGCGCCAGGAAGGCCGGTCACTGACGGCGGACAGCACGCGGAAGGGCCCGGTCACCCCAAGGCGACCGGGCCCTTCGACGTCGTACGGGCTAGCGCTTGTGCTGCGCGTCCGCGACCGTGACCTCGACGCGCTGGAACTCCTTGAGCTCGCTGTAGCCGGTGGTGGCCATGGCGCGGCGCAGGGCGCCGAAGATGTTCATGGAGCCGTCGGGGATGTGCGAGGGACCGGTGAGGATCTCCTCGATCGTGCCGACGGTGCCGAGGTCGACCTTCTTGCCGCGCGGCAGCTCCTCGTTCACCGCCTCCATGCCCCAGTGGTGGCCCCGGCCGGGCGCGTCCGTGGCACGGGCCAGCGGGGAGCCCATCATCACGGAGTCGGCACCGCAGGCGATGGCCTTGGGGAGGTCGCCGGACCAGCCGACGCCGCCGTCGGCGATGACGTGCACGTACCGGCCGCCGGACTCGTCCATGTAGTCCCGGCGGGCCGCGGCGACGTCCGCCACCGCGGTCGCCATCGGGACCTGGATGCCCAGGACGTTGCGGGTGGTGTGCGCGGCGCCGCCGCCGAAGCCGACCAGCACACCGGCCGCGCCCGTGCGCATCAGGTGCAGGGCGGCGGTGTACGTGGCGCAGCCGCCGACGATCACCGGGACGTCCAGCTCGTAGATGAACTGCTTCAGGTTCAGCGGCTCGGCGGCACCGGAGACGTGCTCGGCCGACACCGTCGTACCGCGGATGACGAAGATGTCGACGCCCGCGTCCACGACGGCCTTGGAGAACTGCGCCGTCCGCTGCGGGGACAGCGCCGCCGCTGTGACCACGCCCGAGTCGCGCACCTCCTTGATGCGCTGCCCGATCAGCTCCTCCTTGATGGGAGCCGCGTAGATCTCCTGGAGGCGGCGGGTCGCGGTGTCCGCGTCCAGCCCGGCGATCTCGTCGAGCAGCGGCTGCGGGTCCTCGTACCGCGTCCACAGCCCTTCGAGGTTGAGGACGCCCAGGCCGCCCAGCTCGCCGATGCGGATCGCGGTGGCCGGGGAGACGACCGAGTCCATGGGGGCGGCCAGGAAGGGCAGCTCGAAGCGGTAGGCGTCGATCTGCCAGGCGATCGAGACCTCCTTCGGGTCCCGGGTCCGGCGGCTCGGGACGACGGCGATGTCGTCGAAGGCGTACGCCCGGCGGCCGCGCTTGCCGCGCCCGATCTCGATCTCAGTCACGTGTGTGGCCTTTCCGTCTGCGTTCCAGCGCCTACCAGTATCCCCGACGCATACGGCGAGAGCGGCCCCGAAGGCTCCGGGGCCGCTCTCGATCGCACATCGGGACGCGCTTCACGCGCGCGGGGACCTCACGGGCGGCTGTAGTTGGGGGCCTCGACCGTCATCTGGATGTCGTGCGGGTGGCTCTCCTTGAGACCCGCCGAGGTGATCCGCACGAAGCGGCCCTTGGTCTCCATCTCGTCGATGGTGGCGGCGCCGACGTATCCCATGGTCTGGCGCAGACCGCCGACGAGCTGGTGCAGCACGTTGGCGAGCGGGCCGCGGTAGGGCACCTGGCCCTCGATGCCCTCGGGCACGAGCTTGTCGTCGGAGGCCACCTCGGCCTGGAAGTAGCGGTCCTTCGAGTACGACCGGCCCTGGCCGCGGGACTGCATGGCACCGAGGGAGCCCATGCCGCGATAGGACTTGAACTGCTTGCCGTTGATGAACTGCAGCTCGCCCGGCGACTCCTCGCAGCCCGCGAGGAGGCTGCCCAGCATCACCGTGTCGGCGCCGGCGGCGAGCGCCTTGCCGATGTCACCGGAGTACTGCAGGCCGCCGTCGCCGATGACCGGGACGCCCGCGGCGCGGGCCGCGAGGGCGGCCTCGTAGATGGCGGTGACCTGGGGGACGCCGATGCCGGCGACCACACGGGTCGTACAGATGGAGCCGGGACCCACGCCCACCTTGACGCCGTCGACGCCGGCGTCGATCAGGGCCTGGGCGCCGTCACGCGTGGCGACGTTGCCGCCGATCACGTCGACGCCGACGCTCGACTTGATCTTGGCCATCCAGTTGAGGGCGTTGCTGTTGTGCCCGTGGGAGGTGTCGACGATCAGGAAGTCCACACCGGCCTCGGCGAGCGCCTGGGCCCGCTCCAGCGCCTCGGGGCTGGCGCCGACGGCGGCACCCACGAGGAGGCGGCCCTCGGCGTCCTTCGCGGCGTTCGGGTACTTCTCCGCCTTGACGAAGTCCTTGACCGTGATGAGGCCCTTGAGGATGCCCGCGTCGTCGACCAGCGGCAGCTTCTCGATCTTGTGGCGGCGGAGCAGCTCCACCGCGTCGTTCCCGGAGATGCCGACCTTGCCGGTGACCAGGGGCATCGGGGTCATGACCTCGCGCACCTGACGGGAGCGGTCGGTCTCGAAGGCCATGTCGCGGTTGGTGACGATGCCGAGCAGCTTCTTGTTGCCGTCGGTGACGGGCACGCCGCTGATGCGGAACTTGGCGCACAGGGCGTCCGCCTCGGCGAGCGTCGCGTCCGGGTGCACCGTGATCGGGTCGGTGACCATGCCGGACTCGGAGCGCTTCACGAGGTCGACCTGGTTGACCTGGTCCTCGATGGACAGGTTCCGGTGCAGCACGCCGACACCGCCCTGGCGGGCCATGGCGATGGCCATCCGGGACTCGGTGACCTTGTCCATCGCCGCCGAGAGCAGCGGGATGTTCACGCGCACGTTGCGGGAGATGCGGGACGAGGTGTCGACCGCGTTGGGCAGCACTTCCGATGCGCCCGGCAGCAGCAGCACGTCGTCGTAGGTCAGCCCGAGTGTCGCGAATTTCTCGGGCACTCCGTCGACGTTTGCAGTCATGACACCTTCCCCAAATGGCCTTGATCGGTGCGGATGTCCATGCTAACGGGAAGCACGGCTCTCTCATTCCACGGTTTCCGGCGCCCGTCGGCTTCGTAGCTTCGTACGAGCCGGGAGCCGGCTCCGTTCACGCGCCGCCCCGGGAGGGTCTCCCGGGCACTCGGCGCCGACCTGGCCCGCCCGGCGCTTCCGCGTCCCGCCCGTCACGGTCCTCGCCGACGCGGCGGAACGCAACTGCCGTCCCCGCGCGAGGTCCCGCACCGGCGGACGCCGGCGCGACGCCGTCGTCCCGGTGCCGCGAACAGCGGCGACCGCCGGGAAGCCCGCGGCTCCCGGAGCGGAGGCGGTGCGTGCCCGACGGGGAGCCGTTACTGCTCCGCCAGGGCCCGCAGGCGGCTCAGGGCCCGGTGCTGGGCCACGCGGACCGCACCGGGTGACATTCCCAACATCTGCCCCGTCTCCTCGGCCGTGAGCCCCACCGCGATGCGCAGCAGGAGCAGCTCCCGCTGGTTCTCCGGGAGGTTGGCCAGGAGCTTCTTGGCCCACTCGGCGTCGCTGCTGAGCAGGGCGCGCTCCTCGGGACCGAGCGAGTCGTCCGGCCGCTCGGGCATCTCGTCCGAGGGCACGGCCGTCGAGCCGGGATGGCGCATCGCGGCGCGCTGGAGGTCGGCGACCTTGTGCGCGGCGATGGCGAAGACGAAGGCTTCGAAGGGGCGCCCGGTGTCCTTGTAGCGCGGCAGCGCCAGCAGCACCGCGACGCAGACCTCCTGCGCCAGGTCCTCCACGAAGTGCCGCGCGTCGCCCGGGAGCCGGGAGAGACGCGTGCGGCAGTACCGCAGAGCGAGAGGATGTACGTGGGCGAGCAGGTCGTGTGTGGCCTGCTCGTCGCCGTCGACCGCACGATGGACGAGCGCACCGATTGCCCCTTGGGCAGTGGCCGCCTCGTCGTCACGCATCGGTCCATGGTGCCTCGGCGTCGTTCGATCCGTGGCACCGCGTCCGTAGTTGTGCACCGAAGCGTTATGAGCAGGTGCGCCGGAACTCATCTCCTGCGCCCTCCCCTTCCGCTCGACCGAATCGTCCCCGAGGAACTCCACACCTCAAGGATGCGGCATCCGCCGGGAAACGGGGATCGGGCATCGGAGGGACCGTGTGAATGGGCCCGGCCCCGCCCGCCCGGAGGCGGACGGGAGGCGCCGTACGGCGGGTGGGGATCGCCGTCCCGGGGCAGCTCACCTAGCGGACCAGGCCCCAGCGGAAACCGAGCGCCACGGCGTGCGCGCGGTCGGAGGCGCCGAGCTTCTTGAAGAGCCGTCGCGCGTGGGTCTTGACGGTGTCCTCGGAGAGGAACAGCTCACGTCCGATCTCCGCGTTGGAGCGGCCGTGGCTCATGCCTTCCAGGACCTGGATCTCACGCGCAGTGAGCGTCGGCGCGGCGCCCATCTCGGCCGACCGCAGCCGGCGCGGGGCGAGCCGCCAGGTCGGGTCGGCGAGCGCCTGCGTCACCGTGGCCCGCAGTTCGGCGCGCGAGGCGTCCTTGTGCAGGTAGCCGCGGGCACCGGCGGCGACGGCGAGCGCCACACCGTCCAGGTCCTCGGCGACGGTGAGCATGATGATGCGGGCGCCCGGGTCGGCGGAGAGCAGCCGCCGGACCGTCTCCACGCCGCCCAGACCGGGCATGCGCACGTCCATCAGAATCAGGTCGGAGCGGTCGGCGCCCCAGCGGCGGAGCACTTCCTCGCCGTTGGCCGCCGTCGTCACGCGCTCGACGCCGGGCACGGTAGCAACCGCGCGGCGGAGCGCCTCTCGGGCAAGCGGGGAGTCGTCGCAGACGAGGACGGATGTCATGGCCGCCCTCCGCAGCTGATGCGCGTCACCTTGAGCCTCCAGGCTGGTACGAATCGTCACCTGTGCGGTCGACACTCGTGGACGGATACTGCCGTCTGCCCGAGCGCTTGTTCCTTCAACCGCCTCGCACTCTCAACGATGGTCACTCGAAAGAGTTACGGGGCCGTCCGCCATCTTCGGCACTCTACGTGAGGGGGCGGACACGGTGCAGACATGCACAACGGACCCTCAACCTTTCATCACAAGCCATGCCCCATTTAGCCGGTTTTCTTCCCTTTTGCTGGTGTCTATGGCTAGATTCGCAATGAGTCATATTTTCATCTCCTTAGATCGTAGATGTACGGTCGGTGGGCACAGAGGCCCAGAACGGCAACAAGGGGACACGCAATGGCAGATTTCTCCCGCCTTCCCGGTCCGAACGCGGACCTCTGGGACTGGCAGCTCCTCGCGGCCTGCCGCGGGGTCGACAGCTCGCTCTTCTTCCACCCGGAGGGCGAGCGTGGTGCGGCACGGAGCGCTCGCGAGAACTCGGCCAAAGAGGTCTGCATGAGATGCCCCGTACGCGCCCAGTGCGCGGCCCACGCCCTGGCGGTGCGCGAGCCGTACGGCGTGTGGGGCGGGCTGACCGAGGACGAGCGCGAAGAGCTGATGGGACGGGCGCGCAACCGGCTGGTCTCGGCGGCGAGCAGTGGTGGGCCGGCAGACCGGCCGCACAACTGAAGGAACGTTTCTCCAACGACGGGCACGCGCAGGCGTGCCCCTGCTTTTGGTGCCGCGGAGCGTGCCGCTGAGCCGGCGCCGCGCGCGTCAGCGGGCCGCGGCCCGGGCCAGCCGGTCGAGGGTGGCCGCCACGGCGGGCACCTGGGCGAGGTCGGGCAGGGTGAGCGCGACGATCTCCCGCCGCACCGGGGGTTCCACCGCCACCGTGCGCACCCCCTTGGGGCGTACGGACTCCACGGCCAGCTCGGGCAGGACCGCGACGCCGAGGCCCGCGCCGACGAGGCCGACCACCGCCGGGTAGTCGTCCGTGGCGAAGTCGATGCGGGGCACGAAGCCGGCGCTCTCGCAGACCTCGACCAGCTGGCCGCGGCAGCGCGGGCAGCCCGCGATCCACGGCTCCCCGGCGAGTTCCGCTATGGCCACCGAGTCCGCCGTCCCCAGTCGGTGGCCCGCCGGGACGAGCCCGACCAGCCGGTCCACCAGCAGCGGCCGTACGACCAGGTCGTGCCACTCCTCGGCGCCCGCCGCGCCCTCGTAGCGGAAGGCGAGCGCGATGTCGCAGTCGCCCTCGCGCAGCATCTCCACCGAGCGCGGCGGTTCGGCCTCCTCCAGGGAGACGCGGGTGCCGGGGTGGTCGGCGCGCAGGGCCGCGAGCGCGGTCGGCACCAGGGTGGAGCTGCCGCTCGGGAAGGAGACCAGGCGGACGCGGCCCGCGCGCAGTCCGGCGATGGCGGCCACCTCCTCCTCGGCGGCCGTCAGCCCGGCGATGATGCCCGCCGCGTGCCGGACGAGGGCCTCGCCGGCCTGGGTCAGGCGCATCTCGCGGCCGGCGCGGATCAGCAGCGGCGTGCCCACGGAGGATTCGAGGGCCTTCATCTGCTGGCTGACGGCGGGCTGGGTGCAGCCCAGCTCGCGCCCCGCCGCCGAGAACGAGCCGGTGGCGGCCACGGCGCGCAGGACACGGAGATGACGGGCCTCGATCACCCGTCGAGCATAAGTGACGCTTGGGTACGCCGCCGAATATTGCGTCGACGCTTTGGCCGCCCGTCGCCTAGCGTGCCGTCATGAAGCTTCTGTCGCTGAACATCGGCCGCCCGCGGGCGGTCACCTACACGGACCAGCCCGAGGGCCTGACCGGCATCGACAAGCGGCCGGTGGACGGGCCCGTGGCGGTCTCGGCCCCCGGGCCCAAGGGCGTCGGGGCCGGCGGGCTGGCCGGGGACGCGGTGTGCGAGAAGCGCCATCACGGCGGGGACGACCAGGCGGTGTACGCGTTCGCGCGGGAGGACCTGGACGAGTGGGAGCGCGAGCTCGGCCGCCCGCTGACGAACGGCTCGTTCGGCGAGAACCTGACCACGTCGGGGCTCGACGTGTCCGGCGCCCGGATAGGCGAGCGGTGGCGCGTGGGGCCCGAGGCCGTCCTGGAGGTCACCTGCGGGCGCATCCCCTGCCGCACCTTCCAGGGCCACCTGGGCGAGCGGGGCTGGGTCAAGCGGTTCACCCAGCGGGGTGCACCCGGCGCGTACCTGCGGGTGGTCCGGCCCGGCGAGATCCGCGCGGGCGACCCGATCGAGATCCTGCACCGCCCGGACCACGACGTGACCGTGGCGCTCCAGTTCCGTGCCGTCACGGTCGAGCGGACCCTGCTCCCGCGGCTGCTCGCGGCCGGGGACGCGCTGCACCCGGAGGTGCTGGCGGACGCGCGGAAGTACGTGGAGAAGTACGGCCGCTGACGCGGGCGGGGGACGCGGGAGACCGGTGCCGACGCGGGTACGGCGGGCGCGGCACCGGGCGGTGGGGGGCGTCGGGACGTGCGCCCCGGTCACTAACCTTGGCCCATGACAACGGCTCTGATTACGGGATCGACCGCGGGCATCGGCGCCGCGTTCGCGCGGCGGCTGGCGGCCGACGGCCACAACCTCGTCCTGGTGGCGCGCGACACCAAGCGGCTGCGCGAGCAGGCGACCGAGCTGCACGACCGGCACGGCATCGAGGCGGAGGTGCTGACGGCGGACCTGGCGACGGACACCGGCATCGAGGCGGTCGCCGCGCGTCTGGCCGACCGCAGAAGCCCGGTGGACCTGCTGGTCAACAACGCGGGCTTCGGCAACAAGGGCCGCTATCTCGACGTCTCGATGGCGGACGAGCTGAAGATGCTGAAGGTGCACTGCGAGGCGGTGCTGCGGCTGACCTCGGCGGCGTCCGAGGCGATGCGCGAGCGCGGCCGGGGCGGTGTCGTCAACGTCGCCTCGGTCGCCGCCTTCGTACCGCGCGGGACCTACGGGGCCTCGAAGGCGTGGGTCGTCCAGTTCACCCAGGGCGCGGCGAAGGACCTGGCGGGCAGCGGCGTACGGCTGATGGCCCTGTGCCCCGGCTTCGTGCGCACCGAGTTCCACCAGCGGGCCGGGATGGGCACGGACAACATCCCCGGCTGGATGTGGCTCGACGCGGACAAGCTGGTCGCGTCGGCGCTGGCGGATCTGGCCCGGGGGAAGACCGTGTCCGTCCCGGACCCGCGGTACAAGGCGCTGATGGGCGTGGTGAAGCTGACGCCGCGCGCCCTGCTGGGCGGGGTCACGTCGCGGACGGGACGCAAGTACGGGCCCCAGTAGGGGCGTACGCGCGCCGACCCGCCCGGCGGGCCGGTGCGGAGCGCGTACCGCGGAGCGGGTGGTGCCGTCCTTCCGGTGGGACGATGGGAAGTGTTCGACCGGACCCAGGGGGCCGGAGGCGGCGCCATGACATTCGTACAGCTCATCGACTGCAGGACCAGCCGGTTCGACGAGATGAACCTGCTGATGGACAAGTGGGTCGAGAAGACCAGGGGCAAGCGGACCGCGACGCACAGCGTCGTCGGCCGGGACCGCTCCGACGGCGACCACTTCGTGGAGATCGTGGAGTTCCCGTCGTACGAGGAGGCGATGCGGAACTCGAAGCTGCCCGAGACCGACGCGATCTTCGAGGAGATGGTGGCGCTCTGTGACGGGATGCCGACGTTCACCGACCTGGACGTGGTCCGGGACGAACGGCTGTTCGCGGCGAACATCCGCCGGTTCTTCGAGACGGCGGCCGCCGAGGGCGAGCTGTCCCCGCTGAACGACCTGGTCGCGGAGAACTACCACGACCACGATCCCGGCAACGAGCAGGACACCATCGGCCTCGACGGGATGCGGCGCGACCTGAGGATGTGGCGCGCCGGGTTCGACTTCCGGTTCACCGTCGAGGACCAGATCACCGAGGGGGACCGCGTCTGCACGCGGTGGACCTGGGACGGCACGCACAAGGGCGACTTCATGGGTATCCCGGCGACCGGCCGGAAGGTCTCCATGACGGGGGTGACCGTCTTCCGCTGCCAGGAGGACGGGAAGATCACCGAGGGCTGGTGGCAGTACGACCGGCTGGGCTTCATGTCGCAGCTCGGCGCCCTCGACGGCTTCGAGAACTAGGGCCTGGCACCCGGCAGTTCGGACGTCGGCGTCTCCTGGTGCTGTCGGTCGGCGGTGGCCGGCGGGCCCGCGACGGCGGCGAGGCGGAGCCTGGTCTCGTCCTCGCCGGGCGCGGCGGTCATGACGACGATCTTCAGCTCGGAGTCGCCGTCGGACAGCACGTCGCAGTCCACGGTGACCGGTCCCACCGAGGGGTGCTCGATCGTCTTGTGGTCCTCGCGGTGGGCCGCCACCCGCCCGGTCGCCCACAGCTCGGCGAACCTCGCGTTGCCCGCGTCCAGCTCGCGGACCAGCGCGGCCAGGCGGGCGTCCCCCGGGAAGCGGCCCGCGGCGCGGCGCAGGTCGGAGACGACGGCCGCGTCGGTGGCGGCGCGGTCGGTCTCGGTGACCGGCCACTGCGCGAGGCGGGCGGGGCCGCCGTCCACCGGGAACCTGTCGCGGGCGAAGTTGCGCAGCCGGGGCGGCGTGGCCGAGGGGTCGCCGAGCAGGGCGGCCCATCCCTTGTTCCACCACACGAGCTGCCAGTCCGCCGCGAAGACGGCGACGGCGACGTCCCCGAGGCGGGCCAGCACCCGCCGCACGCCAGGCGGGACGTGGTCGGAGATCGCGCCGTCCGCCGGCGGGACCAGCCGGGCCAGCCGGTACAGGTGGTCGCGCTCGGCGGTGGACAGCTGAAGCGCACGGGCCAGGGACGCCACCACCGACGCCGAGGGGGTCGTGGCCCGCCCCTGCTCCAGACGTACGACGTAGTCGACCGACACCCCCGCCAGGTCGGCCAGTTCCTCGCGCCGCAGTCCGGCGGCGCGGCGTCCGACCGCCACCGGCAGTCCGGCGGCCGACGGGGGCAGCCGGTCCCGCCAGGTGCGGATCATCGCGCCCAGTCCGGTTCCGGGGATCGTCGCCATGATCCCCATGCTCCCGCATCACCGGCCGTACGGGCGGCGGCGAGGGTGGTACTGCTCTTCCCTGTGTCGGACCGTCCCTGGAACGACTTCCGGACCGGGGCCATGGTCGGACGTATGACCATCACTTTCATCACCGGAGCCAACAAGGGTCTCGGCCGCGAGACCGCCCGCCGCCTGGCCGAGCACGGGCACACCGTGCTGGTCGGGGCCCGCGACCGCGAAGAGGGCGAGAAGGCCGCCGCGGCGGTCGGCGCGCGCCACGTGCTGATCGACGTGACCGACGACGCGTCCGTGGCCGCCGCCGCGGCGGACGTCGCCCGGCACGAGGGCCGGATCGACGTCCTGATCAACAACGCCGGTGTGCACGGCCCGCTCGGCGACCCCGGTGACCTCACCGCCGCCGAGGCGCTCGCCGTCCTCGACGTCAACGTGGTCGGCGTCGTCCGCACCACCACCGCGTTCCTGCCGCTGCTGCGCCGTTCCGACGACCCCGTGATCGTCAACGTCAGCAGCGGTATGGGCTCCCTCGCCCTCACCCACGACCCGGCCCGGCCGGAGTCGCGTGTCGTCGCGCCCCTGTACACGTCCTCGAAGGCGGCGCTGACGATGCTGACCACCCAGTACGCCAAGGCGCTCGAGGGCGTCCGTGTCAACGCCGCCGACCCCGGCTACACGGCGACCGACCTCAACGGGCACAGCGGCCCGCAGACCGTCACCGAGGGCACGGACGCGATCGTGGCCCTCGCCACCGAAGGGCCCGGCGCCGGCACCGGACGCTTCGTCTCGCGGCACGGCGAGATCGCCTGGTCATGAGCCCGGACCGGCCGCCCGCCGGAACGGAGGAAGCCTCCCTCGCCCCGGACGGGGAGAGGGAGGCTTCCGGAAGGTGTGCCGCTCCTCCCCCGCGGGGGAGGAGAGCCGCCTCGGTGCGCTAATGGCCTCAGTGGGAGTGGCCGTGACCGTGACCGTGGCCCGCGTCGCCCTCGTCCTCGGCCGGCTTCTCGACGACCAGGGTCTCGGTCGTGAGGAGCAGGGAGGCGATGGACGCCGCGTTCTCCAGGGCGGAGCGGGTGACCTTGACCGGGTCGATGACGCCGGCCTTGACCAGGTCGCCGTACTCGCCGGTCGCGGCGTTGAAGCCCTGGCCCTTGTCGAGCTCGGCGACCTTGGAGGTGATGACGTAGCCCTCCAGGCCGGCGTTCTCGGCGATCCAGCGCAGCGGCTCGACGGCGGCGCGGCGGACGACCGCGACACCCGTGGCCTCGTCGCCGGTCTTGCCGAGGTTGCCCTCCAGGACCTTCACGGCGTGGACGAGCGCGGAGCCACCACCGGAGACGATGCCCTCCTCGACCGCGGCGCGGGTCGCGGAGATGGCGTCCTCCAGACGGTGCTTCTTCTCCTTCAGCTCCACCTCGGTGGCGGCGCCGACCTTGATCACGCACACGCCGCCGGCCAGCTTCGCGAGGCGCTCCTGGAGCTTCTCGCGGTCCCAGTCGGAGTCCGTGGCCTCGATCTCGGCCTTGATCTGGTTGACCCGGCCGACGACGTCCTCGGAGTTGCCGCCACCGTCGACGATGGTGGTGTCGTCCTTGGTGACGGTCACGCGGCGGGCGGTGCCGAGCACGTCCAGGCCGACCTGGTCGAGCTTGAGGCCGACCTCCTCGGCGATGACGGTGGCACCGGTGAGGGTGGCCATGTCGCCGAGCATCGCCTTGCGGCGGTCGCCGAAGCCGGGGGCCTTGACCGCGACGGCGTTGAACGTGCCGCGGATCTTGTTCACGACCAGGGTCGACAGGGCCTCGCCCTCGACGTCCTCGGCGATGATCAGCAGCGGCTTCGAGGAGTTGGTCTGGATGACCTTCTCCAGCAGCGGCAGCAGGTCCTGGATCGAGGAGATCTTGCCCTGGTGGATCAGGATGTACGGGTCGTCGAGGACGGCCTCCATACGCTCCTGGTCGGACACCATGTACGGCGACAGGTAGCCCTTGTCGAAGGCCATGCCCTCGGTGAAGTCCAGCTCCAGACCGAAGGTGTTGGACTCCTCGACGGTGATGACACCGTCCTTGCCGACCTTGTCCATCGCCTCGGCGATGAGCTCGCCGACCTGGCTGTCCTGGGCGGACAGACCGGCGACGGCGGCGATGTCGGACTTCTCGTCAATCGGGCGGGCGGTCGCGAGCAGCTCCTCGGACACGGCCTTGACGGCGGCGTCGATGCCCTTCTTGAGCAGGGCGGGGGACGCGCCGGCGGCGACGTTCTTCAGGCCCTCGCGTACGAGCGCCTGGGCCAGCACGGTGGCGGTGGTCGTACCGTCACCCGCGATGTCGTTGGTCTTGGTCGCCACCTCCTTCACCAGCTGGGCGCCGAGGTTCTCGTACGGGTCCTCGACCTCGACCTCACGGGCGATGGTCACGCCGTCGTTGGTGATGGTGGGGGCGCCGAACTTCTTGTCGATGACGACGTTGCGGCCCTTGGGGCCGATCGTCACCTTCACCGTGTCGGCAAGCTTGTTGACGCCGCGCTCAAGGGCGCGACGGGCGTCCTCGTCGAACTTCAGGATCTTCGCCATGGAGCGATTCAGCCCTCTCGGAAAACTTGGGAGAAACGAACTGCGCCCCCAGCGCCCGGCTGATTAGGTCGCGGGGGCCAGGGGCGCAGCTCACTGCAAAACTGGGATGAACTACTTCTCGATGATCGCGAGCACGTCGCGAGCCGAGAGGACGAGGTACTCCTCGCCGCTGTACTTCACCTCGGTGCCGCCGTACTTGCTGTACAGCACGATGTCGCCGGTCTTCACGTCGAGCGGCAGGCGCTCGCCGTTCTCGAAGCGGCCCGGGCCCACGGCCAGGACGACGCCCTCCTGGGGCTTCTCCTTGGCGGTGTCCGGGATGACCAGGCCAGAGGCGGTGGTCTGCTCGGCGTCGAGCGGCTGGACCACAATGCGGTCCTCGAGCGGCTTGATGGCAACCTTGGAGCTGGTGGTCGTCACGATCCGACCTCCCCCTTCGGAGATCTCACGGGGTTAACTGTCTGAGGTGGCGACCAGGTGGATCCGTCGTCGCGGGTGCCGGACCTGCCCGTCGCTATTGGCACTCTCCAGGGGGGAGTGCCAGACCAGAGACTATGACCGCGATTAGCACTCGGTCAAGCGGAGTGCCAAACGGGCGGCGGCGCGGCGTCGGATTCCCACCCCGCGGGTGACCCCCCGGAGCCCCTACAGGTAGTCCTCCAGTCGGGCCGGGGTGAGGCCCTGGGCCCGGATGCGCCGCAGCAGGCGGGTGGTCGTCGCGGCGAGGTCGGGCTCGTCGGTGCCGAGGAGGATGTCGCCGGGGCGCAGGCGGCCGGGGCCGGGCTCGCGGCCGAGGACGACGGCCGAGATCCCGCAGTCGGCGGCGGCGCGCAGGGTGGTGGCGTCGTAGGTGCCGTACGGCGGGCGGAGCAGGCGGGGCCGGACGCCGAAGCGCTCCTTGAGCTTGTCCTGCTGGCCGCAGATCTCGGCGCGCTGGCCCGCGTACGGCAGGCCGCGCAGGGAGGTGTGGTCGAGCGTGTGGTTCTGCACGCTCACGCCGACCGCCCGCAGCCGGGCGAACTGCCCGTACCCCGGCCCGACGACCCGGTCGGTGAGGAACATGCTGACCGGCAGCCGGAGCTCGCGGACCATGGCGGCGAACCGCGGATCGCGCTCGGCACTGTCGTCATAGGTCAGGAAGACCACCTTGTCGCGGGTGGCGACGCGGTCGACGACCGGCGGCAGCGCCGGGTCGCCGGTCCCGCCGGGCGGCAGCGGGCCGGGGTCGAGCGGGGCCGCCGGCTGCCCCTGGCGGCGGTGGACGCCGGCGGGCGGCCCCTGCTGTCCGTGCGGGCGCACGCGCTGCGCCGCCTTCTTGCCGAGCCGCTCGATCGGGTCGACGGACTGGGCGCAGCCGGTGGCGCCGGTCAGCAGGGCGCAGGCCAGGAGCGTGCCGAGCAGGGTGCGCGTCCGCCCGGTCACCGCCGGTGCTCCGATCGCGCGGGACGGGCCGCCGGGCGGATCGCGCTCCTCACAGGTAGTCCTCCAGCCGCGCCACGGCGTACCCCTCGTGCGTGACCTTCTTCAGGAAGCGGCGGAGCATGTCGGGCATGGTGCCCTTCCAGTCCTCGCGGCCCCGGAAGTGGGTGAGCACGATGTCGCCGGGGTGCAGGGACCGGTCCCACTCGCGGTAGTCCCAGTGGTCGGGGAAGACCTCCTCGTTCCACAGCGGGGCGGCCTTGATCCCGCAGGAGCGGGCGGCGCGCAGGGTGTCCTCGTTGTAGTTGCCGTAGGGCGGCCGGAAGAGCGTCGGGCGCTTGCCGAACTGCTTCTCCATGGTGTCCTGCATCCCGCAGATCTCCCGTTTCTGCTGCTTGTACGACAGGTTCGGCAGATACGGGTGGTGGAGCGTGTGGTTGTTCAGGCCGACGCCCCCGGCCTGCATCCTCCTGAAGTAGCCGTAGTCCTCCTTCGCCAGGTAGTGGCTGAGGAAGGCGGTGTACGGGATCTTCAGCTCGCTCGTCATCCTCAGGAACGCGGGGTCCTTCTCGGCTCCGTCGTCGATGGTGAGGAAGACGACCTTGTCCTTGGTGGGGACGGTGGTGAAGACGGGCGGCAGCTCGTCCTGGCCGTCGACCTCGAAGCCCTTGCGGGTGCCGATCACCGGCTTCTTCTCCGGCGCCGGCGGCGCGGTCAGCGGTGTCCGGGCGAGCCCCCAGCGCTTGGCGGCGGCGACCCGCGCGGCGTGCGCGGCGCGCAGTTTCGAGGCGTACGCGTCCAGCGCGCGGGCGGGCGGGGCGTTCAGTGGCTGCTGCCCGGAGGCCGGGCGCACGCCGGAGCCCGCGTCCGCGCACCCGGCGGCGAGCACGGCGGCGGTGAGCACGAGGAGACCGCCCCGGACCCCGCGCAGCGCCCTCCCGGCGGTTGCCGCACCGCGCAGCGCCGCACCACAAAACAGCGTCCGCTCCGTGCGATTTCCGTCATTTTGTCGTACTGGTCGCATGGTGCCGGATCCTCGCAGGTGACCGTCCGCCGCCCGGGCCGACACCGCCGCCGGACGCGCGCCGTCCACCGACTGGCCCACAATGGGCCGGTGACCGACCTGGACCCGCTGGCCTCCTTCGCCTCCCTGCACACCCCCGGGGGCCGTGCCCTCCTCGACGAGGTGCGCGGCACCGACCCGGCGCGGGAGCTGGCCGTCGCGACCCGGCTGCGCCGCGAGCACCCGGCGTCCCTGGTCACGGCGGCACTCGCGCAGGAGCGGCTGCGGCAGCGGGCGGTGGCGAAGTTCGGGGCCGGGGACGCGGAGCGGATGTTCTTCACGCCGGCCGGGGTGGAGCAGTCCACGCGGACGAGCGTCGCGACGTACCGCGCGGAGCGCTTCCGCGCGCTCGGCGTGCGCTCGGTCGCCGACCTGTGCTGCGGCATCGGCGGGGACGCGATCGCGCTGGCCCGCGCCGGTATCCGGGTCCTCGCGGTCGACCGGGACCCGCTGACGGCGGCGGCGGCCCGCGCGAACGCCGAGGCACTGGGCCTCGCGGAGCTGATCGAGGTGCGCGAGGCGGACGTCACGGAGGTCGCCACCGACGCGTACGACGCGGTCTTCGTGGATCCCGCCCGGCGCGGCGGCCGGGGCCGGATCTTCGACCCCGAGGCGTACTCGCCGCCGCTGTCCTGGGCGACCGCGGCGGCGCTGAAGGCACCGCGGGCCGCGCTGAAGATCGCGCCCGGCGTCCCGCACGAGGCGGTCCCGGCCGAGGCGGAGGCCGAGTGGATCTCGGACGGCGGGGACGTGAAGGAGGCCGTGCTGTGGTTCGGCACGGAGCCCGGGCTGATCCGGGCCACCCTGCTGCCGGGCCCGCGCGGACTGCGCGGCCGGGGTCTGCCCGACCCGCCGGTGCGTCCGCTCGGGCGCTACCTGTACGAGCCCGACGGCGCCGCGATCCGCGCCCATCTCGTCGCCGAGGTGGCCGAGGAGCTCGACGGGGGTCTGCTCGACGAGACGATCGCGTACATCACCTCCGACCACCTGCGCCCGACCCCGTACGCGACCGCGTACGAGATCACCGACCGGCTGCCCTTCAACGTGAAGAAGCTGAAGGCGCTGCTGCGGGAGCGGGAGGTCGGCATCCTCACGGTCAAGAAGCGCGGCTCGGCCGTCGAACCGGAGGAACTGCGCCGCAAGGTGAAGCCGCAGGGCCGCAACTCGGCGACGGTGTTCCTCACCCGGGTGGCGGGAGCGCCGACGATGCTGGTCGGCCACCCGGCGTAGGCCGACGCGAGCCGGGGCTCACGGCGCCGGGGCCCGGGTTCGGCGGCGCCGAGGGCTTCCCGAGGTACGGGTTCCGGGCCGGTCGGGCCGGTGTCGCTCCCCCGGCCGCGGGCACGGCTCGGGCGGCCCTCCGGCCGGCGCGGGTGCTGAACCGGCCGGGCTCCCCCGCGTACGGTTCCGGACCGTCGGCGCTCCCCCGGGCTGCGCGCACGGCGCGGGCGGCCCTCCGTCCGGCCCGGGTGCTGAACCGGCCGGGCTCCCCCGCGTACGGTTCCGGACCGTCGGCGCTCCCCCGGGCCGCGGGCACGGCGCGGGCGGCCCTCCGTCCGGCCCGGGTGCTGAACCGGCCGGGCTCCCCCGCGTACGGTTCCGGACCGTCGGCGCTCCCCCGGGCCGCGGGCACGGCGCGGGCAGCCCTCCGGACGGCCCAGGTGCCGGAACTCCACCGCGTACGGGTTCCGGGCCGTCGACGCCCCCCCCCCCGGCCGCGGGCAGGGCGCGGGCAGCCCTCCCGGCAGCCCGGGTGCGGAACCGGCCGGGCTCTCCCGCGTACGGTTCCGGGCGCGCTTCTCCCGGGTGGCGGGGGCGAGTTCTCAGCCGCACTCCGCCGCGCGGGCCCGCAGCAGGTCGCGTTCGCGTTCGTTGCGGGCCAGGGACGCGGCGCGTTCGAACTCGGCGCGCGCCTCGGACGTGCGGCCGAGGCGGGCCAGCAGGTCCCCGCGCACGCTGGGCAGCAAGTGGTAGTCGCGCAGGGCGGGTTCGGCGGCCAGGGCGTCCACCAGGACCAGGGCGGGCCCGGGACCCTCGGCCATCGAGACGGCGACCGCGCGGTTCAACTCGACCACCGGGGACGGCGACCGGGCGGCGAGCAGCCCGTACAGGGTGGCGATCCGGCGCCAGTCCGTGTCCTCGTACGCGTACGCCTGAGCGTGGCAGGCGGCGATGGCGGCCTGGAGGGCGTACGGCCCGGGCACCCCGGCGGAGACGGCGTCGGCGCGGGCGAGCGCCGCGAATCCGCGCCGGATCAGCATCCGGTTCCAGCGGCGGCGGTTCTGGTCCCGGAGCAGCACGGGCTCGCCGGACGGGCCGGTGCGGGCGGCCGACCTGGACGCCTGGAGTTCCAGCAGCGCCGCCAGGCCGTGCACTTCGGGCTCCTTGGGCATCAGCCCGGCCAGCACGCGGGCCAGCCGCAGCGCGTCCTCGCACAGGGCCGGGCGCAGCCAGTCGTCCCCCGCGGTGGCCGCGTAGCCCTCGTTGAAGATCAGGTAGATGACCTCCAGGACCGACCCGAGCCGGGCCTCGCGCTCGGGGCCGTAGGGCACCTCGAAGGCGACGTTCCTGGTGGCCAGCGTCCGCTTGGCGCGCACGATGCGCTGGGCGACCGTCGCCTCGGGGGCGAGGAAGGCGCGGGCGATCTCGGGCGTGGTCAGGCCGCCGACCAGCCGGAGGGTGAGGGCGATGCGGGCCTCGGCGGACAGGACCGGGTGACAGGCGGTGAAGACGAGCCGGAGCAGGTCGTCGTCGATGTCGTCGGGGTCGGCGGGTTCGTCGAGGTGGGGCGGCGCCGTCTCCAGGTCCCGGCCGACCTCCGCCAGCTTGCGCGCGTAGCGCTCCCTGCGGCGTACGAGATCGACGGCGCGCCGTCTGGCCGTGGTCATGAGCCAGGCGCCGGGGTTGTCGGGGACCCCCTCGCGCGGCCACTGCTCCAGCGCGGCGACCAGCGCGTCCTGCGCCAGTTCCTCGGCGATCCCCACGTCCCGGACGACGCGTGCGACCCCGGCGATGATGCGGGCCGACTCCATCCGGAAGATCGTGTCGACGGCCTCGGCGGCGGCGGGTGCGTCGGTGGGCTGCTCGGTCACAGCCCACCATGACACATCCGCCCTGCCGCGGGCCGGGCGCCGGCTCAGCCCTCCATGATCTCCCGCACCTCGGACGTGACCGTCCAGTGCTCCTCGTGGATCTTCAGGAACCGCTTCGCCCACTCGATCGCCTCGGCCTTGTCCTTAGCCTGGATCAGCGCGTAACCGCCGACGACCTCCTTGGTCTCGGTGAACGGGCCGTCCGTGACGGAGATCTGCCCGTTCTCCCAGCGGACGCGGGTGCCCTGCGCGGTCGGGGCGAGCCCGGCGGTGTCGAGCAGGACGCCGGCCTTGGTCATCTCTTCCAGCAACTCGCCCATCCGCTGCATGAGTTCGGGGCTGGGGCCCTCGGCGGGCGCGTTGTTCTCGTCGATACGGACCATCGTGAGGTAACGCGGCATGGTGGCTCCTTCGGTACGGCGGCCGGGGTGTTACCGGCCGTCCCGAGCGGGGCCTGTCCCCGCTCTCACCCGTGCGTCGACCAGGAGACACCGGAATCGACACCCGCTCCGGGATTCCCCGAAGTTTTTTTCCGAGGCGGCTCCGCCGGCCCGCTGGGGCCGCCGCGGGTCACCGGAGCGACGCCCACAGCCTCCCCGCCTCCGGCTCGTCGGCCACCACCCGGTTCGGGTCCGAGGGGGCCGGCACGACCGGCATCGTCACCGTCCTGACCTCTTCGGTCGACAGGGCTCCGAGACTGCGCCCGAGCCGCGTCAGCTCGCCCAGGGAGTCGAGGCCGGTGTCCGTCGTGAGGCTTCCGGTGACGGCGTCGGCGGCCCGGTAGAGCCTGGCCGGGTCGGTGAGCAGGCCGGCCGAGGCGGTCTGCTCCAGCAGGGCCTTCACCAGCTTCTGCTGGAGCCCTATGCGGCCGAGGTCGCTGCCGTCGCCCACGCCGTGGCGGGTGCGGGCCAGCGCCAGCGCCCTCGTGCCGTCCAGGTGGTGGGTACCGGCGGCCAGGTGCAGGTGGCTCAGGTCGTCGTCAATGTCCTCGTCCGTGGTGACGGTGACCCCGCCGAGCGCGTCCACCAGGTCCGCGAAGCCCGAGAAGTCGATCTCGACGTAGTGGTCCATGCGTACGTCCGTGAGGGCCTCCACGGTCTTGACGGCGCAGACGGGACCGCCGACCGCGTACGCGCTGTTGAACATCGCGCCGGACACCGCCGGTGCCGATCCGCCGGACTCCAGCGGGCAGGCGGGACGCGTCACCAGCGTGTCGCGCGGGATGCTCACCACCGTCGCGCTCGTCCGGCCCTCGTCGAGATGGACGACCATCGCCGTGTCCGAGCGCGCGCCACCGCTGTCGCCGCCGCCCAGCGCGGCGTTCTCCGCGCCGCTGCGCGAGTCCGAGCCGAGCACCAGGATGTTCAGGGCGCCCGTGGACGGCGGGACCGCCGGGGCGGACGTGGACGCGGACGCCGAGGGGGCCGGCTCCATCGCCGGGCGGTCGTCGCCGAGCGCGCCGTCGATGTCGACGCTCTTGATGTTGCCGTTCAGGTGCCGGTAGGCCCAGCCGGCCCCGGCTGCGGAGAGCACCAGGACACCGGCGAGGGCGATTCCGGCGGCCTTGAGCAGGCCCCGCCGTCCGCCCGCCGCTCGCGCGGGGGCGCTCCGCCCGTCCCCGGGCTCGTCTTCTCCAGTCACACGGGGGAACGTAAGTCCGAATTATGACGAGCAGGAACCTCTTCTCGGCTTTCCTTCGGAAATTCTCAGACTTCTCAGGCCGGCTTCAGCCCGCTCCGGCACGAGCGGCACGTCACGTGATGTCGCCGAGGCGGGCCGCGCGGGCCCGGAGGTAGCGCTGTTCGGGGAGGCTCAGGGTCTTGGCGGCGGCCGACTCGTAGGCGGCCCGGGCGGCCTCGGGGTCGCCGGCACGTTCCAGGAAGTGGGCGCGGACCGAGTCCAGACGGTGGCCCGTGGTCAACTCCGGGGCGAGGGCGTCCAGTTCGGCCAGGCCGGCCGCCGGTCCGTGGACCATGCCGACGGCCACCGCACGGTTGAGCCGTTCGACAGGGCTGGGGACGAGGTGGACGAGGACGTCGTACAGGCCGAGGATCTCGGGCCAGTCGGTGCTGTCGGGCGAGTCCGCCTCGTCGTGGACGGCGGCGATCGCGGCCCTCAACTGGTAGGGGCCGGGGCTGCGTCGGGACAGAGCCCAGGTCACCAGGGCCACGCCCTCCTCGATCGCCGCCTTGTCCCACAGCCCGCGGTCCTGCTCGTCGAGGGGGATCAGTTCACCGCCCGCCCCGGTCCGCGCGGCGCGGCGGGCGTCGGTGAGGAGCATCAGGGCGAGCAGGCCGGCGACCTCGCAGTCACCGGGCAGCAGGCGGTGCACCGTTCGGGCCAGCCGGATGGCCTCGCCCGCGAGTTCGGCCCGCTGGAGGGAAGGGCCGGAGGTCGCCGTGTAGCCCTCGTTGAAGATCAGGTAGAGCGTGTGGAGGACGGCGGGCAGCCGCTCCTCCCAGTGATCGGGGCGGCCGAAGCGTGTGCCCTTCACCCGCTGCTTGGCCCGGCTGATCCGCTGGGCCATCGTCGCCTCCGGCACCAGATGCGCGCGGGCGATCTCGGCCGTCGTCAGACCGCCGACGGCCCGCAGCGTCAGCGCGATCTGCGCGGGCTGGGACAGCTCCGGGTGACAGCAGAGGAAGAGCAGGGTCAGCGTGTCGTCCTCGGAGGGCGCACGGTCGGGCCCGGGCGGCGGCGCGGTGAAGGCGTCGCGCGGTGTGAGCGCCGCCGCCCTCTCCTCACGCAGCCGCCGTGCCCGATCACTGCGCAGCGCGTCCGTGAGCCGCCGGGAGGCGACCCTGATCAGCCAGCCCCGCGGATTGTCCGGAACCCCCGACCCGGGCCACTGCCCGGCCGCTGCCAGCAGCGCCTCCTGTACGGCGTCCTCGGCGGCGTCGAAGTGCCCGTACCGGCGGACGAGCGCGCCGAGGACCTGCGGCGCGTGCAGGCGCAGCAGGTCCTCGACCTCGCTCGTACGTCTCACGTGTCTCCCCTGCTCACGCTCCGCCGAGCGGCCGGATGACGACGGGGTACGTGTTCGCGCCCTCGGGAACGGGGCACTGGACGACCCGCGCGGCGATCTCCGTGACCCGCTCCAGGCTCGCGCACTCCAGGAGCCAGTAACCGGCGATCACTTCCTTGGTCTCGCCGTACGGCCCGTCGGTGATCACGGGCTTGCCGTCCGCGCCGGCGCCGACCAGGCGGGTCCTGGCGGGCTCGGCCAGTCCCTGGGCGTCGATGAACTCGCCGCTCTCGGCGAGGTCGTCGTTGATCGCTCCCATGTGCTGGAACATCGCCTGCATGTCCTGGTCGCTCCAGGCCGGGAGACCAGCAGTGGGCTTGCCCGCCTGGGCGTCGTAGTCCGCCTGCGTGCCCTGCACCATCACCAGGTACTTCATGAGTCCGCTCCTTCGGCTCGGGCCGCCCGTGGCGGGCGGCTCTCAGAGGGGACGTCGGAACCGGCCCGCGTTTCTCTACATGCTCGCGGAAGTTCTTCGGGCTCGCGGGACGAGCGTCGGGAGTTCCCGCTGTTCGGCCCTGTCGGCCGCCGTCCGCTCGCCCGCGCGGACGGGCAGCCTTCAGCCCGCGGACTCCGCGGGCCGCTCGCCGGTCGGGGGCGGGGCCGTACTGCTGCGCACCACCAGACTCGTGGCCAGTTCCACCCGGGTCGCAGCCGACGACTCCTCCTCGCGGCCCAGCTCCAGCACCAGTCTGGCCGCCGCCTCCGCCATCTCGGTGAGCGGCTGCCGGACCGTCGTCAGGGGCGGGCCGACCCAGCGGGCGACCGGCAGGTCGTCGAACCCTACGACGCTCAGGTCCTCCGGGATGCGCAGTCCCAGCTCGCGCGCGGCCTCGTACAGGCCGAGGGCCTGGAGGTCGTTGCCCGCGAAGACGGCCGTCGGGCTGTCGGGCGAGCGCAGCAGTTCGAGGCCGGCGCGGTAGCCGGTCTCGTGGTGGAAGTCGCCGGCCCGGATCAGCGCCGGGTCGACGGGCAGCCCCGCCGTCTCCAGCGCGGCGCGGTAGCCGTCGACCCGGGCGCGGCTGCACATCATCCGCGAGGGCCCGCTGATCGCGCCGATCCGGGTGTGCCCGAGCTCGACCAGATGCCGGGTCGCGGCCAGGCCGCCCTGCCAGTTGGTG
Source organism: Streptomyces sp. NPDC005496 (assembly GCF_042872045.1). Lineage (NCBI taxonomy): Bacteria > Bacillati > Actinomycetota > Actinomycetes > Kitasatosporales > Streptomycetaceae > Streptomyces > Streptomyces sp. NPDC005496. The sequence goes on from NZ_JBIAJQ010000003.1 coordinate 847,351, forward strand.
GCGCCGATGGAGGGCACGTCGGCGCCTGGGTCGCCCGCCGGGTCCATCACGACGAAGGGGATGGAGCGGCTGGTGAGCAGCGCCCGCTGCGACTCGTCCAGGCCGGACAGGACGAGGATCACGCCGTGCGGCCGGCGGGCGGCGACCTGGTCGGCCCAGGACCGGCCGGGGGTGAGCCGGCCCGCGCTCTCGGAGAGGACGACGCTGAGGCCCGCGTCCCGCGCGACGTTCTCGACGCCCCGGATGACCTCCATGGCCCAGGCGCTCTCCAGCTCGTGGAAGACCAGGTCGATGAGGGGCGAGCGGCCCGCCTCGGCCCGGCGGCGCCGGTAGCCGTACGCGCGCAGCAGTTCCTCGACGCGGGTGCGGGTCGCGGGGGCGACGTCGGCCCGCCCGTTGAGCACCTTCGAAACAGTCGGAGCCGACACGCCGGCCTCGCGGGCGATCTCAGCGAGCGTCGCGGACTGCGACTCAGGGCTCTTCACGGGTTTCATGGCCGCGATCGTATCCCCGCGGCCCCGTCGGACGGACCCCCCTGACCGGCTCACGTTCCCGTAACATTCGGCGACACGACCGAAACATTCGCGCACGGGTCCGGCCGAGGGGCCCGCGACGGAACTGCCGAGCGTCTAGGAGGAGGCTTCGGGGACCGACTCGAACCGCCAGCGGTGCACCGCCCGGGCGACCAGGTCACCGGGCGGCTCGGGCAGTTCCGGGAGCACGGCGTCGTACGCCGCGTCCCACCACGTGATCACCAGCACCCGGTCCTGCGGCGCCCGCAGGACCTCCTGGCGCAGGGGCCGCTCGGCCGGCCGCCGCGCCCGCACCCAGGCGAGCAGGTCCTCGCCGCGTCCGGCGACGGCACGGGCCTCCCACATCAGCGCCACGGTCACGAGTACAGGTTCTCCCCGTCCGTCTCGTGCATGTGGTCGTGCGTGTGGGAGCTGCCCGGCACGTGCGGGTCCGTCACCGGCAGCGAGGAGTCCGCCGACAGGTCCCAGTCGGAGGGCGCCCGGTTGCGGGCGACCATCTCCGCGCCGAGCGCGGCCACCATGGCGCCGTTGTCCGTGCACAGCTTGGGCCGCGGGACCCGCAGCCGGATCCCGGCCGCCTCGCAGCGCTCCTGCGCCAGCACGCGCAGCCGCGAGTTGGCGGCCACCCCGCCGCCGATCATCAGGTGGTCGACGCCCTGGTCCTTGCAGGCACGGACGGCCTTGCGCGTCAGCACGTCCACGACCGCCTCCTGGAAGGACGCCGCCACGTCGCGCACCGGAACCTCCTCCCCCGCAGCCCGCTTCGCCTCGATCCAGCGGGCCACGGCGGTCTTGAGACCGGAGAAGGAGAAGTCGTACGCCGGGTCGCGCGGGCCGGTGAGACCGCGCGGGAACGCGATCGCGGCCGGGTCGCCCTCCTTGGCGTACCGGTCGATGACCGGGCCGCCCGGGAAACCCAGGTTCAGCACGCGGGCGATCTTGTCGAAGGCCTCGCCCGCCGCGTCGTCGATGGTCGCGCCCATCGGCCGCACGTCGGAGGTGATGTCCGTGGACAGCAGCAGCGAGGAGTGGCCGCCCGAGACCAGCAGCGCCATCGTCGGCTCGGGCAGCGCGCCGTGCTCCAGCTGGTCCACGCAGATGTGGGACGCCAGGTGGTTCACGCCGTACAGCGGCTTGCCGAGCGCGTAGGCGTACGCCTTCGCCGCCGAGACCCCGACGAGCAGGGCGCCCGCGAGGCCGGGCCCCGCGGTCACGGCGATCCCGTCCAGGTCCTTCGCCGTCACGCCCGCGTCCTTCAGCGCCCGCTGGATGGTGGGCACCATCGCTTCGAGGTGGGCGCGGGAGGCGACCTCCGGCACGACCCCGCCGAAACGGGCGTGCTCGTCGACGCTGGAGGCGACCGCGTCCGCGAGCAGGGTGGTGCCGCGGACGATGCCGACGCCGGTCTCGTCGCAGGAGGTCTCGATGCCGAGGACGAGGGGTTCGTCGCGCGCGTCAGCCATTGATCTCGGTTCCTTGTGTTCCTTGTACGGAGGTCGGGCCGGCGGCGGGGCCGCCGTCGGAGGCCGTGTTCAGCCGCATCACCAGGGCGTCGACGTTCCCCGGCTGGTAGTAGCCGCGCCGGAACCCGATGGCCTCGAAGCCGAAGCGCTCGTAGAGCTTCTGCGCCCGGACGTTGTCGACTCGGCACTCGAGCATGACCTCGGCGCACTCGAAGGCGGTCGCGGCCCGCAGCAGCTCGGTGAGCAGCCGTGCGCCGAGGCCGGTTCCCCACTGGTCGCGGGTGACCGCGATGGTCTGCACGTCACCCAGGTCCCCGGCGGCGGCCAGTCCCGCGTATCCGACGAGCCGCTCCCCCTCGACCGCGACGACGTAGCGCCGGGTGGCCTCGGGGCCGCGGGAGTGGGCCAGCTCGGACCAGAACATCCCCCGCGACCAGGCGTCGTCGGGGAAGAGGTCCTTCTCCAGCTCCAGTACGGGATCGATGTCCCACCAGCGCATCTCGCGCAGCTCCGCGGTCACTTCGGGGTGACCACCTTGTAGTTCTTGGGCACCTGGGCGTCCGGGCGGCGCAGGTACAGCGGTCGGGGGGCGAGCAGTTCCTCCCCCGCGGCGAGCCGCTCCGCGGCGAGCGCGGCCAGCGCCGCCGCGGCGACGTGCTCGGGTTCGCGGGCCACCGGGAAGGCGTCGGGGTAGAGCAGCGCCCCGGCGCCCACGGCGGGCAGCCCCGCGACCGCCTCCGCGATCTCGGCGGGCCGGTCCACGGCGGGTTCGCTCACGCGCGTCCGGGCGTCGGCGTACCGCGCCCAGTAGACCTCTTTGCGGCGCGCGTCCGTGGCCACGACGAAGGGCTCGTCGAGGCCGGAGGCGTAGGCGAGCCCGTCGAGGGTGCACAGGCCGTGCACCGGGACGCCGAGGGCGAGTCCGAAGGTGTCGGCGGTCATCAGGCCCACCCGCAGTCCCGTGTAGGGGCCGGGGCCCACACCGACGACGACGCCGGTGACGGAGTCGAGCCCGGTACCCGCCTCGGCGAGGACCCGGTCGACGGCGGGCAGCAGCAGTTCCCCGTGCCGTCGTGCGTCCACCTGGCTCGACGAGGCGACGACGGACGTCCCGTCGTGCAGGGCGACGGTGACGGCGGGGGTGGCGGTATCCAGAGCGAGCAAGAGCACGCAAACAGCCTACGGCGCCGGGGACCGGGGCACGGCCGCCCCGGTCAGCCGCGCCCCTGCTGCTACCGTCACTTCAAAGGACGTACAGGGCAGGTACGTGGTACGAGAGGTGGGCACACAAGGTGGCTAGGAGCAGCTCGGGATTCGTGGCCGGGCTCACCGCGGCGGCCGTCGCCGCAGTCGGATTCCTCGCCTACCAGGCGTCGGCCAACGTGCCGGACACGCTGGGGAAACCGCACGCGGCCAAGTCGCCCTCGGCCACCACGTCGAAGGCGCCCAGGGACAAGAAGAACCCGGCGGCGCTGCCCGCCCGGTCCGGCACCGGCGAGCGGGTCGTCTACTCGATCGACGACGACCGGGTCTGGCTCGTCGGCGCGGGCGACAAGGTCAGGCGCACCTTCAAGGTCACGCCCAGCGCGGTCGACCCGCTCCCCGCCACCTACACGGTCACGTCCCGGTCGAACGCCGTGACGGGCTCCGACGGCACGCCGATCGAGCACGTGGTCCGCTTCGCCTCCAACCAGGGCGTCGCCATCGGGTTCAGCGCGGCCGTCAGCGGGTCCACGGCCAGGCCGTCGTCGGCCGCGAAGACCGGCGGCATCCGCGAGTCCCGCGAGGACGCCGACGCCATGTGGGACTTCGCGACCATCGGCCAGAAGGTCGTCGTCATCAAGTAGCCGCGTGTGCGGCGGCCCTTCCCGGCGGGCCGGGCCCGGAGGTCAGGCGGCTTCCGGGCGCCGTACCTCGGCGGGCTCGGCGCGGGGCGGCGCGGGCGCGGGAGGCGGGGTGGACACCGCGTCGGCCGCCGCGCGCGAGGCCAGCAGGTCCCGCACGGACACGGCGGCCGGCACGCGCGGCAGTGCCTCGTCTCGTTCTGAAGTCGGCATGGACGCCTCCTGGGGCCGCGGGGGCGGGCGTGGTTAGGTAGACCTAACCACGATCTGGTGTCCATGTGACCACGGCCGGGACGCCCTGTGCAACATGTTGCCGACGTCCTGTCGGAACGTTCCCGTCCTCATCGCCCGCGACGGCCCCGGCAAGGCTCCGTCAGAGCGCGAGCACGCCCAGATCCGCCGTCGCCCAGCGCCCGCCGAGCCCGGTCAGCGTGACGTGCCGGACCTCGTCCGTGGTGTCGCCGACGGCACGGTGGATCACCACGTGCAGCCGGTCGTCGGTCAGCTCCTCGACCTTGCCCTCGCCCCACTCCACGACGATCAGCGAGTCGGACAGCGACACGTCGAGATCGAGGTCCTCCATCTCGTCCAGCCCGCCGCCGAGCCGGTACGCGTCCACGTGCACCAGCGGCGGCCCGTCGCCGAGGGACGGGTGGACGCGGGCGATGACGAAGGTCGGGGAGGTGACCGCGCCCCGGACGCCGAGGCCCTCGCCGAGCCCGCGGGTCAGCGTGGTCTTGCCCGCGCCGAGCTCGCCGTTCAGCATGACGAGGTCACCGGCGCGCAGCAGCCCGGCCATGCGGCGGCCCAGCTCCTGCATCTGTTCGGGGGAGGTGACGGTGATCCGGACGCTGACGCCCCCCGCGGCGGGCTCAGCCGGGCTGTGCGGTGCTGCTGGTGCTTCCATAGCCACCCACGGTAGCCCCTGCGGGTACCGCTCCCGCGCGCACGAGGAGGTCCGCGAGGCGGTCTATGACGACCTCCGGATGCTCCAGCATCACGAGGTGCCCGGCGTCCGGCACGAGGACCAGTTCGGCCTCCGGCAGCAGGTCCGCGATGGCCTCGCTGTGCTCGCTCGGGGTCACCAGGTCGCCCACCCCGGCCAGCACCAGCACGGGCAGCCCCGCGAAGTGCACGAGGGCCTCGGTCTTGTCGTGCTCGGTGAACGCCGGGTAGAACTCGGCGACCACGTCGATCGGCGTGCCCTCGATCATCCGCTCGGCGAACCGCTCGATCGCCGGGTCCACCTCACGGGACGCGAACGAGTACCGCTTGATGACGCCCGCGAACAGGTCGGCCGTGGCCCGCCGCCCCTTCTCCACCAACTCCGCCCGCTGCCCCAGCGCCTTCAGCACCCCGGGCAGGACACGCCGCACCGCGTTGACGCCCGCGACCGGCAGCCCGAAGTTGACCTCGCCGAGCCGCCCCGACGACGTACCGACCAGCGCCACGGCGACGACGCGGTCGCGGATCAGGTCGGGGTACTGGTCGGCGAGCGCCATTACGGTCATGCCGCCCATGGAGTGCCCGACCAGCACGATCGGGCCCTCGGGGGCGGCCGCGTCGATGACGGCCTTCAGGTCGTGGCCGAGCTGGTCGATCGTGACCGGCTGCCCGTCCCGCACCTGGGCGGCGCCGCGCCCGGACCGGCCGTGGCTGCGCTGGTCCCAGTGCACGGTGCGCACCACACCGCGCAGCGCGGCCCGCTGGAAGTGCCAGGAGTCCTGGTTGAGGCAGTAGCCGTGGCTGAAGACGACGGTGACGGGCGCGGGGGCCTTGCGGCCGAAGAGACGGCGGCGCCGCGGGCTGAGCGAGGCGTCGCTCTCGACCTCGTCCACCTCGTAGTACAGCTCGGTGCCGTCGTCGGCGTACGCCTTGCCCGGGGTGCCGCGCAGCGAGCCGTAGGGACCCGTGGAGTCGAGCGCGAGCCGGGCCTTCCTGCGCATGCCGCGGCCGACGGTGAGCCGCTCGATCGCGACACCGGCGGCGGCGCCCGCGGCGACCACGCCTATCGCGGCCCCGGCGAAACCGGCCCTGCGCCAGTTCCCCGCGGTACCGGCGGCGGAGGCGGCGGCCGCCACGGCGGCGTCCGCGACTGCCTCCGCACTGCTCTCGCTCACGTACCGCTCCTCTTCGCCGGCATGCCGGCTGTCGTCCGGGGCCGGGTCCGGATGGTCGGGTGCCGCCGTCGGCGCCGGCACCCGGGGCGCGGGCGCCGTCGGGCGGGCCATGTCCTGTTGTCCTGCGCAGGTGACCGTCACCGTATGCCGGTTACCCGCGCTGCCGGGACTTCACCTTGTTCATTTGTCGCCGCCGTCCGGTTCCCCGGCCGGCGGCGTCAGCTGCTCGGTCCTTCTCCCGTATGGACGCGCGGGACGCGGGTTCCGATGCGCGTGACGATCTCGTACGCGATGGTGCCTGCCGCCTGCGCCCAGTCCTCGGCGGTCGGTTCACCGCGGTCGCCCGGGCCGAACAGCACCGCCTCGGCACCGGCCGGCGGCTCGTCCCCGCCGAGGTCGACGACGAACTGGTCCATCGCGACCCGGCCCGCGACCGTCCGCCACTTCCCGCCGACCAGCACGGGACCGGTGCCCGAGGCGTGGCGCGGGATGCCGTCCGCGTAGCCGACCGGCACGAGACCGAGGGTCGTCTCGCCCGGGGTGACGTAGTGGTGGCCGTAGCTGACGCCGTGGCCGCCCGGTACGTGCTTCACCAGCGCGAGCGACGCGCTGAGCGTCATCACCGGACGCAGCCCGAAGTCGGCGGGCGTACCGATCTCCGGGCTCGGCGAGATCCCGTACACCGCGATCCCGGTGCGTACGAGGTCGAAGTGGCTCTCGGGCAGCGTCAGCGTCGCCGGCGAGTTGGCGATGTGCCGCACCTCGGGGGTCGCTCCCCGCTCCTCCGCGTACGCCACCATCTCGCGGAAACGCGTGAGCTGGGCCTCGATCGAGGGGTGGCCCGGTTCGTCGGCGCAGGCGAAGTGGGACCAGAGCCCGGTGATCCGGACGAGGCCCTCCCGCTCGGCCCGCAGCGCCTCGGCGACCAGCTCGGGCCAGTCGGCGGGCTGGCAGCCGTTCCGGCCGAGGCCCGTGTCGGCCTTCAGCTGCACCCGCGCGGCGGCACCCGCGTCCCGGGCGGCCTCGACGACCTCCCGCAACGCCCACATCGCGCTCACCGACACGTCCAGCCCGGCCTCCACCGCCTGCCGCCAGGGCCCGCCGGGAGTCCACAGCCAGCACATGATGCGCCCGTCGAGACCGGCCGCGCGCAGCGCCAGCGCCTCCTCGGGCGTGGCGGTGCCGAGCCAGGTGGCCCCCGCCTCGGTCGCGGCCCGGGCACACCGCACCGCCCCGTGGCCGTACGCGTCCGATTTCACGACGGCCATCAGGGCCGCGCCGGGCGCGTGGGCGCGCAGGGTCCGCACGTTGGCCCTCAGTGCGGCCAGGTCGATCTCGGCGCGGGCGCGCAGATGTGCTGTCTCAGTCATGGCGCCCCCAGTGTCTCAGAGCCGACCCCCACCCCTCCCGCAGCCCCGTCGGGGTACGGGCGGGCATCTCAGCCCTTCCGGCGTTTATGCCAAGAGCCCGGAGGGCTGATGTCAGCCCGTCCGGCGTTTGAGGACGAGCGCGCAGCGCGAAGGGGGGTCCGGGGGCCGCAGCCCCCGGGAACGGGACGGGAAGGGGCGGAGGAGGCGAAACACCCCTGCCCCGGCCCCTGTTCACCGGGGGAACACGCCCACCCCGGGGCACTTTCGCCCACCCCGGGGCACCCTCACCCACCCCGGTGGAACGCAAACCCCGACAAGGCGGGCGGCTAGCCCCGTACGTCCCGCCACGCGTCCGGAATCGCGTCGGCGACATCGTGCGCCCCCGCGGGAGCCCCACCGGAGGCGAACCTCCCCGCCAGCCCGTGCAGATACGCGGCGACACTCCCCGCGTCCACCGCGGAGAGCCCCGACGCGAGCAACGACCCGGCCAGCCCCGACAGCACGTCCCCGCTCCCGGCGGTGGCCAGCCACGACGTCCCCGTCGCGTTCACCCGCACCGCCCCGCCCGCCGCGTCGGCGACCAGCGTCGTCGACCCCTTGAGCAGCACCGTCGCCCCGTAGAGCCCCGCGAGTTCCCGCACCGAGGTCAGCCGGGACCGCTCGACCTCCTCGCGGGCGACGCCGAGCAGCGCGGCGGCCTCCCCGGCGTGCGGGGTCAGCAGGGTGGGCGCAGTACGCCCGCGTACGGCCTCGCGGTCGGCGAGCCGCAGCCCGTCCGCGTCGACCAGCACGGGCACGTCCGCCGCGAGCACCTCGGCCACCGCGGACGCGTCGTCCCCGGCGCCGGGTCCCACCACCCACGCCTGGACCCGCCCGGCCTGCCGGGGCCCCCGGTCGGACACCAGCGTCTCGGGGAACCGGGCGATCACGGCGTCCCCGGCCGCCCCGACGTACCGCACCGCCCCCGCGCCGCCCCGCAGCGCACCGGCCACGGCGAGCACGGCGGCGCCCGGATAGCGCGCGGACCCGGCGGCGACGCCGACCACCCCGCGCCGGTACTTGTCGCTCTCCGCGGAGGGCGAGGGCAGCAGGGCCGCCACGTCCGCGTGCTGCAACGCCTCCAGTTCGGGCGCCACCGGCAGGTCGAGCCCGATGTCGACGAGGCGTACGGAACCGGCGTACTCGCGCGCCGGATCGACCAGCAGAGCGGGCTTGTGGGTCCCGAAGGTCACCGTCAGGTCGGCGCGCACGGCCGCCCCGGACAGCTCGCCGGTGTCGGCCTCGACCCCGCTCGGCAGGTCCACGGCGACGACGGCCGCCCGGGATCTCGCCGCGTGTTCGGCCAGCACGGCGGCCTCGTCCCGCAGACCGCCCCGGCCGCCGATCCCGACGATGCCGTCGACCACCAGGTCGGCCCGCCGGATCAGCGGTTCGGCGGCACCGGGGGCGACCGTGCCGCCGCCCGCGCGCCGCAGCGCGGCCAGCCCTTCCGCATGGGTGCGTCCGGGTGCCGTCAGCACCGCGGTGACACCGGCGCCACGCCGGGCCAGCCGGGCCCCCGCGTACAGGGCGTCCCCGCCGTTGTCCCCGCTCCCGACCAGCAGCACGATCCGGCTGCCGTACACCCGTCCCAGCAACTGGGCGCAGGCGGCGGCGAGTCCGGCCGCCGCGCGCCGCATCAACGCTCCTTCGGGGAGCCGCGCCATCAGCTCCCGTTCAGCGGTCCGCACGGTCTCCACGCTGTACGCAGTACGCATACGTCGAGTGTCCCGTACCCCCGTCGCCCCCGCGCCCCTGCCCCGCCCGGCCGGGCGGGCCGGTCAGCCCTCCGCCACCACCACCGCCGACGCCACCCCGGCGTCGTGACTCAGCGACACGTGCCAGGAACTGACGCCCAGTTCGGCCGCCCGCGCCGCCACCGTCCCGGTCACCCGCAGCCGCGGCCGGCCGCTGTCCTCGACGTAGACCTCGGCGTCCGTCCAGTGCAGGCCCGCCGGGGCGCCCAGCGCCTTGGCGAGCGCCTCCTTCGCCGCGAAGCGCGCCGCGAGGGACGCGATGCCCCGGCGCTCACCGCTCGGCAGGAGCAGTTCCCGTTCCAGGAAGAGCCGTTCGGCCAGTCCGGGCGTTCGCTCCAGCGACACCCGGAACCGGTCGATCTCGGCCACGTCGATGCCGACCCCGATGATGCTCATGCCCCGCACCCTAAGGCGCGGGGCACCGGCACCGCCCGGGGGCCCCGCCTCACTCCACCGTCACGGACTTGGCGAGGTTGCGGGGCTGGTCGACCTCGTTGCCGCGGGCGGTGGCCAGCTCGCAGGCGAACACCTGGAGCGGGACGGTCGTCACCAGCGGCTGGAGCAGGGTCGGCGTGACCGGGACGCGGATCAGATGGTCCGCGTACGGCACCACGGCCTCGTCGCCCTCCTCGGCGATCACGATCGTGCGCGCTCCCCGCGCCCGGATCTCCTGGATGTTGGAGACGATCTTGTCGTGCAGGACCGAGCGGCCGCGCGACGAGGGGACGACCACGACGACCGGCAGGTCCTCCTCGATCAGCGCGATCGGCCCGTGCTTCAGCTCGCCCGCCGCGAAGCCCTCGGCGTGCATGTACGCCAGTTCCTTCAGCTTGAGGGCGCCTTCGAGTGCCACGGGATACCCGACGTGCCGGCCGAGGAACAGCACCGTGTCCTTGTCGGCGAGCGAGCGGGCCAGTTCCCGCACCGGCTCCATGGTCTCCAGCACCCGTTCCACCGAACGGGAGATCTCCGCCAGGTCCCGGACCACCGCGCGGATCTCGTCGCCCCACTTGGTGCCGCGCACCTGGCCGAGGTACAGCGCCACCAGGTAGCAGGCCACCAGCTGGGTGAGGAACGCCTTCGTGGAGGCGACGGCGACCTCGGGGCCGGCGTGCGTGTAGAGCACCGCGTCCGACTCCCGCGGGATCGTCGACCCGTTGGTGTTGCAGATCGCCAGCACACGGGAGCCCTGCTCACGGGCGTGCCGCAGTGCCATCAGGGTGTCCATGGTCTCGCCGGACTGCGAGATGGCGATCACGAGGGAACGGGGGTCGAGGATCGGGTCGCGGTAGCGGAACTCGCTGGCCAGCTCCACCTCGCAGGGGACCCGCGTCCAGTGCTCGATGGCGTACTTGGCGATCATGCCCGCGTGGAAGGCCGTACCGCAGGCCACGATGACGACCTTGTCGATCTCGCGCAGCACCGAAGCGGGGATCCGCACCTCGTCCAGCGACAACGAACCGGAGCCGTCGATGCGCCCCAGCAGGGTGTCGGCGACCGCCTTGGGCTGCTCGGCGATCTCCTTGAGCATGAAGTAGTCGTAGCCGCCCTTCTCGGCCGCCGAGGCGTCCCAGTCGACGTGGTAGGAGCGCACGTCGGCGGTCCTGCCGTCGAAGCCGGTGACCGTCACCCCGTCCCGGCGCAGCTCCACCACCTGGTCCTGGCCCAGCTCGATCGCCGACCGGGTGTGAGCGATGAACGCGGCGACGTCGGAGGCGAGGAACGCCTCGCCCTCCCCCACGCCCACCACGAGGGGCGAGTTCCGGCGCGCCCCGACGACCACGTCCGGCTCGTCGGCGTGCACCGCGACCAGGGTGAAGGCGCCCTCCAGACGGCGGCACACCAGCCGCATCGCCTCCGCGAGGTCGGCGCACGAGGAGAACTCCTCGGCGAGCAGGTGCGCCACCACCTCGGTGTCCGTCTCCGAGGTCAGGTCGTGTCCGCGCTCGGCCAGCTCGGCGCGCAGCGCGGCGAAGTTCTCGATGATGCCGTTGTGCACGACCGCGACGCGGCCGGCGTTGTCCAGGTGAGGGTGGGCGTTCGCGTCCGTGGGGCCGCCGTGCGTGGCCCAGCGGGTGTGCCCGATGCCGGTCGAGCCGCTCGGCAGCGGCCGGTCGACCAGCTCCTTCTCCAGGTTGACCAGCTTCCCGGCCCGCTTGGCGGCGGCGAGGCCGCCGTCCGCGAGCACGGCGACGCCCGCCGAGTCGTATCCCCGGTACTCCAGCCGCTTCAGGCCGGCCACCACCACATCGAGTGCCGACTGCGACCCCACGTATCCCACGATTCCGCACATGGCTGGCAGCCTAAGGGCCCGTCCTCGTCCCGGCCCGGCAGCGCGTGCCCGATATCGGAGATTGCGGCCCCGGGCGGCTCAGTCCCCGCGCTCGATCCGCTCGATCGCGTCCTGGACCATCCCCAGGTACTCGACCTCCTCGCAGCGCGGCTTGCTGCCCAGCTCGTAGAGGGCCAGACAGTCGTCGAGGTCCTCGCCCAGGTCCTCGTCGGGCAGGTCGACGGCCAGTTCGCTCCACACGCGGCCGGCGAGATCGGCGGGCGCGGCCTCGGTGGCGGGCGTCCTGCGGCGTACGAAATCACGGATGTGCATGGCGATCGCCACTCCCAACCCCCGCGCTTCCGGAGGGCGGCTCTGCCTCCCGGATGGCGGGAACCTATCCCCGCGGAAGGCTCCGGTCCAGACCTGGGACGGGCTGTCACCCGGGAGTGCGTGACGGATCCCACCTCACGCCCCGTTCAAATCCCCGTAACAATGGACTGTGATCTCTCCGGTCCCCGCGCCGCCGCGGAGCGCCCACCGGCCCAGGCCGGAGGCGACTCCCTACGTCGACCTCACCCGTGCCGAGTGGAGCGTGCTGCGTGAGAAGACGCCGCTCCCGCTGAACGCCGAGGAGGTCGAGAAGCTGCGCGGTCTGGGCGACGTCATCGACCTCGACGAGGTGCGGGACATCTACCTCCCGCTGTCCCGGCTCCTCAACCTGTACGTCGGGGCCACCGACGGGCTGCGCGGCGCCCTCAACACGTTCCTCGGCGAGCAGGGCTCCCAGTCCGGCACGCCCTTCGTCATAGGCGTCGCGGGTTCCGTCGCGGTCGGCAAGTCCACGGTGGCCCGTCTCCTGCAGGCCCTGCTGTCCCGCTGGCCGGAGCACCCGCGCGTCGAGCTGGTGACCACGGACGGGTTCCTGCTCCCGACGAAGGACCTGGAGGCGCGCGGCCTGATGTCCCGCAAGGGCTTCCCGGAGTCCTACGACCGGCGCGCCCTGACCCGCTTCGTCGCCGACATCAAGGCCGGCAAGGCCGAGGTCACCGCGCCCGTCTACTCGCACCTCATCTACGACATCGTGCCGGACCAGAAGCTGACCGTCCGCCGTCCCGACATCCTCATCGTCGAGGGCCTGAACGTGCTCCAGCCCGCCCTGCCCGGCAAGGACGGCCGCACCCGCGTCGGCCTCGCCGACTACTTCGACTTCAGCGTGTACGTGGACGCGCGGGCCGAGGACATCGAGCGCTGGTACCTCAACCGCTTCCGCAAGCTGCGCGCTACCGCCTTCCAGAACCCCTCCTCGTACTTCCGCAAGTACACCCAGGTCTCGGAGGAGGAGGCGCTCGACTACGCCCGCACGACCTGGCGGACCATCAACAAGCCCAACCTGCTGGAGAACGTGGCGCCCACGCGGGGCCGCGCCACCCTCGTCGTCCGCAAGGGCCCGGACCACAAGGTGCAGCGCCTGAGTCTGCGAAAACTCTGACCGTTACGCTGCCGCCATGCTGCATCTGCGCCTGATCACGCCCTCCGACACGACCGACGAGGTGGTCCGGCTCATCGAGCGGACGGTCGGCACCACGCACGTCGTCGTCCTGCCGGGTGCCGCGCGCAACCCCGCCGGGGACGTGGTGCTGTGCGACGTGGCGCGCGAGGCCGGTGACGGACTGCTCAGCGCGCTCCAGGGGCTCGGCCTCGACCGGACCGGTTCCATCGCGGTGGAGAACATCGACCTGTCGCTGTCCAAGCGCGCCGACAAGGCCGAGGACGAGGCTCCGGGCGAGGGCGCCGACGCGGTGCTGTGGGAGCACCTGACCGACGCGACGCACGAGGAGTCGACGCTGTCGGTCACCTATGTCGCGTTCATCACGCTGGCGACGATGATCGCGGCCTGCGGTGTCGTGCTGGACAACGCGATCCTCATCGTGGGCGCCATGGCGGTGGGCCCGGAGTTCGGGCCGCTGGCCGGCATCTGCACCTCGGTCGTGCAGCGCAGCCCGCGGCTGGCGCTGCGTTCCCTGGTCGCGCTGCTGGTCGGGTTCGCGGTGGCGATGGCGGTGACGGTGGGCTTCAGCCACTTCATGGACGCCGTCGGCCTGTTCACCGAGGCCCAGTTGGAGGGCAAGCGGCCCAACACGGGCTTCGTGTACGCCCCCGACTGGTTCTCCTTCGTCGTGGCGGTCCTCGCCGGTGCGGCCGGCACGCTCTCGCTGACGTCCGCGAAGTCGGGCGCCCTGGTCGGCGTCGCCATCTCCGTGACGACGGTCCCGGCGGCGGCGAACGCGGCCGTGGCGCTGAGCTACGGCGACACCGGCCAGACCTGGGGCTCGACGGAGCAGCTGCTGCTGAACCTGCTCGGCATCGTCGTGGCCGGGACCCTCACGCTGCTGGCCCAGAAGTGGTTCTGGGCCAGGCAGCGCGAGCGGGAGCCGGCGACGATCGGCTGAGCGGTCGTCCCGAGCCGTCGTCCCCAGGCCGTGTCCGGCCTAGGGCCTGTCGTTTGGATCAGGTCGGCCGTGACGGACGGTTCGTCCCGGCCGACCCGAGCGGGGTCTGGTGCGTGCAGCTGCAAGGCGGAGGA